>CBDBOO010000050.1:0-168774 GCA_965208385.1 Endozoicomonas sp.
TGGTATAACACAGTCATACCATAAAAAATTGGATGCTGCCGTATATTCCAAAGAGTGGAATATTGATCCAGGCGCAGAACAGTGAGGAAATAGCATGTCAGAATACTCCGTCAGCAGAGACACCTTTGATCAGGTCATGGTTCCTAATTATGTGCCACAGGCGATGGTTCCTGTCCGTGGGGAAGGGTCACGTCTCTGGGATCAGCAGGGAAACGAATATATTGATTTTGCCGGTGGTATCGCCGTAAACGCTTTGGGCCATGCCCATCCAAAACTGGTGAGCGCCCTGAAAGAACAGAGTGACAAGCTCTGGCACCTCAGCAACGTATACACCAATGAACCGGCGCTGGCACTGGCTGAAGAGCTGGTAAAAAGCACGTTTGCAGATAAAGTATTTTTCTGTAATTCCGGTGGTGAGGCCAATGAAGCCGCCTTCAAGCTGGTTCGTAAATACGCTTATGACAACTTTGGCCCAGAGAAGAATGAAATCATCTCTTTTGAGCAGTCATTCCATGGAAGAACGTTGTTCACCGTAACCGTGGGTGGCCAGAAAAAATATCGTGAAGGTTTTGAACCGGTACCCGGTGGCGTAACCCATACTCCCTTTAATGATCTGGAAGCCCTCCGAGCCGTTATTTCAAACAAAACCTGTGCTGTAGTCCTTGAGCCCATCCAGGGTGAAGGTGGCGTTCTGCCAGCGGATGAAGCATTCCTGAAAGGTGCCCGCGAACTCTGTGACCAGCATAACGCTCTGCTGGTCTTTGATGAAATTCAGACAGGTGTTGGTCGTACGGGTGAACTCTATGCCTACATGGGCATGGGCGTAACACCGGATATCCTGACCAGCGCCAAAGCTCTGGGTGGTGGTTTCCCTATCGGGGCAATGCTGACCACCAGCAAGATCGCGATTAGTCTCGGTTTTGGCACCCATGGCAGTACTTATGGCGGTAACCCTCTGGCCTGTGCTGTATCCCTGGCAGCACTCAAGCTGATCAATACACCTGAAGTACTGTCTAATGTCGGCAAGAAAAATGAACTGTTCCGACAGCGTCTGGAACAGATCAACAACAAGCACGAAATATTCACAGAAGTCCGTGGGAAAGGCTTGTTAATTGGTGCTGCACTCACCGAGCAATGGCACGGTAAAGGCAAACTGTTCCTGGCTGCGGCAGCAAAAGAAGGTTTGATGATGCTGGTAGCTGGTCCCAATGTACTCCGCTTCACACCTTCTCTGGTGATCTCTGATGAGGAGATCAACGAAGGCATGGATCGTCTTGAAAAAGCAGTAGAAAAAGTACTGGCTACAAACGCCTGATATTAATCCCCGGCAAGCCAAAGCTTACCGGGGGTTCAATCACCTGCATCGAATTCACATCTAGTTGCCACATCCTCTCCCCCCTGAATGAATGACTTCTACCCTTTCAATTACTGAGCATTCTCAGTGGATCAACTTGAGAACTCTCATTGGCCTCATCCGGTTCAAAAAACCTCGACTCTTTGGAATAGTCCTGACTGCACCCTGGTGTAAGCCATTATTTATTCATACATCAATTAAGTCCTTATCTATTGATTCCAGTCATCTTCTCAAATATCCCGGCTTTGCGTCAGGTCAATAAACCCATTCCGGTAAACAACAAAAATAAAGCCGCTTTCGCAAGGAAGCTGTTGTTGATGCAACCCTTGCTGAACCGTTAATTGGGAAATTGATATCCATCAATAAATCCGATCTTTTTCAGCACTGAACACCATTAGGCAGTCCCAATAACTATTTTCAGCGAGTGGGCTCTGTCTGTTTCTTAAAAATAAACGACAAGGCTCTGTTTATGTCAGACAACATTGCCCACAAAGTAACAGAAGAGGCTGGTGGCCATGATTACATGGCTCACCGTTCATTAAAAAAGGGGGCTGCAGGCTGGGTTCTTCTTGCTGGTCTTGGTATATCCTACGTTATTTCCGGTGACTTCTCTGGCTGGAACCTCGGTCTTGAACTAGGTGGCTGGGGTGGCATGCTCATCGGCGCCATCCTGATGGCGATTATGTACACCTTCATGGTGCTTTCCATCGCAGAACTTTCAGCCTCCCTGCCTGCTGCCGGAGGTGGTTATTCCTTCGCCAGTCGCGCCATGGGACGAACTACGGGCTATCTCACCGGCATCGCTATTCTTCTTGAATATATGATTGCACCAGCCGCTATCGTTATCTTCATTGGTGGTTATGTTGAATCACTGATCGGAATTAACGGCTCTCTGGTTTACGCTGTTTTCTACGCTGTATTTGTTGGCATTCACCTGTTGGGTGCTGGTGAAGCCCTGAAGCTGATGATGGGTATTACTGCTATCGCGGTGGTTGCTTTGATCGTCACTTTCTTCGGGCTGATTCCACACTTTGATACTGCCAATCTGTTCGATATCACAGAGATCAGTACTACCGCCGCAGGCGCCAGCAGCTTCCTGCCGAATAGTTACATGGGTATCTGGGCATCCATTCCCTTTGCCATGTGGTTGTTCCTGGCTGTTGAAGGCGTACCAATGGCTGCAGAAGAAGCCGGCGATCCTGCCAAAGATATGCCACGTGGTATTATCACAGCAATGATTGTCCTGCTGGTTTTCGGTGCTGCCATGCTGATTGTGGTGCCCGGTGCAGCAGGTGCCAAACTGATGGGACAAAGTGGCGCGCCTCTGGTTGATGCTCTCAATTTTGTCGGTAACGATGGTCTTGCCAAGTTCGTAAACATCGCAGGACTGGCTGGTCTGATTGCAAGCTTCTTCTCAATCATATACGGCTATAGTCGCCAGATTTTTGCACTATCCCGTGCAGGCTACATCCCTACATGGTTGTCTGTTACCACCAAAAAGAAAGTCCCGGCTCGTGCCCTGATCATACCCGGCATTATCGGCTTTATCTTCTCCCTGTCCGGTGAAGGTGACCAGATGATGACTATCGCGGTCTTCGGTGCCACCATCTCTTATGCTCTGATGTGCCTCTCTCACATCATGCTGCGAATCAAAGAGCCAAACATGGAACGTCCTTACAAGACTCCTGGCGGCATCTTTACTTCTGGTATTGCATTTGCGCTGGCCATCGCAGCATTTATCTCGACGTTCCTGTCCAGCTTCACTGCCGCCATTCTGGCTCTGGTGTTCTATGGCATCATGATTGCCTACTACCTCATTTACAGCAAGAATCATCTGGTATTCAAAACACCGGAAGAAGAGTTTAAAGCTCTTCACGATCTCGAGTCTGATCTGGGCTAACAACCCGCTTTCTGCATAATCAGAATTTCTTACACGACATTCTGATACCGGTTCCCAGATCTGGGAACCGGTTTTCACTTCTCAGACAGTCTTATACCATTTCCGAATTCTAATTATGCTATTGCGCTGCCTTTTCAGACTCAGATCCTGCGTTGGAGCTCCTCGCCATAGCTACGGCTATGACTCGTCACTCCGCCTTGTCTCTGAGTCTGAAAAGCCATGCTCATAACGCATATTAGAAACCGGCAATGGTATTATCCTGAAACCTGTAACGTCTGCCCTTCACAAGAATTTCACCAGAGCTTGAAGACTTTATTCCGTTGATGTCCGTTGATGGAATGTCATATTGGTCACTCTCTGTCGCGAACGATCACAGCAAAGCATGATAATCACGTTTCGATTCTTTTTCTGCACAACCTTAAGTAACTGGTTCTCTGAGGTATCACGCAGAATGCAACAGGGCTGTGATTACTAAGGAATGGTCTCAAAATAAGTTTCGTATTTTCATCGTACAGATCGACTTGTTAGCGTAGGTTGGGCTGAGGGACGAAGCCCAACAATTCTGTCAGCACGTTCTGCACCAACCTACGATAGTGGTCTGTTTTATGACACCCTAAAGCATATCAGGACGTTATTTTTAGACTACTCCCAAGCATGATTCCACCTACTGATAACAGGTTAAGTCTGTATGGTTTGGACTACCAACGGCCCGTTAGTAAAATCAGTGTGTCTTATTACCGACAGAATGAGTCGCAAATCAGACAGAAGGCTTTTTACCGTTTTATATAATGATGCCTTTAACAACAAGAATACCGGCCCCCGTATGACGAAAAGCATTCCTGAAGCAATAAAACCCTGGTTGGACAGCCTGAATGACCAGCAGGATGAAATGCTGAAGGCCACCATTTCTCTGGCAGAAATCAATTCTGGCACTCTGAATACCCAGGGTGTAAACCGGGTAATGGCTGAACTTCAGCAGCTGACAGCACACCTGGGTGGTGAGCAGGAAGTTATCGATGTTGCCCCCTGGCAACAAGTGGATGATCAGGGGGAAATTATTCATCACCCCCTTGGCAGGGCATTACGCATTCGCAAACGTCCCAACGCGCCTTTACAGGTGTTTCTCTGCGGCCATATGGACACGGTTTTTGCCGTTGACCATCATTTTCAAAACGTAAAATGGCTCGATGATGACACCATCAATGGTCCGGGAGTTACCGACCTGAAAGGCGGCATTCTGGTGATGTTGAAGGCCCTGGAAACCCTGGAGAAAAGTCCATGGGCTGAAAACATTGGCTGGGAAATCCTGTTCAATCCCGACGAAGAAATCGGCTCCCCCGGTTCGGCTCCACTGATTGCAGAAGCAGCAAAGCGTGTTGACTTCGGCATGATTTTTGAACCCAGCTTTCCCGATGGCAGTCTGGCTGGGCAGCGCAAGGGCAGTGGTAATTTCTCCGTAGTCAGTTATGGCAGACCTGCACATGCCGGACGGGAGCATCATCTGGGGCGTAATGCCATACGGGCTTTATGTGACTTCGTTTCCGCCATGGATGACCTCAATGGCCAGCGTGAAGGTATTACATTTAATCCTGGCTACATAAACGGTGGAGGAGCAACCAATGTCGTTCCGGACCGTTGTGTTCACCGTTTTAATATTCGTATTGAGAAACCCGAAGATGAACAGTGGTGCATCGACAATCTGAATAAAATAATCGACGACATTAATCAGCGGGATGGTCTGGAACTGAAAATCCATGGAGGTTTCACCCGCAAGCCCAAAGTACTGTCGCCTGCGAATCAGAAATTACTGGAACTCGCTCAGGCCTGTGGTAGGGAACTGGGATTGAACATTGACGTAAAACCTACCGGTGGCTGCTGTGATGGTAATAATCTGGCTTCCGCCGGAATTCCTAATATAGACACTCTGGGTGTACAGGGTGGAGCTATTCACAGCGATCAGGAATTCCTGAAGATCAGCAGTCTGGTACCAAGAGCTAAACTGAGCGCATCACTACTAATGACCATTGCCGCCAGTAAAGATACAGGCTGGCTTCGGAGTCCAGAAAAATGATGATGGTTCGTCCTGTAGAGTTTTCAGATTTGACGGCACTGGAGCAACTGGCATTGTCCGCAAGGGGGTTGATGACAACCCTCCCGGTTGAACGTGAACATCTGGAAACCCTGATTGACAGTACTCGTCAGTCATTACTGCAGGACATCGACGCGCCCGGCGGAGAAACCTATCACTTTGTTCTGGAAGATACCGACAGCAACACCATCGCCGGTGTTGCCGGGATAGATTCTGCCGTGGGTTTGCGCACTCCTTTTTTCAGCTATCGTCTGGAAGACGTTATTCATGCATCAGACGATCTGCAGATTCACAATCGCGTTCCTGCACTTAAGCTCTGTCATGATTACACAGGGTATACAGGTCTCTGCACGTTCTATCTTTCCCCTGATTATGATTCCTACGACAACTTGCAATTATTAAGCAGGGCACGATTGTTGTTTATCGCCCACCACAGGGATCGCTTTGCCGACCGCGTACTGGCCGAGCTTCAGGGCGTCACGGATGAAGACGGCAAGTCACCCTTCTGGGAAAATCTGGGTAGACATTTTTTCTCTATGGAACTGGAAAAGGCTAATTACCTTTCCGGCATCAGGGATAAAGGATTCATTGCTGATCTTATGCCCAGATATCCGGTGTATACAACCCTGCTGTCCCGCAAGGCACGCTCTGTTATTGGAGAAGTACGACCTGACCGCAGCCCTGTGGTTGCCTTACTGGAGCAGGAAGGCTTCAGCTACGAAGGCTATGTGGATATTTTTGATGCTGGTCCTACACTGGAAGCCAGTATTGATCGTTTATCCACCGTTCGGGACAGTCGAATAATTCAACCGGAATCGAATACAGCACCCATAAAACAGCAATACCTCGTCAGCACTCTTTCAACGGCTGCATTTCGTTGTGTTATCGCTCCGGGAAATGTTGAATCCGTTAATCTCAACAACCAGATTTTTGAACAACTGGGTCTATCAAAGGGTGAATCTGTTCGCAGCATTCCACTTTATTAGCAACATCTTATTAACAACATTTTTTATCACTATTTTTTATCGCTATTTTTACCAGCAGTGTCTTGAAAGTATTTAAATAACTATAAACAGAGGAGCAGATATTATGGCTCAAAAAATTCGATCAATACTGGATGCCATGTGGCAAAACTATCTGGCTCTTACTCCGGATGCCAAGCCGATTCATGATCTTTTTATCAGCCAGAATAATGATATCGTTATCAATGATCATATTGCTCTGAGAACCTTCAACCTTGACAAGGTCAATCTGGAAAAAATTGCCAGACCGTTTCTTGATGCAGGCTATGTTGCTGCAGGTGACTATGATTTTCCTGCAAGAAAACTCACTGCAAAACATTTCCAGCATGAAGACGACACTCTGCCGAAAGTATTTATCAGTGAGTTACTGGTTGAATCACTGTCTGAAGAAGCCCGGGGAATTATCCACAGGCTGGTGGATCAGATTGATCCTGCTTCAGTATTACAGAATGATTTCTGCTTCTCTGGTCGCCCCTGGGATCTGACTGTTTCCGAATACCAGACACTGGTCAGTGAAAGTGAATACGCTTCCTGGGTTGCAGCTCACGGTTATCGCCCGAATCATTTCACAGTATCAATCAACCATCTTCAATCCCACGACCAGATAGAAGACATTAATCAGTTGTTAGCGAAAGAAGGTTTTCAATTAAACACCAGCGGTGGACTGATCAAGGGCTCGGCAGATGTACTGCTCGAACAGTCTTCGACCATGGCAAAAAATGTCAGTGTGCAATTCACCGATGGGGAGCTGGAGCTGCCCGGATGTTTTTATGAATTTGCTAAACGATACCCCTTGCCCGATGGCGAGTTGTACCAAGGTTTCGTGGCTGCTTCTGCAGATAAAATCTTTGAAAGTACTAACATTAAATAACGATAAACTCAGGTTTTACTTATAATATGATGATCGTTCGCCCTATTACCGCTGAAGATCATGATGCGCTCTGGGAGATTGCCAAGATAACAGGTCCTGGCTTTACTTCCCTGCAGCCCGATCAGAATCAGGTGGCCAGCAAACTGGAATGGGCCGTTAACTCTTTTGCCAGTCATTCCGGCCAACACCCTGTCCCGGACGAAGCCTTGTACCTGCTTGTTGTTGAAGATACGGAAACCGGTAAAGTCGTTGGCACATCCGGTATAGAATCCGCCGTAGGTCTCAACGCACCCTGGTATAACTATAAAGTGAATAAACAGGTACATGCTTCACAGAACCTGAATGTCTATAACATGGTTGAAACACTGATGATCTGTAATGATCACACTGGTTTCTCCGAGCTCTGTACGCTGTTCCTGAACCCTGACTATCGTCATTCCAGAAATGGAGCACTGTTGTCTAAAAGTCGTTTTATGTTTCTGGCGGCTCACCCTGAATTATTCAATGAACACATTATTGCCGAGATGCGTGGTTATTCTGATGACCAGGGTATATCCCCTTTCTGGGAAGCACTGGGGCGTCATTTCTTCTCAGTGGATTTTGTAGAAGCCGATCAGCAAAGCTCCAAAGACAAAGCATTTATTGCGGAGCTGATGCCCAGGCATCCTATCTATACCAATTTGCTCACGGATGCGGCAAGAGATGCCATCGGTAAAACCCATGCCAATACAGCACCCGCTTTGAAAATGCTGGAAAAGGAAGGCTTTCAATACACAGGATACGTCGACATCTTCGATGCAGGACCTCTGATCGAAACCCGGATCAGTGACATTCGGGCAGTCCGTGATTCAAGACTTTATACCGTAAATATTCACAACAAAACCAGTGATGATAAAACTCCATGGCTTATGGCCAGCGGCGGTATCAGAGATTTCCGCTGCACTATAGGCGCACTTTCCTTCGAAGGTCTGGAGACAATTAACATTACCCAACAACAGGCTGACGCCCTTCAGGTAGATGAAGGTCAGTCTTTACGCATAGTGCCTCTGGCAGCACCTGCGACAGCCAGGAGATAACCAATGAACCAATCCTTATTTATAAATGGCCAGTGGCTTAGCGCCCAGGGTACTGAATTTTCCTCTTTAAATCCTGGTACAGGAGCAACAATCTGGTCAGGAGCCAGCGCCGATTCCGGACAGGTAAACGACGCAGTTTCTGCTGCTCGTACTGCCAGCCAAAGCTGGGCTTTCAGCAGTTATCAAGAGAGAGAAGCTATTGCTATTCGCTTCGCTGAATTACTGGGTGAAAACAGTGCGTTGATCGCTGAAACCATCGCGCAGGAAACCGGTAAACCTTTATGGGAAGCGCGTACCGAAGCCGGTGCAATGAAAGGCAAGATTGCTATTTCCATCAAATCGTACAATGAACGCACCGGTTCTGTAGAGAACAAGATGCCCGTAGGCAGAGCGATGATTCGCCATAAACCACACGGTGTTGTCGCTGTATTCGGTCCTTATAATTTCCCCGGTCATTTACCCAATGGCCATATTGTTCCAGCTTTGCTGGCGGGTAACACGGTCATTTTCAAACCCAGCGAATTAACCCCTGCGGTTGCTGAACTCACTGTAAAACTCTGGGAGCAGGCTGGCATTCCTGCCGGTGTTCTGAACCTGATACAAGGTGAAAAAGAAACCGGTATCGCTCTGGCAGGACATGCTGGACTGGACGGGTTGTTCTTCACCGGCAGCTCCAACACCGGCAAATTGATCCATCAGCAATACGGTGGTCAGCCGGGTAAAATTCTGGCCCTTGAAATGGGCGGCAACAACCCGCTGATCATTGATGAGGTAGACGATACCCGTGCGGCAGTGCACGACACTATTCACTCCGCCTTTATTACCGCCGGTCAGCGCTGCACCTGTGCGCGTCGCCTGTATGTTCCTGCCGGAAGCTGGGGCGACCAGTTTATGGCTCGACTCACGGAAGCTACCCGCAAAATTAAAGTCGGTCAGTGGAACGATGAAGAGCAGCCATTTATGGGCGCTCTGATTTCAGAAACTGCAGCCAAAGGCATTTTGCAAGCACAGGAGAGCCTCGTATCACTGGGGGGTTCATCCATCACTGCAGTAACCCATTTAAAAGAAGGCACTGGCCTAGTATCACCGGGTATTATTGATGTTACAGCCATTGAAAACCTTCCTGATGAAGAATATTTTGGACCACTGCTTCAGGTTGTTCGTTACAACCAGTTCAGCGAAGCTATAGCCTCAGCAAATAATACCCGCTTCGGTTTATCCGCAGGCCTGTTAAGTGACAGCCAGGAAAACTACGATGAGTTTTTCCGTCATATCCGCGCAGGTATTGTTAACTGGAACCGTCCGATTACCGGTGCCAGTGGTGCTGCACCATTTGGTGGACCAGGCGACAGCGGAAACCATCGTCCCAGCGCCTATTTCGCCGCTGATTACTGCGCATTTCCGGTGGCCAGTGTGGAATCTGAGTCTCTTGTTATGCCTGAAAATCTGGCGCCTGGTCTGGAACTGTAATGATGAAAGCATTTGAAGCCAACTTTGATGGTCTGGTGGGTCCGACGCATAATTACGCCGGGCTTTCCTTTGGTAACGTTGCCTCAACAAAAAATCAGGCAAACCCTTCCAATCCGCGTCTTGCGGCACTGCAGGGGCTGGCAAAAATGAAAGCCCTGCACGACGCCGGACTGGTACAGGGCATACTCGCTCCCCAGGAACGTCCTGACA
This sequence comes from Endozoicomonas sp., assembly GCA_965208385.1. Taxonomy (GTDB): domain Bacteria; phylum Pseudomonadota; class Gammaproteobacteria; order Pseudomonadales; family Endozoicomonadaceae; genus Endozoicomonas. The sequence goes on from CBDBOO010000050.1 coordinate 9,993, forward strand.
TTCAGACCCTGAGACTGCTTGGCTTTACTGGCAGCGATGCCCAGGTTTTAAGTCGTGCTGCCAAACAGGCTCCTAATATTCTGACAGCCTGTTGTTCTGCTTCCAGCATGTGGACAGCCAATGCGGCAACGATTTCACCCAGTGCCGATACAGCTGATAAGAAAGTGCACTTTACCCCTGCCAACCTGGCCAGCAAATTTCATCGGGCTATCGAGCATGATGTTACCGGACGGATTCTTAAAGGCACCTTTAACGATCCCCGTTACTTCAGTCATCATGAAGCACTTCCTGCCATCAGCCACTTTGGTGATGAAGGCGCAGCTAATCACACCCGTTTCTGTCGGGAATACGGCTCCGCCGGTGTCGAGTTTTTTGTTTATGGTCGAACAGGCTTTGATGAAAGCAAACCTGCGCCGGTTAAATTTCCGGCAAGACAGACACTGGAAGCGTCTGAAGCTGTTGCCAGAAATCATCTGCTAAGAGAAAGCCATACGGTTTACGCTCAGCAGAATCCAGACATCATTGATCAGGGTGTTTTCCACAATGACGTGATTGCAGTGGGTAACCGTAACCTGCTGTTCTGTCATGAACAGGCATTTCTTAACCAGGCCAACGTCTATAAACAACTGAAGGATGCATACGGTCATACTGACTTTCACATTGTTGAAGTACCTTCCAGCAAAGTCAGTGTGCAGCAGGCTGTTTCTTCTTACCTGTTCAATAGCCAACTATTGAGCATGCCTGATGGCAGCACAGTGATTGTTGTACCTTCTGAATGCCAGAAGGACGCTGGTGTCTGGAACTACATGCAGGAAGTGATTGCCGGTGAAAACCCGATATCTGAAATCAAGGTATTTGATTTACGACAAAGTATGAATAATGGCGGTGGACCCGCCTGTCTGAGATTACGCGTCGTCCTCAATGAGCAGGAACTGGCAGCGGCCAATCAATCCTGCCTGATGAGTGATCAGCAGTTTATTACCCTGAATCATTGGGTCGAAACACATTATCGTGACCGACTGTCCGAAAACGATCTGGCCGATCCCCAACTGTTGATTGAATCGAGAACAGCCCTGGATGAGTTAACCCGAATACTCAACCTGGGCACAATATATCCTTTCCAGCGTTAGCCTGATGGCAGGCAACGGAGGCAGGAGGGAACATCTCTCCTGTCTTCACCCATTCCATATACCCGTCGCCTTTGAAGTTGCTACTGCGTTGTGGCGCTCGTTCACCCCGGTCACTTATCTGCTGACAATGTTGGGCTTCACTTCGTTCTGCACCAACCTACGATAGTCTCAAAATAAGTGTCGTATTTTCATCCTACAGATCGACCTGTTAGCGTAGGTTGGGCTGAGGGACTAAGCCCAACAATTCTGTCAGTACGTTCTGCTGCCAATGTTGGGCTTCACTTCGTTCTGCATCAACCTACGATAGTGATATGTTTTATGACACCCTAAAGCAAATCAGGACGTTATTTTAGACCACTCCTTAGTTTGTCTAAGCTCCCGAGGCTTAACTCTCTTGCGGCCTTGTAGCAACTCCAAATCCTTTGGGTATAGAGGGGCTGCATCAGGCTCTTCACCTCATGCTGACATCATCTTGCTGTCTTCAGCCAATCGTTTCACCATAACCGGATGCTGCAGGATTCGCTGCAGGTAAGCACTGAGAACCGGGTATTCATTACTATCAACTTTCACACCGCCATAACTGGCATTAATAAAGTGTGTGGCAATGGCAATATCAGCCACCATCAGTTCAGCCCCAAACAGATAACCCGCACCAGGCACTTCTGATTCCAGATACTTCATAATAACCGGCAATTTCTCTTCAATAGCCGTCTGAACCCGAGCTTCATCCGATTCCTGTTTAATGAGTTTTTTAATGACCCGCTCAAAGAATATAGCGCCGGTGGTCGTGAATAATTCGGTATCCGCATACTCTTCTAACCACCGTGCCCGTGCCTTCACAGCTGGATCTTCAGGATACACAGCCTGTGCAGGGTATCGATCTTCCAGGTATTCACAAATCACACTTGAATCAGCCAGGGTTATCTGATCATCCTGATACGCAGGAATTTTTCCCAACGGGCTGATCTGCTCAAAACCTTCCGGCTTCTGCAAAGGGCTGGCTGGAATCATCTTGTATTCGATATCTTTTAGTTCCATTACCGCCAGTACTTTACGCACCATAGGCGACAAAGACACACCATAAACCTTACTCATAAATATTTCCTTCAAATGTCAGAACATTGCATTGATTATCTTTCCGGGCGCTGTCCCGGTAATTCTCTTCGGAAACACCCTGGCAGCAACAATATTCTTCACCATCATTATTGTTAATAGGTTATCCTACAGTCCTGACTCCTATATGCAAACTCTTCAAAACATGAAGCAATCCATACTTGGTTCAATTTCCCCGGACGACTTTCTCAATGATCACTGGCAGAAGAAACCACTGCTGATTCGTCAGGCTATTCCGAATTTCCAAACACCGCTCTCTTCAGATGAATTGGCCGAACTGGCACTGGAAGACGAGGTTGAGTCCAGAATAATTATTGAAAATGGTGCGACACCTTGGGAATTAAAGCAGGGCCCATTTACTGAAGAATCATTTGCCGGATTACCAGACAATCACTGGACATTACTGGTACAGGCCGTCGACCACTGGGTTCCGGAAATTCACGCACTACTGGAAGAGTTTTATTTTCTACCTCGATGGCGGGTCGATGACATTATGATCAGCTATGCCTCTGACGGAGGCAATGTGGGTCCGCACTTCGATCAATATGATGTTTTCCTTCTTCAGGCAGAAGGCCAGAGACGCTGGCAGATAGGGCCGGTTTATGACTCTTCGTCAGAAACCATCAAAGGAACACCTCTGCATATACTGTCTGAATTTGAGACTCTGGATGAATATATTCTTGAACCCGGCGATATGCTGTACCTTCCGCCTGGTGTAGGTCATCACGGTGTAGCTTTGGGTGAGTGCATGACAATATCAGTTGGCTTCAGAGCTCCCAGTCACCGCGATATTCTGATGCAATTTACCGACTTTGTTGCTGACCGGTTACCAGAGAGCAAACGGTATTCCGATGCCGATCAATTGAAAGCCACCAACCCGGCAGAAATTGACGACAAGGCACTGGATCGTCTGCAATCGATACTTCATGAATATACAGAAAATCGCGAATTGCTGGGGCAATGGTTCGGAGAAATGATGACTCAGCCAAAATATGAGCATCCCATTGAAACACTTTATAATGACTGGCCTTCACTGATTAATGAAATGACAAAAGCACCTTTATGGGTCAGCGAAAATGCCAGACTGGCAACACGGCATCAACAAAACAGGGTTGTGTTTTTTGCTAATGGTCAAACTACACCCTGCACCAGTGCAGTCTGTATTAAACTGGCAGAAACGTTATGTGACCAGAGCCTTCTTGCTTCTGAAGATTTGTATGATCTGACAGACACCGAAAGTCAGTCCCTCATTCTCGATTTATTAAATCGTGGGGTGCTGTATATGAACCAGGAGATTTAATAATGAATCAGCTACATGAACCGTAGGTTTAACTTCAGAATAATGTTCTAAGCCTTACGGTTTATCCGATTTAAAGAACAATTATGGCTATTTTGTCTTCGATTCCAAACCGCCACTGTTGTATAGCACCAGCTTATCCGCAACAAAACTAACCCGGATATATTTCTGCTCATCGCCCCAGGTGCAAGTTCTGGTACCCAACTGTTCAGCGCATTTATTAGTACGACCTAAAATATCGGTTACCTTACCGAAAGTCATTCCTACTTCCAGTTTATCGTAGTTATCCTGATTTATTTTACTACAGCCAGCGAGCAGAGCCAGAGCCAGAGCCAGAGCCAGAACCAGAAACAACGATACCCCCGTCCCTTTATTTTTCAGAATAATCATGGAACTGTCCTGTGCTGGATACCGGTGCAAAGAGTGTAGAGCTGAGCGCCCCACCTGGCAAACATCTACTCATTATCTTCAAAGCCAAAACGAAACCCCTCTGGATTTTCTTCTGCCCCTATACGTCGGTCGTGATGCATCTTCTGATCATCAGAACCCTCTTCTTCTCTCAAATATTTTTCCGGATCAAAATCGGCTGGCAGCAGTGTTGAAGGACTTTCAGCTGTATTTTGTGTTGCCTCTTCAGTACTTGGTAACGGTGCGGCTTCTTCATCAGATTCATCCACCACTGGCTGTGATGTTGCACTGATTGATTCGACCTTACTTTCCAGAGACTCTTCGGTGTCGGGCCTGTCATCCTCAAATCCATAAGCACTCCCTTTGGCAACCACTGTAACCTGCCGGTGCTCCAACTCCTGATACAGCTTTTTCCATTCACTGCTCTTACCCAGTTTACCCATCTGCTCCGCAATACTATCCAGTGATTTTTTAAGGGCTTCCAACTGCTCCTGTATTTTGCCAGGGTTGTAATCTTTAAAACTGCTATCCCGGTGTTCACTCAGCAGTTTCGCGGCCAGGGCCATTAATTTATCCGCATCATCTCGATTCGCCAGTATTTTCTTGTCCGGTGGAATCAATGAAATAGGGGTTTTCTCATTTTTTAACTTAATAGTGATTCGTAAATCTTTAGGGAATTCACCCTCAGGATTTTCCAAAGCCCCCAGAGCCAAATTCACTACCCGATTCTCTTCCTTTTGTTGTAATAACGTTCCTGCTTTCTTAAGCGATTCAGTCTGCTCTTCTTCTAATTCGTTCAGACTCTTCTCTGGGACATTCTCAGCCTTACCCAAGCCTTCGGTTTTAGCGCCTTCCCGGCCTTCAATCGACCGGCTTGACAACGACGTTGACGCTGTCTGATTGGGCTTTAATTGCCCAAGCTCTGTGGCTCCATCGCCATGCCCGGAAATGGTTCGACCATCACTCTGGACCTCCGGCGACACCACGCCCGGAACAGTCTGACTGACAGGTGTTCCCGCCTGGCCTGAAGGGCCGACTCCATTTTCCATCGCTTTTTCCTTTGGGCTGACTCGCAATGTAAATAACCATCGGCAACATTAATCATTCCCTGATATCTCATAGAATATCCGATTCTATAAACAGCCATTTAATTGCTGTCTATTATCGCAACCGATGTTGGTTTAATACCATTTCCGAATTCTAATTATGCTATTGCGCTGCCTTTTCAGACTCAGATCCTGCGTTGGAGTTCCTCGCCATAGCTACGGCTATAACTCGTCACTCCGCCTTGTCTCTGAGTCTGAAAAGCCATGCTCATAACGCATATTAGAAACCGGCAATGGTATAATACCGTCAGTGCAATGGGTTTCTGGCTGTTACAATAGGTAAAATATTTTAAAAAAAGTTATTGATCTGAGTCCAGCCTGCTCGATGGCTTGCGCCTCATTCCAGAGCAACAATCGTAACAATAAAGCAATCAACCATTGTGAATTTTGGTAAGAAACTATCTATCTTTTGCTGACTTTTGAGGAATCAACAATGTACAAATCAGCAGCCACAACTCAATTCTTTATTACCTTAATCTCTCTATTACTCCCCGCTACCGCCCAGTCAGAATTCCGGCAATATCGCCATGTTGGCCCCATGCGGGAGCATATTGCCAGTATTGAACTTATTCAAAACAGAGCAACGCTCAAAAAAGATGGCAACACCGAAGAAGGAAAGGAGACCCCCCTTAAGCACCTTGGCTACGGATTCTTAACAAAAAACTTTCTTGCTGTACCGGGTCGACAGGCCAAACAGATCCGAAGCTATCTACTGGGAAAATACTCTGATCAGAAGCCAGATCTGTCTGGACTCACCCGAACAGAAATCAAACTGTTCACCGTCAAAAAGGTATCTGGAGCAGCTTATATCAGGGCAATACCTGACACACTGCATAACCCTGAATGGCAAGACGAGGAACTGGTTATGCTGCCTTTAAGTACATCCCCCCACCTGAATTTCGAAGCATGGCTGGATGTTACAGACAATACAACACCCATAGATTTTGCTGACTGCATCACCATTAGCCCCTTCAATCGCATTGTCAGCCATCGTGATAATGGGCAGAAAGATATTCTGGTTATCAATTTTGATCTGGAGAAAAAACAGAACTGCACTACTCCGCACTGCTTTGGCTGGGATGAGAAAGATACTTATAATTTTATTATTCGTTCAGACGATGAAAACACATTTATTGGTATGGCAACGATCTGCAACAATGAGCGCTGTCCGATTGCACATCTGATCATTCATGATTATGCCTACATTAAGCCGATAGCCGCTCTGAGTGGTATCTCATTATTTTTTATCTCTGCTTACATCTTTCTGGCCAAGGTTTCCAAAAAGATCTTTAGACAACCGATATTACCTTTGCACACAGGGCGATCTCATTTGACAAACACCAATCCTGTTGCATATTCAAAAAGCTAGCTTTAAAAACTGAATTTTTGAGAAGTACAGGAAATCAGGCTTATTTTGGTACTTTTGTGTGCTGAATAATTAGCCAAACAGAGAAAGTTAGTGCCAAATGAGATCGCCCTGCCTTTGCACACATCAATCCATTAACCTGAAGTTTTTCGATTTCACAGAACCGAAAAGAATTCCTTGATAACAAAAAAGCTGCACTTCGAAAGAAGTGCAGCTTTTAAATGAAGCAAGCTTCAGGGGGGTTATGCAATCAATCTGATTACATCATTCCGCCCATGCCACCCATTCCACCCATGCCACCCATATCAGGCATGGCAGGAGCAGAAGAATCAGCTGGTTCATCAGCAACCATTGCTTCAGTGGTGATCATCAGACCGGCAACAGAAGCAGCCGCCTGCAGAGCAGCACGAGTTACTTTAGCCGGATCCAGGATACCCATTTCGATCATGTCGCCGTACTCGCCAGTCGCTGCGTTGTAACCGTAGTTACCCTTACCGGACTTAACCTTGTCAACAACAACTGAAGCTTCATCACCGGAGTTGGAAGCGATTTGACGGATTGGACCTTCCAGAGCACGCAGGATCAGTGCAACACCGGCTTCCTGCTCAGGGTTGATTGCATCAACCTTGATGTCGGAGAGTGCACGAATCAGGGCAACACCACCACCGGCAACCACACCTTCTTCAACAGCAGCGCGAGTAGCGTGCAGCGCGTCTTCAACGCGAGCCTTCTTCTCTTTCATTTCTACTTCGGTAGCAGCGCCAACCTTAACGACAGCAACACCGCCAGCCAGCTTGGCTACACGTTCCTGCAGTTTTTCCTTATCGTAGTCGGAAGAAGAATTTTCAATTTCAGCGCGGACCTGCTCAACACGACCTGCAATGTCAGCCTGTACGCCAGCACCATCAACGATAGTGGTGTCTTCTTTGGTGATCTGAATGCGTTTGGCTGAACCCAGATCGTCCAGAGTAGCAGTCTCCAGAGACATGCCTACTTCTTCAGAGATCACAGTACCGCCAGTCAGAATAGCGATATCCTGCAGCATAGCCTTACGACGGTCACCGAAACCTGGTGCTTTAACGGCAGTTACCTTAACGATACCGCGCATGTTGTTCACAACCAGCGTCGCCAGCGCTTCGCCTTCAACATCTTCAGCGATGATCAGCAGTGGCTTGCCAGCTTTGGCAACGGATTCCAGTACCGGGAGAAGATCACGGATGTTGGAAATTTTCTTGTCAACCAGCAGGATGAACGGGCTTTCCAGATCAGTGGACATGCTTTCCTGATTGTTGATGAAGTAAGGAGACAGGTAGCCGCGATCGAACTGCATGCCTTCTACTACGTCCAGTTCATTTTCCAGACCGGAACCTTCTTCAACGGTGATAACACCTTCTTTGCCTACTTTCTCCATGGCTTCAGCGATGATCTGGCCAACCTGTTCATCGGAGTTAGCGGAGATAGTACCCACCTGAGCGATAGACTTGCTGTCTGCGCAAGGAGTAGACATAGCCTGAAGCTGCTTAACAACTTCAACTACAGCCTTGTCGATGCCGCGCTTCAGATCCATTGGATTCATGCCAGCAGCAACATACTTCAGACCTTCGTTCAGGATAGACTGAGCCAGTACAGTAGCGGTAGTGGTACCGTCACCTGCCTGATCATTAGCCTGAGAAGCAACTTCCTTAACCAGCTGAGCGCCCATGTTCTGGAACTTGTCAGACAGTTCGATTTCTTTTGCTACAGAAACACCATCTTTAGTGATGGTTGGTGCACCGAAGGATTTCTCCAGCAGTACGTTACGGCCTTTAGGGCCCAGAGTTGCTCTAACTGCGTCGGCCAGAACGTTAACGCCTTCCAGCATTTGTTTGCGAGCTTCGTCGCCAAATTTAACTAGCTTTGCCATGGTATGTAATCCTTAGCGATAATTAATCTGATGCAATCAGGTTCGGGAATATCAATAGCGTTAGCTATCAGGCTTCCAGAACTGCGAAGATGTCACTTTCAGACAGTACGATCAGCTCTTCACCGTCAACCTTCACGGTGTTGGAGTCTGCATACTTGCCGAAGATGATCTTGTCACCAACGCTGACGCCAACCGGACGCTTTTCACCATTGTCCAGAAATACACCATCACCCACAGCAACGATTACGCCCTGGTTTGGCTTTTCGGTTGCAGAACCTGGCAGTACAATGCCACCAGCAGAGGTAGTTTCTTCTTCCTCACGACGAACGACCACGCGATCACGCAACGGACGGATTTTCATCGATTATCTCTCCAACAGTTTGTTTATGCTGAGTTGTTTCTTTAACAGTCAGCCATCAACTTTAGCTAGCTCGAGAACGACATAAGTTCAAAAATGAACCATCGTTCCATCTTTGGCTGTTTCCGTTTTACCGGAATGTCCCCAGCCTTAAGCCGGGGATAAAAACGTGCTTCGTTGTTTTTTACCCGGATCGGTCAGACATTCTTACCCGAAAGGTTTGTCTGCCACACCCTCAGCCAAGGCTTTCCGAAGCATTAACAGGTGTTTCACTTAGTAAGGGTGATAAAGTCAATTTCAAGGTCTGAAGGGAAAAATTTATTTTTTCTCTTCATCTTCCCTGGTAAAATCACCATTAATTGTCTGGTTTATTTGCTGTTGATGAATATTCCCCGGGCCTTCTTTCCTATATTCACCTTCATAAATTTCTGTTTGCTGCACCTTCCAATGGCCTGAAGATACGATCTTACCGATCAGCAATTTTCGTACACCGGGAATCAACAAAAGAACGCCCATGAAATCGGTAATAAACCCCGGAAGCAGCATCAGCATGCCACCAAAAGCAATCATAAAGCCTTCGATCATTTCCAATGCGGGCAATTCTCCCGCCGCCATTTTCTGACGTGCCTTCACCATAGTGCTGAAACCCTGGCGACGAATAACCTGGAGCCCGATAACAGCGCCCAGTATAACCAGTGCCACCGCATTCAAAGCGCCTATAGCACTGCCCACTTTAATGAGCACTACCATTTCAAGAATCGGTAATAGAATAAAGGGTACAAAAAGGAAGCGCATGTCTGGCCCCATTCATTATTGGAGATAACTATATGGTGACACTATCCTGTTTTTTCAAGGTACTGAACACTGAATTTCGATGTTCTGTACTTGTGCTGAATAGACTCTTGATACGTGGAATCGGGCATGCATCATGATCAGAAAATCAGTGATTTTCACATCAATGACTTTTTCATGCTTTACCCTCTGTAAGGAATAGTCTCAAAATAAGTTTCGTATTTTCATCGTACAGATCGACTTGTTAACGTAGGTTGGGCAGAGGGACGAAGCCCAACAATTCTGCCAGCACGTTCTGCTGCCAATGTTGGGCTTCACTTCGTTCTGCACCAACCTACGGTAGTGGTATGTTTTATGACGCTCTAAAGCAAATCAGGACGTTATTTTTAGACTACTCCTAAGTAAGGTACGAATTTGTGAACGACTTTAAAAACTGCAATGATCAGACCACCATTGCAGGTCAGTATTCAGTCTATTTTAGCCATTGCCACCAGGCGCTGACGAACTTCCATGGGTGATGATGCTGGCTCGGAAAAACCAATTCGTACCACTCTGCGGTTCAGCAGCAGATGAATTCCCTCAGAATCGACTCCGGCCATCACTGGCTGAACACCATCAGGAATCTGAATAGCTGCTTTTTTACAGTATGTGTTCAGCGCATTCTTATGGTCATCATTCATATGTTCAATCATCGAGGTGCCCGCAGAACCAAAGAAAGGGTTATTTTTGGTCATCAATGCATTATTAACCCAGAAGATCTTGCCAAAGCCACCTATATACCGCCCCCGAACCAGGTTAATCCGATAGAAGTCGAATGAGTGAGTGTTGTTGTAATTGCGGGATTGAGGAAAGAACCGGTAATAATGTTCTGCCAATTCTTCACTCTCAACCTTTTCGGCATCCCCTACCCAGGTTAAGCGACCACCGGTATGTACATCATCAGTATTGCTTTCACTAATGATCAGGGACACCCTGGGATTGGCTTCAATATTTTTCGTGTGTTGAGCAATGGTACTGATCTGGATAATCGGACAGCCTTCGGCATCCAGACAGTAAGGCATGACTGAGCCAAATGGATAACCCGGAACATCAAGGGAGTGAGTAGACAGAATGCCATGGTATTCCTCAAGCATAAGTGTTCGGGCATGAAGAGCCGCTTCTTCCTTTCGATCCATAACAGCACCCAGTTTCCTGTAATTTATTGATCTAATGATTTGTCGGCGAGTATATACGAATGAGATCGATTATCAATAGCGTCTAATAACACTTTCCCATTATCCAAATACCATGCAGCATCGAATGTCTCTGCCGCTATATCTCTGGATATCATCATATTGAAATAGACATTCATGAAAATAAGAAAGACAATGATCTTTCCGTTCGAACAGAAACCACTCAAAAAAACATCCCGAAGTACTCTGCTTCGTACGGCTGCCAGCTGGCTGGAAACCACTATGAAGGCACTGAATGACAGCCGGAGAGTGGCTGAAAATGAAGCAGGAGCACATAAAACGGACGTTAACTCTATTTTTGATTCTGACAATCTGTTTCTTGATACGTCAAAATTTAGAATAACACCCAATATACGCAACACCTGCTGCAGGCACCGACTGGCTAAAACCAGAATATTTCAACCTGGACCCGGCAATAATCGATCAGCGCTCTATCCTTTTACACGTCGTGCCGGCCCTTACCACTGGTAATCAATGCCAAACTTGATCTGATTATCCAGTTTTTTACTACTGGAACCGGGGTGACTGTCATAGTCCAGCAGATGAGTCATTTTCAGTGCCAGCTGCTCAGTTAATCCCACGATAAAACTCTGTCGGGTATCAATGATCAATGTATTGGCAGTGCCCAAACGATAGAACAGTTTATTGTTCAGCGAGTAATTAAGATTATCGAGAATTTTTTTCCTGTAACTGAGTTCCCAGTTCAGGGCGAAGTCATTATTCAATCCTTCCTCTCTATAATCTTCCCTCAGCCGCGTTAAACCGCCACTGGTTTTCAAAGCCCCATCCAGCTTTTCCCAAAAACGGTACCCCAGACTGCTTCCTATCGCTGTACGTGCCCTCAGTGTCTCACCCGAGTCATATTTCTGATCTGCCGCGCCCTGAATAAACCAGTGTTCATCCAGGTATCGACTGTATGAATAACCCAGTATCCACTCTGTTGTTTTGACACCGTCGTCATTCTCAATATCAATATCCCATTTCAGGCTATTTTTATTCCAAAGATCATCAATATTCAGCTGCCCATCAAAACTCAGGGATAAGTCATTCTCGTTTCCCTTTTGCCCATCCAGTCCAGCACCGACGTTACCGGTAATCTGCCAGGTATCCGGAATGACTGGCTTACGACGACTAATGCCCGCCACAGGCCAGACAGCAGAAAATGTTCGCTCACGACCATTTTCATCTATGACGGAAAGCATACTGCCCTGCCCTTTAAACTTCCTCTTTGTTGCCTGTTCTTCGCCGATGAAACTCACCCAGAAAGTTTTATCTGAATCTATTGTCTGTACGTAGCGCCATTCCAGAGTTATAACACCTGCATATAGGGTTTTGAGCGTTAACTTTCCGCCCTCCAGCCGCAGAATTTCACCACTCAATGTATCGCCATTTTCCATCCACAACCTGTCTGCCTTTACCGGCAAGGCAAGGCAAAAACAGACAGTTATTAAAAAATATCGTCCCACTCATTTCCCCCTTGGTATGAGCCCTAATACGGGCACTCTTCCCTGATTTTTCCCATTGAAACAGATCCATTGAACAGGTCCATTGAACAGGTCCATTGAACAGGTCCATTAAAAAGAACCGAGAAGAAAAATTCAAAGTGACAAACTGATCAAAACACCGGAAAATAACAACTTTATGGCCAGCTTAAATAGCCTTTAAAATAGCCATGTGAAATAAATATTATACCACTGCCGATTTCTAATTTGCGTTGAGACAAGACAGAGTGACGAGTCATAACCATAGTTATGGCGAGTAACTCCAACACAGGAATCAGAGCCTGAAAAGGCAGCGCAATAGCATAATTAGAATTCGAAAAGGGTATTACACAGTCGGTAAATTTAAGGCTGTGAAGCAAACGATGCACTCCTGTGATAGTTCACTAGTCATAAAAAAGTGCCTCAATAACAAAATACAATAGATATAATATGAAATTAAAAGCAGTAGATTTCACGTCTGAAAATGCCGAAAAGGAATTCGTTGAATCCCTGAGAACCACCGGCTTTGGTGTCTTGAAAAACCATCCTGTATCACAAGATAAAGTGAATGCCATTTACGACAGCTGGCAGACTTTTTTTAACAGCAGCCAAAAACGTGACTTTCTCTATAAAAAAGAAACTCAAGACGGCTTTTTTCCTTCAGAAATATCAGAAGTCGCCAAAGGTCAGACTGTAAAAGACATCAAGGAATATTATCATTATTATCCCTGGGGACAATGCCCGGCCGAGCTGAAACAACAACTTTCTGATTATTATCAGGAAGCAACAGAACTGGCTTCAACCTTATTGGGCTGGGTTGAGAAGCATTCTCCATCCGATATAGTCGGACGCTATAGAGAACCACTGTCTGGTATGATCGAAAACAGCCAACAGACTTTGTTGCGTGTACTGCACTACCCACCGTTAAAAGGTGATGAGGACGCCGGAGCAATCCGTGCCGCTGCCCATGAAGATATTAATTTGTTAACCATTCTTCCTGCGGCCAATGAACCGGGGCTCCAGGTGCAATCCAGTGACGGCGAGTGGCTTGATGTCCCCTGTGACTTCGGTAATCTGATCGTAAACATTGGCGATATGCTTCAGGAAACATCCGGTGGATACTTCCCGTCCACCAGTCACCGGGTCATTAATCCGGAAGGCACTGATTTCAACAAATCCCGGATATCCCTGCCCCTGTTCCTTCATCCAAGACCCGAGGTTACCCTGTCTGATCAGCATACTGCAGGTAGCTATCTGACTGAAAGACTCCGTGAGCTGGGCGTAATCTGAATAGCCTTCCCAACAAAACTGGCAGAGCAGTTTAGTGCCCTGCCAGTTTTGACTCGGCAGCAAGCACTTCGAGTGCTAAGTGTACGATGAAGACAGATTGTAGGTTATGCTATCTCTACTCGTCATAAGATTATGGAGCCAGACTGTTGTCGACCCCCTTCACACCTGCTGAAATCTGGTATTTACTGAGCCAGATTCCTTCAGGAAAAGTTGTTACCTATGGACAACTGGCCGAAATGGCTGGTGCCCGTGGCTATGCCCGGGTTGTTGGGAATGTGCTCAAGCAATTACCGGCGGGCAGTAATTTACCCTGGCACAGGGTGATAAATTCCAAAGGACAGATATCCTTCCCTGAAGACAGTTCCCGATATAATGAGCAGAAAAATCGTCTGGCTGACGAAGGTGTTACCATTTTATCGGGGAAAATCAGTCTCAGGGATTATCGATGGAATGGAGAGTTAACCTGAATGGAAAATGCACCTGAAGATATTGCCCTGGCCGTTGAACTCATTCGCCAGCTGGAAAATCTGGAGTACCCTGAGGAGAGCATCCTTCAGGCTATGATTCTGGTATGCAAGGATACACTGGAGAAACTGCCCGACCAGGAAAGCAGAAAAGCCTGGCAAAACAAGTTAAGCCAAGCTTTTCAGGACAAGCAATCTCTCAACTAGGAGCCTGACCGAGAACAGGCTTATCTGTTAAGATAGGCCTCAAATCTTGATTCTAATAATGCCAAATGTTGCCACCACTAAAATTTAAGGACAGCCCTGTTGAATTTAATCAGCACTTGCTGTTTCCGACCAATATTTTTGATCTACTTCCCAAGCAGCATGACTGCTATGTCTATGAAACTATTTTTCAGTACATAGATACCTCTGAAGTTGAGAGCAAGTACCATCATCTCGGCCAACATGCCTATCCTCCCAAGCTGATCATTTCCATCCTGATCTACGCCTATAGCCATGGTGTGTTCAGCTCTCGTGAAATTGAAAAGCGATGCCGACAGGACCTGGCTTTCATGTACATCGCCCAAATGAACTGCCCTAATTTCAGGGTTCTGGGCGACTTCCGTAAAGATCACCTGACATTCTTCCATGATTGCTTTAAGCAAAGTGTCAAACTCGCTCTGGAGCTTAAAATGGCCTCTCTTGGCCATATCAGTCTTGACGGGTCTAAATTCAAAGCCAGTACGTCAAAGCACAAAGCCATGAGCTATGGTCGACTTAAGGCTAAAGAAGCAGAGCTGAGTGCTGAGATTGATGATCTGATCAATAAAGCCCGCCAGTGTGATCAGGAAGAAGACGACACTTATCAGGAGGCTAATGGCTACAGTATTCCTGAAGACTTGCAATTCAAACAAGAGCGTCTCGAGAAAATTAAGAAAGCCAAAAAGGCGCTTGAAGAGCGTGAAGAAACGCTTAATCCGGGCGAACTGATAGACGACAAAAAACAAATCAGCTTTTCAGATCATGACGCCCGGATCATGAGCAAAAAAGGACACTGTGAATACAGCTACAACGCACAAATCAGCGTTGATAAAGATAACCAAATTATCGTTGGCCAACACGTCAGCCAGAGCGCGAATGATTTACAGGAAGTAGAGCCAGCCCTGGCGGCATTATCCGAGACCACCGAGGGTGAAACTGTGGATAAGATGAGCTTGGACAATGGCTACAATTCGGGCTCAAATCTACAGACCCTGGACGAGAGTGGTATTGATGCCTATGTCGCCACGGACCGTCAGGAAAAGGCCGCAGGGACAGGCCTTGAAAATTCTGACCGGAAGTTTGTCAAAGCCGATTTTACTTACGATGCCGACGCGGATGTATTTATCTGTCCCGCCAGAAAAAAGCTCGTCACCAAGCCCCAGAGCAAGGCCAAAAGGAAAGGTTATCGTGCAGATAAAGATATATGCACAGAGTGTCCCTATCGCTCAAGATGCAGCGGCTCAAAGAAAGAAGCTGGCCGGGTGATTCGTACAGACAAATTTGAAGTCGTGCGACAGGCCATGAATAAAAAGATGGAGACAAAAGAAGCGAAGGCGGTATACGTCCATCGCAAGGTAATTGCAGAGCCACCGTTTGGTCAGATTAAGAATTCCGGTTTCCGGGGCTTTAGCCTCAGAGGTAAAGAGAAAGTAGATGCGGAATTCTCACTGGTATGCGCGGCGCACAATATGAAAAAATGTGCGACAGCGGTATCCACGGGATCAATCCGTCTTGAAGATGTAAAAAGGTTGAGAAATGCAGCATAAAGGGTAAGAAAAGGCTTGAAATGGTTAAGTATGACTAAAACTCTTCCAAAATCGATCAAATGTTGATCGATTTTGAATTCTAGCTTTTTACTTTGACAGTGCGGGTTAATTCTCGGTCAGGCTCCTAGCTGTATCGTGGGATATAGCGATGAATTCAGGCACTTTATCACTGGGCATGTAATGGCATAAGTGGCTGACATGCTGTTTCAGCCGTTCTGTCGCTTGAGCTTTAGGCGCGAGACCCGGAATCGTCACTGTTTCGATGTGGCCGCAGTTTGAGCAACGTCACTGATAGGCCGTAAAGAGCAGATTGACCTTGATCGTACCTAACGGCAGATCTTGAACACGTCTATCATTCTCGCGCATTTTGCCCATAGGCCAGTGACACTGACTGCATTTGAACTGCTTTATGCGACCATCTCTTCGTAAATACACGAATGCTTCAGAGGTGTCCCAGTCGATATCAACACGGTCGATTACCCAACCAGAAAATGCGAACATAGGACGAAGTGAGGGCTATGTTCCCGTCAATAGTTGGGAGCACTAAAGTCCTATAAAAACTTTATTTTCCTGCTCCACATATGGCTATTCATGAGATAGGAAGGTATCCCAGAACAAATCGCTGTTCTTTGGGCAATAAACAAATGCAATATACAAGATTTAGTCATATCTCTACTTTATAAGGCACGTCTGTAGCCCTGTAAACATAGGGAGTAAGCAATACAACTATTGGCGGGAACATAGCCCGAAGTGAGGGTGTTGCACACATGGCTGATCCTTCAGAAAGGTTGATCCATTCAAATCAATCATTCCCTGAAGGCTATTCCTGTTGCAACCCCTCACTTTTAATTAGCCAACCTGCGAAAGCCCCTGTTTTAGATAGGTTTTCTGACAGGCACTATTTAAGAACAACGAATTGGTAAGAATAGAGGTAGATGG
This sequence comes from Endozoicomonas sp., assembly GCA_965208385.1. Lineage (GTDB taxonomy): Bacteria > Pseudomonadota > Gammaproteobacteria > Pseudomonadales > Endozoicomonadaceae > Endozoicomonas. Next base: position 26,662 of record CBDBOO010000050.1, read on the forward strand.
CATTTCTTAATCGTTTACTACGCCACATCCTCAAAATTTCTGCTTGAATGTATCTTACCTGTAGCATTTGTTTTAAGTGGTTATATGAAAACTAAATTAATTGTTATTCTTTGCATATTTGTTCTACCTCAAATTTCACAAGCAACTGAATATATATTCCAACTTAATACTGGTTATGCAGTACGAGTAATCACGCGAGCTCAATTAAGCTTTCTAGACGCTATAAATTCAGGAGAAAATGTTTTTATTACAATAATATCCAACACCCCACAACAAGTACAAACTGACCAGGAAGCCGGGGTTGAATTGATGTATGATTTACTTCCTCAAGCATTTGCTTTGTTTCAACAATATCTCAATGGGGAAAACGTTTATTCACAAACTGTTACGTTTCAACCCGATTTTTTTACACCAGTAGCATCAAATCAACCCACTGAAGCTTCATCTCATCATGCCCAGCTGGGTGCTACCTGCAATGAATTCGTTCAAGCCCCTTCATGGAGTCTGGCCAGTGCGCAAACTCACAATCAAATAGCACCAAAGTTTCCTTGTTCGTTCCCAGATTGCTCCTCTGTATTAGGAACCTCACTTACTAGGGGCAAACATCATAAAACACACCTTACCCCAGAGTTTCTTAGTTCGTTGAACGGTAGAGGTGAAGATAAAGTTGAAGTAGCTTGCCCAATTTGCAAGAGGACATTAGTTGGTTCACTTGTGGCAGTAATGGCTCATATATCAAAGGCACATAAAAAACAATGAGAACGCGCCTAACGGACAAAAATACCATTGCGAACCACCGCAATCTTATTTTATTGCTCCACAAAGCCGGACCAGGAGCCTGAACGCGAACAGACTGTCCTACGCGGCAACTGCTCCTGCGTTGCACTAGGAGCCTGACCGAGAACAGGCTTATCTGTTAAGATAGGCCTCAAATCTTGATTCTAATAATGCCAAATGTTGCCACCACCAAAATTTAAGGACAGCCCTGTTGAATTTAATCAGCACTTGCTGTTTCCGACCAATATTTTTGATCTACTTCCCAAGCAGCATGACTGCTATGTCTATGAAACTATTTTTCAGTACATAGATACCTCTGAAGTTGAGAGCAAGTACCATCATCTCGGCCAACATGCCTATCCTCCCAAGCTGATCATTTCCATCCTGATCTACGCCTATAGCCATGGTGTGTTCAGCTCTCGTGAAATTGAAAAGTGATGCCGACAGGACCTGGCTTTCATGTACATCGCCCAAATGAACTGCCCTAATTTCAGGGTTCTGGGCGACTTCCGTAAAGATCACCTGACATTCTTCCAGCAATTCCCCACGTTTCATTAAACCCCTTGGTATCACTAGCGTACGAAGTCGTATATATTTTGTATGCTCGTGATAAATAGTCGAGTTTTTGGGAAAAATTACATATCTCAACACGTAAGCAGCTGTAGCTGCGCCCTGCGTGTGATGCTTCTTATACGCTGTTACCGATGTCGTATAAGCATGGGGAATAGCTGACATTCTTCCATGATTGCTTTAAGCAAAGTGTCAAACTCGCTCTGGAGCTTAAAATGGCCTCTCTTGGCCATATCAGTCTTGACGGGTCTAAATTCAAAGCCAGTACGTCAAAGCACAAAGCCATGAGCTATGGTCGACTTAAGGCTAAAGAAGCAGAACTGAGTGCTGAGATTGATGATCTGATCAATAAAGCCCGCCAGTGTGATCAGGAAGAAGACGACACTTATCAGGAGGCTAATGGCTACAGTATTCCTGAAGACTTGCAATTCAAACAAGAGCGTCTCGAGAAAATTAAGAAAGCCAAAAAGGCGCTTGAAGAGCGTGAAGAAACGCTTAATCCGGGCGAACTGATAGACGACAAAAAACAAATCAGCTTTTCAGATCATGACGCCCGGATCATGAGCAAAAAAGGACACTGTGAATACAGCTACAACGCACAAATCAGCGTTGATAAAGATAACCAGATTATCGTTGGCCAACACGTCAGCCAGAGCGCGAATGATTTACAGGAAGTAGAGCCAGCCCTGGCGGCATTATCCGAGACCACCGAGGGTGAAACTGTGGATAAGATGAGCTTGGACAATGGCTACAATTCGGGCTCAAATCTACAGACCCTGGACGAGAGTGGTATTGATGCCTATGTCGCCACGGACCGTCAGGAAAAGGCCGCAGGGACAGGCCTTGAAAATTCTGACCGGAAGTTTGTCAAAGCGGATTTTACTTACGATGCCGACGCGGATGTATTTATCTGTCCCGCCAGAAAAAAGCTCGTCACCAAGCCCCAGAGCAAGGCCAAAAGGAAAGGTTATCGTGCAGATAAAGATATATGCACAGAGTGTCCCTATCGCTCAAGATGCAGCGGCTCAAAGAAAGAAGCTGGCCGGGTGATTCGTACAGACAAATTTGAAGTCGTGCGACAGGCCATGAATAAAAAGATGGAGACAAAAGAAGCGAAGGCGGTATACGTCCATCGCAAGGTAATTGCAGAGCCACCGTTTGGTCAGATTAAGAATTCCGGTTTCCGGGGCTTTAGCCTCAGAGGTAAAGAGAAAGTAGATGCGGAATTCTCACTGGTATGCGCGGCGCACAATATGAAAAAATGTGCGACAGCGGTATCCACGGGATCAATCCGTCTTGAAGATGTAAAAAGGTTGAGAAATGCAGCATAAAGGGTAAGAAAAGGCTTGAAATGGTTAAGTATGACTAAAACTCTTCCAAAATCGATCAAATGTTGATCGATTTTGAATTCTAGCTTTTTACTTTGACAGTGCGGGTTAATTCTCGGTCAGGCTCCTAGGTACTTTACAGTTCGTGCCTGATCATCTGTTTTCTAACATAGCTCACCAGAAAGATAACCGGCAATCCCATCAGCGCTGAAACCATAAAAAACAATGGGTAGTCGATGGCATCCACAAACGTGCCTGAATACCCTGCCAGCAGCTTTGGAAACAAGGTCATCAGGGAACTGAAGATGGCATACTGCATGGCAGTGAATGACCGGTTTGTAAGGCTGGACAAAAAAGCAATAAACGCGGCAGAAGCGATACCGGCACTCAGATTATCAGCCGCAATAACGAGACTGAGATAAAGACTGGATGGCTCCAGATTAGCCAGCACTGCAAACAGCAGATTGGTCAGTGCCGCCAGTAACCCACCCACCCAGAGAATACGCATCACACCATAACGAACCGCCAGTAACCCGCCCAGAAAACCACCGGCAATTGTCATTGCCAGGCCAAAGGATTTACTGATAGCAGCAATCTGTTCCTTGGTGTAGCCCATATCGGTATAGAAAACATTAGAGATAGTTCCCATCACTATGTCTGCAACCCGGTAAGTACCAATCAACAACAGTATATAAATGGCCACTTTGCCATAGCGACGGAAGAAATCGGCAAAAGGTGCAACATAGGTGTCACGAACCATCGCCCTGGGAACACAATGAAAGCGGATCATCAACCAGGCCACAGACAAGGCGCCCAGCACACTGGATAGCATTCTGAGCGTACCGGCAATAAAACCAGCAATATGGGAAGACACTCCGGCATCAACCAACACGCCCTTTACATCATTAACAATACTTCCCAGCAATGAAAAGCAGGCTATAAAAGTGGCAGCAGCCACAATAAACATCCCGAGAAACTGAAGATAATCAACAATGCCGTAATGCTGCTCGGCAGCTCGATGACTATTCTGTGGTTCGGCAATTATGAATGTGGTGATCACACCAATCAGCATAAAAACAGCCATGGTGCGATAGGACGATGCCCAGGCCTGATAATTGTACAGAGCTTCATCAGCGCCATACCAGCTGGCCAGCGCCAGCGCTCCCGCGCCTGCCAGCAACATGCCTATCCGGTAACCGGCAATGTAGGCAGAAGACATCATGGCTTGAAGATCGTTGTCAGCCGCTTCTATGCGATAAGCATCTATGACGATATCCTGAGTAGCAGAAGAAAAGCCGAGCATGACGGCACCGATAGCCACCCAGACCAGACCATCAACAGGATTGTTAGCCGCCATAAACATCAATGCAGCAATAACAGCAATTTGCGATACCAGCAACCAGGAGCGCCGTCGTCCCAGCTTATTGGTGAGCCATGGCAATGGCAGTCGGTCCACTAAAGGAGCCCAGACAAATTTGAAGGAATAGCCAAGTGCCGCCCAACTGAAAAAAGTAACAGCGCTGCGCTCTACGCCTGCTTCTCTGAGCCATATGGACAGGCTGCTGAAAATCAACAATATAGGAAGGCCTGCAGAGAACCCCAGAAACAACATACTGATGACCCGAGGATGAAAAAAGCTTTTCCAGGCTTCCCCCCAGCTTCGAGCTGACATTGTTGCAGGTTCCATTCTCAGGCTCCGTTCATTGGTTTTTTGTTTATTGAATTAGTCGACAGCTTGCTGGATGCTCATTGATTTTTTGCTCTTTATAAAAGTACAAAAACTCAACAACATCGCCAGAGAATCAATCCCTGAAATTATTAAACTGCAAAGGCATTTCCAGATCTGTTTCTCTTAAAAAGGCAATAACCGTTTGCAGGTCATCCCGCTTTTTCCCGGTGACCCTGACCTGCTCACCCTGGATAGCTGACTGAACTTTCAGTTTTTCATCCTTGATCAGTTTCACAATCTTTTTAGCCTGATCCTTTTCCAGCCCCTGACGCACAATCACATCCTGCTTTACATGCTTGCCAGAACCGTAGTGATCTTTCACTTCGAGGCATTTCACATCAATACCCCGCTTAACCATTTTTCCTTTCAGCATCTCAATCATCTGAGTCAGCTGAAAATCAGCATCGGCGGTCATTACAATCTGGCTTTCACCGCTTTTTTCAAAACTGGCTTCAACACCCCTAAAGTCATAACGGGTAGTCAGTTCGCGGTTTGCCTGATCAACCGCATTGGTCAATTCATGCAGGTCAATTTCTGAAACAATATCAAATGAAGGCATGGTCTATTCCAATAGTCGTTAGTTGACCACTATTGTATCCGAGATTGCATAATAGAAAACAACCTGTATACAGATTACTTACTGGATTCTGCCAACCGGAAACCGATTTTCACCGTCACCTGCCAGTGAGCCACCTCGCCCTCCTCAATATGCCCACGCTGCTCCACCACTTCAAACCAGCCAAGATTTTTCAGGCTGACACTGGCAGCAGCAATTGCATTACGAATGGCATCATCACTGCTGATTGTCGAGCTGCCAACGACTTCAGTCAATTTATAGGTATGGCTCATAATTTATCTCCTGGGGAAATGCACTATACCCATTGGATTTCTAGATGAGGCTAGGCGTCAACCGAGTGAAGCCCCGTGAGCCTACAAGTAGTAGGTGATCGGGCCGGGCTGGCGTACCAGCGAACGAGGGCAGACAACAACGCATCATCTTGAAAGGCGATGGGTATATGAGTATAGCCCTCTGCCAGTGGTACACTGCCGCAAACAGTCTAGGCAATAAATGGGGGTCTGATGGAAAATCCTACCTGGTATGTGTTGGGAGCAGGAAGTATCGGCAGCTTATGGGCAGCCAGCCTCTGCGCCAGAGGGCTGGAAGTAGCCCTGATCAGAAAATCCGGGCACAGTCAGCAACGTCTTGCCGAACGCTCAACTGTTACCTTATCCACCGATGCAGGCTCACACTCTTTTCCAGTCAAAATCACCACAGCCGCTGAACTCTCTGCCCCTATAACAAAGCTCCTTGTGTGTACCAAAGCCCAGGATGCCCGGCAGGCTGTAGAATCCATAAGACAACACCTTGCCGAAAACGGCCAGATTTTACTGCTACAGAATGGCATGGGCAGCCAGAACGCCATTGCCCAAGCTTTTCCGGATTATTCTGTATGGGCCGGTTCCACCACAGACGGAGCCTGGCTGAAAGGAGATCTGGATGTCTGCCATGCCGGTAAAGGCTCAACCTGGATTGGTCCACTGACAAACAATCCGGGGGATGGCTGTTTCAGGAAATTAACCGAACAATTCAGCCTGAAAATACAGGTCACCGATCATATAGAAACACGATTATGGGAAAAACTGGCTATCAACAGCTGTATTAATGGGCTGACGGCTCTTTATAACTGTCGTAATGGCGAACTGATGGACAATACGGATTATCTGGCACATATGAATCAGTTAGCGCATGAAACAGAACAGGTTCTGCGGGCGTTGGGTATCTCTCTTGAAGAACCACTGACCAGCACGATTCATCGCGTCTGCGAACTGACTCAAAGTAACATTTCCTCAACCTGTCAGGATGCCCGTATGCACCGTTTGACAGAACTGGCCTTTATCAACGGTTTTTTGATTCAAAGTGCTGATACTCAAAACATCGGTGTTGCCACACATCGCAGATTGATGCATCAACTGGAGGAGAAAGGCATTCGTATCTAAATAACATCGGACTTTTTGTTGCTAGTTTTGTTACTGGTTTTGTTACTGGTTTTGTTACTAAGGAGTAGTCTAAAAATCAATGGCACTGACTTAAGGAATCCAACCCAGAAATAACAAGGCTTGCCCAAGAAGAAAATCGACTATAAATGTCGTGTATATTTCCTCTCCCCCGAGCAAGCCATGACCAAGTTTAGCCCAGAATACTTCAACCTTGCTGGCGATGTCCTTAAACAGTACGCACAGACAGGTGACGACAATCTTTCCAGCGTGCTTACTCAGGATAATCTTGAAAATTTCGGCTCTTCCCTAATTTTAGTGGGTGATTTAATCTATATTGAACACTTCAAGGCAAGGATGCCGACATGCGCGATAAAGAACTCTACTCTAAAATACTTGGCGTTGAAACTCCGTGGCATGGCTCACGTGGAACTCTCCATTACTGAAGGAAAAGTCGAAATCTTTCTCGAACATGATGGCAAAAAGCCTTCTAAATGCAGTGTTTGTGATAAACCCTCTCCGGGTTACGATCGACGTCAGAAGAAGTGGCGGCATCTGGATACCTGCCAGTTTCAAACCATCCTTATTGCTGATGTTCCGCGTACACAATGTTCCGATCACGGTGTAAAAACAATACAGGTTCCATGGGCTGAACCGAACTCTGGTTTCACGGCCTTGTTTGAAGCACTTGTTATTGACTGGCTGAAAGAGGCAACAACCAGTGCAGTTGCCCAACAAATGAAGCTTAGCTGGAATGCCATCGACGGTATCCAACAGCGTGCAGTAGCGAGAGGTCTGGCACGCAGAGTACACGACAATCCCAAACGGTTAGCCGTTGACGAAACCTCATTCCAGAAGAGGCGTGAGTACGTCACTGTGGTTACAGATCATGAAAAAGGCATTGTTTTACATTTGGCCGACAACCATAAAGCTGACAGCCTCAATGAGTACTTTGAGACCCTGACGCCAGACCAGAAAGCCGGTATTGAATGCGTTACCATGGATATGTGGAAGCCCTTTATCAAGGCAGTCACATTGCATGTGCCAGAAGCCAGGGAGCGAATAGCATTTGACAAGTTCCATGTTGCCCAGTACTTAGGCAATGCGGTCAATAAAGTTCGCATAGAAGAGCACAAAGCGCTTATGTCTACAGGGTCAGACTTACTCAAAGGTACCCGGTTTGACTGGCTAACAAATCCTGAAAATATGAGCGATGAAAAGTGGGAAGCGTTCGAGCCGTTGCGTGATTCAAAGCTGAAAACAGCACGAGCCTGGGCCATCAAAGAGATGGCGATGACACTGTGGAATTACACATCACGAGCTTGGGCTATCAAGGCATGGAAACGGTGGCTGAGCTGGGCACTGAGGTGTCGGCTTGAACCTGTTCGTAAAGTGGCCAAGATGATCAAAGAACACCTGTGGGGAATTATTAACGCAATAGTTCTGAAAGCCGACAATGGCCGTGCAGAGGGCATGAATGGAAAGATACAGCGACTCAAGGGTCGAGCCTACGGCTACAGAAACAGAGAAAGGTTCAAAACTGCAATTTACTTTCATTGTGGTGGCCTTGATCTTTATCCAAGAGGGGTGAATCGCTGAAATTTACCCACACAATCTGAGGTAGAGCCAAAATTTCAAGTCTCAGTACATTGGCGGTAGAGTTAGAAACTATCCGCCATCGAAAACCCTCAGTCTGTTTATGCAGCAGGTTGCGGGCGAAAATAAATCCTGCCGTAACACCCTAATCTCTGACGCCAGAGATCAAATTGCTATGGGGAAGAAAGCGAATACGACCCGCAACAGCGCATATTGCAAGGCCAGATTGCGACTTACGGAACCCAGCATCAAAGCTCTTTTGACGGAGTCAGGAGACAATCTGGACAGCGCCAGCCCTGAGTCATGGGCATGGCATAATCGCCGAGTCATTATGACGGATGGCTCTACGCTTTCGATGCCAGACACTACTGAAAATCAAAGTGCTTACCCTCAACATGGTGCTCAAAAAAAGGGGTTGGAAATCCGCTGCTGAGAATAGAAATTCTGTCGGTGTTGGGCAGTGGCGCAATACTTTCGTACGCAGTGGCTCCCTGCAAAGGCAAAAAGACGGGGGAAGTTGCTTTGTTCAGACAGCTTTTGAGCCATCTTAAAACCAACGACATCCTGCTGGGTGATGCTATTTTTGAGAATTACTTCCTGATAGCACTGCTGCAATTAGGTGGCGTAGACGTTGTATTTGAAAAAAATGGTGCCCGGCACGTTGATCTCCGAAAATGCGACCAGAAACTGGGAAAGAAAGACGGCTTAATACGTCTGTTAAAACCAGCCCGCCCAAGCTGGATGAGCCGTGAGTACTACCAGCGATGGGTGCCCAAAGAATTGACTGTCCGAGTGATTAAAAACAAAAAACGAATAATCGTGACTACCCTGCTGAACGCAGAGGAATACACACGATCCGAGATAGTCAGTCTTTATCTGGCACGTTGGCATGTAGAGCTGGATTTTCGATCCATCAAATCCCTTATGGCGATGGATATACTGCGCTGCAAGACTCCGCAAATGGTCAGGAAGGAAATCACGGTGCACCTGTTGGTTTATAATTTGATACGCTCATTAATGGCACGAGCGGCAGTAAAGCTCAAAAACCTGCCACGACAAATAAGCTTTAAAGCGGCTCAGGAAACCATTCAAGTCTTTCACGTGCTTCTGCTACAGGCGACAACAGAATTGCTATCAACACTGGTTGACAGTATGGTGCAAATTGCTTCGGAACATATCGTGGGCGATCGACCGGGGCGAAAAGAACCGAGAGCGATTAAAAGACGGCCAAAACCCCATAAAAGACTTCAACACCCAAGGGCGCAGGCGCGCAGACTCTTAGAATATCAAGGTAAGAAGGCTTAAGTCAGTGCCATTGGTCTAAAAATAACGTCCTGATTTGCTTTAGGGTGTCATAAAACATATCACTATTGTAGGTTGGTGCAGAACGAAGTGAAGCCCAACATTGGCAGCAGAACGTGCTGACAGAATTGTTGGGCTTCGTCCCTCTGCCCAACCTACGCTAACAAGTCGATCTGTACGATGAAAATACGAAACTTATTTTGAGACTATTCCTAAGAGCCAGAACCATTGAGCCCGAATGAAACAATTTTGGCTCGCTGCTGTTTGATTCTCAACGCTTCCTTTATAATACGCCGGCAATCCGGAAGCAGGTCAGTCATGAAGTTTACAGAACAACTACCCGATGCGCTCAGCAGCGTATTAGCATCAACTATTGAAACCAATGTCCGCCAGGCTATTGCTGAAGATGTTGGTACTGGCGATATCACCGCCGCCCTTATTCCAGAGCAACAACAGGCCGAAGCCCGGATTATCTGTCGCGACCCGGCAATTATTTGTGGCCGTCCCTGGGTGGATGAAGTTTTCAGACAACTGAACCCTTCCATTCAGATACAATGGCACATCGAAGAAGGGGGCAGGGTTGAGCCCAATCAGCTATTACTGACCCTGACAGGTTCTGCACGCAGCCTGCTCACCGGCGAGCGTCCGGCCATGAATTTTATGCAAACACTGTCTGGCACTGCCACTCGATGCAGGGAATACGCCGAGAAAGTAAACAACACTGGTGTTAAATTGCTGGACACCCGAAAAACATTGCCGGGTTTGCGAATAGCCCAGAAATACGCTGTGGCAGCTGGTGGTTGTCATAACCATCGCATAGGCCTGTTTGATGCGTTTCTGATTAAAGAAAACCATATCGCCGCCTGTGGCGGTATCCGTGAAGCCGTAGTCGCAGCGCGCAACATAGCGCCTGGCAAGCCCGTCGAGATTGAAGTTGAATCCATAGATGAATTCTGCCTGGCTAGAAAAGCCGGGGCAGATATTATAATGCTCGACAACTTTCCCCTGGAAATTCTACGGGAAACGGTCGCACTGAATAAGAATCTGGATGGTCTGGCACCCAAACTGGAAGCCTCTGGCGGCATCACCCAACAGACTCTGCTGGCCATTGCTGAAACCGGGGTGGATTTCATCTCCATCGGCACCCTGACCAAAGACTGCCAGTCCGTAGACTTATCCATGAGGCTGGTATAATACCATTTCCGAATCTGACCCCGAGTCATGATTATGGATCATCGAACATCTAATATCAGCCGACGGATTGTATTGCTGCATGTATTAAAAGTCTTGGCTGGTACTATTTCTGGTACTATTTCTGGTACTATTTTTCCCGGATTGCCCGGATATTTAACGGCTCAACTTTCTGAATTAAACAATGTCTGCAAACTTAAGGAAAGCAACTGTATGAAGAAGATTCTTGTCACTGGCGGTGCTGGTTATATTGGCTCTCACACCTGTGTAGAGCTGCTTCAGTCCGGTTACAATATTCTGGTTCTCGACAACCTCTGTAACAGCAGCCAGGAATCACTCCACCGGGTACAACAGATTACCGGTAAGGCCGTGGAATTTATCGAAGGCGATATCCGTGACAGAGAACTGGTGGATAAAGTCTTTCGTGAACATGCCATTGAAGCCGTTATTCATTTTGCCGGTCTGAAGGCGGTGGGTGAATCAGTTCAGAAGCCCCTTGAGTATTTTAACAACAACGTAAACGGCACACTGGTTCTATTGGAAGCCATGAAGCAGGCCAACGTCAAAAGCATTGTATTCAGTTCTTCCGCAACGGTTTACGGCGACCCGGCCAGCCTGCCTATCCGTGAAGATTTCCCGACTTCTGCCACCAACCCTTATGGTCGTTCCAAACTAATGGTGGAAGAGATCATGGCCGATCTGTTCAAGACTGACGACAGTTGGCGTATTGCAGTCTTGCGCTACTTCAATCCGGCCGGAGCTCATCCTTCCGGACTGATTGGTGAAGACCCCAATGACATTCCCAACAACCTGATGCCCTATGTTTCCCAGGTAGCCATTGGCAAACTGGAAAAACTGAGTGTTTACGGTAATGATTACGCCACGCACGACGGCACCGGCGTGAGGGATTATATACATGTTGTGGATTTGTCCATTGGGCATGTCAAAGCTATTGAGAAACTCCGGAACAACGGTGGCTTGAACACCTGGAACCTGGGAGTAGGCAAGGGTTACAGCGTTCTCGAGATGGTGACAGCCTTTGAACAGGCATCAGACCGTAAAGTAGCTTACCAGATCGTTGGCCGCCGTCCCGGTGATATAGCCGCCTGCTATGCTGATCCACAGAAAGCCTTTAACGAACTGGGCTGGAAAGCTGAACGGGGCCTGGAAGCAATGGTTGAAGATGGCTGGCGCTGGCAATCTCAAAATCCGAATGGATATCAAAACTAATGAAGTAGGGTGAAAGAAGCCCGTCAAAAGCAGGCGAATGAATTATTCGCCTGTTTCCTGTTTCCTGTTTCCTGTTTCCTGTTTCCTGTTTCCTGTTTCCTGTTTCCTGTTTCCTGTTTCCTGTTTCCTGTTTCCTGTTTCCTGTTTCCTGTTTATAGCTCATAGCCGCAACAATTATTCCACTTCAATAAATCACGGATAGTCTTTTCAAGCCGATGGATAAAAAACCTCATGCCAGTTGAGTGCATCCATGCTAAAACGACTTGTTTCTTACGCTTTCTGTATCTTGTTTTCTCTGACGGCATTCGCCAGTGAGTGTCCTGACTGGTTACAGCCAGAGGCCAGTTCGCGCTTAAAAGCCCTGGCCACTGAAATCCAGAAGCATGATGATCTTTACCATAACCAGCATGCCCCTATCATCTCTGACGAAGAATATGACGCCCTCGTTCTACAGCAGAAAGAACTTCATGATTGCTTTCCGCTCGTTCTGTCACCGGATAAGTTCACACCTGAGCTAACAGGACTATTGATAGCACCTCACAAAGGCTTTATGGGTAGCTTGAAAAAAGCAGCCAGCGCTGAAGATATCAAACACTTTATTTCCAGGATTGAAAACGGGCCAATACTGCTACAACCAAAAATCGATGGTATTGCCATTGAACTCTTTTATCAGAACGGCAAGCTGGCATCGGTAAGTACCCGTGGAAACGGCAAACAGGGAAGCGATATAACCGCTCTGGCTGGTGAGATACCGTTGATTCCACCAACCATCAATTTTAATGAAGAAGTGATACTTCATGGAGAACTGTTTGTCAGGCTGGATAAAATTGATCAGAACGTTTTGCAGGCATACGCCAGTGCCCGTCATTTTGTCGCCGGACAAATCCGTCAGAAAGAACCGAACCCCGAACATCTCCAGTTCCTTGATTTCTTTCCCTGGCGGTGGGTGAACAGTCCTTATCAAACAGATAACCAAACCATTACAGCCTTACAGACACTGGGTTTTCAACATGCGTCCGATTATACCCACAGGGTACGCACTGTTTCAGAGGTTACCCATTGGCGAAAATACTACGCTGACACCAGCAACCACTACCCTTTTTTAATGGACGGCATTGTTCTCAAGCCAGACAATCTGTCGCTGAGATCCCGGATGGGCTGGAATCAACAGTTTCCACTCTGGTCAATCGCCTGGAAATTTCCCGCAAAGTCCGGAGCAACCCGGGTATCTGATATTGAATTCCATATTGGCAGTACCGGACAGATTACCCCGGTATTAATACTGGAACCGGTCAATATTCAGGGAGAAACCATTCGCCGTGTTTCTCTGGGAAGCATTCAAAACCTGAAGAAAAAAGATATAGCCACGGGTGATCGGATCAGCATTCAGCTAAAAGGGGCCGCAACACCCGTATTTCATCGGCTTCTAATCAGAGCTACAAACCGAAAACAGCCGGTTTTTCCTGATCAGAACCAATACAACGCCTTCTCATGCCTGAGCTACAGTCAGGCATGCGAACAGCAGTTAACTGCCCGTCTGGTCAGGCTCACTGGCCGAAAAGGTTTGAATTTACCAGAACTGGACAAGCACATAATTCAGCGGCTGATACAAAATGGTGTGATTCACAACCTGTCCAGAATTCTCGTTCTTCATGAGAAAGAGCTACTTCAGGCGGGCATGTCCGAAACACAGACCCGTCAATATCTTCTTGCACTGCAATCACTTCAGAAAATACCTTTTCAGCAACAGCTTATGGCATTGTCCCTGCCTGGTATCGGTAAAAGCAAAGCCCGAAAGCTGTCTGGACACTTCAGAAACTGGGCCGAATTGAGAAACGCTTCTGATTCACACTTATTGGCTTCGGAAACAATGGCTTCGGAAACAATGGCTTCGGGGAAAATGGCCACGCAGACCATTAAAAACCTCAGAAAATACCTTCAGGCACCTGAGGTAAAACAAATCATTGAGTTGTTCGAGTAAGGAGTAGTCTAAAAACTACGTCTGATTTGCTTTAGGGTGTCATAAAACACACCACTATCGTAGGTTGGTGCAGAACGAAGTGAAGCCCAACATTGGCAGCAGAGCGTGCTGACAGAATTGTTGGGCTTCGTCCCTCAGCCCAACCTACGTTTGCAAGTCGATCTGTACGATGAAAAAATGAAACTTATTTCGAGACTATTGTAGGTTGGTGCAGAACGAAGTGAAGCCCAACATTGGCAGCAGAACGTGCTGATAGAATTGTTGGGCTTCGTCCCTCTGCCCAACCTACGCTAACAAGTCGATATGTACGATGAAAATATGAAACTTATTTCGAGACTATTCCTAAGTCATATTATTTCAAGGTAAAAAAATACCGGCCAATGCCGGTATTTTTAGCGATAAACACATTTTCCTGAACTGTTGGCCTACAGACTAGAAATCCGGATGTCCGGTTACTTCAGTGTTGGTACACAGATTTGCTGTATCCGCAGCATTTCTGGTGCAGGTCAGCGTCCAGATAGTACCTGTATCATCAGGAGTATACGTTAATGTGGACGCCCCATAGGAACCACCCGGGGTAATGGTAATGACGCCACTGGCGGCAACCCCTGTCACTGTATTTCTCACCGCTGGTATACCATTAGCTCCGGCAATACAGCCAAGAATTGCATTGGTTTGAGCACAGATGCCGACCGCCGTTTTGTATTGATTGGCTTCGGTCATTGCAGCATTGATCGTCGCATTACGTGTGTAGTTCTGATATTGCGGAATAGCCACCGCAGCCAGAATACCGATGATTGCCACAACAATCATCAATTCGATCAGCGTAAAGCCAACCATTGCAGACATCCTTGTCTTCATCTCTCTACCCTCGTTTATTGATATTGCTGCAGGTTCGGTCTTGCCATCGTTGTCGGCCCAGTTCAGCAGCCCTTTAAATAAGAGTAGATAGAGATTGACAAAGCACACAGTCTATTTAATTCCCAAAATCGCCCGATAACTCGATATAACCCTCGGGAGAAATATAATGGCTATTAAAAACTTTATTCTTATAGAGAACAGTGTTGTTTCCTGGATTTCCAGAGGCATATTTTTATTGATCATTATCACTACCGCCATCATCACCTCGGCTATCAGCCTTCAATTCTTATATCAACATCAGGTGGATAACTATTTCAGCTCAGTACCTGTCTCTCTACAACAAGAAGAAGAAGAAGAAGAAGAACAAGAGCAACAGGAAAAAATCCTGCTGATTCGTACAGGTGAGCACACACTGACGACCTGGGGAAAGAATAAAGATAATTTCAAACAGTTACTGCATGCCGAGCAGGGTGAATATCGGAAACATCAATTCATTGGCTGGCACGCTGATTACCGGAACATTCTGGAGAACTTTGAACTGCCATTCAGCCTGCTCTATGAAGTCACCTATGAAAACAGCAGCAATACTGAAATCTTTTCCTACACCGGTATTTTTTCTCCAACGCTGGAAACAAGGGAAGTTTTCAGCAACGAATGATATCACACTATCAGTTCATATAAATGCAGTTTATATAAATGCCTGACTCCAAACCCTGTCTGAATACGTATAAAGAGATATACGATGGCAGGGTTTTCCAATGCAACTGACAAAACAACTGGTTTTATTTATTTCCGTCTGTTCTATTTCATTCAATTTATTGGCAATTGAACAGGTATTTGATTCCGGTCATCAGCAAAACCGGCTTATTGAGCTGTTCACTTCTGAGGGATGTTCCAGCTGCCCTCCTGCCGACCAGTTTTTATCCCGGTTACAGGCTGACCCACAACTCTGGTCAACATGGGTGCCCGTGGCACTGCATGTGGGTTATTGGGATTATCTGGGCTGGAAGGATGCCTTTGCCAGACCTGAACACACT
Organism: Endozoicomonas sp.; assembly: GCA_965208385.1. Classification (GTDB taxonomy): domain Bacteria; phylum Pseudomonadota; class Gammaproteobacteria; order Pseudomonadales; family Endozoicomonadaceae; genus Endozoicomonas. The sequence continues at coordinate 42,259 of CBDBOO010000050.1, forward strand.
GAAAAACAATACGCTTATCGAAAAAACGGGCGCTCAAAAGGTGTGTACACACCCGGCTTTTTTATCAATGGCCAGGAATGGCGCGGATTTTTTAATAGCAATAGAATGCTGCCCAACTATGAAGCCCCACCAGCCGGTCAACTCAAGGTTTATTTAAAAAAGAGTCAGGCCAATATTTCATTCCAGCCTCTCAGCAGAAGAACGGGTTCTAATAATGAACAATCAGGCTATCTGTTGCACTGGGCGATTACCGGTTCTGATTTATCCACACAGGTGAAGGGTGGAGAGAACGCACGAAAAACACTTGAGCATGATTTTGTTGCACTGGCATCCGGAACACTGAACAATTATTCACTGAACAATTATTCACTGAACAAGCATTCACTGAACAAGCATTCACTGAACTGGCAGCTTGCCATTCCCGTCTTGCTACAGAAAAGCAAACAGGCTTTGAGTGTCTGGGTCAGTCCAGTGGATGATCCTCAACAGGTACTTCAAACTACCGGAGGCTGGCTTGAATAACGCTTGAGTAACTCTTATGTACTCTTGATTAAAGAATGCAGAGAGTCAGAATGTATCCGTTTCAATGCAAAAAAATAATCAAAGGAGAACCGCATGCTTCCCATGGGCACCATAGTAACCGGATGCATGATTGCAGGACTAATACTGGCTACAGAGCTGCCTGTTTTCAAATCCGTTAAAAAGCTACCTGCCAGATTCAGAAAATCAGTGGGATTTATGGTTTTTCTGGCGGGTTTCTGGAATGTATTCTGGTACGCCGTTCAACATATTGGGGAGTTCTGGGGAATAGCGGCGCTGATATCAGGCATCCTGCTAATGCTGACATCCATCTACATCGTAGAAACTAATCGCATACCTTCCTGGCTGATCAGGGGAAGACCTGTTGTTTTACTGTTAATGCTGTCGTGCGCCCTGCTTTATGGGATAACCATTTATAACCTTTAATGGCAATTCAGGATCATTATCTGACACAGCCAATACCTGCAATTATCAGTGTTTCGTGAGCAACTGCCGAAGCAATAGCTCCAGCTGGTCAAAGCGTTGATCCTGCTTATCCATGCGCTGCTCTAGCCGGTCAAAGCGTTGATCTACCTTGTCCATGCGCTGCTCTAGCCGGTCAAAGCGCTGATCCAGCTGGTCAAAACGCTGCTCCAACTGGTCAAACCGCTGCTCCAACTGGTCAAAACGCTGCTCCAACTGGTCAAAACGCTGCTCCAGCTTATCCATTCGCTGCTCTAGCCGGCCAAAGCGTTTATCCTGCTGATCGAAACGCTGTTCTAGCCGGTCAAATCTTTGATCCTGCTGAATAAAGCGTTTATCCTGCTGAATAAAGCGCTGCTCAACCAATTCACTGAAAGCCAGTTGCTCATTCATTAACAGGTTGACGGTTTCATGGGTCAGCCCCACTATTTTTCTTATATCATCATACTGATGTTCAAGAACACTGACCCGCTGCTCCAATGACATACACCTTATTCCTGTTCCACTGATATCTGAGTGGTTCAGGCTAGCAGAGAATTAACTGCATAGAATCGAAAGATTGCTCTATGCCCTAATAGACTTCCGATTCCGTCTTATGATCTTGAAATTGCTTTCCCTGCGTTGTGGATTTCGTGGTTCTGTACGGAATGATGGCGAGGGTGGCACTCTGAACTCAACCGCCGTCATTCCATATTCGATCCTGAATCTATCCTAACTTGCCAGAGAATCCCAAACCTGAAGATTGCTTTCCCTGCATCATGGATTCCGTGGTCCCACACGGAATGACGGCGGGTGGTGCGGAATGACGGCGGGAACATCAGCGCTGATTGGTTGACTGGAAACAAATGCGTTGAAGAAGTGCGCTGGAAAAAATAGAGTTCAGAAAACCTACGACAGTTTGCTTACAAGAATCAGTAAGGTTTCTTTTATTTTGTTTGCCCTTTCTGCAGTTCATACAGTCCTTTTTGCAGTTCATTCTGTCCGTTCTGCAGTTCATTCTGTCCGTTCTGCAGTTCATTCTGTCCAGTTTTCAGCGCTCTGATATCCGCCTCTATTCGCTCAAAGTGGCTATTGGTTTCCTTGCGGAAACGGGTCTGTTCCTGCAGTATCAGACTGAGTGTACTTTCCATTCCCTTCAGCAATCCGTCCCAGTGCCCGGTGATCTCTTCCAGTCGATCCATTCTCTGCTCCAGCCGGGTAATACGGGCTTCCTGATTCATGGTATGCCCTTGGTTTCTGGTTGATATTGTAAGAATGATTACTAACTCACAGGCAGCTTAGTCTGGTTTTTGAGGAAGCCTGTTATTTTATTGTTTTTGGATTGGGCTTATGGGCTTTCGTGGTCCCGCACAGAATGACAGCGGGTAATATTATTGCTGCTCGGTGGCTGCTCGCCAGAGAATAATCCTGAAATCTACGACAGTTTATTATCACTACGACAGTTTATTAACAAGAGTAAGCAAAATGTCTTCTATTTTTTCCTGGCCTTTTTTTAGTTGAGCGATATCCGACTCAATACCCTCGAAGCGGCTGTCGGTTTCTTTGCGGAAACGGGTCTGCTCCTGCAATATCAGACAAAGCGTACCTTCCATTCCCTTCAGCAATCCATCCCAGTGCCTAATATGCTCATCCTGTCGGTCCATTCTCTGCTCCAACTGGGTAATACGAGCTTCCTGATTCATGGTACGGCCTTGGTGTCTGATTGATATTGTTAGAATGAGTAATAACTAAGAGGCAGCATAGTCTGGTTTTTTGAGGAAGCCTGTTATTTTATTGTTGCTTGGATTGGGCTCAGATTTCGTCATTCCGGGGTCCGACTCCATGGATGGAGGTGTTAGAGCGACGCAGGTTGCCAAAGCCGGGACCCATCCGAAACAACCAGCGAATACCTATCTTGAAGATTACTTTCCCTGTGTCGTGGATTCCGTGGTCCCACACGGAATGACGGCGGGTGGTGCGGAAGAACGCACAAAAATTCAGGACACCCATACATTTGAAAAATTCAGGACACCCATACATTTGTGATAATCGAAAGGAAAAATTCAGTGACAAAATTCAGGACACCCATACATTTGTGATAATCGAAAGGAAAAATTCAGAGAAAAATTCAAGACACCCATAAATTTGTGATAATGAATGATCCCATTAAAAAATTCAGTCCAAAGGGGTTTGAAATTTAGTAAAAACTATAAGAAGGATATAAGCAGCCAACAAAAGAATGACAATCCACAGGCAGAGGAACATTAGAAAAAGCTATAGTAGGTTAATTAATATATATCTGTCTCACTATACCCATCGCCTTTGAATATGATGCGTTGTTGTCTGCCCTCTCTCACCCCGGTCACCTACTACTTATAGTAGGCTCACAGGGCCTCGCTCGGTTGACGCCTAGCCTCACCTTGAAATCCAACGGGTATTGATTTTTTATTTTGTATAAAGACAATCACTGCTTCCCATACCATGAACCCATTGCCTTCCCACCTGTTCAGCATAAACTTTCAGTGCAGCCAACTTACCCACAGCCCGACGGAAACGATTGTTCCATTGCATTGTTTTCAGCCATTCATCCGGATCAATATTCAGACGTTCCAAAATGGGTGGCGCATTGTCAGGTATACGGCCTCGTTTATTCTTGCGAACAAGACGTCCAGACCAGTCAACCAACTCCAGGTAACTGCTCAGAGTAAAGGGAATCGCCGTGTCAGGGTTTTGCCCTTGGGACTTCAGTGGTTTCAGGTGAGATAAAGGCTTTTTATGCGACGGATCTTTTACTCTCAAAGCACGCTCTTTTACCGAGGTATAGTCAGAAGCTTCCGGTGTTTTTGCCAATTTTGCCCGAATCGGGTTCAGGTCAACATAAGCCATACAGGTCAATAATGCCGCCTCATCCAATAATGCCTGGCTCTTGTAACGGCCTTCCCAGAACCGACCTTTGCAGTGGTCTTCTTTATTGGCTTCCCTGGCCAGATGTTCATTCAAACATCTCATGAACCAGCTGATATCCAGTAAACGACGTCGGTATTCTGCACCATATTCTTCTACACGCTGCAATTCCACCTTGCTTAGAGCGGCTCCAGCAAGAAATCGTTGCACCAGAAATGGCCCGTTAAACAGCGATGTCCAGCGTTCTAATACAGCCTTTGTATCCCAACCCTCACCCGCCTCCCGGTTGATAAACAACACCACATGATAATGATTAGACATAACCGCATAAGAACAAATTTCAATGGCAAATACGCCAGATAGCATTTTCAAACGATCCACCACCCACTGCCTGCGATGCTCGTAATTTTTGCCGCTGAAATCATCTTTACCACAAAGAAATGCACGACGAACACAGCGAGCCATGCAGTGATAATAAGGCGTACTGGCAGGATCGATCAGGTTTTTCCGTGCTGTGGTCATTAACGTTCCGGTTCTGTTTTATTGTTACCGGATTAAAAGTAGATGAGTTGTGAGAAAGGTCAAAAATATTTCTGGCTGTCCTTTATATTTTTTATTTATCTTTTTTTTTAAAACGCTGGAACGAATCCGGCGCTTCTAACAAAAATATTTCTGGCTGTCCTTTATATTCTTCTTTTATATTCTTGACATCTACCGGTAAACTGTTTTATTGTTTACCGGATTACATCTTTACCCTGAGTTGTGAGATTAGGTCAAAAATCATTATACTCAAGACCTAGATCCTTTATATCTTGAATGGTACGCTACTTCTGTCAGTCGTTTTAGGTAAGATACCGGAATCATTTGAATTTCCTGTCATTGAGCCAACGAATAGCACATTGCAACGTCTGTAAGGCTGAATCGATCTATACCATTTATTCATAAAATATTCAGCCAAATAAATATACCGCTGGAAAATATCCTGGATTCACACGCAGGGCTGACATTCTGCTATAAAATTCTTTGGCACGTGAAAAATCGGACTGTTGATCAAACTCCGCTTCAAATATTTCTTCATGAAGCTGCCCCTTCAAAACATAACTGAGAAGGATTAAACGGAGCACTCTCAATACTTCTCACTAACACTCCAATATATACCGAATCAAGATTCAACATACTTTTTCTCAGCAGGTTCAATTGGGTTTTTAAACAATCTGCTTTCAACCTCTCAAGATCTTTATTTATCAACAGCCACATATTATTAACATCAAAAAATTTCTAACCACTTTAACAAGGTAATAATTATTATAAACCCAGTCACTAGACACCCTTTTCTTTCTCTAAAACTTTTGTTGAAAAAACAAGAAAATAATTTATTGACGATACCAAAAAAACAAGGAAACCTACAACTATTTTAAAAATAATCGAAGATCTAAAGAGATAACTTTTTTTCACTGACGCAGAAAGACCATAGACAATATGCTCTTGCTGAGAAAAAACCTAATCGCAACAAAGAAAACGGCAATACCATATATAATGAAATTAAAAAAAGCATGAGTAAAACCCAGCCAAATTAATTATCAGTATACTTCCTAGCTCAAGTTTATTTTCTTTATTAAGTGATCTCCAAGTACTCTCTGATCAAATAACAGTTTAGAAAGAGCATATAAATGAATAACTACAGCCACCAGAATTGGTATTAGTAATAGTATGCCACCTTCCAGAGCCAACTGAAGATAGTCATTATGAACTAAATCCCCACTGGTATAATACTCTGTTCTTATATTGGGATATAGTAATAGAACAACTACCCAAACCAACTGCCCGAAAACGGTGATGACAACAAACAATTCCCAGCTTGCCTGCCATATTGTTCAAGCCTTTTCCCAATACTTGTGATATCGGACATATCTCTGGCGAATGATTCATAGCCCATAACATCTGGCAAGCTGTTTAACCAATATATAAACAAAAACACCAGTAGCAAAAAATAACATAGGAGCATTTTTAAAGAATATTTTAAGCTTCGATACAATATAAAAAGACCTGATACCGCTAACATTAAGCCATACCGTTGCAATACCAGATCTGGAGAGCTGACGAAAACAATGCAAACAAAACAGCAAACTGCATTATCCAATATAAAACAGATATTTTTCTATTATTTTTAGCAGCTGAATTTTCAACAGAGGAAAAACAAAGCATTAGTAAAAAACTGCCAGTATACATTGATGCAGCATACACGTTCTGCATCAAGCATTTGAGCATCAACCCTGGAGAAGGTAACAAGATATTCGGCCACTCCTAAAAAAGCAGTATATATCAGAACCAAAACCAGTGAATACAATACCCCATGCCAAGAATCTATCATTTAAAACATTTTTAAAATGCGTCTATCGAATAAAAACAACTGGAAAACTAATTACCCACATAGATACATCTATTGACAACTGATAATCGCCAATACTGTGCAAGGCTTCGGGTTTGAAAATATTATCAAGATAAGGTACAAACGCAATACTACTTAAAAAATCAATTTCTATTACATCAGATACAACTAACTTGATACAGATTAGAAAATATTAATAAAATACAATTGGAATAGCAAAATAGTGGATTCAAACCAACATAATGAAAAACTGTAGTAATAATAGAAAAAATGAAGTTGCTAATAAAAAAAAATCGCTAGATATAGACTGGTCAAATTTTATTTTCATTTTACAACTCTAAAGCGGTAGCTCTAATTAAAAAGAGCTACCATAAACATCAAATACTACCTACATTCCGCTGGCACTAAAGAGTCTGCAGCACTAGAGTCACAAGACCAAGCACCAGTTGAGGCTGAATCATACTCCATAGTAATAGTCGCCCCTTGCAGCCCACTATTAATCCCGGCAGAAGCCAACAAAGCTACCAAAGAAGTGCCGCCACTAACTGTAATTGTTTGCAACTGTAGATTCCGCTTTTGTAATACCAGCCAGCACTGTTATCTGTAATTTGCAAACCATTCAAGGCTGCTGTATTTGGAAAAGCTCCATTCAACATTACAAATTCTGCAACCGGTGTTTTCGCAGCACCGAGCAAACTAACTGCTTCAGAAGCCTGAGCCCGGTGCTACATAGTTTTGATACTGAGGCACAGCCACAGCCGCCAAAATACCGATAATTGCTACCACAATCATCAGTTCGATCAGGGTGAAACCGCCCTGGTTATTTTTTACTTGAGCCATTATTGGAACTCCAAATTATTATCGTTTTAATCCAATCCTTTCGGAAAATGTTAGCAAGCTAACTGCGCAGTTAGAGAGCCTTCCTGGCAGCTCTTCTATGGGTACTTGTTCTTTCCGTTCGTTCTCTTCTCAGCTTCGAACAGTACCTTGTAGTAGGGCCGTACTGAAAAGAGTGCTGAAAAAGAGCGCACTGAAAAGTAACGTTAAATACCCATAGAAGACCTGCTGGCAAGCAAAGTATCTTCTCAATCCACGCTTTACACCTTACACTTTACACCTTTACAAAAGCCTGACCATACATCGGTTTAACTAATACGCAATACTTACACGACGACGAGTATATAATATTAATCACTTGTTCGTCGATGGCCAGTACGAGGAAAACGGTTGGTTATCATGTATCCCTCTCCTTAGTAATCGTCTCAAAATAAGTGTCGTATTTTCATCGTACAGATCGACTTCTTAGCGTAGGTTGGGCTGAGGGACGAAGCCCAACAATTCTGTCAGCACGTTCTGCTGCCTATGTTGGGCTTCACTTCGTTCTGCACCAACCTACGATAGTGGTGTGTGACACCCTAAAGTGTGTTTTATGACACCCTAAAGCCAATCAGGACGATAAGTGTCGTATTTTCATCGTACAGATCGACTTCTTAGCGTAGGTTGGGCTGAGGGACGAAGCCCAACAATTTTGTCAGCACGTTCTGCTGCCAATGTTGGGCTTCACTTCGTTCTGCACCAACCTACGATAGTGGTGTGTTTTATGACACCCTGAAGCCAATCAGGACGATATTTTTCGTATTTTCATCGTACAGATCGACTTCTTAGCGTAGGTTGGGCTGAGGGACGAAGCCCAACAATTCTGTCAGCACGTTCTGCTGCCAATGTTGGGCTTCACTTCGTTCTGCACCAACCTACGATAGTGGTGTGTTTTATGACACCCTAAAGCCAATCAGGACGTTATTTTTCGTATTTTCATCGTACAGATCGACTTCTTAGCGTAGGTTGGGCTGAGGGACGAAGCCCAACAATTCTGTCAGCACGTTCTGCTGCCAATGTTGGGCTTCACTTCGTTCTGCACCAACCTACGATAGTGGTGTGTTTTATGACACCCTAAAGCCAATCAGGACGATAAGTGTCGTATTTTCATCGTACAGATCGACTTCTTAACGTAGGTTGGGCTGAGGGACGAAGCCCAACAATTCTGTCAGCACGTTCTGCTGCCAATGTTGGGCTTCACTTCGTTCTGCACCAACCTACGATAGTGGTGTGTTTTATGACACCCTAAAGCCAATCAGGACGATAAGTGTCGTATTTTCATCGTACAGATCGACTTCTTAGCGTAGGTTGGGCTGAGGAACGAAGCTCAACAATTCTGTCAGCACGTGCTGCCGCCAATGTTGGGCTTCACTTCGTTCTGCACCAACCTACGATAGTGGTGTGTTTTATGACACCCTAAAGCAAATCCGAACGTTATTTTTAAACTACCATTGACGCTTAGTCGTGAATGTATACTTTATACAATGATCTTTACATTCGAATCAACAGTAGCATGTCAAACTCTGCCACTCAAGATTTTGTGAACTGATTCACAGTTTTGCATTATCTTCGATGGTTTTTCTAAAATACCTGTTCGGATTTCACTCAAACTGCTTTTATCCGGGTTAATGCGTCGACAGAGAAACAGGTTATTTTGAACACAGAAGGTCATCCTCTGACCAGGTTCATACGACTCTTCTTTGGATAATGGATAATGGCCATAATGCGCCATAATGCGTCTTCTTTGTTATACCTCTGCCTTTAATCTAAAAAGCCCTACTGGATTATCTCCCCAATGAATTAGCCCCCTCACTGAATTATAAAAGTGCCACTATTTCGGACACTCTAGACATTTCAATGTTCGAGGTGAGTAACACTTTCCAGTCATGGCTGCCAGTAGGCTTGAAAACCATTAAAAATCAACAACTATCACAGGTACTCCCCTTAACTCTGATCCAATCTTGCTGATATAGTAACTAGAAGCCAGTGAGTTGCTGCCATGGCCCGATCTTCTGACACCCTTTCCGGCAGCAATCCATGAAGGCACCGGCCTGGTATCCGCCAGATCGCTTATTGATACGGACAAGATAACGGTATGGCAAATAAACCACTGGCAGGGCTGGCCGCTCGCATACTGGCGGATCAGCTGCTGGACGAGGACGCCATTCATGCGGCAGAGCTGCAGGCACTCAAGGCGCGCAAGTCTTTATCCCGGTATCTGGTTGAAGAAAAACTGGTGGCTTCCAGTGATATTGCCCTGGTCATTGCCGAAGAATTTGGTCTGCCCGTGATGGATATCAGTGCCCTGGACCCCGAGAGCGCTCCAAAAGATCTGGTGCCTGAAAAGCTGATTCGCAAACACCATATCATCCCCATTCTGAAACGCGGCACCAAACTTTTTCTGGCCATTACCGACCCGGCACTTCATGAAGGTCCCGATGAGATTCGTTTCACTACCGGCTTGAGTATCGAAACCGTACTGGTGGAGTACGACAAGCTTGAACGGTTTATCGACAACGCTCTGGACGATTCAGGCTCGGCCCTGGATGGGTTGGATGATGATGAATTCGGCAACCTGGAAGATATTGATGTCGGGGCAGCAGAAGACCCCGCCGATGAAGACGAGGGCGGCACTGGCCAGGATGATGCACCCGTGGTCAAGTTTGTTAATAAAATGCTGCTGTCAGCCATCAAAAGTGGCTCTTCCGATTTACACTTTGAACCCTACGAAAAAACCTACCGGGTTCGCTTCCGTACTGATGGTGTGCTTCATGAAGCTTCCCGTCCGCCGCATTCTCTGGCGCCCCGAATCGCTTCCCGCCTGAAGATAATGTCGGCCATGGATATCTCCGAGCGCCGCAAGCCTCAGGATGGCCGGATTAAAATGAAGCTGTCCAAAAACAAGGCCATTGATTTCCGGGTAAATACGCTGCCCACCCTCTGGGGTGAAAAGATTGTATTGCGTATTCTCGATCCTTCCAGTGCCAAAATGGGTATCGACGCCCTGGGTTACGAAGAAATCCAGAAAGACATGTACATGGATGCCCTGCATCAACCCCAGGGCATGATTCTGGTGACCGGGCCCACGGGTTCCGGTAAAACCGTTTCCCTTTATACCGGCTTGAACATCCTGAATACGGCTGAGCGAAATATTTCAACAGCGGAAGATCCTGTAGAAATTAACCTGGAAGGCATCAACCAGGTAAACGTCAATCCAAAACAGGGCATGGACTTCGGCCAGGCGCTCAGGGCCTTTCTACGCCAGGATCCTGATATTATCATGGTGGGCGAGATCCGGGATCTGGAAACGGCCAATATAGCCATTAAAGCGGCACAAACCGGCCATATGGTCATGTCGACCCTGCACACCAATAGTGCTGCTGAAACGCTCACCCGTTTGCAGAATATGGGGGTTCCTTCCTTTAACATTGCCACCTCCGTGAGCCTGATTATCGCCCAGCGGCTGGCTCGTCGCCTTTGCGCCAACTGCAAAACCGAGCAGGATATTCCCATAGAGACACTATTAGAAGAAGGGTTTTCACAGGCTCAGGCTCAGGACGCTGTCATCTTTGGACCAAAAGGCTGTGACCAGTGTAATAAAGGCTATAAAGGCCGGGTGGGGATTTATGAAGTGGTTGGCATAACCCCGGGTATGCAGCAGATTATTATGGAAGAAGGCAACTCACTGGATATTGCTGCACAAGCAAAAAAAGAAGGATTCAACAACCTTCGGGCCTCAGGTTTGCAAAAAGCACTTCAGGGCGTGACCAGTCTGGAAGAGGTTAACAGAGTCACTCAGGATTAATCTTATTTCTGTTACCTCTGAAGGTTCAGGATTGCTGAATGCCTGCCTGAACCTTCTAGTTTTGGAGCAAATATTTGAGCAAGTATTTGTGCATGCTCCTGGTCAGCATGTCCCTTGCGAGAATATTGACGCTGCAGTCAACGGATTCCAACCGGTTTTCGGATTAACGAATCTGATTTACAGCCAATCCAGCACTTACAAATAGCGCTACCTGCCACACAGTCAGTCCGTGTTTTGAACCGGCACTGTTCAGTTTTAGTTCTGAAGAATCCACATTGGAATCCACATTGGAATCCACATTGGAATCCACATTGGAATCCACATTGGAATCCACATAAGAAGTCTCACTGGCCCGGACAAGTACCTCAAAATCATCAGATGACACAGTGCCCATTGCCTTCGTATTTCTGGCGTAGTAATCCAGGAAACTGACAAAATCCACGGCGGAGCATCTTACACCATCGCCGGTTTTCCCTATAATCATCTGGCCGTCATTCTCAAACCGACACGGGTATAGAGGCAATCCGGTATAATCACACTCCGCTTTAACACCGCCCTGGATACTGACCGGAATGCCATCTTTCTTATTGACCAGTAACTGACTGTTTGATTGCCATTCCAGCCCTTTTTCTTGCCAACTTATTCTCTTATAAAATCGAGTGGTATGGGGTACGCCAAAGTAATTGGCGTAGGTACAGCCGCCCTGATAACTTTCCAACCCTTTGTAATTTTCCGGAACTTCCTGACCCAGACTGAAGCCATGCTTGAAAGGTGTAAAAGGATTATCCAGAGGCAGGCATAATTGCTGCCGGTTCATTACAGTAAGAATATTCGTAAAACCGTTAAAAGACTCTGTATTAACTTCCTGCCATCCAATCTGAAGGTCAGAATCAGTGCAATGATCATTCAACGTACTTTCAGCCACCTCGTCATCCAGTGAAGGAGACAGTTTCCCCAGGAAGTTTAGTGTCTGGCTCTCATCATTATCAGTGCCTGTCTGTTCCACCAGAAAATTACGGGTACTCATATCAGGGCCACTGTAATCATCCTGACTGGTTCCATACTCACACGATTCTGTGCTCCTTCCCTGTCTGTTAACATAGTCAGGGAACCACTCCGGCGTTGTCGAAGCCAGATTCACATAATGCCCTGGCAGAAACAGTGAACGACTATGATCGTCTTTCATAAAAGGATATCGTTGTTCATACCACTGATCACTGGTTGCTGTTATGCGGTTACGGGTAATAGAGGGGTAGCCATTTTTCCAGCCCCGGGCCTGGCACAGGAATATATTTCTTGCTCCAGAATTTCCGGAACTACCGGCCTCCTGATCAGAAAAGGCCAGTCGATCATCTTCACCTGGCCAGTAGGGCATTTCATCTTTCGGATAGTTCTTCCAGACAAACTGTTTCTCTTCTGCGCCGAGCAGATACTGACTGTCATCCCAGCTATTCCGCTCCAGCCTCTGGGCACTATAGAAAGCAGGCACTCCGAATTGGCCTTCCAGCGCCCTGCCACTTATGCAGCCAACTTCACCATCCGGTTGAACATCATGAATATGCTGACGTGTATTGGAATAGCGGTAGTAATCCAGGCTTGTTACAGCAATATGATAGTATCTGGGCGCCCATCTAATACCGTTATTCCGTGATTGGAACTGACGCCACCCGGTAAAATAATCATCAACGGAGGAGGGAATATTATTGCCATTTTCGTAATTACTCACGACACAGAGCGCACCTATATCCCCATGATAATTCGGCGCCAGCAAAACACGGCGTTTATCATATTCAGACATGGACTGACCAATGCCGCGAAACTCGAAATGGTCAGAGTTAAAACTCTGGCTCTATGTTTACCAGCCCTGGTGTTGAACCCTCCGGTTCCGGAGTTTCAGTCGAGTTTGTGGCATCAGCCCATGAAACTCCAACGGACAGCGTTGAAACAGCCGTGAATGCCATGAATGTCATTGATGTAAACGAAATCAGCAGACCATACCTGATAGACAGCTTTTTCATAACGGGTTCCTCTTCCCAAAACCTGAACAATGGTTCAAGGGGTAAATAATCAAAAGTCTGATATTTTTGTTGTGTTGTATTAACTATTTCTATTCACGATCCGGTGCTGCATGCCAAAATTTGAGTTGAATTTATTGGCAAGCATGAATGTGAGTTTATATACTAGATCAGTTTTATAAGATGGTTGCGACGATTTAGACTAAGCAATAATTTTTAGATTATTATTATGATCAAACAGTATCCGATAGAATTTTTACCCGAGAGATACCTGGCAGAACTTTTATATGGAAGAATAAAGAAGAATAAGGAAAAAGATTTACAGCGCCATGAAAAACAGAAGTACCATTAGAAGAAGTTCTAGTAAAAGAAGCTCTATTAAAAAAGTTAATAGCAGGCTTTAAACTGAAAACACGCAACAAACTTGCTGTAATTGAAACTGAGCCGACGTAGCACAACTGGTAGTGCAGCGCATTCGTAATGCGAAGGTTGGAGGTTCAACTCCTCTCGTCGGCACCAGATTGAACGAAATACTTTAGCCTGCTTACCCATCTGATGAGCCAGAAACTCACCCGATGGGTATAGGTTTTAACCCAGAACCTTCATTACTTCATTAAACTCATCAGTAATCTCATTCACTGGCTCTTCGGTTAGCCAGCTTACTCCAACAACCGCGATCACGGAGAAAAGAATGCCCGGCACTATCTCATAAAGATCAAAAATTTCATAAAGATCAAAAATTCCGCCGGTTACCTGCTTCCAGGCAACAACGGTGACACCACCAACAATCATCCCTGCCAGTGCACCATTACGATTCATCCGCTTCCAGAACAGACTCAGCAGCAGTGGAGGACCAAAAGCAGCACCAAAGCCGGCCCAGGCATAGGAGACCAGTCCAAGTACAGAACTATCCGGTGACATAGCCAGCGCCAGCGCCACCAGAGAAATCAGTATCACCGCAATCCGGCCTACCAATAGAACCTCAGCGGATGATGCATCCTTGCGCAGCACCGCTTTATAGAAATCTTCCGCCAGGGCAGACGAAGAAACCAGCAACTGGGAATCAGCCGTACTCATTATTGCCGCCAGAATCGCCGCTAAAAGAATACCCGCCAGCAGGGGATGAAACATGGCATTCACCATCACCATGAAAATCGTTTCACCATCCCCCAGTGAAATATTCTGATCTTTAAGATAGAGCAGTTAAATAAAAATACAACAAACGTAACATCGTATACTACTCTATTATCTGAGATAGATAACCGAAGGCGTTTATTTTGTGGGTGTCCACAACCAATTAGGTGTCCACAACCAATTAGGTGTCCACAACCAATTAGGTGTCCACAACCAATTAGGTGTCCACAACCAATTGAAGGTGTAACATCACAGACCAATTAGGTGTCCACAGATCCAATTAGCGTGTCATTACGATACCAATTAGGTGTCCACAACCAATTAGGTGTCCACAACCGCATTAGGTGTCCATCAACCAATTAGGTGTCCACAACCAATTAGGTGTCCATGCAACCAAGCTTGCTCAGGAATTGAAGGCAGTAACATCCAGCATTGATACGCATAAGGCGATTCTTGATCGAAAGCGGTCATCCTGACGCATAAAATAATGCAAACGAGCGGTGGGCACTACCGCATATTCAACTTCAACCAGCAAAGGAATGCAAACCATTCTGCTATCGGCAAGAGCTAGCTCAGGAAAACAGAAATCCATGCATGTGGATGCCGCAAAAGACCGACTCTTGCTCGATCAGGTATCCTGAACGCATCAATTTATCAGTGACGTTGCTCATTTGACAAACACCAATCCTGTTGCATATTCGAAAAGGACTAGCTTTAAAAACTGAATTTCTGAGAAGTACAGGCAGTGTAGTGCTTATTTTCCAACCCATGTGTGCTGAATAATTAGCCACAACAGAGACCGTTACTCGCACAAATCAGGATTTGAACTCATCAAGTGGCTTATTGAATTATCGGGAGGACACATCGAGGTTCTGGATGACTCGAATGATTCCAGTGAAGCCTTTAATACCTCAGAGCTTATCGGTTTCATTACCTCGTTCTGCAATAGCCACTACGGAAAACGCTCCGCTGAAAGGCGCAAAAAATAATAGCGTCAAAAAAAGATCAGGTTTTATCCTGAAAATGAATCGGCCTATCGGGATGCACTTGCTCTTTACCGGCGCTCGTACAATCTGGCTGTCGATCGATTCCGTAACGATAAATACAAAGATGAAAATGGCAAATTCATCAACATGCGTCCGTCGATCAAGATCCAGGTTGAACAGGAGCAAAAGAACAGTGGGCGAGCCTACAACTCTCTGATTTCTGACAATGGCACATTGGCGGCGGCGACCACCTTTAAGGCTGTTTGCAGCAAGAACAAAAAACTAAAAGGCGCTAAAGAAGGGTTTGCTGAAATAGGCTTTAAAAGCCGGAAAGGGAGCAGGCATTCGTTCTCTATTGACCGGCTACCGAAGGGGCTGAACCCTTGCGTCAATGCACTGGGAAACATCCACTTAACTGAAAATGTACCAAGAGAAGCCATTGGCAAATCATGCGTTATAACCTGTGACAAAGGTCGCTGGTTTATTCAGGTTCAACAACACATCGAACTTAATACCGAAATCCAAGGTGAAGTGGATTGTGTTGGCATTGATCCCGGACTAAGAACCTTTGCGACCTGCTACAGCGACAAGGATGCCTTGATTGTTGGTGACAACCTTGCCAAAGAAAAGCTGTTTCCATTAATGACGCAAGTAGACACTCTGATTGGCCAAAAACAAAAAATCCTTAATAGGCAAAAAGGCGTGAAGTTCGTTGATATGCCTCAGTGGGCGCAGGATCGCATTGTTTATTTTGGCCGTAAAATCAACCGTCTGAAATGCAAAAAGGATGACATCATTCTGGATTTGCATAATCGTCTGGCATTCGATCTGGTTTCCCGTTATGACGTGATCTTTTTGCCGACGTTTGAAACCAGAGGAATGGTTACAAGGAAGGGCAAAAAAGTTCGCACAATTCGCCGGAATACTTGCCGTCAGATGCTAGATCTCAATCATTACGGCTTTAAATTACGTCTAAAGTGGTACGCCAAAAAGTACGGGAAGCACGTTGTTGATTGCAATGAAGCGTACACATCAAAAACCCGAACGTGGGATGGCACCCTTAATGATCGGCTGGGTTCGACAAAGATCTTAAAAGGTGACGGGTTCACCATTGATCGTGACATCAACGGTGCGAGGAACGTCTTTCTTAAAGGTTTAACAAGGGCAGCTTGAGCCTTAATCATAACAACGAATATTGCGTTCGTTGCGATTTTAATCAAGAGACCAACCAGACCAACCAGAACAGCGCCGACCATGGATATTCCAGTCCAGGTAACAGCTATTCTGCGGGCTAAAGGCACATCCTCGGCAGAACGGATACCGGCAAAACGCGCCAGAATATGCGGCTGACCAAAATACCCCAGTCCCCATGCACACAGCGACACTATGGCTACCCAGCCCAGCGCTTCACCTTTGGCATTGGTCATGGGATTGATTAATTCCGGATTACTCAACTCAAGTTGCTGAACCAGGGATAAGTCTGGGTTGCCACTTTGCAAAGCAATAACAGGCACTATCAATAGTGCCGCAGCCATCAACAGCCCCTGAACCATATCCGTCCAGGACACCGCCAGAAAGCCACCAAATAATGTATAGGACACTATGCACAGCGTTCCGATTATTACAGCCCAGGTGTAATCAAGCCCAAACACCGTTTCAAAAAGTTTTCCACCCGCCACCAGCCCTGAACTGGTGTAAAACAGGAAAAACAACAGTATGAAAAAGGCCGAAACAATCTGGAGCAGCCCGGATTTATCACGGAAGCGATTGGTGAAAAATTCCGGTAACGTCAGGGCGTTGCCTGCCGTTGCGCTGTACACTCTTAAGCGCCGGGCCATAAACAACCAGTTCAGCCAGGTGCCGATTAATAGTCCGCCAGCCAGCCAGAAGGCTTCAAAGCCAGACGCAAAGGCATATCCGGGCAAGCCGAGTAACAGCCAGCCACTCATATCAGAGGCTCCGGCACTGAGCGCCGCAGGCCAGGGTCCAAGGGTTCTTCCACCCAGAAAATAGTCGGCTGAATCCGCCGTACGTTTCCATGCCCAAAAGCCGATCAATAGCATCATTGTCAAATAGACAATAAAGGTACCAATAATGGCACCTGAATGTGCAGTCATTCTTTTCCCCAATTTTTATTACGAATAAATCATCATCACCAGGGGTATGATCATTTGTTTCCAATTATCACGGTGGCTTATGTCATCTTCGCGCGTCATAAAAAAAGCCGTTGCCGGAAGTTAACCGGAACGGCCTTTTCATTAACTAGAACGAATGATTCAGAACATCAGTGCCCACTTCCTAATGACAATAACGTAGCATTGCCTCCTACAGCAGTGGTATTTACCGTTAACGTGCGTTCTGTGGCAAATCGAATCAGGTAGTGGGGACCACCTGCCTTAGGTCCGGTGCCTGAAAGCCCCTGACCTCCGAATGGTTGCACGCCCACTACGGCACCTATCTGGTTACGGTTCACATAAGCGTTACCAACCTTTACCTTTTCCTGAATCTGATCACAGGTCAGCTCATTTCGGCTGTGGATTCCCAGGGTCAGTCCGAAACCTGTTTCATTAATCTGCTGAATCACAGCGTCCAGATCGGCTGCCCTGTATCGGATAACGTGGAGAATTGGGCCAAAATGTTCTTTCTCCAGCTGATTGATGTGCTCTATTTCAAACGCCACCGGTGCCACAAAGTGCCCTTCTGACGCTTCTGTGGGCAGTTCACATTCCGCCAGAAGAATGGCTTCCTTTTTCATTCGCTCAACATGAGCCAGCAAACCAGACTGCGCCTGCAGATCAATAACCGGACCCAGATCCGTTGAGTGCAGGCTGGGATCACCGATGGACAGCTCTTTCATGGCACCCTGCAATAAATCAATCACCCGATCGGCAATGTCATCCTGAACATACAACACTCGTAGTGCAGAACAACGCTGACCGGCACTGCCAAATGCAGACTGCACGACATCGGTAACCACCTGTTCCGGCAGTGCGGTGGAATCCACAATCATGGCATTCTGGCCACCGGTTTCAGCGATCAGAGGCACAATGGCTCCCTGGCGATTTGCCAATGCCAGATTAATGATACGAGCGGTGTCAGTAGATCCGGTAAAGGCGACACCGGCAATGCGCTTGTCTGATACCAGACGATTACCAATTCTCGCACCGTCACCCGTCAGCAATTGAATGGCTTCAGCCGGAATACCGGCCTCCAGAATCAATTCAACGGCACGGACAGCTATCAGGCTGGTTTGTTCAGCGGGTTTGGCTATGACGGTATTCCCAGCTGCCAGGGCTGCAGTAACCTGCCCCAGAAAAATAGCCAGAGGGAAATTCCATGGACTGATGCAAAGGAATACACCACGCCCGGTTAGCCGTAATTCATTGGATTCACCGGTGGGTCCCGGCATAATCATAGGCTCGGCAAATTTTTCCCGGGACTGATTGGCGTAATAACGACAGAAGTCCACGGCTTCGCGAATTTCATCAATGGCATCATGAATGGTTTTACCCGCCTCAAGATGACACAGAGCCACCAGCTCCTCATTATTTTCTTCCAGTAAATCCGCCAGCTTTTCCAGTAATTTTGCCCGCTCAAATGCCGGAGTTCTGTTCCAGTTTTCAAAAGCTGCATCGGCTGAAGTAATAGCCTGATCAATCTCAGGCTCTCCCGCCCAGTGCAGACGACCAATACTGTTTGACACCTGATAAGGACAGAAAATCTCAGAAGACTCAGAAGTCTCAACCTGCTGTCCATTTATGATCGGGCCTTTGTGCCATTGTTTATCAGTATTCATATTCTTCTGCACCGCGTTATAAAAAGGTATCCATTGATTTTCAATATCGATATTGATTCCGGAGGAATTCTTTCTGGTTTCACCAAAAATTGCTTCCGGCATGGGAATCAGATCATTAGCCAGGGAATCATTGGCTTTCAGGGTTGTTACCGGATGATGCGTCAGATCCGCCACCGGCGTTCTGGCATCCACTAACCGGTGCACAAAAGAAGAATTGGCACCATTTTCTAATAGACGACGAACCAGGTAGGGCAGAAGATCCTTATGACTGCCAACCGGCGCATAAATTCGAACATCCTTATCTTCCTGTTCCAGCACAAGATTATAAAGGGCGTCACCCATGCCATGCAGACGCTGAAACTCATACTCGGAATGTTTTGCCATGGTTAAGATACTGGCGACAGTCTGGGCATTATGACTGGCAAACTGCGGATAGAGTGTTCCTTTTACGTCCTCGTCTAACAGGAATTTTGCACAAACCAGATAAGCGACATCAGTAGCTTCTTTTCGGGTATAGACCGGGTAACCGGAAAATCCATTCTGCTGGCTGAGTTTAATTTCACTGTCCCAGTAAGCGCCTTTTACCAAGCGAACAGGAATAGCATCGCCCTGCTCTCTTGACAGTGCAGAAAGCCAGCACAGCGTCGGCAATGCCCGTTTACCATACGCCTGCACCACAATGCCGAAACCACCCCAGCCACGACAATCCGGATGCTGGTAAACGGCCTGAAACAGTTTTAAAAACAGTTCGTGACGATCCTGTTCTTCGGCATCCATGGTAATAGCTACATCACCCGTTCTTGCAACTCTTATCAATTCCAGTATTGATGGAACCAGTTCTTCAATAACCCGTTTTGTCTGCGCCACTTCATATCGTGGATGCAATGCCGACAGTTTGATGGAAATACTGGGACGGGGTGAATCACCTTTTACTGCAGGTTCTTTGACCACCGCTTCAATAGCCGTCAGATAAGCCTGGTGGTATTTCTTAGCGTCTGCCCTGGTAAGAGCGGCTTCCCCGAGCATATCAAAGGAATAGGTAAAACCTTTCTGTCGAAGCTTCTGGCCATTCTTCAGAGCCTCATTGATATTTCTACCCAGAACAAAATGCTTGCCCATGATTTTCATGGCCTGATTCACTGCCTGGCGAATAACCGGCTCGCCCAGTTTATTCACCAGTCGACTGATAATACCTGCGGGGCTGCCGTCTTCTTTCGAATCAAGAGTGACTACTTTACCGGTGATCATCAGCCCCCAGGTGGAGGTATTCACCAGTAATGAATCACTTTGACTCAGGTGTTTTTTCCAGTCTGCCACACTGAGTTTGTCGCGGATCAGGGCATCCGCGGTTTCCACATCGGGAATACGCATCAGGGCTTCCGCAAGGCACATGAGTAAAATGCCTTCCCGGGTGTCCAGGCTGTATTGCAAAAGTAACGCATCAATCATATGAATTGCGTCATCCCTGGCACGAACCTGTTTAATCAGGGTTGTTGCTTTTTCAGCAATAGCTGAATGTTCCTGCGGGTCATTCTCCAGCTGCTCCAGAAGCTGTTGCAGCCATTCCTTTTCATCCACAGAATACAGGGGTGAAATTGTTTTCCAGAGTTCATCAGGACTTTTCCTGATAAAGGCGGGTGAGAATGCGTCAATGGCCTTGAACATACCCGTCTCCTTTTTATAATTTATAGTTAAAGAGTATTAATTAGAGCTTTCTTGTTCTGTATCGTTCTGTATTGTTAGTTTCATCGACACTCTATCTCCGGCTTTAGATAAGGTCTTGTCAAAAACTCCAGTTTTTTATTCAAAAAACACAATTCAGTCAGGCGTTTGTAAAAATGAACCAGACATATTAGAGGAAGGCATGGATCTCTAATAAAGGACAAGGTAATGGATTTAGCCGACAGTTCTACGATAACTCATCGGGGTTATTCCCATTTTTTCCCGCATAACCCGGGAGAGGGAACTCTGACTGCCAAAACCGGTTCTCTGAGCAATATCCGACAGAGAGTCGGTTGTAGTCAATAATAAACGACAGGCCATGTCCAGTTTTCGAGCCAGGATATATTGATGAGGTGTCTGATTACTGTGCATTTTGAAGGAATCATAAAAGCGACTGTCACTCATCCCTGCCAGAGATGACAATTCCGACACAGGCAGAGGGTTCTCCAGATTTAAATCGATATATTCACAGATCTGATCCATGGCAAGGGACGTGTTTGCCAGGGGTTGCCAGTTCTTGGAAAAACGTAATTGCAAACTGCGAACAACACTGCCGCACAGTAATTCTGCCAACACTTTATCGTCTGGAAACTGCAGCAATTCATCACTGGCGCTGCCCAGCAAAGACATCAACGGCTGATCAACCCTGAACCAGGATGGACTCTTGAACATGCTCCGGGCATCGGCAGGAATAAGGTCATGCTCAATATTCAGAATCAACAAACGATTGCCTTTTCGACCGGCAAAGGCATGCAGACTCTGCCCGGGAATCACACAGCCGATACCCGGGGCAATCCGGCCTACGCGCCCGGCAATATTAAACTCGGCCTGTCCCGCCACCGGCATAACCAGCTGATGATGATCATGGGTATGAGTTTCTTCGGCGTCAGCGAGTGTTAAAATTTCCAGATTACTCATGGCGACCGATTATAACGCCAGAGTACAGGTTCAATCCAGAACACCAGTTTCAGTGAACATTACCGGTTTCCTTTTCAAAGGTAATTGATGATCCCGGGATGATAAAACTTATAAAGAAAAAAGCTGTATTGAAGGGAGATTACTCACTCCTCAATACAGCTTTCAAAACTACCTGCTGACTCATTTATGCCGTCAGTTGAACGACATCAGAACAGCATCAGCATCAGTACAATCAGAGCAGAGATCATGGCTGGCGCCGTACGCTTCGCCAGATCAAGTGTGTTAACGCCCGCTATGCCGGCACAAACAATGGCTGCACCAGCCAGAGGAGACATTGAACGACCAATTGCACCTGCTACAGAAGCTGCGGTACCCATATTGGCAATACTCATTCCAAACGTTTCAGCGAATGGTGTAACGGCTTCGTTAAAGGCAAAGGCAGCAGCATCACCGGAACCAGTGAAAATTGCCAGAATGAATGGTCCCAATGTAGAACCAAACATAGCGACGCTAGGTGTGTTGGTCAGCCAGGTCAGGAATACATCAACCAGACCGACCGCTTTCATACCACTAACGAAAACAGTGGCAGTGATGATAATACCCATTACATCGCCGTATGCTTTCCCCATGCCATTGAAGAATTCTTCACTGACTCTGGCAGGTTTGGCCCGGGTAATCAGCATGGTCAGAACAATACCAATCAGCATGGCCTGTGGCACACCCATTTTTAGAGCAGGAACCGCACCGGTGGCACCCAGCACAAGAATGGTAACAGGCAGAATAGGCATCAGAGCATAGAGTGGATTGATACTATCTATGGCTTTTTCACCGGCAACATGACCAGGAAGAGCGCCCTCATAACCTTTATGCTCTTTACGTACAAACGCCACAATCATCAATACAAAGGCACCGACAATACCCGCAGTAATGGTTGCTGGAGCATGAATACTGATTACTTCCATAATCGGTAACCCACTCAATTCAGAAATGAAGGCATTATGAGCAGAACCCGGGCTCAGCATACTGCCCCAGGTTCCGGCCAGTACAGCAGCACCGGCCAGAGCAGGATGAATCCCTGCAGCCATCAACAGAGGAATCATCGTGGCTCCCACCGCTGCCGCAGCACCTGCAGCACTCGGTAGAGCGATGTTTATTGCAAAAGTTACCAGGGTCGTGCCCGGGATCAACAACATGCCACCTTTGGATAAAACACCTGTTAATGCTTTGACCAGATGCATATCACATCGGGTGTACTTCATTACAAACGCAAAACCCATTACTGAAAGAATGGCCTGAATTAAACCACCGGAGGTCATTCGTGATGCAAATGCATCCAGAGCGCCCATTGGTTGTAATGCCACAATAGCCATTAATAAACCGGAACCAAATAATACAGCCCTTGTCTCATAGCGCTTTATTAACAGGTATACGGTACCGCACAGGATAAGTAACCCCACGATTGGTAGCATGAAAATGTACTCCTAAACCATTTTTTAATTTTGTGAAGAAGCCGAATATTTCCGACCTCTATTCAATTGAATTTTGTTGTGTATTTTTTGGATAAAACCAAAGACCACTTAATCAAGTGATACATTGACTTTTATCCAAAACTTTTCATCCAGGACTTGTCATCCAGGACTTGTCATCCAGGACTTGTCATCCAGGACTTGTCATCCAGGACTTGTCATCCAGGACTTGTCATCCAGGACTTGTCATCCAGGACTTGTCATCCAAGACTTGTCATCCAAGACTTTTCATCCAAGACTTTTCATCCAGAAAAAATCATCGAAAATCATTCAGCCATTAATGCTAAGCATGGCCCTTGCAAACACATCAATAGCGACATCCATTGCGGCTTCATCTATATCGAATTCACGATGATGATGTCCGCCTTTTGTGGGTGAGCAAAACATCATGTAAGTCGCTTTACCTCCTCCCTGCTGCACTGCGTTCATCAGGATTGAAGCGTCTTCGGATGCCCGTAAATTTGCCAGCGGAATAATATTTTTAACCTCAGGGCTCCCTTCTATGGCGCTTTTGATCTGCTCTGAAAAATCAGAATCACAATGGCCCGCCATGGCTTCCCCAACCATTTCCAGCTGATAATCAACGCCTTGCATCATCGCTGCACCGGCTATGACGTTTTTAGCCTGTTCAAACATATAATTATTGATGTCGTCATTTTCGCCACGCAACTCCACCATCATTGTTGCTTTATCTGCAATGATGTTTCGCCCTGCACCGGCATTCAAAGTCCCGACATTCACTCTTGAACCACCACCAGAATGACGACTAATGCCGTGTAAACCAAGCGCACTGCTGGCCCCGGCCAAAAGCGCATTACTGCCATCCTGAGGATTATTGGCCGCATGAGATGACCGGCCACTGAACTGAACATCCAACTTTCTTGTGGCCAGCATTTCGCCGGTTTTAATCACTACGGTTCCTACGGGAAGAGCTTCAATACCAATATGTCCGCTAAGGAAATAATCCACATTATTCATCCAGCCCTTGTCAGCAACTGCGCGGGCACCGCGGCAACCTTCTTCTGCAGGTTGAAACAGCAGATGTATTTTCCCTGTCATTCGAGATTTATTCTGTGACAGAAATTCCGCAACACCCAGGCCAATACTGATATGACAGTCATGACCACAGGCGTGCATTTTCCCATCAAAGCCGGAAGAAAAACCTTCCGCTGCCGGAAAATGTTTACTCTCATGGGCTTCTGACATAGGCAGCCCATCAATATCAAAACGATAAACGCTGTTTGATCCCTTCTTCCCTGTATCGAATATCGCCATCAAACCGGTATGCCCATCGCTGACCCTATCGATAAAATCCTGATCTGCTCCAGCGTCTACCAGACGAGCATGAGCCTCGCTCAGCACATCCTCTGATGGCAGCCCAAGACGGCTTGTTGATTCCAGTAATTCACGACCAACAACAAAATTAAAATCAATATCCAGTTTCAACAGATACTGATAAATATTCCATGTTGTTAAATATTCTTCCCACCCTGTTTCCGGAATTTGATGGAATTCTCTTCGAATACGCTTTGCTCTATCAGAATACGATTCAATAAATTCGGAAACCTGGTCCAACATAACTAATCCCTACTTTCAAAATAAAATCTATTTAGCTAATTGTTCAAGTGCATGTGTTAATACGCGAGCGCAATTCCATATATCATTAAAATCTGTATATTCTTCCGGATTATGACTGATACCATTTACCGAAGGTGCAAACAGCATGGCGGTTGGCACTTTTTTTGCCATATACATTGCATCATGACCGGCACCGCTTTGCATTATCCGGTGCGAGATACTCAATTCAGAACAGGATTCGGCCAGAACCGTTGCAATGTCATTATTTAATTGCGTTGGTTTTTCTTCTGACAGACAGGTCACTGAAATATCAACGTCTTTAATGGAAGAAATAAAATCTTTTAACTCAGTAGCAACACGTCTGATACTCTCTTCATTGATTCCGCGAATATCTACATTAATTATTACCTTGCCGGGAATCACATTCATGGCATTTGGGGATACTTCCATATGCCCAACAGTACCTACTGTTCCATATCGAGCTTCTTCTGACGCAACCTTGTTAACCAGAGTGATAATGCTGGCGGCAGAAACCAGTGCATCATGGCGCTGCCCCATGGGCGTTGCACCAGAATGATCAGCCTGACCATCAATTTCAATCAAAAAGCGAGTGGGTGCGGCAATGGCAGACACCACTCCTACACTGATACCTGATTCTTCAAGTACCCGACCCTGCTCGGTATGAATCTCAACAAACGCTTTATAGTCGGATGATTTAATCTGAACATCACTCAATTGTTCAGCCTGTACTCCTTGTTTCATGAGTACATCAAAAACATTATTCCCTTCATGATCACGGTGCTTGCGCCATTTTTCCAAATCGGCGCAGCCGGTCATCAATTTGCTGCCCATACAGGAAAAACCAAACCGGCTGGACTCTTCTGCCCTAAAAGCAATCATTTCAACCGGATGTCGTAACGCCTTATTTTTTAGCTGACTTAGCGCATAGAGACCTGAGATAACACCGACTGCACCGTCATAAGCTCCACCATTCGGCACGGTATCCAGATGCGATCCTGTGGCAACAGCTGGCAAGGTATTATCCTTACCGGGAATTCGGGCAAAAAGATTTCCAAATGAATCTTCCCGGGTTTCTATTTCAAGTTCTGCTAATTTATCTTTTATAAATTGATACGCTTTATTTTCTAAATCACTGAATGCAAGCCGCTGAAGTCCATATTCGTCCTTACCAACAACTGACAAATCATCGAATATCAATTCCAGTTCACGAAGAGAATTAATCTGCATAAAAGAACCTCTCTTTCAATTACGCAGTTTAGTATCAGTGAATATATGCAATATTGATTTATATCAAAATATGCATTCATAACAGAAACCAAAAAACAATCAATAAACTGTTTAAATTTCAAACAAAAGAATAATCATTTTCCCATCTTGATCAATTTTCCAACAACAACCACTTCACAGATAATTAAACATTATTTCATTCTAAATCTTTTATTTTCTAATCTAAACATTTCTTATTAATACGCCTTGTTCATGAAAAAATATTACGCTAATTCATTCACCCCATATATTGAATTTTATTTAATAATAAAATTCAATATTGCGCGACTCTTCCCGTCTGATTCCCAGATATTCAAACAGTACGATTCTGACGTCAGAGTACTGATCAATCCAAAACGCCTGTCTCAGTAAACACAGCCAACTTCCGTCGCCATTGTTCAATACTGCCAATTT
The DNA here is from genome assembly GCA_965208385.1 of Endozoicomonas sp. GTDB lineage: Bacteria > Pseudomonadota > Gammaproteobacteria > Pseudomonadales > Endozoicomonadaceae > Endozoicomonas. The sequence continues at coordinate 68,590 of CBDBOO010000050.1, forward strand.
GGTTATTAACCCATTCTGGGTTGTAACAGGTATCCAGATATCTATCACCACTGTCGCATATCAAACTGACTACCGATCCCGTTTCTCCCCGAATCTGCATTTCTGAAGCAATCTGCAGGGCACCATAGAGATTGGTTCCTGTACTGGGTCCAACTTTCCGGCCCAGAACGTTTTCCAGCCATAAGACAGTGGCAATGGAAGCCCCGTCGGGAATATGGCGCATCTCATCAATCACTCCAGGTATAAAAGACGGTTCAACCCTTGGCCGACCAATTCCTTCGATTCTGGAACCAGACTCTATGGTCAGGCTCTCATCCCCGGTTTGATAGTATTGGTAAAATACCGAATTATCCGGGTCCACCACACAGAGCCTGGTATTCAGCTTCTGATAGCGAATATAACGGCCTATGGTTGCTGAAGTTCCCCCGGTACCAGGACTCATCACCACATAGTCAGGCACTGGATACCGTTCACAACGCATCTGTTCAAAAATAGCGTTGGCAATATTGTTATTACCACGCCAGTCAGTGGCACGCTCAGCATAAGTAAACTGATCCATGTAATGACCATTTAACTCTCTCGCCAACCGTTTGGATTCCGCATAAATTTCACTGGAAGTGTTCACCAGGTGGCACTTTCCTCCATAGAATTCGATCTGTTTTATCTTTCGGCTGGCGGTACATCGGGGTATCACGGCAATAAAGGGCAGCCCCAGCAAACGGGCAAAATAAGCTTCAGAGATGGCGGTACTTCCTGAAGAAGCTTCAATAATTGTGGTATCCCTGTTAACCCAACCGTTGCAGAGTCCGTAAAGAAACAGGGATCGGGCCAGGCGATGTTTCAGACTTCCTGTTGGGTGGGTACTTTCATCTTTCAGATAAAGATCAACACCTTCAATCATCGGAAGATCCATCCGGATCAGATGAGTATCTGTGCTGCGCTGGAAATCAGCCTCAATAATACCGATGGCATTGTTTATCCATTGATGACATTTCATACAGTTCCCCGAATCATTAAACTGAAAACAGAACATTCGTTTTATTTTTAGTTATTTTATTAAGCTCACCGGGGAAAAGTATTTCAAACACTCTACAAATAAGGACAAAAAGAGAAAATATTTTCTACCTAATTAAAATAAAGAGATTATTTTTACTAAAGCACAATAAAACCATTACCTCAGTGACCTATCAAAGTACATACTGGGAATGAAGTACCAGAAGTGGCCATAACTATCCATAACTATAAGGAAGGCTATTAACGAGGGCTATTAACGAGGGCTATAAAAGCATCGTTCGACAAACGACTGGTCACATTCCCTGTTATTTCCTTTACCATACAATGACCATTGTATGGATCGCGAATATTCTATGAAAACCTATCTTGTGGGTGGTGCTGTACGAGATAAATTGCTGAACCTTCCAGTTAAAGATCAGGATTGGGTGGTGGTGGGCGCAACACCGAAGACCATGCTTAAACTCGGGTATTTACCCGTCGGCAAGGATTTCCCTGTATTCCTTCATCCGGAAACCAAAGAAGAATTCGCCCTGGCCCGGACAGAGCGAAAATCGGGTCACGGCTATACAGGGTTTGAATTCCACACATCAGAAGATGTCACTCTGGAAGAAGACCTGATTCGCCGGGATCTGACCATCAATGCCATGGCTGAAGATAATGAAGGCAATATAATCGATCCTTTTCATGGTTTGAAGGATCTGGAAAACAGAAAACTCCGGCATGTTTCAGAAGCCTTTCAGGAAGATCCCTTGAGAATTCTCAGAGTAGCCAGATTTGCAGCCCGCTATCATCACCTGAAGTTTACCATTGCCAGCGAAACTGCTGCCCTCATGCAACATATGGTGGACAGCGACGAAGCGTCTCACCTTGTACCTGAAAGGGTTTGGCAGGAAACACTACGCGCTCTCAATGAACCTTCACCTGAAATATATTTCCAGACATTACAGCAGTGCAAAGCCCTTGGTGCTGTTATGCCGGAGCTAACGGATTTTCTGGAATCTAACGATAATCTGACCATATTGAAAACGGCAGCCCGGGAACAGGCTTCCGGCCTGATTCGTTTCGGCTGCCTCTTTATTTCTGCCACTGCAGGTATGGAACAATCACTGGCATCATTGATTAAACGAATGCGTTTACCGGCAGCATTTTCAGAAATAGCCCGGCTGAGTTATCAATGGGCTCACACTATCCCAGACATTCTGCAGAGCAATAACGCAGATCGCTTTTTGACATTATTTGAACAGACTGACGCTTTTCGCAGGCCTGAACGCTTTGCCAGTCTTCTTGAAGTGTCTCGATTGAACCATATCGATCAAATCAGTCAAAAAGCAGTGGAAGCCAGTCAAAAATTAGTGGAAGAAAGTCTTCACATACTGGACACATGCCGTCGAATAGACGCAAAACCCATTATCGAAAAAGGCTTCAAGGGAAAGGAAGTGGGCGAACAACTCAGGCTCTGTCGATTGGAAAAACTGACGGAGTTTATGAGGTTTTCCAGTAATTAACGTCCATTCAAATAATTAATATCCACCGATATTCAAACTCTAAAACATACCCGTTTCCTTTGAAGATGTGAGAGAGCAATCAGCACCTCGCATCGTCAAAGAGAACAGGGAAACATCAGCAAAATACTGCAACATAGCTCTATTAGCTCAACTCCAGGAGCCTGATGAGTGCTTTTCTTCGGTTAACCCTTCCATCTGCTGACGGGTTCGTTCACACCAGACCGTTGCAAGAGCATTTTCCAGAGCCCTGGGCTTACGGATTCTCACGGCGATTTTATCCACAGGATAGTTATCCATAACGGTTCTGATGATACCGCCAGCCAGCGCCTCCAGTAGCTGATAGCGCGACCGCTGACAAAATGCCCGCACGGCACGGGTGATGGCGTCGTAATCAAGCGCATCCTTTAAATCATCGCTGGCAAAGGCAAGGCTGAAATCTGCAGCCAGCTCAAGATCAAGAATCAATGGCTGTGGTGCTTTCTGCTCAAATTCATAAACACCAATAATGGCTTCTGTTTCGATATTCTCAATACGAACTCTATCTTCCGGAATCACTTAAACTGCCTCTAATTCTTCCATAGGCCAGCGGGGAACCGGCACTGCATCAAGACCATCAAACTGGCCCGCCAATAAACGCTGACAACCTGCGTAGGCAATCATGGCACCATTATCAGTGCAATATTCAGGACGGGCATAACGCAGGCTGCCTTTTTCCTTCTTCACCATATTTTCCAGCCCTATACGCAAAGACTGGTTGGCACTGACACCTCCGGCGATCACCAACTGCTTTAATCCGGTTTGTTGCAAAGCCCGGCGACATTTGATGGTCAGTGTTGCCACAACCGCCTCTTCAAAAGCGAGGGCAATATCCGCCCTATCCTGCCCGGTCAATTCCCCGGATTGTTCGTTTCTGCATTTGGCTACCGTATTAAGGGTGAAGGTTTTTAAACCACTGAAACTGAAATCCAGCCCTGGTCTGTCCGTCATTGGTCTGGGAAAGCGAAAACGACCAGCAACACCGGATTCAGCCAGTTTGGCAATGGCCGGACCGCCCGGATAATCAAGTCCCAGCATGGCAGCCACTTTATCGAATGCTTCGCCAGCCGCATCATCCACAGATTCGCCCAGTAATGCGTAACGACCAATACCATCCACACGTACCAATTGGGTATGACCACCGGAAACCAGCAGGGCTACGAAAGGAAACTCCGGAGGATTGTCTTCCAGCATCGGTGCCAGCAGGTGACCTTCCATATGATGCACACCCACCGAAGGTACATTCCATGCCCAGGCCAGGGCCTTACCCGTACAGGCGCCCACCATCAGCGCCCCTACAAGACCCGGCCCGCGAGTATAAGCCACGGCACCAATGCGCTCTTTCTCTATACCTGCGTCTTTCAGCACCTGATTAATCAGTGGAATAACCCGTTGAATATGGTCTCTGGATGCCAGTTCGGGAACTACGCCCCCATAATCACTGTGCATATCTATCTGACTGTAAAGTGCATCGGCCATTAACCCGTCTTGACTGTCAAACAGGGCAATTCCGGTTTCATCACAGGATGTTTCTATCCCGAGAACTATCATGCTTCTGACCTGCCTCAGGCAGTGCTCAGCCCTGATTCCCCATGGAAATAGGCCTTCACCTGCCGTACATTGAATTCACTGAAAATATTTCGTACGAGAGCCTCGTTCGGGATTAAGATCATACCTCAGGACGCCATTTTTTGCATTTACTGACAATAAGCTTTAAAATTCGCGCCCTTGAAAATGCGCAGCTAATCTGTTGTTTACAGACGGCAGCTTGAGCACTTTTTAAGAGCGAAAGCTCGTTTTTCAATCTAAAAAAGTATTCAATAAGCGGTCAGTAATTGCGTAGAATCATGAATCACACAGCATTGGCTGTTAATCAATTGTTATAAAAGGAAGGTGATCTCTGCATGCCTGCTGTTAAAGTTAAAGAGAATGAACCGTTTGACGTAGCCCTGCGCCGCTTCAAGCGCTCCTGCGAAAAAGCCGGAGTCCTGGCCGAAGTGCGTCGTCGCGAGCACTACGAAAAGCCGACTACTGTTCGCAAGCGTAAAGCCGCAGCCGCCGTCAAGCGTCATCTTAAAAAACTACAGCGTGAGCAGCGTCGTCGTGAGCGTCTGTATTGATCAACTGATCAATCTGCAGACTAAACATCCTTACTGATAACGCAGCATCTTTATTACCTTCTCAGGATTCTAACCGATCTGTTTGAGAACCAGGTGATAAGCAGACCGGAGTGAAAGTCATGAGCGAGTGCAAGATCAAGGATTTACTGACTCAAATGATGAAGGAATCCATGCGCAGTCGCGATAAAGTCCGTCTCGGAACAGTGAGACTGGCACTGGCCGAACTCCAACGCGTTGAAGTGGATGAGAAGTCTCTTGACGACCAGCGTGCCCTGACGATTCTGGACAAAATGGTAAAGCAACGACGCGATGCCATTGAACAGTTCGAATCTGCAGGGCGCACTGATCTCTCTGCCCAGGAAAAACTGGAACTTGAGATTCTTCAGGAATTTCTGCCAGAACAACTCTCTGAAAATGAACTCTCCAAGCTGGTGGAGCAGGCTATTGCCAGTTCCGGCGCTGAAAGCATGCGAGACATGGGCAAAGTAATGGGTATTGTTAAACCCCAGGCCCAGGGACGAGCAAACATGTCTACTATCAGTCAAATTGTAAAGTCAAAACTGAGCTGACTTAACCTTCCAGGCTGACACTTCATACCTCCGGTGATATCATTAATCACAGCGAACCTGCACCCGGACTAAACTATCTGTTACCGTTTTCTTCGGAAGCCAATAAAGCTTAAACGCCACATTATACAGCGACTGAACAATGTCCGGACGGATTCCCCAGTATTTTATTGATGACCTGCTAGCCCGCATAGACATCGTCGACATTGTCGACAACCGCGTCAAACTGAAGAAAACCGGTCGTAATTACTCTGCCTGCTGTCCATTCCATAAGGAAAAAACCCCCTCTTTTACCGTGAGTCCTGACAAACAGTTTTATTATTGTTTCGGCTGTGGCGCCAGCGGTAATGCCCTGGGCTTCGTTATGGATCACGATCACCTTGATTTCCTTACAGCAGTGGACAGCCTGGCCGGAATCATGGGGCTTGAAATCCCAAAGGAACAAAATGACATCAGACGCAGGGGGCCCGATAACACCGAGTTGTACGGTCTGATGAATAAAGCTGTTGAGTTCTACATCCAGCAACTGCGACAACACAATCAGTCTTCCCGCGCTATTAATTATTTGAAGGGACGCGGCCTTGATGGACAGATTGCCAAAAATTTTGCCATTGGCTTTGCTCCCCCCGGCTGGAACAATCTGCAGAACGATCTCGGTGGTTCCCCGGAAAAAGAAAAAAAACTGATCAACACCGGCATGCTGGTGGAAAATGAAGACAGTGGTCGAATCTATGATCGTTTCCGCGACCGGATCATGTTCCCTATCCGTGATAGCCGCGGTCGATATATAGCCTTTGGAGGCCGGGTACTGGGGGATGAAAAACCCAAGTACCTTAACTCTCCCGAATCGCCTATTTTCCACAAAGGAAAAGAGCTTTACGGACTGTATGAAGCTCGCCAAGCCAATCGAAAACTTAACCGCATTATCGTCGTAGAAGGCTATATGGATGTTGTCGCACTCGCACAACAGGGTATCACCACTTCTGTGGCCACCCTGGGCACAGCAACAACACCCGATCATATGCAACGTCTTTTCAAGGTTGTACCTGAAGTCCTTTTCTGTTTTGACGGTGATGATGCCGGACGACGGGCAGCATGGCGCGCCCTTGAATCAACACTGCCTAACATGACCGACGGCCGTCAGGCACGATTTATGTTTCTGCCCCAGGGGGAAGATCCGGATAGCATGGTTCGTCAGGAAGGCGCGGAGCATTTCCTCGAACGCCTGCAAAGCCAGGCACTCAGTCTCGATAATTTTTTATTTCGGGAACTGGAAGATGGTCTTGATCTGACGACCATGGATGGACGAGCACGATTGGCAAAACTGGCACAGCCTTATTTATCAAAATTACCGGAAGGACTGTTTTATCAGTTACTGATAAAAAAACTGGCCGACATCACTGGATTGGACAGCAACTACCTTAAAGAACATTTTGAGGAAGATATAACTACCCAGCATAGCGCCAGACCGGAAACAGCTGCGCCCCCCTCGCCTCAAAAGAACGCCCGCGGAAAAAACATCAGCGGAGGGTTTAGCCAAACAACGTCTCCTTTCCCAGCACCACCACCTGCTGATTTTTCTGATCCTGACTTTTACGCACAGGAACAGAATGATTATTACCAACATAATATTCACGATCACCGAGACAATAGAACATCAGATAACCCGCTTCTGAAAAGAACAGCGCCTTACACCAGAAAAAAATCTACTCTGCTCGCAACAGCCGGATACGCTATAAGACAGTTGTTATGTAACCCTGAGTTTGCACATGAAACAGTTAACACAGATTCGTTGAAGCTTGAGAGCGACACAGACAGTGAATTATTAATAGAATTACTTAACACATTAAAACAACAGCCAAAGTTATCTACGGCCACTCTGATTGCACAATGGTATGGCACTGAGAAAGGTAACCGGTTACAAAGTCTCGCTTCACTTGATCATGGAACAACGGCCCATCATCAGGAATTTTTGGACACCCTGGCCAGCATTCGTGACAAAGTAAAAAAACAGCAACAGAAAGCCAGCTTTGGGCATTTGCGCAAGAGTCTACAAAACAAGGGACCCGGACAAATCGATGAAATTCAGCGGGAAAAATTACTGGAAGATCTTCATTTATTACGCATGCGACACGGGGTAGGGAAAAACCCTGAAAAAAAATAACTGCACTCAGGCAATTATTAGGTATACTTGAATCTCACTGTGTCCGGTGGAGCTGCTTATTGGTCACACCCCAAATTCAAATCCCGGTTTTAAAAACACCAAGGAAGGGTAACCCGCGTCATGGATTGTATTCCGGTAACTCGTCCTGTAAATGTCGAGCTTTTACCCTGTGGTACTATACACGGTTTATGAGCTATAATTGCCTGCTTACGTTTTTTTGTCCGGTTAGTCACTTTCCGCTGTTAAAGGGTTGATATGTCAGCAAATTCGCAACAACAATCCAGATTAAAAGAGCTTATCAGCCGTGGTAAGGAACAGGGGTACCTGACTTACGCGGAGGTTAACGACCATCTTCCGGAAGATATTTCCGATCCTGATCAAGTGGAAGATATCATCCGCATGATCAATGACATGGGTATCAGCGTCTGCGAAACCGCACCTGACGCTGACACTCTATTAATGTCAGAAGGCGATACTGATGAAGCTGCTGCTGAAGAAGCCGCTGCTGCATTAGCGGCAGTAGAACAGGAAGCCGGTCGAACCACCGACCCTGTTCGCATGTATATGCGCGAAATGGGTACAGTTGAACTGCTGACCCGTGAAGGCGAAATACAAATCGCCAAGCGAATTGAAGAAGGCTGGCGTGAAGTCATGGCAGCGCTCGCTCACTTCCCTGGTTCTGTCCAGATCATCGTTGATGAATATGACCGTATCGTTGAAGAAGAAGGTCGCCTGAATGATGTCATCAGTGGGTATATTGACCCTAATGATGAAGGCGCCATTCACGCTCCCGCTCCGCCACCACCACCTGCTCCATCTGCTGAAAAGTCCGATGATGATAAAAAATCTGACGACGATGACGATGAAGAAGAGAATGTCGGCCTGGATCCTGAAGAAGCAAAAGAGCGCTTCGATTTATTGAAAGCAGCTCTTGAAAAAGCTGATGCAGTAATGCTGGTTAACGAACGAGGCTCTAAAGAAACCTCAAAAGCACTGGCTGAAGTAGCCGAAGCTTTCATGCCTCTGAAATTAATCCCCCGGATGTTCGATCTTCTGGTGTTCCGCATTCGGAATGCTATGGAGCGTATTCGTAAGAACGAACGTGCAGTTATGCAGCTCTGCGTTCGTCGCTCAAAAATGCCCCGAAAGGTTTTCCTGAAATCATTTCCGGGTAATGAGACCAATCTTGACTGGATTGAGAATGTTACGTCTGGTAGCGCCGGATATGGCGAGGCAATACTGGGTCATCGGGATGAAATAATCCGTGCCCAGAAGAAACTCTCCAACATCCAGAAGGAGTTTTTTCTTACTCTTACCCAAGTAAAAGAGATCAATCGCAGGATGTCTCTTGGCGAAGCCCGTGCACGCCGCGCCAAAAAAGAAATGGTTGAGGCCAACCTTCGCCTGGTTATTTCTATTGCCAAGAAATACACCAATCGTGGGCTGCAATTTCTTGATCTGATTCAGGAAGGTAATATTGGCTTAATGAAAGCTGTGGATAAATTTGAATACCGTCGTGGTTACAAGTTTTCCACTTATGCAACATGGTGGATTCGCCAGGCAATTACCCGCTCTATTGCAGACCAGGCTAGAACCATCCGTATTCCGGTACACATGATCGAAACGATCAATAAGCTAAACCGTATTTCCCGTCAGATGTTGCAGGAAATGGGGCGCGAAGCGACACCGGAAGAGCTGGCCGTGCGCATGGAAATGCCTGAAGACAAGATTCGCAAGGTGCTGAAGATCTCCAAAGAACCAATTTCAATGGAGACACCAATCGGTGATGATGAAGACTCCCACCTGGGTGACTTTATCGAAGACGCCACCATGCAATCGCCTATTGATCGTGCTACTGGCTCAGGCCTCAAAGAGTCCACCAAAAGTGTATTATCAGGACTCACCGCACGTGAAGCCAAGGTATTGAGAATGCGCTTTGGTATCGACATGAATACCGACCACACTCTTGAAGAAGTCGGTAAACAGTTTGATGTCACCAGAGAGCGGATACGCCAGATTGAAGCGAAAGCGTTGCGCAAACTGCGCCACCCTACCCGCTCTGATCACTTGCGGAGTTTTTTAGACGAATAAGCTTCGAAATAGTTGAAAACCATAAAATTAAAGCGCCCTGGGCGCTTTAATTTTATGGTTAATTGATTTTCAAATACTATAACAAGCAGAATATCATGGAAAGATTATGCTGATTTTACCCGTTGAAAATAAGCTGAACTGGAAGAAACCACCCGTTATTACTCTTTTATTAATAGCGATTAACTGCCTTGTATTTTTCACCTATCAAGCCAAAGACAGTAAAATCTATGATGAATTTACCTCCCGGTATGAGGAAAATGAACTCTGGACAATTGAACGGGATCTCTACATCGCTCATATCCGAAAAGCAAAACCCGAGCAATGGAGTCAAACCGTTATCGGTACTGAATTCGGTGAGAACAGCTTAAAAGTCCAACTACTCCATGATCTGGACTTTGAAAACCTGCTGCATAACAGACCCGACTACCAAAATACTGAATGGCAAACCGTTCGCACCGGTATTGAACACCAGAGAAACCAGCTCAGTTACATACAATACGGCTTTAACCCGGCGCAACCTTCGCTTCTTGATGCTTTTATATCCATGTTTCTTCATGGGGATTTTGGACATCTGCTGGGCAATATGATTTTTCTTTTTTTATTCGGCTTCTCTCTTGAAAGCCTGCTTGGATATAGATTATTTCTTCCCGTCTACCTTGTCACCGGCATAGGCTCCGCAGGACTTTACTGGCTGATAAGAATGGGAGAGCATAGCTTTGGTGTAGGCGCATCTGGCGCCATATCAGGATTAATGGGGGCCTATCTGGCCGCATACGGACTGAGAAAAATCAGCTTTTTCTATTGGATTGGTCCTTACTTTAATTATCTTAAAGCACCCGCTTTACTCATCTTCCCCATCTGGCTTGGTAAAGAAATCATCGGACAGATATTCAGTAATAATAATGTTAATTACTGGGCTCACATTGGCGGATTACTCAGTGGCGTGATCCTCGTACTGGCTCTTCGTTATTTTAAAAAACAAAACAGCCCCAACGAACAACAGATTGCGCCCGCTATTCCCGAAAAGACCCATTTGAAACGACTGGATAATCTTATTGAGCAGATGCAGACAGAAAAAGCCCTGACGCTCTGCAACCGCCTTCTAAAAAGCGACCCAATGTCCGTTGAGTTACTGACCCGCCAGTATCAACTATCAAGACATCAACCTGACATAGCATTCCAAAAGCTGGTCCTTAAGATTCTACAATTACCTGAAAATCCCCAGGAAAATCAGCTGATATGTCAGGTCACCCGTGATTATTGCCGGCTTAAGAAAAATCAAAAATTACTCACCATCCAAAAAGTGCGACTGCACTGGCTTAAACGCCTCATTAAAATAGATGCCCTGCCTGAAGCCGAACTGCTGTTGAAAAAATTGATTTTCCGGGAAGATCAAACAGGGGAAATAAAAATTCTGGCGACCGAGTTAGCCCATAAATACAAAGTTAAAAACCCTGCAAAGCAAATGGAACTCTTGAAACTTATTGATAACTGGCGATCAACTGAAATCACTACAATGAATGAGTGATTTCAGCTTGCCCTGAAAACAACCAAACCATCAGATACTGACTAAGCTGTTGAGTACCCTAAGCAGCTCTCTGACTTCCTGTATCACCTTACTGGAAGGGAACCGCTTATCAAGAAACATCAGTAACTGCAGGGCTTTTTTATCATCACCCAGGCTTTCACTGAAAATTTTCGCTGCCAGTAAGTACGCTTCCGGAATCCCGCGATACTTTGGAAATAGTTTATGCATGTTATGCAATAAACGAATAGCCTGTCGATGCTGCCCTTTACCATGCAATGCCAGCGCCAGACGATAACGATCATCGGGTTCATCCGGAAAATAGCCCGGTAGTCTTTTTTGAACGGCAAGATAGGCATCCGCGGCATCATACTCTTTACCAATGATCATCAGCCGCCGTATATATTTTTGCGTAAAGAAAAGAAGACTGGATTCCTTACCAATTAAAATCAAAAGCTGATGATATCGACGGTACAAATCCGGGCTTTCCAATTTTTGACCCAGCGCACCCTGAATACACTTTAGCGCTTCAGCTTCCCGCCCCTCTCTGAACAATACATGACTATCTGATAGCGCCTTTCTGGTAAGGTACTCCTCTCTGCTGATATCCAATTCAAGCTCAGGCTCCATATCAGCGCTGTACCCAAGAGCTTCCTGGTATTGAAACAGGCAATACCCCATCATTGAGCACATAACAAAAGAAAAATAACCGGTAATAAACAAATACGCCCCCATAAACAAAGGACTGGGACCTGTGATTTCAGGGTTCAGCATTTCCGCACCGCTTAAATCACCGGCGATCTCCTGCCCACTGAGAAAATACCCGGGTGCACCATAGAGAATAATCAGAAACAAATAGAGAAGAAGATAAGGCCAGCCTATGGAGACCATGACAAATGCCAGCCGAATAGGGTTTACCGCTGAAAACACTGATTGTTCTCGAGCCAAAATCATCATTGATGCAGGTAAAGCCAGGAGAAAAAAACCTAACGCACTGAAGAAAATAATTCCTGAATTCAGTTTTGCTATAAAGTACAGCGCCAGTCCCATCAGGAAAAAAATGGCAAGCTGCTTAAAGAAGAGACCAAAACCTTCACCTGAAAAACCTTCACTCAGCGTGGGAGGACGCCACTCCCCCTCACTCACCAGATCTATTATCTGCAATGAATACTTGGTCAACGCACAAATGAGAATGATAGCCACTGGCCAGAGTAACGGAAAAAGCGTCACAACAATATTCAGTAAAGAGCATACCAGTAAAAAACCCAGTGCAGATACGTTCAATGGGTACAGGAAAAATTCATTAATTTTCAGCCAGAATGGCTTCGCTGTATTGGCAACACCCAGGTAAACCATTTCACTACTGCACAACACGCAGAAAGGATCCTGTTCTTCTGGTGCACTTGGCACACAACATTCACCGAATTCTTTCTCGCAACGCTCACATCGCCAAAGAGCTGGCTTCTGATGATAATGACAATTCAGCACTTCTGACATTATTATAATTTCCCAATTTCTAAATGTACTCACCTCCAATGTGAGTAAATATTACAACTAAAAAGAGTCATCAGCGCTCATTAAACATTGGTCTCGCCATTTAGACAAGGAACCAAAGCTCATTTTTTGCGCAAAATACGACAATAATTTATTTTTAAATAAAGAAACCATGGTTATACAATACTTTTCACAAACAACCAGATACAACATGAAATACCCGGTCGAATACATTTGAGAAACAGTAACCCCATTCAGTAGCCACGACCCTTGCCCCATAAAAAAACGGGCAGCCCAGGCCGCCCGTTTTTACTCTAAAATCCTTTCGCCTTTTCAGACTACAGATATAACTACAGATATAACTACAGATATAAAGAGTTACTCAGTCTCGCCTGCTGCCTGCTGCTCTTTTACACGAGCAACTTCCTTCAGACTCAACTTGATACGACCACGATTGTCCAGATCAAGAACGACAACGTCCAGTTCCTGACCCATCTTGACATAGTCGGCTACATTTTCTACTCGATGGTCTGCAATCTGAGAAATATGCACCAGACCATCCTGACCTGGAAGGATATTAACAAAGGCTCCGAACTCAACAATTCGCGTTACAGTGCCCTGGTAAATTTTACCAATTTCAGCTTCAGCAGTAATGCCATAGACACGATCGTAGGCGGCCTGACAGGCTTCATTGTTTTCTGCAAAGATCTTAACCGTACCATCATCAGCAATATCAACAGAGGCACCTGTATCATCACAAATGGAACGAATAGTTGCGCCACCCTTACCGATAACATCACGAATCTTGTCAGTATCAATCTTCAATGACATAGTCATTGGTGCGTTTGGAGAAAGTTCTGTACGTGATGCTTCAAGAACTTTATTCATCTCACCCAGAATATGCATACGAGCATGAAGCGCCTGCTCCAGGGCAACATCCATAATCTCTTCAGTAATACCGGCAATCTTGATATCCATCTGCAGCGCAGTAATACCTTCTGCAGTTCCGGCTACCTTGAAATCCATATCGCCAAGATGATCTTCATCACCCAGAATATCAGTCAGAACGGCAAATTTTTCACCTTCCTTAACCAACCCCATTGCAATACCCGCTACCGGTGCTTTAAGGGGAACACCCGCATCCATCAGAGATAATGAAGAACCACAAACAGAAGCCATTGAGCTTGATCCATTGGATTCTGTAATCTCGGATACCACACGAATGGTGTATGGGAATTCTTCAGCGTTCGGCAGAACAGCCTGTATACCACGACGGGCAAGACGACCATGACCAATCTCACGACGTCCCGGAGGTCCCATACGACCACACTCACCTACAGAGTAGGATGGGAAGTTGTAATGCAGCATGAACGGATCGCGACTTTCGCCTTCCAGAGAATCAATAAACTGCGCATCACGGGCTGTACCCAATGTCGTTGTGACAATGGCCTGAGTTTCGCCACGGGTAAACAACGCAGAACCGTGGGTCTTTTTCAGCATACCCACTTCTACATTAATAGGGCGAACCGTTTTCGCATCACGGCCGTCAATACGTGGCTGACCATTAATGATACTGCCACGAACTACTGATTTTTCCAGCTTACTGATAGCTGTTGATACATCATCAGAAGAGAATTTCCCTTCCTCATCGCCCACCAGAGCTTCTTCAGCTTCAGCACGAAGAGCAGACAGTGCATTATTCCGCTCCTGCTTGATAGTTACCTGATAAGCGTCACGAATTTTCTGTTCAAAAGAAGCAGTCACCGCTTCCTTTACAACAGTATTTTCTTCATCCAGCTTCCATTCCCAGGCAGGCGTCGCCACTTCAGCAGCAAATTCACCAATAGCCGTAACAGCAGTTTGATATTCCTGATGAGCAAAAAGGATCGCACCCAGCATCTCATCTTCAGTTAATTCCTGAGCTTCGGATTCAACCATCAGCACCGCTTCACTGGTGCCGGCTACAATCATATCCAGCTCTGACTCTTTCAGCTTTTCGAATGAAGGGTTCAGGATATAGCCATCGTCTTCAGTAAAACCGACACGGCTGGCACCAATTGGGCCGGCAAATGGAATACCGGAAATTGACAGAGCTGCAGAGGTAGCAATCATGCCCAGAATGTCGGAATCGTTCTGCTTGTCTACGGACATAACAGTAATTACAACCTGAACTTCATTCATATAGCCCTTTGGAAACAAAGGACGAATAGGACGATCGATCAGACGAGACGTCAGGGTTTCTTTATCACTGGCCTTACCTTCACGCTTCAGGTATCCGCCAGGAATTTTTCCTGCGGCATACACTTTTTCCTGATAATGAACAGACAGCGGGAAGAAATCCTGCCCAGGACGGGCTTTTTTAGAACCAACAACGGCCGCCAGAACCTGAATATCACCCATTGTTGCCAGTACAGCACCTGAAGCCTGACGGGCAATACGACCGGTTTCCAGAGTAACCGTCTGGCCACCCAGCTGGAATGTTTTTGTTACTTGAGTCACGTTATATTCCTAAATTAATTAACATAAACCCAGTCCGCATTCTCACCGCCACAGAGATGGATGCAATCCGCAAGCCTCACCGGACTCTATAGTCCTTTCATAAGATTTGTGGATTGCACCCCGTGCTGACAGTCCGCAGACGAGGATTCTGAAACATTAGAAAATACTATTTCTTTATAATGTTTCAATCGGGTCGACGTTCAATACCGACCTTCCTATAGCAAAACACCGCCAGCCACAGTAAATGCGACTCGCGGTGCTTTGACTGCAGGAAGCAATGCCAAAACACCACTTCCTGTTTTATTCGTAATGATTGATCAGCGACGCAGACCCAAGCGAGTGATCAATGAACGATAACGCTCACCATCTTTACGCTTCAGATAGTCAAGCAGGCTACGACGCTGGTTAACCATGCGAATCAGACCACGACGAGAGTGGTGATCTTTATGGTTCGCCTTGAAGTGCCCCTGCAGGCCTTCAATGTTAGCGGTCAGCAGAGCTACCTGAACTTCAGGGGAACCACTATCATCTTCAGTACGACCAAATTCGCTGACAATTTCAGCTTTCTTTTCAACAGTCAAAGCCATTGTTATATCTCCAGATAATATGCATTACTACAACCGGCGTGACCGTGCATATTTACAGCCAGCCATGAAACAAGCGCAGTATTCTACCATTGTCCGCCGAAGGCGTCCAAATTAGTTATATCTCTGACTTCAGTCCTTGATCAGACGCTTTGGCGCCACAAGTCCGTCATCCGTTATCTCGCCAACACCCAGGAATTTCATGACACCATCAGATTCCTCAGTGGTACCATAGATCCTTACCTGTCCACTGGTGGGCGCCTGCGGAACCTGAACCGGGTTACCCCGACTGATATAGAAACTACTGGACTCTCCCAGCTTGACCTGAGGCCAGTCACTGACAGCGCTGTCCAAAGGCAGCAACAATTCATCAAGACCTTTGTCACCTGCCTTATTGCGAATTTTTGCTAACTCTCTAAGACGTGCCAGATCATCTTCTTCAAGATTTTCCCGGCCAATTTCATCCGCCTGAGAAGTCAGCTCAGCGAATTCAGCACACTCTATATCATTGAGAACTGAACCTCTACCCTGATCCCGAATACGCTCCAGCTCTTCCAGTGTATAAGATTGGAATTCTGTATAAGGACCCGCTTTCAATCGTCTTAGTGCAGCCACATGACCAAGGCAGCCCAGGGCAATACCGATATCTTCGATCAGTGTCCGAATATATGTTCCTTTGCTGCACTCCACCTCAAACACACATTCATCGCCATCAAAATCCAGAAGATCCAGACGATAAATGGAAATACCACGGGAAGGCCTGTCTATTTCGATACCCTCGCGAGCATACTCATACAAGGGCTTGCCATTGTGCTTAAGTGCAGAATACATACTCGGCACCTGTTCAATCTTACCCCGAAACTGATCTAAAATCCCCTCTACATCACCACGGGTTACAGCAACTTTTCTTTCCTCAACCACCTCACCTTCTCTGTCACCAGTGGTGGTTTGAACACCCATTTTCATGGTCGTCCGGTAAGATTTATCAGATTCAAGAAGATATTGTGAAAACTTGGTAGCCTCACCCAGGCAGATAGGTAATACCCCGGTAGCCAACGGATCAAGACTGCCTGTATGCCCCGCTTTGGAGGCATTAAAAATTCGTTTTACCTTTTGCAGAACCTCATTGGAAGAGGCACCGAATTCTTTGTCAACAACAACAATGCCATCAACCATGCGACCACGAGGCCGCCTGCTTCTTCTGGCCATGATTACTCCTCGGAACCGTTGTTTCCGCTGTTCTTGCCAACCGCTTCATCAATGAGAGATGACAGGAATGCCCCCCTGCGAAGACTATTATCAAAATGGAAACGAAGCTGCGGGGTAAAACGGAGCTTGATGGTTCGAGCCAGCTGGCTGCGTAGAAAACCTGCAGCTTTGTTTAAAACCTGCATGGACTCATCGATTTTTTCCTGCTCTTCAAGCCCCAGAAACGAGACATAAACATTAGCTACCGACAAATCACGACTTACATCGACATGACTTACTGTAACCATCCCCATGCGGGGATCTTTCATTTCCAGCTGAATAAGCTCGGCCAGCTCACGCTGAAGCTGGTCGGCCACTCGCTGGGTACGACTGTATTCTTTAGCCATTGGAATGATCTGTTCCGTAAAGATGAGCTACCCGGGAATCGGATAATCTCAATATCAGAAAGCCCGCGGCATGACCGCGGGCTTCTTTATCATCTGCTCAAATCCAGATGGATCAGAGTGTACGCTGGACTTCTATAGTCTTGTACACTTCAATCTTGTCACCAGGCTTAACATCGTTGTAGCCCTTAACAGCAATACCACATTCGACACCATTACGAACTTCAGTAACGTCATCTTTGTAGCGGCGCAGGGATTCCAACTCGCCCTCGTAAATTACAACATTCTCACGTAGAACGCGGATTCGATCATTACGATAGATCGTACCTTCGATGACCATGGAGCCAGCTACAGCGCCAAACTTCGGAGAACGGAAGATATCGCGCACTTCTGCGACACCAACAATCTGCTCACGGGTATCCGATCCCAGCATACCACCCAGCGCTTTCTTCACATCATCAATGATGTCATAGATAACACTGTAGTAACGCAGATCAACCTCTTCAGATTCAATCACTTTACGGGCAGCAGCATCAGCTCGAACGTTGAAACCAATCACAACAGCATTGGAAGCAAGAGCAAGATTAGCATCGGTTTCGGTAATACCACCTACACCACTGGATATAACCTTAACCTCAACCTCATCGTTACCCTGTTCCTGAAGTGATGATGTCAGAGCTTCCAAAGAACCACGAACGTCCGCTTTCAGAACGATGTTCAGTTTCTTCTTCTCTTCAGTACCCATCTTGGAGAATACATTCTCAAGCTTGGATGCCTGCTGACGAGCCAGCTTCACTTCGCGGAACTTACCCTGACGGAACAGTGCAATTTCACGGGCCTTACGTTCATCACGCACAACCAGCATGTCATCACCCGCGCCCGGTGTACCATCCAGACCGAGAATTTCTACAGGAATGGAAGGACCGGCAGATTTGATCGGCTTGCCGTTTTCATCCAGCATCGCACGAACCCGGCCATACTGTTGTCCTACCAGAATGTTATCACCCTGATTCAGCTCACCACCCTGTACCAGAACGGTAGCCACAGGACCGCGACCCTTATCAAGACGGGATTCAACAACAACCCCTCGGGCAGGACCTTCATTAGGCGCAGTCAACTCAAGCACTTCCGCCTGCAGAACAACCGCTTCCAGAAGCTCTTCAACACCCTCCCCCGTCAAAGCGGAGACCGGCATAAACTGGGTATCACCACCCCATTCTTCAGGAATGACATCCCGAGCAGCCAGTTCGTTTTTGACGCGATCCGGATCCGCATCTTCCTTGTCCATCTTGTTCACAGCAACAACCACTGGCACGCCAGCCGCTTTCGCATGCTGAACAGCTTCTTCGGTTTGAGGCATAACGCCATCGTCTGCTGCCACAACAAGGATGACAATATCAGTTGCTTTGGCACCACGAGCACGCATTGCAGTGAAGGCAGCGTGACCCGGAGTATCCAGGAAAGACACCATGCCGCGATCAGTTTCTACGTGATAAGCACCGATATGCTGGGTAATACCACCTGCCTCACCGGCTTGAACCCGACTCTTGCGAATGTAATCCAACAGCGATGTTTTACCATGATCCACATGACCCATTACGGTAACAACAGGAGCGCGTGGCTTTTCTTCAAACTCGGACTCAACCTGCTGATCATCGGCCAGAGTATCTTCAATAGCGTCCGCTTTGGTCAGCTTGAACTTGTGGCCCATCTCCTCAACCACAATGGTCGCTGTATCCTGATCAATGACCTGGTTGATCGTTACCATAGAGCCCATCTTAAACATGGCCTTGATAACATCTGCTGCCTTAACTGCCATTTTATTAGCCAGTTCAGCAACAGTAATCGTTTCCGGTATGGAAACCTCATGAATCACCGGAGCCGTTGGCTTGGTGAATCCGTGAGCTGCCATGGATTCAGGTGTAATCGTTCTGGACTGACGTCTGCCACCACGGCGATCATCTCTGCGCCCATCACCGCGACCACCACCACGACGGTCACCGGTTCGACGTGAACGGTCATCACCATCACGACGATCCTTACTCTTAGCACGCTTGTTTCTGCTTTTGCGATCATCCGCTCCTGGAGGAGGCGGTGGCGCATCACCAAACGAAGGCGCTGCACCAGGTCTTGGCGCACCCTCACGACGAGGCGGACGACTACTACTACCAGCAGCAGCACCATCACGACGAGGCGGACGGTCACCAGTAGCACCATCACGACGCGGCGGACGATCACCAGTAGCACCATCACGACGCGGCGGACGGTCACCAGTAGCACCATCACGACGAGGCGGACGGTCACCAGCAGCACCATCACGACGAGGCGGACGGTCACCAGTAGCACCATCACGACGAGGCGGACGGTCACCAGTAGCACCATCACGACGAGGCGGACGGTCACCAGTAGCACCATCACGACGAGGCGGACGGTCACCAGTAGCACCATCACGACGAGGGCGGTTATCCCCCTGCTCACCAGATTTTGCATCAGCACTTTTCTGCTGCTGGTCATCTGCGCCGTCACGCTTAACATAAGTGCGTTTCTTACGCACTTCAACATTGACTACTTTGTTCTTACCAGAACTGCCAGACACTTTCATTTTGCTGACAGTGGTACGCTTAAGCGTAATCTTGCTTGGCTCAGATCCGGTACCGGCATCACCATGAGCCTGTTTCAGATAAGAAAGCAACTGTTGCTTTTCCGAGTCGGATACAGACTCTTTGCCGCTGGTTTTTGACACACCGGCATCTTTCATCTGCTGCAACAAACGCTCGACTGGAGCGCCGACCACTGCCGCGAGTTGTTCTACGGTTACTTCTGCCATTAACACTTCTCCTCTCAGTGGCCCGCTCAGTTACCAGCTTCCTCGAACCAGGGCTTTCGTGCTGTCATAATCAGCTCACCTGCACGCGCTTCATCAAGACCTTCCATATCAAGAAGGTCATCAACTGATTGCTCTGCAAGGTCTTCCATAGTAACAACACCCCGGCTAGCCAACTCCAAGGCTAAATGTGGCTCCATGCCTTCCATATTCAGCAGATCTTCGGCTGGCTGAACGCTGTCGAGCTTTTCTTCCTGGGCTATGGCCTGGGTCAGCAGATGATCCTTGGCCCGCGTGCGTAAAACCTCAACAATATCCTCATCCATTCCATCAATGGCGAGCATTTCGTCAATGGGCACGTAGGCAATTTCTTCCATGGTGGTAAAACCTTCTTCTACCAACAACTGAGCCAACTCTTCATCAACATCAAGCCGCTCAACAAAACCTTGAACAACCCGACCTGCTTCCTGCTGCTGTTTGGCAGCAGCATCTTCTTCAGTCATTACATTTAGATTCCAGCCAGTCAGCTCACTGGCCAGACGGACATTCTGACCGCCACGACCAATGGCCTGAGCCAGATTATCTTCACTGACTGCAATATCCATTGTGCCTTTATCTTCATCAACCACAATGGATGCAACTTCTGCTGGCTGCATGGCGTTAATCACATACTGCACTGCATTATCATCAAACAGTACAATATCAATACGCTCATTACCCAGCTCACCAGAGACAGCCTGAACACGAGCACCGCGCATACCTACGCAGGCACCTACCGGATCAATACGACCATCATTGGTTTTTACGGCAATCTTGGCTCTGGAGCCTGGATCACGGGCAGCACCCCTGATCTCGATAACTTCTTCTGAAATTTCCGGTACTTCAATATGGAAAAGCTCAATAAGCACTTCTGATGCTGTACGAGTCAGCATTAACTGAGGACCACGCCCTTCCATTGAAACATCATGAAGTAATGCCCTGACATGGGCACCTACACGAAAATTTTCTCGCGGCAGAGTATCTTCTTTGCGAAGAACCGCTTCCGCGTTATTGCCCAGGTCAACAATAATACTGTCCCGGGTTGTTTTTTTAACGGTACCGGAAACCAGATCCCCCATCCTGTCACGATAGTTTTCCACCATCTGGACGCGCTCGGCTTCACGGACTTTCTGGACGATAACCTGCTTGGCTGTCTGGGCTGCAATTCTGCCAAATCCGACGGATTCAGTTTCCTCTTCCCAGATTCCACCAATTTCTATGGCTTCATCTTTTTCCTGCCCTTCATCCAGTGTCAGGTGCATACCGGGGAATTCAAAATCCTCATCGGCCACCACCGTCCAGCGACGAAAGGTTTCATACTCACCGGTTGCCCGGTCGATCGCAACACGAATATCAACTTCGGTTTGATACCGTTTTTTAGTTGCTGTAGCCAGTGCAGTCTCTAACGCCTCGAAGATAACCCCGGGCGGTACTCCTTTCTCATTGGATACAGACTCTACGACCAACAGAATCTCTTTACTCATACTCTGCCTCGCCTTTGCTGAACAAGTCCATGCCTACGCCAACACGTCCCTGGCGCCAAACCGGGACATCCGCCCGGCCTGAATAGCTCAGTCGAACTGTGGAATTACCTGCGCCTTATCAATACTGTCGATTGGCAACAGAAATTCGTGTCCATCTGCCACTAAAACGACATCCTGATCTTCGACTCCTTTTATCACACCCTGATACTTACGACGCCCTTCAAAGGGAACCCGTAATCGAACCTTGACTGTTGCACCGGCAAAAGCCAGATATTGTTCAAGGTCAAACAACGGTCTGTCCAAACCGGGTGAAGACACTTCCAGAGTGTATTCATCCATTATGGGATCTTCTACATCAAGGACTGCACTCACCTGCCGACTGACTGTTTCACAATCTTCCAGGGAAATACCACTCTCACGATCTATATAGATCCGGAGAAGCGAATTTCGCCCCCGGGAAATATACTCCACCCCCCAGAGACTGTACTCAAGCGATACAACGATCGGCTTGATAATCGTCTCCAGCTGCGACTGTTTACCTGCCACGACTGAATACCTGCTTCAAAAACAAAAAAAGGGCTTTATAAAAGCCCCGTATCATTGTGCACCCATTTATCGTGAAATAAATGCCACACCTCAAATGCGCTACCTAATAAAAAACCCCACAACGGGGGTTTCCAGGGAAGTGGTAGCGGGGGCTGGATTCGAACCAACGACCTTCGGGTTATGAGCCCGACGAGCTACCAGGCTGCTCCACCCCGCATCAATGCGTTAATCAGTATACTGCCGCAATGACAAACTGACAACTTCTCCCTACTCTCGAAAGAGCTTTAAACTTGGTGCCGAAGGCGGGACTTGAACCCGCACGACCTATCGGTCACTGCCCCCTCAAGACAGCGTGTCTACCAATTCCACCACTTCGGCATACACTGTCACAACTCAGACAGATTAATTATTTGGCTCGTCACTCTCGACGGGCTGAGACTCTAACACAGGCGCATCGGTTCCGATAGCGCTTTCTGCAGAGATTGGCGCGTCGTTAGCCGGCACCACTTGCTCAACCTGAATCACCGGTAAACCAGCCTCAGTAAATGAGTCAGCCTTCTGCCTGGCCATCATAGCCAAACCAAAACTGGTTAGAAAAAATACAGTCGCCAGTATTGCCGTTGTTCTGCTAAGAAAATTAGCTGAACCCTGACTTCCAAAAACTGTTTGAGAAGCTCCGGAACCAAAACTGGCACCGGTCTCAGCACCCTTGCCCTGCTGTAGCATAATCAGACCGACTACACAGGCAGCAACAACAACGTGCATAATAAGAATAATGGTTTCCATCACTATCCCGCAGCGTGACAAATCGCTTTAAAGTCCGCAGCAACCAGAGATGCCCCACCTATCAGGCCACCATCCACATCAGACTGAGCCATTAACTCAGCTGCATTTGCTGCTTTCATACTGCCACCATATAGAATTCGAGTTCTAGCAGCCATTAACTGGTCATCACCAGCTAACAAACCACGGATAGCAGCATGAACCTCCTGCGCCTGTTCGGGAGACGCAGTTAAACCAGTACCAATTGCCCAGACTGGTTCATAAGCGATCACAAAGTTAGCCAAACGCTCCGGGCCAGCAGCCCGCAGCACGGTTTGAATCTGTGCAGCCACCACTTCCATGGTGCTGCCGGATTCACGCTCCTGTAATGTCTCGCCCACGCATAACACAGGGACAAGATCAGCATCTACAAGAGCATTAAATTTCAACGCTATATCTTCATCATTCTCACCGAAGAGAGAACGACGCTCAGAATGACCAATAAGCACGTAATCACAACCGAGATCTTTGGCCATCAGAGGTGAAACCTCACCAGTATAGGCTCCGGAATAATTATTGGAAGCATTTTGCAAACCAACTTTTACAGAGCTACCGGTTAACATCTCGCGAACTTGCTGAACATAAACAGCAGGCGGACAGACAAGCACTTCAGCTTTGGTTTCAAGACCAGAAAGAATTCCATCAATCAGTTCCCGAACACTTTCAGATGAACCGTTCATCTTCCAGTTTCCAGCTACTAATGGCTGACGCATACCGTTTACCTCACCGTTCGCGAGGCCGGAATCTTAACCCAGACCATAATAATATACAACCAGCCTGACAGGTAATAACCTATCAAATTCAAGTTGTTATCTTACCCTTGAAACCCCTGCCTCGCGAACTGACCACTGCCTGTATAACAACACACCAATGACTGCAACAGCAGCCAAACCGGTATGGGCAGGATCAAACAACAACACAGGAGTCGTCATCAATGCAACGAACCGCTCAGCAACCGTTAAAGGCTTGAGAAAATACCCTTCAATGACCATAGCCATGGCAACAATAATGGCAATAGTTCTCACTATGGCCAAGACAAAATCCAGCCAATGATCATCGATGATAATCAATCCTGAATAGGCCATCATCAGAGGAATAATAAACAGCCCTGCAGCCAGTTTAAACGCCTCTATCGACGACCTCATCGGATTAGCATTTGCCACTCCGGCTCCAGCAAAAGCAGCCAGCGCAATCGGGGGTGTAACATTGGAGGTCTGTGATAGCCAGAACACAATCAAATGAGATGTCAGTAATGGCAAACCAAAGTCACCTAACAACGGTACAGCCATTACGGCAAGTACAATATAAGCCGCAGTAACGGGTAACCCCATTCCTAACACCAAAGCCACCAGGCTGATCAGCACAATGGCGGTGAACATATAACCACCAGACAATTCAGTGACGAACTGGGTAAACTGCAAGCCAATACCGGTTTGCCCTACAACACCAACAATAACCCCCGCCGCACCGCAGGCCACTGAAATCGGCAGCGCAAGAAGCGCCCCATTTTTCATTCCCGTAATGATTTTTCTTATACCAATTCGACTGTGCTTTCTGACAGCTGCCACCAGAATTATTGAGAAACAACCAATGATACCTACCAGAAGCGGCGAATATCCGATCACCAGGAGTGCAGTAATCAATATCAGCGGAATCAAGAAATGCGCCCCGGATTTCATTACCGTCCAAACGGCTTCAGACGTTTGCACTGGCTCAAGATTCAATTTACTGGCCATGAGATGCACATAAACAAGAGTACATAGAAAGTAGAGCAGTGCTGGCGCAATCGAAGCCAGCATAATGTCACTGTATGCAATCCCTGTGAACTGAGCCATCACAAACGCCCCAGCCCCCATTATGGGCGGCATTATCTGCCCACCGGTTGATGCTGCCGCCTCAATCCCGGCTGCCTGCTCCGGCTTGTAGCCCAGTTTTTTCATCATTGGGATAGTAATAGCACCCGTAGTCACGGTGTTTGCAATGGCTGAACCCGAAATAGAACCAAGACCCGCCGAAGCTATAACTGCAGCCTTTGCCGGCCCACCGCGCGTTTTTCCGGCGATAGCAAACGCCATATCAATAAAAAATTTACCGGCTCCACTGACTTCCAGAAAAGCACCAAAAAGCACGAACACAAAAACAGTGGTTGATGCAATACCAAGGGCTGAACCAAACACACCATTGCTGGAAAACATCTGGAATCGTATTAACTCTTCCAGGCTATAGGCTTTGGTCGCAAAGGCCGCAGGCAATAAATCACCGAAAGCACTGTACGACAGAAACACCATGGCTATAGCCACCATCACCCAACCCACCGTTCTTCGGCAGGCTTCCATAATCAAGCCGAGATAGACGACTCCCGATACTAAATCAACCGTTTGCAGACCGTACAACATATGATTGATATCGTTGTAGTCAAAACTCACTAATCGATATCCAACCACCACCGTTATAACACTTAAGACTATATCGACAATTCGACCCGGAGAGAAAAACACACTGGTCGTTTTTTTTATCATGGGAAAATGAAGAAAAACCAGAACCATAATCCATGCCAAATGCGCAGGCCTGAAATAAGTGGCAGAAACGGTGGATGTTACACCCTGCCAGACCTGGAATGCCGAGAGCAGTACCGCCAACAACAGGACCATGTATCCCGTTGCTTTGAACATGAACTGTCGCTCCGCCTCCGACGAGACAGATAAATCACGCATTTCTTCCCGATTTTCTTCCTGATTTGCTTCCTGGCTTGCTTCAAGAGAATCATTCATGGATACGCCTCAATTGAAATCACAATTCCACCGGCGCACCCTTAAGCCATACCAGTTTTATTATGCTGTAAAGGGCTTCCGGCAACCGTCACCGGAAACCACTCGAATTTATCGAAGGGAATTGAAATATTTTTTTGCACCAGGATGCATAGGCACTGCACCCAGTCTTGCTGCATTGGCAGGAGAGGTAGATTCAGCCACTTTGACAACTTTTCGAATATCCGTAATATTCTCAAAAGCGACACGCGTCAGATTGTAAGCCATCTCTTCCGACATGCTCTTTTTGACAACCAGCACATTCCAGACACTCAAGGTTTGCACTGCATCTACACCGCTATATATTCCAGCAGGAATGGTATAGGCGCTGTATGCCGGATATTGACGGATGAAAGTTGCCTGCTCATCAGCAGTAACAGACAATACTCGTATATTTTTAGTCAGCGCTACCTGAGTCACTGCACCAACACCTTGCCCACCTACGAGAAAGCCAGCATCAATCTGACCATTTGCCAGGGCATTAGTGGTTTCAGAGAAATTCAGATAAACCGCATCAATATCTTTTTTTACATCGATACCCACAGACATGAGCAATGCAGCTGAAGTGACCGCAGTACCAGAACCCGGTGCGCCGAGGGAAATTCGCTTTCCTTTCAAATCAGCTAAACCATTAATGCCTGAATCCTGAAGTGTCAGTGCATGAACAAGGTTGGGATACAGGGCAAAAAGCACATTCACCGGCATGGACTCAGGAAACTTTCCTTCTCCGTTATAGGCGTCCATGACCACATTACCCATTGCCAGACCTGCAATCATATCGCCTTGCGCTACCTTGATGGTATTTTCTACCGAGGCTGCTGACACTTCGGCTTTTACATTCACATCAGGTATCTGGTCAGACCATACTTTTGCCAGGGCTCCACCTAATGGATAATAAATACCACTTTGCCCACCAGTACCAATGGAATAGGTTGCCCCATTTGCCGCACTTGCCATAAGAGGTAACAGAAGTGCAATACACGCCGCTATCATTGATCGCATTAGAAAATTTCCTTTTATTATTTTAGTTTTCCTATCAATTCCAATGCCAGGGCATACTGAAAGAACTGAATGAATCCTGATCTAACCTTTAACCCTTAACCTTTAACTACAGGCCAAGTATCAGCCACTTTATACCCATTTGGCCACGGATCGGAAGGATCCAGCATATGCTGATGCGTTCCGGTTAACCAGGCCCGACCCGCAATCAGAGGGTATATTGCATCCCGGTTTCCTACCTGGGTCATTTCATCAATGGAACAGTAGAAACGGGAGCCGATAATTGACTCTCCAATATATTGATCACCTGCCTTCAGCAAACCTCTCGCCTGCAGCAACGCCATTCGAGCGGAACAACCCGTTCCTGTGGGAGAACGATCAAGCTTACCCGGCTGTATGGCTACGGCATTCCGTCCCAACCAGATGCCATTTTCTTGCTGTAGGGGTGCAACTATCTGACAGAAGGAAATATGCTTCCAGTCCGGATTTTCCGGATGATGAAAGCCCAGCTGCTCATTAGCCGCATTAGTTATTTTTATTCCCGTTTCAGCTATATCCCTGGCTTCATCGGGGGTTATGGAAAAACCGAATTTTTCGGCATCCACAATAACAAAACTGTCACCGCCGTATGCTGTGTCTACCGTCAGAGTCCCCAGCCCCTCCACTTCTACACTCACTTCCTGCTTATCAACAAATGAAGGGACATTTCTTACCTGAACCTGTGTAACCTTTCCCCCTTCACACTGCGCGACAACATCAACCAGACCACCCGGTGCTTCAAGAGTCATTCTGGTTTCAGGCTCCTGCATCGGTATGATTCCGGTTTCCAGTAATACGGTGGATACACACATACTGTTAGAGCCGGACATGGGAGGTGTATCTTCAGGCTCCATAATAATCCACCCCATCTGAGCCCTGGGGTTTTTTGCAGGCACCAATAAATTCACATGTCGAAACACGCCGCCACGAGGTTCATTTAACACAAAATCTCGTAATGTTTTATCCTTGGCTATCCATCGGGATTGCTCCCACAGAGTATCACCTGGCGGCGGTGCAACCCCTCCTACGATGACATCGCCCACCTCTCCCTCAGCGTGACAGCTAACCACATGAATTATTTTACTTGCCTGCATTCTTATCCCGCTCTTACAGAGGTTTTATGGCAAGAAACACTCTATATTGAATACAATATACAATCTATATTTTTATAAGCCTATATAATGAAAACTGTATTACAAAATTATGTCAGACAGAAAAGGAATTGATTCCGGGAACACTCTTTACTGTCCGTCAGACGACTGCCATTATACAGCCCCACCCCACCGTCAAAATCACTAAAAATGCAGTCAGGGGCGACAAGATGAAATCCAATATTACTTTGATCGGAATGCCAGGAGCCGGCAAGAGCACCATTGGCATAATACTCGCTAAAGATCTCGCCTTCGGCTTTCTGGACACCGATGTACTTATTCAGATCAATCAGCAGAAATCACTCCAGAATATCGTGGATGAATCCGATTACATGGAGCTGAGAAAGATTGAAGCAAATGAAATTCTGAAAGTGAATATCCAGCATCACATTATTGCCACTGGTGGATCCGCCGTTTATAGTCATGCCGCCATGGAGCACCTGTCTCAGGATTCAGCCATAGTCTTTCTGGATGTGGGACTAAAAGAAATCAGGCAAAGAATCTGGAATTTTGATTCACGAGGTATAGCCAAAGCAGATGATCAAAGCCTGGATGACCTCTTCCATGAGAGAGGCGAGCTGTACAGAAAATACGCTAATATTACAGTGGATTGCAGGGGACTAAACCAGGAAGATCTGGCAATGGAAATAATCGGCAGGGTACATCCGTTAATGGATCAATCACTGATGATTTAACCTCGAACATATAGCCATATGTCACAATGAATACAGTCCTGAACATCTCAGATAAACATCGGATTAGCCAGCCTCTCTGACTAATCCATTGTCTTTTTTACATTCTAACGCATTGCCAGCTCAACAATTTCAGAAAGCCTTTCTGCCTGAGCCCGGACAGTTTCAGCATCTTCACCCTCGACCATCACCCGGATTACAGGCTCGGTTCCCGAAGGCCTCAACAATACACGACCTTTATCAGCGAGCTCCTGCTCTGCCTGCTCAACACCTGCAACAATAGCGGGAATAGTATCAGTGTCTTTTTTAACCTTAACACGAACATTAATCATGGTTTGCGGGTACTTACTCATGCCGCCAGTCAACTCTGACAACTGACTGCCTGTTGTAATCATCGCTTTCAAAACCTGCAATGCAGAAACAATACCATCGCCGGTAGTGGATACATCACGACAGATTATATGACCTGAAGATTCACCACCCAACTGCCAGTCATGAGCCTGAAGCTGTTCATTGACATACCGGTCACCCACCTTTGCCCGAACAAAAGGAATACCTGCCTGATTCAAGGCTTTTTCCATACCAAGATTGGTCATCAGGGTACCCACAACGCCTCCTGACAGAGCCCCCCTGGACTGACGATCCATAGCGATGACGAACAACAATTCATCACCATCAATAATCGTACCCTTCTCATCCACCATGATGACGCGATCGCCATCCCCATCAAAGGCAATGCCAAGATCCGCCCCTGTTTCTTTAACCTTGTCAGCCAGTCCCTGAGGATTAGTGGAACCAGCATTTTCATTAATATTGACACCATCGGGCTGCACACCCATGGCAATCACCTCAGCTCCAAGCTCCCGAAAAACAGCAGGGCCCACCTGATAGGTCGCACCATGACCGGCATCAATAACAATTTTTTTACCACGAAGGTCTAACTGCTGCGATGTACTGGCTTTGCAATACTCAATGTACCGGCCGGCAGCGTCATCCAGCCGCCTGACCTTACCCAGCTCTTCGGATTCGACAACACTGATATCGCCATCCAGCAATCGTTCAATTTTCAACTCAACTTCATCAGATAGCTTGGTACCATCTCCGGAAAAGAATTTAATACCATTATCATAAAATGGATTATGGGACGCACTGATCACTATCCCGGCCTGGCCGTTAAATGTTCTGGTCAGATATGCAATGGCAGGCGTCGGCATAGGACCGGTTAATACAACATCTATACCTGCTGCAGATAATCCAGCTTCCAGTGCCGATTCAAACATGTAGCCTGAAATCCGGGTATCTTTCCCTATAACCACTTTGCCCTGACCTTCAGCAGCCAGCACTCGCCCCGCAGCCCAGCCCAGCTTCAAAACAAATTCAGGCGTTATTGGAAACTCACCCACCTTTCCACGAATACCATCTGTACCAAAATATTTACGAGTCATGTTTCAAATCCTGAATAGACATCTATGGACAGCTATACCCATTAGATTGAAGAGGCAGGGTTATTGTCTGTGCTAATCCACCCAATAACCTGGCTCATCAGGCTCATCAGGCTCATCAGGCTCATCAGGCTCATCAGGCTCATGAAGCTTCATTCCCTTAACGCCTGCCTGCACCTCCAATCATTATGGAAATAATGCCCCATAATCATTTTTTCATTTACGTTGATTGACGCACGGCATCAACAATACGTACAACATCTTTTGTTTCCTTAACATCGTGGACCCGGATAATCTTCGCCCCTGCCTGCGCAGCAAGCGCAGCAGCAGCCAAACTTCCACTCAAGCGATCTTCCGGCTTATTATCCAGAACGGCACCGATAAACGACTTTCTTGACAGCCCTGCCAGCACAGGTAAGCCCATAGATTGAAACCGTGAAAAATGCTTGAGCAAACTTAAATCATAATCCATTGTCTTGCCAAACATTCCACCACCAAAGCCCGGATCAATAAGCAGACGATTTCTACTTATTCCAGCCTGTTCACAGACTCTTACCCGATCTTGCAAATAGTTTTGAACTTCAATCACAACATCATCATAGTGAGGTATAAAATCCGGAGCCGGTTGATTAACCAAAGAATGCATTAGTATTACAGGTAATTCTGATGCTGCTGCAGCTTTCAGCGCGCCTTCTCGCTGCAATGCACGCACATCATTAATCATTCCCGCCCCCGCACAGGCAGCTCGTTTAATAACCTGCGCAGAACTGGTATCAATAGAAACTATTGCATCAAATGTTGAAGCAAGTGTTTCTACAACAGGAAGAATTCGATTCAGTTCATCTTCCGGTGCCAGCGCACCACCGGCACCAGGCCGTGTAGACTCTCCACCCACATCAATGATATCGACACCATTCTCCACCATCTCTTCGGCAGCCTGTAGCCACTGCTTCTGATATCGACTACCGGCATAAAATGAATCCGGAGTTATATTAAGAATCCCCATGATTCTGGTCTGATCAAAACCTAGAATTTTACCCGCACAGCTCAGTTCAGGTTTCATTGTGGTGACTTCTTTTTCTGATGGATAACAAAACGGGCAGGAAAACCTGCCCGTCTTACATTCAATGCTCGCTCAACCCCTGAATCAGTTAATGCTCACTCGCTGCATTACCCTCTGAATCAGAACCCTTATCAGAATTACCAACCTCGCTGTCTGGTGAATCACTAGACTGCGCGTCAGTGTCGGCGTCATTGCTATCATTGCTTTGACCACTGGTATCCTTAGGAGGACGAACCTCGCGATCATTCATGATGTCATCAATCTGATCACTGTCGATGGTTTCATACTGCATCAAGGCACTGGCCATCATATCAAGCCTTACCTTATTTTCTTCCAGAATGTTCGATGCTCTTGAATAACATCCATCAATCAGTTTACGAACTTCTTCGTCAATCAATTTGGCAGTTTCGCCAGAAACATTCAGACCGGAGCCACCACTACCATAGTTTTTACCGAGGAAAACTTCACCTTCATCTTCATCATAAAGCAAAGGCCCCAACTTCTCGGATAAACCCCACTTGGTGACCATATTTCGTGCGATCTGACTGGCACGCTGAATATCATTAGACGCCCCTGTAGTGACACCCTCTGCACCTAAAGTCATCTCTTCAGCAATCCTGCCGCCAAAGAGTGAACAGATCTGGCTCAATAAGGCCTGTTTGCTTTGACTGTAACGATCTTCCTCTGGAAGGAACATAGTGACACCCAAAGCCCTGCCCCTGGGAATAATACTCACTTTATACACAGGGTCATGATCTGGGACCAGCCGACCAACAATGGCATGACCCGCTTCGTGATAAGCCGTATTACTTCTCTCTTTTTCATTCATCACCATGGACTTGCGCTCGGCACCCATCATGATTTTATCTTTAGCCAGATCAAATTCATTCTGTCCAACAGTACGCTGATTCGCACGGGCAGCGAAGAGAGCTGCTTCGTTGACCAGGTTGGCCAGATCAGCACCGGAAAATCCAGGTGTACCCCGGGCAATAACACCCGGCTGAACATTGTCAGAGATCGGAACCTTCCGCATATGAACTTTCAGGATCTGCTCACGGCCACGGATATCTGGCAAGCCGACAACGACCTGCCGATCAAAACGTCCCGGACGAAGCAGTGCCGGATCCAGAACATCTGGACGGTTGGTGGCTGCAATAACGATAACTCCGTCATTACCCTCAAAGCCATCCATCTCCACCAAAAGCTGGTTAAGCGTCTGCTCACGTTCATCGTGACCACCACCCATACCGGCACCACGGTGACGGCCAACCGCATCGATTTCATCGATAAAGATGATACAGGGGGCCTGTTTCTTGGCTTGCTCGAACATATCACGAACACGTGAGGCGCCCACGCCAACAAACATTTCTACAAAGTCCGAGCCGGAGATTGTAAAGAACGGAACCTTCGCTTCACCGGCAATCGCCTTGGCGATCAGGGTCTTACCCGTACCCGGAGGTCCGACCATTAATACGCCCCGGGGTATTCGCCCACCGAGACGCTGGAATTTCCCAGGATCTTTCAGGAAATCGACCAGCTCCTGAACATCTTCTTTTGCTTCTTCAACACCGGCAACATCAGCAAATGTTGTTTTAATCTGGTCTTCAGATAACAACCTGGCTTTACTTTTGCCAAAGCTCATCGGGCCGCCACGACCACCGCCGCCGCCCTGCATTTGACGCATGAAAAACATAAACACAGCCAGAATAACCAGGATCGGGAAGCTGGCTACCAGCAACTGAGTCCAGATGCTTTGCTTTTCCAGAGGTTTGGATTCAACCTGCACGTTACCACGCAGCATTTCATCCATAATTTGATTATCAGGTACCGTTGGTGGCAGATTGGTTTCAAATCGCTCACTGTTACTTAGCAGACCGCGGATAGTGTATCCATCGATTTCTACCCGACTAACCTGGCGATTTTCAACCATACTGACAAAGTCGGAATAGGCTACCTTCTGGGTAGAACCCTGACTTCCGTCAAAATTTTTAAAAACGGTCAAAAGAACAAGGGCGATAATGACCCAGAGGATCAGATTTTTTGCCATATCGTTCAAGGGGCTACCCTCTTTTGTGCATACTTAAGCCATAGGCGTTCGTTGGGACTGGGCACGTTACCTTCTCGGCTCTCTCATTATGTTAATCCTGTCTGCTACCATACACGATAGGTCGATTTTGTGACAGTCACCTGCCGCTATAGCCTGATTGAATCAGATTATAAAAATCAGCCTTTAAAACCGCTGGCTAACAGATACACTTCCCGGGAGCGCGCCCGTGAAGCCTGAGGCTTTCGGGTTTGCACCTTGGTGAAACTTGTTTTCATATCTTTCAGATAGGCATCAAAACCTTCTCCCTGAAACACTTTGGTAAGAAGGACGCCACCTTTTTTCAACACCTGTCTGGAAAGATCAAGAGCCAACTCTACCAGATAGATCGAATTGGGTTGATCAACAGAAAGCGATCCACTCATATTGGGGGCCATATCAGAAATCACAAGGTCTACCTTATCAGTTCCGAGCGTCTTCAGGATTTTTTCCAGAACAATATCTTCTGTAAAATCTCCCTGAACAAAATCAACCCCCGCTATTCCATCCATCGGCAGAATATCTGATGCCACCACCCTGCCATGATCTCCCACTAGTTGCGCTGCAACCTGAGACCATCCGCCGGGTGCTGCACCAAGGTCAACAACCTTCATGCCAGACTTAAACAAGCGATCCTTCTCATGGATTTCAAGGAGCTTATAACTGGCTCGCGAGCGCCACCCGTCTTTTTGCGATTTCTTTACAAATTGATCGTCAAAATGCTCTTTTAACCATCGTCCGCTACTTTTGGATCTTGCCATATCTTGTTAACAGTAAATAATAAAGTACAATTGCGACCCTTTTTACCTGTTTCCTAAGATAGCGTCCATGAGTATTCACTTTAAAGGTTGTACTTAAACGCAATATACGTCTGGATAAACCCCATATTTACACTCAGGATTGAACTGATATGAACCTTACCGCCGCCAAAAAAAAGCATTTCCGTGCTATTGGCCACAACCTGAAACCTGTTGTCATGATCGCTGATAAGGGTCTGACAGAAGGCGTCATTGAAGAGACCCGACGCGCCCTTCATGATCACGAATTGATCAAAGTGAAATTTGCCGTCGGTGACAGAGATGCGAAACAACAGCTTATAGATCAACTCACCAAAACCGTTGGTGCAGAACTGATACAGACCATTGGCAAAATCGCTATTCTCTATAAAGCCGCAAACAAACCCAATCCACAATTGTCAAACCTGATCAGGCCTCACGAATAAGCCAGCTCCCCAGCTCAGGCTGGGGCCATTCCATCAAACAAAAAAATGGACTGCAGTCAGACTTAACAACAAAAGGATTGAATGTAATATCCACGAAAAACCTCGTCCGATTTATTTCCAACATTCTTAGAAGTCAAAGAGCCAGAGCTAGTACACGCTGCCTGCAAGATAATCGCAACGCAGCGAAATCCAATATTATTAAGCTACATAAACGACAACGCCTGACAACTGCTATTCGTCTTATGAAAAATAGTAATAACTAAAAATTCACATCAACAAATCTTATTCTATTGACGACACAGCTTTATGAATATGAATTGCTAAGTCTTCGAAAACCATCTCGTCAATACCAGGCGCTTACAACGCATGATCTTTTCATCTTTTGTATATCAGCTCACCTCTACATAACCCATTAATCCTGTTTTCATATGCTCAATGACATGACAGTGATACATCCAGCGACCGGGGTTATCCGCAACAAAAGCCACTTTCACCCTTTCATTTTTCTCAAGTAACACGGTATCAGTATGAAACGGAGTGATTGTTTTCTTGTTCGATGACAGTACTGTCCAGGTATGGCCGTGTAAATGAATTGGGTGCTTCATGGGAGTGACATTGATCAATTCAAAGATATAGGTTTCACCTAATTTCAGTCTCGCTAAAGGTTCCGGGATATTGTCCCGAGTCATACCTTCCCAGGCTCTTTTATTCACCACCCAGAAATCATGACTGGCTTTACCTTGTCTATCCACAGGCGTAATGGCGCCAGCCCACTCGAATACAAATGGAATAACAGTGGCATTATCAAGGTCTGGCTCAGGCACTGGGTTCATAGGTAATTTCGGTAACGCTTTGCACATCACCTGACCAACCGCTTCAGTGACCAATGTCATCAAATCAAAAAAGAAGCGACCTTTCCCATTCTGTATTGTAATTAGCTGTCCGGTTTCAACGGGGGCTTCCAACGCAATATCCACTCTCATGCCCGGCGCTATATCAAAGTGCTCTAAGAAAACTGGACTCTCAATGGCATTGCCATCTATTGCTATAACCCAGGCGGAATGGTTTTTGACTCTCAGGCGATACAATACAGTGTTATCCACATTGAGGAATCTTAAACGACACCAGCCTCCAGCCGGAATCTTCTCTACCGGTTTATGCTTGTTATTGACCGTCAAATAACGCCCTGGCGTGCCCATTCGTGCCGCATAGCGCGGAATACTGAAGGGAGTAAACTGCCCCTCATCATCAATATGCCAGTTTTTTAAACAAAAAACAGAATCATGATCGAACCCGGGTGAAGTCGCTTCTTCCACGATAAAAGCACCAACCAGTCCTTTGCCTAACTGCTCTGTACTGTTCATATGCGGGTGATACCAAAATGTGCCCGCATCCTTAGGCGTGAACTCGTATATGAACGTTGTACCCGGCATAACGGGTGCTTGAGACAGAAATGGTACGCCATCCATGTCTATGGGAATCCTAAGACCGTGCCAGTGTATTGTGCTTGGTTCTGAAAGGTTGTTGATGAAATTTATTCTTATCTTCCTACCTTGCTTTGCCCTGATAATGGAAGCCGGATAGCCTCCGTTAAACTGCCAGGAATGAGTTACATGGCCGGGTATCAACTCAGTGTCTAAAGATTCCGCCGTCAGTGTGTATTCTGTAAAGACTTCATCTTCTTTAATTGTCCAGCGAATCAGCTGCACGGCTGCTACCGCCCCCACTGCGGCTTTTAGAATAGTACGCCGGGAAAACTTCATTTATTTCAATCCATCTGATTTTTTATTAAATACACATAAACGATCCATCTACGAAATAGCATCGAGTAGGAGTTACTAATTTTTCATTCGCCTATTTTTGTCGCGCCTTCCCCCATAGTTCAACACACCCTGATTGTGTAACCTACTATATGCTCAGCATCGTTCTTTTTTATACTGTCAGGTATGGAAGGATGACAAAATCATCTCACCAGAATGCTGCAATAGAGCCGTCTAACTTCTTTCGTGGTAGCACTCTATCAATTTACAGAAACCTTGACAGAAAATACCCCGACATCACGATAACGCCCATAACCATTACAAACACATCAATCCATAAGCTTCGATATTATTTTAATGATTTAACTTTATAAAGTGCAATAACTGGCAGGAAAAACAGGATTATTGCCATCATTGGTGCCACAAGCGCATCCAGTATAACGATCACACTCCAATTGCCGACTCCGGCAACCCAGCAACTTACCCCAACAATAAACAGGCTTAGCTTGTGAATTCGCCGGATACAGATTGTATGGTCAGGATGACACTCTCTCAACCCCTGACTCAGGACCCCGTTTAACACTTCTAGAGTACCAAGAAAAAAACCGAAAAATGACGTCATAATTGCCATAAAGCCAATAATAGGGACAATGAATGAAAAGAAATCATTACCTGGCCTGTTAGCCAGAACGGAAAGAATCGGTAGATTGGTCAGCCTTGCTTCTTCTATCTGCTCCGATGGGGTTGCCATAATGCATGAAAATACAAAAAAAATAGTGAGAGTGAAAAGAATCGAGGCGCTTACCATATGAACACTGTCGGTTTTATGAACACACCGATCCATGTCAGTTATATCGTTACGGTAAGATCGTGTAAATGATGGGCTGACAGGAGCATGATAAAAAGAAAACACCAAAACTGGCAATGCCAGAAGTATCGTCTTAAAAAACCACCCGGATCTATCGGTTGATTTAACGAATCGAATTGCCACTGTGGAACAAGATAGAGTGCCAATCCCATGAGTATGATCGAAAGAGGGATAACCAAGAGCTGATCAAACGAAGTAAGTACTGCTCGCTCCCCTGAAAGAGAGCAATCATTCCTGTGACAAGAATAAAAACAACAAAAGATCTTGAGGGTTCCGGATAACCCAGTTGATGGACGATAAAACTGATAACGGAGATTACTGATGCCAATACTAT
This sequence comes from Endozoicomonas sp., assembly GCA_965208385.1. Taxonomy (GTDB): domain Bacteria; phylum Pseudomonadota; class Gammaproteobacteria; order Pseudomonadales; family Endozoicomonadaceae; genus Endozoicomonas. The sequence goes on from CBDBOO010000050.1 coordinate 105,955, forward strand.
AGAGTAGGAGCACCGGAAACATTGAAAGCAAACAGATGATCACCAACCAATAACCAGTACGGCCACCAAAATGCTCATATACTGTTTGAGTAATACTACTTTCAGGATTTTTCGCAGAGAGGCAGAATCGAGTTAACCCTCGATGGGTAAACAAGATCATTGGACCACAGATAAGCGACATAAGAATCAACGGCCAGATTCCACCCGAACCCGCACTGATCGGCAGATATAATAACCCTGCACCAATTCCGGTTCCCACCTGACTTAACATCCAGCCGGTATCTTTTCCAGACCAGTCTGTTAGCACGCACTGCTTCGATTCATTTTGTATTTCAAGACTATCATCAGGCATGATCAAAACAACACAGAATGATCAGAATCCCACCAGTATAGACACGAAGCGGAAAATATTTTAATTCAGGCGTCTAGCTCACCTCATAATCCAAGCGGCCTGTTTGATAGTCGATTAACTACCAGACAACTCAACGATTTCAGCCCCTTAAGACTCTTAATGAAGATCACCACGTGAAATATCACAAGAGAGTCTATGTTTCAGCTATTTTTTTGGGCGTCACAGTTAATGGAAAATTTAAGAGAACTGATTCAACCACTTCCACGGACAGACTATTAAAAGGTGTAACTGAATTTATACAGAGATAATATATTTGATATTTATTTGCTCCGAACATAATGACTGAGATAAGTGTCCTGACACTTACACGGTCATACTCGGATATATTCAGAGGGGATTTTTGGATAGCGGCAAAATCTACGCGTAAAAAAGCCGGGAAAACCCGGCTTTTTTACAAAGACTGATAACTTACTCGTCATCAACCTCAACAGCTTCTACAGCTGGACGATCCAACAGCTCTACATAAGCCATAGGAGCGTTGTCACCCTTGCGGAATCCACATTTGATAATGCGAATATAACCACCTGGGCGTTCTTTGAAACGCGGACCCAGCTCAGAGAACAGTTTACCAACAACAGCCTTGTTACGCAGACGATCAAACGCCAGGCGACGGTTAGCAACACTGTCTTCTTTAGACAGGGTAATCAGCGGTTCAGCAACACGACGAAGCTCTTTAGCCTTCGGCAGTGTTGTCTTGATCAGCTCATGCTCAACCAGGGAAGCAGTCATATTCTTAAACATCGCCTTGCGATGAGAACTGTTCCTGTTGAGCTTGCGGCCACTCTTACGATGACGCATGGCACAAACATCCTCTTTCTACCAAATGCCCAACATCATTATTATCAACAATGACGCCAGGCATTGGCTGCATTAAGCAGAAATCTTATCGTCGCCCTTTAAACTGGCTGGCGGCCAGTTATCGAGACGCATACCCAGACTCAAACCACGTGAGGCCAGAACATCTTTAATTTCAGTTAAAGACTTCTTACCCAGATTCGGGGTTTTGAGTAGCTCAACTTCTGTACGCTGGATCAAATCACCAATGTAGTAGATGTTCTCTGCCTTCAGGCAGTTCGCACTACGAACGGTCAGCTCAAGATCGTCAACCGGACGGAGAAGAATCGGATCAACTTCATCTTCTTCTTTAACCGGTTCTGGCTCAGCCTCACCTTCCAGATCAACGAATACGGCCAACTGCTGCTGCAGGATGGTAGCAGCACGACGAATGGCTTCATCAGGATCCAGAGTTCCATTGGTTTCTAAATCGATAACCAGCTTGTCGAGATCGGTACGCTGCTCAACACGAGCACTGTCTACGACATAGGAAACACGGTACACAGGGCTGTAGGTGGAATCCAGCTGAAGACGGCCAATAGCACGAGTTTCCTCTTCGTCTTGACGACGGCTTTCGGCTGATTCGTAACCGCGGCCACGAGCGATCTTCAGCTTCATGTTCAGCTCGCCCTTGTCATTCATATGAGCAATAACATGCTCAGGATTCATGATTTCAACATCATGATCCAGCTGAATGTCAGCTGCAGTAACCACGCCCTGTCCCTTTTTCGTCAGGGTCAGTGTGACGTCGTCACGACCGGTCATACAAATGGCCAGGCCTTTCAGGTTAAGCAGGATTTCAATAACATCTTCCTGCACGCCATCTATCGCACTGTACTCATGTTGCACACCGTCGATTTCTACCTCTGTCACGGCACAGCCGGGCATAGAGGACAAAAGAATACGACGCAACGCATTACCCAGGGTATGTCCGAAACCACGTTCCAGTGGCTCAAGAGTAACCTTAGCGCGTGTCAGGCTAATTTCCTCAACATCAATATGTCGAGGAGTTAGAAATTCAGTAACCGAATTCTGCATGGATGTAACACCCCACCTAACTGTCTATCCCTTACTTGGAGTACAGCTCGACGATCAAATTTTCGTTGATATCGGCCGCCAGATCACTCCGCTCGGGCAGCACCTTGAAGACACCTTCTTTTTTCTTGGCATCTACTTCTACCCATGTGGAAAAACCACGCTGAGCAGCAAGTTCAAGAGCTGCATTGATACGCAGCTGGTTTTGTGCCTTCTCACGAATGGCAACAACATCACCAGGAGCAACCTTATAAGAAGGGATGTTCACGGTCTTACCATTGACAGTGATAGCCTTGTGGCTAACCAGCTGACGTGCTTCTGCACGGGTAGAGCCGAATCCCATGCGATAAACTACATTATCAAGGCGAGTCTCCAGAAGTTGCAACAGGTTTGAGCCTGTAGCACCCTTCAGACGATCAGCTTCCTTGTAGTAGTTACGGAACTGCTTTTCCAGTACACCGTAGATACGACGAACTTTCTGCTTCTCCCGAAGCTGCACACCGTAGTCGGACAAACGACCACGACGCTGGCCATGCTGACCAGGTGCGTTTTCTGCCTTGCACTTTGAATCGAGTGGACGGACACCGCTCTTCAAAAAGAGATCGGTTCCCTCACGACGAGACAACTTGCACTTAGGACCAATATATCTAGCCATTTACACTGTCTCCTGCTTATACTCGACGCTTTTTAGGCGGACGGCAACCATTGTGTGGGATCGGCGTAACATCAGTGATGTTAGTGATCTTGTAACCACAAGCGTTGAGAGCACGGACAGCGGATTCACGGCCTGGTCCAGGCCCCTTCACACAAACGTCCAGATTCTTCAGACCATACTCAGCGGCTGCACGTCCGGCACGCTCAGCTGCAACCTGTGCAGCAAAGGGTGTACTTTTACGGGAACCACGGAAGCCGGAGCCACCTGCAGTTGCCCAGGACAATGCATTACCCTGGCGGTCGGTAATTGTCACGATAGTGTTGTTAAAAGAAGCGTGGATATGGGCGATGCCATCCACTACTGTCTTTTTAACCTTCTTACGTGTACGAGTACCTGGCTTTGCCATATCAGAACAAATCCTGTATCAATCGAAGATCGAAGCTATCAAGCAACAATCTTACTTGCGAATCGGTTTGCGCGGACCCTTACGAGTACGAGCATTAGTCTTGGAGCGCTGACCACGAACAGGCAGACTGCGACGGTGGCGAATACCACGGTAGCAACCCAGATCCATGAGGCGCTTGATGTTCATGCTGATTTCACGACGAAGATCACCTTCAGTATTCAGGTGTGTAACTTCACCACGCAGAGCTTCCAGTTGCTCTTCGCTCAAATCAGACACTTTGGCAGACGGGCTAACGCCAGCGGTAGTACACAGTTTTAGAGCTGTGGTTTTACCTATACCAAAAATGTAGGTCAACGAGATAACGGCATGTTTGTTATCCGGAATGTTGACGCCAGCAATACGGGCCATTCAATCGTCTCCGTTATTACATTTACCGTGCAATCAGTTATTCACTTCAAAAACCAGTAAATAGTAGCTGACTCACGTCACCATGACAAAAACTGATCATTTTATTGACCAGAAACCTTTCACATGGCTGTTTTCATCCTGCCGCTCAGATGATCCGAAGATCAAAAAGAGTCAGGTTTATTTACAACAGGTCGAAAAGCGGAAATTCTAATCCTCTATTCGATAAAACACAACCGTTCATGTAAACATGAACGGTTGTTTTTGCCTGAAGCCACATTAGGCCAGAACATACACCCCTGGGAAATCCGTAGATTTCCCGTAGGTATTAGCCCTGACGTTGTTTGTGACGTGGCTCAGGACAGATCACCCGCACAGTACCCTTGCGCTTGATGATTTTGCAGTTGCGGCAAATTCTCTTCACCGACGCACGTACTTTCATAACTTTCTCCGCAATCGTTGCAGAACCTGGCTTAGCGGATTAATCCACCACCACCATAGCCCTTAAGATTGGATTTTTTCAGCAGTGACTCATACTGATTAGACATCAGATGTGACTGAACCTGAGCCATGGTATCCATGACTACAACTACCACGATCAGCAAACTGGTACCACCCAGATAGAACGGCACATTGGCCGAAATTACCAGGAACTGTGGCAACAAGGATACCGCTGTCATGTAGAGGGCACCGAACATGGTCAGTCGAGTCAGAACACCATCTATGTATCGTGCAGACTGCTCACCAGGACGAATCCCGGGAATGAATGCACCTGACTTCTTCAGATTATCTGCAACATCCTTCGGATTGAAGACAAGCGCAGTATAGAAGAAACAGAAAAAGACGATGCCCGCCGAGAACAATATGATGTTCAGAGGCTGACCAGGACCCATTGCCAGCGCAATATCCTGCAACCATTCCATGCCCTCACCCTGACCGAACCACTGCGCAATAGACGCAGGGAACAACAACAGGCTAGAGGCAAAGATAGCAGGGATTACACCAGCCATATTCACTTTCAATGGCAAATGACTGCTTTGCGCCGCAAATACCTTCCGACCTTGCTGTCGCTTGGCGTAATTTACGGTTATACGACGCTGGCCCCGTTCGATAAAGACCACAAATGCGATAATGGCGACAGCCAGCAAGGCGACAGCCAAAAGAGCCAGAATGTTAATATCACCCTGACGTGCGGACTCGAAAGAACGCACAATCGCACCCGGCAGACCAGCGACAATACCTGCAAAGATGAGAATCGAAATACCGTTGCCGATTCCCCTCTCAGTCACTTGCTCCCCGAGCCACATCATAAAGACGGCACCGGTAACAAAAGTAACAACAGCTACAACATAAAAGCTGATGTCAGTACTGAAAGCGACACCCTGATTAGCCAATCCCACGGTCATTCCCATGCCCTGCACAAGTGCAAGAGCAACGGTCAGATATCGAGTGTACTGACTAATCTTGCGACGTCCGGACTCACCTTCCTTTTTGAGTTGTTCCAGCTGGGGACTCACCGCACTCATTAGCTGAATGATGATGGACGCCGAAATATAAGGCATGATTCCGAGTGCTAGTACAGACATTCTTTCCAGCGCACCGCCGGAAAACATGTTGAACAGACCCAGAATCGTACCCTCATTCTGCTGAAACATCCGAGCCAGGGCATCAGGGTTGATTCCTGGCACAGGTATATGCGCTCCGATCCTGTACACCAGGATCGCCAGAAACACGAACTTAACACGAGACCATAGCTCGTTTAAGCCGCTTTGATTCCCTACAGGTAATGTCTTAGCCATTTAGTCCTCGATCTTACCACCGGCAGCTTCAATAGCAGCACGGGCGCCTTTGGTAACAGCCAGACCTTTGATAGTAACAGCCTTGGCTAACTCGCCCGACAGTACCACTTTGGCCCGCTGGATGCTACCGCCGATCAGGTCTGCAGCTTTCAATGCCGCCAGATCGATGATATCTGCTTCAACCTTGGCCAGTTCATGCAGACGAATCTCAGTAGAGAAACGCCCCTTGCGTGAACTAAAGCCGTATTTTGGCAGACGACGCTGCAATGGTTGCTGACCGCCTTCAAAACCAGGCTTGACAGAACCACCGGAACGCGCTTTTTGACCTTTGTGGCCACGGCCGCCGGTCTTACCCAGACCAGAACCGATACCACGGCCAACACGTTTGCCCTCTTTACGGCTACCATCAGCCGGGCTCAGTGTATTCAGACGCATATTATTCTCCTTCTACACGAACAAGGTAGTTAACCTTGTTGATCATGCCACGAACTGAAGGAGTATCTTCTACTTCAACAGTGTGCCTGATTCGGCGCAGACCCAGACCCCGTACGCAAGCCTTGTGGCTTTCGAGGCGACCGCTGGTGCTCTTCAAGAGCGTCACTTTGATCATCTTCTTAGCCATGACTTATCCCAGGATATCCTCAACAGACTTGCCACGCTTGGCAGCAACGCCCTCAGGAGAACGCATGTCGCGCAGACCTTTGAAAGTTGCACGAACAACGTTCACAGGGTTGGTTGAACCGTAGCATTTTGCCAGTACGTTATGCACACCAGCCACTTCCAGAACAGCACGCATTGCGCCACCGGCAATAACACCGGTACCCGCTGACGCAGGCTGCATATAAACCTTGGAAGCACCGTGACGCGCTTTTACAGGATACTGCAGGGTGTCACCATTCAGATCAACATTGATCATGTTGCGACGTGCAGCTTCCATTGCTTTCTGGATTGCGATAGGCACTTCACGCGCCTTACCACGACCAAAACCAACTTTTCCCTTGCCATCGCCAACTACAGTCAGTGCTGTGAAGCCAAAGATACGACCACCTTTCACCACTTTGGCTACTCGGTTAACTTGTACCAGCTTCTCAATCAGACCTTCGTCATTTTGACTCTTACGATCATCTCTTGCCATGATGCCTACCCTCAGAATTCCAGACCGGCTTCACGGGCAGCATCGGCGAGAGCCTTAACACGACCGTGATATTTGAAACCAGAGCGATCAAATGACACTTTGGTTATCCCTGCAGCCTTGGCGCGCTCAGCAATCAGAGCACCCACCTTTTTAGCCGCATCCACGTTACCGGTAGCATCGCTACGCAGCTCTTTCTCTACAGTAGAGGCCGTCACCAATACTTTTTCGCCCTGTGGAGCGATAACCTGCGCATAGATGTGGCGAGGCGTACGATGAATACTCAGTCGTACAGCGCCCAGTTCACGCATCTTTACCCTTGCACGAAGGGCACGGCGCAGGCGAGAAGATTTTTTGTCCATCATGATCTCACCCTACCTTACTTTTTCTTGGCTTCTTTGCGACGAACATGTTCGTCAGCATAGCGGACACCTTTGCCTTTATACGGCTCAGGACGACGGAATTCACGGATTTCCGCTGCAACCTGTCCAACCAGCTGCTTATCGATACCCTTAATCAGGATCTCGGTCTGGCTTGGAGTTTCCGCAGTCACACCTTCCGGCAAAGCATACTCAACCGGATGGGAGAAGCCCAGGTTCAGGTTCAGGGTTTTACCCTTGGCTTGCGCACGGTAACCGACACCAACCAACTGCAACTTCTTCTGGAAGCCCGTGGTGACGCCGTTAACCATGTTATTGATCAGCGCGCGGGTAGTACCGGCCAGAGCACGAGAGTGCTTGGCTCCATCACGTGGAACGAAAGTCAGAGCACTATCTTCCTGACTTACGACAACGTTCGAATGAACGTCCAGTTCCAGCTGACCCTTAGAACCTTTAATGACAATGTTCTGGCCATTCTGCTTAATCTCTACACCAGCAGGGATTACAACAGGGCTTTTGGCTACTCGAGACATGTTACCCCTCCCCTAGAATACGGTGCACAGAACTTCGCCACCAACACCGGCTGCGCGAGCAGCACGATCGGTCATAACACCCTTGTTGGTGGAGACGATAGCGATACCCAGACCGCCGTTTACCTTAGGCAAAGCTTCCTTTCCTGCGTAGTTACGCAGACCAGGACGACTTGCACGCTTCAGGTTTTCAATAACCGGTTTGCCTTCGTAATACTTAAGGTCAATGACTAAATCAACCTTAGTTTCACCTTCAACACGAAAGTTGCCGATGAAGCCTTCCTCTTTTAAAACCCTGGCTACTGCAACCTTGATTTTTGAGGATGGCATGCTGACAGAGCCATGCTCTGACATTTGGGCATTACGGATACGAGTTAGCATATCTGCTAACGGGTCCTGCATACTCATTTTCTATATCTCCCGAAGATGAATTGCGTTTACCAGCTGGCCTTAACCAGACCTGGAACATCGCCACGCATGGCGGCTTCACGCAGTTTGATACGGCTCAGGCCGAACTTGCGCAGAACACCGTGTGGACGACCGGTAATACGACAGCGGTTACGCTGACGTGCCGGACTTGCATCACGTGGCTGCTTCTGCAGTGCAACCTGGGCATCCCAACGCTCATCTTCAGTGCTGTTAGGATTACTAATTACAGCTTTCAGCTGCGCGCGCTTTTCAGCATATTTGGCAACGGTGCGCTGACGCTTCAACTCCCGCTGCTTCATGGATACTTTTGCCATAAAACTCGTACCTGTATCAGTTACGGAAAGGGAAATCGAAAGCCTTCAGCAATGCACGGCCTTCATCGTCATTCTTTGCAGTGGTGGTCAATGTAATGTCCATACCGCGCAGAGTGTCAATTTTGTCATAATCAACTTCAGGGAAGATGATCTGTTCCTTAACGCCCATACTGTAGTTGCCACGACCATCAAAGGACTTGGCATTCAGACCACGGAAGTCACGAACACGCGGCAGAGCAATCTCTACCAGACGTTCCAGGAACTCATACATGCGTTCGCTACGCAGAGTTACCTTGACACCGATTGGCCAATCTTCACGAACCTTGAAGCCCGCAACAGATTTCCGAGCTTTGGTAACAACCGCTTTTTGACCAGCGATTTTTTCCATGTCGGCAACAGCATGCTCGATAACTTTCTTGTCACCAATCGCTTCACCTACACCCATGTTCAGGGTGATTTTGGTGATGCGTGGAACTTCATGAACATTTTTCACACCCAGCTCTTCTTTAAGCTTGGGCAGAACTTCGTCATGAAATTTAGTTTTGTAATTTGCCATCATTCACCCCTTACGCGTCAACAGGCTTGCCGTTAGACTTGAACACGCGCTGTTTTTTGCCGTCTTCGACAGCAATGCCAACACGGTCAGCCTTGTTGGTTTCAGGATTCAGAAGCGCAACATTGGAAGCCTGAATTGGCGCTTCCTGCTCTACGATTCCACCAGGGGTGCCCAGCATCGGGTTAGGCTTCTGGTGCTTCTTCATCATATTGATGCCAGAAACAACCAGCTTGCCGTCGGCCTGAACGGTTTGCACTTTACCGCGCTTACCCTTGTCCTTGCCAGTAATTACGATGACTTCGTCATCACGACGGATCTTTTTCATAATCTGCTCCCTTACAGTACTTCTGGGGCCAGTGAGATAATCTTCATGAATTGCTCACCACGAAGTTCACGAGTCACCGGGCCAAAGATACGAGTACCGATAGGCTGATTGCTGGCATTCAAAAGAACAGCCGCATTGCCATCGAACTTAATCAGGGAGCCATCTGGACGACGAACACCTTTACGGGTACGAACAACAACAGCGTTCATCACTTGGCCTTTTTTGACCTTACCGCGAGGAATTGCTTCCTTAACGGTAACTTTGATGATGTCACCTATGTGCGCGTAACGGCGATGGGACCCACCCAACACCTTTATACACTGAACTCGACGGGCGCCGCTGTTATCAGCGACTTCGAGTTGACTTTCTGTCTGGATCATTGCTTCTTCTCCAAGCCCAAACTGCAGACGGGTACTTGTGCCGACTTGCTGTAAATTACACCGGTTCCGAAAAACCGGCTTTTATCCACCCAAGCCCAAAGTACCAAGGCCTTATATTTGAGTAGCACGCTCATCAATAGAAACAAGCTCAAACGTCTTGCTCTTTGACAGAGGACGAGTCTCTTTAATGGTAACAACGTCGCCCATATGGCATTCGTTGTTCTCATCATGAGCGTGCAACTTGGTGGACCGCTTAACGATTTTACCGTAGAGCGGATGAGTTACCCGACGTTCAATGAGAACTGTGATGGTTTTATCCATCTTGTCACTCACTACTTTACCGGTCAGGGTACGGACTATTTTCGCTTCAGCCATCTTATGCACCTGCCTTGGCGTTCAGCACGGTTTTAATCCGGGCTATATCACGCTTCGACTGTTTCAGCAGATGGCTCTGACTCAATTGGCCAGTAGCTTTCTGCATACGGTAATTAAACTGATCCCGCAGCAGAGAAAGAAGCTCTTCATTGAGCTCCTCTACAGACTTTTCACGCAGTTCAGCAGCATTCATCACATTACGCTCCGCTTAACGAAGGCAGTTTCCAATGGCAGCTTCGCAGCAGCCAGAGCGAAAGCTTCACGAGCCAGCTCCTCGGACACACCTTCCATCTCATAGAGTACGCGGCCTGGTTGAATCTGGCATACCCAGTATTCCACGTTACCCTTACCTTTACCCTGACGAACCTCAAGAGGCTTACCTGTAATAGGCTTATCAGGGAAAACGCGGATCCAGATTTTACCGCCACGCTTAATGTGACGAGTCATGGCACGACGAGCTGCCTCAATCTGGCGAGCTGTTATACGTCCACGACCAATCGCTTTCAATGCGTATTCGCCGAAGCTAACCTTGGAGCCGCGAAGCGCCAGACCACGGTTCCGGCCTTTTTGCTGCTTACGAAATTTCGTACGCTTTGGCTGTAACATTTCCGCGCTCCTTACTTCTTAGCTTGACGCTTCTTGGGGCGTCTAGCTGACTCTTTCGGGGCCTCAACAACTGGAGCCATCCCACCAATGACTTCACCCTTGAAGATCCACACCTTGACACCTAAAATGCCGTAAGTGGTCAATGCTTCATAGTTTGCATAGTCAATGTCTGCACGCAGAGTGTGCAGAGGTACACTACCTTCATGGTAACGTTCGGTACGTGCAATCTCAGCACCACCCAGACGACCACTCAGTTGAACCTTGATACCCTTGGCACCCAGACGCATGGCATTCTGAACAGAGCGTTTCATGGCACGACGGAACATCACACGACGTTCCAACTGACCAGCAATACTCTGAGCTACCAGCATGGCATCCAGTTCAGGCTTACGAATTTCTTCGATGTTGATATGGACAGGTACGCCCATCATCTTGGTTACTTCATTACGTAACTTTTCAACATCTTCACCTTTCTTACCAATAACAATACCCGGACGGGCAGTATGAATGGTAATGCGGGCGCTTTGTGCCGGACGTTGAATATCAACGCGGCTGACAGAAGCATTTTTCAGCTTCTTCTCAATGAAACTACGCACCTTCAGATCGGCATTCAGTTTGTCAGCGTAATCGCTGCCATCTGCATACCAAACTGACCTATGGGGCTTAATGATGCCCAGGCGGATTCCATTAGGATGTACTTTCTGACCCATCTGAACGCTCCTTAGACTTCTGCAACCTTAACCGTAATATGGCAAGACCGCTTCAGGATGCGATCAGCTCGGCCCTTTGCACGGGGACGGATGCGCTTCATTGTCACGGCTTCATCTATGAAGACAGTTGACACTTTCAACTCATCGATATCCATGCCGTCATTATGCTCTGCGTTTGCAATAGCAGACTCAAGCACTTTCTTGACCAGAACTGCAGCCTTTTTCGGGCTGTAGGTCAACAGATCCATGGCTTCGCCTACTGCCTTACCGCGGATCTGGTCAGCAACCAGACGCACTTTCTGGGCAGAAATGCGAGCGCCTTTATGATTAGCAGCTACTTCTTTCATTTCCAAACCCTCTTAGCGCTTCTTGGCCTTCTTGTCTGCAGCATGTCCGCGATATGTGCGGGTAGCAGCAAACTCGCCCAACTTGTGGCCGACCATGTCTTCGTTAACGAAAACAGGGACGTGCTGACGACCGTTGTGAACAGCGATAGTCAGACCAACCATAGTTGGGATAATCATTGAGCGGCGTGACCAGGTCTTGATCGGACGCTTGTTGCCGCTTTCAGCCGCACCTTCGATTTTCTTCAACAGGTGAAGATCGATAAATGGGCCTTTCTTTAAAGAACGTGGCACTGTCGTATTCCTCTCTCTAGGCTTACTTCGCGCTGCGACGACGTACGATCATTTTATCGGTACGCTTGTTGGAGCGGGTCTTGCGTCCCTTGGTCGGCATACCCCATGGTGACACAGGATGTCGACCACCAGATGTACGACCTTCACCACCACCGTGTGGGTGATCTACCGGGTTCATGGCAACACCACGAACGGTCGGACGAACACCACGCCAGCGCTTGGCACCAGCCTTACCCAGTGAGCGCAGATTGTGCTCGCTGTTTGAGACTTCACCGAGAGTGGCACGACAGTCAGCCAAAACTTTACGCATTTCACCGGAACGCAAACGCAGAGTTACGTAGGCACCATCACGGGCTACCAACTGGGCAGATGTGCCCGCGCTGCGAATCATTTGAGCACCCTTACCAGGCTTAAGCTCTACACAGTGTACGATGGAACCCTGCGGAATATTGCGCAATGGCAATGTATTACCCGCTTTAATAGGTGCATCTACACCGGAGAACAACTCATCACCGGCATTCACGCCCTTAGGCGCAATGATGTAGCGACGTTCACCGTCTATATATTTCAACAGGGCGATGTTCGCAGTACGGTTTGGATCATATTCCAGACGCTCAACAACAGCAGGAATGCCGTCCTTGTTGCGACGAAAATCAACCAAACGATAATGCTGCTTGTGACCACCACCACGATGACGGGTAGTGATACGACCAGCGTTGTTACGGCCGCCTGTTTTGCTTTTCTTCTCTACGAGAGGTGCAAAAGGGCGTCCTTTGTGCAAGTCAGGGTTTGTAACCTTGACTACGAAGCGGCGACCTGGAGAAGTCGGCTTGCACTTGATAACTGCCATTCTCTAGCTCCTTATTCCGCGTCCGCGAAGTCAATTTCCTGACCTTGCTCGAGGCTGACGTAGGCCTTTTTCCAGTCTGAGCGTTGGCCCATACCGAATTTAGTGCGCTTTGTCTTACCTTTAACAACGGCAGTCCTAACAGCTTTGACGCTTACTTCAAATAGCTGCTCAACAGCTTTTTTGATTTCAAGCTTGGTTGCATCCTTGACTACCTTGAAGACGTACTGACCGTGCTCTTCAGCAACAACGGTCGCCTTCTCGGAAATGTGCGGACCAAGTAGAACTTTATAGGTACGTTCCTGGTTCATCCCAGCATCTCCTCGAACTTCTTGATAGCAGCTACGGTCATCACGACTTTCTCGTGAGCAACCAGGCTAACTGGATCAATAGCTTCCACATCACGAACATCCACATAAGGGATATTACGCGCCGCGAGATAAACATTCTGATCAACTTCATCGGAAACAATCAGAACATTAGCTACATTCAGTTCGTTCAGCTTGGCAACCATCAGCTTGGTCTTGGGCGTTTCAACGGCGAATTGATCAACAATCACCAGACGCTCCTGACGAACCAGCTCTGACAAGATAGAACGCAGCGCTCCGCGATACATCTTCTTGTTCAGCTTTTGAGCATGATCCTGTGGTTTAGCAGCAAACGTTCTGCCGCCCCCGCGCCATAACGGACTACGGATAGTACCAGCTCGAGCACGGCCAGTACCTTTTTGGCGCCAAGGCTTACGTCCACCACCGCGAACTTCGCTGCGGGTTTTCTGAGCCTTAGTACCTTGACGTGAGCCAGCCATGAACGCAACAACAGCCTGATGAATCAGAGCTTCATTGTACTCACTACCGAAGGTCACGTCAGAGACCTGAACGGTGCCTGCACCGTTTATATTCAGTTCCATCGTCTATTCCCCTCAGGCGCTAGCTTTAACCGCAGGTTTAACTATAACGTCAGCACCGGTTGCACCGGGTACTGCGCCTTTAACCAGCAGCAGATTGCGTTCAGCGTCAACGCGAACGATTTCCAGGGACTGTACGGTTACTTTTTCAGCACCCATATGTCCAGCCATTTTCTTGCCTTTGAAGACACGACCAGGAGTCTGACACTGGCCGATAGAGCCAGGAGCACGGTGAGACAGAGAGTTACCGTGAGTCGCGTCCTGCATCTGGAAATTCCAGCGCTTTACACCACCCTGAAAGCCCTTACCTTTGGACTTGCCAGTAACATCTACTTTCTGACCTTGTTCAAACAGGTCTACTCCGATCACGTCGCCTAGCTTGTATTCAGCGTCAGCGTCGATACGGAATTCCCAGAGACCAGTACCAGCTTCAACACCCGCCTTAGCGAAGTGACCGGTTTCCGGCTTACAAAGACGACTGCTCTTCTTGGAACCAGAAGTTACCTGAATTGCAGTGTATCCATCAGTGTCCAGGCTCTTAACCTGAGTAACACGGTTTGGATCTACCTCAATTACAGTTACTGGTACAGAAGCACCGTCTTCGGTGAAAATACGGGTCATACCGCATTTTTTTCCGACTAATCCAATAGTCATTTCAACCTCTCTCGTGTACGGGGCTATTACCCACTATGGCCGCTCACTTCAGAGCTGTTACACAAAACAGTGCACACTTTGATATGGCGCCCGTGGCCGCAATCAACCGAGACTGATTTGCACTTCAACGCCAGCTGCCAGATCTAGCTTCATCAGTGCGTCAACGGTTTTTTCGGTGGGCTCGATAATGTCGAGAATACGTTTATGAGTACGGATTTCATACTGATCACGCGCATCTTTATTTACGTGTGGTGAAATTAGAATCGTAAAACGTTCTTTTCGGGTAGGCAGAGGGATAGGACCACGCACCTGAGCACCAGTTCTCTTCGCAGTATCAACAATCTCCTGCGTGGACTGGTCAATCAGGCGATGATCAAAAGCCTTTAAGCGAATACGAATTTGCTGAGCTTGACTCATCTTGTTTTAACCATGATTACAATAAAGAACGAAGTCAGGCGATCAATGTCACCTAGACAAAAGGACGCAGCATTTTACAAACCATACAGCTCGCTGTCAACACAAGTACCAACTTGCTTTGAAGAGAATGCACATTTGATATGGCGAGCATTCACTAACTGCAAAATAATAGCGAGAGATGATGAGTTTGGAGATACGGAAAATTGCTTGAATTTCGGGGAGCAATCCTGTGCTCCCGGATAGTTTTATCTATTTCAACCTACCGTTCCTGCCTGCTGCTCTTATCTGAATAGTCCGAAAGAATTACTGCTGCCTTAATTCTGCGGCAGCACCAATCAGCCCTGGATATTCGTGGCAAACGAGATGCGTTCCAATTCCAGCGTTATAATCTGTCATGGGGGACTTGCCTTCAAATACCTGACGGAACGCACTCTCCTTAAAAAACGTTTTGAATCGAGGCACAATGCCTCCTGCAATATAAACACCTCCCCGAGCCCCCAAGGTCAACGCTGCATTACCTGCAGCAGAACCCAGTATTTCGCAAAAGTGATTGAGCACTTTCGTACAAAGAACATCCCGATTTTCCAATGCACCACTTGTAATCTGTGGTGCACTGAGTTGCATATGATTCCCGGACAACATGGCATGTGCTTTAAATAAGCGCTCCAGACCTGCACCCGAGAGCAGGTGCTCAAGTGTCACTCTGGATTGAGTCCGCAGAAGGTATTCAAGAATCTTGATTTCCAGTTCGTTTCTGGGTGCAAAATCAACATGACCACCTTCACCCGATATGGGCTTCCACTGACTTCCCATTCGAATTAAGCCGGCAACACCCAGACCAGTACCAGGTCCGATAATAAGTTTCAGACCCTCCACTGCTTCACGCCCCCCGCCAACGGTCAGCAAGTCTTCTCCCGACAACCAGGGTAGAGACATCGCCTGGGCATGAAAATCATTAATAACAGAAAAGCTATCAAGCCCGAGTTTGTCAGCTACTTGCTTCTTACTGAAATTCCAGTGGTTGTTGGTCATGCAGACACGATCATCATGAACCGGACAGGCAAATGCCAGACAGGCACTGGATACTGCTACTTCTTCCTTCTTTATATAGAAGTCGATGGCATCATCAACATTGGTGAAATCGGCACAGGCCAGAGTTCTGACCTTCAGAGGCTTGATACTCCCCTCTTCCACCAAGGCAAAACGGGCATTGGTGCCACCGATATCACCAATCAGCGATAAAACAGGATTTCCAGCCATGATTGCTCCA
Organism: Endozoicomonas sp.; assembly: GCA_965208385.1. Classification (GTDB taxonomy): domain Bacteria; phylum Pseudomonadota; class Gammaproteobacteria; order Pseudomonadales; family Endozoicomonadaceae; genus Endozoicomonas. The sequence continues at coordinate 121,971 of CBDBOO010000050.1, forward strand.
CACCTTAAGCTGAACGAATAACATTCACATTATCAAGGAAAGCCTGCATTCTGTCTCCCTCCAACAGCTCTTTCACATCTCCTGGGTAGTGGGTTAAACCTGTAGGTTCCGAAAAGTCAGCTATAATACGACAGTAGACGTATTGCTAGCGAGTTAAATATGACTTGTTCTTCAATAGTACGCTGTAGTACTTGTGACAGCCAAAACATCAAATACATCGGTGTTAGCGCCCATAATGTACCGCGCTACCTGTGTTGTAATATTGACTGCCATGTTAAAACGTTCATGCTCAAATATCGTTACAAAGCCTACGAGCCTGGAGTTAAGGAAAAAATCGTTGAGATGGCAATTAATGGCAGTGGCGTAAGGGATACAGGGAGGGTGTTGGGTATTAGTAAAACAACTGTCATAAACACCTTAAAAAAAAAGAAAAAGGCTTAATCAAAGTTAATCCTAATATCCGCACAATGGAGCTTGGAGATGAGAGTAATATACATCTAGAGCCTGCCTGCGAAGAGGCAGAGCTTGATGAGCAATGGTCATTTGTTAATAGTAAATTTAACCAGCGCTGGCTTTGGCACGCAGTTGACCATACCACCAATACGGTTCTTGCTTATGCCTTTGGAAAGCGAACTGACAAGGTATTTAAGACTCTAAAAGAGCTGCTCGCTCCATTTAATATAAAGAGATTTTATACTGATAATTGGGGTGCATATGATCGGCATCTTAATCCAGCAGAGCATGTTGTAGGGAAAACAAATACACAAAAAATTGAGAGAAAAAACCTCAACTTCAGGACTAGAATTAAGCGTTTAGCTCGTAAAACAATTTGCTTTTCAAAATCAGAGAAAATGCACGATATCGTGATTGGTCTTTTGATAAATAAATTGGAATTCGGGATTGATATTCATGCAATTTGACAGGTTTAACCCACTACCCTATATTTTTGGAAAAACCGTCGATGAAATCGTCGATTTACAGGATCAGGGTTATGATCCGGCAAGTTACTATGAAAACAATCCTGTTTTAAAACGGGCAATTGATGCTCTTTCCGATGGTTCTTTCTGTCCGCATAATCCTCGACTGCTGAAACCTGTTGCTGACGACCTGATTCATAGGGATCAGTTTATGGCTCTGGCTGATTTCGACAGTTACCGGGCAGCTCAAAGGAAAATATCGGAAGACCTTAGAAAACCACAAATCTGGTGGAAAAAGTCTGTTCTAAATACAGCCAGACTTGGCCGGTTCTCTTCAGATCGTTCAATCAGGGATTATGCTGAAAAGGTATGGGACCAAAAGTGAACATAACGCGGTAATAAAAAAGGTGGCATTAAGCCACCTTTTTTATCAACTTCAGCTTATATCAACTTTTTATCAACTTCAGCGGCCTTTTATTTCCCTGCTCTTCTCAGCGCAGAAGGTTTAAAGGTTCTTCGTGTTGGTGAGAATGCATAATTGATAGACTTCTTCTCTTCGTTAGTCATGTTCATGGCAATGTAGCGACCAGACAGCACATCATAGAGTGTTTCTACTGCTATATTGGTCACTTTCTTCGCGCTTTGATACGTCAGATGACCTTCAGCTACACGCCAGAGTTCACCACGGCCATCAAAGTGATCCGCCAGAACCGCCTGCCAGGAGTCCTCATCAATATAGAGAACACGCTTGCCGTAAACATGACGGGAAGTATCTTTCAACGTTGCCTCAACAACCCAGACCCGATGCAGCTCATAACGGGTATAATCCTGATTGATATGCCCTTTGGTCAGTATATCTTTATACGCCAGATCCTTTGATGTCAGCGCATAAGAGTTGTAAGGAACGTACATCTCTTTTTTGCCAACCAGTTTCCAGTTATAACGATCCGGCGCACCATTAAACAGATCAACGTTATCAGTGGCACGGGTGCCTTCCGCTGCAAAGCCAGGACCGTCATAAGCAACCGTAGGAGCTCGTCTCACACGTCTCTGGCCCGCATTATAACTCCATGCACGACGCGCCTCTTTTACCTGATCCATAGTCTCATGAACCAGTAAGACATTACCTGTCAACCTTGCAGGGGCAACCGCTTTGCGCATGAAGTAAAACAAAATATTGTCGTCTTTTTTTGCATCAAAACCTTCTGCCAGACCATAGGGAGAGACCCAGTTATCATAAAGACGAACCGGAGAGAAACTTCCGTTTGCCTGTACTACAGCCTGTGTCGTATAAGACTCATAGGCACCCCCTTTATTTCGGGTAGTATGATTCCAGACTGCCTCCAGACCATTTGCCGGAATGGGAAATGGCAGGGTTTGATCGTAGTTTTGAACGCCATTACCGCCTTCTGCCAGAACTGCAGTAGTCGCATTGGCTTTTGCCTTTTCATAAACCCACTGCTCAGAGGTAACCGGGCGATGCGTTTTATAGACTGGCAATTTATAAGTATCCGGATACAGGGTCAGCATTCTCTGTATACCGGGTGTCAGCTTATCCTTGTATTGACCCATATTACTGGCAGTAATTACAAACAATGGCTTTTCATCCGCGTAGGGATTGGTCATAAAACCATTGGAATCTTCCGTTATTACTTCCTGACCATCCCATGCAGGAATGGTACCAGCAGTGTTTCCTGCTTTTTCTGCCCCGACCGGTGTCAGAGATTTACCCAGTTCGGCAGCTTCCGAAGCAGATACTTTAGCCAGTGTCAGTGTAGAAAACATGGCAAGAGCGAATGTTGCGCCAACGACAGCAGCGACTTTTGTTGTTCTTATCATTATTCTTCCCTCTTTAGAAGCTCACACCCAGACTGAATGATGCAAAATCCCGGTCTTTACCTGTATTGTAATCACCACCCCAGAAGGAGGTGTAAGAAATACCGGCTGTATAGGTATTTAGGTAGTCAGCACTCAGCCCCATATTGACAGATTGACGCCCCTCAACAAACATACCGTTCGCTGAATACCCATCAACATCATGGGAAAAGGCTATCTTGGGTGTCATGTTCACGCCGGCAAACACATTACTATAAGACAGTGCGGCCAACATCCTGTATCCCCAGGCGTTCTCCGTCACTGTTCCTTCATTATCATCCGCAGTGGGATTACCAAAAACAGGCGAGCGTCCATACAATTTACCGTTCTTGTCAAGATCACCGGTTTTAGAGTAGCCCACCTCACCCAGCATGGTTAAGCGACTGGCTCCCAGCACCTGATCAAAAAACTTGACCATGGTCATTTGAGCCTGAGTTACAGGCAGTTCATCATATCCGTGATTTGTCTGATTCAGAAAAGCGCCGCCACCGGCCAGACCAAGGGACTTGAACAGCAGATTGGTTGTATTTTCCTGAACTGGCTGATTTGGGCGATAACTCAACTCACCCGATACCGAGATATCTCCCAGACTGGTATTGAAACTGAGACCATACAGGTCTACACCTTCCGGATACTCAATAAAATAGCTGGCACTGGCAAAATCGGGCAGCACTACCGGAGCCGGTACTACAGGAGGCAGAAAAATCTGAGGCGGCGCAGCTGAGCCATTAACCGACAGAATTGGAGTACGGTTATGATATTTCATATAGTACAGGCCAAATTCTGTTTCATTCAGGTCTGCTGCAAAATAGCGGGCAGCTATACCATACTGTCCTTTATCTTCAGGCTTTTGATCACCAACCCGTTTCAGATAAGCTCCAGCAGCAATAGCCGTTGTTTCATTCAGCACAGCGCCGGATGCTGTGATTTTGTCACAACCTTCCGCGGTTAATACATCAGCTCCAGAGAAAAAAGTTCCACAACCATCAACCACTGTCTCCTGCCAGGTTAACTGGTAAAAGGCTTCCAGCGTAAGGTTCTCTGTGGCTCCAATGTTCGCGTAAATCATATTGACTGGCAGCAGACCTTCCTTGACTTCAGCACCGGGTCGACGGAATGCATTGACATCTACCGGGTTAATACTGTTAACGCCCCCCTGGATAAAGGTACTTTCCCCCCAACTGACCACCTGCTTACCCAGGCGAAGATCAAGCGGGGCGTCTCCTATATCAAAACTGCCGTAAATGTAAGCATCAAGTAATGCTACGCCGGAAAATTTCTGAAGATCATCAAAGCTACTGTCGTCCAGTTTCTGGCCAGAAGCACTGTAACCTGTCGGCAGATGCCCCCTCTCTACATCCTGGTCCTGTAATCGTCGGTCATACCAGTATTTCCCGCGCATAAAGGCACCATAATTGCCTTTTGACAAAGAAAGATCATGAACGCCTTTCACGATTTCAGAAAATGTCTGTCCCTTTTTAAAATTGAGTTTACCGTCATCCGTTGTGGTGCTTAATCCAGATCCACCATTACCGCCGGCTACCAGCTCCGACTTAGGGTCTTCCATTGACCAACTGGCACCCATGGAAATATTTGAATTGAAGCTGCCTTCCAGGTCGCCACTAGAGAATTCTACAGAAAATGCAGAACCTGACAGCAGTAATGAAATAGCAGCAGCAAGGGGTTTAACGTACCCTTTTTCTTTGATTTTTTTGTCCATATTCCTTGCTCGTGTTTTTAATTATTGTTGGCATGGATGTGTTCTGTCTCAGTGAAAAACTCCTGAGATAAAGAAGCTCAGTTTCAGTAATTGTTGAAACAGGGCTGCTTTTAGATGAGCTAAATTATTGAGACATACTTCGAACATATTTTCTGTATTCTTTTATTAAGGGGTAGCTTCTTAGTGGCTACCTTCTGCAATTGTATGCCGATGATTGCAATCAAGGTTATACAAATAAGGTCAATGAGTTGACCGATTGGGACAAAAATGTATATCAGGCAGATTTACGACGATAGATTCCAGGGGTAACACCCGTCCATCGCTTAAAGGTCCTGACAAAACTACTGGTATCTGCAAATCCAAGCTGCATTGCAATTTCTATCTGACTGACATCTTTACAAGCCAGAAGATTACAGGCCATTTCTTCTCGAATTTCATCCAGAATAGCCTGAAAACCCAGACTATTCTCCGCCAGTCGGCGACTCAGACTCCGTTCACTCATATTCATGGTTGCAGCAACGACTTGTCGATTAACACCTCCGAACGACAGTTGCTTTGCAATGGTTTGACGAACTCGTTCTTCTATATTTTCTTTCTCCATTTTTACCACATACTCTACCAGCATTTTTTCACACCACCGTGCCATCTCCGGATTTGCTGTTGGCAATGGTGTATCCAGTTGCTTCTGATCAATCAGAATACTGTACTCATTACAGTCAAACTCTACCGGACAACCCAGTACCTGCTCATAAATCACCCCACTGTCAGGCCTTGCCCTCATCATTCGAACGCCAATATAGAAACCGCCTATTTCTACAAACAATCGATGGGCATTACCAATAAGGAACGCAATGAAAGCATCTATTGATTCTTTAACCATTGAGCGAGGATGAGCAGGGGCGAAGAGCAATCGTGGTGAATCACAATCCAACTCCAGCGACAGGGTAACCGAGGTCGAAGCTACTTCCGAGAAACGGATAAAACAATCCAGCATATCCCTGGGTGTGGCAGAAACCTGTAGAGCAACATCGAGGGAATAAAGTATAGACTGTGTCGTATACTGAGGCAGGCGAAGGCCAATAGCTGGATCACCTGTCGCTGTTACGGCCAGTTTCCATAAATGGTTAGTTTTAGCCACAGTCACCCGGGCTCCGTACTGCCCCAGAGTCTCGCTGTCTATGCCAGCTTCATTCAGCAGCGGTTTCGGGTCAACGTTATAGGAGCGTATTGTTCTGGCAATAGCCAGCGCCCAGCTGGTGAGAACTGTGGGTTCTGTTGATTTTAGATCCAACACCATAAAACCTCGCCTGTTATATTTTTATTGCGAGCGTGTTATCAGTACGGTGAATATTCACTATTCCCGTTCTGTATTGAACAATATCACCATACCACTTTAAATAGCTGGCTGTGAATTTCTAGCGTGAATCAATATACGGCAGCGGTTAAATAATATGCATTTTCAGGATACAGTCCATCCATGGACATGCCCTGAAAAATTGCTCCACGGTAACTGCTCCTGCGTTACTCTAACTCCTGCCTCCATGCAGTCGTGCAGTCGTTTTCAGGATACAGTCCATCCATGGACATGCCCTGAAAAATTGCTCCATGCATTTTCAGGATACAGTCCATCCATGGACATAAAAAAACCCGGACATATGTCCGGGTTTTTTGTAGTGCGGATCTTCGTTAATCAGAGATTAAGCGATGATCTTGGCAACAACACCAGCACCTACAGTACGGCCACCTTCACGGATAGCAAAACGCAGACCGTCTTCCATCGCTACAGGAGCGATCAGGGTAGCAACAAAGTTGATGTTGTCACCAGGCATTACCATTTCAACGCCTTCAGCCAGTTCTACAGCACCGGTTACGTCAGTTGTACGGAAGTAGAACTGAGGACGGTAGCCCTTGAAGAATGGAGTGTGACGACCACCTTCTTCTTTGGACAGGATGTATACTTCGGCTTCGAAAGTCGTGTGAGGTGTTACAGTTCCTGGCTTAACCAGACACTGTCCACGCTCAACGTCTTCACGCTTGGTACCACGCAGCAGTGCACCAATGTTCTCACCGGCACGACCTTCGTCGAGCAGCTTACGGAACATTTCTACGCCAGTAACGGTAGTTTTGGTGGTTTCCTTGATACCGATGATTTCGATTTCTTCACCAACGTTAACGATACCACGCTCAACACGACCGGTAACAACCGTGCCACGTCCAGCGATGGAGAATACGTCCTCGATAGGCATCAGGAACGGCTGATCGATAGCACGTTCTGGCTGAGGAATATACTCGTCCAGGGTTTCAACCAGCTTCTTAACAGCGGTAGTACCCATTTCGTTGTCGTCTTTACCTTCCAGAGCCATCAGGGCAGAACCGATGATGATTGGAGTGTCGTCGCCTGGGAACTCATAGGTGTCCAGAAGCTCACGAATTTCCATCTCAACCAGTTCCAGCAGCTCTTCGTCGTCTACCATATCAGCCTTGTTCATGAAGACTACGATGTATGGTACACCAACCTGACGAGACAACAGGATGTGTTCACGTGTTTGAGGCATGGGGCCGTCAGCTGCGGAACATACCAGAATAGCGCCGTCCATCTGAGCAGCACCAGTGATCATGTTCTTAACGTAGTCAGCGTGACCTGGGCAATCAACGTGCGCATAGTGACGAGCCGGAGAATCATACTCTACGTGAGCGGTAGAGATGGTGATACCACGCTCACGCTCTTCAGGAGCATTATCGATCTGGGAGAAGTCTTTAATTTCACCACCCCAGGTTTCAGCACATACACGAGTCAGTGCTGCAGTCAGAGTAGTTTTACCGTGGTCAACGTGACCGATGGTGCCGACGTTTACGTGCGGCTTATTACGTTGAAATTTTTCCTTAGCCATTTCTCTTAACCTTAATATCAATAGTTCGGGGGTAGCAATACTGTGCGCCGGATTCTAACAGGCCTTTCGGCCTGTTAGAACTCGATTCTGGTATTAACCCTGGTTTTTAATGACCGCTTCAGCAATACTGGCGGGCGCTTCGGCATACTCTTCAAATTCCATAGAGTATGTTGCACGCCCCTGAGTTGCTGAACGCAGGTCGGTGGCGTAGCCGAACATTTCACCCAGCGGCACCTGAGCATTAATAGTCTTGCCAGAAGGAGTATCTTCCATACCCTGAACAAGACCACGACGACGGTTCAAGTCGCCCATAACATCACCCATATTCACTTCAGGCGTTACCACCTCAACCTTCATCATAGGTTCCATCAGGACAGGCTGAGCCTGTGGCGCATACTTCTTCAGAGCCTGCGAAGCAGCGATTTTAAAAGCCATTTCGTTGGAGTCAACATCGTGAAAAGATCCGTCGTACAAACGCGCTTTCAAACCCAGCAGAGGGTAGCCGGCAATAACGCCGTTTTGCATTTGTTCTTCGATACCCTTCTGAATAGCCGGGATATATTCGCGAGGAATAGTACCACCAACAATCTCGTTGATGAATTCGAGACCTTCTTCACCAGCCGGAGCCGGGGAGAACTCGATAACAACGTGACCGTACTGACCACGACCACCCGATTGCTTGGCAAACTTGTGGTTAGCCTCGACAGACTTCTTGATCTTCTCACGGTAAGCAACCTGAGGCTTACCAATGTTCGCCTCCACGCTGAACTCACGACGCATGCGATCAACCAGGATATCCAGGTGCAACTCACCCATGCCGGAGATAATGGTCTGGCCACTTTCTTCGTCAGTGTGAACACGGAAAGATGGATCTTCCTGAGCCAGCTTGCCCAGTGCGACACCCATCTTCTCCTGATCAACCTTGGTTTTAGGCTCAACAGCAACAGAAATTACCGGATCCGGAAACTCCATACGCTCCAGAGTGATAACACTGTCCATGGCACACAAAGTATCACCAGTAGTGACATCCTTCATACCAATCAGAGCAACGATATCGCCTGCTAAACACTGCTTAAGTTCTTCGCGATTGTTGGCGTGCATTTGCACCATTCGACCAACACGCTCTTTCTTGTGCTTAACCGGATTGTATACGGTATCACCTGAATTCAAGGTACCGGAGTAACTACGAACAAAGGTCAATGTGCCTACGAACGGATCAGTAGCAATCTTGAAGGCCAGAGCAGAAAACGGCGCACTATCTTCCGCTTCACGAGTTTCAATAGTGCCGTCTTTATCGTCCAGAACACCTTCAATTGCCTTAACTTCTTTCGGAGAAGGCATGTAGTCGATCACTGCATCAAGAACGGCTTGTACACCTTTATTCTTGAATGCAGAACCGCCGAAGATAGGAATAATTTCATTAGCCAGCGTCCGCGCACGGATACCCGCCTTGATTTCTTCCTCTGACAACTCACCTTCTTCAAGGTATTTATTCATCAGTTCATCAGTGGCTTCAGCAGCAGCTTCAACCATGTGTTCATGCATTTCTGCACAAACGTCAGCCATATCTGCAGGAATATCCTGATACTCAAATGTCATACCCTGATCAGCTTCATTCCAGATGATAGCTTTCATTTTAACCAGGTCGACAACACCTTTGAACTCATCTTCAGAGCCAATGGTCATCTGCATAGGCACGGCGTTAGCGTTCAGACGGTCACGCAGTTGGTCGATTACCATTTGGTAGTCAGCACCAGTACGGTCCATTTTGTTAACGAATACCATGCGTGGCACTTCGTACTTATCAGCCTGACGCCATACGGTCTCAGTCTGAGGCTGTACGCCGGAAGAGCCACACAGTACAACTACAGCACCATCCAATACACGCAGAGAACGCTCTACTTCGATAGTAAAATCAACGTGCCCAGGAGTATCGATGATGTTTACACGATGATTCTCAAACTGAGCATCCATTCCGCGCCAGAAACAAGTGGTCGCAGCAGATGTGATAGTAATACCACGCTCTTGCTCTTGTTCCATCCAGTCCATGGTGGCAGCGCCATCATGAACTTCACCAATTTTGTGGCTCAGACCCGTGTAGAAAAGTACACGTTCTGTAGTCGTTGTCTTGCCCGCGTCAACATGGGCAACAATACCGATATTGCGATAGCGGTTAATAGGGGTTTTACGGGCCACGGCTCAATCCTCTGATACTTAGAAACGGTAGTGGGAGAACGCCTTGTTGGCTTCAGCCATACGATGAACGTCTTCACGCTTCTTAACAGCAGCACCTTTGCTTTCTGCTGCATCCAGCAACTCACCAGCCAGGCGGAGTTTCATGGACTTTTCGCCACGCTTGCGCGCTGCGTCTACCAACCAGCGCATAGCCAGGGCAGTACGACGGGCAGGACGAACTTCTACTGGCACCTGATAAGTAGCACCACCTACACGGCGGGACTTAACTTCGACCATAGGAGCGATGGTTTCCAGCGCTTTTTCGAAAATCTCCAGAGGTTCTTTGTCAGAACGCTGCTGAACGGAATCCAGTGCACCATAAACGATGGTTTCAGCAACAGATTTCTTACCGCTGATCATCACGTGGTTGATGAACTTGGTCAGTGTTTTGTTACCAAACTTAGGATCTGGCAGTACTTCGCGCTTGGCGACTACGCGTCTTCTTGGCATGATAAGCCCTCTTTTCGGCCTTCAGGTAATCCGGAACGAATCCGGCCTTACTCTTATCAACCTACTGATAATTTTGATGCCCTTTATGGAGTTAAACTCCAGGCAATAAATCTTGCACATTTGTACAAGCTGAAACACTGAACAGCCAGCCTTATTCAGCCAGCTCCTGAAATCAGGACTTAGGTTTCTTGGTACCGTACTTGGAACGGCCCTGCTTACGGTCGTTAACACCCTGGGTGTCAAGGCTACCGCGAACAGTGTGATAACGAACACCTGGCAAATCTTTTACACGACCGCCACGGATCAGAACAACACTATGCTCCTGCAGGTTGTGACCTTCACCACCAATGTAGGAAGTCACTTCGAAACCGTTGGTCAAACGCACACGACATACTTTACGCAGCGCAGAGTTAGGCTTCTTAGGGGTAGTGGTGTAAACACGGGTGCATACACCACGACGCTGTGGACAAGCCTGCAGCGCAGGTACGTCGCTTTTTGCGACCTTACGCTTACGGGGCTTGCGCACCAGCTGATTAATTGTTGCCATTCAGCGAACTCCAATTGTTTCTAAGTTACGAATTCCCCATGTCAGAGGAGTGTCATGGAAGAATTCGAGCTTTATCTGTAAAGGCCGATTTAACCGGCCTTTACAGCCCTAATCACTACGTAGTTCAAGGGCAAAATAAAGCGGGAAAATTTTACGGATACTACCAGCCTGCGTCAAGGACTATGACAACAGATACATTCAGGTTTTATGCTTATAGCCTGTACGACAGGGTAAATGCCATTCTCAACGGGCGATATGACGGCTTGATGACTGCGGAAATGACTGATTGACAAGTACTCAAGAGAAATTAGAACAAAAGTTCTTTTTTCACCGATTAATCCCGATACACCCGGTTTATAACATTCAAACCCAGTATTTTCCAATCCTAAAATGAGCCTGAAAGAAGCATAAGCCAGTGCGCTCAGGCCTTTCGTTCAAAAATGGTTTTAAAAAGTGATTCTCGTGCAGACTGAAGCCTTTCTGCTGCTTCATTATCGCTCATAGAATCAGCCTTTGCTTGTAGAGCTTCAAGCGTGATTCCTTTCTTCAAATATTTTGCACTTTTTGGTAATGATTTGAATTTTTCGTACGGTGTCATCATATTTTCATAAAGATACTTTTTTCTCTCCTTACCTTTCTTGTCTACGACAGTTTCAGCAAAGAAACAGGGCCTGTGATAATTCAGGTAGGGGGTGAGATATTTTCGATTGAATTCATTTACTTCTGTCGCATATTTTTGTGGAATATGGGCATAACCAAGTATCTTTCTTATAACTGCACCGTTTTTACATTCTGCAAGCGCGTTGTCGTTTGTTTTTCTTGATCTTGATTTCGTGAATTTTATATGAAGATTGTCGAGTAGTTTTGCTACGCTATAATTTATATACTCTGATCCGTTATCCGAGTGAAAACCCTGTAATTTAAAGGGGAAAGCTGCCAGAATCTCTTCAAGCACAGGGATCAGAAAGGCTTCGCTAATTCTCTCCACTGTGCAAACAATCTGGAATTGAGTCATCTCATCAACAGCATTAATGTGATACAAACCTTTCACTTTGTCTTTATCACCCTGATGAACCGTATCGATTCGAATAAAACCTGGTTGTCCTTCAGGAGCTGGACGACGACGTGTGCCAATGGCTCGCTTTACTGGACGTGTGCAGTCCTTGTGGGTTCGGATATTACGATATGTATTTGATTGCCTGAGATTGTAGAGGTGTGAAACCGAGATGCCGGCCAGTCGCTCGTAACGCTCGTCACCCCGTAAAAAAGCCCTTTCACAGAGTTTCTTAATGGCTACCCCATTCAGGTCGTTATGCAATCGATCCGACTCAGCCAGAAGCCTTGTATCGGCCTTGGTGTATTTGGATTTGAAACCATTGATTGTGCGCTGTTTACGCTTCAGAGTCCCAGGGCGATCTCATTTGACAAACACCAATCCTGTTGCATATTCAAAAAGCTAGCTTTAAAAACTGAATTTTTGAGAAGTACAGGAAATTAGGCTTATTTTGGTACTTTTGTGTGCTGAATAATTAGCCAAACAGAGAAAGTTAGTGCCAAATGAGATCGCCCTGTTCAGAGTCCCCTTCGACTGACAGGTATGAATAAGGCGGGTAATCTGCGATCTTGAGTAGCCTGTAGCCACTGCGAGATAACGCTTAATGAGCCCCTTGTCGGGCCTGCTGAGCGCTCGATATTTGAAGTACCTTAAAGTCGCCTCAACCCACTGATAACATTCATCTTTTGATTCCCATCCGGGCTCAATATCAGGGGCGTAATGAAGCAGTTCTTGCACTTGTGACAGTGTCTTTATGAGCCTTGTATTCATGATAACTTTCATCCTGTAATCATGGACGAAAGATCCAATTGCGGCGGGCTCATTTCATATTGGAAATTAGAGCCTCCTTTAGGCTCATTTCATATTGGAAGAGACTAACCCTACATCAACATCAAAAAAGTGACTACCCTGACAAATCTGTATTCACAAACAGAAAGAACGGCACTGATTCAGGTGTTACTCCATCGCCGATTTCTAACATGGTTTTTCAGGCTAAGTAACAAAGCCAAGTGACGACTCATAACCGTAGCTATGACGAGGAACTCCAACGCAGAATCTGAATCTGAAAAAGCAGCGCAATAACATAATCAGAATTCGGAAATGGTGTTACCAATGTCTAATAATAAACGGAGGGTGACCCGCATTCTGTTTCTGACTCTTCCGGTACATCCAGTGCATGACCAAATTGTTGAGAAATCATATCAAATCAACAGGTAAGAAATCCTCCATTTCAGCAGGCCTTATTCTGCTGGCAGCACTCATGAGTGGAAAAGCTGATGCGGTCTATATCCTGTATCAATTCACTGTCTCTTTCTATCATCAGATATTTGGTAAATATACTGTTTATATCGATGACAGCGGACAATGTCACCGAATAGTCTTTGTTCCCGTCAATACAGACAATGAGGATGAATTCAGCGCTGTTATAAAATCCGGCCTGGATCAATGGCAATGGCTCATTGACAGTTGCAGGGAAGAAAAAACCCTTCCCCTTTTAAATGCTGAGAATGAACCCCATGCTCTGGAAGATCAAATTGCCCTGAGCATGATTCCCGGACACCAATTGCCCGCCTCACGCAAGCCTAAAGAAAGGACTTATCAGGTAGGAGAAAAATTCACACTGAAAATTCACAAATATAATACGGGCAGATTATCCTGTGATTTTATCGCCCTGTCTGATGTTCAAAATGATTACATAGTCACGCTCAATGCCATGAGACCATCACTGACCTGTTCGTCAGTGCACACCCCTCCACTTGTCAATGGTTATGAAATTCTGAATCAACTGGCTTTCAGCTTTGATTCTCCAGTAGATATTTACCGCTGCCTGTCTTCCGAAAAAAAACCGGTCGCAATGGAATTATGGCGTAAATCGTCAGACTCAATGAAAGCACAGGTACAGATTATGGAGTCCCTCACCCATGCTGAGAACAGTTATTCCATGAATCTACTGGATCATTTTCCCTTTCAGGGAGAGCACTGCCTGTATTATGTATTGATTGTAGAATTAGCAGAAGAAAACATCTCCGACTGGGGCACACGCTTCAACATCAACCCGTCAGAGCATGCTTTTATCCATATGCTCGAACTAATGCTGGAGATACCTGCATTTCTTGATCGGGAGGGTTTTCAACACCACTTCATTGATTATGATTTTCTTCTTTTCAATAAACAAAATCGAGTCAAATACTGCGGTCATGAGCGAACGAAACAGGATTCTTCCCCCCATAACAAGGCCAGCGATGTATCCAGCGCTCTGAAAAGCAGTATTGGCGTAGTCCGTCAGCCCCACTGGATGAGCGCCAGATACTACCAATTCTTTGAATACATCAATGAAAGCCCGTTATTGCGAGCCTCCACGATTTTAAGCGGCATCCGTTTGTTAACCAGCAGCAGGGAATATATTGCCGACCAACAGGCGTCCCAGCTGAACGAAATGCTTCTACAAACGTATACCACTAACCTTCACAGTCAGCTTGCATCGGTTCAACTCCAGTCAGCACCCACGCCGGCTGACGGCCTCTGCCTGCTCCATGCAGTACTTCACCACCAGAGTATCAGCGTTCAACAGGTAATCTCCGAGCTGCACAATCAATTACCGGAAGATTCGGTCTTTGCCACAGAAGCCCTTAATGATCTGGAACTCATCCAGAGTGAACACTGGGCCTCTCCTTCACTGCTACCATTGCTGGCTGGCTGGTTAAATCAGCCAATTATTCTGCTGTTACCCAATAACCAGAACGGTGATGTAATAATCCAGATTTACTCGCCCTCAGGTGAAGCGCCTGCAACATCCTCTCTTCAGGAAGCCATCAGCATAACCAACGGCCAGGTAATCACTCATGATGGTCTGGGGCATTTTTCGGCAACCCAAACCATTCCTGAGTCTCACAGTTTGAGCCAGTCTTCGGATCTGAAGTCTGCAATCAGCACCCAGCTCACAGACATTCAACAGAACGACTTTCCCGTTGTCCGTCCCGGAGTCATTGCCGAACTGCTATCAACCCTGCTGCTTTACTACTTATTGGCTTCAGGGCAAACCTGAAACTGAAATCCCGATCACCCGGTCTTTATGGTAAAGTCCCTGCCAGATTATCCAGGATTCAAACAATGAAACGCGAACTGGCAATTGAATTTTCCCGTGTCACTGAAGCCGCTGCCCTGGCAGGCTACAAATGGCTGGGCCGAGGCGATAAAAATGCAGCCGACGGCGCTGCCGTTGAAGCCATGCGAGCCATGCTGAACAAAGTTGACATGCAGGGCGAAATTGTTATTGGTGAAGGTGAGATTGATGAAGCGCCTATGCTCTTCATCGGAGAGAAAGTAGGAACAGGGAAAAGTGAGAGCATAGATATTGCCGTTGACCCCATTGAAGGTACTCGCATGACCGCCATGGGTCAGAACAATGCTATTGCTGTTCTTGCTGCCGGTGAAAAAGGTTCCTTCCTGAAAGCTCCGGATATGTACATGGAAAAGCTGGTTTGTGGCCCAGGAGCCAAAGGGGTTATTGACCTTAACCTCGGTCTGGCTGAAAACATTCAGAATGTTGCCCGCGCCCTGAACAAACCCCTGGAAGGACTCACCGTCATTACTCTGGCCAAGCCGCGACATGACAATGCCATTGCCATGATGCAAAAAATGGGCGTCAAGGTATTCGCCATTCCCGATGGCGATGTGGCAGCCTCTATTCTTACCTGCATGCCTGATAGCGAAGTGGATATGATGTATTGCGTGGGCGGTGCACCGGAAGGTGTTATCTCAGCAGCCGTTATTCGGGCACTGGGTGGCGATATGCAGGGCAGGCTGATTACCCGGGACCAGGCAAAGGGAGAAACGCCCGAAAATATTGCAGCCGGGAACCTGGAGCGTGAGCGCTGTAAAGCCATGGGAGTAACACCCAACATGCTTTTGCGTCTTGAAGATATGGCCAGCTCGGATCATGTTGTCTTTGCCGCAACAGGTATTACCAAAGGCGACCTGCTTCAGGGCATCAGTCGTCAGGGCAATATTGCCACCACCGAAACGTTAGTGATTCGTGGTAAATCCAGAACCATCCGTCGTATTCAGTCCAGCCATTTCCTGGATCGAAAGGATGATGATATCAAGAAAATTCTACTGTAAATAGAATACCTCCCTGCTCAGGGAGATTATCGCAAAAGGCAGCAAAAAAATGACAAAAAAGCGGAGTATACGTGCTGTAAATCAGACCTCTAAGTCCTTTTTTTAAGTCATTTTTTCATGCTGCATCTGCAATCTTAGCCCTTATGCGTCAGACTTAAGGACTCAGACAGGGCTTATTTACACCGACAAAAATCGTAACAGCTTTTACTCTATCTTACTCTTTCCTTCCGTGAAGCCGATACCACTCTGTATCCACCTGATTATTCATACCATCTGAATAAAGAAATCATGCCACGAGTAAACCAGCCACCCGCATCTATCCCCAAGAAAAACACAGATGAAACAAAGCCATCTGCATCGGGTCAATGGAGAACACGCAACACTCAGAGCTCTCCCCCCAACACAGAGATAACGTCTTCTGATTCAGAAACCGATTCAGATTATGAATCCGGTCCGGGAACTCCACTTTTAAGCCGCTTAACGGATTTCCCCCCAGATCTGAGTGAGTCACCCTCCTTCCCTGTTTCACCACTCAACGACAGCGCTACGCTTAATCGTACTCTTGGTAAAGGACGATTCGCATCAGTTACCCTGATCGAACAGAAAAGTCCTGCAGGCACTGAACGTTATGCCTTGAAGATCCCACTACGAAAGCTTGACTGTGAGAACGAAGCACGCATTCTTGCCATAGCAGGGCAACATCCCAACCTTCCCCGATCCTTTGGCATTCAAGAGGTAGAGGGTAAGAAAGGACTGCTTCTGGAATATGTAAAAGGACCCGATCTCTGGATACTTATCTCTACTCTTACGGAGCAGTTTGAAGACCAGAGTATTTCATCAGAAGCATTTTTTAATGCTGTCGCCTTCCTTCAGCAACAGCAGTTACAGACTCTGGAGCATCTGGAACAAAAAAAAATCGTACATGCTGATATAAAACCTTCGAATATTATCTACGATGCGGATTCCGGCAAACTCAAATTACTGGATTTTGGTCAGTCAGCCCTGACATCAGAGTCGGTCTGCTGTGGCCACGAGAACTACGCAGCACCTGAAGCCTTTGAATCCCTGCAAGGCAGTGAGAAAGCAGTACCGGCCACTACAGCCATTGATTGCTTTGCCGCCGGACAGTCGCTCTACAGAATTCTGTCAGGCATTGGCAGAGATTTCCCAACGACGTTCACCAACAATTCACCGGAGGGAGACTTTACACCGGGTCAGCGAAATGAACAGGCCAACCTGGTTTATCAGGCCATGAAAGACTATATGAAGCCCAATGCGGACAATAGCTATAAAAAAGCCCTGCCAATCGATAGTCAATACCTGGACCACCAGGCTTTGTTTGCAGCCTCAGCAAGTCATCCGAAGGTGACACAGTTTGAAGACCTCGTGGAACCCGCCGGAAAATTGAAACCTTACCTCGCCCCTTGTATTGATCTGATTAACAGTCTGCTACATCCACGGCCAGATCTCAGAATGACCGCCACTCAGGCACTGCAACACCCCTGGTTTAAACAATGCCTGACAGATACCAGACAGGCTGAGAAAACAATAAAAGCTGTTTTAACGAAATCAACCGGATATCAGTAATGCATAGACTACTGCCTCTTCTGTTACTACTTGCACTGCCGTGTAATGCCGCCAGTTCCAGGGGGCCGGGTGAACACTGGTATCAGGATGTCTGGTGTAATGGAATGGGAGGAAAAGTCGAGCATCGTTTGAAAGACGGCAGGCGTATAGACTGCCTGACATCGTCCCATGCCATCGAAGTGGAATTTGCTAATAAATGGCCAGAAGCCGTTGGTCAGTCTCTGGACTACAGCATGCTTACGGGAAAAAAGGCGGGAATTGTATTAATTCTGAAAAAGCCAGCGGATCATTTACACTGGCAGAGAATGAAAACCCTGGTTGAGCATTACCAGCTTCCAATACGGTTATGGAAGCTCGGCCCCTGAAAATCAACCAGAGTTCTGCAATCAGTATCAGGCTGCCTGCAGTTCCCACTGATTTCCGCTACGGGTAAAGCCAACTTTCTGCAAATATTCTGAATGTTCTTCATTACCAACAGCAGAAACAATTCGGGTAATGCCCTGCTGCTTGAAAAATTCAATATTATCGTTAAAAGTAAACTGCCCTGGTTTCATATCACGATACGGAGCCAGTACAAAGTCCAGATCTACCTCAAGGGTATGACTGTTAATTCGATGACCAATAAACGCGCCAGCCAGTGCTTGATCCTGATGAATCATAAAAGCCTGATATTCAATATCGTCACGCAGTTTAAACTCAGGGAAGTATTGTTTAATCTCACCCTGATTTAATGTCAGAAATTCGTTCATATACACATCTTTCACAGAGGACGTTAGCAAACGGAAGTCAGACTTGCTGGTATACATTTTCCAGAGATAGTAAATATTAGCGGCACAGATAAAATAGTTCAGGGCGGCTACCGGAGCGGCATCAATCATCACACCGTAAGTGCCAAAACAAAACGCCCCCAGAAGATTAAGCCAGCGAAGCTTTACAATAGAACTCATGGTCAGGCTGACACCAGTAATTATTGAGGCCAGATAACCAAACATTTCCAGCCAATTCACTTCAGCCATGATACAACTCCGCAATATGCTTATTTAAACTGCCTGCATTTTCGCCAAACTTTATGCCACTGTCATAAAATTTGGGTGATAGATTCTGAACATCCATATGGAAAAATTAACCATCAATGTTTTCGTTTGTTCTTGCAGACTGACTGATATTTACCTATCAGCACCCTGTCCTGCCATTTATTTGACGATTTACTGGCCGCCCCCTCCTGCCGACACGCTCAGAACCATCTATGCTAAATATCAGGATTTAGTTTCACGGAAGGAGCTGTCATGTTTAGTGTGAAAGGATTGGGGAACGCCCTTGCAAATATTAAAGCCAGCGAGGATTTAAACGCCACTCTGAATAGCAATGGGCAGGTAGGCACTGAAGCCAAAGGATGGGGGTGGTTTACCAGTACACAAAGTTTAGAATGTAATCGTCAGGTAACTCGGCTAGGAGCCTGACCGAGAACAGGCTTATCTGTTAAGATAGGCCTCAAATCTTGATTCTAATAATGCCAAATGTTGCCACCACCAAAATTTAAGGACAGCCCTGTTGAATTTAATCAGCACTTGCTGTTTCCGACCAATATTTTTGATCTACTTCCCAAGCAGCATGACTGCTATGTTTATGAAACTATTTTTCAGTACATAGATACCTCTGAAGTTGAGAGCAAGTACCATCATCTCGGCCAACATGCCTATCCTCCCAAGCTGATCATTTCCATCCTGATCTACGCCTATAGCCATGGTGTGTTCAGCTCTCGTGAAATTGAAAAGCGATGCCGACAGGACCTGGCTTTCATGTACATCGCCCAAATGAACTGCCCTAATTTCAGGGTGCTGGGCGATTTCCGTAAAGATCACCTGACATTCTTCCATGACTGCTTTAAGCAAAGCGTCAAACTCGCTCTGGAGCTTAAAATGGCCTCTCTTGGCCATATCAGTCTTGACGGGTCTAAATTCAAAGCCAGTACGTCAAAGCACAAAGCCATGAGCTATGGTCGACTTAAAGCTAAAGAAGCAGAACTGAGTGCTGAGATTGATGATCTGATCAATAAAGCCCGCCAGTGTGATCAGGAAGAAGACGACACTTATCAGGAGGCTAATGGCTACAGTATTCCTGAAGACTTGCAATTCAAACAAGAGCGTCTCGAGAAAATTAAGAAAGCCAAAAAGGCGCTTGAAGAGCGTGAAGAAACGCTTAATCCGGGCGAACTGATAGACGACAAAAAACAAATCAGCTTTTCAGATCATGACGCCCGGATCATGAGCAAAAAAGGACACTGTGAATACAGCTACAACGCACAAATCAGCGTTGATAAAGATAACCAGATTATCGTTGGCCAACACGTCAGCCAGAGCGCGAATGATTTACAGGAAGTAGAGCCAGCCCTGGCGGCATTATCCGAGACCACCGAGGGTGAAACTGTGGATAAGATGAGCTTGGACAATGGCTACAATTCGGGCTCAAATCTACAGACCCTGGACGAGAGTGGTATTGATGCCTATGTCGCCACGGACCGTCAGGAAAAGGCCGCAGGGACAGGCCTTGAAAATTCTGACCGGAAGTTTGTCAAAGCGGATTTTACTTACGATGCCGACGCGGATGTATTTATCTGTCCCGCCAGAAAAAAGCTCGTCACCAAGCCCCAGAGCAAGGCCAAAAGGAAAGGTTATCGTGCAGATAAAGATATATGCACAGAGTGTCCCTATCGCTCAAGATGCAGCGGCTCAAAGAAAGAAGCTGGCCGGGTGATTCGTACAGACAAATTTGAAGTCGTGCGACAGGCCATGAATAAAAAGATGGAGACAAAAGAAGCGAAGGCGGTATACGTCCATCGCAAGGTAATTGCAGAGCCACCGTTTGGTCAGATTAAGAATTCCGGTTTCCGGGGCTTTAGCCTCAGAGGTAAAGAGAAAGTAGATGCGGAATTCTCACTGGTATGCGCGGCGCACAATATGAAAAAATGTGCGACAGCGGTATCCACGGGATCAATCCGTCTTGAAGATGTAAAAAGGTTGAGAAATGCAGCATAAAGGGTAAGAAAAGGCTTGAAATGGTTAAGTATGACTAAAACTCTTCCAAAATCGATCAAATGTTGATCGATTTTGAATTCTAGCTTTTTACTTTGACAGTGCGGGTTAATTCTCGGTCTGGCTCCTAGAGGAAAACCTTCGTTACCTTCAGGGTTTTGCTGGTGAAACCGCCAAGCCTGAATCAAAACCACTTTCAGCAAGAACGGTCTCAACGGTTTCCGCTAAATCACCCATTACAACTAAAGTGCTCCACGAAAGGTACCAACAGATTAAAGCCTCACCCATGGCCGAGATTCACGACCTTCAATGTCAGTTAACATCTGCAACTCTTGCACAAAAGGAAGATCATGTCATTGCAAAACTCGCCAATGAACTGGCTAAAAAGAGCATTATGTTCTTTGAACATCAACCAGGTCAGCTTCCCTCTTACCAGAGAGCCAGTCAACTACTGAATGCTATCTATGAATCTATCAGGGAAGATTGCCCCCACATGAACGCGGTTCTTCGGGACAATACTCTGAGTTTTATAAAATCAACTCAGGATGTCATCATAGATCAGGCTCAAAGAACCGAAGAGGATTTGCAAAGAGCTATTGCCGAGAGTATAAAAGAATCAGAAGCACACGAGCAACAGTTCGATACTCAGGCCAGCCCACCATCCGAAAGGAAGGATGAAGGCCGGGCTCTGGGCAGTTTGACCTTTACAGATATAGCCCGGGCTCGCCAATCACATCAACCTGCCACTGCACAACCTGATTTTCAGCAGTGGCAACAACCCGTTGTGGAATTAAATCAGGCATCCGGATATTCTGCCTCACCCTCTCAGGCTGCAGTTCCACATCCTCAGGTAAAATCAAAATACGGCAGACAGTTAGTTGAACGCTTCAAAGAAGCAGAAAGCTGGACAGGCCGATACAATGATGAAGACAATGTATTTCTTTCCGATATGGACATACTGTTTAAACATTCCCAGGAGCATATGACAATTCTTTGCCAGCAAGGTTTAACTCCGGAAGTTAAAGAAGAGTGTGATGAACTATCAAAAATGACCCGCGCTCTAAGAAACCACTGGGGGAAGGATAGATTTCCCAACTCATTATGTAATGCCTTTGTCAGGGAAAGGATTCCAATAGTGATAGAGGGGCAAAATTGCAGAGTAGACTGTGCAGAATATTTTGATGACCTGCCTTTTTATGACAACAACCCTACTATGCAAGGTAACTTACAGAAACACCGTCGCTTCAGTGTCTATGACGAAAAAAACACGATAGTTGCCCGATACTTTCTGGAATCCAGTGATGTAAACCAAAAGTACTATGTACTTTGCAAGATGCTGCCAGTCCCCGGCAATCCTCGGGGACAAATCGAGCCCTACGGTTCAGACAGGCCGGATTACTGGACTGACCGTCAAAACATGCTTGATAGCCTGGCTAGAAACGGTACCACCGGCTTCCCAGGCCCCCATACATAAACCGATGGGCGATCAAGCCAGAGCACCAGAGTCAGCTGGCCTGTGTTTCCAAATATTAAGCAGGCGGTCGAAACACAGCCCTGACGACTATTTTAAGCAAAAACACATGGATTAATAAGCAAAAATAGAATGGGTTATTAAATAAAAAGGAATGGGCATTTTTCAGACTACATCCAGCATAAGTAGAAAAATCGCCCGTTGCTATTTGCTCATTAATCGTCAAACGAGTTACTTCTTCACAATGACTATTTCAACATTAATATCTGACTCATCAGTTCTGATTAACTTTAGAATTCTGGCTTCGCTTGCATTCATCCATTCAGAGCGAGTTAGTGTACGCATATATTCCGGAATCATTTTCATAATCTCATTGTGATTATAGGATCTCAAGCCCAGCTTACATATTGTTATACGACAATCTATGAAGCCAATCTCGGTATAATGCCTATCGAGCACAGCCTGAAGATGTCCATTCTCATAGACATTGATTTCCGCATCATACCCCCACTCACTTTGACCATACTCTAAATCATATGTTTGGATAATTTCTTCATTTGTCAGTTTTTTCTGTATTATTTCCCCATCTTTCTGTTGTTCATCAATGATGGCTGATTGGTATGCCGTTCCATGATTTTCTTCGATTAGTTCTTCATTAACACTTTCGTTATCACTACTTTGCTGAAATTCAACAACCTTCTCAGACAATAAAGCCCCAGAAACCTCGACAGTTACGTCTGGCAATGTAGCGTCATGAGAATCAAGTGAAGTTTTTTCAAAAGCTGGCAAAATAGAATCGCCGCCATCACCCAAGAAAAATAAGAGAGAAACAAGTGTACAAATAAAAAAGGTTGCTGCTATTTTTTTCGAATTCATAATAATGCGGCTACTCAAACAACATTGAAATGCCACTTTTTCAATTATTCTCTGCTACCAACGTTTCGTCCTGATCCATCAGGAAGAAACGTCGACTGTCGTACTTGAACCTGAGCTGTCAGATAACACTCTCATGGTTCAATTTTTCTTCCAACTCACCATTCTCCGGTTGTTCCCACTGTTTTCCGGGAATAGCATCCAGTAGCAATCGAGTATACTCGTGCTGAGGGTTACCAAAGACCTCCGAGGTTACACCATACTCGACAATCTCTCCCAGTTTCATGACGGCGATACGATCACAGATTTTTGCCGCTACCCGCAGGTCATGGGTGATAAACAGCATGGATAGATTCATTTTGTTTTTGATATCATCCAGCAACTCCAGAACCTGCGCCTGAACCGACACATCCAGGGCCGATACGGCTTCGTCAGCGATCAACAGTTCCGGTTCCATAGCTAACGCCCGGGCTATACCTATTCGCTGTCGCTGGCCTCCGGAAAATTCATGAGGGTAGCGTTTCAAAGCTGAAGCATCCAGACCGACCAACTGCAGCAGCTCTTCCGCACGTTCATGAGCCTTTATTTTATCCACATTATGAATCAGGGGGCCTTCAGCAATAATATTACCTATTTTTCGCCGTGGATTCAGTGATGCATATGGATCCTGGAATATCATCTGAATTTTCCGGCGAACCGGCATTAACTGCTTTTTATTCAGGGTCAGAACGTTTTGTCCATTGAGTACTACTTCGCCGCTGTCCGCCTCTTCAAGACGAATCAGGGCACGCCCTACAGTTGATTTTCCCGAACCGGACTCCCCAACCAACCCCAGAGTCTCACCTTTTCGAATATCAAAAGAGATACTTCGCGAGGCATGAACGGTACGGCCGGTTTTATTCCAGAACCCGGTTTTTGTCGTGTAGGTTTTACAGAGTTTGCGAACACTGATCAACGGCTCCGGAACTTCTCCGGTGGTCAGTCGAGCTTGCAGTCTTGGTACAGCCGCAATTAATTTTCGGGTATAAGGATGTTCTGGCTGATTTAATACCTGACTGGCTTTGCCCTGCTCCACCATCCTGCCTTCCTGCATCACAATCACACGGTCTGCTATCTCAGCCACCACACCAAAATCATGGGTAATGAAAATGACACCCATGCCATGACTGTTCTGAAGATCCTTGATTAACTTTAGAATCTGGGCCTGAGTGGTCACATCCAGCGCGGTAGTGGGTTCATCAGCAATCAAAACAGCCGGCTCAAGAGCCAGTGCCATAGCAATCATAACTCTCTGTCGCTGACCACCCGATAGCATGAAAGGATAACTGCTGCCGATAATATCCGGATCAGGCAACCCCACATCATTGAGCATGTCAACTATGCGAGCTTTCCGCTGTTCTTTATTGTATTGCCCATGGACCCGCAGCACTTCTTCCAGTTGCTCACCCACTTTCATAACCGGGTTCAGTGCCGTCATGGGCTCCTGAAAAATCATACCGACACGGCTGCCGCGAACCTTTTGCATAGCACTTTCAGTTAGATCCAGTAAATTCAAACCCTCCAGTTTGATACTGCCCTGAACTACCCGAACATGAGGCAGGGGCAGCAAGCCCATGATGGCATTAGACGACATTGATTTACCGGAACCAGACTCTCCCACAATGCAGAGAATTTCACCGGGATACAGTTCAAAGTTAATGTCTTCAACCGCCAGAGGCCGATCAGCGCCTTTCGGCAGACAGACATTCAGATTCTTAACGCTGAGCACTGAATTTTTATTGTTCATGTTATTCACCTCAGACTGCACGTTTCATTTTTGGATCCAGTGCGTCACGCAAGCCATCACCAATCAGGTTAATGGATAGAACGGTGACCAGAATAGTCAGCCCCGGAAGGGTAATCAGCCACCAGGCACTGAGCATAAACTCTCTTGAATCTGCCAGCATGGTTCCCCACTCAGGAGTCGGGGGTTGCGCGCCCATTCCCAGAAACCCAAGTGCTGCAGCATCAAGAATGGCAGTAGAAAAGCTCAGTGTTGCCTGAACAATCAATGGCGCAAAGCAATTTGGCAACACGTTAATGAACATCAGCCGTACTGGCCCTGCCCCCATGATTCGACTGGCAGAAACATAATCCTTTCCCAGTTCGGCCATGGCCTGGGCACGGGTAATCCGAACAAAATGAGGCATGTAGGTAATGGCAATAGCGATCATGGCGTTAGTCAGACTGGGCCCCAGTATGGCCACCAGCACCAATGCCAGAAGAAGACTGGGGAATGCCATTACAATATCCATCAGGCGCATGATCAGATTATCAACAAAGCCTTTGGAAAACGCCGCACAAAGTCCCAGTAATACACCGATAGTGAGGGAAATCCCGATAACGATAAAACCAATGTAGAATGAATAGCGGGCACCATATATCAGGCGAGATAGCTGATCACGGCCTACCGCATCGGTTCCCAGAATAAACTCCCAGCTGCCACCTTCTTGCCAGACGGGAGGCACCAGAGAGAAATCTCGAAACTGCTCTATGGGGGAATGCGGTGCGACCACATTGGCAAAAATAGCCAGTAGCATAACCACCAGCATTATATAAAGACCACCAAGGGCGCCTTTATTGGTTTTGAACTGTCGCCAGAAATTAACTAATAACGCCTGAAAACCAGTTGGTGCAGAGGGTACCGTCAATGAACTCATGCTGTAATCACCCCTTGTGCCTGATGCGTGGATCAATAATGCCGTAGCAGAGATCAACAGTAAGATTCACCAGCATGACCATACCGGCTATTAACACCAGACCTGCCTGAATCACCGGATAATCACGACGAAAGACCGAATCCACCATCCATTTGCCAATACCCGGCCATGAGAAGATTGTTTCTGTCAGAATGGCCCCAGCCAATAACACACCTACCGACAGACCAATAACGGTAATCACCGGTATAAAAGCATTACGCAACGCATGCTTAATAATCACACGGCTGGTAGAAAGTCCTTTGGCGCGCGCTGTTTTTATATAATCTTCACCGAGAACTTCCAGCATGGCAGAGCGAGTCTGCCGTGCTATCACCGCCATGGGAATGGTTCCTAAAGCAATAGAAGGCAAAATCAAATGGTGCAGGGCGGAAAGAAAGGCGCCATCTTCGTCACTGAGCAGACTATCGATTAATAAAAAACCAGATACCGTATCGACCCAGTATTCCACGCTGATTCGGCCTGAAACAGGTGTCCAGCCCAGGGTGCCGGAAAAGAAAACGATCAATAACAGCGCCCACCAGAAAATGGGCATGGAAAAGCCGGTAAGCGATAACGTCATCAAACCGTGATCCCAAAATGAACCACGCTTCACTGCGGCTATAACGCCAGCAGGAATACCAATCATAATGGCAAAAATCAGGGCAAAGAATGACAGTTCCACAGTAGCCGGAAACAGGGCAAAGAATTCAGTCAATACAGGTTGTTTTGAAATCAGGGATATTCCGAAATCCCCCTGAAGCATACCGGTAATGTAATCAAAATATTGGGTATAAAGCGGTTGATCATAGCCAAACCGGGCAGACAGTTCAGCGTAACGTTCGGCGCTGACTCCCCGCTCACCCGCCAGTAAAAGAATCGGATCGCCAGGAATTAAACGAATGAAAGCAAATGCGGCCAGAGTAACACCGAAGAATGTGGGAATAAGAACCAGCATCCGGCGTAACAGAAAATTTAACATAGATGACACCTGTACACCGGTGATTATTGTTTTTCTGGAAATGAATCACAAAAACATACGTTGATTGGATTTTTCAAAGAAAAAAACGGCCAACATTAAGTTCGGGGTGTGTTCGTAATTAAAATATAACCGGTCAATCTTCTGATTACTTTCAGAAAGATCGACCAGCCTGTGTAAATACCCTTTGTTCTCGGAAGATGCAGGATTATTACCTGCATATCCAATTACTTTGGGTATACAACAGCGTTACTCCTCAATATCTACTCCATAGAAGTAGTTACCGCCCAGGGGATCGACCTTGAAGTTTTTCACTTCCTTACGAATAGGCTGTGAGACAATTGAATGTGCAATAGTGGCCCAGGGTGCCTTCTTCTTGAATTCCAGCTGTGCAAGTTTATACAGACGTGTACGCTCTGCAGTATCAGACGTTTGCTTGGCCTGCTGAATCAAACTATCAAACTCTGTATCACACCAGCGAGCACGGTTGGCACCGGCTTTTGCGGCAGCACAGCTCAACAGCACACCCATAAAGTTATCGGGATCACCATTATCACCAGTCCAGCCCAGCAGCACCGTATCATGCTCACCATTGTTGGAACGCTTCAGGTACTCACCCCATTCGAAGGTGATAATTTCAGCTTCAACACCCACATTTTTCCAGTCAGCCTGAATCATTTCAGCCATACGACGGGCATTAGGATTGTAAGGACGCTGTACCGGCATGGCCCAGACATTGGTCTTTAAGTTACTGACACCGGCTTTTTCAAGCAACTTACGGGCAGCAACAGGGTTATATACGTCATCAACTGTATTCTCGTTATAGGACCAGATTGTGGGTGGAATCGGGTTCTTGGCAACTTTTGCCACACCATTGAATACAGAGTCGATAATAGCCTGTTTGTTAATGGCCATGTTCAGTGCACGGCGAACATCAGGATTATTGAACGGTGCACGTTCAGTATTGTACGCCAGATAACCTACATTCAGACCTTCCTGCTGCATCACAATCAGATCTTTGGTCTTCTTCATTTCATCCAGATCATTAGGATTCGGATTTAATGACACATGACACTCACCGGCTTTCAGCTTCTGGAAGCGAACCGTTGAGTCCGGAGTAATTGCAAACACCAGCTTATCGATAGGTGCCTTACCACGGAAATAGTCCGGGTTGGCAGCATAGCGAATCACCGCATCCTTTTTGTAGTTAACAAACTGGAAAGGACCAGTACCAACAGGTTTGTGATCGTAAGTTTCTTTATTCCCGGCTTTTTCCTGTTGAGTTGCATACTCTGCAGAAGTGATGGAGGCAAAATCCATGGCCAGGTTGGCAATGAAAGGTGCTTCCACACGGTTCAAGACGAATTTCACCGTGTAATCATCTACTTTAACGATATCCTTGATCAGAGTTCCCATGTCCATACCTTCAAAGTACTCGTAAGTACCGCCATTGACTGTATGGAAAGAGTGATCTTTTCTTAGCTGTCGATTAAAGGTGAACAACACATCATCGGCATTGAAATCACGGCCGGGGGTAAAATATTTAGTGTTATGGAACTTCACACCTTTGCGTAGATGGAATGTATATTCCTTACCATCAGCACTGACGTCCCAGCGTTCAGCAAGAGCCGGAACGATATTGGTTGTGCCGATTTCAAATTCAGCCAGGCGATTATAAATTTGTCTTGAAGAGGCATCCATAGAGGTGCCGGAGGTAACCAGTGCTGCGTTAAACACTTCCGGACTGCCTTCAGAACAGTACACCAGTGTTTTTGCCTGAGCCTGAGTGCCCAGCAGCATCGCTGCAGCGAGCAATGAGGCTTTTGCTAATGAAGAGCCTTTCGCTAATGCAGAGCCTTTCGCGAATGCAGAGCCTTTCGCTAATGCAGAGCCTTTCGCTAATGCAGAGCCTTTCGCTAATGCAGAGCCTTTCGCTAATGCAGAGCCTTTAGCAAGTGAAGAGCCTGCCAGTTTAAATTTCATATTGTTGCCTCAATTTTTTTCTTTTTGTAAGGCCTGCACGGTATTTTTTTACCGTGTACGAAAGGTCTTGATACCCATACTTTGTGAGCAGATCAATATAATGATGATAATTCAGGCAGTATTCAATCCTTATCGTACAATTCCAGAACAACAATACAATGCCACATCAAGTTAGATATGGGAGAAGACTGGAAGAATCGGCTTGGTACTCTATTCTTCCCCCAGTCTAACTCGCTACAAATTCAGGCATCATTCTTATGAAGCTACCCCTCTGCAAGGCTGCCTTTTTCATGGCAGTTACCGCCATTTCAAGTTTTCCATCGAGCTCATCTGCCACAGACATCTGTACGTCACTATCCAATATTGAAGATCAACAGGCCTGTGAAGCAACTATACGCTCCCGACCCTGGCTGACATCGGTACAGAAACTGACCACTGACACTTCCATAACCGATAATTATTTTTCAACGACCGGGACTCTATATATTTTTGATAGCCTTGATGGTAATGACAGTCAGATATCCTATTCTCTGCCGTCCACTGTGATCATGGCTGATAACTCAGCACTGATTGGCAATGGAGGCAAAACTCAAAGACCCAGACTGGAACTGTCACCCTCGGATGACGGAAGTCAGTTTGCCATTACCGGTGCAGCAAATTACCTGCTGGCCGATCTTGAATTGTCCACAACATCCAGTGAAAGCGATCACACCCAGGTTTTTGTTGATGGAGTCGATAGTCTGCAAATACTGGGAGTCTCATTTAGCAGCAACTTCACACCAAACAGCACCTCATCCAATATTCTTAATCTACTACAGATCACCAACAGTACTGGCAATACCCCGCAATCCAATATCGAAATTGACCATTGCAGCTTCCAGATTCCCGATATCCCCCCGGGTGAGCACTTTAACTCCCTGACAGCTCTTGCCCTGCCGGCCCTGGATAACCAGAAGCAGGTCAACCTGAAATTCAGTAACAACCATATCATTACCAGTGACTACTGCAGCCAGACTGGCAATACATTTGGAATTGCATTTGATTTCAGCGGCAATATAAACCTGCTGGATGGCAGTGTCTGTAATCAGGTGACCGATAGCCAGGGTAGTGACTTGCTCGGACACAGCCATGACAAACTACTGGAGGCTTTCCGGATCAGCTCGGAACAGAGCCAGGCCATTGGTTTCACCAACGGGTTTGGCTGGGGTTGGAAGCAGGTGAATAAACTCCCTCTGGTCACCTTCGACAGCTGGACTGCATGGAACAGCGCCGGGGTCGATATTGCCTGCAACTCTGTTCCACCCAATAACTCAGGACACTCAAATATAGCACTGGCCGTTAGTCTGGCCGTTCCCTTAACTAGTGCGGTCTTTGTAGTCTCTGCTGTCAGTTTATTGGTCATGTGGCCCTATATAGAAGTTCGATGGTTCAGATCTTATGGTACTGAAAACTAGTAACTATTCAGCACCCCCACAAAAAAGGTGAACTTTGTGAAGAGCCTGTCCCGCAAGGGATAAAAAAATCCGACCAGAAAAGCAGATTCAAGAAAATAGCCTTTTATCGTTGAAATAGAGCAAATAAACGACATCTGACCCTTGGCAAGGTGCTCAAAGCTCCAATCTTAGATAACAGTACAACAATGAGAGTGTCCTGAAGCCAAGAAAAGAGAGGGCTTATAACTAAAACCACATATTACTCAATTATTGCAGGGGTGCTGAATAGTTACGAAAACTAACTGCGAATCCGGTTCGGACCTCTGACACTCGATCGGATTTTTCTTGATTTTTTGATAGTCATAATTTTAAAAACTCTACTACTGAGATGCAGAGATAATGTCTGCTGTAAACTCCACCGGATTTGGATGTTCCTGATACCCAGGGCGATCTCATTTGGCACTAACTTTCTCTGTTTGGCTAATTATTCAGCACACAAAAGTACCAAAATAAGCCTAATTTCCTGTACTTCTCAAAAATTCAGTTTTTAAAGCTAGCTTTTTGAATATGCAACAGGATTGGTGTTTGTCAAATGAGATCGCCCTGTCCTGATACCCTGATCGCTTTCTTATTACTGGCAGAACTGCCAGAATACCTGACGCTCTATTTTTTAAAAGCAGTTTTTAAAAGCAGTTTTTAAAAGCAGTTTTAAAAAGCAATTTTGAAAAGCAGTGCACACTCTAATAATAATGCCAGTAAGCTAACTTCTATCCGACATTCACCACCTAACCTGACATTTTCCTGATTTCTGCTATTTATCAAAAAAGCAAATATCAGGAAACAGCCTTATGCCTCCTATTCAATATCGCACTCAGATTCAGAACATGGATCACCTCGGCCTGGTGGCAGGTATGTGCAAAGAGCTGGGCATAGCCGATCACATTGACAGACGTGCACCCAAGGTAGCGGATGAATGGAATGTCTCCCACGGTGAAGCCATTGTCGGCATGATCCTCAATGGCCTCGGCTTTACGGGGCAATCTCTCCATATGTTCCCCCAGTTCTTTGCCAATAAACCTCTCAACAAACTGATCAGGGAAGGGATTAAACCAGAGCATTTAAACGACAAGATTCTGGGAAGAGCACTGGATGAACTCTTTGATCTGGATGTCAGTAAAGTCTATTTTGAGCTGGCTATCAAGGTTGCAACTCATCTCAAATTGCCTTGCGACGCGCTGAACCTTGATGGCACCGGCTTCCACGTCGATGGTCGTTATAATAGCGATAGCGATCTGAGCGATGAAGACCTCAACTGCATCAGGCTTTGCAAAGGTTACAGCCGGGATCACCGCCCGGATTTGAACCAGGCCATATTGCTTCTGTTGACTGAAAACCGGGCAGGCATCCCGTTGTTTATGAAAGCAACCAGTGGCAATGTAACTGATAAGACCAGTTTCAAACAGGTGGTTTCCAAGCACTTGAAGAGTTTCAAAGCCGCACTGGAAGCCCGCTATTTTATTGGCGATGCAGCATTGTATGTGGCAGGGACAATCCAGGAACTTGACCAGCAGGATCAGCTGTTTATTTCCAGAGTTCCTCTCAATATTGGTGCCGCCAAAGAGCTGGTAAGGAGTGCGCCTTCACGAACCATGAAAGCAGTGGAGGGGTTTGACCATTACGAAGCTACAGAAGTGTCGTCTAATTATGCGAACGTAGAGCAACGCTGGGTTTTGTTTCGCAACCAGCAACGCCAGGAAACCGAACAGAAGACGCTGACAAGGCGTATGCAGAAAAAGTCTCTGAAAGAGTGCGAGAGACTGGAAAAGTTGAGCAAAAAAGCGTTCCAGTGCGAAGGGAGGCCATGGAAGCCTTTAGGCAATGGCAGAAGCAGTCTGAACTTTGTCAGGCTGAGGCTCAGGTTATCGCCAAGCCCTGCTACAAGAGCAAAGGACGACCTGTTAATGGAGCGGAACCCGACCACCTGGAATATTACGTAACAAGTTGTTGCTCGATCGCTGTGCAAACCCGGCAGGATGCCGAAGCATCACTGGGTTGTTTTGTGCTGGCTACCAACGACATTAATACTACTCGACTGGACAGCGCTGAACTACTGAGGACGTACAAATCACAGCAACAGGTTGAACGAGGCTTTCGCTTTCTAAAAAGTCCGGACTTTCTGGTGTCTTCCCTCTATCTGAAGAAACCGGAACGCATTGAGGCATTGTTAATGGTGATGACACTTTGCCTGATGGTCTATGCTGCTATCCAACATCGAATCCGTTATGAGTTGAAGAAGCAGAGCCGAACGTTCCCGGACATGAAGAAAAAGCCAGCCCAGAACCCAACGGGCAGATGGATTTTCTGCTGCTTTGATGGCATTTATGTGCAGACGATCAACGGAACGGAGAAGCACGTGATTGGCATCTCGGAGAATCAGGCGACAATTATCTTTATATTAGGGTCAACGTACCAATCAATTTATTCCTGACTCAAGAGGGAGTGTGAGAGCAGCAAGATCAATGCACGGAGGCTTGTCCCTGTCATCTCCGGCTGCTGAAGGTGAGGTTTTTTCTTGTTTGTGTTTTTCATGAATGGATATCCATGAAAGGTTGATTGGGTACTCGTTATCAGGAGAAGTACGTTTATGCTTACAATAAGGTGGTCAAATTTCAAAACCCTTGCGCTGCAGGGGTAGGGGAAATATCAAAGTAAGTGGTGAATGACGGTTCTATCAGTAGGTAGTCTGTTTTCTTCCCAACATCTACTGGCAATGGTTTTCAATGAAGCAGCAACAGATTTAAGGATGAATATGTCAGCCAATACCAAATTGATAAAAACTGCAGAGTTCCTCAGTCTTATTGCTTCCCTTATGCACATTGCCATTATCTTTGGCGGGCCAGACTGGTATCGCTTTTTTGGTGCCGGAGAGGAAATGGCCCAAATGGCTGAACAGAACATGCTCTACCCTGCCCTGATCACTTTCTTTATCGCCGGTGTTCTGTTTATTTTTGCACTTTTTGCCTTTTCAGCTGCGGGCCTTATTTTCCGGATGCCTTTATTGAAAACAGCGTTGGTTGTCATTTCCGCCATCTACCTGGTGCGGGGGATCTTTGGTTTTGTAGCGGTTCAACTGATTGATCATCCTTATCTGAATGAGCTTAAAATGAACCCTGAATTTATGCTGATCAGTTCTGCAGTGTCACTTGCTTTTGGTTTAACTTACGCCATTGGTACCGCGAAAATATGGCCGTCACTGACTCGTCATAAGTCATAAGTTAAAGAATTGACACATTGTTATGATCAACTGAATGCTCAGTCGGATTAGCGTTTTCTGAAGACCTGTCACTTTCTTATTACTGGCAGGTCTGCAAGAATATCGATCACCAAGAATAAGAAAAAAGCCAGAACCTGAATAATGAAGTCAATAAAGTCATTTTCTATATTGCTGGGTTGCCTTGTTTTATCCGGCTGCACCACCTACATTGCCAAGGAAATACGCTCTACCCGTACTTCTCTGGCTAATTCAAGTGACGTTAAAGAAAACGTCTCTCGTTTTTATGAAAAACAGCAATTCTGCTCTACCAGTAAGGGGCTATGTACAAGCTACCTTTATGCTCCGCCCCTGGATGTCTTTTTTCAAAAAATGCAACCGAATGTAAAAAACATCAGCCTGAGCACCAAGATAGCCTTGTCGGATAAGGGCTCTGATGAAGAAATTGTCCTAAACCTGAAGCGTACCGTTTCTGAAGCTCCTTTCACCGGAAGCATGATATTGATTCATGGTTACAATGTGTCCAAAGAAGCCATGGGATTCAATGGCATCTACTTCAGTTATTTAGGATTCAACATTATTCTTCCCGATATGCTGGGTCATGGAGAGGCCGATGATCCTATCGGTTTCGGATTGGAAGACAGTCGTCTTTTCAACGAGTTACTGGATCAACTGATCAGAGATGACAGTCTACCAAAACCTATTTATGTACTTGGTAATTCCCTTGGAGCAGTTGCAGCCAGTCACCTGTTTTCCCAGAGAAAAGACATAAAAGGCCTGATACTTCAGGCTCCTGCCCCACGTTTTGATGAAGCTACCCGACGTTTCGCAAAACAATATTTTCCGACAATGAGCCGGATTTTTCCGGATAGGGTTGTGAATAACGGTGTCATCAGGGCTCTTCAGGAATCGGGAGTATCTGTTGAGCAAACCGATATTCGCCCGAGCCTGGAAAATACCGATAGACCTGTGCTTATTCTTGCCTCAACGGAAGATTCCATTGCGCCTTATTCACACTGGCTGTCTCTAGAAAACCCTGAGATTACCCTGCTGAAACTCAATGGTCGTAGCCATATTGGAATGGCTGGTGTTGACCAGAAAGAAGCTCCAGACATTCAGCAATGGCTGCTGGAAACCAGCCCTCCCTAATAAAGAGAAGAGAAATAATGAATGAAAGTTTACTGATCTGGCCGATAATGGCCCAGGTGATTCTGACCATCGCAGTCTTTATCGTACTGGCTGTCAGAAAAGCAAAGGCGGTTAAGTCAGGAGAAGTTGATCGAAACCGGGCCGCCCTCGATAACAAAGCATGGTCCGATGATGTGGTTAAGGTGTCCAACAATATCGGCAACCAGTTCCAAACTCCCGTATTGTTTTATGTTGTTTGTTTCAGCCTGATCCTTATCAATGCTGTGAGCACCATGTCGTTAGTTCTGGCCTGGGGTTTTGTGATCAGTCGCTATTGTCATGCTTATGTTCATATCAACTCCAACTATATCCCCCACCGATTTGCACTTTTTTTGGCAGGCTGTATTTCTCTAATTGGTCTGACTGGCCTAGTCCTTTGGGAGCTGGCGATATTATAGTCAGGGCATTATTGATTCCTGACTCATCTACCTAAGGATGTGTGAATAAGTCCCGTAGGCCTGAATACTTACAGGACTTACTCGCACCTTTCTTCCGCATCATTCCTTATCTTTATTCGCATTAGCGTGTCTTTTTTTGTCGTAAATATGCACAAAATGACATTTCAAAATCAGGTACAGTGATCGTGTGGAGGAAACACGATGACAGTACAGCAAGCCTTTTTTATCGCCGATGGTTTTCAAGCACTTGACTTATTTGGCCCACTGGATGCTTTTATGGGAACCAACAGTTTCATTGCTGATGCTTACAAAGCGAGGTTAGTGGGTTTAAAAGCGGGGCCTGTTCAGACAGCCTATGGTCACACTGTGATTGCAGAGCAGAGTCTGGACGATGAGTTCGAAGTCAATGATTTGATTATTTGCGGTGGCGCAGGAATGCGTACTTTGACACTTAGCACTCGGCAGCTGAAACAACTGAATAAAATCGCCTCACGCGCAAAGCGTGTGTTCAGTATTTGTACCGGGGCGTTTATTTTAGCCAGGCTATTTCCTGAAAAAGCGCTGACTCTAACCACTCACTGGCGACATTGCCAAGAGCTTGCCAGACAAAACCCCCATTATAATGTAGATAGCGCGCCGCTATTTATTCAGAATGGCAATATCTGGTCATCCGCTGGCGTGTTATCAGGTGTTGATCTGGCGCTTGCCATTATTCGAGAGGATCACGGCAATACCATTGCGGCTAAAGTGGCTAAAGAGCTCGTCATGTATTTACAACGGACGGGGTCACAGAACCAA
Source organism: Endozoicomonas sp. (assembly GCA_965208385.1). Lineage (GTDB taxonomy): Bacteria > Pseudomonadota > Gammaproteobacteria > Pseudomonadales > Endozoicomonadaceae > Endozoicomonas. The sequence continues at coordinate 157,530 of CBDBOO010000050.1, forward strand.
TATTCAGATATGTTGCAACTGCAGTCGGGCGAAAGTCTTAAGTTATCTCCTCTTTTAGAGTGGCTTACCAGACAGGTAGACAAATCAATTAACGTCTCCGAAATGGCCGACTACATAAATTTAAGTGAACGCCGGGTGTAATTAAAAGTGTTCCATCTACCCATTATCCAGCTTGCTGCCAGTACTGATCCCAGTCCCCGTTAGAACGCAATGTTCTTAAGCAAAGCATTGCTCCTGCGATGGAAGGCTTCCACCAAGCACCCGGTATTTTTAGTCGCATCTGCACTACTGCACTGTTAGAACTTTCTATTTCGCCAGAGCCAATGGGAAGATTGGCTGCTTCTGCTGCAGCATATTCGAATTGCCCTGGACGGTTTCGGATATATCGGTGACACTCCTCTGGTTTATTGGCTGCTTTGCCTTTCTTTCCGTTTCTATGCGGATCAAGCTCTGCCATGACGGTATTAACATTGCCAGATTTCATGCGTTCCTGCTGGATATGCCGCCACTGTACACGTGTTTCCTTGTTAAACCCGACACACTCTTCTGCTGCATCAGCGAAGTGCTCAGAGAGATGATAATAGTCAACGAGGAAACTTCCTTGCTCTCCAAACACTCTCTTTGTCTGGTTGGCAATCCAGGTGGCTCCATCGCTCACGCAATGGATAGAGGATTGCCGGTTGAGCCCCTGCTCTATTGCACAACTCAACCACTGGTCACCTGCTTCATCCGGCCCTCCCATTGTGGCCTGATGACGTTTATCTGAACTACCCAGCTTATAGACCTGGCAAAGTTTAGCCTCCTGCCATTCAGTTTTACGTGCTTTGCGTTTGTCACCTTCTGCCTCTTCATCAAAGAGGACAACAGGAATCATGCTTCCATCCATTTCTCCTATGAACTGGGCAGCTTCACCGAGGCAGTCCTGACGATTTTGTGATGCACTGATGGAATCATTTTGCATACAGCTTGCGTGCTCAAGAGTTATGGCTCGAATAGAAGACTCAGGCACATCAATACCATAATGTTCATGTATTTTTTTTGCAGCTGCCTGAAAAGAACTATCTGCACCAAAGTCTACAATTTTACGTTGAATTGTGCGGGAGTAGTCGCGACAGTGAATATGAGCGGCATGACTGAAAGGTCTGACCCGATGCTTGTCTACCGTCTGGCAGCGTTCAAGAACTTCTATTTTCCCATAGGTGCTCAGCCAATAAGTGTTTTTTTTTGAGTTTTAGCTCCGGGGTGCTTCAGGCAAGCCTCGCCAAATTTTTGATCTCCCTTGTAGGTACCCCAGCCAGTAAGCAGTTCATTGCCCATTTCACGCAGGTGGGCAATGACGGCTTCTTCAGCATCATCAGCACGATCCAGGAGACCTGACTCGGCTTCAACAATATCCAGAAGTGCAGAAACTCTAAGCTCAAGCTCGGGGTGGGCTGCAAGTCTATCAGCAAGAGAAATAGGTGAGGGCATAATACTAACTAGGGTTGAGAAATACTCTTACATTATCGTTCATATTGAGGTTTTGTGGGCAGAAAAACTTCTAATGAACACTTTTAATTACACCCCCTGAAGCATTACTTTTTACATCGATAATACCAGCAGCCGGTTTTACTTCCCCTCTAACGATTTCTTTTCTTGCATATTGTCCATTAACAATAAATACAATCAAACTGACAATTAGAAATAATATTAACAAGGTTATCCAAGAGTAAACCCTTGAATGATAAATTATCACCTCACCCATTAAATTATCTTTTTTTGCTTCAAGGCATTCTCTTCGAAACAAGCTCATAGTGCTAATCTTATATATTAAAGTTAGAATAAAATTATTCGCAAAAAAAAACAATAATTAGGAGTAATATTCACAATTCATTTGACACGGATCTTCTTATAAATAAAAATTTCATTGCCTTAAAATCAAAAATGCATTTTGAGATTTTTTTTGCAAAAATGACAATCCAATAATTAACTTAACGTTATCTGACAGATGCGAGTTTCTGAACACAGGCTCTGAAACTATATTTTCGAATTCACTTGTTCCAATTTTTAATACTTTGATTTGAAATGTATTTATTTGTTTATTAAAAAATGCTGTATTCAAACAATAAGTGCAATCTACTGTCCTGTATAGACTTCGAGCGGTGTTCGCCCACCTAAAACCTTTCGAGGCATGGTGTTTATCAATAACTCCATCGTGCGAATGTCCTCCGTTGTCAAATGGCCCAAAGCCATTTTCTTTGGATAGGTTCGTCGAATAATGCCATTGGTATTTTCATTCGTTCCTCTCTGATAGCTGGCATAAGGCTTGGCAAAAAATACATCAGCATTGACAGCTTCTGCCACCTTTTCATGTGCAGCAAATTCGCCTCCGTTATCCAGTGTGATGGTGCAAACCGATGAGACCCGCCCAAACAGGTTAATCATGACATCCGCAACCATGTCAGCATGTCAGCATGTTTGGTATCCACTTTACCAATCAGTGTATAGCGGCTTTTTCGGTCAACCAGTGTAACCAGATATGCGTCCTGTCCATGCACAGCATCACCTTCCCAGTCGCCTACTCTGGATCGGAGCTCAACCACCTCCGGACGCTCAGTAATATCAACACGATTTGGAATCAGAGAGCGGCCTGCCTTGCGTTTACCGCCTTTACAGCGCCGCTTCCCAAAGCGAGATAGCTTTTTATACAATGAGCCTCCTCGTGCTTTATCGCGGGCAATTCGGCAGTAAACAGAGGTGGGCTGAGGGCTATTTCTGGCACCTCTATTTTTATCCTGCAACTGATGTTTTCAGGAGACCAGCCAAGCAGAAGGCCTTTCTCTATAATTGGCATTTGTCGTTCATCAGTTTTGCTGTGTTTTCGAGCTGCCTTTCTGCGCTGAATAGCCAATCGCTGAGCAGTCTCGGCGCGGTAACCATTGACACCAGTGTTGCGTTGTAGCTCGCGGGATAAGGTGCTTTCACTGATGCAGATGAACTCAGCAATATCTTTCTGTAGATGGCCTTTACCCAAAAGCGCTTCAATCTGGTATCGTTGCCCCTGAGTCAGCTGCTTGTATTGTCTGGTTTGTGTACTCATTCCTGACTTCCATTTCTGAGTGTGAGAGCTACAAAATGTACCAGCAGTTGGCTCACATCTGAAATTTCAGTCAATTGCACTTATTGTATTAATCCAGCCAGAAATTAAAATTTCTTGTTATCTAGTCTTAGTTTATAAATATTCACATTTCCCTTTAGCCAAGAATCGCTATACGATCGACACTTATTTAATTTCAAATAAACATCAAGCATTGACTCTCCTTTATTCACTCTATTCTGCCATTCTTGTTTTTCAATTTTTCTTTCAATGTTATCTGCCAACAAAATAGAAAGCGAATAAAAATCATTCCATGCCTGCTTACCTCTCACATTTATTTTGTTTGTCACATCGCCTTTGAATTGATAATAACTTTCAGTATCACTCCCAAAAACGAATCTCTTAGCATAATATTCCGCTGGCCACTCATACATTGCCTTAAATAATATAGTCAACCTCTTATTGTCAGATAAGTCATCTAAATAATTATTTATATTTGAACACGTTTTGCTTTTATTATTCATCGTACTGATTAACAATTTAGAAAACTCATCAACAAAATAATAATCCTCTTCAAACTTATAATCAACCATAAATGCAAACGGCATGCCATATATTTGAGCAGCCAAATGAAAACTTTCATGCGCGGCAGCAAACTCCTTGAAGTTTTCAACAGAATTTAATTCTTTAAAGTTAACAAAAACAACTAATCTTGAACACTTCTGACCAAAGTCAACAGATTCATTCTTGTCTAAAAAAAATTCCTTTGCAATCAGACCAACCTCTTGGCAAAAAAAATCTACATTATTGCTTGAAAAATAAGTATATACACCCCTTACCTCAGACGGCCATCTTATCGAGTCGATTTTCCAGATCTTATCATTAATGGAATGTACTAAAAATTGTTTTTCTTTGTCGGACTCTATAAATAAAAAAATACTTGAAATAGTTACAATTAAAAAACTAAATAAGAGTATATACACCCCTTACCTCAGACGGCCATCTTATCGAGTCGATTTTCCAGATCTTATCATTAACTTCCCAGGGAAACTGTTTTTCATCTTTTCTATTCAATAGTCATCAAAAAACCAAAACACTTAGTCAACTACGCACCTACATATACGCAGAAGCATACCAAATATTACCCAGCCCATCACAAGTTGGTAGGCTGGGATTAATATTGCGTTACACAATAAATAACAAATTAAAACCCGTACGCACCTTTATAGGATGCTGAAGTTTCAGCTGCAGCTGCAGCTTTTGCATCACCACAAGTTGTAGTAACTTGTATACCACTTGTAGCTTCTGTACCATTCCCAGCAAAACTTATAGTACCCTTCGACGAGTGAATTAATGTTACTTTCGCGCTATCCGGATACCCATTATCATTACAGATTTTAACTATCTGATCATTTCCTTTCAATAGCTGTGTTGGATCACTACTTCCAATTAATCCACCTGAAACATGCTTCATTTCAACAACATCTAAAGTTCTCATTCCATTACCCTTTGAGATATTTAACTTAGCTTATAAGAAGCATAATCAATAAGCCCTTATCTGTTATCACTGCACACTAGCAGGTAATACATAAATCAATCCACAGCTATGAAACTGATTAGCATGTCATTTAATTATAAATCTTCAACTAATAACTAATTCACAGTATCACAATCATGCAAATAAACGTTCATGTTCATTTAATCCCTACTAAGTATACTAAACCTACTATCTACACCTAGAAAATAGTAAATAACACAATGAATAACTAAGCTAATTGGAATTATCCTTTTTATCAACTATTTACCTTTACCAATACGTAAAAACGTGAATTAAATCACACTTATTTTAGTTTACTCGAGTTTAGAGTGAGCAAGCTTTAATATATTCCAGAAATAGTTGCAAGATGGCGGTTCCAAAGCTGCAAATGTTGGAGCCGCCATGCTTACTCAAGAACAGAAAACCATGGCTATGTTCCCCTTACTAGTTGAATAAGCTAAACTTCCCATGTCTTCTATGTTTCAGGGGCATGTTATGCAATCTGAACTCTTCCAGAATTTTATTAATTCCATTTCATTATTAACCAGTGAGCAGCGGGATATTCTCAACAGTACACTTCTCAGTACCCAAATTGATAGCGGAGAAATAGCAGAAAAAACTGATTCATCACTAAATTGCAGTGAATCTTGTTTGAAAAATAAGCTCCCTGATTCCGACTTGGAAATGAGCATACTTACCCAGTTTTCAGAAAGTCCACAGTGTCCCAAATGCACAAGTCAGAATATCGGTCTCTGGGGTACTCAAGGAGGGAGGCAGCGCTATCGCTGCAAGACTTGTAACATAACTTTTAATGCCTTCAGTGGAACGCCTCTGGCAAGACTTAGACACCCAGAAAAGTGGAATACCTATTTGACTGGTATGACTTATTCCCTGACCTTACGATCATCAGCCAATGAGTATGATATTGATTTGAAAACAGCCTTCCGCTGGCGGCATCGCTTCCTTGAAGTGATAAATAATGATCAGGCAGAAGAGCTTTGCGAAATTGTCGAACTTGACGAAACTTTTTTTCGGGAATCCTTCAAAGGACAAAAAAATGACCTTCCAAGACCTTCACGTAAACGTGGTAATGATCCGAATAAAGCCCGAAAAGTCCCGGTAATGGTGGCTCGTGACCGTAAACGACACACTGTAGATGGCATTTTGAAAAACGAGAGTGCCGATGAACTGTGTCGCCATTTGAACGGTCGCATATCGATTTCTGCAACGGTCTGTGCAGATGCACACCTTGCACACGAAAAGCTTGCGGAGAAACTTGGATTTGAGTTCAAAGAACTGGTGACATCAGCAGGTCAACATGTTCTGGAAGGTATTTATCATATTCAGCATGTTAACACCTATCACAGCCATTTAAAGCGCTGGATTAGAGGTGCGTTCCATGGAATTGCTACCCGCTATCTCCCGCATTACCTAGCTTGGAGGCGTGATTTAACAGGAACTATCGAGTTAACAACTGACCGATTCGTCAGCCGAATAGTGGAACATTGGTGCTTTCAACTATTAACGGGAACATAGCCCTCACCTGAGGTTACGCTGAACAATATCGCTATGCCCGGCATACAGCTTGGATTTTTAAATAATAATCTAGTCGCTTACTTTGATTTTAATGCCTATCCCAGCTTAGACAGGGTGCAAAATAACTGTAACGCACTTCAAACCACTTTAAAAAGCAGCGGCGCAAAAGGTCTGATTATCGATTTTCGAGGCAATGGTGGCGGCGATTTTTATACAGGTTTGGCTTTTTCAGCCTGCTTACTCCCTCTTGATCAGTTTGACTGGCTGCAAGGTGCCTTTATTTTAATTGACAGTGGCACATTTTCAGCCTCTATGAGTAATGCAGTTCAATTCAAACGAATATTTAATGGCACTTTAATGGGTATGCCAACAGGCGGAGACCCAAACCAGTTCAGTGAGAATTTCAGTACCCGGTTACCGAACTCAAAACGAAAAATTAGCTTATCAGTGCGTTATTACCCATTCATATTCGAACCAACTGATGCCCTTTACCCAGATGTCAGAATTGATACATCCTGGCAAAACTATCAACATGGGATAGATCCTGTACTTGTTAAAACACTCGAACTGGGCTATGTTCCCGCCAATAGTTGTATTGCTTACTCCCTATGTTTACAGGGCTACAGACGTGCCTTATAAAGTAGAGATATGACTAAATCTTGTATATTGCATTTGTTTATTGCCCAAAGAACAGCGATTTGTTCTGGGATACCTTCCTATCTCATGAATAGCCATATGTGGAGCAGGAAAATAAAGTTTTTATAGGACTTTAGTGCTCCCAACTATTGACGGGAACATAGCCCTCGAACTGGTTAACACAGCAGTAGCTGATAGAAAGTAATTTCATTTATCAAAGATGAAGAATCGGGTATATTCACTGCAGCTAATCAGGATAACTGCAGTGTTTTCGTGTCCCTCTGAAACCATTTACACTTTTACTTTTTCAGTAAAACATAGGACTTTGCCATCATAGTCTTTGATCAAACAACCCAGAATTAATTGCACGTACAGCGTCCAGCCTATGAGGATAACATGCAGAATATCATTTTCTGAAAACCAGGTACCCTGCTCCCATAAAAACCGGGTAAACCCTGAAGCGCCATAGGTATAGAGAGCCACAATGGAAACGCCCAGCAATACCCAGGCCGTTAACAGTGCAAGATCCATTATGTTTTTGAATTGATAAAAGCGCCAGCTGTTAAGGGCAATAAAACCCAGGTAAGCCGGCAGAGCAAACAGCAGCAGATTTTCAAATGAGACGAGAAATCGTACTGGAAGGGTGTAACCGATTGCTACCGCTATGGTATGCATGATGCTGTTAATAATGGCGTAAGTGAAAAAGTATTTCCGCCAGTGAGCCGGACAACAGGCGAATGCCATACTGATGACCAGGGCATTCATAGCCAGAGCGTTAAATATGGTATAAATCACTTCCCAGTCATTCGTCCATAAACAAAATTCTCGCCCCGCACATTTCAACTCATAGCCAAATGCCTGATAGCCAGTACCTGCCAGCATGGCTGCAAAGCCATCAAAAACCAGCCCTATCCCCCACCATAAACGTGACCTGTGATACCCTCTGGTTGAGATAAAAAAAAAACCAACAAATAGGGTAAGCAAACCCAGCAGGTAAACAAGAATAGTTGAGCTGGGTTGAATGATAATCAGATCATGTCCAAAAAACGTCATCTCAAAACTTGGCATACTGTTGAGCCATTGTTCAGGAGTGATCGAGGTCACTATAGAATCAATTTTCGAGAAGCTATTACTCATGATGATCGCCAGTTTGCAGTTTAATCTGAACTGTTATTCGTATTGCTTCCTGGTAACGGTTCAGAATAGATGAAGAACCGGATTTTCCTGCTTGATAGTTTGCTTATTGTTAATAATGTTATTTTTGTGACTGCTCCCCGCCCTAAAGGGCGAGGCTTCCAACTTCTCAGGCAGCAACTAGCAGTGCGCTAGATTTACGCTTGCCTCCATTGGCAGAAACGGACTGGCAGAAACGGACTGGCAGAAACGGACTGGCAGAAACGGACTGGCAGAAACGGACAGCCCTTCCGCTTTTAACTTCAATATGCCTTGCTTCTTGATATTGCAGGCGGCATTCACATCACGATCAATACCGATTATCTTGCAGTTAGGGCAGTCCCAGCTGCGAACAGACAATGGCATTTCATCCACTCTATGACCACAACAAGAGCAAGTTTTAGAGGATGCAAACCACTGGTCTATCTTCACCAGAGACTTATACCATTGCCGGTTTCTAATATGCGTTATGAGCATGGCTTTTCAGACTCAGAGACAAGGCGGAGTGACGAGTCATAGCCGTAGCTATGGCGAGGAACTCCAACGCAGGATCTGATTCTGAAAAGGCAGCGCAATAGCATAATTAGAATTCGGAAATGGTATTACCTTCCTGCTTCGCTTTGTAGTCGAGCTTGGTTATGAGGGAATGCCAGCCAGCATCGGCAATGGATCGGGCAAGGCAATGATTCTTGAGCATGTTTTTGACCTTCAGTGTTTCCACACAAATTGCCGCTTGGGTTTCGTCAACGAGTTGCCTGGATAGTTTGTTCTGGAAGTCATTACGGGCAAAAGCTACACGCTCATGCGCCTTTGCTACGAGTAATCGGGCTTTGCCTCTGCCCTTCGAGCCTTTTCTACATCGGGATAATTTCTTTTGCTTTCGCTTCAGATTGCGCTGTGCATTTTTTATAAATCGAGGGTTGCCGGTTTTAACTCCGGTACTGGTGATAGCAATGTCAGTCAAGCCAACATCCACACCAATAACGCCGCTTTCTTTAATGTCTACTACTGGTTTTGCTTCAGGCATATCGTCTTCAGCCAGAACAGACGCATAACATTTACCTGTTGGCGTTCGACTTAGGGTGATGGACTTGATTTTTCCGGTTATCTCTCTGTGAACCTTTGCCCGGATGGGCTTGCACTTGGGAATCTTGATCCAGTTTTCGCCTACAGCCACCGACATGCAATGGTAGCTGCTTTGTTTGCCATGTTTTGATTTGAAACGAGGAAAGTGAGTCGCAAGCTTAGGATTGAAAAAATTCTGAAATGCCTTGTCCAGATTAATGACGGATTGCTGCAAGGCAATAGAATCAGAGGGGTGTAAGTCTCATATTGACCGTCATTGCAGGGCATGGGCTCCAGTATAAACGACACGACATCGACTTTTCTCAGACAAGGGAGGGTAACGACCAAACGCAGGTATGATGCTAACTGGAAACCAACATCTTTCAGTGAGAGGCCGCCCCGATGGAATTATGTCAGCAACTGACTGAAGCCGCCAATCATCCCTGCCGTATTATCCAGCAGCTTGAGCACAAACTGGCCTCCCTTCGCAAGCACCATGACCCGATTAAACACTTTGAAGATTATGAAAACGAGCTTCACGCTCTCTTTGTTCAAGCAGAGCGGGAGACCCTGGCAGAAGACTTGTCCGGCCTCGATATAGATATTCCTGCTATTGAGGTGAACGGCACCTGCTATCATCGTGCATTGCGTTGCTCCCAAACTTACCAGTCAGCTGCTGGTCCCATCCGAGTTGCCCGCACGCTATACCGCAGCGGCAAGGATGACTGCATTGTCCCCCTGGAACTCAGGGCAGGCATCGTTGAGGGTTACTGGACGCCAAGGGCCGCAAAGCAAGCGGTCTGGGTTGTGGCTCAGCTCTCTCCGGGGATCGCCAAAACTCTGCTCGATTTGATGGGTAATATGTCACCGTCGGAAAGCTCGTTAACCCGACTTCCAAAAAAGTTCAATGAACAATGGGAACAGTACCGTGAGCCTTTTGAGTGCATCCTCAAAGATAGCCTCAAGGTTCCCGAAGAAGCGGTAACTGTAGCGGCCTCTTTGGACGGTGTCATGCTGCCTATGAAAGACGGGAAACGTCAGGAAAAACGTGAACAAAGTACAGCTGAAGGCAAGCGTACTCGTGGCCCGGCAGGTTGCCAGGAAGCCAGTTGTGGAACTCTGTCGTTTTACGATGTTGAAGGTGAACGCCTGTCGACCATCAGGATTGGCCGAATGCCAGAGAGCAAGAAAGTAACTCTAAAGCAGTCGCTCTCCCGTTTCCTGAACGAAGCACTCAGGCAGAAGCCTCAACTGTCATTGGTCAAGGTGGCTGATGGCGCTAAAGACAACTGGACTTATCTTGCCAAAGAGCTTCCTCAAGGGCATGAAATCGTGGATTTTTATCATGCAGCAGAACATCTGAAGAAGGCGTTTGACCTGTCCTACGGTGAAAACAGTTCAAAACCCAAAGAGAAGTTCATCACCTACCGTCATATTTTGAAGGAAGAATCTGATGGGGTTGAGAAAGTCATCAAGGCTTTGGCCTATCAACACAGCCGACATCCTCGGCGATCGAAGTTAAAGACAGAGTTGGAATACTTCAGGAATAATCGTGACCGCATGAAGTATGCAGAACACCTGTCGTGCAACCTGCCTATAGGATCTGGCGTTATTGAGGCGACCTGTAAAACGTTAGTGACACAGCGGATGAAGTGTTCAGGTATGCGCTGGCGACACCCCCGGAGGTCAAGGCATTCTGACTCTCAGGTCATTAATACAGAGTGGCTGGTTTGATAATGGCTGGAAGCTTTTGTCAGTAACTTACTGTGCCAAGGTCACAGAGGTAACCACGAGCAATGTGGTTCCATTCCCTGTTCAGTCTAACAATATGGAATGAGAGTTCCGGTCAATATGAGACTTTCACCCAATCAGAGTCTTTCAGCCACGAGTACTTGCGGCTTCTCTTAGCAGTGGCCAGCAGTGGTTTCAGGTCTTTTCTGGGTGAAAGGTTTTGCTTTCGAACCTTGTAGTAGTGGGCCTTGATGGCCAATGCTTTGTTCCAGACCATACGCACAGCACCAAACTGACGGTTTAAAAACTCCGCCTGCTCTGGTGTTGGATATATACGTATCCTGGTGGCTTTTAACATGGCTATTTACAAGTGAGTGCTCATTGCCATAATCCCTGCAATAATATACTTATTTCAGGTTGTTTCAAGTGAGTGTGCGTGATAAAGATTTACTGCATGATTATCTATGCAAACGGCATAGTGTTACAAGCTA
>CBDBOO010000051.1:0-49794 GCA_965208385.1 Endozoicomonas sp.
AGGACTAGAATTAAGCGTTTAGCTCGTAAAACAATTTGCTTTTCAAAATCAGAGAAAATGCACGATATCGTGATTGGTCTTTTGATAAATAAATTGGAATTCGGGATTGATATTCATGCAATTTAACAGGTTTAACCCACTACCAAAATTCGGTCAAAATGCGGTCAAAGGCATATCCGGAAATAGGGCTGTCGACGATATACAGTCTTACAAACGAGATCGCCAAGCGTCATCAGTGATGGGGTCGTCAACTCCTGAACCATGCTTCTGATCGGGTAAAAAACACCAGTGTGCAAACGGTTTCTGGTCCAGACATGCTCTCATATGATCATAGAATGAATTTAATTTTTGGGAAGGAGTTACTTGTAGATGTGTGACCGCGGAGCGGGCCGGAGTGCTTCTGAGTAACTTCCCGATGCTCGCCGGTTTATACAATGTCAACTTTCGTTGACAGCCCCCGCTGACACTAGCACGTAGCCCATTTCTTTCGCTTTTCGCTGTAGATTCTTCATCACCCTGCCCTGATGCTGACGTTCATAGTAATCCTGACCTTTATCAACGTATTTACTGCCGTGTTTGAGCATACTGTAAACCAGCCTCGCCAGCTTATGAGCTGTCGCAGTAATTGCCTTTGGGGAACCTAACTTGCTTCTCATTCTTCGGCAATAAGCACCCAGTGCGCTCTTTGAATTCATCAGGCTAAAAGCAGCCATCCGAAAAGCGGTTGCCGCTGCACTGGGAATACGCTTGGTTTTCCTGTTCAAAACTTTCCCGCCGGATATTTTTGTTCTGGGGCAGAGCCCAAGCCAGGATGCAAAGTGTTTAGCAGACGGCCAACGCCCCATGTCTAAACCAATCTCAGACAATATTTTTAGTGCTGTACTTTCATTAATGCCGTCAATATCCGTCAGGTCAACACCTGCCACTCGATTAAGTTCTCAGGTTTAGAGTTTTAAAAACACGAACGTTCGGAAAAATATTTTAAGTGAGCGCAATCAAAACCATCAGGCACCCAACGGGAGCTTGTTTAAATCAGTAAAATAGCTGGGTCTGCGTTCGGTTATGCTGCTTTCGGTAGAATATCATCCGAACGTTCGTTCAGATTCGGCAATTCCAGCTCTAATTTTTGCTCATATCGGTTCCAGCAGTCACGAATTCGAAACTGAGGAATAATCCAAAACAGCGCACGCCTAAGCATTCCGGCTGTGACGGTATCAGGATGTCTCCAGGGGGTTTTGGCTACCTCAATAGCTGCTGAATTTTTACAAATGGTCAATAATTGCATCAGTGCATAACCCGCCATTTTAATATGCATCCATCGTAGCAGCGTTCTGAGCTTCCGTTGCCATAAATGCTTGCACCCAAACTCGTGTTTAAGTTGCTGAAACATTGGCTCTATAGGCCATCTGAGCGAGTAGGCTAATAGCACCTCATGGGCTTCCAAATCCGGATTGGTTGAGAGAAATAATTTGGTTTCTGTTTGTCCTTTGTCGTTTTCAAAACGACTCCAGACGACACGGACAATGCGCCCTTTCAGAAAACGGGCGCGGCAAATACAGGACCGAAAAGAGACTGTCCGGTATTTTCTGTAAAGCCAAATAGTCATTGTGGTCTCTGGTAACTTCTCGACTTCTTCAGACGTCATTTTCACACCGTACTTACGCTTGCGCCCTTTCCTTTTAATGGGTGAAGGAGGAAAGGCTTCGAAAGGGAGAGCATAGAGCGCTCGATTTTTGGGTATATGACCAATGACCTCATATCCTAGTTCGAGTGCGGGTTGCATCATAGTGTGATTCATAAACCAGCAGTCAGTGAGCAGTCGCAATGACCGATCCTGAAGAGTCTGTCGTACAGACTTAAGCATCGCTTTGGCAATTTTAAGCTTGCTGATGTTGCCTGATTTGGGCGATGGAAAAGCCATGACAGGAATGGCGGTATGCACTTTGTCAGATGGCCGCTGAAAAGCAATCGCCAGAAAAACCCAGCATTGACCGAGAATATAAACACTCCGATTCTTTTTCTTGCCGTGTTGGTGATGTGTTCGGCATGCAGGTGCTTCGCCAGAACAGCGTTCAAGTGTCAGGTCGTCGAGGATAATAGGAATAGTCTGACCGTCAGGCACTTTGGAACTGACCAATAATATCAGGCGATGCGCTAGATCTCGCCAACGCCACAAGCCCTGAGAAACCCAGTGATGATAGCTGCTCCAAACATTTTCGTAGTGAACCATCAGGAGAGCCTGTGTAAGAAAGCCTTCGCCGGAAACCATGCTGCCCAGAAGCAATTCACAGAACGTTGGTGCAGCAAGTGACGATAGTGCACCGACAAGGAATGTCGTATATAAGGAAAGCTCCCGGAGGATAATTTTCTGTTCTGAGGTGAGCATGGCAACCGCTTCTTCGTAATGGGTGAAGCGGTTGTTTGAACTTATTTGCGTTAAAAAAATACGAAACTATCGTACTTATAATTCTCTAAACCCGAGGATTAAGTTGTGACCGGACATCAAAGCCTGGGGCACTACGAGACTTCCGTTTTTTGGCAGGCTTGTCAGTGTCTGAAGGCTCGCTTGAAGATGACTCTGTTTTACGGTCAAACTTTTTTAATTGCTGTTCAAGCGCTCCGTCGCAGGCTTTGATCTTTTCGCTGTATGTGTCGTAAAGTTCAACCGCCTGCTGCAGAGAAAACAGATGTTCAAGGCGATAGTGACCTTTTAGGGACTTCGCTATTTCCTCTTCAGATTTTTTGCAATGACCGTTCCGGTGCTTCGCCAGCGCCTTCGGGTCTCGCTGTCCGGCAAGAATTGAGCGGATGATAGTCATACCGGTAATATCGGTCACTACATTGTCCAGCAGCAAGTTCATCTGTCTCAGTGCTTTTTGCATGTGTTGGATATGTGAAGCACGGTAATGAACCAGATTTTCACGTTGGCGCATGTAGGAGCGAAGAGAACACACCTGTTCATCAGGTCTGAAAGCCCCTTCAAGCAATCCATAGGTATGAAGCTGCAAGAGCCACTGGCAGTCCAGTACATCGGACTTTCGTCCGGCAACATTCTTCACATGTCGTGCGTTCACCAGCTTTACATCAAGCCCATAGGACTCGAGAATTTCAAAAGCCGGAATCCAGTACACACCTGTTGATTCCATTACCACAGTTGTAATGCCCAACTTGACCAGCCATTCAGCCATCGCTTCAAGATCGACAGTGAAACAGGAAAATTCGCGTACAGCCTGGTCATCCAACTCTTCAGGTACAGCGACAAAGTGAGATGCAGATCCAATATCAATACCGGCAGCAAAGAGGTTGATCTTCTCAAGGTGTCCAGCAATGCGCTTTTGCATACGAATTGAACGACGACTGTTTGATTGGGTTCGACGAGACATAGCTTCCACCTATACTTCTGGGTGAAGGTATATCCGGGTATGGGGCTGTCGAGAATTTGCATTCTTCCGAACGAGATCGCTTAATGCGTCATCAGTGATGAAGTCGCCAGCTCCCGGACCACGCTTTCAAACGGGCAAAAAGCACCAGTGTCTATACGGTCTCTGATCCGGATATACCTTCCCTTATATCATAGAAAACATCAGGCTCTGGTGGGAAAAAGTTACTCGTAGATGTTAAGCCGCGTGCGGGTTGGGGCGCTTTCAAGCCGCAATAATCCTGTTCCAGCCCTGCAATAAGACCAATAGGCTGCCCATTCAGGCGGCCATGAAAACACAATCCCTGATCAATACTCTGGCCAAGTTCTTCTTCGTCTGCCGGGGATACCACTTTTCCAGTAACGGGGTTGTCCATTTGCCATGTCTCCCAACTTATCCCGGTTACAGGTTTCCAGATTGTGGCCCGGCAACAGCTCTGAGATACATTCATCCAGCATTACCCTGACTTTGCGCTTCTGCAGAAAGTCAGTCAGATGCCTGAGAGTGTCTTCTACCTGTATTCGCCCCGGGCGACCGGTAACTCCGACTGTTTTAAATGATTCCATATATTCTGTGACGCAATGTTAGAGTGGCTAACAGTATATCAGCCAAAGTTATTAACTGAGTAATGATAAAGATCTCATCAGAATCACTGTACCATGCCTTACGCTGGATACAGAATAGCCCTCCCCTTTTTGGTCAATCAGCCGGCACAGAATTTCTGGATTCAGCCCTGTCTGCACCTTCTGATTATTTTCTCCCTTCGGACGAAGACATCCGGCAGCTTCAGACCATTGTCACAACAAAGAACAATCATCTACTGGGTATTTATTATGAAACTCTCTGGCAGTTCATTCTTGATCAGTCTGAAAACACAACCCTCACAGCCAATAATCTGCAGGTACAGGGTGATCATGGAACCCTTGGCGAGTTCGATCTGATCTACCAGCATCAAGGCCAGTACATCCATCGCGAGCTCGCACTGAAATTCTACCTTGGCATAGCGACAGGGGAACATAAGCAAAATCCACAGGTACAAAAGTCTGGACAGATAAGTCCCTGGAATCACTGGGTAGGTCCCGGATTAAAAGACCGTCTAGACAGAAAGCTGCAGAGGCTCAGCCAGCACCAGATCAGGCTCGGCAAAACGAACGAAGGTGAAGAAGCGCTTTACAGACTTGGTATAAGGAATATAACCCGTGAGATACTGATTCAGGGAATCCTGTTTTATCCTATAGAAGGCCATTGCCCGCCGCCGGAATTCAGCCATCCTGATCACCTTCGTGGATACTGGCTTACTGAAAGCCAGCTGTCCGAATGGCTCAACAGACAAGCGCCGGATTTGCATTACCGACTGCCGGTAAAGCTGGATTGGCTGAGTGACAGCCTTCATATTCAGCATCTGGAATCGCTCTATTCAGCCCCTGAGTTGCAACTCAGGCTAAAAAGTACCGATGAACCACAGTTAGTCTGCGCCTATACAGTTTTTGCAAACACATTACTTGAGCAGCTCCGGTTTTTTGTGGTGCCTGATCAATGGCCTGAACAGGCGCAACAGAGCATTTTATAAAAACCTGTCTGAGATTTGTTGGCAGGTTTCTTCGATAAGCCTGCCGGGTGGAGTTTTCTATTTTACCGATCATGTAAAACCAATAAAAAACTCTTTTTCTCTGATGGTTCTGCCGCAGGCAAGCGCGGTTTTCAATGAAGGTATATTCTTCTCGTCAATAGTCCCCCAGATGGTTTCAAATCTATCACTCGTCAGGTGGTGAAAGCCTTGCTGCATGAACGCGGCCAATCCTTTTCCCCGCCAGGGCTCATAGATAAATTCCTCAAGAATACAACAACCTTTCAAGCCGCAATAATCCTGTTCCAGCCCTGCAATAAGACCAATAGGCTGCCCATTCAGGCGGCCATGAAAACACAATCCCTGATCAATACTCTGGCCAAGTTCTTCTTCGTCTGCCGGGGATACCACTTTTCCAGTAACGGGGTTGTCCATTTGCCATGTCCGATACTGTTCAACAAATGCCTGATAGTCGAACCTGCGGTCTACCTGCTTCAGGGTGAGCGGACTGTCGCTGACATCTCCGGAAAATTTCCCAGCCAGTGTCAATTGCCAGATATCCGCTTCAGGAAGACTGATAGAGTCGTATGATGCAGGAAGCTGAAGTGTGAATCCCTTTGGCCTGAGAACAGAAAATTCATCTTTCAGAATATCGGTCAGTAATCGTCGTTGTGAAATCAGCAGATCTGTATCGCAACAAGACGAGAGAGCAATAAACGGAAAATTCACGTCACCGGCTTTATGCCGTATTCCGGCAATCACCGAACCGGCTCCCGGCAGGTCAATAACGCATTCCTGAAAGTGTTTATCAGTAATCAGCGGATGGTCCGGAAGAAGTGATGGCGTCGTTCTCTGGCAACTCTGACGTCAGCCAGTTCCAGAAGCTTGTCAAATTCAGATTCAAAGTAAAGCCGGGTTAACTCGGCATCTGAGGATTGCAGGGGCGTGCTACTCAGATACCGGGCAACCCAGAACTCTTTACAGTGTTTGGTTAACGTGCCAATCAAAGACTGGATAACGCTCTTTCTCCCCAGCTATCCAGCTTGTTGTTTTTAAAGACCAGGGGAGTACATTCATCTTTTGTGGTATTACCATCAGCCTTGATTCTATGAGTCCGATAAAACAGCACCATCACTTTACCACCTTGCTGATTGTACACTTCGGTAAAATCCGGTGTGCCCATTTCCTGTCGTACGGTTTCAATATCGGTTCCTACACTCATACGGGCAATGCGGTCTCTCTGCTGCTTTTCATGGCTCTCCATGGTGGCCCTGTCGCTACCTTCCCATTTACTGCCACCGATATTGACAGAACAGCCGGTCGTTACCAAAACAGCAGACAATAAGACAGACATCAAAAGAACTGGCTTTTTCATGATTTTAATCTCTTTGAACTCTTTATTTGATTTTTAATTTTAATTTTTCAGTTTATTCAAACACTAGCGGTGTTTTCAGTTTTCTTACCCAGATCCCGAAACTCTCTAGAGAGTTTGAAATGACTGGATGTAACACAGGTTTCAAGGTTGTGAATTTTACTATCCAGTCTTTTCAGACTTCGCTCCATCTGTTTAACGGCAGTCCTCGATAATCGTGGTCGTTCTTTCTCTACTTCAACTTCCACAGATTCATCATAACGTTCTGCATGATAGTCGTTAGACTGTTCATCAATATCGACTTGAACCTTGCCCACCTTCACTTTCACCCTGCGTTTTTTTTTAGGTTTGTTTTGTTTTTCCCCACTGATGCTAAGAACCACACCAAAAATAATATAAGCAACAATGAATTTTGAAAATGAGCCGGTAAAGTATGCTGTGGCGACAAGTGCCACGCGAACTGCCAGAACATCCAGCTTGAAACGGTTGGCAATATAGGCACAGACCCCCATTATTGCTTCTTTCGCTTCACCTGCTGTGCTCGGTCTGAATATTTCTCTTAAAATTCTCATGATCGGTTCCTCCAATCAGGCACTTCAGAGTCCAGAATTCGTTCCAGGGTGTGTACCCGGTCTTCCATCACTTCAACACGCTGCACGGCGGATTCAAACAATTCCTGAGACTCTTCATCCAACTGTTTTGACCGGCGATTCTGGCTCACATAGTGAAAGATCATCCAGGGTAAAAAAAGAAAAATTGAGAGTATTGCACTGATTGGTACGAGTCCGTCGAGGATTTCCTCCATGATGGATGTTTCCTTATCTTTTTTATTAATTGATTTTCCCGTTGCCGAGGTAACGAGAAAATCACTCTCGTCCCAAAGCTCTTCAGGCTTTCTCAGTTTTGACGCTGCTTTTTAATGCTTCAAGCTCCTGCTCAATAGCATTATTAATTTCCAGTGCTGCAAACTCATCTTCAAGCCCGGCTTTACCCAAACCTTCAGCATCGAGACGACTGTCCAGTTCGTCTATACCCCGTTCCATCTGTTCAAAACGCGCTTCCTGACGAAGACGAGTCTCCTCCCGGGTTTTTTCACGCATTTTATAACGATTCGAGGTAACTTGCTTCCTTAATCTGATGGATTCCAGACGCTTGCGTGCTTCTTTCATGGTGTTCTGCAAACGCGTGATGTCTTCATCATGCTTGCCCAGCTGTTCTTCCATCTCGGCAAGAAAACTGTTTTTGTCCTGAACCTGATTCAACAACTTCTGCTTTTCTGTCAGAGCGTGGCGGGCCAGATCTTCTCGCTGATGCTGAATGGCCAGAGAAGCTTTTTCTGTCCAGTCGCTTATCTGCCCCTCAAAACGGTTCACTTCCCGCTCTGTTTCTTTTTTCTGAGCGATCAGTCTGGCCGCATCAGAACGCACTTCTACCAGGGTTTCTTCCATTTCCTGCAACATCAGCCGGGCCATTTTTTCCGGATCTTCAGCCCGATCCAGCAATGAAGTGATGTTAGCATTAAGAATGTCGCTTAACCGTGAAAAGATGCTCATTTTTTGTAACTCCTTCAGATTGCCCGTTGTTATTCTTCGATATCCGTAGATTGTTCGGTAACGTCAGTTTCATCTTGATTGTCAATAATGGAATCAAGAAGAAGTTGCTGAAGTCTGGCTACGTCTCCGGGAATTTCACTTCTGATTTCTTCAGCTATCTGATCCATCGCTTCTTCCAGCAAACTCTCAACTTCAAATTCTGGGAAAAGCGGAGCAGCCTGACCATAAGTTGGTAGTACAATTAGAGCCAAGGCGACGATAGCAGATTGTATATAAGTTTTCATGGGTGGATTCCTTTTCACTAATAATCTATTTTGTAATTAACTATTTCATGTATCGTGCCAACTTTTTAAAAACTATTTAACCTACTGTTTTATATATACTTATTTATACATCCCCGAATAAATATCAATTTCAGGGACTGGTTTTAAAAACCGCAGTATGGTTTTATTAACCGAAAGATGGTTGGAAATAACAATAATGGCACCCCATAGAAAAGGACTTATTGGTTCATCTTCTGCTTTTCTGGAAATGATGGAATCAGTCTCCCGTTATGCACGACACCAACGACCTGTTCTGGTTATTGGGGAGAGAGGAACCGGTAAAGAAGAAATTGCCAGCCGCCTGCATTTCCTTTCACCCAGATGGCAGCAGAACCTGGTCAAGCTCAACTGTGCAGCCTTCAGTGATGATTTATTGGACTCGGAACTGTTTGGCCATGAAGCAGGTGCTTTTACCGGTGCACGACAGCGTAGAACCGGTTTATTTGAAGCAGCCGACGGAGGCACGCTATTTCTTGATGAACTGGCGACAATGGGGCAAAGGCTTCAGGAAAAACTGCTGAGAGTCGTTGAATACGGTGAATTTTATCGGGTCGGCAGCTCAAAGGGCGTTAAAGTTGATGTCAGAGTCGTTGCGGCCACTAATGAAAATCTGCCAAAGCTGGCCGACGAGGGTAGATTTCGAAGGGATTTACTGGATCGTCTTGCCTTTGATGTTATTGCCATTCCACCATTACGTGCCCGAAGGGATGATATTTTACTGCTGGCCAATCACTTTGCCTTTCGAATGTCACAGGAATTAAGTGAGGATTCTGATGATGAATTTTTTGCCGGATTTACAGAAGAATCAATTGAGGCCCTTCTTAATCATCGGTGGCCTGGAAATATCAGAGAACTGAAAAATGCTGTTGAGCGTAGCGTTTGTCACACCCCCGCAGGAGCAGAAGTCAGCCATCTCATACTCGACCCTTTCAAATCTCCCTGGCTCAATGAACTTGAAAACAGCAGCGCCCCAGTCAACCAGAAAGAGCCACAGACGACACATGAACACCCCGAAAAAGAACCGGAGGTAGAAATTCAGAAAATCAGTTCTGGTCTGGTTGAAAAATATCTGAATCAACTCAATTCAGGCACATCAATCAGTTTGAAACACATACAGGCTGAAATGGAAAAAGTCATGCTGGATAAGGCATTGGCAAGCAGTCAGTACAACCAGCGTAAAGCCGCATCCAAACTGGGCCTAAGCTATGACCAGTTGCGCACCCTGATAAGAAAGCATCCACAGACTGAGACAGATTAAACAACGATATAATAAAGATAATAAAGAATGAGAGCCTGTAGTAATCAATAACCAGCCTTTGCAGCAGGAAGAATCTCTTCGTTTCTGTGCATCCGCAAGGCTGGATTCATGCACAAAGTGCTTTTTAGAGGGAAGACACCAGAAAACCAGGTTTAATTTTCACGCGAACTGTAAAACGGAAAGAAAAGTGAATTGCCTTATAATTTTTTTGAGACACATGGCGGGTTATACCAATCGATAAAAAATGCCTGTTTATATGAGTCTGGTTATGAACATTCCATTTTCAGGTCAACAGGTAAGGCGAAGGGTAGAAACATAGTCAAACTACGGTAACGAGTTTCGTTACGCAGGATATTAATCTGATGTAACAGCGCGATAAAATAGTCATAAGTTGCGATTGGAATTAAACACCGGCTAGCGGTGCTTCCTCTTCTGTGTTTTCATATGGAGAGATTGTGTTTTCTGTTTCTTCGTCTCCCTCAGTCTGGCTTTCGAGAATCGAATCAATCAGCATTTTCTGAAGCTTAGCGATTTCACCCGCAGTATTTCACTCTTAATTTCTTCACTTATCTGATCCATAGCTTCTTCCAACAGCGTTTCAACATCAAATTCAGGAAAGAGAGGGGCACACTCACCATAACTGGGAAATGCAGTAACAAGAGCGAAGATAACAGGCAGCAGGTAATTTTTCATAGATCTATTCCTTTAGTTAAATTCTATTTTGTACTTAGATAAATCATTTATCGTGCCAATTTTAAATTCCATTAATAACTAACTGTTTATTAAAGATTTATTTCAAACACCTGTCGTTTTATTTCTAGCAGTGCAAAATGACAGTTTGGCTTTTAACACCTGAGCATGGTGAAAATCACCGAAAAATGGTGAGAACAAAACTCGACTATTTACACTGGCAACTGCCCATTATTATTTCAGGGTGTCTCAAAACATCTCTGATAATACAGATCGGTTTTGATTTAATATCATGCAGCTGCCATCTATAGTCAGACAGGAAATACTAATACAATGTCCAGCGCTTCCGGTTTCTTCAACACTAAAATGCAGCGGGCATTCTACATTCGGAATTTCATGGGGTAACACAACGGGAGATTCAGCAGACTCTGGTTCTTCTGGAATTTCCAACGGCTCCTGAAGTTCTGAGACGCTTGAAAGTGGAGTCGATAAACCCTCTGATTGTGCTTCAGTGTGAACTGTTACACTGCTATCGTCTTCAGGAGAAACGTCTACATACGAACTCAATATTTCCCAGAACTGACTGAAGCTTTTGTGGGATTCCAATACATGTATCTGCAAATCCTGCTCTGTGAGCAAGTAATCGCATCTGGAAAAATGACAGCCCAATCGGCAATGAAATATCCTTAAATGTTCTGCCAGTCCCTGTCGGCCGTTAAGGGCGCATTGTTGCTGACAAAGATTGCAATAGAAAATCTGATGTAGCTCGGCTATATGATCCGTCAGGGCTGCCTCTGGAGATTCCGCTGTACTGACACAGGCAATCGCAGACTTACAAACCGAGCAGAAAATATAATTCTGGCTGATCATGCTCTCATAACGTGGTGCCGGTGTTGCTGTATACAAGATTCCACTATGACCGAGCAGATGCTCATTCATCACTGGCCGGGTTGCAGTAGAAAACGGACATTCAGTGAGTGGACAAAACATCCTTTGAACCAGAACAGAGTCCAGCCCTGTCCTGCATTGAGGGCATTGTTTCTGACCATTTTGGGCAACAGCCCTGGCACATTTTATACAACTTTTATATTGGCAGCAGGGGTAATCAATCTGCTTCACTTTCTCTTCAAAACAGATGGCACAGGTTTCTTCTTCAGATCCTGAATCTTCGCTGCCCTGCTCTACAGAAGCCAGAACCTCGTCTTCTCGATAGCCCTGTTTACAATTGACGCAATAATAAGAATTCTGTACTCCGGCCTGAGGCTCCAGACACCCCTTACAGTTTGGACAGAGAGCCGCCAGAAGAACGGAACAAGGCAGAATCAAGATCATCAGCAACACTGCATTCCGGTTTAAAAAACCAAAGACACTAATCTTTTCTTCCTCAGCAAAAAAATGATAAAACAGGTTTTTTACCTATTGTTGGAGATCGGTGGAACAACGATAGTCGAGAGTTTATAAACTGAGTGATAATTTAAAGGTGATTTAAATGTTTCGGTCTATTCTCATACTACAAACAACCACCCTATTACTCTTTATTACTTTTTATTTTTATTAAAACCCCGCCCAACGGAATCAGTTATGAAATTCCTGACATCGTTTGCTTTAGCCACACTCTTCCTGGTTCAGCCAATATTCGCAGATCAACCTTCACCACCAACATCCGGTTCCGTGTCCGGCATCATACAGACATTAACCAGCAACCTTGGTGTTACAACATTTCAGGCTAAAGGAGGTGCAGGCTCAATACTGCAGAGTGCTAAAAGCGGTTTATCAAACAGTGATTACAATAAAATCAATCGCGTTATCCCCGAAAGCAACAGCCTGATTTCGGATGCTCCAAAGGTAAGTAATGACAGTGGAGCTACACTTCTGGATTCATACACAAAAATCACCCAGCAGTTCAGCTCTCTTGGAATGGACAGTAAAATGATCGGTCAATTTACGGATGTCATGACTGGATATCTTAAACAATACGGCGGAGATACCACAGCCAGCCTTCTGGCCTTCTGGAATCTCTGGAATCTCTGGAATCTCTGGAATCTCTGGAATCTCTGGAATCTCTGGAATCTCTGGAATCTATAGTTCCAAACAATCTGCCCGAATCAGCAGACACTCTACTGAAAGCATTTGGACAGTAAATTTGTCTACAAGATTGCCTCTTCAGTAAAATCTGTGGGTCATTTCTGGTTCAGGAAGCTTTCCAAGTGCGTGATATAAAGCGATTTCCGTGCATTTGTAGGTTCTGAATCCGTATGATTTTCTCGTAGTGAGTTTTATTTTAGTATTCAGACCCTCAACAATACCGCTGGAATATTCCTTTTTTGCCCTAAACCAATTCAGTATGAGCGGCCTGTGTCGTCGAATCGTCTTGGCTACTTTTTTCATCGGTTCCAGCTTTGACCGCATGACTCGTGTACACCAACGATCAAGGTATATTCCAGCCCAGTGGGGTGTGCTGCCTGATTAATGTAACAAAAGAAGGTTGTGTGCAACCGGATATCCGTAACGGTTCATCTTTGACCAGAATTCATCCCAATATCCTGTTGAACAGACAAGAGCTCTTAAAGTCAGCAGCATGGATGCACCTTGCTCTTTCCAACGCATTCCTGAACGACACATTCGTTGCTTAACCAATGTCTTGCATGCAGCTTCCGTTACACCGGAACCTATCGGTAATTTTTTCTCCAATGCTTCTGGGTAAATCATTTGTTGCCAGTGATTTTTAAAATAGGTTCTCGCCTTGAGCAGTTTTTCCAGCGAGGCGGTTCGATTATTGCCTGGAGACACTTTCTCTAATTCTCGATGTAACCGTTTAGCTTCACCTTCATTGTGCTTGAGGTTATGTAATTTCTCTTTCAGCCAGGCATCAGGGCGATCTCATTTGGCACTAACTTTCTCTGTTTGGCTAATTATTCAGCACACAAATCTTCATGACCGTATTTTCGGTCACCCTGCAGCATGAAAATAATACTCTGCCACAATGTATCTGATGCAGAGCCTGACAGTGGTCGATGTTTTTGCAGTGGCTTTTAGACCCTGAATACAAATTGACCTGGGCTGGATCGTTCGCACCCTCGCTTATCTCATGGTTCAGAACTGGCACCATCAAGGCTCCATTTCTGGAACATTGAATGCACGGCAAACAGCCCTTTTCTCCAAGTGAGACTATGGCGATCCGATCCAGTCCGTCAGGCTCTGCTGTTCCTCCGTGAACCTTTGGAGCATAGACGATGCAACCCATTGTGAAAAACTGTGCAGGCATTGATGTCCATAAAATGATGGTCATGGTTGCCGTTCGCAAAGAAATGCCAGAAGGCGACATTCAAGTATTAACCCGTGAATTTGGTACTTTCCGCAAAGATCGGGAATTAATGTGCCAGTTCCTTCAACAGCATCAGATCGATCTGGTCGTAATGGAGAGTACGGGTGTTTACTGGAAAAGTATTTATGCGTCCATCATTGGTCGTGATCTGAAGCCCTGGGTGGTGAATGCCCGACACGTCAAGAATGTACCCGGTCGCAAGACCGATACACTGGACAGTCAGTGGCTCGCTCACCTTGCCCATTGTGGTCTGGTTCGTCCGAGTTTTGTGCCACATCCGGATCAGGAACAGCTGCGTTTGCTGACTCGCCGACGAGATACAATGGTCAAGCAAATAGCCAATGAGAAGAACCGTCTTCATAAAACGCTAGACGACAGCGGTATTCGACTCGGCGGCCTGATCAGTGACATCAACGGCAAGTCAGGTCAGCGCATGGTGAACGCCCTGATTGATGGTGAATCCCTTCAGGATATTATCAAGAAAGCGGATGGCCGTCTGAAGGCAGACAGAAAACAGCTGATGGACAGTATGGACGAGAAGTTATCCCCTTCTCATCTTATTGTGCTGAAAGATATCCGGGATCACATTAATTTCCTGAATGAACAGCAGCAGAAGCTGGAAGTCCAGATTCTGAGTACGGTTCAGTCTTGGAAAGAAGCCTGGCAAATTCTGCAAACTCTCCCCGGAGTCGGTGAGATGAGTGCCGCAGCACTGATCGCAGAAATAGGTGATGATATGAGTCAGTTTGGCGGCATGAAGGAGATTGCTTCCTGGGCCGGACTCTGCCCGGGCAATAATGAAAGCGCAGGCAAGCGTAAAAGTGGTCGAACCCGAAAAGGGAATAAGATGATCAAAACGACACTGTGCGAAGTGGCGAATGCAGCGATCAAGACCAAGAGTCAGTTCAAGGGTAAATATCAGAGTCTGGTGATCCGCAGGGGTCACAAACGAAGTCTGATTGCCATTGCACATAAACTGATTCGTGTGATTTATACCTTACTCAAGAAACGACAGCCTTATATTGATCCTGACACTGATTACGAGGGTTTGATGGTTAGGAAGAATGCACCGCGCTGGTTACGCAGGCTGGACGAGTATGGCTATTTGGATCAGGTTCGATAATTAACCTGATCCACAATTAATACGATAGTTCCTTGTTCTGTGCAGGGCGGCTGCTTGCGTCCTGAATTCGGGGATTTTCACGGCAAAAGTACCAAAATAAGCCTAATTTCCTGTACTTCTCAAAAATTCAGTTTTTAAAGCTAGCTTTTTGAATATGCAACAGGATTGGTGTTTGTCAAATGAGATCGCCCTGAGCCAGGCATGGCGTTCACCGGTCAGTTTTTTCCCCGGATACAGGGCTTCGGCTGCTTCAGCGACATACTCGGATACATGATAAAAATCCAACACACTATAAGATGTAAAAGGCTCAAGAAAGGTCCAGTTATCAGGTGCACCATCCGCAACACCTACGTAGACGGCATCAGGGAAGCGCTCTTTGACTTTGCGAATTTCTCCTGAAAAACGAGCAATGAAGGTTTTCTTTCCGTACTCGGGAGCGGCTGCGCAATACGAGGTGTAAAGACGTTCACCCTCATCGTCATACAGCGTAATGGTTCCACACATAGCGATTCTGTAACCTTCATAATACAACAGGTTAACGCCATCAAGCCCTATAGCGACAGTAGTAACCGGCCTGGGTAATTCAGGTATGACGTATGTCCATTTTTCTTCTTTGATTTGAGCGACACTACCCACCACGTCAGCGAGATCCCGAAGTGTTGCACGACTGCTCTTTCTGCCATGATTTTGCAAGAGATCCTGCTCAACTTGCGGAGCGGCCATCTGTGCGTATTTCCAGCTCACCATGCGCGCAAAAGCCGGTGTGGAATTGACAATAATTCGCGCATTTTGATCCAGAGGACAAAACGTTTTACCTCCTTTATTACTCTGGTATACGTTGCGAGCGACCTTTACGGCTCCCCATGGAGTCTCATAAACCTTAGGTTCTTTTTTGCGTTTACAGCTCATACGGACAGATCCCATTGTGATAGGTGATCCATCTGTATCCATACATTCCAACTGCTGGCCTGATGCCAGTACTCCGGCTTCATTGAGTTCAGTCTGAAGCCGATCCTCAAACTCCAGCATAGAGTGACCATGTTGGATAGTGATAAGGATTTGGGTTTCCTGATTTTGTGTTGAGAGGATGCAAGCGGACATAGTAGAAAACTTTATGTTAAGACTATCGTAAAAATAGTTCATATGACCTGACTTGGCTCACATTAATTAGGCTGAACACCCGACTGCAGCCCAGTGTGGAGATATGTAATCCCAAAATGCTTGGAACTCTTCTTTCAGCAGATAGGCCCTGATACTTTTCAAATTGTACTGGAGCACAGTATTTAACTTGATCTCTTCTTTCTCTGTCAGGTTCTCCTGACGTTTCAGAAGACACCAGCGTGTTTTCTTCAAAACAGGTTCGTAGCCATCCGCTTGCAGTTGCTTATGCTCGGAAGCCCTGATTTCATCGATGCCTTTATTCAGCATGGCAACAATGTGGAACCGATCCAGTATGTGTAACGCTTGGCCTGCTAACTCAGCGATCACTTTTACGTAGGGCTTCCACATGTCAGAACAGACAAACTCTAGTTGCTGAGATCGATTAGGTCCGAGAAAGGCGAAGAACTTACGAATAGTCGCTTCTGTGCGATCCTGACCAATCCAGAGTAGTCGCGTGTTACCACGGTCTATCTGGTAGGCCACGGTTAGATATTTATGGCCTTTCTGACAGGCGACTTCATCAACACCAATGGCTTTTATATTATCCAAAGATCGATGTTTCAGCCCCCAATTCACAATGTATTCAACGGAATAAAATACCTTTTCCCATGAGGTATGAAAAACACTGGCGATCTCAGCCCATGACAGTTTTTTTTGCCCAGAAGGCTAGATACTGCATATAGACTTTGGTGAGTTCTCGCTTTCCGTCTGCCCATGGCACTTCTTCCACTTTGACTCCGCAAGTGGAACACTGCACCCGACGCATAGAGTAAAGCAGAAAAGCCGGATAACCCCAGAGAGGGATAAACTCGAATCGACGCTCATTGAGCGTGTCATAACCTGGCGCTGGTTTATGGCAGCAGGAGCACAGTGCGTGGCTGTTCTTTCTGGGAACAACGGTTACATTGAAAACTTCAGTGCCTCTGTAGTGAGCAGATTCAACCTGTTGATAAAATCGGGTAAGGGCTGGTTTTTCTCCAGCCCTCCCCACACCACCACGGCTTGCGGGTCCGCACCGGGCGGTTCACAGAAAGTTTTAACCTTCATTGAGTTCAGTAGCCTGTAACTGTCACCTTTATCCTCATTCTTGAGTCCAAGGTTTGGTTCCATGCACACTCAATGTTAACCAGAGCTGGTTTCATAAACTGTCGCCAATATCGAGTAAGAGCCGGTCGGCACATTCGCTATTGAGGGCAAATGACTCCTCTCTGCTTTCTATGTTCAGCCCTTCGTTGACGACTCCTGTCGAACAACTACTATGGCCTCTGCTGACTTCTGTCCAATCACCATGCAAAATTGCTCCTGCAGGCGCTATCGGTTGTCATCGGGTTTGCTCGAACAGGGTGATGAATCACTGCTCGCCGAGCCTGTTGTAACCAGTGGCTGAGAACTGGGATTGACCGATCGCATGTTGAGCAGATCTCCCCGGATAAGAACATGAACTGTCAGTGCACAACCGCCGCATTTACCGTATCTCTCAAACCAGAGGGCTTTGTGATCTTTGGCTCACTCGCCCACGAGAAGTCGGCCTTGTATGCGATTTCTGTCCGTCGGCTCGCACTTTTGCAGTCAGACTGCCTCCGCACAATCTCTCACGAGATTGCACTTGCCTTAAGCTAGTGGTTATCATCAGCAGGCGTCTTTACCGCCAGTCAGATGCTGGTTTACCCACAGGGGACTTGCACCCCATAAGTTCATGCCCATGCCGGGCGTACCAAAAGACTTGAGTTTATGGCATTTGTTTAGGATAGTTTTTAATAGCATCGGCAGTGGCTTTTGTTGTTATTTTGTTCGCAACTTAAAAACTATCAAAACTCATCTGCCGATGCTTCTATTTCTCCACTTTATTGTTTTTTTACCCACAGATATCCCTGAAGAGCCACAAGATTTAATGCGAAAGCTTATCTTCGAATTTCATTAACACATCGTCCACCGAAGGTCTGGAGGCAGGATCCCATGCCAGCATAGGTTCAATAATTTCTTTTATGGTCACATCTATTTTGGCAACTATAGCCAAACGCTTAGCGACATACGCTTCATAAGAAGCCTTGTTTTCAAAACACTTGAAATCTTCTTTTTTGATAACAAACTCAGATCCTACCAACATCTCATATAGCGCAACACCTGCTGAATATATATCTGTTGATTCACCCGGTTTTCCGTTTTTAAAAAGCTCAGGTGGGCGATAACCCGGTGAACAGAACTTACCGGTATTAGTGATGCCATTCGCCGGGCATTCAGCCAGACCAAAATCTGCAATGGTCAATTCTCCCAACTCATTCAAAAGGATATTTTCAAGTTTGATATCCAGATGCAAAATACCACTGCCATGAACATGCTTTAACCCATTCATTAGCTGACAGGCCAGAGATCTGAACAAACTAAGGGGCATCCCCACCAATTTCGTACCAAAATGTTGACGAGCCCTATCTAGATGTTCATCAATACTAACACCAGAGAATTGAGTGATCAGTTCTCCTTCACTCCCCTCATCAATCAACTTAAGAACATTAGGTCCCTGAGCCTGCTTCAAACATTTTTTTTCAAACTGGACATTCACGGATTCTTCTTCTGTCCTGGCAATTTTCCGTACGCGAAAAGGCTTCGACTGAACACCAGAGCTTCCCTCCATTTCTATAAATCCATGCTCACTTTCAAAAGTTCGAGGAATTTGTCGTATATTCTGTCCTGCAGAAATAATCTTAATACTCCTTCCTGCCTGCATCCCGGTAGTCTTAGATCCCTGCTGCCCGGGAGAAAAACCCGAGGCACCACCAGAGTTCCGACTCTCTATCTGGCCCTTACGAGGCACAAAAAACATAAGTATCCCCTCGATAACAGGTTATTAATAACTGTTATCGGATAGCACACTCAATTCCTTCATTTTACTCATATCAACCACAACCAATACTCAAAAAAAAGCCGGAAGGCTTCACAGCATTCCGGCTTATATACAGAGCACTACTTTCTGACTCTATCTACTGATATAAAGGATAAGCATCACAGAGTGCTTCTACCTGTACTCGCACTTTTTCTTCAACAGCATGATTATCATCTCCATTGGCAATCAGTCCATCCAGCACATCACTGATTAAATGCCCGACTTTACGAAAATCTTCTTCACCGAAACCGCGAGTAGTGCCTGCTGGCGTGCCTAAACGTACACCGGAAGTCACCATGGGCTTTTCAGGATCAAAGGGAATACCATTCTTGTTACAGGTAATTCCGGCAGAGTCTTTCCAGTGCTTCCTCCACCTGATTGCCCTTCAGGTCCTTCGGACGAAGATCCACCAGCACCAGGTGTGTATCAGTACCACCGGTAACAATGTCACATCCACGTTCAATCATGACTTCAGCCAACGCCCTGGCATTAGCTACCACAGATTCGATATAGGGACGGAAGTTATCCTGAAGGGCTTCTCCTAAAGCAACGGCCTTACCGGCAATCACATGCATCAACGGCCCACCTTGTAGTCCGGGAAAAACAGCAGAATTAATTTTCTTGCCCAGATCCAGATTATTGGACAGAATCATGCCGCCTCTTGGACCACGGAGAGTTTTGTGAGTAGTGGTGGTCACTATATCCGCATGGGGTAATGGGCTGGGATGAACTCCAGCAGCAATCAAACCGGCAATATGAGCCATATCAACCATCAGATAGGCACCCACTTTATCGGCTATGGTTCTGAAGCGTGCGAAGTCCAGTTCCCGTGGAATAGCTGAACCTCCGGCAATAATCAGTTTTGGCTGGCATTCAATTGCCAGAGCCTCTACTGCATCATAATCAATCCGCTGGGTTTCTTTGGAAACACCGTATTGAACCGCATTAAACCATTTACCCGACTGAGCCGGACGCGCGCCGTGAGTCAGGTGCCCACCAGCATCCAGGGACATACCCAGAATGGTGTCACCGGGCTGCAGCAGGGCCAGCATTACCGCACCGTTAGCCTGAGCACCAGAGTGAGGCTGTACATTGACATAC
The DNA here is from genome assembly GCA_965208385.1 of Endozoicomonas sp. Taxonomy (GTDB): domain Bacteria; phylum Pseudomonadota; class Gammaproteobacteria; order Pseudomonadales; family Endozoicomonadaceae; genus Endozoicomonas. The sequence continues at coordinate 19,774 of CBDBOO010000051.1, forward strand.
TGACAATCAAACAGGGTTCTGGCACGATCAATAGCCAGGGCTTCTACTGTGTCCACATGTTCACAGCCACCATAGTAACGACGCCCGGGATAGCCCTCTGCGTATTTGTTGGTCAACACGGTACCCTGTGCTTCCATCACCGCTCTGGAGACAATATTTTCAGAAGCAATCAGTTCTATCTGTTTTTCCTGACGGCCGTTTTCCTCATTGACGGCTGTCATAACAGCCTCATCAATAGATGACAGGCCCTCTGTGAAAAAGCGTTCAGCCTGTGCCGTCTGATGAGATTTGGACATAGTGAGTCTTCCAGTTAATGTTTTTATTGAGATATTGATTGGAACTTTTAATTTTTGATAGCCTCACTCTAACGACGGATTTTCCTATAATCAACAATTTTTCATATTGGAAACTACAGAGAAGACAGTTTTTTACTCGCGAAATTTAATAGAAACGCCAGTTTATATCTAAAAACCCTTGATAATTTCACAGTAAAAATAGAATACAAGCTTGAAACATTGTTTCTTATAGGATACTTTTTTTACTTCGAGTTATAGGACTGCCAATTTTAAAAACGATAAAGGCTCGGACATTTAAACATTTAGTATTCAAGTGACGCTTGTCGATAAGACGACATCACCCTTATAAAAAAAATAATGAAGGTCTCTCTTCTCATGGAAGCAATTACCCAATTTATAAGTGATATCAACAGCATTGTCTGGGGTCCAGTTATGCTGGTACTCATTCTCGGCACAGGTTTGTTCCTGATGCTGGGTTTAAAACTGATGCCCATTCTGAAACTCGGTACCGGTTTCAAACTCCTGTGGAGTGGCCGAACCAGCGATGAAAATGAAAAAAAGTCAGGTGAAATATCCCCTTTTCAGGCATTAATGACAGCTCTATCTGCCACTGTTGGCACCGGTAACATTGCCGGTGTTGCCACAGCCGTTTTTCTCGGCGGACCTGGCGCACTGTTCTGGATGTGGTGTACAGCTCTGGTCGGTATGGCGACAAAATTTGCAGAAGCTGTATTGGCTGTAAAATATCGTGAAGTGGACGAAAACGGAAACCATGTGGGCGGCCCGATGTATTACATCAAAAATGGTCTGGGTTCCAAATGGACATGGCTGGGCACCACCTTTGCTATTTTTGCCGCCATTGCTGCATTCGGTATTGGTAACACCGTTCAGGCTAACTCGGTCGCTGACGTACTCCAGTCGAATTTTGACATTCCTCACTGGGTATCCGGTGTCGTGTTAATGGTTCTGGTCGGCGCGGTTCTTCTCGGTGGTGTTAAGCGGATTGGTGCCGTTGCCGGCGCATTGGTTCCGGTTATGGCCGTTGCTTATCTGGTCGCCGGTCTGATTGTACTGGCCATTAATGTTGACGCCATCCCCAATGCTCTGAATCTGGTGTTTACTTATGCCTTCACAGAAACTGCAGCAGAAGGTGGCTTCGCCGGTGCAGCTGTCTGGATGGCCATTCGCTTTGGTGTTGCCCGTGGTGTTTTCTCCAACGAAGCAGGCCTCGGTTCAGCCCCTATCGCTCACGCAGCAGCACAAACCAAAGATCCGGTTCGTCAGGGCCTGATAGCCATGCTGGGCACATTCATTGATACCATTATCATCTGCTCCATCACAGGTCTGGCCATCATTACATCCGGCTTATGGACATCAGGGGTTTCCGGCGCAGCTCTTACCTCTGCCGCCTTTGCCCAGGCACTGCCCGGTGTTGGCAACTATTTGATCGCTGTAGCCCTGTCCATCTTTGCCTTTACCACCATTCTGGGCTGGGCTTTGTACGGCGAGCGCAGTATTGAATATCTGTTCGGTGTTAAAGCGGTTACGCCTTATCGCGTATTGTGGATTCTGGCCGTTCCAGTCGGTGCGGTTCTCAGTCTCGACTTTATCTGGCTGGTTGCCGACACACTGAATGCCATGATGGCTCTGCCTAACCTCATCGCACTGATTCTGCTCAGCCCTGTGGTGTTCTCTCTGGTAAAGGACTATTTCAATAAATCAGATAGTGCTGAAACAGTGTCTTCAAACTAGGAGCCTGACCGAGAATAGCGTCCGTAGCGAGGATCGTAGAAAATTGAGGATGAAAATTTGGTTTTGAAAGGCGGGTAGTGGGTTAAACCTGTTAAATTGCATGAATATCAATCCCGAATTCCAATTTATTTATCAAAAGACCAATCACGATATCGTGCATTTTCTCTGATTTTGAAAAGCAAATTGTTTTACGAGCTAAACGCTTAATTCTAGTCCTGAAGTTGAGGTTTTTTCTCTCAATTTTTTGTGTATTTGTTTTCCCTACAACATGCTCTGCTGGATTAAGATGCCGATCATATGCACCCCAATTATCAGTATAAAATCTCTTTATATTAAATGGAGCGAGCAGCTCTTTTAGAGTCTTAAATACCTTGTCAGTTCGCTTTCCAAAGGCATAAGCAAGAACCGTATTGGTGGTATGGTCAACTGCGTGCCAAAGCCAGCGCTGGTTAAATTTACTATTAACAAATGACCATTGCTCATCAAGCTCTGCCTCTTCGCAGGCAGGCTCTAGATGTATATTACTCTCATCTCCAAGCTCCATTGTGCGGATATTAGGATTAACTTTGATTAAGCCTTTTTCTTTTTTTTTAAGGTGTTTATGACAGTCGTTTTACTAATACCCAACACCCTCCCTGTATCCCTTACGCCACTGCCATTAATTGCCATCTCAACGATTTTTTCCTTAACTCCAGGCTCGTAGGCTTTGTAACGATATTTGAGCATGAACGTTTTAACATGGCAGTCAATATTACAACACAGGTAGCGCGGTACATTATGGGCGCTAACACCGATGTATTTGATGTTTTGGCTGTCACAAGTACTACAGCGTACTATTGAAGAACAAGTCATATTTAACTCGCTAGCAATACGTCTACTGTCGTATTATAGCTGACTTTTCGGAACCTACAGGTTTAACCCACTACCAACAAGGGCAGCTTGAGCCTTAATCATAACAACGAATATTGCGTTCGTTGCGATTTTAATCAAGAGTCAAATGACTGTCTTTGTTTATATGTCAGCCTGCGGTGGTAATCTCCTGTAGTTCACAGCAATCAGGAAGATAACTCGATGAACCCGGCGTAAATAACAATTCATATTCAGAAAATTCAGTAATGCACGTTAAATGGTACTAATCTGGTAAGAGTTCATCTTAGGTAGCCTAATAGATTGCTTGTTCAAAATATATTTGGCCGCCTGAGTTCACAGTCAGAAGATAACTCGATGAACCCGGCGTAAATAACAATTCATATTCAGAAAATTCAGTAATGCACGTTAAATGGTACTAATCTGGTAAGAGTTCATCTTAGGTAGCCTAATAGATTGCTTGTTCAAAATATATTTGGCCGCCTGAGGTGAGTATTGGCTGTAGCCGCAGGCTTAATGTCTACCCTAAGAAGACAATCAGCAATGTGGGATAGAATGATGTATGCATATCTGTATAAACATCGATTACCTTCACAATTAATAATTCTGATTTCCCTTATATTTCTTATTCTTTCGATCCGTATAGTGGCTGATGAGCTCGATTGTTCTGATTATCAAGTACCGGAATGGCAGCAGATTTGTGAGTCTAATTTATCGGCAGTTTATATTCATGAGAATGTATCAGAAAATGGTTTGAATGCAGAAGTTGATAGCTGGGAAAGCCGTCCAGGGCTTCATATTCTTCCGCCAAAAATCTATGTTATTGATAAAAAAATAGCGCTGAAAAATCAACAGTGGATGCTACCAAACCCAACAACATCATTGCCTCCAGGCAAGCAAAACCGAACCATAGAATTGAGCACTTCCGATCAGTTCTCAATCGGTTCGGACCCATATTTTACTCTTATTGAGTTGAGTGATCAGGTGTCAGCAGGAGGTGTAGAAATTCAGGGAGAAGGAATAAACGACAGCACTCCTGGTTATAAAGAAGCAGGGGAAAGGAATATTCCCAGAATGCTGGTTTATGCTCCGAACAGTATCAACGTTGTCGTTGCAGGTTTTGTTCTTTCTGGGAGAGAAGGGATAGATAAACTGGTCTGGAACCCATTTCATGATAACTATTACTGGAGTTTTTATGGAGATGGAACCAGATATCTTGACGATAAACCTGGGTTTCATTTTCTCAGAAATCATCTGACAACCAATGGGGCCTTAACCGGTGTGCTGGTGAGCGGTGGTCATCACCCGCCGTTAATTCAGGACAATGCAATCATCGTTACGTCGTCATCCACCGATAACATAACAACCACTGGAGCCCGGCTTGAGAATGGTGCGGCCGAAATCAAACATAATGATATTGTTTTTTCTGACGGTTCAGCAGGTAGCAGGATGAGATTGGGGATCGATATAGATGGCTTGAGCGCACTCTCAATTGATAGCAATGCATTTTTCTCTCCAGCCAATCAAGAAATCAATAATCATGATATCGGTTGCCGGGTCAGCGCAAGCACCAAATGGCTCAATGCAGCGGAAAACAGTTTCTCATCTTTTATAAAACGATGGATATTTGAGGGAGAAGATCATAAAGGAGCTTATGTTATTAAAGGAAATGGTTATTTGAATTCGGCTTCTGATGAATACCGTTTCACTGATGCTGCCCAGTTTATGAAATATAAGGGGCATCTGGGGTCCATGCCCATAGCCTCTACAGAGTTAGTGCATGGTTTCAACAATTCATCGCTGACCAAGAAGTCAATAGTTCCGGGCCCTGACTATGGCTCAATACTACAGGATTTAATTGCCCGCTCGGGTTATTTCGAAGAATGTGGTCCGGATTGCATTAACCGCTTCGACGCTATCGGTATCAGTCTTCTCATAATTAGCGGCATTGTTTCCAATATTTTTTGTTGTGGTCTTGGTGGCTGGTCTCTTGGAGCTCGCCGTTGTCCTTGTTCTGCGCGTTGATTCTGATTCTTGAGGAGTTCGTGAGATGGTCTTTTTCAATGACGATCAGAGTGAGGCAGCAGCAGAAGGCTTTTTCTCTGGTTATAAACATTGGGCTGTAGAAACTCTATTAATCCTGACACTGATCGTATTTCCAGTATCGAACGTGTTTGCTGCAGTAAATTGTCGTTTGTATCAAGTGCCTGAGCTGGAAGCGATTTGTTCCCAATATGATCCTTCAGAGATCACAGTGCATAACGATGTTGCGCCGAATGCACTCAACGCCCTTGTGGATAGCTGGGGTAATACCGGCGGCTTACATATTATTCCTGCGCAGGAGTATGTATTAAACCGGAAGGTTAGTCTGACCTCGACACAGGCTTTGCTGCCTCTCGCAACAACCAGCAATAGAGTTCCTGAGATCGGATTGAATGTTACTGAAAACTATTCCCCCACAGCGCAATCTTTTGCCTTGCTTCAGGTAAATCAACAGGGTCGTGCGGGCGGAATATCGATTGATGCCTCTCAGTTCCCGGAAAGTCTGGAAATTTCGGATAACAGTAGTCTGATTGTCATCAGCTCTGGTAGCGAAGGCGAGGCTGAGCTGGCTGGCTCTTATTTAAAAGGAGACGGGGCAGGTAAAATTCAGCAATTGCTCCGGGTCGGAGGCAGCCCTTCCAGTGATACCAGCAGCGTTACTTTACGACGTAATATGCTGCTGAGCAATGGCGGGGCAACGGTTATTCAGTCCAGTCTGGCAGGAAAACAGCAGCTCAGAATGAACAATAATTTTATTAGTCAGGATAACGATTCAGGCGTCGGAATTTTAAATGAAGGGGGGATTATTCACCTGCAATATAACGATTTTTCCTGTAATTATTATGATTGTACGCCTGTAAAACTGACAAGGACTTCCAGCTTTGTCATTTCCAGCAATGCGTTTTGGAATGATACCGAAACAGCCGTTGAACTTGATGACAGTCCGTCCAGTCAGGGTGAATTCTCCTTCAACAGCTTCAGTGGCACCAATATACAGATATTTAATTACACTGACTCCAGCGACTACAGTTACAGGGTTGTCGTCAATGAAAACTATAGTAATCTGGCGGAATACACTTATCGCTGGACAACGCCTGCACTGTTTTTCGCCTATACCGGTGATGGTGGAACGACTTCCGCTCCCATCCAGATGTTGCTGGCACTGGATAAGTTTGTCCACGGGAATAATGTCTCTATGCTACAACAGAAAGCGCCTTTCGTCTGCGACACCTGTTCAGCAGTATATTCACCATCAGATATAAGGCTGGATGCTCCTCCCGGGTATTCTGGCGATTGTATTTGTCAGGAATCAGGTTTCAGTACGCCAGGTGCTATTGCCTTTATTGTTTTGCAGTTTGTTATTTTACCCGTTGCCTCCATAACTAACTTTATGATCAGTTGTAAGCTGGGCACAAGAAACCGAATCCGTTATATGCAATTGCACAACCGGTAAGGGACTCATCGTCGCTTAGCGTGGATTTTAACACGAAAGATCAGAAAAAATTTGAACCATATTTCCCAGGGGGGTAAAAACTCTGTAGTGCTTCAGCGAATAATGACCATTAAATGAGGTGGCGAATGACGGTTATGGAAAACCAACCGTTTAATACCCTGAAAAACCAAGGCTACAACCTCGTGAGGGGAGACTGTAGTCAGGTATGCTTTGTCTGCCATTTCCCTTATGTCCTGCTGAGTATTGAAGGGTGAAAGATCGCTCGTGAAAATATCATAAAACAGCCACCCACCTCTTTCAATCAGATCAATCAGATCAATCAATCCGGTCAATCCATCCGGATAGATAATTACTGCAATACGCTGACACATTTCAGAGAATCCTCCCTGAAAAAAGTGCGTATTTCAGAATAGCCTCTACTTTAATAGCTTCAATTAGAAAAAAGTGTGTCTTATGCGTCAAATAGCTGCATTTCTTGGGCTGAGTTTTTTCTGGCTAATTTCAGCCTATGGCACTGAACCACTAACTGAACCAATACACGATGCAATAGTCAGCGTTCAGCTGGACGAAAATGGTCTGCTATATGGCGACGATGAATTCTGTACCTTCGTAGGTGAAGATGATATTGCCCGGTTTCTACTGAATCTGCCTGAAGCATCTACCGAACACAGCCAGAGTTATGAATCCACCGATACCAACGACCCATCAGGCTACAAGGCTGGCACCCACGACTATGCTGCCCACAGCATTTATATATCAACACCCATTCATATCAGCGGCACCGGCCTTATAGAACAGCTGTTCCCAGATCAACTGCTGACTTTCCATAATCAACCTGAAACTGTTGAACTGAATATTCCTGCTCCCGGGAATGCTGGCAGGGAACTGTGTATTTTCACCCCGATAGGTATGCAGCGAATAAAATCCATGTTTGAAATTTATGGTCGCTGGGGTCTTGAAACTCTGTTTATCAGGGGAATGGAAGCCGTTACCGGAGATCGTTTCAAGCAATTAGGTGGCGCTTATTTCTGGCAGTCACTCCCGCATTTCATGATGCTGCAGAACCAGATTACTGCCGGTGAAGATATCAAAAAAGAGATTCAGCTCAAGCTTGAACAACCAAAATCCAGGGCTGCCCTTATGGCACTGATTACCTATGCGTTGGTTTTTCAATCACTCCCCCAGGAAACAGTCATGAATCTGAGCACCCTGGGTTCATTCAGACTCTTCTGGATAGCGTCTATGTGTAATCATTTTCTCGACACCCTTGACTATGGTGTTGTGGCTCCGATATCGAATTACTATTTTCTTGGAAATGGCTCACAACGCAGTCCTGAAAGTCAGACTATCAGTGAATTTTTCAGGGGCTATTTCGTGCTCTTAGCCATGTACGCAGGACAATCCTTCTGGATTCCACCAGGCAATACCAAAGCTGATCTTGAGATACCGGATGAAATGGTCAGTATGACCATCGTCACCACCATGAATTCCAGACAATTTATTGTAAACCTGAATGATCGTTATCTCTGGAAAGGCATCCCTATACTGCAACTGATGCAGGACAGCATTGTTTCTATTTCCCTGGCCTCTGTATCAGACCCCAGCCATATAGCTTATTTTACCTTTGACACCTATCTGAAAGAGATAGCAGGCGCTGTTCTGAGTACTGCAGATGAGCTCAATAGAGAGGATGTAGTTTTCCATGAGCATTCAGACAGTTATCTGCAGTGGGCATGGTACTCATTTTATGCAAGCGTAGCACTCTCGGGAATCCGCTATTACTTTCCTTCAATCTCTAATAGCATCCTCCAGCAACTGCCTGTTCCTGGAGTATTAACGTCATACGCCAGCCCAGCTCTATCCGGTATCAGCTCATCAGTGGGCTGGATAGATACTAAAGTATTAAGCATGACTCAAACTGCCGGTAACAAAATCTATGTTCCTATAGCGTACATGACCAAAAAAATCCCCTTCAGCTTACCCTCTCTCGCCGAAACTGGCTTTCCTTCTATTTACACCAGTAAAGTTTCGGTCATTCATCAGGCCGGAGCACTGTATATGACATTCAGATTTATTGGCCCCGCATTTATTTCACTCGTTCAATCCGTTTCAGAGTATTCTTACGACCCCGGTTCAATGTTTGGGTTTCTCTTTAAATCGGATAGGGAGGTGAATATCGAACATTATCTGAAAGATAGCCCGGAATAAACCGGGCAGAGGAAGGGTTCCGTTAGAGCAATTTTGCAATCCAAATCGGAAACTAAGGTATCAGTCAACCGGTTGTTCCAAAACAAATCAGCCGGATTTCTTTAAAAACCGTGTCAACAATACGATACGGGTGCCATTTACCCGACCTTCAATCTGTTCGGGATTCGATGTCAACGAAATATTTCTTACTGCTGTTCCGCGTTTTGCAGTAAAACCGGCACCCTTAACCACCAGATCCTTGATCAGCGTTACTGTATCGCCAGCTATCAGTACTGCACCATTGCTGTCCAGTGTTGGTGCTTCGTCATCACCGTCAGAAATACCTGCTTCTGCCCAGACTTTTACACTATCTTCCAGATACATCATATCCAGAAGGTCATGGGCCCAGCCTTCTGCTGATAAGCGATTCAACATACGCCATGCCATCACCTGAACCGCTGGTTCCTGACTCCACATACTGTCATTAAGGCAACGCCAGTGATTAACCTCGACCGTTTCCGGATTCTCAATCTGTCCCTGACAGGTTTCACAGATCAGTACGCTGGCTTCAGGACCTGATTCAACAGAAGCAGGAACCTCGTAAACTGCCAGTTCCTGCACTCCTGAGCACAGTTCACATTTTGATCCACTGCGCTGTTTCAGGGTTTGTTCAGTACTCATAAAAGGTAATCCTGGCCAGAAATTTAAGGCGGCACATTATGCCTGCGATTCATCTGTGGGTCTATTCAGCTCCGGCAAATTCAGTTGCTGTAGATTCAGTTACGGTAAATTCAGTTACGGTAAATTCAGTTACGGTAAATTCAGTTACGGTAAATAGTTTCGATCAAGTGGAAACCAAACTGGGTCTTTACCGGGCCATGGACAGTTAATACAGGTTTATTGAACACCACCTGGTCAAAAGCCTTAACCATTTGCCCCGGTTGAAATTCCCCCAGATCGCCCCCTTTCTTTCCGGATGGACACTGTGAATATTTCCTGGCCAGTTTGGCAAAGTCTTCACCTTTGGCAATTCTCTCTTTCAATGATTCAGCTTCCTGGCTGGTTTTAACCAGGATATGGCGGGCAGAAGCAGTAGTCATAAGTTAATCCCTTTAAAAAAGTCAGCATTTTAGCCCCCAATAACCAGGCTGTCAGCCATGCTGACTAAAATTGAAACCTTTTGCGCTGAAATTGTCGAAGAAGTAATCAGATCTAATGTCCTCATGAGGCTTTTATGATCACGTCAATGTCTTCCTGTTTACACAGCCAGTCAGCGGATATGGATGCTGAGGTTCAAGCTCATGCCCAAAATAGTTCAGAATCAACTGCTGTAGAACCCCGGCGCTCCAATCGAAAACGCTGGAATGTGATTGCAACAGAGACAGAAGACACTCCATCTGAAAAACGTCTGAAATACGCTGAAGGTTTTCTGGAAACCCGCTTCAGTGGTCAGAGGGCTGACGATGGAGCCGGTTACGGGCTTTATGCCCGAGCAAAAAACATGAGTGAAATTGCTTTTATCAAGGGTGAACGTATTCTCAACATTGAAGGCTGTCCTGCATTTCGAGTCAAACTTGACAATGGCCTGTATGTTGAATGGTTATTCGAAAACGGGGTTATCTGTCACCTGGATTCAAAAGCGTTTACCTTCTGGTCTCCCATAGAATTCAATCTGGGGAAACAATTACCTCCGGTAGAATATGGTGTGAAATCCCATGACCTTTCGCTTTTTGCCAATGACTCTGTTCGTAGAGGAGCCGCTAATGCACATTGTCAGTTCATCTACGAACCAAAAATACATCAATCTCTAAAGCCAGTCAGTTTTCCGTCGGGTTCCGTTCCTGTAAATCTTCAGATGACCGCATCAAAACCCATCAAAGATCAGGACGAAATCCTCTGGCACTACTGTAGTCAGCGTGCGGATTACGCTCCTACCTATGCTGAAGCATTCGATCCTGCAAAACATTCCGCATTAATACGTCAATGTACCAAAGCTTTATTGCTGCCAGATGAAACAGACCAATCAGATACTGATGATGTCATGGAAATAATGGAAGACGAATCTGCTTTTGAGTCGATGCGCTGGCAAGATCGACAACTGGAGTCAGGTCACATTGTCTCCTCCTACCCTCTGGCAGACCTTGCATCTAAACTGACACACGAACAGGAAAAACTTCCATGGATCAATATTCTGAGAAAGCGACTGCACCTGCTACTCAGTAAGCAGGGGTTTAAAGATACTTCAATAATCTCCAATCTTGAAAAATCGTCAATGCCCAATCCGCTAAAAGAATATCGCTGTGAATGGACTCTGGCAGACCTTATTTCACTATCAGGCTATCCGGGAAACATCGTCAGGGATAAAGCCAGTATTCAGGATGTTATCGTCCAATATAGTTCGACCCGGGATGATAGCGCTACGAATACTGTATGGGCCCTGGCACAGCTGGGTAATGTAGACGCTATTCTTGCTATTTTGATCAAGCGGGGTGAAAAAAGATCAAGTCTGGCAAGCACCAGTGAAAAGTTTTTACACAGAAACATCAAAGTCCCTATTCAAGGCTTGATGGTTGTCTCAACGGTTGAAAATCTGAAGCAATTTGTCAGTGAACGTTTACCAGCGCAGCAAAAACTCAGAATAATCGGCATTGCCGATCTCAGTGATGATGAAGTAAAAGCCAAAGTTTCCGGCAGCTCAGGTGCTGCAATCTATACAAAACAGGTTAAGAAAAAAATGTCGCAGTGTGAAAACCAATCGGAGCAGCTCGCCTTATTCAAAACATTTCTGAGATTTTTTGGCACATCGTCTGATCATATTCATAAATCAAGCTTTATGCGATCAGCAAAAGAAATGGCTACTCTGATTTCCTTCTACAAAGAACCACTTACCGAAGGTGACATTGTCTCACTTTTCAAAGATGATGCCGGGGATCAGGAATGGTTACAAATAATACTCCCCTATATAAAATTGACTGACGAGCAACTTCTAACAAAATTGGAAGCAGCAGAGAAATGGAATAAAACTCCCAGACAAATATTGATAAAAAGAGGACTGAACAACATTGAGCTCTGGGGCAGAATTCTCGTCGCTGACTATAAGAACTGTCAGGGTACTGAAAGAAGGTATTTTTCACGCATGGTTGAAGTATTTACTGCAGCCGGCTATCCACCACCAGTCGGTAATAAATGGCGATCTGAAGACCTGAGAAAACTCTATGACGGGGCTCAGAGCCTTTCGAAAACCGCCTCTTCAATGTGTCTACAGAATAAATCGGTTGATGACTGGATTCAGATAATAACCACCGATAAAAATAAGGCACGATCCTTTGGTGCTGAATATCACAGACGTATTAAATCTGCCGATCTGAATGATGCAAAAACAGATTTAATCAGAGAATTTATAGAGATTTGCTGTAAAACACTCAAAGTCGACTGCCCCAGTGAGCTAATTGCCAGACTGGCCGGAATTGATATTCCTGATCTGAAAAAGCCATATTGTATTCATGACATCATTCATCTCTTTGATGTATCCCTTCCTGAAAACGCCTGGTTAACACAGACATTTCCCGTTCAGACACAATCTGATGATGATCTTCTGTTATCTCTCAGTCTTGAGCCAGCCATCAAGATAAAACAAGCCTGGGTAGAAGCCTGGTCAAGAGGGCGGAAAAACCTTGTTTTCCGACAGTCCATGTTAGCTATTCTGCAACAGGGAACTTCATCTGAAAAACAATTTTATGAAAGAATGTTAAAAAAATTCATACAATATGGTTACTCTCAACCAGACTCCGGATACTGGAGTATTGAGAACGTCAAAGCTGCCCATCAGGCAGCCACAGAGGTTCAAACCCCCATTCTTCATTCAACCGCATAATAAACAAAATCACACTGGGGCATCTGTTGACTCGAGTAAGGCTCGTCTCTTAAAACGCTGAGTGCGACGATAAGGCAGCACATCCATTACGAAACCATTGTGTATTTTTTGCTGTAGCCCCTGCCAGTATTCAGCGCTGAACAGATCACCATGAATATCGACAAACATTTTTCTGATTCTGCGGTCAGGAAACAGAAATATCGGGAACTCTTCCGGAAAAACATCGTTTGGACCCACTGAATACCAGGGCTCGGCAGACAACTCCTGCTCCGGATACATGGCTTCGGGAATCACCCGGAAGTTACACTCAGTCAGGTAGCAGATTTCATCATAATCATAAAAAACCACCCGGCCATGGCGGGTAACACCAAAGTTTTTCAATAACATATCACCAGGAAAAATATTAGCTGCCGCCAATTGTTTAATAGCATTGCCATATTCTTCCAGTACATCTCTGATTGCATCATCCTCTGCATCTTGAATATACAGATTAAGTGGTATCATCCGCCGCTCTGTATAAAGGTGCCGAATCAACACCTGATCGCCATCAACCACCACAGAATCAGCGGCCAACTGCTGCAGCTCGGTCAGCAACTCGTCACTGAACCGTTCTCTGGGCAACACCAGGTTGGAAAACTCCTGGGTATCCGCCATTCGACCTACCCGGTCATGGGTTTTAACCAGAAAATATCGATCCTTAACCCGTGCCTTGTTTATCTCTTTGGGTGGATCAAAGTGATCCTTGATGATTTTGAAAACAATATCCAGGGATGGCAGGGTAAACACCGACATCACCATACCTTTTATGCCCGGAGCAATTATAAACTGATCCGATGATGACTGAAGGTGTTGAAGAAAATCACGGTAAAACACACTCTTGCCATGCTTGTAGAAGCCAATGGAACTGTATAATTCCCAACGGTTTTTAGCGGGCAATAATGAACTCAAAAACTCAATACCTTCAGAAGGAATTCTGGCATCCACCATGAAGTAGGAACGGGTAAAGCTGAACAATACACTAACGCTGTCGTTGTCACAGAGCAGAGTATCCATGAACAGTCCGCCCCGTTCATTATTGAGAACAGGCAGAATAAAAGGCTGATGAATATCATCTGCCACAATGCGGCCAACAAGATAAGCGCCTTTATTTCGATAGAACTCCCACTTCAGCACGTCAACTCTTATATCCTGACGCTGTATCCACTCCGGAACAGCTTCCTTCAGAGCCAGTATCACATTACGGATATCTCTTCGGCAGTATTCCCAGGGCAACTCGAACTGAAAATCATCAAGAATCCGTCCCAGCAACTTTACCAACCCCTGATCCGGATAATAGGAACGGAATATCCCTCTGGGGCTATGAACCTTGAAGCCATCAAATTCTGAATGAATAAAATACTGGTGGTTCTGGGCGGTCTGGCCACGAAAGACCTTTCGATAAATGGAATTATAAAACGTTTCGGCCAGTTCCGGATCGGTTCGATAGGAAATCTGATCTATGTACTCATTATGAACATCAAGCCAGTGACAGCCATCCTTGTAGTCATCACCTGTCGTTTGAGCCAGATTGATCACCACCTCGTTCACGGCCGCCTGATACAGATTGATCCGATCCGATGCCGACTGCTGGACTGCACTCCAGTCAGCATCCAGAAATCGCTTTCTGGCACCAAGGGTTATATCTGTAAACCGGGTTCTATAATCACTGAAACCGTCCAGGATTACCCGGGCTATTTGTCGAGCCACTACCACACCCATGACGTACTCCAATACTTCTTATTCCACGTCTTCCCTGCAGACCACCGGTATGTATTGCCAGCAACCGACTACCCGATGAAACCCGTCCCTCCAGGATAGATTTCTTCAGTGCCAGAAAAAGCTTGCCGGTATACACCGGATCCAGTGTTATGCCTGTATCTGACTCGAAAACATCAATAAAGTCCAGTAATTCAGCAGTATTTCGGGCATATCCACCAAAGTGATATTTCGTTGTCAGTTGCCACTTATCAGAACAACCATCAACAAACTGCCGTATATCCTGATTCAGGAAATCACCGCCTTTTAATACAGCTACACCCTGAACAAGTGTTTCGGGCGCAGATCGGGCAATTCCAGCCAATGTTGCTCCGGTACCACAGGCCAGCCAGATTTCATCGTAACGACTGGAATCAATCTGCCCTGAAGTCAGAATATCCTGGCAGCCCCGAACGCCCTGTTCATTACCGCCGCCCTCTGGCACCACAAGACACTTGTCGGCTTCAAGTGACAACGCTCGCAGTAATTCACCAAGGAATACCGGGTCATTTTTTCGTCGATAATCACTGCGACTGATAAAGAACAGCTGCATCCCCCAGGCTTCGGCATCTTTCAGGGTATCCGACAGATTTTCTGATCGCTCCCCCCGGATGATACCTGTGGTGTTGATCTGAAAATGTTTTCCGGCTGCAGCCAGGGCATGAATATGATTCGACCAGGCACCACCAAAACTCACAATATTCGGGATACTCTGATCAATGGCCAGTTTCAAATTATTTTTCAGCTTGTACCATTTATTGCCACTGATCTCTGGATGTATTTGATCAAGTCTCAATACATCCAGCGTTACATTATTCTCTTCCAGCCAGTGAGTGCTGATTGAAGAAACGGGAACCACCCCGTCTAATTCTGACAAATCCGGCATATCAGTAAATTCGAATTCCATACTGTTGCAACAAACGGGGCATGTGCAGATCAAGGTGTTTTAATTGATCTTCATTAAGAGTAATCAGATTGAGATTATGGCTCTGGTAAGCCTTTAGTTTCACTTCTTTCTGCTGTCGATAACTGACATCGGATGACTGCCCCAGGTATTCAATATACACATTTCCTCCGGGAAGATAGAACTCGCCATACACCTCTTCTTCTATAGGCAGTCTTCGTTCATAGGAGTGCGTTACACCGGCCATGTATAGCCAGTTATCAATCATTAATTCTGTTTTTGAACGCAACAGGTGTCCATCTGCGGCTCTTAATCTGGCGGGGAACTGCTGTCTGTAATGGCTTATTTCGTCTCCTGCCAGTGCATCCAGTCCAATGGCATGGGACAAATCCCCTTTGGTTTCCTTCAACGAAGCGATGACTACCGCCTTGCCAAGCACCGATTCAGGCCAGCTGACAAAAGCCGTTTTATTGTGATCGTTAATCTGTTGCCTTGCTCCGGATTTCTCACCATTTTCAGTGGTTGTCCAACCCTTTCCCGAACCCTTTCCCGAGCGTTTAATCCAGCCCAGTTCAGCAAACATCCAGTTAACCTGCCTGGCAGATATTTCGTGCCGTTCACCTATCTGGGTAGCGGTGAGCCCATAACCATCTGTTGATGCTTTTTCAACGGTATTGCCTCGATTCACATGAATCATTTCAGGCCAGATGATGTAGGTACCAAACTTGACGTGGGTTGTATATTCCCCACCCTCCAGCTTGCCCTTCTCGGTTAGTTGCCAGTTATCTTCCGAACGTTCAATCCACCCTGAGGATTCCAGTTTATGGAAAAGATCCTTAACCGGCATTTCCAGAGACCGGGCCAGGGCGCTGGTTGATATTTTTCTGGCTATACTGGCTTCCATAGTCTGTGCCTGTTGTGGCGTTTGATTCACTGTACTGAAACATGACTGTGAAGAAAAGCCTGCCATCAGAATAAAAAACAATCCCCGGCCAAGACCACAAAATGTCAAGCAGACCACATCATATATACGTAGTCTGATAGCGAGATTGAAACATCACCAGCTCTGACAACAGCTATGGCGTTTCTCACCCTGGATACACACAACAATTATTCAAACCAGGAAAACTTGCATGTTTGATTATGTCATTATTGGAGCCGGTTCTGCTGGCGGCGTTCTTGCCAACCGTTTGAGCGAAAACTGCAACGACAGAATATGTCTTCTGGAAGCCGGCCCAAAAGCCAATTCCCCCATTATTTCCACCCCCGCCGGATTTGTCGCTGCCTTACAGGATTTCAGCTTTAATATTTATAACTGGCGGTTCAAGACCCGCCCCGATGCTGGAATGAATCAGCGGGGACAATACCAGCCCAGGGGGCGGGGACTGGGTGGCTCCAGTAACATCAACGCCATGGTTTATATCCGTGGGCACGCCTGGGACTATGATCACTGGGCTTCTCTTGGGAATGATGGCTGGAGTTACGCTGATGTGCTTCCCTACTTTAAAAAAGCGGAAGATAACGAAAGAGGGGGCGATAAATTCCATGGCCAGAACGGGCCTTTAAAAGTCTCCAATGCCGATACCGATTTCCCACTTTATGGAGATTTTCTTCGCAGCGGAATGGAAGCTGGGTATCCTTATACTGCAGACTTTAATGGTGCACAGCAGGAAGGTGTTGGCATCTATCAGGCCACCGCGAGAGATGGCAAACGGGCAGGAGTCCGGGCCTGCTATATAAAGCCCGCCATGGACAGAAGCAATCTGACCATCAAGACAGACTGCCAGGCTTCAAAGATAATCTTCGAAGGAAAAAAAGCGGTCGGCGTGGAAGTTATCTGCGGTGGGAAAAAGGAAATTATCCGTGCATCCAGAGAGGTTATCCTGAGTAGCGGTGCGTTCAATTCTCCCCAGCTTCTTCTCCTTTCCGGAGTCGGTAAAAAAGATGAACTCGCCCAGCATAATATAGACTGTATTCACGAACTTCCCGGCGTTGGCAAAAACCTTCAAGAGCATCCGGACATTCAGGTTTGCACTAACGACAAGCAAAAATCAGGTATTTCCATTAACCTGCGGGCAGTACCCAGATTACTCTGGACGACAGTTCGCTACCTGTTCACCAAAACCACCTGGATGGCCAGCACCCAGGCCGCTGGCGGTCTATTTTTCAGAACCCGTCCGGAAGAAGACATTCCCGATATCCAGATGCACTTTGCTCCCATGGCCTATCGTGATCATTCCCGTGACTGGAATTTCCTGAGAAAATGGGGTTTTATCGGACTGGTTAACGTATGCAGACCTAAAAGCCGTGGGGAAGTAACCCTCAAAGACGCCAACCCTCTGAGTCACCCGAACATTCATTTGAATTTACTGGACGATGAAGATGACATGCAGCGTCTGCTGGACGGACTGAAAGCAACCCGGAAGGTATTTAACCAGTTCTCCCTTAAACGTTACTGGGATGAAGAGCACCTGCCTGGAAATCAGCTGCAAAGCGATGAAGAGTTAAAGGAATACATTCGTCGTGAAGGCTCCCATGCCTATCATCCGGTAGGCACCTGTAAAATGGGTTCCGACGATATGGCGGTGGTGGATTCTGCATTAAAAATTCACGGCCTTGAAAACATCCGGGTAGTGGATGCCTCTATCATGCCTACACTGGTGGGTGGCAACACCAATGCTCCAACCATTATGATTGCCGAAAAGGCGGCAGACATGATCAAACAATCTCGCATCCAAACGGCTGCTGCTCTCAATCAAGATGTCACTGAAGATGTCACTGAAGAGACAGCCACTGCCTGACCTTGAATAACGGACTTCTGGAACTCAGGTCATTCACGCCGGGCTTCCAGTTGTCGTAATTCATCTTCCGACAGAGACAGTGACTCTCGTGATAACACGCCTGACTCCCTGTTGCGGGCCCGGTATTCCTTGGGAGTCAATCCCGTTTTAGCTTTGAAAAAACGGGTGAAGGCACTCAATTCAGAATACCCTAAAGCTGCAGCAATCCGCGTCAATCTCATATTTGACGTTAACAGGTACTGCTTGGCATTGCCGTCTCTGACCCGGGCCAGAATATTTCTGAAATACAGCCCTTCTGCCCCCAATCTACGCTGCAACGTTCGACGATGCATTCCCAGAGCTGCGGCTACTTGCTCTTCTGTACAATCGCCCATTGGTAACAGTACCCTTATCAGTCGCTCAACCGCATGTCGCTGGCTAAACCTTTGCTTCACAGCCAAAGCCTCAACCTGCGCATACAACCCGGCCCGCAATTCTGCACAGGCATGGTTTATTGGTTGATCCATAATGACTGATTCCACCTCAACACTGTAAGCCTCATGATCAAAAAACAGAGGTGCCTGAAATAGTTTTTCATAGGAAGCAATATCGTCAGGTTGATAATGAGCAAAAAACACACCGTGTGGAAGCCAGTCTTTATCTGTCCACTGCCGGATAGTTCGGACAATGAGCCCCATGGCCAGATCACTGATTTGCGGGTTCATGGAAGTACCCCGAATCATATCTTCATAGATAATCAGCGTTCTGCTACCACAGTGCTCAACCCTGAGAATAGAATCCGGATGGTGCAGGCAAAGATACTTGCTGATAATGTCAAAACCTTCCCGTACCGAGCCTGCCTGAGAAGCAAGGGCTCCTGCAGGGCCCAGAATATCAACCGCCTGGACACCGGCCAGCCGGACTCCGAAATCAAACTGTTCCGATAACATGGCTGACAGGCTCAAAGCATCAGCAAATGTCGATGCTGCCACAAGGTTATCAGGATTTTGCAACTGGGCATGCTGAAGCCCGGCCAGATCCAGAACCTTGAAATAATCCAGACCACTGGCATCAGATAATTCACGAAACCCGCTAAAGGCACCCGCTCTGATTAATGCTTCCATAATCACCGCCTGAAGATTTGATCGCATTTCGATCATATTCTGATTTTTAGCCGTTCAGTCTATCAACCAGTGGATTATCGTTCTTGACAATATGTGTCATCAGCCTGATCTGAGCAATAGTAATACGAGCTGCCCCGATCTCCCGATTATGCTGGTCCAGCCTGCTATTCTGTCACTACATTTATGCAATATCAGTAGTCTTATGAATGACATTCCATTCAGAAAGCCCGTTTTCTACTTCGACGGGCTCGAACAGAAAAACTGGATTTTTATAAAAAAATAAAGCGAGATGTACATTCTCGATTGGACTAATACCATTGCCGGTTTCTAATATGCGTTATGAACATGGCTTTTCAGACTCAGAGACAAGGCGGAGTGACGAGTCATAGCCGTAGCTATGGCGAGGAACTCCAACGCAGGATCTGAGTCTGAAAAGGCAGCGCAATAGCATAATTAGAATTCGGAAATGGTATAACCGTCATTCACCACCTACTTTGATATTTCCCCTACCCCTGCAGCGCAAGGGTTTTGAAATTTGACCACCTTATTGTAAGCATAAACGTACTTCTCCTGATAACGAGTACCCAATCAACCTTTCATGGATATCCATTCATGAAAAACACAAACAAGAAAAAACCTCACCTTCAGCAGCCGGAGATGACAGGGACAAGCCTCCGTGCATTGATCTTGCTGCTCTCACACTCCCTCTTGAGTCAGGAATAAATTGATTGGTACGTTGACCCTAATATAAAGATAATTGTCGCCTGATTCTCCGAGATGCCAATCACGTGCTTCTCCGTTCCGTTGATCGTCTGCACATAAATGCCATCAAAGCAGCAGAAAATCCATCTGCCCGTTGGGTTCTGGGCTGGCTTTTTCTTCATGTCCGGGAACGTTCGGCTCTGCTTCTTCAACTCATAACGGATTCGATGTTGGATAGCAGCATAGACCATCAGGCAAAGTGTCATCACCATTAACAATGCCTCAATGCGTTCCGGTTTCTTCAGATAGAGGGAAGACACCAGAAAGTCCGGACTTTTTAGAAAGCGAAAGCCTCGTTCAACCTGTTGCTGTGATTTGTACGTCCTCAGTAGTTCAGCGCTGTCCAGTCGAGTAGTATTAATGTCGTTGGTAGCCAGCACAAAACAACCCAGTGATGCTTCGGCATCCTGCCGGGTTTGCACAGCGATCGAGCAACAACTTGTTACGTAATATTCCAGGTGGTCGGGTTCCGCTCCATTAACAGGTCGTCCTTTGCTCTTGTAGCAGGGCTTGGCGATAACCTGAGCCTCAGCCTGACAAAGTTCAGACTGCTTCTGCCATTGCCTAAAGGCTTCCATGGCCTCCCCTTCGCACTGGAACGCTTTTTTGCTCAACTTTTCCAGTCTCTCGCACTCTTTCAGAGACTTTTTCTGCATACGCCTTGTCAGCGTCTTCTGTTCGGTTTCCTGGCGTTGCTGGTTGCGAAACAAAACCCAGCGTTGCTCTACGTTCGCATAATTAGACGACACTTCTGTAGCTTCGTAATGGTCAAACCCCTCCACTGCTTTCATGGTTCGTGAAGGCGCACTCCTTACCAGCTCTTTGGCGGCACCAATATTGAGAGGAACTCTGGAAATAAACAGCTGATCCTGCTGGTCAAGTTCCTGGATTGTCCCTGCCACATACAATGCTGCATCGCCAATAAAATAGCGGGCTTCCAGTGCGGCTTTGAAACTCTTCAAGTGCTTGGAAACCACCTGTTTGAAACTGGTCTTATCAGTCACATTGCCACTGGTTGCTTTCATAAACAACGGGATGCCTGCCCAGGGCGATCTCATTTGGCACTAACTTTCTCTGTTTGGCTAATTATTCAGCACACAAAAGTACCAAAATAAGCCTAATTTCCTGTACTTCTCAAAAATTCAGTTTTTAAAGCTAGCTTTTTGAATATGCAACAGGATTGGTGTTTGTCAAATGAGATCGCCCTGGATGCCTGCCCGGTTTTCAGTCAACAGAAGCAATATGGCCTGGTTCAAATCCGGGCGGTGATCCCGGCTGTAACCTTTGCAAAGCCTGATGCAGTTGAGGTCTTCATCGCTCAGATCGCTATCGCTATTATAACGACCATCGACGTGGAAGCCGGTGCCATCAAGGTTCAGCGCGTCGCAAGGCAATTTGAGATGAGTTGCAACCTTGATAGCCAGCTCAAAATAGACTTTACTGACATCCAGATCAAAGAGTTCATCCAGTGCTCTTCCCAGAATCTTGTCGTTTAAATGCTCTGGTTTAATCCCTTCCCTGATCAGTTTGTTGAGAGGTTTATTGGCAAAGAACTGGGGGAACATATGGAGAGATTGCCCCGTAAAGCCGAGGCCATTGAGGATCATGCCGACAATGGCTTCACCGTGGGAGACATTCCATTCATCCGCTACCTTGGGTGCACGTCTGTCAATGTGACCGGCTATGCCCAGCTCTTTGCACATACCTGCCACCAGGCCGAGGTGATCCATGTTCTGAATCTGAGTGCGATATTGAATAGGAGGCATAAGGCTGTTTCCTGATATTTGCTTTTTTGATAAATAGCAGAAATCAGGAAAATGTCAGGTTAGGTGGTGAATGTCGGGTATAACTTCAATTCTTATTGGTTTTTTTATGGATTATCCAATGCCATAGCTTTGGATAATCCATAAATACCCGGAAACACACAGCAGGCATGTGCAATGACGATATAGACCAGAAGAAACAGAATAACACTGTCTGCCAACCCTAAAACCATAACCGTTATCAAAGGAATCAGAATCAGTAAAACACCAGACATTATTATCAGCTTCATCGTCCAGCGTAAATGAAGGTTCACCTGGGCATTATGATTGCCATAATGTTTTTTCCAGTACCAAATCTTCATGACTGTATTTTCGGTCACCCTGCACCATGAAAATGAGACTCTGCCACAATAGTCTGGTGCAGAGCCCGACAGTGGTCGATGTTTTTGCAGTGGCTTTTAGACCCTGAATACAAATTGACCTGGGCTGGATCGTCGCAACCTCGCTTATCTCATGGTTCAGAACTGGCACCATCAAGGCTCCATTTCTGGAACATTGAATGCACGGCAAACAGCCCTTTTCTCCAAGTGAGACTATGGCGATCCGATCCAGTCCGTCAGGCTCTGCTGTTCCTCCGTGAACCTTTGGAGCATAGACGATGCAACCCATTGTGAAAAACTGTGCAGGCATTGATTTCCATCAAATGATGTCCATAAAATGATGGTCATGGTTGCCGTTCGCAAAGAAATGCCAGAAGGCGACATTCAAGTATTAACCCGTGAATTTGGTACTTTCCGCAAAGATCGGGAATTAATGTGCCAGTTCCTTCAACAGCATCAGATCGATCTGGTCGTAATGGAGAGTACGGGTGTTTACTGGAAAAGTATTTATGCGTCCATCATTGGTCGCAACTTGAAGCCCTGGGTGGTGAATGCCCGACACGTCAAGAATGTACCCGGTCGCAAGACCGATACACTGGACAGTCAGTGGCTCGCCCACCTTGCCCATTGTGGTCTGGTTCGTCCGAGTTTTGTGCCTCATCCGGATCAGGAACAGCTGCGTTTGCTGACTCGCCGACGAGATACAATGGTCAAGCAAATAGCCAATGAGAAGAACCGTCTTCATAAAACGCTAGACGACAGCGGTATTCGACTCGGCGGCCTGATCAGTGACATCAACGGCAAGTCAGGTCAGCGCATGGTGAACGCCCTGATTGATGGTGAATCCCTTCAGGATATTATCAAGAAAGCGGATGGCCGTCTGAAGGCAGACAGAAAACAGCTGATGGACAGTATAGACGAGAAGTTATCCCCTTCTCATCTTATTGTGCTGAAAGATATCCGGGATCACATTAATTTCCTGATTGAACAGCAGCAGAAGCTGGAAGTCCAGATTCTGAGTACGGTTCAGTCTTGGAAAGAAGCCTGGCAAATTCTGCAAACTCTCCCCGGAGTTGGTGAGATGAGTGCCGCAGCACTGATCGCAGAAATAGGTGATGATATGAGTCAGTTTGGCGGCATGAAGGAGATTGCTTCCTGGGCCGGACTCTGCCCGGGCAATAATGAAAGCGCAGGCAAGCGTAAAAGTGGTCGAACCCGAAAAGGGAATAAGATGATCAAAACGACACTGTGCGAAGTGGCGAATGCAGCGATCAAGACCAAGAGTCAGTTCAAGGGTAAATATCAGAGTCTGGTGATCCGCAGGGGTCACAAACGAAGTCTGATTGCCATTGCACATAAACTGATTCGTGTGATTTATACCTTACTCAAGAAACGACAGCCTTATATTGATCCTGACACTGATTACGAGGGTTTGATGGTTAGGAAGAATGCACCGCGCTGGTTACGCAGGCTGGACGAGTATGGCTATTTGGATCAGATTCGATAATTAACCTGATCCACAATTAATACGATAGTTCCTTGTTCTGTGCAGGGCGGCTGCTTGCGTCCTGAATTCGGGGATTTTCACGGCAAAGAAAAGACTGATGGGGGTGGAGGAGAAGGCTCCGAATCTGCAAAACACTCTGATAACAAAGCCATGACTGAGGCTGAGAATATTGTCCAGGCAATATGGTCCCTGTGCAGCAGCTGCGGCCAGAACCATGATGGAGGTGGTGATGCTGTGACCCCACTGGGAGGGATAAGAAAGAACTGTGCAATAAGGCAGATCGCCCACCTGGAAGCAGACATGGCAAGTTCAAAATTAATATTTTTTGCCTCGACAGCAAAATCTGTGGGTGATTTCTGGCTCCGGTAGCTTTCCAAGCGCATGGTATAAGGCAATGGCGCTAACTTAAGGCTCAAACGCCCTATCATAAGGCTTGCCCGAGAAGCAAAATAGCAGTAAAAAGCTGTCAGATTCAGTCCCCCTCGAGCAAGCCATGACTAAGCATAGCCAAGAAATGAGCACAGTTGCTGATGAACTCCTTCGTCAGTTTGCACAAACAGCAGAGGATGACCTCTCTGCCATTCTGACCACGCAGGATCTGGATGATTTTCAGAAAAAGATCACCAAGAGAAAGCGTAAATATCCTGCGTGCAAAACCCTCTCACTCTTCATGAAGCAGGTGGCCAGTGAGACTAAATCCTGTCGCAATGCCTTGATTGATGATGCCCGAGACCAGGTAGCTCTTGGGAAAAGTAAAAATAAAACGACAACAGGTCCCTACTGTCAAGCGCGACAGAGGCTGCTTGAAGAGGCCATCAAATCACTCCTCCATACATCAGGCAACAACCTTGATAATGGAACTCACAAGGCTTACCTGTGGCATAACAAACGTGTAGTTCTGGCGGATGGTTCAAAATTATCCATGCCAGATACCGAGGCAAACCAGGTTGAATACCCTCAGCCCAAATCACAAAAAAAAGGGACTGGGCTTTCCTCAATTAAGAATTATGGTTCTGATTGCACTGGGCAGTGGTGCTCTACTAGACTCGGCGGTCGCAGCTTGTAAGGGGAAAGGGACTGGTGAGCAGGCGCTGTTGAGACAGATGCTATCAAGCCTTGATGTAAGTGATATCCTGCTGGCTGACGCAAACTTTGAAAACTATTTTTTCCTTGTGCAGTTGCTTGAAGCAAGCATTAATGCTGTGTTCGAAAAGAACGGCTCCCGTAACATCGACTTTCGGAAATGTCAGGAAAAGCTGAGCAAACGGGATGGTTTGTTTCGACTAGTACGCCCAAAGCGTCCGGATTGGATGACCCGGGAACTTTACGATCAAATGCCAGAGGAGCTGGTAGTCAGAGCGGTTGGAAACAAAAAGCGAATTACCATCACTACCCTGACAGATGCGCAAACTTATCCAAAAAAAGAAATTATTAAGCTCTATGTGGAGCGCTGGCATGTAGAGCTTGATTTCAGATCCATTAAAACCATGATGAAAATGGATATTCTTCGCTGTGAGAGTCCTGCCATGGTACGTAAGGAGATCGACGTCCACTTGCTGGTATACAACATGATACGGGCTTTAATGGCAAAAGCGGCAGAAGAAATTGGACATACTCCCAGAGAGGTGAGCTTCAAAGCTGCCCATGACACGTTGAAGAGTTTTCACATTTTGCTGTTACAGGCTGCAGAAGGGATTGTTGATGACCTACTGGATCACATGGCTGATATTATTGGCGAGCATAGAGTGGGCAACCGTCCTGGACGTCGAGAGGCGAGGGCAAACAAGAGGCGGCCTAAACCGACACGCAGGCTTCAACATACAAGGAAACAAGCCTGCAGACTTAAGGTGTATCAGAAGTGATCTCTTAAGTTAGCGCCATTGTGGTATAAGGCGATTTCTGCACATCTGTAGGTTCTGAAGCCGTATGATTTTCTCGTAGTGAGTTTTACCTTGGTGTTCAGGCCCTCAACAATACCGCTCGAATACGCCTTTTTTTCCTTGAACCCATTCAGGATAAGCGGCTTGTGCCGTCGAACAGTTTTGGCTACTTTCTTCATGGGTTCTATTTTTGATCGCATGATTCTTGTACACCATCGATCCAGATATTTGCCTGCCCAGTGTGGCGAAATATAATCCCAGAACATCTGGAATTCTTCTTTGAGGAGATAGGCTCTGACACTTTTCAGATTGTACTGAAGCACTGTGTTCAGTTTGATTTCTTGTTTCTCGGTCAGATTCTCTTTTCGCTTGAGTAAGCATCAGCGAGATTTTTTCAGAACAGTCTCATAGCCATCAGCCTGAAGCTGTTTGTGTTCAGAAGCTCTGACTTCATCAATGGTTTTGTTCAGCATGGCAACAATATGGAACCGATCCAGAATATGCAGTGTCTGGTTAGCGAACTCGGCAATAGCCTTCACATAAGGCTTCCACATATCAGAACAGACATACTCCAGTTGCTGGCTCCGCTCTGCTCCAAAGAATGTGAAGAAACTTCGAATTGTAGCTTCGGTGCGCTCCTGACCAACCCACAACAGACGGGTACAGCCGCGATCTATCTGGTAAACCACGGTCAGATATTTATGTCCAACCTGATACGCTACTTCATCAACACCAATGGCTTTTATATTGTCGAGTGAACGATGAGCTTTGCCCCACTCGACCACGTACTCGACAGCATGAAAGACCTTCTCCCATGAGGTGCTGAAGGTGCAGGCAACCTCCTTCCAGGACAGTTTTCTCGCCCAGCTCGCCAGGAACTGCATATAGGCTCTGGTCAGTTCTTTCTTACCGTCGGCCCATGGAACCTGTTCAACCTTGACGCCACAGGTTTTGCATTGCACCCGCCGCATTTTGTAGAGAAGAAAAACCTGATACCCCAGAGAGGGACAAACTCGAATCGTCGTATAGCTAGATGATCATAGCCAGCAGCGGGCTTCTGGCAACAAGAGCAGAGGGCATGACTGTTCTTGCGAGGGACAACGATCACTTCGAAGACTTCGGAGCCTTGATAGAAGCCCGGTTTTGCATCCTGATAAACAAACGACTTGAGTTTATGGACTTTATTGAGGATAGTTTTTATTAGCATCTGCGGTGGCTTTTGTTGTTTTTATGCTCACAATAAAAAGCTATCAAAAGTCAGCTATTCCCCATGCTTATACGACATCGGTAACAGCGTATAAGAAGCATCACACGCAGGGCGCAGCTACAGCTGCTTACGTGTTGAGATATGTAATTTTTCCCAAAAACTCGACTATTTATCACGAGCATACAAAATATATACGACTTCGTACGCTAGTGATACCAAGGGGTTTAATGAAACGTGGGGAATTGCTGATCAAAAGTCGGCCGTAGATGCTTCTATCTCAAAATCTTCCTATTTTCACCCACAGATATCCCTGAAGAGCCTATTTTTTAGAGGTTATACTACCTTACGATCAATGACCAAGGTATGACTATTTCTGTACTAACGCTTCCGGGTATGAACCAAATGGGCGACGACTCCGAACAAAACCGCATTACTGACAAGAGACAGTCCTGCGACCGTGCTGACAACGCCCAGGGCAGCATGAAACGAGGCAGCATCATTGTCACCGTCACGGTTTGCTTCAGAGCCGTTCGCTTTGGGGGAAGATGTCTGCAATGGTGTGGTTGTGCTTGTATTTGTGCTTGTAGTTGTGGCCGAGTCAGCACAAAACATTGAAGGGTCATCCGCAAGTACAGCAGAATCAACACTGCAACCGTTCATAGTTAATACCGAGTTATTGGTGCTGAAACAGGGGTCGGGCTCTCCATCGGGTAGAAAACCTGCCAGCATAATATCGTTTTGAGTGCTACAGGCACAGTGGGTATTCATCAGTCCAAATCCGAACCCGGCCAAAACGATACGGCCATCGTCGTTCTGTGTATCAGTCGTGGAAACAACCCCTACAGCTCTGACCGCCGAGCGGCCTTCACCAAAATGATTAAAGAGGGCGTTGAACCTATCATTGCTTCCGGATAAAAGCTGACCGTTGTCATCAAAGCTCACCAGTACATTACCGTTGTCACTGCAGGAAGGTGCGCCGGGTTTCCCGGCCAGGATGTGGCGGGTATCATCACTCGTGGTGATAACGGTCAGGGGTAGAGGGCCATCGCTGAAAAACGGGGATTTCACGGTTGTGTAACCGTTGCCGATTTCCCCAAAACTTTCATCCAGATTTCCCTGGAGGTCGTAACGGAAAAGCACCAGTTGTGACCACGAAGCAGAATCCGCAGGATAGCTGACGCCCAGAGTTAGAAGTTTCGGACTGACCCCGCTTTCATCAAGGTACAATGACCAGAGGGTTTCTTCATGTCCCAGTGCTTCCGAAATGGCATTGGTTTCCAACTGGGTTGGCTGGGTTTCCAGCTGGACAGCCACAGAGTACCGCAGCAATAAAAAATCTCGGGTGTTATCCGCAGAGCCATGGGCGTAACCGGCAGCAATAATTTCTGGCTGGTTGCTGACACCGGCGATCACCTGAATGGCGTGGAAACCGTCATCGCCTTCGCCCTCGCTCATGTTTCTGATCGCCTCACCGTCGGGCTCGCCCGTCATGGTGAATCGCAACAGTACTGCATCTTTACCGGTGTCGCCGGAATTGTCGCTACGGGCAGCCTGGGTGCCGTAACCCGCCACCAGAATGCGCTGGCTCTGATCCGCCAGGGTGACAACCTGAACAGCGAACAGCTCGTCATCGCCACCGGCAAAATCCCGAACCACCCGCCCCCCGAGGCCAAAACCGGCAACGGGCTGCCCTGCTTCGGTAAACCGCATCAGCACAGCATCTTTTCCCGTTTGGCTGGCTCCACTGCTGGCGGCATTAACCGCGCTGCCCACTATCAGGAAATCACCACTGCCGTCATTGACCAGCGCCATGGCCTGCACCCGGTCGTTGCCCCCGGCCACGTCCAGAATAAGGGAGCCCCGCTGGCCAAAACAGGGATCGGGCTGGCCAGTGGCCAGGAAGCGAGCCAGGTAAATATCTTCACCGGTTGTTTTGGAGGTGCTGTATCCCCCTGCCAGATAGACCGGTTTATTATTGTTCAGCCTGCCCGGCAACAGGGCGTTCAGTTCATCATGCCCCCGCTGCACATCCAGCCCGATCACGTGGGGGAGTGGCGAGGCCGCAAAGCGACTGCCGGCTGCGAGGGAGGGCCGGTCACCTGGTGCGTCCAGGTAAATGCTTTTGTCGGTTGCATAGCAGCCTGAACGGTCCCGGACCAAAGGCCCCCTGTAGATCAGTTCAACACTTCTGGCCATAGCATATTGGGCCAGCGTTGGCATCAATAAGGCCAGCAGCCAGAACAGCGCCGTTTGCACAGGGGCCGCTGTAACAACTTTGGGAAACTGCCTCATAACTCGTTCTCCTGTAGAGAAGCCGTTGAAGGGTTGCATGTTTACGGGGCATAGATTTTATAGGTTTGCGAGGCTGTATCGTCAACAGAACATCTAACCTTTATAAAATCATCATCACTGTCGTCTATGGCGGCCAGAATGTCACTGGCATAAAGGGTGAGTATTGACCTGAATTGAAAATCGGAACCCATTAATATTTTTGAAATAATTCTCACACTGATCCGGCCATTGTTGCGTTCAATTACCGTTCCAACATCCTGGCCACCAAGAGAGATAGGACTATTCGGTCCTATATGCAACAAACTGGATGTCCGCCAATGGGAAGTTAGGCCCACCGCCATACATTCAAGGGTAATCTGGTAATCCCCGCTGTCTTCAAGGCTTCGCCTGTTAATCTCATGGGTGTTGGTCAACCTGACCTGCCTGCTGTCTGCTGAATCACCGGGGCTCTCATCGGCGTTGGCAAGCCCTGCCAGAAACAGTGGGGCTAACATCATTTGCAGTGTTATCACTTTCAGCGCTTTGCATACCGGCTCGCAGAGTATCATGGTAGTTACCTCATGCTGTTCGGGCCTGACGGAGTTAACTGCACACTTCTTTCAAGACCTTCCAAGACCTTCCAAGACCTTCTTTCAACGTGATTCCAATGCGCTTCTCACGCGTGACGGGGGTGGCACTCGTTCATGCCATTAATGCCAGAGTAATATATGAGTGTCACTGTACCAGTATGTTCCAACCCTCAAATAAGCCTGAAAGCCGGTGTGGTCTAGAAAGATAGCATCGAAACCTGGTTTCAGCTTTGAAACCTGGCTTTAAACCAGCCATGTTTCTGTTCCTTCAGGTTTTTCGATGTTCATCAATCCGCTGCCGGACTTTGGGGAAGAGGGAGGGAGGGGAGGGAGGGAAGAGGGAGGGAAGAGGGAGGGAAGAGGGAGGGAAGAGGGAGGGAAGAGGGAGGGACATCCATAGATTTTTCCATAGATTTTGTTCAGGTCAAATGTGATCGCCGTAAAGGGTTGATTTACCAGCAATTTCTTGACAGTTTATCACCCCTCCGGCACAGATCCGTACGGGCACTACTAATGCATACGGCTCCTACGGAAAATCAAACACACTGTCGCATACTTGGATATGGATGGAGTATTTTCGCGCTTGG
>CBDBOO010000052.1:0-171439 GCA_965208385.1 Endozoicomonas sp.
GGATATTCTGGGGAATAATAATGGGTGTGGTTGCTGCGTTGTTGATCTCAGTCGGTGACGGTGGTGTATCTGCCCTGCAGTCATTCATTGTTGTTACTGCTGTACCGGTGTCGTTAGTGCTGCTGCCCTCGTTGTGGACAGCACCGATGATCGCCCGAAAAATGGCTCGAGAGCAGGGCTGTTATTCAAAGTAATAACAGAAAGTAATAACAGAAAGTAATAACAGAAAGTAATAACAGAAAGTAATAACAGAAAGTAATAACAGAAAGTAATAACAGAAAGTAATAACAGAAAGTAATAACAGAAAGTAATAACAGAAAGTAATAACAGTATGAAGGTGGTTGCACTTATTGCTTGAATCCAGCCTGACTGCTTTTTCACCGTTGCCCACATACAAGATTCTGTTACGGGTAACGGTGCGTTTTATGAAAATAAGAAACTCACACTGCGGCTAAAAACACTTCCTATTTATACCCAAAGGTAACGGGTATCTCACCAGCAACACTCCCCCGTGTACATGTGGCTTTTGGATAGCAATCTCCAAAGCGGTACCAGCACCGCTTTGCAGGTTTCTATTTAAAAGGCTGACCAAGGTCAATCAAGCATGTCTCGAGCATATTTAATAATGAGGAAGCAGATTCTATAACAATCCTAATAGCCTCCCACTGCTTCATATTCACTAATAATCTGGTTTTAAACAATGGATATTGTTGAACGTTTTTTGAGATACACAAAAATAAACACAACGACAAACCCGGACAATGGCCGTGCAGGTATTATGCCCTCATCATCCGGGCAAACAGAACTTGCCGAGGTACTGGCTGGAGAGCTGAAATCCCTTCAGCTCAAAGATATCACATTACAAGATAACGGCATTCTAACAGCCTCTCTGCCAGCAAATGTGAATGAAGATATTCTTACTGTTTCTTTTTTTGCTCACCTTGATACCAGCGCCGAACAAACAACTGATACCAACGCTAAAATCACTCATTACAATGGCGGCGATATCCTTCTCAACAAAGAACTGGCAATCACTCTTAGCTCCAAAGAGTTCCCGGAACTAACCCATTATATCGGGCAGGATATTATTACTACCGACGGAACCAGCTTACTGGGAGCCGATGATAAAGCCGCAATTGCTGCTATTTTAAATGCTCTACAGCACTTAAAAGATAACCCTGAAATAAAACATGGTGTTGTTAAAGTCGCTTTCCTTCCAGATGAAGAGCAGGGCTTGCTTGGAGCCAAGGCATTTGATGTGAGTTCATTTAATGCAGATTTTGGTTATACATTGGACTGTTGCGGCATTGGCGATTTTATATGCGAAAACTGGAATGCCGGTAGCGCTGAAATCATTTTTAATGGGCAGTCTGCACATCCAATGTCAGCAAAAGGAAAGTTGAAAAACTCCCTGCTGATGGCTCACAAATATATTTCCATGATTCCGGGAGGCGAAGCACCAGAATACACCGAAAACAGAGAAGGCTATTTCTGGGTAAAACAACTTCAAGGCAATAGTGCACGCACTGTGTTGAATATGGACATTCGGGATTTCTCCAAAGAAGGGTATGCCGAGCGCATGGCCTTTTTGAATCAACTGACTCAAAACTGTACATCGTTATGGGGGAAAATAGCGTTCAAATCGAGCTGTCTGATCGATATGAAAATGTCATGAACAGCCTTGAGGGAGAGAATAGCTACCCTCTTGATATCGCACTGGAAGCCTATAAAAGAAATGGCATTGAGCCCAACATCATTCCATGAGAGGAGGTTATGATGGGGCGGTGCTATCTCAAAATGGCTTACCCTGTCCTAATATTTTTACCGGAGCCCACAATTTCCACTCTATCTATGAATACATCCCGGTAGACTCTCTTAAGGCGGCCAGCCAGGTAGTGGTTGATGTCATCAAAATCACTCGTGAACAGGTTTTGCAGGAGGTGCAGGCATGATCCAGATTGTTTGCATTGGTCATAACCATTATCGAGGCTAGGCTCATTCTAAAAGGACACCAAACAGGGCAATAAAGGTTTCCTGAGGCATTTTTAGCGGTGAACATGTTTAGGGGTGAAGATGGCATTCATGGGAGAAAAGTAACAGCGAGCAGAAGTTTACCTTTTTGGAAGCTGTCCAGAGGGATATTCAGATCATCCCAAGTCAGATAGATGCGGTTTTCCTGCAGAAACTTCTGTTCGTACTGGCCTTGTGCGCCAGCTCTTACTATACCCAAAGGATTTGGAGTTGCTACAAGACCGCAAGGGAGTGAAGCCCCGGGAGCTTAGACAAACTAAGTGACCGGGCCGGGCTGGCGTACCACCGGGCTGGCGTACCACCGGGCTGGCGTACCACCGGGCTGGCGCACCACCGGGCTGGCGCACCAGTGAACGAGCGCCGCAACGCAGTAGCAACTTCAAAGGCTACGGGTATAACCAGACGGCCATGTTTTCCCTCTTCCCAATCCTTATAAAAATAGTGTTAACCGGTATAACCAATCGAACGGAGGTGGCTCTCTGCTTCTTTGCCCAGATAAGCCCGAATAGAACTGAAAAAAGCCGGCCAGTTGCCATTGCTATTTTTGCGAAGATGTATCTTTGCCAGCCGGACTCTGGCCTCAGGAATGGTCACCCCTGATGACGTCTGCTGCATCATTTCCTGGTTCAGTTTATTCAATATGCGCCTACGGAATTTTTTCAATCGATCAGCGTTCAACCGCAGATGCAGTAACGTATTACCAACTCTCTGTGCATCAACCCCGGCTATTTCACAGTTCGTAATATTTTTCTTCAGTTCACCGCTGGTTCGCTCAATGGAAAACAAACAGGGAGATGCGGGAATCATCAAAGGGTTGAGAATTACATCATCAAATAGCTGATCGGCCTTGGGAACATCACAGGAGTGATCTGGACTGGTAAAGCGCTCATCGGCATCCACAACGTTCCTCTGGCTGCCACCATGACAACATCCCAGAAGATTTTGCCAGTCCAGAGCCCAGTTATGAGAAGACGTCCTATCGGACTTTGGATGAAAGTGTTCAATCCGAAAATCGGCGTTGCCATGACTGTCTCTTTCTTTCAGGTCGATTTCGCAATAGGCACAGATTCCTCCCTGATCTGTGCGAAGAGCAGCTTTCACTTTTTGTCTGCGTGAGCGCCCTTCCTTGAATTGTTCCCACGTATTTTGAGGTGTTCTGTTTCGATAGTTCGTCAACAGCTGGGGTTCAACCCCCTTAACGATATTTTTCATTATTGCTGGCGATCCCACTCCTTCATCTGAACATCCATATCCAGCCGTTTCAGCTCAGGTTCATGCTCCCCACCCCATTTATCCAGAGTGTTGCGCAATCTTTTCGCCTCATCTGTATCCCACTGATCCTGCTCAACCAGCAGCTGATATCGTTTGAGATTTTTAACGATACTGAGCGCTTCGACTCGACCTGATTCCAACCCCAGCACATCCTGCAAAACCTGTTGGGCTTCGGCCCCTTCTGAAAACTGAATGGGTATCAGTCTGGGCTGGTTGTCCTGCCAGTCAATAACCCGTAGGCACTCTGGCTTAACCGATGAAATAACCTGGGCGCTATGGGTAGAAACAATAAACTGCACATTGGGGAAAGCGTTCATTAAATCGAGCAAAATGGTCTGCTGCCAGCCTGGGTGCAGATGCAGGTCGACTTCATCAATAAGAACAACACCTTCGGTCTCCAGAGGATCATCCAAATCCGGATTGGCTTCCGCCATACGGGAAGCAATATCCATCACCATGGCCAGAGTGGTTCTGTAACCATCACTCAACTGCTCAATACGGAGCTGTTGTGTTACTCCATTTTTATTCCAATGGACTTGGATGCCCGCTGGTTCAACACCTCTGGGGTTACTGAATTCTGGAAGCAATCTGGCAATGGCTTGACGAATGGCTTTCAATTCAGGAAGTTCGACTTCAAAAGAACGGGCATCCTTTTGCAACTTGGCTTCCCGGTCCTCCAGAACATAAAAGTACTGAACAAAACGACGAAAATTGGTACGGCTTTCCAGAGAACCTTTATAAGAGTCCAGGCGGGAAAAATCTTTGCCGAATCCGCGCTTGCGCTGAGGTACATCAAAAACAGCCCGCTCGGTTCCGTAATAGATAAAAACCGGTAACTGGTAAGGCTGATTGTCGTTATGGGCGTCAATAAACCCATCGACATATTCATGCAACTGCCTGACACCTGCCCCTTCCGGAATCTGGCTGGCTGTTTTTCTGGTCTGGTCGCGTTTCTCGGTACGATCCCAGATAATGCCATCGCTGCTCTCACAGCGGACGCGCATATAGGGCGGCCGACGGCCATCAGGGTAGGCCTGAAAATCGGTATCCCTGGGATTAGAACCCTTGACCCTGGGGACACGGGTTAAGAACAGGTTCAGAGCTGTCTGCACGCCATCCAGCACTGTGGTTTTACCAGCGCCATTGCGAGCCACCAGCACAGTGAGCTGCTTATGAAAGGTTATTTCAAAATCATCAAAACAGCGGAAATGGTTCAAGCAGAGTTTGTCTATTTTCATGCAGCTCTTCCAGCTCCGGTTCTGGCGCGTCTCTTGGGCTTACGGTTTTTACTCGCTATTATGGCACGCTCCGCCTTGATTTTCTCCAGCAAAGCTTCGGCAGAGTTTTCGCCACTGATCAGCTCGGGGTTATCCTTGCGCCACTGTTCGGTCAGTTCGCCCCGGAAGGCTTTGGCGAGGATGGACTGGTTGAGGTTGTTGACCCGTACCTGTGCGGCCTCTACCTGTTTTTCGATTTATCGAGCATTTTCCCAAGTCGACTATCGACTAACTCGCTATACAGTATTACATCCCAACTCTCAGGTATTTGATCCCATTTCCAATCTGCTGAGCAATGATGATCATAGCTTTGACCAGCCTCCCGCCACCCAAAGGTAACGGGTATCTCACCAGCAATACAACTAACCCAAAGGATTTGGAGTTGCTACAAGGCAGTTGGCTTAGACCATGGGCGCCGCAACAAGCCAACAATGAATACTATCAATTTATCCAACTGTCTCTGGATTTTCAGCTGCCACCGGGAGAGTTTGCCTGCGTGATGAAAAACAGCCAGTGACGATTCACCCAAGCATATATGGCTCCCAAATATCTAAAAACATAGCTCTGGTTATAAAACTGAAATTTTCACAAAATCAATAAGTGTTAGAGTATCGCTTGTCAGTGTCTGTAGCCCTTAGAAGTCTGTACCCCACATTGAGACAAACGCAGCTGAATCAGGCACAATAAACGCATTTAGTACTGAGCCGCCGCCTTCTATTCGCGCCAGTCATCAATACGGTTGTGACCCTGCATGTTTGAACAAGTCTTCAAGAATATAGACGACATCCTGCACAAAGACGCAGGCTGCTCCAGTGAACTGGATTACACCGAACAGACCTCATGGATGTTGTTCCTGAAGTATCTGGATGATCTGGAGTACCAGCGTGCCCAGGAAGCGGAGATGATGGGTGAGGAATACCGCTACATCATCAACATTCAGCACCGCTGGAGCGAGTGGGCGGCCCCCAAAGACGACAAAGGCAACTTCGACCACAACGAAGCCATGACCGGCGAAGACCTGATGGAATACGTGGATGGTGAGCTGTTCCCTTACCTCAAGGGTTTTAAAGTTCGTGCCGCCAGCCCCAACACCATCGAATACAAGATTGGTGAGATCTTTGGTGAGATCAAAAACAAAATCCAGAGCGGCTACGCACTGCGTGACTGCTTAGAGAAGGTCGATGAGCTGAACTTTCAAACTCAGGCTCAAAAGCATGAACTCTCCCACTTGTACGAAACCAAGATCAAGAACATGGGCAATGCCGGGCGTAATGGTGGCGAGTACTACACGCCTCGTCCGCTTATCCGCGCCATGATTGATGTGGTGCAGCCCCAAACCGGCGAAACCATCTACGACGGTGCAGCAGGCTCGGCAGGCTTCCTGTGTGAGGCTTACGACTACTTGCGTCAAGGCGGTACTACCAAGAAGAAACTCTCCACCAATGACCTGAAAACCCTGCAGGAGAGCACCTTCTACGCCAAGGAGAAGAAGTCCCTCGCCTACGTGATTGCGATCATGAATATGATCCTCCACGGCATCGAAGCGCCCAACGTACTGCACACCAACACCCTTGCCGAGAACCTGAAAGATATTCAACCGGGCAACCAGCACAATGTGATTCTGGCCAACCCTCCGTTTGGTGGCAAAGAGCGCAAAGAGGTGCAGCAGAACTTCCCGATCAAAACCGGGGAAACCGCCTTCCTGTTTTTGCAGCACTTTATCAAAACCCTGAAGCCCGGTGGTCGTGGTGCGGTGGTGATCAAAAACACCTTTCTGTCGAACACCGATAACGCCGCCATCGCCCTTCGCAAAGAACTGCTGGAAAGCTGCAACCTGCATACGGTACTGGACTGCCCTGCGAAAACCTTTTTGGGTGCTGGGGTGAAAACTGTCGTGTTGTTCTTTACCAAGGGTGAAGCCACCAAGAATGTCTGGTTCTATCAGCTTGATCCTGGCCGTAGTTTGGGAAAAACCAACCCGCTGAATGACAACGATCTGAAAGAGTTTGTGACGCTGCAACAGACCTTTGCTGACTCGGAAAAGTCTTGGTCACTGGCCAGTAGATACTCTCGATGCAGACACATGGGATTTGTCGGTAAAAAATCCCAATGTGGATGATGAAGTTGTGCTGCGTGCGCCTGCTGAGATTATTGAAGAAATCATCAGCTCTGGATAAAGAGAGTGAAGTGATTCTGGCGAGCATTCAGGAGTTGCTGTGATGGTTCTGGGAGAGTAAAAAGCTTGGTGACGTATGTCGGTTAATCATTGGTGGAGCCTACCAAAAATCAAGCTTTGTTTATATTTGGCAGAAGTTGATGCAAGTGAATACGTCCGCCTAATTAAGATTAGAGACTATACTTCTGACACAACATATCAGTTTACTATCTGACCTGAAGTCAAGATGCAGAAAAGTATTGTGATACAGGTGACACGATTTAATGCATTGGTCTGCTTCATTTGGCCCTCCGGAATTTGGGATAGTGGGAAGGTCATAGACCACTAGCATATAATCTGGAAGATTGAAAGCTAGATGAAAATCGTAGATAAGCATTGATAATGACTACCTGTATTACTTTAGCCTCACCTGGGATATCCAAACGTAAAAATCAAACTCTCAGAAGAGAGTGCTGGTCACCACGGTGCATGTAACAAGAAGGCTCGTGGAAAGTCATGACTCTGCCCAGTGCTGCCTTCTCCCAGAACAAAAACGCATCGTCACCATTCTGGATCAAGCCTTTGCCGAGATTGAGCAAGCCCGTGCCCTTGCCGAGAAAAACCTCAACAACGCCCGTGAGCTGTTTGAAAGCTACCTGCAGCAGGTGTTTAGCCAGCGTGGTGAGGGGTGGATTGAGAGAAGCTTGAGCTTTTCGATCATGAAATTCATTGGATATTGGGATCTAGCAAGCGCTATAAAAGATCGAAAGACTGGACTCGCTAAGGCTAATCCCATTTTTCTGCAAAAAACGGAAAAGATGGATTGTTACAATTGAAGCCAAATATGGCCCAGAGCTGTGAGTAATGCATATATCTCCAGAAGAAAAATACGATGGAGTACGGATGACCAGAGGTATAACATCCTCAAAAAGGTGATGTATCTGATCACAGCACGTGAAGCACCTATTGGAATGTGGCTCATATTGTTACAGAATGAAAAGGTTGTTTTTGCAAAGATGGGAATATTATTTCACCTTATGCAACCTGACCGCATCAATCCTAAACCCAGTGATTTATCTTAGTACATTTGATGATCAAAGCAAATTCTTTGCAGAAGACCATTCATAAGAAGGGCTTAACTGGCGCAACGACAGGGATAAAAGCTAGCCTGCTTGAAAAAGGCGAATACCTATTGAGTTCTCACCCTGCTATGGTTATGAGCAAAAATGAAATAGTTTCCATCCTAGACCGTTAAAGCAAATGGAATCGTAACTAATGAGCTTGAAACGCATGTATCAAAGAAACTATCTTCCCTAGACGAACTCAAAAAATCCATCCTACAACAAGCCTTCTCCGGCCAACTAACCAGCAAGGAAGTCGCCTGATGAGTACTGCCAGGACGCGCAATGAAGCGGATACCCGTGCCGAACTGATTGACCCCAAACTCAAAGCCGCAGGCTGGAGTGTGGTGGAGCAGAGTTTCATTCGGCGTGAGGTGATTTGTCCTGGCATTATTTTAACCGGCGGTAAGCGTGGCCCGACAGTCGATAGCGATTATGTGCTGGTGTACCGTGGTCGTAAGCTGGCGGCGGTGGAGGCCAAGAGAGAAGGTTTGAGCTACCACCGAAGGGGTGCGGCAGGCGAAGGATTACGCAACCCGGCTCCAGTGTCGACTGGCCTATGCCACCAATGGCCATGAGATTTACCAGATTGATATGCAAACTGGAGAGGCGAAGGAAGTTGATGACTACCTCTCCCCGGATGCCCTGTGGTCACTGACCTTTGCAGAGCAGGACAAGGAAGCCCCTGATTATAAGTCCGTCTGGCGAGGCAGGTTCAGCGCGATTCCCTTTGAAGCCAAAGGCGACTGGAAGCCACGGTACTATCAAGAGAACGCCATCAACAATGCACTGGAGGCGATAGCTGCCGGTGAGTCTCGCATACTGCTGACGCTGGCGACTGGCACAGGTAAGACGTGTATCGCCTTCCAGACGGCATGGAAGCTGTTTCAAAGCCGCTGGAGCCTGAGCACACAGAAAGCGCCAGAGGCTTCACAGCGCCGCCCACGCATCCTGTTTCTGGCAGATCGTAACGTACTGGCCAATCAAGCCTTTAACGACTTCTCCGCCTTTGGTGACGATGCCATTGTGCGCATCGCCCCAGACGCCATTAAAAAGAAGGGGCAGGTGCCCAAGAATGGCAGCGTGTTCTTCACCATCTTCCAGACCTTTATGAGCGGGAAGGATGAAGACGGCAACGATGCACCGTACTTTGGTGACTACCCGGCGGACTTCTTCGACCTGATCGTGATTGATGAGTGTCACCGTGGCGGTGCCAATGATGAAAGCAGCTGGCGGGATATTCTCAACTACTTCAGCCCGGCGGTGCAGCTGGGTTTAACGGCCACACCAAAACGCACCGAGAATGCCGACACCTACGGCTACTTCGGTGAGCCTGTGTACGTTTATACCTTGAAAGAGGGCATCAACGACGGCTTCTTAACCCCGTTCAAGGTGTACCCCATTGTCGGCACGATGGATGAGTATGTGTATACCCCAGGTGACGGTGTGGTGGTGCAGGGTGAGCCGGAACCGGGCAAGCTTTATAAAGAAGGCGACTTTAACCGAACCATTACCATACCGGCCCGTGAACAGAAGCGGGTGCATTACTGGATGGATCGGATGAACCCGCAGCACAAAACCATCGTCTTCTGTGCCACCCAGGCACATGCGGGCATGGTGCGTGATTTCATCAATCAATATGCGGTGAAGAAGGGCTGGACAACCAACACCAGCTACTGTGTGCGCGTAACCGCCAATGACGGTGCAGCCGGTGAGAATGACCTCAATACGTTCTCTGATAACGAGAAAACCATTCCCACCATTCTCACGACATCACGCAAACTCTCAACAGGGGTCGATGCCCGCAACGTGCGCAACATCGTATTGATGCGCCCCTGCAACAACATGATTGAGTTTAAGCAGATTATCGGGCGCGGTACGCGGGTGTATGAAGGCAAAGAGTTCTTCACCATCTACGACTTCGTAAAAGCCCACCATAACTTTTCTGACCCTGAGTGGGATGGCGAACCGATAGCGCCAGAGCCTTGTGAGAAGTGTGGAGAAAGCCCCTGCGTTTGCGAGAAGGAACCCTGTGCAGAGTGTGGTTTCCACCCTTGTGTCTGCCCCAAACCCGCCTGTCCGGAATGTGGACAGCAGCCTTGTGTTTGTGGTCCAAAGCCTTGTGCAGTCTGCGGAGATTCACCGTGTAGCTGCGAATCAACACCTCGACCTGAGAAAATCACCATCAAACTCCATGATGGCAAAGCACGACAGATTCAGCACATCTCTTCCGTCATGTACTGGGGGCCAGACGGTAAACCTATTACCGCAAAAGAATTTATCGAGCGTATGTTCGGAGACCTGCCCCGCTTCTTTGCCAACGAAGACCAGCTGCGAGAGATTTGGGGCGACCCTGACACACGAGAAAAGCTTCGTCAGGATCTCACAGAAGCAGGCTATGACGGTGAAAAACTCGACAGCATGAAAGAGCTGATAGATGCCCAGGACAGCGATGTGTACGACGTTCTGGCCTATGTCGCTTATGCGGCTGAACCCTGCACTCGCCAGGAGCGCGTCGAGAAGGCCAGGCCCTTAATCTACAGTGCTTTCGGTGATGAGAAGCAGCAGGAGTTCATCAACTTTGTGCTGGATAAGTACGTGCAGGATGATGTGGATGAGCTGGCTAAGGGAAAGATGCGCAGCATGGTGGAGCTGAAGTACAACACCATTAGTGATGCTGCTGAAGAGCTTAATTGTGCACCTGTTGTTATTGGGCAAACGTTTAGAGGGTTTCAGAAGTATTTGTATCAGACGGCTACGATGAGCTGAGTATTGATATTAGTATCAACAAGTTTTTAATGGTCACCTGAAAGGTTAAACCCACCGGCATTGGCCGGTGGGTTTTGAGCGTTAATTTAAGAATTTCATTTTTTAACGCGCCTGAAAAGAAGTAACAAGTTCAGGAAAAAACAGTATTTATTCCACAGTCACCGACTTGGCCAGATTACGGGGCTGGTCTACATCCGTGCCTTTGATAATCGCCACGTAGTAAGACAGCAGCTGCAGTGGAATGGTGTACAGAATCGGTGCTACTACTTCCGGCACTTCTTCTACCGGCAGAACACGCACTCCGTCGCCTTCCAGCATGCTGGCGTTTTTGTCAGCAAACACAAACAGCTGACCACCACGGGCTCGTACTTCTTCCATATTGGATTTCAGTTTTTCCAGCAGGTCGTTGTTTGGAGCGACTACGATAACGGGCATGTCTTTGTCGATGAGCGCCAGCGGGCCATGCTTGAGTTCACCGGCAGCATAGGCTTCAGCATGAATGTAGGAGATTTCCTTCAGCTTCAGCGCACCTTCCATGGCAATGGGGTACTGGGTGCCACGTCCGAGAAACAGACTGTGATGTTTGTCGGCAAAGGCTTCTGCCATGGTTTCTATGTCATTGCTGAGAGTCAGGGTCTGCTTGATGGCTCCGGGCAGTTCACGCAGTGCCTTAACGACACCGGCTTCCTGTTCTTCGGTCATGCCGGTATGACGGCCAATGGCTGTCACCAGCATCAGCAGGGCTGCCAGCTGAGTGGTGAAGGCTTTGGTGGATGCCACACCAATCTCTGCTCCGGCACGGGTCATCATGGCCATATCAGATTCACGAACCATGGAAGAACCCGGTACGTTACAGATGCTTAAAGACGCCATGTAGCCTTGTTCTTTAGCCAGTTTCAGAGCGGCCAGGGTATCGGCAGTTTCTCCGGATTGGGAGATGGTGACAAACAGGCAATCTTTTGGCACAAAGGATTTGCGGTAACGAAATTCCGAGGCAATTTCTACCCGACAGGCAATACCAGCGAGCTCTTCAAACCAGTAACGGGCAACCATGGCCGCATGATAGCTGGTACCACAGGCGACAATTTGTACCGCTTTGGTTTTAGCCAGAATCTCTATGCCGTTATCACCGAGCATATCCAGATTCAGCTTACGTTCGGTTAAGCGGCCTTCCAGGGTATTGGCAATGGCGTCCGGCTGCTCATGGATTTCTTTGAGCATGTAGTGACGGTACTGCCCTTTATCTCCGGAATCGTGCTCAATTTCGCTATCTTTTGCTTCACGTTCAACCGGCTCGCCGTTCGTGTTCAGAACACTGACTTTCTGACGGGTAACTTCTGCCACATCGCCTTCTTCCAGGAACATAAAACGACGAGTGACCGGGAACAGTGCCAACTGGTCAGAGGCAATGAAGTGTTCGTCGATACCAACACCAATAACCAGCGGGCTGCCGGAACGGGCGACGATCAGGCGTTCAGTGTCTGACCGGTCCATTACCACCATGCCATAAGCTCCGTCCAGCTGAGTTACGACACTCTGGACAGCACTTAACAGGGAGTCATTCTTTTTCAGCTCATGATTTACCAGATGGGCAATAACTTCGGTGTCGGTATCGGAGTTGAATTGATAGCCTTCAGCCTGCAGAAATTGTCTCAGTTCCCCATGGTTTTCAATAATACCATTGTGTACAACGGCAATATTCTCACCGGACACATGAGGGTGAGCATTGCGTTCGTTGGGTGCACCATGAGTGGCCCAGCGGGTGTGTGCTATACCTGTGCCGCCTTTTAAAGGCGACTGGTCCATTGCATCGCTGAGTTCAGATACCTTGCCGGTTCGGCGCAATCGTTGCAGCTCGCCGTTTTCATCAACAATGGCAACACCCGCAGAATCATAACCGCGGTATTCAAGACGACGAAGTCCTTCTAACAGAATGCTGGCCACATCCCTTTGCGCTACAGCACCGACAATGCCACACATATTTCATTTACCTTTAATTTATAAACAGTATTAATTATCTGAAATTCAGAAGAGCACGGAGCCCTGATTAATCTTTTTTTACCGGACGCTGCCAGCCTTCAATATTACGCTGACGACCACGGGCAACGCCCAGATGACCATCCGGTACTTTGGAGGTAATAGTCGATCCGGCAGCCGTAGTGCTGCCTTCACCAATGACCACAGGCGCCACCAGGGAACTGTTGGTTCCTATGAAAGCACCATCGCCAATAGTGGTTTTGTGTTTGTTGACACCATCATAGTTACAGGTGACAGTGCCTGCTCCTACGTTTACGCCTGCGCCAATGTCGGCGTCACCAATATAAGTGAGATGCCCTACTTTACTGC
The DNA here is from genome assembly GCA_965208385.1 of Endozoicomonas sp. GTDB lineage: Bacteria > Pseudomonadota > Gammaproteobacteria > Pseudomonadales > Endozoicomonadaceae > Endozoicomonas. The sequence continues at coordinate 12,972 of CBDBOO010000052.1, forward strand.
CAGCGCCTATGGTGGATTTTTTGATTTCTACAAAATTACCCACATGGGCATTGTCTGCCAGTTCGGTACCCGGACGCAGACGTGCAAAAGGTCCCACCTGACAACCGGCTGCAACCACGGCATTTTCAAGTACAGAATTGGCTTTGATTCGTGCGCCTTTACCAATACGGGAGTTGCGAATTATACAGCCGGGTTCTATGACAACATTATCAGACAGCTCAACCTCACCTTCCAGCACCACATTGATATCCAGCACTACGTCACGACCGGCACTGACGTTGCCCCGAACATCAAGCCGTGCCGGATCAGCAATGGTGACACCATCAATGAGGAGTTGGGTGGCAATTTGCTTCTGGTAAGCCCGTTCGAGTTCTGCCAGTTGAATACGGCTGTTAACGCCCTCAACTTCGGATGCTTCCCGGGGCTGTACATGGACAACCTGTGTTTCTTCAGCAACGGCCATGGAGACAATATCGGTGAGATAGAATTCCTGCTGGGTATTATCATTGCCAATATTTCTGATCCAGCTGCCCAGCCTGGAACCCGGTATCGCCATGATGCCTGTGTTGACTTCCCTGATGCTGAGCTGCTCTTCAGTGGCATCCTTGTGTTCGACAATGGCCTGAATATAACCGTCGGCATTCCTGACGATGCGTCCATAACCGGAAGGATCGGGCAGGTTAATGGTTAGCAGTCCAAGGCGTTCTCCGTCACAAGCCGCTACCAGCGCCTGCAGGGTTGATGCCTTGATTAATGGCACATCGCCATAGAGCACCAGAACCACATCGGCACCCTGGCAACCGGGCAAAGACTGCTGAACAGCATGACCCGTTCCCAGTTGTTCGGTCTGTTCCACCCAGTTCAGGTCGTGATGACCCAGAGCTGATTTTACCTGATCGGAGCCATGACCTATGACGACGTGGATCTGGCCTTCTCCCAGTATTTTCTGGGTTTCCCTTGCGCTGGTAATAACGTGTTCAAGCATTGGTTTGCCAGCAATAGGGTGTAATACCTTGGGCATGCTGGACTTCATTCGACTGCCCTGTCCGGCAGCAAGAATGACTATATCGGCTCTCATATACAGGCTCATTAAATGTATGAATAAGCAATCAGACAACAGAAATCACACTGAAACAGTGCATCGCAGGCGTTTCTGAAAATAGAAATTCTCAAAATAGAAAACATAATATTTTTCAGAAACGCCTGTCATATACTCATTTTCATTGAAAATGTGGGCAGGCGGTAAGAGCCACCAACACCTCACATCCTCAAAGAGAATGAGTATATTCAAAAAGACTGAGGGAAGTCTGATCGTTAAATAGGGTGCAGGATTACGTGATCATTCATTTGTTTATTGATGACAAATCCCGACAATACATTTAAGAGATTATCTTATATAGTGTAAAATACAACTCCTCTTGTCATAAGAAAATTGACAACAATGAATCTCGACGTTCTTGAACAGCTTGGTCTCAGCTCCAGAGAGATCGATATCTATCTGGCTCTTTTGAAATCAGGCTCAGCATCCATAAGGGATATTGCCGCACAATCCGGCATAAACCGTGGCAGCACTTATGAAACACTGAAAGAACTGGCCAATAAAGGCATTGTCAGTTATTTCCCGAAAGGTAAGCGTCGTATATTTTCAGCAGAACCTCCGGAAAAGCTTCTGGATATTGCTGAAGAAAAGCGGCAGTTGCTGGAAAGCGGCATAGAAGAAATGAAGCATCGGCTGATTCCTCAGCTGAATCATTTAAAGCCGGATTTCAATACCGGAAATGTCCGGTTTTATGAAGGCGACAGTGGCATTGAAATTGTTCTCAGGGATATTCTGAACACTGTGGCCCAGCAGGAAGAAAAAATATACAGCGTTTTTTCATCCAAACTGATTCGGCAGCACCTGTACAGGCCCTTTCCCAATTATACCCAACAGCGGATTCGCAGAAATATCAATGTGAGGGTAATCGCTATTGGTGATGGTGGTGAAGATGCGGATTTATCAGAACGCAAATGGATTGATGCCAAGGGCAGAATCGATGCCAGCTATATTGCTATTTATCCACCCAAAGTGGCCATGATATCTCTGGCTTCCCGCGACTACCCCGTGGCTGTGGTTATGGAATCCCGGGAGATTGCCGCGGCTCAACAAATTATTTTTGATACGCTCTGGAGTACGCTCTGATCGTGGTGCCGATGCCGGCTTCTTAGAAGTTTTTGATTCTTGATTTACTTCATCAGTGATTAATTTTTCGCCTTATTCTTAACTTTAAAACCTTCCTCCTGCCACTATTACAAAAAACTTTCAATTCAAGGGCACTTAACAAACGCATCAACCATATCTCCAGTGGTATATTTCTTTATGTAATATTCATTCCAGATAAAAATGTGATTCCATGTCCTATGTCCGGCCAATATTTGTAGTTATCTGTGCCAGCCTGTTTACGATAGCAGTGCTGTTCATCAATACAGATACGCCTGAGGTGAAAAAAACCAACTATAAAACAGATAAAACTTACCGTTTTACCCTTCTTCAAACCAATGATATGGAAGAAAAGTATGTGTCTTCCATCAAGCAGCAGATTGACGATATCAGAGCTGAAATCAGCCAGCAGGGTGGATATTCATTGTTGATTTCCGGTGGTGATGTGATCAAGGAAAAAACCGGGGAAAATAATAGGGCAGCTATTATTGAATCCCTGAATAACCTGAATTACGACGCCATGATTGTGGGCAGCCTTGAATTTTATAATGGTCTTCAGAGTATTCGAGAGGCAGAAGGCCGAATTAATTTTCCTATGCTATCCGCTAATATATACACGGCAGAGACCGGATATCCTCTGTTTGATGCTTTCAGGGTCATTGAACTGGATGGGCTGAGTATTGGTGTTATCGGATTAACCGAAACACAGAACAGCCGAATTACCGATCTTGATAATATTAAAGATATTGATTTCAGAACACCGGTTGAAACCGCTCAATGGCTGGTTCCTGAATTGAAACAGCAAACCGATGTCGTTATTGCCGCTACTCATATGAACCATGACCGAACATCATTTCAGGGGGATACCTTTCTGGCTCAGGAAGTTGAAGGTCTGGATCTGGTGATTGGCGGACATTGCAGTAAAGCCGACACTAAACCCCTGACAATAAATAACACCCTGGTTTTACAGGCCCGAACATGGAAAAACACCATTGCCCGGGTTGATTTTGAATTCAGAAATGGCCAGTTGAACATGACCAGTTATGAACTGATTCCAATGGCTTCTCAGGTGGAATAAACCGATCGTCCGTTTATTGAAACTGGAATACAAATTGTCCGTTTTGCTCCTGAAGACCTGCCATTCTGAGCAGGTTATTCTGATCTTTATTCTCCGGTGACAGCGAACCATTGAACTGATAACGTCCATCGGCTGACAGTGTCAGTCGTGCTTCCAGAGAAAGGCTGCCGGTATCACGGATATCGGCAATAACAGCCTGATCCCTGCAACTCAGTTCAAGCTGTAACCCAACAGGTTCTGGCCACAGGGGAATCTGCATATCGTGCATTTCAATCTGGCCCTGCAGCTTTTCACACCCGGTTCTGCTGATAATTGCTTCTTTAATATCCAGTTCAAGGTTGCCAGCCAGGCCTGCAGTGTATGGCAGGTTCAATGAGAAGGACTCCCTCATCAATTTTGACAGCTGAGCAAGGTCTGCCTGTCCCTGAACACCAGACATCAGCAGTTTATCGTCACTTAATAAAACCGCATTTCCGGAAACAGTTACCTCGGATACTTCGGCACTGAAGGCAACCTCAGGTTCCAAAATCATCATGGACCAGGGAGACAGCTGCCATTGGAGTTGATGCACAGATATACTATTAAATTCGGGAAATCCGGGAAATCCGGGCTTTGCCAGATGCCCCTGCCAGACACTGCCCTGAACAGATTGAGCGGTTACCGGCAGCCATTGTCCGGAAATCTGCATGGCCAGTTGTGCAGGGAATAAAGCCAATAGCCAGAAGGTAATCAGAAGGGTGGATAGTGATCCCCAGGAGAGAACTGCTTGCCAGTTTTTCACCGGTTATCTCCCTGAAAAGTGACATTTCCGGAGACTCGTCCTGATTCTGAACGGGTCAGTTGCACGGTCTGTGTATTGATGCTGTTTTGTTCAAGAGAGGCCAGCCAGCTGACTACTGCAGTGAATGACTGGTTGTACAGTTCAGCCTGGCGGGTTTGTTGCTGATAGACACTCTTTTTATCCCAGAGCGCGTATCGTTTTCCTGCCCGGATGATCTGACTATCAACATTTCCCTTCTGAAGGTCGGTATCCTGTTTGATGATTGCTGACATAGTCTGCATTTCAGTCAGAGTCATCGTGCGACTGCTTACTTGTTTCTGTAGATTGGATTGCCAGTCAATAAGCCCTGTAATTGCCAGATAAAAGCTCAGAAACAGCGTCACAGGCAGGGCAGCCATCAACAACTTTTGTTCCCGGGTTGCCAGTGACTGCCACTTTTGCAGGGCTTGTTGTTTCAGAGAATTCATCCTCTCACCTCCAGCATGACCTGTTGGCTGTTTTTATCGGTAGATTGACTCACCTTACGAATAACAATCCGGTTATCCGCTCGCAGGGAGGATTCCAGTTGCGACCATAATTTAAGGTCAACTTTCAGTGTCACAGTAAGAGCATCTCCTCTGGATGATAGCTCTGATACGATGACACCCTGCTCAGGCCAGATGGACACCAGTCGATTCAAGCGGGATAAAACGGATGCATTGCTCCCGGAATCCAGTTCGGCCAGTCGGTTCCTGAACTGCTGAACAGGGTTAACCTTCCGTGCATCAGGGCCCATGACCTGATGAAACAGCTGATTGATTTCGCTGTCCAGCTGCTCTTTCTGGTTAAGCAGCTGAATGCTGTTCCAGGTGAACATTGACGTTTGAATAAACAGGGCAACTGCCAGCATGATCAGTGCAGGTGCAAAACGACGCAGGCCGCTCTTTTTCCTCAGATGAAACTCTCCCTGAAGAAGACTTATTCCCGCATTTCGCCAATGACTGGCCAGTAGTTTCAGGTTATCCAGCGCCGTGTGCTGGTGGGCAGAGACGTTGATTCGGTTAAAAGCGGTATAGCCTTTTTGTTCCAGAAGCGGTTGTTCCAGAAGTCGTTGTTCCAGAAGTGGTTGATACTGATCCCACCAGTTTTCCGGAATAGTCATACCCTGGATGTTATTGTATCGAATCAGTAAATTATCACTGTCACTGAGTACACTGGGTTGTTCTGACTGGAGTGGAAGCATCAGGTAATCAGCATTCATCTCGATGACTTTCAGGCCGAAGCTCTTTAGCTGCTTGTGCCATTCGGTCATTAATGCCCGATCAACCACGGCAACGGACACCATTCCCTGATCATTTCTTTGACTCATTGGACAGATGAAAACGGTATCCGTCGGGCTGCTGATCTGCTCTTCTACTGCCCATACCAGCACCTCACGGGACCAGCGAACAGGCAGTTCAACGTCAAGGGACAGCACCTTTTCCCCGGGCAGCAGAACCACCACAGGAAGTTTTTGAGCGTCGGGCTTTCTTCTGAATAAATCGGCCAGAGATTCTGCAGTTCCCGATGCCTGTCCGGAACCATCACTGCTTATATGCCAGAGCACCGAGGCGTCTTCAGCCATAAAACGGAGAAACAATTGTTCTTTCATTATTTTTCAGGCTTCCCCATAAATTCGTTGAACTCGATACACCCGTTTGCCATCAACCAGATACAAACTGCTTAAAGTGACTTTAAGCCCATGAAACTGCACTGTTATTTGTGCCTTGAAAGCATCACTTTTTACGGTCAATTGTTTTTTAAGTGACTTCTTTTCTGTTGCGGTCAGCGCCAGTTTTTTTAAATCAGGTGCATTCAGAAAAACAGCCGTATCACTGTAACCCCGTTCAGCTCGGTTCTCGATTAACTCTCTGGCTTCATCAACTGTGATTCGGTTAAACAGCATGGCAGCCAGTAATGGCGCTTTATCCAGCGACAATGTATTGATATTAATCTTCTGGCTTTTATCCGGCAACACGCAGACCTGTGTTGCCAGAAGGTCCAGATTGGTACGGCTGATAGCTCCGGTCAGCAGCAATTCATCAAGGCTGGCTATGGTACTGTTGGCCGTGTAGAACTCCCGATTATCCCTGAGATATTGCAGATCTTCGGCTCCGTTGAAACCGGTTTCGTCAAAATCACCGTCCATCCAATCCTGAATCCTGCTCAGTAATGCATCAGGATCGGTATCTTCCAATCGAAGATTGGTCAGCAAAAACTGGAATTGCTTCAGCATACCAGCATCAATGGTTCCCGGTTTCGTGCCAGACAAAAGCCCGTTAATATTCAGACATGAGCGCATATCGGACAAACTTCCACCCACCGTGCCGCCATCCACGGGGTATATCTGGGCCTGCTTAGCCCAGGATTGTCCAAGATGCGTGGTCCGTTCTCTGTTCAGTTCTTTAATGCCCTGAACAACAATCTGTTCTGCGGAATCGGCATACCACCAGGCCTGTTGAAAAATTTTTATATTGCTCTGTCGTCGGGCATCGACCTGTAATCGTTCACCCAGCAACGTCAGTGCTATTGCCATTACGGCAACCACCAGTACTACCGATAACAGGGCAACACCTTTTTCTCTGTTTGCTCTATTCACGCTATTTATATTAACGCTATTTCTGATCACGCTATTCAAGAGCTGCCACCTCCCTGTGCCGTACTGAAATTGGATAACTGAACAGGCGCAATTTCAGGTAACAAAAAGGATCGTGTTACGGTTCCCAGACCTTCTACTTGCAGGGTCATCGAAACGGCTCTGGGTAACTGGCCCGCCAAAGGTGGATAATTCTGCCAGGCATTATCATGATAAAATTGCCAGCGAACCTGGTCGGCATCCAGTAATGGTTCCGCTTTAATATCCTGCTTTGCCGGGTTACGCAGTGCTACAGCCGAACGCGTCAGTGTGTTCTCTTTCCAGCTCCAGATAACCCGATTGAACGACGGAGATTGCGGGTTTACCTCTTTCGTCCAGATATTATGGGATAGCCATTCCAGCCGCTGATCTTCCTCTGAGTATTGCCAGGGAGCATCCAGGGAATCACCCTGACGATCGCGCAGATTGTGACTGGCCAACTGGGCAAAATCTTTTGCCAGAAGCGTGAATACCAGTTCGACCCTATCCAGTTGAGTGGATTTTTTCAGGTAGTTGTCCCGGCCATCCAGAATGGCAGACAATGTGGTTGCTGCAACCATGCCCACCAGGGCAAAAATGGCCACCGCCAGCAGCAATTCTATTAAGGTGAATCCCCGGTGTTTGAGTCTGGTGCTGCTTTTTTCAAGACCAGGGCATTTACTCATTCTCTGACACCATTTTTTGGTATCAGAGCAACAAGGGACAATAACCGGGATTCAGTATTCTCAGGTGCATAGACGAAAACTTCAGCCTGAAGGAAGCCTTTATCCAGGGTTCTGGACAGAGTCATTCGCCACTGAAAGTCTTCTCCTGACTGATTTTCTGTTCCTTTCAGTTCTCCTGATAGAGAACTGTTTTTTGATAAGCGGACATTAACCAGCTGATTGTGTGCCACCAGTCCAGCCAGAAAGACCTGCTCCCTGTGGGCCAGGTTACCGGTGCCTGAAGCCAGAAGATTTAATCCGGCGATTGCCACAATTGACAGAATAAACATGGCAACCATGACTTCCAGCAGGGTCATTCCCGCTGCTTTTTGCGATACTTTTTGTGGTGATGATTTCTGTGACAGCCTCTCAGGCTGCGGGCAGAATTTCCAGTGCAGCATCTATGAGTGTTCCGTTGATTCTTATAATTGACGCGCTATCACACAGGTCAAAGGTAAAAGGAGTCCGCTGTCCATCCGGCAGCAATAGCACGCGAATTCTGTCGTTTTGTTTTTCACCTGAATTCTTGTTTGAGTGCTTGTCTAAAGAGTTCTGCGTATTATTATTAATACAACCGCCTTCAGCAGTCAGCCAGATTTCATCTGGCAGTTCTCTGGAAATGAAGGGCTTTTGGTTCATTATCTGCCAGCCGTTCTCTGTTCGTTTCTCAAAACCGTACTGGTCCGACTCAAAAAACATCACCATGGGTGAGCCGGAAAAAACTGACTGGCTGGCCAGCTCATTTTGCAGGGCGATGATCTTTCCTGCTTCTTTGAGCAATCGTTCATCGTCACTGGTTGTAAGATGAATAGTGGTTATCAGCAGTGCTGAAAGGGCAATCACCAGTAATAATTCAAGATAACTGAAGCCCTTTTGCGGGTTCATCATCCCAGATCCCAGTTACCCAGGTCTGCATCCGCACCTTCACCGTCGATTTCACCATTGGCACCCAGAGAGTAAATATCGATCTCCCCATGCTCACCGGGATACAGGTACTGGTACTCGTTGCCCCATGGGTCGGTAGGCAGACGCTTGATATAGCCTCTGCTTTTGTAGTTTCTGGGCTCAGGATCTTTTCCAGGTTTACTTACCAGGGCTTCCAGACCCTGATCGGTAGTGGGATAACGAAAGTTATCGGCCTTGTACATGTCCAGCGCCTGTTCCAGTGCGGCAATGTCTGTCCTGGTTTTCTGAATCATGGCTGATTCCTGATTCTCCAGGATATTGGGTGCCACTACGGCAGCCAGCAAACCCAGAATCATCATCACCACCATTAACTCCAGCAGAGTGAATCCTTTGATGCCGTTACTACGACGATGACTGTTTTTTCTGTTCATAAATATCATCCAGTTAAATTCCAGTCAGCTGATTGAGTTCCAGAATGGGCAGAAGAATCGCCAGAACAATGGTCAGCACCACGCCACCCATTAATACAATCAAGGCTGGCTCAAACAAGCTCATTCCTATGGTGATGGCCGATTCCACTTCCCTGTCCTGTTGATCCGCACAGCGTATTAACATGGCATCCAGTTCACTGGCTGCTTCACCACTCTTGATCATATGAACAATCAACGGTGGGAAAACCTGCCTTTCTGTCAGGGCTCTGCCCAGGGAGTCTCCCCCTCTCACCTGAGCCATAACCTGCTCAAGTGCGTTAGCCAGTTTCCGGTTCTGGGCCATGGGACGTGCGCAGGACAATGCATCCAGCAGAGGCACACCGCTGGCCAGCAGCATGCCAAGCGTTCGACAAAGCCGGGCACATTCAATACTGTTAATCAGAGGGCCTAATACAGGTAATCGTAAACGATAACTGTCCCGCATCAGCCGAATGGCAGGCTTTGTGAGCAGCCATCGCCAGAGAAAAGAAACGGCAAAAATACCCAGCATCAATACCAGGCCATATTCCCTGAGAAAGGTACTGATATTGATCATTGCTTCTGTTAATGCCGGCAAAGACTGACCAACACGGTCAAACTGCTGGGTAATTCTTGGCACAACCCAGATCATCAGGCTGCTGATAACCGCCAGGCTCACCAGAGTTAAAATAATCGGATAGACCATGGCGCCCTGCACTTTCTGACGACGTGCATGGGATGTTTCAAGATATTCCGCCAGATTATCCAGCACCGGACCCAGCTGGCCTGACTGTTCACCGGCAGCAACCATACTGCGATAGAGTTCATCAAACGTACGACTATGACTGGTCATGCTGGCGGACAGTGAATAGCCCTGAGCCAGCTGTGATCGCACTGAAGACAGTACTCGTTTAATTCGCTGACTGGGTGCATGTTCCGCCGAGGTTCTAAGGGCTTCCTCAATGGGTAAGCCTGACTGAATCAAGCTGGCCAGTTGGCGTGTAATGAGCAGCAGATCTTTGTGGCTCAGCCCCCTTGGCTGCTTCTGGGTAGCCTCACGGGTTTTCTCTCTGGTCAGGGTTTCAGGAAATAACCCTTTGGTTCTCAATGATTGTCTGGCCAGAGCGGATGAATCGGCCTCGATAACGCCTTTTATTTTCCGTCCGGAAGTGTTTCGGGCGATGTATTCGTAAACAATCACGTGTCAGCCCTCGTTACCCGAAGGACTTCCTGCACACTGGTCAAGCCGGTCAGTACCGCCGTCCGTCCCTGCTGATTCAGCAGGGTATTCTGTTCCTGTTGCCTGAGTTGCAGCTGGTTTTCTGTTGCGCCTTCACTGATCAGTTCGGCCATGGGACGATCCACTTCCAGCAGCTCGAACAGACCAAACCGTCCCTGATAGCCGGTGTGATCACACTCCGGGCAACCTTTTGCCTGATAAACCCGCTGATTCTCCAGCTGTTCATCACCGAGAATAATGGCATCCTTGTGAGCAAGCGTGGTTTCCTGACGACAGTGTGTGCATAACTGGCGAACCAGTCGTTGTGCCAGAACTGCGCGCAGGGTAGATGCGATCAGGAAAGACTCTACGCCCATATCCAGCAGTCGGGTAACCGTTGCTGCGGCGCTATTGGTATGGAGGGTTGAAAGAACCAGATGTCCGGTTAAACTGGCCTGGACGGCAATCTCCGCCGTTTCCCGATCCCGGATTTCACCCACCATCACAACATCAGGATCCTGTCGCAGAATAGCCCTTAATCCCCGGGCAAAACTCATATCAACCTTGGTGTTCACCTGGGTCTGGCCAATACCTTCAATGGCATATTCCACCGGATCTTCCACGGTAAGGATATTTCTGGAGTGATCGTTCATTTTGGCCAGAGCGGCGTAAAGCGTAGTGGTTTTACCGGAACCGGTAGGGCCGGTCACCAGGATAATACCGTTTGGACTACTGAGACAGTGTTCGAACTGTAATTTAGTTTCTTTTGGCATGCCCAGTTTTTCAAGACTGGCACTGGCATTATTTTTATCCAGAAGACGAAGTACCACTCTTTCACTGTATCGGGATGGCAGTGTGGATACCCGTACATCGACTTCCCGGCCACCCAGTTTTAAGGACAGCCGTCCGTCCTGGGGAATGCGCTTTTCAGCAATATCCAGTTGAGCCATTACCTTGATTCTTGAAACCAGCAGTGGCGCCAGTTCTCTGCGCAGATCCAGAACTTCACAAAGGACGCCATCTACCCGCAGACGTACACGGGCCCGTTTCTCATAGGTTTCAATATGTACGTCAGAAGACTGACGATTAATAGCTTCACGGAGAATGGCATTGATCAGCTGAATAACCGGAGCGTCATCCTCAGACTCCATAAGGTCTTCGGTTTCCGGCAGGGTATCGGCCAGTGAAGCCAGATCCATGGCATCATGAACGTTCTCTGCCAGTATTTCACTGGCGGCACCACCCTGTTCGTATTCTGCCGTGAGTAACTCGATAAAACCGGCTTCATCAACCATTTCCAGAGTCAGACGACCACGGGCTCGTTGTAGCTCAATCAAAGCCGAAGCGGTAGACCCTGAATGACACACAAGCTGAGCATGGCCTTCTGAATCAGACTTCAGCAATACGCCGTGGCGGGATGCATAACGATAAGGTAATCTTTCGATCATAGTGAAAGCTCCCTACTGCTTTACCGGTGCTACAGGTTTTACCAGTGACCGGTTTCGTGCGCCGCTAACCGGTAATAATGGTCTGCTTTCTTCGGGCAGCATGGCAATTTCTTTTTCCTGCTGGAGTAACTGGCGGGCACGAATATAACTGTATTTATCGCCACTGATTTTGCGCACATCATCCTGGGTGCGGATTACGGTTGATCTGAGGAAAATCGCCAGATGCTTCTTCTTTTTACTGGCTGTTCTGGAACGGAACAATTGACCAAGCAGAGGGATATCTCCCAGTAATGGCACCTTGCTTTCCACTTCGCTCAGCTCTTCGCTGGTCAGGCCACCCAACACAATGGTGTCGCCGTCATCTACCTGAATGGTGGTGATAATTTCCCGCTTGGTGGTTACCACGTCCTGTGCACCATTTGCCGGTGCCAGAGCGGAAACTTCCTGGTAAATATTAAGCCGGATTGCATCACCGTCGTTAATCTGTGGCGTGACTTTCAGCTTTACCCCCACATCTTCACGTTTCACTGTGGTGAACGGGTTACTGTTATTGTCGCCGGTGACAGAACCAGTGATTACCGGAATGTTATTGCCTACCAGAATGGACGCTTCTTCATTATCCAATACCATCAACGACGGTGTAGACAGGACATTACTATTGGTATCTGACTGCAGGGCATTGACCAGAACGGCAAGGCTCTGACCGTCTGGGTTGAAGTTACCCAGACCCAGAATCAATCCCTGTGCTGTTTTCAGGGCATCACCGACGCCAGAGCTGTCACTGCTTAGTGCAGATCCGGCCAGATTAAATGAAGAGGGGGAATTCTGACTATTGAAGCCAGTACCGCCAACCGGCATATCCTTGCTACCAAATAGCCATTGGACCCCCAGGTCCCGGGCAATATCATCGCCGAGTTCAACAATAATGGCTTCCACATGTACCTGGGCACGGCGGATATCAAGCTGGGCAATGACCTGTTCCAGTCCCTGCAACTGGTCTTTCGGACCGCTCAATACCAATGCGTTATTTTCAACATGAGCTTCAATGCGCACTTCATCTGAAGACTTGCCATTGTTGCGATCTTTCGATTTATTTTTGGTGCCCTGGGCAATGCCCTGCAGCACCTTCTGAATGGATTCAGCCTTGGCAAATTTCAGATAATGTACTTTTACACGGCTGTCTTGGTTTATTTCATTGTCCAGTTGGGCAATTACGTTGCGAACCCGGTTGATGGTCTCCGGAGAGCTCTTGATTAAAATACAGTTGGTTCGACGGTCAGATACAAAAATTGGCGCTCCTGAGGCATCAACACCTTTGCGACTGCCACTGGACATCAACTTGGAAAGAGACGCCGCAATATCGTAAGCATCGGCATTCTGCAGACACATCAGCTCAACTTCCTGCCCGCCTTTCTGGTCAAGCCGTTTGGCAATATCTGCCAGATGATTGGCATTACCAAAACCGTCCACCAGAATCAGGGAGTTGGTGGGAGGGTAAGCGAAAAGAAAACCGGTTTTCTTGTCGACCAGGGGTCTCATAACAGACACCATCTGGGCAGCGCTGACGCTCTTGAGATGAATGATTCGGGTGACCAGCTGGTCAAAGGCAATCCCTTCAGTGCTCTTGCCATTCACTATGGGTTTGGCATTCAGTCGCGCTGTCTGTTCAGGGATGACCTTATAGGTATCTGAGCCAATATCCGTAATAGAGAAGCCCTTAAGCTTCAATTCAGTTACAAACAGATTGATCATTTCGGCATCGCTGAGACTTTTCTGACTGCGGATATTTACCTTTCCGGACAGCCGTTTATCAAGAATATATGTGTTACCTGAGAATTTGCCCACCATCTCGGCAAAATCCCGGATGTCAGTGTCCTGGATATCGACCTCATAAGGGGTGGCAATGATCTGGGTTGAGAACAACAATCCCAGACCAAACAGAAAGGGAGTCACGTGAGTTAGTATTTTCATAACAGTTACGGCTTGATAATCCCTATTTGTTGTTATTGTCTCTGTTTATGTTCACTGCCCTGCTCTTCTGTACTCTGAAAAACCGGCATTGGTTTCATCGCAGATATTGTTAAAATACGATGGTTTTGTGTACTACTTTACCGGAACGTTCCAGCTCCAGATTCAATGAATCTGCACCAGCCAGAAGTCCACCCAGCTGTGTCCAGTTGTTCCGATCAGACAGTGGCAGTTTATTAATGCTGAGCAGTACATCGTTCGATTCCAGCCCAAGCCCTTTAAACAAAGCCGCATCGTGTCCGGGGTTCACCCGGAAACCCTTAACTTCACCGTTTTTTTCATAGGGTTGGATATCAAAATAATTACCCAGTAATGAAGGATTTGATTTCAGGGAAACCCTGAGAGCCTTGAGTTGCTGCCGGGTTTTATCACTACCGGCAGAAGTTGAAGCAGGTTGTTTGGTTAAACCGCTGATCTGAATATTCTTACGACGATAACTCACCGATTGTGACTGTCCCTGATGGCGTATAATGACTTCGTTTCTATTAACGGATTCGAGCACAATATTGCTGTTTCCGTTGATTTCATCACCGATCCGATACACGCCGTTTTTACCATTTAAGCTAAGAAAAGCCATGGCCTTCTGGCTGGTTTCACTAAATATCAGACCCTTTACCCGGATATTCAGTGAGCTTTTTTTATGAACAACCGTTTGTTGTTTTTCTTCTGCAACCGGGCCAAAGAAATTGGCTGCCTTCAGTTGCCTGATATCGTACAGGGCTGGCTGGGCATTGGAATGAGTCAAGCTGGATGAGGGGGTAGAAGGAAGTGACGGAGCGAACTGGCTCACAATCTGCAGAATTAACTGCGCCAAAACACCACACAAAACCACCAGGGCTACAGTGGTAGTGGCTTTATTGATCAGATCTGATGATACCTTTTCTTGCAATACCTTTTCTTGCAATAACTGTTGCAATAACTGTTGCAATGACGCCTTTAGCGTAAATACATCCATGATGATCGTCGTTTATTGTTTTACTCAGTGCAGGCAATTTACCATCTTAAGAGCTAATCTGCACTCTTAGGGTAGACATTAAGCAATATGCATTGTATCGCAGGGGCTTCAGAGCTGGTTGACAACTACGAATCGGGCTGTGTTCACGTAAATAGTTTGGACCGTACGAATGTTTATAACCGTCATTCACCACCTACTTTGATATTTCCCCTACCCCTGCAGCGCAAGGGTTTTGAAATTTGACCACCTTATTGTAAGCATAAACGTACTTCTCCTGATAACGAGTACCCAATCAACCTTTCATGGATATCCATTCATGAAAAACACAAACAAGAAAAAACCTCACCTTCAGCAGCCAGAGATGACAGGGACAAGCCTCCGTGCATTGATCTTGCTGCTCTCACACTCCCTCTTGAGTCAGGAATAAATTGATTGGTACGTTGACCCTAATATAAAGATAATTGTCGCCTGATTCTCCGAGATGCTAATCACGTGCTTCTCCGTTCCGTTGATCGTCTGCACATAAATGCCATCAAAGCAGCAGAAAATCCATCTGCCCGTTGGGTTCTGGGCTGGCTTTTTCTTCATGTCCGGGAACGTTCGGCTCTGCTTCTTCAACTCATAACGGATTCGATGTTGGATAGCAGCATAGACCATCAGGCAAAGTGTCATCACCATTAACAATGCCTCAATGCGTTCCGGTTTCTTCAGATAGAGGGAAGACACCAGAAAGTCCGGACTTTTTAG
Organism: Endozoicomonas sp.; assembly: GCA_965208385.1. Lineage (GTDB taxonomy): Bacteria > Pseudomonadota > Gammaproteobacteria > Pseudomonadales > Endozoicomonadaceae > Endozoicomonas. Next base: position 28,140 of record CBDBOO010000052.1, read on the forward strand.
AAAGCGAAAGCCTCGTTCAACCTGTTGCTGTGATTTGTACGTCCTCAGTAGTTCAGCGCTGTCCAGTCGAGTAGTATTAATGTCGTTGGTAGCCAGCACAAAACAACCCAGTGATGCTTCGGCATCCTGCCGGGTTTGCACAGCGATCGAGCAACAACTTGTTACGTAATATTCCAGGTGGTCGGGTTCCGCTCCATTAACAGGTCGTCCTTTGCTCTTGTAGCAGGGCTTGGCGATAACCTGAGCCTCAGCCTGACAAAGTTCAGACTGCTTCTGCCATTGCCTAAAGGCTTCCATGGCCTCCCCTTCGCACTGGAACGCTTTTTTGCTCAACTTTTCCAGTCTCTCGCACTCTTTCAGAGACTTTTTCTGCATACGCCTTGTCAGCGTCTTCTGTTCGGTTTCCTGGCGTTGCTGGTTGCGAAACAAAACCCAGCGTTGCTCTACGTTCGCATAATTAGACGACACTTCTGTAGCTTCGTAATGGTCAAACCCCTCCACTGCTTTCATGGTTCGTGAAGGCGCACTCCTTACCAGCTCTTTGGCGGCACCAATATTGAGAGGAACTCTGGAAATAAACAGCTGATCCTGCTGGTCAAGTTCCTGGATTGTCCCTGCCACATACAATGCTGCATCGCCAATAAAATAGCGGGCTTCCAGTGCGGCTTTGAAACTCTTCAAGTGCTTGGAAACCACCTGTTTGAAACTGGTCTTATCAGTCACATTGCCACTGGTTGCTTTCATAAACAATGGGATGCCTGCCCGGTTTTCAGTCAACAGAAGCAATATGGCCTGGTTCAAATCCGGGCGGTGATCCCGGCTGTAACCTTTGCAAAGCCTGATGCAGTTGAGGTCTTCATCGCTCAGATCGCTATCGCTATTATAACGACCATCGACGTGGAAGCCGGTGCCATCAAGGTTCAGCGCGTCGCAAGGCAATTTGAGATGAGTTGCAACCTTGATAGCCAGCTCAAAATAGACTTTACTGACATCCAGATCAAAGAGTTCATCCAGTGCTCTTCCCAGAATCTTGTCGTTTAAATGCTCTGGTTTAATCCCTTCCCTGATCAGTTTGTTGAGAGGTTTATTGGCAAAGAACTGGGGGAACATATGGAGAGATTGCCCCGTAAAGCCGAGGCCATTGAGGATCATGCCGACAATGGCTTCACCGTGGGAGACATTCCATTCATCCGCTACCTTGGGTGCACGTCTGTCAATGTGATCGGCTATGCCCAGCTCTTTGCACATACCTGCCACCAGGCCGAGGTGATCCATGTTCTGAATCTGAGTGCGATATTGAATAGGAGGCATAAGGCTGTTTCCTGATATTTGCTTTTTTGATAAATAGCAGAAATCAGGAAAATGTCAGGTTAGGTGGTGAATGTCGGTTATAAACATTCGTACTCTGCTATCTCCCTTGACCTAATATACGGCAATCACATTTCCACACACCGTTGTTGTTCAGTGTGTAATGAACAAAGCCACCCCAAGAGCCTGCACTTTATTTGTATACCAATTAGTTATTACAGGCAGCAAGCTTCAATACAGAGATTAAATCATGTGAAAATTGAGTACAATCGTCAGCCGATTACACTTATTGTACGAAACCAGCTCAGCTTGAGAGTTATTGGATAATGGCGTTCCTGTTATTTAATAAAAACAGCACTCTTTTCTCGTTATTTACTTCTGCGACAAACAAGTTTCCGATCGCAGGGTCTGAATCAAAAAAAACTTTCTCAAAGTCTTCCCAGTCACTTTCTGTGCCATATGTAAAATAAGCTACACACACTTTGTCACCACAGCTAAACCCATTTGACTGGATTTTGTTTACATCCAAGTATTTACTAAATAAAGCCTGATTAATATCTTGCTGCTTGTAGAGAATATCCTGATCTATCCGTTCTTCTTCCAGTTGAAAAGGCACTTGATAGAAATCATCTCCAATGAGAAGGTTAATGACTTCATTTGTGCGTGCTTGATTGCTTGAAAGATCGATAATATTATCTTCTACGGAAGAACTAATTAATCCATCGCAATCTTCATCCTCTATACTATTTTCACACAACCCGCTATTAGCATTAATATGCTCCTGACTAACAGATAACGGCTCACCTTCTCTATGTTTTTTATCAATAATAGAACTATCCGTTTTTTCAGACTCTATCTTGTTAACATTAGCAACCGTCAAAACATCCTTATTTATATCTGCTGCTTCTCTAAAATTCTGGCTTGCTTTTCCGGTAGTTGCTAAAGAATTGCTAGCATGTTTTCTTTCTGCTGAGTAAAAAAAATATCCCAAAAATGAAAAAACAATTATGATTGCAATAACAAAGGAAATTTTCACGATATCACCTGAAATATTTTTATAATTAATGAGGAGTTGCATGAAATTCAGTCTTTCCGAATCAACACTTCAACTCTGATCTTATAATTTTTTAGACTCAGATCGGGTTCAGCGCTGTTACTTGAAGAACCAGACTGCATGTATTTTCTGGCAAGGCTTTAGCAAGATTACCCAGTAGTTTCGTTAAAGCCTTGCACCTCATGATCTATAGTTCCTTTATTGTAAACAGCCCTGAACAAAACCTAGTACATCGCACCTGGCACACACCTGCTTGATAAGTTTTACTAAGGCTACAGAATAATAACTACGTGAGAAACATACACACCATAAAAACAAGTGAATCAATTCTCTCTTGATTTCCCGCCATAGACTGTTGTTACCCGACCACCACAGCAATCACTGATTTTAATGGAGCCATCCGGCATGTGACTGATAACACAACTATTGGTGCACGTTGTTGTTGCGGTAGGCTCTTTCGCCTTTGCAGTATTGGATCCAACCATAAATATTGCAAACGCGAGAACAATTAATAACTGAGGAACTGAGGAACTGAGGAACTGAGGAACTGAGGAGGGTTCATTTATTTTATCTCCATATATATTAGTCTCAAAAAGAAAATCTTCAATCCTGAAGAAACGCGAATACTACGGAACTCAAAATTTACTGTCAAAAAATAAATATAAAATATGAACTACGTCACAATAATGAACTGTGGTTTCTGTACGACGCCTTTAGCGTAAATACATCCATGATTATCGTCGTTTATTGTTTTACTCAGTGCAGGCAATTTAACACTATTCCAGTCTCAACGCCTTATTTAAAGCTATGATTGACTGCCCGTGGCATTCAGCTAATAACCAGCGCAGAGATTCAGGATTTTTTCCTGTCAGGCTTAATGTTTCAATCTCTGCAACCAGGTTATATAGCGATATCAATCCCATACTGGCTGCCGATCCCTTTAGTTCGTGGGCGTATTTACCCAGCTGTACCGGATCGGTGTTCTTCGGATCTGATAAACGTTTCACCAGTATTTCAGTAGAATCTACAAACAGCCTGGACATATTGAGAACGGCATCCTTTCCCAAAAATTCAATACCGCCATTCAGCTGTTTTTTATCCACCAAAGCATCTCCGGGCTCAGGATTTATTTCTCGATCTTTTTCTGATTTGAAAGCCTGTCGTTCACCCATTACCAAAGCGATGCTCTCTGCCAGGGCGTCCAGCTTAAGAGGTTTTCCCAGACAGGCATTCAGACCAGATTTCAGGAACTGTTGCTGATCTTCCTGAAGCACATGCGCCGAAACAGCAATGACCGGTATATTCCTTCTGACTCATTGACTATATCGTCAACGTACGTACTCTGACGGGCAAACAGGTAGATATTGCTTTCGTTAAGACTGGCGATTTCACGCTTGAGCAGTATGAACTGCTTCACGAGAGAAAATGCGTCCTTTGTGCCATTCAGAATACCCAGCTGTGTTTCCAGTTTTTTTTCCTGTCAGGGTCGGCAATCCAGAAAACCAGGGGGCTGATTCCTGACAGGAATTCTTCATAACGAACCCTGAATTTTTCCAGAACGGCAATAGTGTTCACAGTGTCCAGTTGACTGACAAGTTAGCGAACGCGATGTGCACGAAGTTCCAGAGTGACCATCCGTTCCAGCATATCCACATCCACTTCCACCAGTTGATCCAGAGCTGAGAACACGTTTTCCGGATTTCTGTCTGCAGGATAGAAATTGTAGAGCCGGGTGATATTGGCGATCAGCGTAGCATCGGCATTGGCTACCTGGGATCGTGCCAGTCTGGAAAAAGCAGTGGCTGCTTTTTCCAGTTCCTGCTGCCGCAGCTTTAATTGAGTGTCGAGTTCAATGCGCTCACCGACCTTTTCACCCATAACCGCCAGATTTTTAATGATCTCCCGGGCATTGCTACCCAGTTCATCAAAAATTTCCCGGCCATAGGAATAGCTGGAAAATTCAGATAACAAAACCCCCAGGCTCTTGCAGGACGCTGACAGATAACGCCCTTTTTCCAGCCTTTCCCGATTCGTTTCCGCATCAGCCAGAGATTGGGCAGAAAAAATAATCCGGGATGACAGATCAGATAATTGTCGTGCAGTCACCAGGTCAGGTACAGCCTGTGCGCTGACCTGCCGTTCTTTTTCAGACAGTTCTCCGAATCCAGCCCATGCAATCAACCCCATGGCGAGGGATAACAGTGCCATAACCGAAAATGACAGCAAGAGTTTACCGCCAATGCCTCCTATAGGTGGATGGAGACAGGGAAAGCGTTTTTGCAGTGTGAACATCAGGGTTAATAGCAATTGTGAGAAAATAACAGGCGGCTAATATTGCTCAGGCTGCTCCCCCGAGTCTATCAAAATTTATGACACGACAAGTTATCTCTATTTTTATTGCACTGTTATTGCTTCCGGTTTCTTTAGCCGCTCAATGGGCACTGCAGGTTTCAGATGTCGCCTTTGATTTTAGTCATAGACGAAAGACCATCATATCTCCCTTGATGGCGAGCCATCGTGCCTGGCGACTCTGTGCTTTATATCCCCATATGAAAGATTCTTACTGGATCAGCGTGAACTACGGCATGGTAGACCAGTCTCGTCGTTTGAAAGTTAACCTGAAGGTTCTGACGGCTGATGGTTATGATGATAATGAACAGCAGGCTGAGCAGCTCAGGGAATTCGCTAGGCTTGGTACAGAAGTCACAGTAGTAGACTGGTTCAATCGTTCACAAGAATCATTCTTCGTCAAACTTTAAAAACTGCAGAATCGAGTGTTAGTTTGCAACGGACCCTAATGTGTAGCAGTGAGCGCTGATCTATACTGTGCGGGCTTACACAGTTGAGGACAGTTTCGCTGCCTTATGAGCCCTTCTTCTTTTATATACATCCTGACCCTGCTGGCTGGGCTACTGGTGCGATTGGCCTGTGCTCAGGATTTGGTTGTGCAGTCTGCGCCACTGCCGGTGATTGAGGGCAAGATCAACGGCATGAACGTGGTGGTTCAGGAAGAGTCCGTAGCTTTTTTTGCGGGGCAGTTGTCGGGCAGGTATACCGAAGCGTCCTGTTTTGAAGACTTGCATTGCACTATGCATAAGAACCACACCCCAGCGGTTCAGATCAGCCCTGACGGTATCAGGCTGTTGCAGCTGAATCCTGATCATCTGGAGCGGGATGAAGACAATGATGATGGTTTAAGCAGTGTTGTATTGCCTTCACTGACGTTGAACACCTTGGAAGGCTCCAGCGCTTTCAGTGTTGTAGAGCGGTTTATTTCAACAGAAGAGGTAGAGCCAACGCCAACGCTCGCTACTTTATATACCGGCCATCCTGTGGTGGATCAGACACCGGCGTTGTCGCGGGTTAACCGAGAAACCATGACGCTGCTGGCGGAAACGATTGAGACGGTGAATTTGCTGTCAACGTCAACCAGTAGCATGGATGATGAGTTTACCGAGATTGACCCAGCGCCTACTGAAGCCGTTAAGGTGGTGACGACGATCACAGATGAATTAGATGTATTAATAAGGCGGCTGATGTCTTCGACCACTGTGCCAGTGCCAACGCCTGTGCGGACCAATATTGGTGATCCTGAGCTGGAGAGTGATGAGGTTTGGCTGGTGACGGAATCTGATGATGAATTGAAGATCAGGCCGAGTTCCACCAGACGGTATGGAAGCAATAGCAGATCAACCAGTACTTTGACATATTCAGTGAAGCATATGGGGACAACTTCTGATAGAGATGAAAAATCAACTGCATCAGTTAACTATGAACCCACTTCAGCAGCAAACCAGTCAGAAATCACTAGTAGGACACCAACAGCAACGAAGTTGGCAAAGACAGATGCGGAAGTTGTGACAAGGGCTGATGAAAAGAAAGGAACGAGGTGTGCGCCAACAGCCCCCTCTTCTGCAGTCGCAAAAATAATGAAGTTAGAAACAAAACCTTTAAATAGTCTATGCCAGAAATTTTTCGAGAGAGTAAAAAACAATAGATTGGCGATGCGCACAATCATATTAGAAACTGAAGGGAAGGAAGGGAATTTCAGAACGATGAGGGAGCAGGATTATTTGCGAGCCCCTCTACCTGCCCCCCGTCCCGCAACCCTGATTCTGCCAGGATTACCCCAGCCACCTGAAAGTACTACATCGGAACTCACCATAGCCATTGATGTTTCAGAGCTTGAGGTGCTTTACCCCTATAAAAAAGATGCGGGCACCTCTGCTGATATGGATCCCTGTGACAGAGAAAAGAGAAAAGCGAAATGCCTTCCTCCTGCCCTTGATCAGCTGATCCTTAAACTAGAGGAGATGGATAAACGTAGAGTTTCTGCCTATCCAGAAAGAACGTCTGGGCATTTTTTGGTCGACGGCTCTTACCGGGATGGGAAGCCAAAGGAACAATATTTTGGCATGGAGGAAATGGAGGTATTTGGTGGGTGTGAGGTTATTTTCTCCGGCTACCGGGAAAAAGATATTCTGGCAGTGGTTATTTACAATACGATGTTATTGATACCCGATGAAAACAACGAGGAACCCGACTTACTAAGAACACTTCAGGCTAAAAAAAATCTGGAACGTATTCTGGAAAGGAAACTTCCCCTGATGTTTTATAACACTCACGGCGGTTCTGTTGCGGAAGTATTTTACATAGAAGAAGCTCTTTCAAATGAAGAGTTGGACAAGGGCTTAGAGCAAACTATCAAAAATATACAGCAGTGGTGTCTGGCGTCCGGCTTTAATGTTAGAGCTTTATCGAGTGCCTTATGGGCCCTTGGAGCCCAGGAGACTTTAACCCGCCTTATCAAACATGGCCACTTTATTGATGAGCTGGTTGAAACCCCTTCATTCAGGCAGAACCAGAAACTGATTAACGCAGTCAGAAGCAATGAGCCATTGTGTGCGGTAAAGAAACTGATTGATCTTGGGGCTCATTCCGGAGTGGGCTTTTTGAAGCTAATCTCGAATTATTTCAGTCTGGGTCCTGAAGTCAGGATGGTTTCATTGGTGCACATGCTGGGGATCGATAAAACACAGACTCATGCTCAAATTTACCCTCCCGTCAGAGATATGAGGTTAAGTCAACAACAAAAAGACATCTTGCTGAATACTCGATTAACGGAAGAGTCGAAAAAGCACAACAGTCCAGTCCTGACGCTGCTTCCGGCCGGTACTGACCTGGCTGCATATTCTGTCAATTCTGACGATGTACGGAGAAACCCAGACTGCTGCCTTACGTTATTGAACCACGGAGCTGCTGTTGATTTTAAAGCTCCCCAAGATTGTGTTTACTGTCTTTGGTATATTGCCTTTTCTGCTCCTTTTGCATTCATGACTATAGCCCCACCTTTGATCAAACAGTGTGTAAGGCAATATACCTGTTCGTTTCTGGATAAAATGGCAGAGGGCGCATTTAAACAGAGTTCAAAAGAACTTATTTCTTCAAAACACCGGTCTGTCTATAAATTTATTCTTGAGTGCTTTCTGGGAGAGGGGGGGGGCATTTCTAATGACATATTGGATGCCTGCACTGAAAATAATCAAGAGTCTGCCGCTTATTTTTCAGGACTAATGAAGACTGAAAAAGCAATAAAAAACAGAACGCAGCTGAAACTGCTGGAGCGGGAGGGAGTCAGACACAAAGACGCCACGGAGATGGAAATACCACCTGTTCTATCAAAACTCTTTGAACTGAGCCCTCTTGAAGTCGACAGAAACGAACGCCTTGAAAACCTGGCTGAAAAAGTACTGAACCACTATTACCGCCGGTTGCATCCCCGGCAGGTAGTACCCAGACTGCTTTCATCAACTCAGAATTCATCAACACAGCGAAGTAATCATGGTGTCGATCATGTCGTACGAACCATGCGGATAAACCAGGCTTTGAGCGCGTTATTGTGCAAACACAGCCCTGAAAAATACGGAGAACTGTTTCAGATTTACCCGGATCTTGAGAGCATTTTGCCTCTGGGTATGCTTTACCATGACGTCGTGGCTGAGGTTGAGGACAAAGCCGTAGAGGAAAAACGGGCGGCAGATCTGTTCAGGAAGGACATGCTCCGCTCGAGTTTTCCTGAGAAAACTGTGAACGCAGTGGCTGATGCGTTAATGAATAAAAATGTTGATATCATGTCGGATATCCCGCCTGGCTACACAGCAGATGACAACCCGGCAGTTTCCGAGCATGACCGCTGTTTGCGCCGCTTATTGCGTTTGCCTGACGCGATTGATATCACACGGGTAACTACGGTTCCCCGCTGCTTTCCAAGGCCTGATATCACAGGGCAACCTGCAGACAAATCGGTCTTTGATAGCCGTTGCCTCGATCTCGATCCAGAACTGATAGAGAGTCAGGACTTCATGAATGACTTTTATGAACTGATGGAGAATGCTCTGGCCCTTGCCTCAGTCAGTGGTGGAGCAGCACCAAAAAATTTGCGTGAACAGGATTATGCCTCTACCCATGGCCTGATTTCTCTGGATCGGCTTAACCCTATACTGAAACGCCACTTTGAGCAATGTCCGGGTGCCTGTACGGCTATGGATCAACGGCTGAATGACAATGTTCGAAGGGAGATTGTCAGGATGGCTGGAATCAAACCCCTGTCTGATCATCAGCTTCACCAGATTCCGTTGCCAGAGGGTATGACTTTGATGGACAAGTTTCTGATAAACAATCCTCGGGTCAGGCAACGGCTTGTAGCACAGGCTGAACAAGTAGCACGACACAAATACCAGCCTCCCACAGGAACGCTGACACAGGAACTGCTGGCTTCCCGGGATGTACAGAAAAGACTGGAAGAAGAGTATGGCTTGCAAGTAAATCAGGTCACAAAAACACGGGGATACAACTCAGCAGGGGAACCTAACCTGGTCAAAATGTGGACCGTATCCAAGGAAATTCACAAGTCTGATCAAAAAAAGAACAAATAAAGAATAGCCCTTTCGCAGGTTGGCTGATCATTTTTGAGCCTCCTGCCGAATTTTCAGGTACAGCCTTTGAAAGTATACGACCACAACTGCTTGAGCATGTCCTTCAGGGTACAGGGCTTACGCACGAGAATAATCATTCTCATTTGGGAGCAGAATAGGACTTATGCTCCGGTGTCAATAGGTTGTAGAATACCGCAATTTTACGTCTGATGCCTATTAAACCTGCTCCCTTAATGACATATCTCAACGAATTAACTGATCCGCGTAAGCGTGCCAACTCCTGCGACCACATCTTTATCGATATCCTTGTGATTGCCGTCTGTGCCATTATCTGTAACGCAGATACATGGGAAGAAATGCAGGAGTATGGTGAAGAAAAAGAAGACTGGTTTCGTTCATTCCTTAAGCTCCCAAATGGTATCCCGTCGCACGATACCTTTTACCGAATTTTTTGTATTCTCGATCCGAATAAGTTTCAGGAATGCTTCACCCGGTGGGTGAAATCTGCTTATCCTGAGGCACTTGATATACCTGATGGTGATACTGAGATCATTCCAATTGACGGCAAGGCTATCAAGGGCTCCAGAGGTAAAGGTAAGGGTAAAAAGTAACCATTCTACTAACCACTTTAACGTCACCATTTAAGGCAATAATTTTCCCTATCCGGCTATGCTTTTGGTGGATCATGGTTACGCATTTCACAAAGCTGCGGTAGTGGGTTAAACCTGTAGGTTCCGAAAAGTCAGCTATAATACGACAGTAGACGTATTGCTAGCGAGTTAAATATGACTTGTTCTTCAATAGTACGCTGTAGTACTTGTGACAGCCAAAACATCAAATACATCGGTGTTAGCGCCCATAATGTACCGCGCTACCTGTGTTGTAATATTGACTGCCATGTTAAAACGTTCATGCTCAAATATCGTTACAAAGCCTACGAGCCTGGAGTTAAGGAAAAAATCGTTGAGATGGCAATTAATGGCAGTGGCGTAAGGGATACAGGGAGGGTGTTGGGTATTAGTAAAACGACTGTCATAAAGGGTGTTCAGCCTAATTAATGTGAGCCAAGTCAGGTCATATGAACTATTTTTACGATAGTCTTAACATAAAGTTTTCTACTATGTCCGCTTGCATCCTCTCAACACAAAATCAGGAAACCCAAATCCTTATCACTATCCAACATGGTCACTCTATGCTGGAGTTTGAGGATCGGCTTCAGACTGAACTCAATGAAGCCGGAGTACTGGCATCAGGCCAGCAGTTGGAATGTATGGATACAGATGGATCACCTATCACAATGGGATCTGTCCGTATGAGCTGTAAACGCAAAAAAGAACCTAAGGTTTATGAGACTCCATGGGGAGCCGTAAAGGTCGCTCGCAACGTATATCAGAGTAATAAAGGAGGTAAAACGTTTTGTCCTCTGGATCAAAATGCGCGAATTATTGTCAATTCCACACCGGCTTTTGCGCGCATGGTGAGCTGGAAATACGCACAGATGGCCGCTCCGCAAGTTGAGCAGGATCTCTTGCAAAATCATGGCAGAAAGAGCAGTCGTGCAACACTTCGGGATCTCGCTGACGTGGTGGGTAGTGTCGCTCAAATCAAAGAAGAAAAATGGACATACGTCATACCTGAATTACCCAGGCCGGTTACTACTGTCGCTATAGGGCTTGATGGCGTTAACCTGTTGTATTATGAAGGTTACAGAATCGCTATGTGTGGAACCATTACGCTGTATGACGATGAGGGTGAACGTCTTTACACCTCGTATTGCGCAGCCGCTCCCGAGTACGGAAAGAAAACCTTCATTGCTCGTTTTTCAGGAGAAATTCGCAAAGTCAAAGAGCGCTTCCCTGATGCCGTCTACGTAGGTGTTGCGGATGGTGCACCTGATAACTGGACCTTTCTTGAGCCTTTTACATCTTATAGTGTGTTGGATTTTTATCATGTCTCCGAGTATGTCGCTGAAGCAGCCGAAGCCCTGTATCCGGGGAAAAAACTGACCGGTGAACGCCATGCCTGGCCAGGGCGATCTCATTTGGCACTAACTTTCTCTGTTTGGCTAATTATTCAGCACACAAAAGTACCAAAATAAGCCTAATTTCCTGTACTTCTCAAAAATTCAGTTTTTAAAGCTAGCTTTTTGAATATGCAACAGGATTGGTGTTTGTCAAATGAGATCGCCCTGCATGCCTGGCTGAAAGAGAAATTACATAACCTCAAGCACAATGAAGGTGAAGCTAAACGGTTACATCGAGAATTAGAGAAAGTGTCTCCAGGCAATAATCGAACCGCCTCGCTGGAAAAACTGCTCAAGGCGAGAACCTATTTTAAAAATCACTGGCAACAAATGATTTACCCAGAAGCATTGGAGAAAAAATTACCGATAGGTTCCGGTGTAACGGAAGCTGCATGCAAGACATTGGTTAAGCAACGAATGTGTCGTTCAGGAATGCGTTGGAAAGAGCAAGGTGCATCCATGCTGCTGACTTTAAGAGCTCTTGTCTGTTCAACAGGATATTGGGATGAATTCTGGTCAAAGATGAACCGTTACGGATATCCGGTTGCACACAACCTTCTTTTGTTACATTAATCAGGCAGCACACCCGTCATAAACACCTTAAAAAAAAGAAAAAGGCTTAATCAAAGTTAATCCTAATATCCGCACAATGGAGCTTGGAGATGAGAGTAATACCATTGCCGGTTTCTAATATGCGTTATGAGCATGGCTTTTCAGACTCAGAGACAAGGCGGAGTGACGAGTCATAGCCGTAGCTATGGCGAGGAACTCCAACGCAGGATCTGAGTCTGAAAAGGCAGCGCAATAGCATAATTAGAATTCGGAAATGGTATAATATACATCTAGAGCCTGCCTGCGAAGAGGCAGAGCTTGATGAGCAATGGTCATTTGTTAATAGTAAATTTAACCAGCGCTGGCTTTGGCACGCAGTTGACCATACCACCAATACGGTTCTTGCTTATGCCTTTGGAAAGCGAACTGACAAGGTATTTAAGACTCTAAAAGAGCTGCTCGCTCCATTTAATATAAAGAGATTTTATACTGATAATTGGGGTGCATATGATCGGCATCTTAATCCAGCAGAGCATGTTGTAGGGAAAACAAATACACAAAAAATTGAGAGAAAAAACCTCAACTTCAGGGCTAGAATTAAGCGTTTAGCTCGTAAAACAATTTGCTTTTCAAAATCAGAGAAAATGCACGATATCGTGATTGGTCTTTTGATAAATAAATTGGAATTCGGGATTGATACTCATGCAATTTAACAGGTTTAACCCACTACCCTATTTTCTGACTATTTCTCCCCGTGGCTGAAAATTTCTGTATTTCACGGGCGAGTTCTTTTTGATGAATTCTGTCAGAACCACCGCATCGGTATAGCCTGTATTGATAAAACTGGGGTTTTCATCCAGTTCAGGCCAGTTATCTCCTCCCCCGGCAGAAAACGCATTCACAGCCAGACGATACTTTTTCGTCATATCCAGGGGCTTACCGCCAACTTCCAGAGAGACCAGCTTGTCGCCAGCCATTGTCAGTTTCACATTGGCGAAATGAGCCAGACCGCCACTGCCCGGCTTGATGGCTGCAATATCTTCAATGTAATTCTTCAGTTCCCGCCCGGTCAGATCCACTGAACACACCATATTGCCAAAAGGCTGTACCTTCAGAATATCTTTCTGGGTTATCACACCGGCATTCAAGCCGGTTCGAATACCTCCACCATTAATGACCGCAAGGTCAGCCCTGGCCTTTTCCATCTGCGCCCGGGCAATAAGGTTGCCCATTGCCGCCGGAGCACTGCGAACCTTGTCTCTGGTTCCTGACATGGTTTTGTCCAATTCGCCTACCTTGCGATTCATGAGCTGGCTGGCTTTTTCCTGAAAGGGTTTCAGGGCCGCCAGCACGGCAGGATCTTCCGGAATTTCCCGATCAATGGTGACCAGCTGTTTTTGTCCATGAATGATTTTTTCATGTTTCAGGTTTACTGGAATCAAACGGTAATTGACCATTTTCAGAAGACCGTTTTCATGGGTTCCATCGGGCTGTTCAATGTACTGGTAGATAAAATCGGCACGACCAACATATTTGCCCCATTCCCAGGCCTGTAATATGTAAGTACTGTTTTTAATATCCGGCCTGAGCAATTTACTCTGGGAGTGTCCACCCACGATAATATCAACACCATCAATTTCAATGGCCAGGGAGACATCACCAGGGGCATTGGAGCCGTGCCGTGCCATGGGATAGTGTCCCATATGAGACAGGGCAATAACGATGTCGGCTTTTTCATCCTGTTTAAGCCGTGGTACCCAGAATGCAGCGGTGTCAACAGCATCTTCAAATCGCAGGCCACGGATATTTTCTTCCAGTGTCTGTGTTTCAGTATCTTCAGTGGTCAGTCCGAGGATGGCGACACGAACCCCTTCCAGTTTTTTAATGATAAATGGCTCGAACAGCGAATCTCCGGTTTTCTTGTCAAAAACATTGGCTGACAGGAAAGGAAATTCGGCCCACTTTTCCTGTTTCAGTAAGACAGGTAACGGGTTGTCGAACTCATGGTTGCCAATAGTCATGGCATCGTAACCAATCATGTTCATGCCGATGAAGTCCGGCTCTGCTTCCTGTATATCGGATTCGGGCACTCCGGTATTAATGTCCCCGGCAGACAGCACCAGAATGCCACCACCCTGCTCTGTTACTTCAGTCCGGATTCTATCTATCAATGTTTTCCGGGCTGCCATGCCCATTTCACCGCGTTTGTTTCGCCAGAACTTTCCGTGATTATCATTGGTATGAACAACCGTGAACGCCAGTGTTTTCAGGTTAACAGAAGCAGTGCTATGGCTTTTACTGCCGGTGCTGTCAGAGGCACAGCCCGTTATGAACAGGAATGAAACGAATAAGAAGGATAACAAGCGAGAATCAAGCATCGTGATACTCCAGCTGGAAACAACGGCAGGCATCATACCTGAGAGCCTGACCGAGAACAGTCTGTCCTGTTGTGGTCATAACTAATTGATCTGAAAACTTTCTACGATCCTCTCTACGGACGCTATCCCCGATCAGGCTCTCAGGGGAACGTTCTGTCTGAATCAGATATCCCGATCACTTTAGATGATTTTTTAACAAGCGGGCTGTTCGTATTTTTTCACATTCTTTCATTGGCTGTTCACATCAACTGGCAGAGTGGTTCACATCATCCGGATAGAGTGACAGTACTGAAAAACTCTGGCTCAAATCTGAACTACTCATGAAAAAACTCTGGAACTTCCTTACCAGTCCAACAGGACGTTAACCGGTACTTGGTCTTTTGATTGCAGGTGCTATTGCGGCTCTGGCTTTGACATTTATCACTCATAAAACATTCCAGATCACCGGTACAACCGAATTCTGTACAAGCTGCCATACCATGGAGCAGCCATTGGAAGAGTATAAGGCATCCATTCACTATCAAAATGCCATCGGTGTACGTGCCGGATGTTCTGACTGTCACATGCCTCAGGAAATCAGTGGTCAGATCGTTCGAAAAATTCAAGCGTCGAATGATGTTTATCAGCACTTCATTACCAAAGCCATCGATACACCCGAACTCTATGAAGATAAACGCCTGGAAATGGCGCAGCGGGTCTGGAATCGAATGGAAAATAATGACTCTTCCAGCTGCCGTAGCTGTCATAGCTATGAAGCAATGGATCACAAGTTACAGTCAGTGACGGCTGCAAAACAGATGAAAGAGGCGGCTACGGATAATCAAACCTGCATTTCCTGCCATAAGGGTATTGCCCATGAAATGCCGGATATGAGTGGTGGCTACCGGAAAGCCTACAAAGAACTGGAAAAAGAAGCGGCCGAGCCGGTTAAGTCAGAGAAGCTATTTTCTCTCACTGAAATGCCAATGTATAAAAACCGGGAAGCCAGCAAGTCAGTAGGAAAATTATTGCCAGCCACTGAAATCAAGGTGCTTGATCGTTCCGATGACATGCTCAATATCGAGATTACCGGCTGGCGAGATACCAAAGGTCGTGGTCGTGTACTTACCACCGAAGCGGGTAAGCGCATCTTTGCCGCCACCCTGAAAGGGTCACAGGCTCGAAAAGTCGACGTTCTTGAGTCTGTCACTGTTGG
Source organism: Endozoicomonas sp. (assembly GCA_965208385.1). GTDB lineage: Bacteria > Pseudomonadota > Gammaproteobacteria > Pseudomonadales > Endozoicomonadaceae > Endozoicomonas. Next base: position 43,585 of record CBDBOO010000052.1, read on the forward strand.
CGATGCAAATAGACGCTGGGAACGAGTCAGTACCAGTGTCTGGATTCGCAATGAAAATCTACTGGGGGATATAAAGCCTATCTGGGAATACTCAGAAGAACTCTATCTGGGCACTTGTACCCAATGCCATGGTGCGCCAGATGTAGATCACTTCAGTTCAACAGAATGGATTGCCCAGTTGAAAGGCATGATGAGTTTTGTGGACATGAACAAGAGAGAAGAACGAACCCTTCTTAAATATCTGCAGACCCATGGGGCTGATTCAGCGGGTAATAAGGCTCACTGATTTAATTTCGGGCTGAAGAGCACTTCAGCGCTTCAGCTCGAAATTGGAATGATTTGAATTAAGACGACAAACAACGACAAGAGACAAGTGCATAAACAAAAAGCATTTTTTATTTATGTATTTAAAGACAGAAAAACACGGAGTGAAATTAATGAGCGGTAAAACCGTCACAGTGAACCGTCGTCGTTTTTTAGGGGGCATGCTTTCAACGGCTGCAGCCGGAATGATCGGTCCAAGCCTACTGGTTGGCACAGCCCATGCCAGCGAGAAAAACACGCTGATGGACAAAACCAATGCCTCTCACTGGGGAGCATTTCGGGTCCGTGTTGAAAATGGACAATTAACCAGCATCAAACCCTTTGAAAAAGACCGGTTTCCCAGCAATATGCTAATGGGGATTCGTGATGACCTGTATTCTCCGGCACGCATTCGCTACCCGATGGTGCGTCTGGACTGGCTGAAGAAGCGGCATAACAGTGATACCACCCAGCGTGGTGATAACCGATTTGTTCGTGTGAGCTGGGATCAGGCCCTGGACTTCTTTTACGAGGAACTGGAGCGGGTTCAGAAAACCCATGGCCCATCTGGACTGTATGCTGGCCACACGGGCTGGAAGGCCAATGGTGCCTACCATAACTGCATTGCTGCCATGCAAAGAGCCATAGGCCTTCATGGTACTTATGTTAAGAAAGTCGGTGATTATTCCACTGGTGCAGCCCAGGTTATTTTTCCCAGGGTAGTGGGTTCAACCGAAGTTTACAGCCAGCAGACTTCCTGGCCTCTGGTTCTGAAGAATGCAAAGAATGTCGTCTTCTGGGGATCTGATCCCATCAAAAACCTTCAGGCAGGGTGGAGTACACCCGATCACGATGTTTACGGTTATTATCATGACCTGAAGAAAAAAGTGGCTGACGGAAGCATTAAAGCGATCAGTATTGATCCAGTGGTATCTGAAACCCAGTCTTTCCTTGGTGCTGAGCAGCTGGCTGTCAACCCCCAGACTGACGTTCCCCTGATGCTGGCCATGGCACATACCATGTACACCCAGGGCGATCTCATTTGACAAACACCAATCCTGTTGCATATTCAAAAAGCTAGCTTTAAAAACTGAATTTTTGAGAAGTACAGGAAATTAGGCTTATTTTGGTACTTTTGTGTGCTGAATAATTAGCCAAACAGAGAAAGTTAGTGCCAAATGAGATCGCCCTGCATGTACACCGAAGAGTTATACGACGAAGACTTCTTGTATGACTATTGTGAAGGTTTCGACAAGTTTGTGCCTTATCTCACCGGTGAATCGGATAAACAGCCCAAGTCTGCTGAATGGGCCAGTGCTATCTGTGGTATTCCTGCAAACACCATTAAAGAACTGGCACGCAGTTTTGCACAAGAGCGTACTCAGTTTATCGGTGGCTGGTGTGTACAGAGAATGCATCATGGTGAACAGTGGGCCTGGATGCTGGTGGTTCTGTCTGCCATGACCGGACAGATTGGTCTACCCGGTGGCGGCTTTGGTTTTGGCTGGCATTACATTGATGAAAACTTAGTACATTTGTACATGCCATGCTATCGCCCTGCATTCATGTACTGACGATTAATGGCTCAGAAAAATTTGTAGTGGGAATCAATGAAGAGCAGTCGACGACCATCGCCGTCATGGGGAAAACGTATCGGTCAATTTATTTCTAATTTTGGAGCAATTCAGGGTTGAAGCATATGAAAGAGAAAAGCTCCTCACTGCTGGTGAGGGTGGGGATTCTTTGCGAGTTCTGTGTGCCCATTTGCATGGTAAGGCGGGCTTACAGATAACAGTTTTCAAGTTATTCGGAAAAATGATTTTATGGGTGCTATGACAAGACCGCAAAATTCTAAAAACCTTGCACTGCAAGGGTTGGGGAAATGTCAGAATGGGTAGTGAATGTAAGTTTGAAGGCTGATTACTGAGTTTTTAGCCAATTCAATCGTCGTGAACTCACGGATTCAAGAAAATGAAAAAACTTTCAGTTATATTTTTGACACTTTTTATCAGCTGCAATATTTTTTCAGATGATGATGATCTCATTCCTTCAAATAGAGAGATTGAAGAAAGTATCTGTATCGGGATTATGTTCGGAGGTGTATTGTTTTTATTGGGTGAGATACTATTCCCAGATCCAGATGAGGGCTCTTTAGGTACAGGAGTATCTACGCTATGCAGCGTAACTTTGGGTGCTGCTATGGAAGAAGCGTTATATCGTATGACTTTACAGCCACTAGCTTGTTCGTTTATATATAATAGGCTAGTTAATACATCTGAAAATACTCAGCAAAACCGCTTGATAGCAAGACACTCAGCTAATGCATTCTGCTCAATGTGGTTTGGGGCAGCTCATTTACTCTGTCCATATCCTTCAATGAGTTATCTGCTTTATGCAACGCTGGCAGGATACTATCATGGCGAACTGTGCTACAGATACGGAAGAATTACTGTAATTACAAGTCATATCACGGTTAATGTTTTAACTTTTGTACTTTTGAGGTCCTATAGGGGTAGTGCAGGGCGATAGCACGGGATGGATTTCAGTATAAACAATCTGAAAGCTATATCATAAAGGCGGTAATGGTGCCGGTACTCCTACCCGTAAAGGCGCCAGAGTGAGCGGCTTTACCGGTAGCGCTCCCAATGGTCAGCCCAAATATAATGGTGACTTTGGTCCATACTCCAGCACCATTCCGGTAGCCCGTTTTGTTGATTCCATGCTGGAACCAGGTAAGGTTATAGACTTCAATGGTCGTAAGGTAACACTGCCAGCCATTAAAATGGCCATATTTACCGGCTGTAACCCGTTCCATCATCAGCAGGATAGAAACAAGATGTTGAAAGGGTGGCAGAATCTTGAAACCACCATTGCCATTGATCATCACTGGACAGCAACCTGTCGTTTCTCTGATATTGTTTTACCTGCTACTACATCGTACGAGCGTAATGATATCGACGTTTATGGCAACCATTCCCGCAAAGGGATTATTGCCATGCACAAACTGGTTGAACCCCAGTTTGAAGCACGGAATGATATTGATATTTTCAAAGATCTCTGTAAACGTTTCGGGCAGGAGAATACCTTCACCGAAGGGCGTGATGAAATGGCCTGGCTGAAGCATCTCTATACTCAGGCCAAGGGCGATGCCACAGCAAAAGGTATAAAGATGCCTGCTTTCAAAGCGTTCTGGGAAGGTGAGGGTTATGTGGAATTCGATAAGGCTTCAGAAAATCTCTGGGTTCGTCATGCTGAATTCCGTGAAGAACCTGAACTGGAAGCCCTTGGTACCCCAACGGGTCTTATTGAAATTTATTCAGAAGAAATCGCCAAACTTGGCTATGAGGATTGTCCGGCACACCCAACCTGGATTGAGCCGTTCGAGCGTTCCCATGGTGGTAAAGGTTCAGATAGATACCCTCTGCACCTGCAATCATGTCACCCTAAAGATCGGGTTCATTCACAGCTTAATGCCGCCCGGGGACTTCGTGAGTCCTATGAAGTTGCAGGTCGTGAGCCTGTTTTTATCAGCCCTGCAGATGCAAAAAAACGCGGCATTAAAGATGGCGATGTGATTCGGGTATTTAACGATCGTGGACAGGTGCTTGCAGGAGCAGTGATCAGCGACAGATTCAAATCCAGTGTCATTCGTATTTTTGAAGGTGCCTGGTATGACCCTGCTGAAGGGGGAAAAATTGGCAGTCTCTGTAAAAACGGCGATCCCAATGTGCTGACCAATGATATGCGCAGCTCTAAGCTGGCTCAGGCCACTACAGCCCACACAACACTGGTGGAGATCGAAAAATACACCGGTCCAGCTCAGAAGGTAACGGCTTTCGACGGCCCTGGGGAAGTTAAAGCCTGATTCATCAGCAATCCGGATTCAGGTGTATTGGCACCTGATTCGGGTTACTTCAATCACAGATAACGACGTTGTAAACTTTGATTGGTATTACAATACTTCTGTATCCGATCCCGAATAGTCAGCTGTTTTACCTTTGATTCAAACCGGAATACCCCATGTCTATTGAAATAGAACCCTCCACTTCCCAGAATCGTGCCCAGGTTTACTGGTGGCTTTCCAGTCTGATGGCGGAAGAGCTGGGTAAGAAGCAACTGGATATGTTGTTCAGCAATGATGTAAACCTGTTTCTTGAGGCGCTTGCGGATGAAGATGAACTGGTCAATGCCGTCAGCTTAACCAAACAGGCCATTGATGGTCTCAGAGTCCGTGAGGATGTAGAGCTGGAACTGGCTGCTGATTACGCAAAACTGTTTCTCGGCAATAGCAAACAGGGCGCTCTGCCTTATGCCTCTGTGTACCTTGGCAAGGATGGCCTGCTGATGCAGGAGCCTCATCACAGAATGTTGCAGTTGCTCAGTGACAATGGCTTTGCCCGCTCTGAAGAGTTTAAGGAGCCTGCAGACCATCTGGCCATTATTCTCGACTTCATGGGCAATCTGGCCGTAAAAGAGGCTGGTATCAATATTCAGCAATTATGCCTGGATGAACTGTTACTGAACTGGCTGCCAGAGTGGCGTATCGATGCGGGAAAATTTGATGATTTTGGTTTTTATGGCGCAGTAAGCCTGATGATTCTTGAATTCTGCCGGCTGGACAGTAATTTTCTAAAGCAATGAAATTTGAAGTTATACCCGTCGCCTTTGAAGGTGCAGGGTTATTAGCTGCATCTCTAAATATTTTGGGTATATAGTTAATAGATCAATTTGATAACGGAACTCGAATGGACTCGACCTCCGGCACGCCACCACTTAATCCCCGTAAAAGGCCGCTTCAGGAACCGGCTTCTACTCAAGCTGATGCAAGCCATGCTGCTGTAGAACATGCTGCTGTAAAACATGCTGCTGTAAAACATGCTGCTGTAAAACATGCTGCTATAAAAAAAAAGCGTTTCGAAGGTTCTACGATTGATCCCTCAGAATAGGAAGTTTCAACCATCAGAGAACCGACACCTTCTCTGTACGCCAGAACCCCCAAACGCACGGATACCCTGAATGAATTCTTCCTGAAAGACTATGATAGTTTTGAACCGTTGCAGGAATTGTCCCGGCGCTTGAGAACCAATACCAGAGTTGATGAAGCAGGCTCAGATATTGTTCCCGGAGAGCTCGGTTCCCGAGCCACCAGACCCTTCAAAAAAGGAGAAATCATTGGTTTTTATAAAGGACGCATGATGTACCGTAAGGAGACATCCCGACCAACCAGTGAAGCGTCTGTTCTTGCAGCGGATAACACGGAACAGAACTGTGTGATCTGGCACAACAGCGGTGATAAAGCTATTTATCAAGACAACGACGTACATATTGCGTGGTCCAGAGCCAGTCTCTATAACACAGGAATCGAACTGGGTCTGGATGGCAGCTGTGGCGGCAATAATCTACGTTTGATTAACCACTCAGATCATCCAAATGTAAAATTGGAAACTGTCGCAAATACAGAACATCTCAGTGATTCTCCTCATGCTTTCAAAAAACTCAGCCTTGCGCCTGAACTGGTTGATGACCATTCCATTATAATAGTGGCTATTGCAGATCGGGATATTAATCAGGGTGAAGAGCTGGCTTTCCGCTATCAGGTGTCCAGGGTACGAAATCCCATCGATTTTTCCAGAGTTGGTGAAAACATTCAAACGAATGCAGCTATCTGAAACATAGCTATCCGAAACATAGCCACCAGCAGCCTGGCCCAGGTCAGATCTTCCCAGGAGCCTTCCCTAAAAACAGTCGATACCGAAGGCCTTATCAGGCGTTTTCCTGAAGATATACAACAACTGGTTTATCGGTGTATCCAGAATGAGCATGATGCCATCAGGACACTCAGGAGTCTGGCCAATAAAACGGCACAGACGGTTGAAGGAAAAAAAGACAATCTGGCCCTGGATGGCTATTTTCTCTACCTGCTTATTCATCATGACTTTTCCAGGGGAGCTCTCGGTAATATCCTGATGGCCTATGATACACCACTCGCCGGAAAACTCTGGAAAAGCCTGGACGAGATTTATCAATATTTATTCGACAGGAACCTGCTACCGGGAGAAACTGAATTGTCCCTGATGCCTGTCACCTGGCTCAATAAACACGACAGCTCTGAAAATGTGGGACGTTACCTGTGTTATCAGTACGATCACGGAGACTGGAATGCCCAGTTGGTCACCCTGCTCAGTAAATACGAAGTGATGAATCCTGTTACGTTGACCAGACAATGGAAGAATGCTGATATTGTACGAATACTGAGACACCATGGTCGCCATCTGGAAGAAGAAAATGTCACCCTGGATCAGCTCATTGATAACTATCATGTATTGAAAAATAAAAAAGATAAAAACCCTCTATGGCACAGACTGCTGGAGATATTACAAGGTGGTGATCACATAGCTATATGCCGTTTTATTGAATCCATGATTAATAGCTGTGAGGCGAATCCATCAGATTCGCATTTTGAAGAAATAGCGGACCTACTGCCCCGAACGTTTCGTGAATTTACAATCCCTCTTATGGTGGGTGACTTGCAACTGGGGCGGAATGTTGACGATTTTCATTTCTTTTTGTTTCACCATGGCACTCCTGAACAAAAATCAAAGATAGCGCACTGGGCCAGACGAAGAGATCTGTTGATTCTGAAAAAAATATCCAATGGAAGTCAGGGCGCATCTAGAGGTTTTCTGGCCCGGCTGAAAACGGCAGAACAGTTAGCACGTATTGAAACTACCTCTCCAGGTTATTCCGAAAGAATGGGGAAGGAATATGTCGCGTGCTGCATCAATCCGGATAAACAAGGTCAGTTTAAGGCGAGTCTGTTGCAAAACAGGTTGAAGACAATCAAGGAGAATAATCTGGTAGAGGGCTGTGCAGACTGGTTTCAGGATACTTTCCCGGAACACTGGCAAACATGTCGGCAATGGCTGGATGATAATCCGTTTGTCTTGCCAGAAATAGAACTGGCAGAGGCGATTCCTGAAGACGCTTCTGCCAGACATGTCACCCGTTCACAAACCCGGCTGTAACTGCTTACAGCAACGAATTCAGAGCGACTTCGACCATTTCGTTGAAAGTGGATTGACGATCTTCAGGTGGCAGTGCTTCACCGGTACGAATATGATCGCTGACCGTACAGATAGCCAGACCTTTGGCACCAAATTCAGCACACACTCCATACAGGCCAGCCGCTTCCATTTCTACTCCTAAAACACCGTGCTTTTCCATCACATCAAACATGGTGGGGTCAGGGTTGTAGAAAAGATCCGCAGAAAACAGGTTGCCGACCTTAACCGACAGATTCATATTCCGGGCAGAGTTAACTGATTTTTCCAGCAATTCATAATCAGCGATGGCGGCAAAATCATGATCTTTGAAACGGATACGATTTACTTTGGAATCGGTGCAGGCACCGATGCCGATAACAATATCCCGGACATTTACATCGGCGGAAATAGCACCACAGGAACCCACACGGATCAGTTTGTCGACCCCGTATTCAGTGATGAGTTCCTTGTAGTATATGGAGGCTGAAGGAATACCCATTCCTGAGCCCATCACAGAAACCTTTCGGCCTTTGTAAGTACCGGTGTAACCAAACATATTGCGAACATCGGTTACCTGCTCGGCACCTTCCAGAAAGGTTTCTGCAATATGTTTTGCACGCAGCGGGTCGCCGGGCATCAGGCAGACATCAGCAAAAGAACCAGGCTTGGCATTGATATGAGGAGTCACAGTTGTTACCTCTAGAGATTAAACAATCACCCCACTGGTGAATGAGGTGACAAATTCACAATCAGTAATGATCAGTCAGCGGGTATAAAAGACTGACCATAGTCCATGGCTTCAAGACCAAAATAGCTGGCCAGTGACTGGCCAATATCAGCAAAGGTTTCTCGTTTTCCCAGGGAACCCGCTGGAACTTTCTTACCATAAAGCAGCACAGGAATGTGCTCGCGGGTATGGTCTGTTCCGGGCCAGCTTGGATCACAACCATGGTCTGCGGAAATAATAAGAATATCATCCTCACCCAAAGCATTAAGCATCTCGGGCATCATGGCATCCAGCTGTTCCAGTGCGCCTGCATAACCGGCTATATCACGGCGATGGCCAAAGGATGAATCAAAATCGACAAAATTGGTGAATACAATCGAGCGGTCACCCGCCACTTCAAGCTCTCTCATCGTTGCTTCGAAGAGGGCTGGAATACCGTTGGCTTTGACCTTTTTGGTAATTCCCTGATGGGCGAAAATATCGGCAATTTTTCCGACACTGACCACTTCGCCACCACTGGCGGCCAGTTTGTCGAGTACTGTTGGTGCCGGTGGCAATATGGAATAATCGCGACGGTTTCCGGTACGCTGAAAATCCCCCGCGTCATCGCCTGTAAATGGACGGGCAATAACACGACCGATGTTGTATGGCTCCAGCAGCTCCCGGGCAATCAGGCAGAGTTCAAGCAGTTTATCCAGACCATAGGTTTCTTCGTGGCAGGCAATCTGTAAAACACTGTCAGCAGACGTATAAACAATGGGTTTGCCCGTTCTCATATGCTCTTCGCCAAGCTCTTCCAGAATGGCAGTACCTGAAGCATGACAATTACCCAGAACACCTGGCAGTTCCGCTTTCTCAATCAGCGCATCCAGCAACTCCCGGGGAAAGCTGTTTTTTTCTTCGCGAAAATAGCCCCATTCATATAGAACCGGTACACCGGCCATTTCCCAATGACCACTTGGTGTGTCTTTGCCAGTGGAAATTTCGCTGGCAAAGCCGTAGGCTCCTTTTATATCGATATCGGTTGCCATGCCTGCCGGAAACTCACCGCAGGATTCCCTGGTGGCATGAACAAGACCAAGGCTGGACAGTACAGGCAGTTTCAAAGGACCGCTTCGGCCAATATCCGCGCGGCCTTCTGCACAGGCCTCGGCGATATGTCCGATGGTATTGGACCCGGTGTCACCAAATTTTTCGGCATCATCGGCAGCACCGATTCCGAATGAATCCATCACTAGAATGACAGCTCGTTTCATCCTCGACTCCTTTTCGGAAAATTCATAGTTGGTTTATTATTACCCAGATTCGACATACTGGAGACAGGAAATACCATCTTTCAGCAAAAATATTCACTACTCTTCTGCCTGCCACTGGTGATAGTCACCAGAACGCCTGTAATTCAGAAACTTTTCCATTTATTCGGTTATAAAACCAGATGTTTCCTATGCTTTAGTCAGGTCTTCAAAAAATGGCAATATCATGGATGGTCCTAATTTTCAGAATACTCCGGCCACACCTTCCAGCCCGACTACCGGGCAGGTAACCCATGGCAATGATCCGGAGATTACAGAGAATCCTCCAAAAACCCGCAAGGGCCGCTCAGTGACACCACATGAAACTCATTGCGATCAGAACACTCAGCCAGAACAGCCCCCTGTTCAAGATCAGTCAATCCAGAAACGCCAGGTCAACCCGGCAACAGGGCAACCAGCAACTGATTTACAGCCGGTGCATATGTTCGCTTTTACGGTGTCACAGTTCATAACGAGCCTTCGTTTTCACAGCAGTGACAAAACCGCTGAGGTTTTACTAAATACCTATATTCCAAAGCTGACCGGACCTCAGGCAGAAAAAACACTGCAGGCCCTGACTCCCTTTTACGAACTGCACGAAGCCAGTCGCTTATTTCTGAAACACACAACAGGCTTTACTGACTGGTTACAACAGGCCCAACCTCTACCACCTGACAAGTTTTATACCCGAAACGCAGAAGCCTATAAGCACCACAGGGCGATCTCATTTGGCACTAACTTTCTCTGTTTGGCTAATTATTCAGCACACAAAAGTACCAAAATAAGCCTAATTTCCTGTACTTCTCAAAAATTCAGTTTTTAAAGCTAGCTTTTTGAATATGCAACAGGATTGGTGTTTGTCAAATGAGATCGCCCTGATAAGCACCACGCTGAGAAGTTCGATCGTGCCGCTGAAAAAGCTCCGGTACGAAAGGCAGCTCCTGACGTCAGTTATTTGGCCCGAAGGGACCAGCGTATTTCACAGATTCTCCAGACCAAGGTTTTGCCCGGGTTTCGAAAAACTTATCTGACCCAAACAGAGAGCCGGATAAAAGGCAACTATCATCGCAATCAGATGCATAAAGCCATTGACCATCTGGAAACCTGCCTTGAAACGGTTCTTAAAAGAGACATGGAAGTTCTGAACACCAATGACTTCAAAACCCGAATGGATGACTGGGCCAAAACAGCCTTGCTGCTCAAGCAGTTTCCATCCGGGCATTACTGACCCGGTCAGTCAATCCGCTGATAAATTTCAGGGTTTTCTTCCGGCTTTTTGTCACCACAGATAATCGCCGCCCGCATCATGTCTGCAGCCTGATTCCAGCTGTTTTCATCGCAGGCATGGAGCAGGGCAATAGGCTTTGACGGGTCAATCTGATCTCCCAGCATGGACATTTCCGTAATACCGACACTGTAATCCAGGGTATCGGTACCTACTCTACGTCCACCGCCCAGCTGCACTACAGACAGTCCCACTTCACGGGTATTCATGGCTGTCACAAAACCTTCAGTCACAAAACCTTCAGCTTCCATGTAAACAGGTTTAATGATGTTTGCTTTTGGCAGATAGCGGTCGTAATTTTCAACAAAATCTGCTGGTCCGCCGAGCCCGTGGACCATACGTCCAAAGACTTCTGCTGCACGACCATTGTCCAGGGATTTCTGCAATTTTTCCCTGGCATCATCCAGATTTTCAGCCAACCCTCCTGAAACCAGAAGCTCGGTTGATTGAGCCATGGTAATAGAAAATAGTCGTTCATTCCGGTATTCGCCGGTGAGGAACCGAACCGCTTCTCTTACTTCCACTGCATTACCTGCAGATGAAGCCAGGCACTGGTTCATATCGGTCAACAGTGCTGTGGTTTTCACGCCGGCACCATTGGCCACTCTGGCAATACTTTCAGCCAGCTCAACCGACTTCTCAAAGGTGGGCATGAATGCGCCACTGCCCACCTTGACATCCATCACCAGGGCATCCAGACCTTCAGCCAGCTTTTTAGCCAGAATAGATGCAGTGATCATATCAATGGATTCAACGGTGGCCGTGACATCACGAATACCATAGATGCGTTTATCGGCAGGCGCCAGCTCACCGGTCTGACCCACAATAGCCACACCAGCATCTTTGACGACCTTCCGAAACAGCGATTCCGATGCACTGGTGGTATATCCGGGAATGGCATCCAGTTTGTCCAGAGTGCCTCCGGTATGACCCAGACCCCGGCCAGAAATCATCGGCACATAACCACCACAGGCGGCAATCATTGGCCCCAGCATCAGGCTGACCACATCACCTACACCGCCGGTGGAATGCTTGTCGAGCAGTGGACCATCAAGATTTTCTGAAGACCAGTTCATTACATCGCCGGAATCCCGCATGGCACAGGTCATGGCCACGCGCTCGTCGATATTCATACCTTGGAAATAAGTGGCCATGGCAAAGGCGGCAACCTGGCCTTCAGAAACCGTATTGTCGGTTACACCAAGAATGAATTCCCGTATCTCTTCATTGGAGAGAATCAGGCCTTCACGCTTGTGTCGGATAACTTCCTGAGGGAGAAACATGATGATATCCCCTCAATAGCTGCTGTCTGAACGTGATCCGGCTTCCAGACCAAGAGTGGCCAGCAGGTTGCCAAGCAGACTGCTGGCACCAAAACGATAGTGATTGCGATCAGCCCAGCCTTTGCCCATGATTTCTTCTGCCAGTTCCAGATGCAGGGCTGCATCTTCAGCTGAACGGATACCACCGGCCGGTTTGAAACCAACCTGTTTTTTTCCGCTGTCGCGAATGGCTTCCAGCATAATGCGGGCAGATTCTGGTGTGGCGTTAACGGATACTTTACCGGTTGAGGTTTTTATGAAGTCTGCACCGGCCTCAATACAGATATCACTGGCCTTGCGGATCAGGGACGGGTCTTTGAGTTCACCGGTTTCAATAATGACTTTCAAAATTGCACTGTTACCACAGGCCGCTTTGCAGCAACGTACCAGCTCGGCACCGATTTCTTCATCACCGGCCATAAAGGCTTTATAAGGGAAAACAACATCGACTTCGTCGGCCCCATAAGCAATGGCGGCTTTCGTTTCGGTGACGGCAATGTCAATATCATCTCCACCGGCCGGAAAGTTGGTCACTGTGGCAATGGTGACATCGTTAAGGTTGAGGCTATTAAGGGTTTTGCGTGCAAGGGGAATAAAACGGGGATAAATACAAATTGCGGCAGTATTGCCAGCTTCGGTTCTGGCTTGATGGCACAGCTTGATGATTTTCTCAGGCGTGTCATCATCGTTGAGGGAAGTAAGATCCATCAGCTGCAAAGCAAGGCGGCTACTGATATTCAGATCAGTCATGGTTCAGTCCTTCTTATGAAGAAATCTGTGGCAGCCTGCCGACAAACAGAAAAGTAAAAGGTGATGCCGGCCAGCCGGGCCTGTTCCAAATATAATACATTTGTATGATTTAGTTGAAACAAAAAAACCCTGCTTTGGCAGGGGTTTTAGCTGATCATCCACCTGAGCCTGCAGTCTGACTACAAACCCAATCGCTCTTTACCGGTGATTCTGAATTACGGGAACAGGCAACAAAAGCAATTCAGAATATTGTCCAGTAAAATGACAGTGCCGGTTCCCGCCAGCGCTGTCATAAAGTGAAGCGTGAATGCTAAAGCCATCAGTGAAATACGTATATCAACAAATTTTGTACGCTGATTCTGTGATTTTGACCACTATTGCTGGTAGTTCCGAAAAAATTGGCTATTTTTATCAGGTGTTTTATCGATTGAAAATATTATGAAGGCGTCTGCATTGGCTAAAGCAAGGGCATCTGAAAATAAAGTGTTACAGAGAGGTACTGGGAAAAAAACAAAAGCAAAAACAAATAGCAGACAAACATCAGGCATTCATCTGATTAAGTGCCTTTGGTCGATTCCTTTGCTGGTTGTAGTTATAGCTGCAGGTTTTTATAGCCGAACAATACTTGCAGAGGATTCCGTTGCGACAACCTATTCCATCGACAGAGGAAATGAAGCCCCTGTACAGGTAACCGTAATACAGAGTCAGAAGCCTTTCGTCACCCCCTTTAAACCTGGCTCCTCCACCATTCCCGACCAGACTCATCACCTGTCAGTGACTTCCGGAACTAGCCAGAACACGATTAAATATTCTGCCAGCCTTAGTTTATCCTCTAATGTTTCTCCTAATGCCCTTGTTTCACTCTCTGATGCCGTATCAGTGACGACCACCGTTTTCAGTGTGGATGCAATACTGAAAGCTTTATCACCTGGGGATGTGGAAACTGCGGAGGAAGAAAACGTCCAGAATCAGCTATCGGCCAACCCAATTCCAACCGATGTATTTCTTCCAGCTCTGCCGGTTGTTGTCCATAATGGGCAGGATATTTTCCCAATATTCACTGACTTTCAGATAATAACGACATCAGAAAGCCAAGTCATTGCCCAGGGTTCAGTGGCCTTTCCGGTACTCGCTCCTGCAACTGACCAGCAGTCTGCCCAGGTCACTCTGAATATTAGTCCCGTCTCAGGACAACTGACCGGCTACCAAATACAGGTCACAACCACTCATACAATTACAACCAGCTTTCTTCAAACCGAAACAATAGATTCTGAAGACAATGACAATCAGCAAGCGACCAGTGTCTATGCGTCATCTGACGAAGATGAAGAACCGGAAGAACTGGAAGAACCGGATGATCCTCAAAGTGGGGCTCTTCTACACACTACATCCTTGCCATCCTTGATAACGGCCCACACTTTGGCTGCCTCTCATAGTTTGCCTGAATTAGCAGAACAGAATCAGGGCGCCGCAGCACTTTCTCAAATGGGTCTGTTAATAAATCTCCCTTCGATGGCCGATGTCTCTCAGTTCCGTGTATGGTAAGCCGAGCGGTATATTTGATTATTTATCTTGGCGGTTGTTATCCATTAAGGATATTCTGCAGCACTTTTTTAAAATCCCGCGGTTGTATCCTCCATGATACCAACAGAAACACTCCAGATTGTTCGGGCTGTGGCCCACTTCAGAAACTTTACTGCAGCAGCCAAACATCTGCATAAAGTGCCTTCTGCTATCAGTTATACCGTCCGTAAACTGGAAGACAGGCTGGGGGTTCAGATCTTTCTTCGTGACAGTAAAAGAGTTGATCTGACACCTGCAGGCGAACATTTTATCAAGCATACCGATCAATTACTGATTAGCCTGGAAGAGCTGGAAAACAGTACCCGGCAGTTGGCTACCGGTTGGGAAAAAGAGCTTCGGGTTGCTTTGGATAATGTTGTGAATCAGGGGAAAATTTACGATCTGATTCATGATCTTCAACAGGAACGTCCAGAAACTGAATTGGTGATTAACACCGAAGTTTATAATGGTTCCTGGGATGCACTGTTTCATGGGCGCTGCCAACTGGTTATTGGTGCGCCCAAGGCCATTCCTGAAACCATTGCCAGGCAAAATAAATTCCAGTGGCGTTCCATGGGTAAAATGTCCTGGGATTTTGTGGTTTCTCCTGACCATCCTCTGGCGTCAGTGGATGAACCCATTTCACTGGAAACTCTTCAGGAACATCGTTCTATTTGTATTCAGGATACTTCCCGTATTTTTCGTGAAGGCTACAACCTGTTACTGGAAAATCAAAAGGTACTGGTGGTGCCCAGCTTTAAGGCAGCCATTGAATGTATGCTGAAAGGTCTTGGAGCCACTATTTTACCCAGTCATTTTGCTCAGCCATATCTGGATCAGGGGTTGCTGATTCGAAAGGAAGTTCCGGAATTGTATTTTAACGACGAATGTCTTCTTGCCTGGAACCGGGAAAATATGGGCAGTGGGCTTAAATGGATTCTGGAATGGCTGGGTACAGAAAACTGGCTGAATAAAACCTGGCTGCAATATGATGAACAGCAACCGATTGGTTATCATGTTCCCTGAAATTATCGGCTTACTGACTGTAAGCCGATAACCTTTAGACTGAATAGTTAAGGTGAATAGTTAAGGTGAATAGTTAAGGCATCCAGTTCTTTTCCAGCGTGCTAAAAAATCCCTGGGCCTGCTTCAATTCGATCCAGTGATTGATATAGTTTATCCACACCTGGTCCTGCTGTGGCAGTAATATGGCCAGAGGTTTTTCTTGTCTGGCTGCAACCGGAGCCACTGCCAGGTGGGGGTATTTTTTTATCAGTTTTGATGCTTCCAGATTGGATGTCAGGGCAATCTGGGCTCGTCCTGAAAGAAGTTCCTGAAAATCCCGGGCTGGTGCTTCTACAGAACGCAGGATAGCTTCAGGAAAGTACTCTTTTGCTTCCTGTTCGAATACGGTTCCCAATGTCACCGCTACCTTAACGTCACTGTTATTGATGCTTTTCCAACTGGTGAATTTGCCCAGGTTTTTCTTATGGATCAGCGGTACCGTGCCCACAGAAAAGTAGCTCTTTGAATATCCGGCAACTTTGGCCCGACTCATATTAATGGACGCACTGGTGGACATATCGTATTTGTTAGCAACGACACCATTAACCAGAGTTTTCCAATCAGCGGGTACCAGCTTTAATTCTACGCCCATATCTTTTGCCAGTTCTCTGGCCAGATCAATATCAAACCCCTGATACTGGTTAGTCGCCGGATTTCTCAGTGTCATCGGATCCCAGTCACCGGTAGTGCCTACTCGTAGCTCGCCCCGTTCAAGGATTTGCTGAAGCCTTGAATCCGTGGCCTGAACTATCGAGGTGATCAGAATCAGACTCGTAATTCCTGCTTTAATCAGCATTTTCATTATTATCTCCGGATTGTTCTTTTAATGTAGTTTTCTGATGGAGCAACACTAACTGATTTCTGTCTGCACGGCCAAGGGGGTATTATGTTCGTTTTAAAATACCCACAGGTTAACCGACAAATGTCGTTCTTAGATCGGAATAATTATTTCATTCTCAGAAATAAACAATCTGTTTTTGTTTCAAGAATGGCTACCGTTGCGAAAATAATGACATTATCAGTTATTGTTCTGATGCTGGGCGGCTGTGATTCCGATTACCAGTGGGGTTGGTATATTCTCTCACCATTAACGGAATCAGGACGGGTTAACCTGGGTTTTCTGGCCAATGGTTTTATATTTACTCTGATCATTAGTCTGGGGGCTTTTTTGCTGGCCATGTTCATTGGTCTGCTGGTGGCACTGCCGGGATTATCTGCAAAAAAGCCATTGATAATATTTAATCGCAGTTATGTAGAAACTTTCCGGTCAGTACCCGTGCTGGTGATGATTCTATGGATTTATTACGGACTTCCGGTTATTTCAGGCATTGAGTTATCTGCTTTTTCAGCGGCAGTACTGGCCCTGGCACTCTGCGAAAGTGCATTTCATGCAGAAATATTTCGAGGAGGGATTCAGTCCATTGAAGCAGGGCAGTTTGAAGCAGCAGACACACTGGGACTCAGTTATTTCAATAAAATGCGTTTGGTGATATTGCCTCAGGCTATCCGGCGAATGATGCCTCCTCTGGCAAATCAATTTGTTTACATGCTGAAAATGTCTTCACTGGCTTCTGTAATTGGTGTTCAGGAACTCACCCGAAGAGCGAATGAATTACAGGTCAGTGAATACCGGGCAATGGAAATTTATAGCATTCTTGTTCTCGAATACCTTATTCTGGTTCTGGTGTTTTCATTTCTGGCAAGAAAAATGGAATCCAGAATGAATAGATCAATAAAAGGGTAAATGTGATTCAGAATTTTCTGAGCTATCAAAAATCCTGAATAGCCTTTTTATCTATCAGGTTTCTTAAGTGGGTGATCAACTTCTTTCGCCTATTTGTAACGACGCCGTTTTCCACCCTTACGCCATCACAACTATGGTTGCATAGCATGCTGTGCGATCACGTTGTGATTTTATGTCTTGCAGGGAATTAAAGAATGAAAAACCTCATTCGGAAAATAACCGAATGAGGGGTGGGGTTAATATTTAGCCATTTGCAGATGCTTTCCAGCTCTTCAACAGCTCGTCATAGTTAACCGTTTTACCTTGAGGTTTTTCGTTAGACAGTTTTGCCTTAGGTGCGCCAGGCTGGTTAAGCCAATACGCGTCACTTTTCTTGGCATTCAGCTTGGGACCACACTCACCTTGTACTCCAGCACGTTCAAGACGCTTAAGCACTTTATCCTGAGCTGCTGCCAGACCATTCAATGCTTGCTGAGGTGTTTTTTCGCCACTGGCCGCTTCAGCCACATACTGCCACCAGAGCTGAGCCAGCTTTGGGTAATCAGGAACATTTGTACCAGTTGGAGTCCACTCCTTACGGGCCGGGCTGCGATAAAACTCAACCAGACCACCCAGTTTAGGTGCAATGTCCGTCATAGCCTGAGAGTTAATGTCTGACTCACGGATAGGTGTGAGACCAACCAGTGTCTTCTTCAGGGAAACGGTTTTGGCCACAGTGAACTGGGCATAAAGCCATGCTGCAAGACGCTGCTTCTCTGGTGTGGAGTTCAGGAACGTCCAGGAACCGGTATCCTGATAACCCAGTTTCATGCCTTCTTGCCAGTAAGGTCCTTTAGGTGAAGGAGCCATACGCCATTTAGGTGTACCGTCTTCGTTCATCACTGGCAGTCCTTCCTTGGTCATATTGGCGGTAAAGGCCGTATACCAGAAAATCTGCTGGGCAATGTTACCCTGGGCAGGAACCGGGCCTGCTTCAGAGAAGGTCATACCCTGAGCTTCAGGTGGAGCGTATGCTTTCAACCAGTCTACATATTTGGTGGTTGCATAGACGGCTGCCGGTCCATTAGTGGCACCGCCGCGTGAAACGCTGGAGCCTACAGGGCTACAGCCTTCTACACGAATACCCCATTCATCCACCGGAAGACCGTTCGGCAAGCCTTTGTCGCCTGCACCGGCCATGGAGAACCAGGCATCAGTGAAACGCCAGCCCAATGATGGGTCTTTCTTGCCGTAATCCATGTGACCATAGACACGTTCACCATCAATTTCTTTCACATGTTTGGTAAAGAACTCGGCAATGTCTTCATAGGCAGACCAGTTTTCAGGCACGCCAAGGTCGTAGCCATAGATTTTTTTGAACTGTGATTTCAGATCCTTACGAGCAAACCAGTCAGCACGGAACCAGTACAGGTTTGCGAACTGCTGGTCTGGCAGCTGATAAATTTTGCCGTCAGGTCCGGTAGTAAAATCCAGACCGATAAAGTCAGGCAAATCCAGTGTTGGCAGCGTAACGTCTTTTGCTTCACCGGCAATCATGTCGGAAATAGGAACAACCTTGCCATAACGGAAGTGTGTACCAATCAGATCGGAGTCGTTGATATAGGCGTCATAGATATTACGACCCGATTGCATCTGGGTTTGCAGCTTCTCGACTACGTCACCTTCCTGAATCAGATCATGATTCACCTTGATGCCGGTGATTTCTTCAAAGGCCCTGGCCAACACCTTGGCTTCATATTCATGGGTGGTAATGGTTTCCGAGGCTACGTTTACAGTCATTCCACGAAAAGGTTTGGCCGCTTCAGTAAACCAGTCCATTTCCTTCATCTGTTCTTTTTTACTGATGCTGGACTGGGTGAACTCTTTTGATAACCACTTTTCAGCGGCATCGGAATACTGGTCGGCGTACGCCTGCCAGCTTCCTCCTGCCATCGATATGGCGACACTCAGCAAGAGTGCCCTGGGTGTTTTCTTATTATTTTTCATTATCAACCTCTAACATGAATTTCAGACGATGCGAAATCACGCAGTGCCCAAGGTAGTCACAGACAGCTGCGGGGCTCAGCCGTCACAAGACTTCTTTATCCCCAGCGCATAACAATGCCCAGCCAGATCACTGACAGGCCGAGAACTATCCAGAGACTGACGTCTGTCAGCCCCAGAAATAGCAGGTGTATGTATGCACTGGTCAATAAACCTATAAACAGTCGGTCTCCCCGACTGGTTTCGATGGGTAGAAAGCCTCGCCGATCAATACTGGGACAACGAATTTCCAGTACAGTCATAAAGACCAGAATGACGGCGATCACGCCAAAAAAGGCTGCTGTCGTGGAAGTCCATGCCATCCAGCTCATGACGCTGCTCCTTTATTATTTTTCTTCTTATCAAGATCAGACACGTCCAAGAGCAAACCCCTTGGCCACATGGTTACGAACAAACCAGATCACCAGCAATCCTGGCAGAATAGTCAGTACACCGGCGGCGGCCAGCACTCCCCAGTCAATACCGGTTGCTCCAATGGTTCGGGTCATAATGGCCGCAATAGGTTTGGCTTCCACCGACGTCAGGGTTCTGGCCAGCAGCAACTCTACCCAGGAAAACATAAAACAGAAGAAGGCTGTAACGCCGATACCCGAACGAATCATGGGGAGGAAAATGCGGACGAAAAATCTAGGAAAGCTGTAACCATCAATATAGGCAGTTTCATCAATCTCTTTGGGAACACCAGACATAAACCCTTCAAGAATCCAGACCGCCAGCGGCACATTAAAAAGACAGTGCGCCAGTGCAACAGCAATATGCGTGTCGAAAAGTCCTACGGAAGAATAGAGTTGAAAGAACGGCAACAGAAATACCGCAGGTGGTGCCATTCGATTGGTCAGCAACCAGAAAAACAGATGTTTATCGCCGAGAAACTTAAACCGGCTAAACGCGTAAGCCGCCGGTAAGGCAACCAGCAGAGTGATAATAACGTTCAGAGCCACATAATACATAGAGTTGAAATATCCCATATACCAGCTGGGATCGGTAAAAATCACCGCATAATTATCAAGCGTAAATTCTTTAGGCCAGAATGATAATTCACCGGTAATCTCCTCATTGGTCTTGAACGACATGTTGAGCAACCAGTAAATCGGTATCAATACAAACAGGGTATATAGTGAAATACCGAAAGTTTTGGTTTTGGTCATTCTGTTATTGAATCCAGACATCACACTTACCTCAGTTCTTGTTATCCAGATGGGTAATGGTGGTGAAGAACAACCAGGACACCAGCAATACAATCAGGAAATAAATCAGTGAGAAAGCCGCGGCCGGCCCCAGATCAAACTGGCCAATAGCCATCTGGGTCAGCGTCTGACTCAAAAATGTAGTGGAGTTACCAGGCCCACCACCTGTCAGTACAAAGGGCTCGGTGTAAATCATAAAACTGTCCATAAAGCGCAAAAGCACACCGATAATCAGCACATTCTTCAGCCGCGGCAGCTGGATATAACGGAATACGGCCCACTTCGATGCCCTGTCTATGCGGGCAGCCTGATAGAAAGCTTCGGGGATGGCACGCAAGCCCGAGTAACACAACAGGGCCACCAGCGACGTCCAGTGCCAGACATCCATCAGCAACACGGTAAACCAGGCATCAACAGGGTTGGATGCATAGTTGTAGTCAACGCCCATAGCGTTCAGTGCCCAGCCAAAGAGGCCAATATCTGCGCGACCGAATATCTGCCAGATAGTACCCACCACATTCCAGGGAATCAGCAGGGGGATGGCCAGAAGAATGAGCGACAACGACGCCATACGCCCCTGAGTTGGCATCATCAGCGCCACCAGAATACCCAGTGGAATTTCGATCAGCAGCACCGAGGATGAAAAGACAAACTGTCTTAACAACGAATCGTGGAGGCGTGGATCTTGCAGGACTTCCTTGTACCACTCGGCACCAACAAAGTAAGCGGTGTTCTGGTCAAAGATATCCTGTACGGAATAGTTGACCACTGTCATCAGTGGCACAATGGCCGAAAAAGCCACCAGCAGAAAGACCGGTAGCACCAGCAACCAGGCTTTATTATTTTCGGTTTTATTCATTGGTCGCTGTCCTGTACTTCTACAAGGTATTCGTCGGCGTACACTTTCAACCACTGTGCGGGAAAGCTGGCATAGACGACGTTTCCAGAAACATCCTGATCTTCATCGACAATGGCCTTGAGCTGCTGGTTGCCCAATTTCAGGCTTAGAACTCTATGAGTGCCAAGATCTTCGACATACAGCACTTCGCAGGCATAAGCACCCTCAACAGGCTGATCCAGCACACAAACAAATTCCGGGCGTATGCCCAGTTTCAGATTTCCAGTTGAAAGGGCTGTCAGGGTCTGACAGAGATCATTGGAGAGAGGCAACTCAATCTCATCAAAACAGGCACCCTGCCCTGAAAAAGAGATTTCAATCAGGTTCATACCCGGGCTACCAATGAAATAGCCAACGAAGGTATGGGCTGGATTTTCAAATAGCTCTCGAGGGGTACCAAACTGAACCACCTGCCCTTCGTACATTACGGCAATCTTGTCAGCGAAAGTGGATGCTTCCAGCTGGTCATGGGTGACATAGATCATGGTGATATTGAACTGTTCATGAATCTGCTTGAGCTTGCGCCTCAGCTTCCATTTCAGGTGTGGGTCGATAACGGTCAATGGTTCATCAAATAAAATGGCCGAAACATCATCTCGAACCAGTCCGCGTCCCATGGATACTTTCTGTTTTTCATCGGCGGTCAGATTTTTTGCCTTGCGGCCAAGTAAATCCTGTAGTTCCAGAATTTCAGCCACTTCAGCCACCTTTTTACTGACTTTATCTGCACTGACATTCTGGTTACGGAGAGGGAACGCCAGATTGTCATAGACACTCATGGAGTCATAAACCACAGGGAACTGGAATACCTGGGCAATATTCCGATCTCTTGTTTCAATATCATTCACCTCCACATCGTCGAACAACACCTGCCCTTCGGAAGGTGACAGTAAACCGGAGATAATATTCAGCAATGTACTTTTGCCACAGCCAGATGGCCCCAGCAGAGCATAAGCGCCACCTTGCTCCCAGACATGATTCATTTTCCGAATGGCGTAATCCTCAGGCCCGGAAGGATTCCTGCTGTACGAATGCGCCAGGGATTTTAATTGTATTTCAGCCATATTTTGCTCCTGCAACTATTCCCTTGACTACTGAGTACTGCTCTTGAAGCCAGGCGCCTGAATCAGTTTTCCATCCAGATCGAATACAAACAGTCTGTGAGTCGGTAGATACACTTTTAGTGATGTATCTGTGTGATATTCATGGACTCCGGACAGTTGCAGAACCAGGGTGAACAGTGAGTTTCTGACATGCAGAAAAGTTTCTGAACCGCTGATCTCTGCCACTTCAACCGTCATTGAAAGTTCCAGATCGTCATCGTTATGGGGTACCAGTCCGATATGGTTAGGTCTTATACCGAACTGATAATCACCGGCTGGAAGCTTCTGAAGGTCTTGATCCAGGGGGAAGTGAACCGACTGATCAAAGGTTACTTCACTGTTATTAACCTGTCCGGGAAGAAGATTGATCGGTGGTTCGCTGAACAGCTCGGCCGCATGAACCGTAGCAGGCCGGCGATACACTTGAGCCCCCGCTCCTGTCTGAATCACACGACCCTCGTGCAACAGTGTTGTGATACCACCAAGAGCCAGTGCTTCATTGGGTTCCGTTGTGGCATAAACGGCAATGGTATTGCGTAATCGAAAAAGTTCTCGCAATTCCTGTCGCAGTTCTTCTCTGAGTTTGTAGTCCAGATTGACCAGTGGCTCGTCAAACAACACCAGTTCGGCATCCTTGACCAGGGCTCTTGCCATCGCCGTACGTTGCTGTTGTCCGCCGGAAAGTTCCAGAGGAAGACGCTGTAGATATTGTTCTATGTGCAGCAGCTCGGCTGTTTCCGTGACACGCCGCTCAATATCCTTTTTGGAGTAGCCGGCCAGCCTCAGGGGTGACGCGATATTCTCGAAAACACTCAGGTTGGGGTAATTGATGAACTGCTGGTAAACCATGGAAATATTGCGTTTCTGGACGGTTAACCCGGTTACATCCCTGCCATTCATCCAGACACTGCCTGAGTCCGGTTTATCCAGACCCGCCATGATCCGCATGAGGGATGTTTTGCCGGCCAGCGTCCGTCCAAGCAGCACATTAAATGAGCCTGGTTCCAGAGTCAGGCTGACGTTATCGATATGGGTGACACCATCGACGACGCGGTGAACATTTTTCAGTGTCAGCGACATACTGTGGTTTCTTCTTATAATTATCTTTGATCGTAAATGGGCTAGATAAAGTTCATTTACGAAACTCATATCTCAATCAATGCCAGTATCATGCCAACATGTCATTTTTATGATTTTTTCTGATTTTCGTGCAATATACGGCTATAAAATGAGATTTATAGCGTTCAGAAAAATCCTCAACGCAGATGTATTTCAACAGATTTGTTCATTTTTTGTTGACCATGAACACAAGTGAACATATAAAGTGAACAACTGTTTAAATCTGACATTGATTAAAACAGCTGCACCAAAAACAATAATAAGCAGAATGGTTATTAATGATTGAATGCCAGGATCGGGAAAATCATAAGGAACTGATCGCGCATTCGTGGGAACGCTGCCGTCAGTTTGGTCTACAGCCATCCAACTCCCCCAGACTGCATAAGCCTGATAGAAGCACCCTGCAGAATTTACTGGATGAGCATCAGGTGTTGATTGATACCACTAACAACGAAGTGCTGCCCTATTACGACAATATTTTATCCAACAGTCAGTGTTTGATTCTACTAACAGACCAACAGGGGCAGGTTCTCAGTAACTGGGGTGATCAACGCTTTCTGGACAAACAATACAAAAATCATTTTCAGAATGGTGTTAACTGGCTGGAGCAGTATAACGGCACCAATGCTATAGGTACTGCGCTGGCAACGGGCCAGGCGGTGCAGATTAAAAGGGATGAACACTATCTCAAGGCTAATCGCTTTGTAACTGGCTCGGCAGCACCTGTCTACAATGCTGACCGCCAGCTGATAGGTGTGCTGGACGTTTCCAGTGACACTTACCTGCCTCAATCTCATACCCTGGGCATGGTCAAGTTGATGTCGCAGTCGGTGGAAAATCGATTAATCATCAATAAATACAGCGGACAATACTTTCTTCTCAACTTTAATACTCACCCGGAAACCATTGACAGTCCCTGGTCTGGTCTTTTGGCTTTTAACGACGATGGGCTTATTATTTCTGCTAACCGCAGAGCTGAACGTATTCTTGGCATGCCACTGCTTATGAACAACATCAGTCAGATATTCAACCAGCCGCTACCGACTCTTAAACATGACTCTGGCACCAGCCCTGTCGCGTTACGGGCTATCGGTAAATACCAGATGTTTGCCCATATCAAAATACCGGTTACACGACCTTCAGATGTTAAGAAGACCTCTGAAATCAAAAAAACAGTAACAGAGAAAGATAAAAACCAGGATATATGTATCGATCGTATTGAATTTGGCGATCAGCAGGTCAACCGCGCGATTCAACAAGCTCAACGAATATTTGAGAAAGATATACCCATTCTGATTTATGGAGAAACCGGTGTGGGGAAAGAAGTATTTGTTAAAGCGCTCCATGAACAAGGTTCACGAAACCAATCTCCAAAAAACCAATGTCCTCTGGTAGCGGTTAACTGTGCTGCAATTCCCGGTGAACTGA
The DNA here is from genome assembly GCA_965208385.1 of Endozoicomonas sp. Classification (GTDB taxonomy): domain Bacteria; phylum Pseudomonadota; class Gammaproteobacteria; order Pseudomonadales; family Endozoicomonadaceae; genus Endozoicomonas. The sequence goes on from CBDBOO010000052.1 coordinate 68,457, forward strand.
TAGAATCAGAGCTGTTCGGCTATGAAAAAGGTGCTTTCACTGGAGCTAATACTAAAGGTGCTATAGGCCTGATCCGTAAAGCCCACAAGGGCACTCTTTTTCTCGATGAAATTGGCGATATGCCTCTTAAAGCCCAGGCTCGACTACTCAGGGTATTACAAGAGCGGAGGGTTACTCCACTGGGTTCGATCGAGTCTTTTCCGGTTGATATCAAACTGGTATCAGCCACTAACCAGAATTTGAAGAATCAGGTTGAAGAGGGGCTTTTTCGAAAAGATCTTTACTATCGGGTTAACGGCCTGAACTTAAAACTTCCGCCTTTGCGTCAACGCACAGATCGACTGGAACTGTTCAGGGAAATCCATGGTCTCTACCGTTGTGATAATCAGCCAGAACATCTGTCTGAAGAAATTATCGGACTTTTTATGCAGCATGGCTGGCCCGGTAATATACGGCAACTGGTAACCGTCATGCAGGTGGCTCTTGCTCTTTCTGATAACGAACCCTTGAGTAGTTGGCACTTGCCTGAAGATTTTTTCGATGACCTGGAAACCAACGGTGACAGTGAAGAAGATATTCCAATCACTGAGTTTCACGTCCCACTAGAAGATAACAGTGAAACCTTGAGAGTATTTCACCAATATAAAGGCAATATTTCCCAGACCGCAAAATCACTGGGAGTTAGTCGCAACACGCTCTATAAGCGGCTGAAAGTATTGGGAGTCCGTTAGGCTTCTGGATAAGGCATATGATTAAAAAGAGTGATTCGATTTTATCGGTGAATGCTTCATACTGACACTCTGTTAATTAAAGGTCGATTGTACGGCATGGCACAGCCACTAAGACAAAATCAGATTCTGGAAATAATACAGCAAAAGGGTTTTATAACTATAGATGAACTGGTTACTCACTTTGTGGTGACTCCCCAGACTATAAGAAGAGACCTGAACCAGCTGGCAGCTGACGGAAAAGTCAGCCGTCATCATGGTGGCGCCAGTATAGAATCGAGTACCGTCAATACAGCCTACAAAACCCGTAAAATCATGCACTTTGAGGCCAAAAAGCGTATTGCTGCTGCACTTGCCAGCATGATTCCGGACGACGCTTCACTGTTTATTAATATCGGAACAACGACAGAAACCATTGCCCGGTCTCTGCTCAATCATCGCAACCTGAAAATTGTCACCAATAATATTAATGTCGCCTCTATTCTCAGTGCCAAGGAAGATTTCAAGGTGATTATTGCCGGTGGTGAAGTACGACAGAGGGATGGTGGTATTGTCGGTGAAGCTACTCTCGATTTTATTAACCAGTTTCAGATGGATTTTGGCATCATAGGTATCAGTGGAATTCATGAAGACGGCACGTTGCTGGATTTTGATTATCGGGAAGTCAAAGTAGCCCAGACTATTATCAGTAATTCAGGACAGGTGTTGTTGGCTGCTGATCATTCAAAGTTTGGTCGAAATGCCATGGTGCGTCTGGGTAATATCAGCCAGGCCAACCATTTCTTCACTGATCAGCCCCCCCCTGCTGAGATTGAAACCCTGTTGCAGGAAGAGCAGGTTGAACTTCATCTGGTTTGATATCAGATGAAGTTCTGCCTGTCACTGGGTTTTGATTCGTTCTACTGCATCCTGCCAACCACTATATAGCTTGGTTCGCTGTTCCTCAGCCATTTCAGGGGTAAATGGCTGTTGGCATTGCCAGAGTGAGTGCAGGGATTCCAGTGAGTCAAACACTCCCGCCTGAAGACCTGCCAGATAGGCTGCACCCAGAGCGGTTGTTTCGGTAATGTCCGGCCGATCAACCCTGACATCCAGCATATTTGCCAGGAACTGCAGTAACCAGTCATTGGCCACCATACCACCGTCTACTCTCAGATTATTCAGTCGAACGCCGTCGTTTTCCATGGCTTTCTGAAGATCGCAGGTTTGATAACAGACTGACTGCAACCCGGAGGTGACTACTTCCCGAATACCCGTATTTCTGGTTAACCCCAGCAGAGCTCCACGAGCGTCAGGATCCCAGTATGGTGCTCCCAGCCCGGTAAAGGCAGGCACCATATAGACACCATGATCGACGGGAGTATTTAAGGCCAGAGCTTCAGTATCACCGGCACTGGTAATGAGTTCCAGTCCATCGCGCAACCACTGGATAGCCGCTCCGGCAATAAAAATACTGCCTTCAAGGGCATAACTGACCTGCCCATTAAGTCGGTAAGCTACCGTTGTTAATAACCTGTTTTGAGATTTCAACGCCTGATTGCCAGTATTCAGCATCAGGAAACAACCTGTACCATAGGTTGCTTTTGCCATACCCGGATTAAAGCATGCCTGACCAAACAAGGCGGCCTGCTGATCGCCGGCAATTCCAAGTACAGGCACAGAACAACCCAGCAGTTCAGGCGCTGTTTCGCCAAAATCAGCCGCTGAGTCCATTACTTCTGGCAACAGACTTTCCGGAATATCGAAAAGCGTCAGTAACTCTTGATCCCACTGCTGTAAATGGATGTTAAACAACAACGTTCGGGAAGCATTGGTTGCATCTGTACGATGTTCTTTACCAGCAGTGAGATGCCATAAAAGAAAAGAGTCAACGGTACCAAATGCCAGCTGACCTTTGACAGCTCTCTCTCTGGCAGAAGGCACGTTATCCAGTATCCAGCGGATCTTGCTGGCAGAAAAATAGGGATCAAGCAGCAGGCCGGTTTTTGCATTTACCAGTGATTCATACCCCTGCTTTTTCAGTTCTGAACAATACCCGGAAGTTCTTCGATCCTGCCAGACAATTGCCCGATAGACTGGCTTGCCAGTTTCTCGATCCCAGACCAGAGTTGTTTCCCGCTGATTGGTAATACCGATTCCCACAAGCTGTTGAGCTGAAACACCGGCCTGCTCCAACACCTGCCGACAAGTGTCCAGCACGGTCTGCCAGATATCGGCAGGTTCATGCTCAACCCAGCCGTCTTCAGGGAAATGCTGGGTGAATTCCTGCTGGGCAACCTGTTTGATACTTCCTTCCCTGGAAAAAAGGATCGCTCTTGAACTGGTGGTTCCCTGATCAATGGCGAGTATGTAGTCAGGCATAACGGATCCTTTCGATGTTTTCATTATTTTCGTTATTTTTCGCTTTTATAACCAGAACAAATGACAAACTCAATGTTTTTCAACATCTTGGCATCAGGGAATATTCAATAAAGGCAAGCAATATGAACACTATAGCTATATAGAATGTTCTTATTCAGGCGGGATAATTAAATATATTTTCATTTATGATTGATATTTTTCGTATTCGAAGATTATAGTAATTAGCGAAAAGAATAAATTGATAGTAAAAAGAAACGGTATAAATCAACTATCCAAAGTGCTTCAGGCCTGCATAAAAGTGCCTCCGCACTTAGCAGAGGAGCAGCTATGAAGCCTGATTCGGCAATCTACGACCTGGTGGTTATTGGTGGGGGAATAAATGGTACAGGTATAGCCGCTGATGCTGCCGGACGGGGACTAAAGGTTCTCCTTTGTGAGCAGGATGATCTGGCTTCGGCAACGTCTTCCAGCAGTAGCAAGCTGATTCATGGTGGGCTGCGCTATCTGGAGCAGTACGAATTTCGTTTGGTCAGGGAATCTCTGGCCGAACGTGAAGTCCTGTTAAGGAAAGCACCGCATATCATCAAACCACTGCGATTCCGTTTACCACACCAACCTCACTTGCGTCCGGCCTGGATGTTGCGCGCAGGATTGTTTCTTTACGACCATCTCTCCAGACGCACTACCCTCGCGGCATCTCACGGTATTTCGTTTGATCAGCACAGTCCTCTTATGGAAGAAATAACCAGAGGTTTTGAATACTCCGATGCCTGGGTTGATGATGCACGACTGGTCGTGCTGAACGCTATCGATGCCAGGGAACGAGGTGCTGATATACTGACTCGAAACAAGTGTATCAAAGCAGAGCGTCAAAACGATCATTGGTTGGTGACCTTGCACGACCTGATCAGCGGAGAGTTAAAAACGATCAAATCCAGGGTTCTGGTCAATGCGGCCGGCCCATGGGTCAATCAATTGTTTGATCATGCACTCGGTCAGCCTTCTCCTAACAATATCCGTTTGATCCGGGGTAGCCATATCGTTGTCCCCAGACTCCATGATCAACCGGAAGCCTATATCCTGCAGAATACCGATAACCGTATTGTCTTTGTTATACCTTTCGAACAGCAGTTTTCACTGATTGGTACCACTGATGTTGAACATCAGGCGTCAATATCATCAGTCTCTATTTCAGAAGAAGAAACAGATTATCTACTGAAGGTTGCCAACGAATATTTCAAAACCAAAGTGAGCCATTCAGATATTGTTACCACTTACTCCGGTGTACGCCCCTTGCTGGATGATGAAGCTGATAATCCGCAGGCCATAACCCGCGACTATACCCTTGAGCTTGATCATGATGACGGTAAACCACCACTGCTTTCTATTTTTGGCGGCAAGATCACGACTTACCGGAAACTGGCCGAAGCGGCTTTAACTAAACTGGTGCCTTTCTTTCCGAATGCAGGGCCAGCATGGACAGAAGAGTCACCACTGCCTGGCGGCAATTTTGTAAACAGAGAGGTATTCAAAGTCAGCCTGTATCAACGATATCCATGGCTACCTGAATCCCTTGCCTGCAGACTGGTCAGAAGCTATGGCACCCTGACCTATGATCTTTTAGGGGATGCTGGGTCTCTTGACGATCTGGGGGAGCATATAGGTGCAGATTTATACCGGAGAGAAATCGATTATCTGACAAAATCTGAATGGGCCATTACTTCCGAAGATGTTCTATGGCGCAGAAGCAAACTGGGGTTATTTCTTAATGATTCCCAGAAAAACAGGCTGGATAGTATTCTTGAATTTCCAGACAGTAAAGAACAGGTTGCCTGAAGAGAGTCTTTATTGATGGACGATTGGAGACTGTGTAGCAGCGTGTATCAACGTCGTCCCTCTGATCCGGAAGTCATCTGACGTCTTGATTTTTTTAACAAGCCTGTGATAATTTCAGGACTCAATAAACCATAGTGGAGAAAAATTATGATTGTAATGAACCAGAAACGGGCGCAGCGAGTTATATAAACCGATTATTTCAACGTACTAACTCCCTTCTTGCCCGGTATCCGAACCGGGGGATTTAAAACCCCAGACAGCCATGAGCGAAAGAATTATTTCGTCTTTTTAAAGATGGAAAATTTCGCTGGATATATCTGCTTTGCATGACGTGAACAAAACGTCAGGGGTTACAGTAAATGACACATTCTATGTCCTTATCCCAAATGGGATGGCGATCTTTTTTTCAACAACAACTGTCTCTTGAAGAACTGGAAGATACCCGGATCACACGAGTGGTTGAACATCATCGTTCTGAATTTCAGTTGATGACTGAGCAGGGAATTATCGCTCTGCCGATTACCGCATCCACGCCAGCAATGACTGTGGGCGACTGGCTGTTGCTGGATAGCGCAGGTCGTTATCAGAAGTTACTGGAGCGGTTTTCAGAATTCCGGCGGAAATCGGCAGGCAGTAAAGTGGATTCCCAGTTAATTGCTGCCAATATTGATACCGTTTTTGTGGTCTGTTCTCTGAATCAGGATTTCAACCTCAGTCGTATTGAACGTTATCTGGCTCTGGCTCATGAAGCGGGTGTGGAACCTGTGGTGGTTCTGACCAAGGCAGACTGCTGTAATGATCCGCAAAGTTATATTGATCAGGTACAGAAGCTGGATACCATGCTGGCCGTGGAGGCCGTCAATGGACTGGATGCAGACAGCGTAGAGGTATTACAGCCCTGGTGCCGGTCTGGTCAGACCGTGGCCGTGCTGGGTTCTTCTGGTGTGGGCAAATCAACACTGGTTAACACCCTGTCAGGAGACAGTCAGCAGCTGACCGGTGGAATCCGTGAAGATGACAGCAAAGGGCGTCATACGACAACTTCCCGCTCTCTGCGGATACTGCCTTCGGGAGCGGTTCTTCTGGATACTCCGGGAATGCGCGAATTGCAGCTGACTGCCTGTGAACAGGGAGTAGAAGTCACCTTTGCTGATATCAGCGAGCTGGCTGGGCAATGCCGTTTTTCGGACTGCAATCACCAGGGTGAACCGGGTTGTGCCGTTATTGCTGCAATGAAGGACGGTAACCTTGAAGAGCGTCGTCTGAAGAATTATCAGAAACTGCTGCGCGAACAGGCACATAATGCCGCCAGTCTGGTAGAGAAGAGAGCCAGTAGCCGGGAGTTCGGCCGCTATATTCATTCAGTTCAGAAAGCGTCGAGGAACCAGAAAAAAGGTTATTGAATGTTAATCAGGATGGGTTCCCGCAGTGGGAGCCTCATCCTGACTTTCCCAGTCACCAGGAAATAGGGAATGGTTACTGCCGGATTCAGGTTTGGCTTTGTCTAATTGATGCTTGGCGGAATAACCTCCACTGGCGATGGCTGCTTTACAGAAGTATTTACCGAAATCTTCATAAGCGACAAATCGTACAGCCTGCCCTGAAACTTTAGTATTCAAACTGTATTGATCGCTCTGAGCTTTTTGGGCAGAAGTGACTGAATCGGTATATTTTTCCAGATTTTGATGAGCGTCCAGAGAGTCACCGTAAGGATCGTAAATCAGAACACCTTCAATAACCGAATGGCCTTTTTTAATCTGAGCTGGCCTGAGAACGCCTACGGCATGATTGGTGGGAGTTCCGGTGTACATGGCCTTTTGAAATCCTTTTATTGCACCTTTGGTTCCGAGAATAACCGGAACGCCCTGATCAATATTGAATTTCAGCAGATCAAGATAACGGCTATCTGTCAGGTCATCTTCTTGAAGAATTTCCGGGGCTGTCAGGTTTTGACTATATCTTGCGTCGGCAGATGGCTTTTCTGGCAAGGGTGGCAGAAACTGAATGGCATTGAACAGTGTTGTATGATCAAGCAGGTTTCCGGTCTCTCTGGGATCTCGTATATTCGCCAGGTGACCATTAATAATTTCAGCATCTTCACGGTACTTTGATTTCCTTGCTTCCTGCATAGCCGCCTGAAGATCATTCACCCGTCTGATTCTCATGGAGTGATAAGCCTTTTCGACAATGCCTGGCCATTGGGCTCCGGATCTGTTGCCAAATGAGTACAGATCACGACCTTTACGGTCAACCAGCCGGGATGTACTTACCTTAATCTGGATAGGTTTCTGTTGTATCGGGTCATAAAGAGTGACGGCTATGTCCCGTCAATAGTTGGGAGCACTAAAGTCCTATAAAAACTTTATTTTCCTGCTCCACATATGGCTATTCATGAGATAGGAAGGTATCCCAGAACAAATCGCTGTTCTTTGGGCAATAAACAAATGCAATATACAAGATTTAGTCATATCTCTACTTTATAAGGCACGTCTGTAGCCCTGTAAACATAGGGAGTAAGCAATACAACTATTGGCGGGAACATAGCCAAGAGTGACTATGGCAAAGCCCTGACTGAAGGGGCATATGTTTTTCATCAGTACATCACTGCCAACGGGGGACGCGGCAAAGGAAGCCAGGGCACTGAGCAGGTAACAGCTGCTTCTTGTGTCTGGTTGTCGGATATCTTCGGGTTTAACACTGGAGCCGGCAAACAGAATACCGGGTTTGTCAGGGTTTTCAGGGTCACTCTGAACAAAGACCTGATGCTTGTGATCGAGTGTTCTGGCTAACTCGGTATCCGGAATATAGATATCTTCCTGAAAGGCATCGAGATTGTCCGGGAATTTTAATGAAGGCTGAACCTCGGGCCAGTCAGATATGATTTTTTGACTGGTAGCTTCCTTTGCAGACTGAAATTGACGAAATGTTCTACCAAAACTACGAATCAAAGAAAATTTAGAGAGCTTTGATAATGGGCCAGATCTGTCTGGAAGTTGATAAGGTTTCAGTTCTGGTTTCACCTCATCAGGAGGGAGTACTGAAACGGCTCTATGTTGAAAATGGGCATCAAGGCTCTTTTGGACCCTTGCACGCTGAGCAGGTGTATATTACGAATAGTCTTCATCGGCAAAATCATCCAGATCAGGATCATCAGCGATGTTCAGTCCATTTTTGACAGGAAGGGATGAACCCGGGCCACCCATGGCCATAATCTGTTCCTTCTGAAGCCTGACAAGGTTTATTACTCTAACTATAGGCATTGATGGATGTATGGGGGCATCTGGTATGACTGAACACCTGAATATCCTTCCCGGTTACTATTTCTCTACTTTTCAGAGGGTATTTTGTTACAGCAATGCGGCGTACGATGGAAATTGGTTTTGACATTGTCATCAACAAATTGATACCAGGAACGTTTTTTCTGATGCCACCATGAATTGGATATGGAAATATCGAGCTCCTTCAGAATATGCTCAATTTCTCTAACAGAAATCCTGAGTGCATCGTATTTCAAACGCAGGAGTTTTTTTGAGCCAAATTCAATTTCCAGCACCCCATTCATGCCGGAAATATTATTAATGACGATCAGTTGACGCTGCTTGTCAACAGCGCTCACTTGTATTCGGCGAGTGACCAGAGTCGCGCTGAGAGTTGCGCTGTTGGGTTCCTGATGGTTGTTTTTTATTCTGTAAATCCGCAGTAATGTGCAAGCTGTAATGGCATACAAGTATTATCGAGATAGCGAATCATCGCCCTTAACCAATGTTTGCAATACCCGGAAACATCTTCAGCATCCAGATAGAAAAGAGTGTTAACTGCCCTGTTATCATGGCGATGCCCATGACAATCATGATGACTCCGGCAGTTATATGCAGGTGGCGACTGAAACGGTTCATGGATTTGACTCGTTTCCTGAACTGATCCATAAAAATAGCCGCCAGTAAAAATGGAATAGCCAGCCCCAATGAGTAAGCTGTTAGAAACACAACCCCTGCTGAAGGCTCGGCGGACATGGCGCTATAGGTCAAAATAGTGGCCAGAATTGGACCAATGCAGGGTGTCCAGCCGAATGCAAAAGCCAGACCCAGAATAAAGGCTGTGGTTGGTGTTCCACCTCTCAGATGAGCATGAATCCTGAAGTCACGCTGCAACCAGCTGAGTTTAAGCAGTCCTGTCATGAAAATGCCAAACAGGATAACCAGTGCTCCTCCTATAAGGTTGGCTTCATAGCGATATTGCACCAGAAGCCTGCCCAATACGGTGGCACTGGCGCCCAGTGCCACAAAGACAGTAGAAAACCCCAGTATGAAAAACAGACTGAGCATCACTTGTGGTTGCTTGCCAGCCTGACCGGGTGTATTACTCTGTCCTGCTATAAATGACAGGTATCCGGGTACCAGTGGCAAGGTACAAGGTGAAAAAAATGAAATCAGACCACCAGCGAAAGCGCCTAACAGTCCGATACTGGCCATACCTGTCATATCACTGTTCCTGTTTCTGTTCCTGTTACTAGGGTTGTCCGGTCGTTAATAATTCAGGTTGACTCTCTCGCAGTTGACTCTCTCGCAATTGACTCTCTCGCAGTTGACTCTCTCGCAGTTGAGATTGACGCTGCTCATCGGTCCAAAGGGTTTTTAAATAGAGGATGACAGAATCTATCTTCTCTGGAGGTAATACGTCCTGAAACGCAGGCATGGTTAATGCTTGCGTTTTATTGAACGGATCACGCCAGCCCTGGCCGATCATCCGTTGAAGGGATGCATCGGAGTGACGCCAGGTATGTCCATCAGGGCCATGGGGAGGCGGCGGTAAATCGCCAAACTCGTTTGGCTTTTTCCAGCTATCTCCCTCCGCCTGATCATGACAGACCGCACAATACTGCTGATATACGACACGGCCTGATTCAATGATCTCTGAATCGGCTTTCGGGTTTTTCTCAACAGCACTGGCATTGCCTGTAAGGGCAAGCATTCCTGCCAGCCCCAGACTCAGTTGAAATCGTGTATTAAAAACCATTCAACGGTTCCCATTCTGCTGCCTGATTACCGCTTTTAAACAGTTTTCCAGTGCCTGTGCCTGCGTATAGATCACCTGAAGCCGCAAAAAATAGCGCAGTGATATTTGAGGAAGGCGTATTCAGTGGATTCCAGAGTTGACCACCATTTTTGCTGAGAAAGAGTCCTTTAGTGGTGGCAGCATAGATATGTGCAGGTTGTTTTGGATCGTAGGTCAGTCCGGTTACCTCTTCAAACAGTTCTCCAGACAGTTCTCCAGTTTCACGCCACAGGCAGAAACAATCCATCGAACGACTGATACCGTTTTTTGTTCCGGTAAAAAGCCAGCCGGTCTGCATGCTGTCTGGCATATCGGAATGGATAATGATATCGGACATATCGTCGGGACCACCGTCCATTAATAGCCAGTCGCCTCCGGCATTTTCGCTTCTGTATATGCCCGTTTCTGGAATGATGGCATATAGGGTGTCAGGCTGATTTGCATGTGGAATCAGGGCCGTAACGTTCTTATTGGACAGGCCTTTATTACGGTCGATCCATGTTTTCCCACCGTCGAGGCTGCGTAAAATACCATTACCGGGTGCCGCCAGATATATAACGTCGGCATCTTTTGATCGCACAACCACCGAGGTAATACTTTCTACCGGAGCAGGTACTGGAATAGACGTCCTTTGACCGGTATCAGTATTCAGTCGGTAGACTTTTTCAGATCTGATCGCAAAAAGATAATTGCTGTCAGGACTCTGGCTCAGTGAAACTATCTTGCCATCGGGCAGGGTATCAGCACTGACCAATGAGCTGCCGTATAAGAACAGGAGCCCCATTAAAAACACAATGGTCGTGTATCCACAGAGAAATTGTTTAAATTGCCTTGATGCCATATCGTCTGATTCTCGTCGTCTGATTTTCGTCGTCTGAAAGAGACTGCTCTCTTCGTTTTATGTAATGTGGACTGATTGCGCTTCGTAACCTTCTGGTATCACCATCAATCAGTCATGAAATAGCTCCGGGTATTAATCCTCTGCATAAACCCGGGTCCGGGATGAACCAGCCTTGAAGGCATAGGTAACCAGAGGCGATGTCTTGGGCCGGCTGTCCATACCCGGTGCTCCCCAGGGCATTCCCGGTAATGTGATGCCTTTGATGTCGGGACGCTCGGTCAACAGTTTGTTGACGGTATTAACCGGAACCAGACCATCAATGGCATATCCATCCACCATGAGGGTATGACAACCCTCGTAGCCCTTTGGTATTCCTGCAGTCTCTTTGATTCGGGAGAGGGAACTCAGGGATTTGATCTCTACGTCAAAGCCATTTTTTTCCAGATATTTTGCATATTCATCGCAGCAACCACAGCGTAATGGTTTGTACATGGTTGCTTTTTTGAGCTCATCTGCCTGTAAATTTGGGCCTAACAGCGTCATTAAAATAATGGAGGATGACAGGGTTATTTTTTTGCCAATGTGTTTGAATTTCATGCTAATCACCTTAATTTTTTGTGTTATTCCTGGCGTGCCAGCCGGGTTCTACATTCACTGATCAGTATTGCCGGTTGATTCATTCTTCTTACAACCCGACTTATTCATGCAAAGGCCCAGTCCACACATAACGAGACAAGGAGCCAGAGCCAGAATCAGAGATGCGGCACCGATGGAAACCAGGAAACCCCAGTTCATAAACATCGCCACTGAAGCCAGTAGCCCCGCTGTCAACATCCACCGCTTACCCCCGAATAGAATGACTTTCAAATCACTCATTCCGAATTCACGGTTGTTGATTTCGGAGTTCACCGTTTTTTCCTGAGGCTGGGATAAACTTTCAGAATTCTTCATTTATGCACCCTTGACGGTAGATAAACCCCAGATAGCGTCGCAACATGGAAAGCCATGGTTGATAATCCAATATGGACAGGTCAGGGTTTTGATTGGCCAGAATCACGATAAATTACTTCTTCGCTTCACCTTCTTTTTGTGAATGATGGTTTGAGGTCATTTGCATCATCCTGGTGCAGGCAGCCATCATGTCCTCCATTTGCTCTTTTGATCCCATCATCTTCATCATGCCCATCATGTTTTTCATATTGCCCATATCCATATCCATATCCATGGACATGGCTGTCTTTTCTTTTGACGCTGAATCCATGTTTATGGAATCAGTGCTTTCATGAGCCTGAAGAGTAAACGCGCTGGCTATTCCGGTAAGAAAAATGGATGTGATAGCCGCTTTTTTGGCTGCTTTTTTGAGAGAGATGTTCATTGGTTCTACCCGTGAGTTGTATAGTAATCAGTTTTAATAAAAAGAATTGAAAAGAGTGTTGGACGATGGCCACAGAAGAACGCTTTCTCTGTGCACGCTGGGTGAACCGCGAGAAACAGGTTTCGTTGAGGTACATTGAAATAGTCGTATAGAGCCCATCAATACCTTATGGCGTTGATAGCACCGGACGCTAAATTATGTGTAGATCAGCGAACACTGAGCGGTTAAACGACAGGTTTTGGAGGGCGGGGAATAATGCCAAGAGCAATGTTGTGGTAAATAGGAATCTGGTAACCCATTAAACCGGAACAATTAGTGTTAGATAGTGCCAGTGATTGTGTACCAGGCAGTGCAGTGAACACGCTGGGAGTGCAACGGGCACTTCCCATGGTAAGGGCGCAATTCATTGCGCCGCTTTCACTGCAACCCGGTTTTGTACAGGTACTTTCTTCAGAGCAATTCTGATCACAATCTGGTGATGCCATTGTGCTGATTTCAACATTGATCTCAACATTTATTTCAACACCGCTCTCGATCATATCCATTTGTGATACAAAATCGACGCTCGCCATTGCCTGTCCTGTGATCAGGACGAAAGCTATAAAGATGTTGGCGAGTTTGCGTATGGTCATTGCACGTTATATCAGTTAGTTATCTTTAGTTTATGGGCATTTGTGTTTTTTGCACTGGCCAGTTTATCCAGAATCGGACAGTCAGGCATTTCATCACCATGACAGCATTCAGTCATTTCTTTCAGACTTTCACGAATGATGTGTAACTGGGAAATTTTATTTTCCACATCGTCTATTTTTTGTAACGCCAGTTTTTTTACATCGGCACTTTTACGACCCTGGTCTTTATAGAGATTGATGAGGTCAGCACACTCTTTCAGGGTGAACCCCAGTTCCCGGGACTGACTGATGAATAATAATTCACGAAGATGAACTTCATTGTAATCCCTGTAGCCATTTTCTTTGCGTGAAGCAGGAGTCATCAGCTCCATATCCTCGTAATAACGAATAGCTTTGGCTGTCAGTCCGGTGGCTCTGGCCGCTTTTGATATGTTCATATCGTTATTTACCTGTCCGGATTGATGATAAATGGAATGACGATTTAAAGAGCCTCAGGCGGTTAGCATTGGTGACTACGGTCACAGATGATAACGCCATGGCAGCACCGGCTATGACAGGATTCAGGAGCAAGCCTGTAAATGGGTAAAGAATGCCGGCAGCTACCGGAATACCCAGTGTATTGTAGATAAATGCGCCAAACAGGTTCTGTTTGATATTGAGTAGTGTCGCCCGTGACAGTTCAACCGTATCAGCCAGACCGTGCAATGATGAGCGCATAAGGGTGATGTCGGCGGACTCAATGGCGACATCGGTTCCGGCACCAATGGCAAAACCAACATTAGCTCTGGCCAGAGCAGGCGCATCGTTGATGCCATCGCCGGTCATACCTACCTGCTCTCCCTGCTGCTGTAATCTCTGTATATGTGCGTCCTTATCCTGGGGCAATACTTCAGCCTGGAATTCATCGATTCCAACCTGTTCGGCCACGGCTTTTGCTGTCAGACGGTTATCACCGGTGAGCATGACGACTTTGATGCCAAGATCATGCAGTCGGTTGATAGCGGCAATAGAATCTTCACGAACAGGGTCGGCAACGGCAACCAGCCCTGCCAGTTGATTATCTACAGAAAGGTACATGGGTGTACGACCTTTCTTTGCCAGATCTTCAGCCTGTGCAGTCAGTGCTTCACAGGAAATACCACGGTCGTTCATCAGTTTAAGGTTGCCAAAGAGCAGTTGTTTATCTTCTACCAGTCCGGATACACCGTGTCCGGGAATTGCAAGAAAGTCAGTCACAGGCATTAATGGCAGAACCTGTGCTTTTGCCGACGCCATGATAGCTTCAGCCAGAGAGTGCTCAGAGGCGGCTTCCAGACTGGCAGCAAGGCTTAGTAATGCGTTTTCTGTAAAGCGGTCTGCGGCGATAACTTCGGTGACTTTCGGTGCACCTTCTGTAATGGTGCCGGTTTTATCCATGACCAGTGTGGTGATTTTACTGGCCTGCTGCAGAGCATCACCTTTGCGAATTAATATACCCAGCTCTGCTGCTTTGCCGACTCCGGCCATTACCGACATTGGCGTCGCCAGCCCCAGTGCGCAGGGACAGGCAATAATTAATACCGTGGTCGCAACAACCAGCATGTGAGCAATTCTGGGCTCGGGGCCCACAAGGAACCAGATCAGAGCGGCGGCAATAGCGATTAATATTACAATGGGCACAAATATCGACGATATTTTATCCGCCAGCCGGGCAATGGGCATTTTTGTACTCTGGGCTTTTTTTACCAGGGCAATAATCTGTGCCAGGGCTGTTTCATCGCCTACTTTTTCGGCCTGAAACAAAATACTGCCATTTTTGTTCAGCGTGCCAGCAGATATCGAATCGTTCTTTGTTTTGTTGACGGGCATGGGTTCGCCAGTGAGCATGGATTCATCCAGCAGGCTGGAACCTTCCAGTACAAAGCCGTCTACCGGAATTTTTTCACCGGGACGTACCCGTACAATATCCCCTCTTCTGACCTGTGCAATGGGAATATCTATTTCCTGTCCGTCACGCACGACGCGAGCCGTTTTTGCCTGCAGGCCCAAAAGGCGTTTTACGGCTTCACTGGTTTTACCTTTGGCGCGAAGTTCCAGTGCATGACCGAGATTGATGAGACCAATAATCATGGCGCTGGCTTCAAAATAAACATGGCGGGCACTGGCAGGCAAAAAAGCCGGATACAGGACGACAGCCATGGAGTACAGCCAGGCAACGCCGGTTCCCAGGGCTATAAGAGTGTCCATATTGGCATTACGATGTTTCAGTGCCTGCCACATGCCAGTGAAAAAATGCCTGCCAGAAATAAACAGAATCAGGAATGTGGCTATGCCTACGGCCCCCCAGGCTATCTGCTGTGTGGGTGAACTAACATTCATTTCTCCTGTAACCAGTCCCCAGATCATCAGGGGAATACCCAGCCCAAGAGCAAAGAAGGCATGCTTGAGCAGATATTGATACCGGGCTTTATCTTCCTGTTCCTGACGTAGCTGGTTATCGGCTTCCGGATCAACCGGAATGCCCGGATAACCAGCCTGCTCCAGTTGTTCAATAATAACCGCTGTTTCCAGAGTTCCTTCAATGGTCACCGTTTTGTCTGCCAGATTTACAGTGGCAGCGGTAACACCAGGCAAGCTTTCAAGGGCTGTTTCAATTTTGTTAACGCAGGATGCACAGTTCATGGAGCTGACAGCAAACTGTAATGTATCACTGATAGCGATCAGGCGGGCACCATAACCCGCAGATTCAACGGCTGAAATCAGGGTGCCTGGTACAGTGGTGCCTTCCACTGTGACGGTCTTGTCTGCAAGGTTGACACTGGCTTGAGATACACCCGTTACTGACATTAGCGCCTGTTCTATTTTTCGGACACAGCTGGCGCAATTCACGCCAGTGAGTGACAGACGAATCTGGAGTTTGTTTTCTGTTGATGCAGACATTCAAAATATTTCTGTAAGAACCCAATACAGAGTTAGCATATTCCTTACCCTAACGGGAAGGTAAAGGTTTTTTTCATTTTTTTGTCAGTTTCAGATATAAGGTTCTCTTTGACGCCGTAAGGATGCAGAATTTACCGCCCCTACCGCCGTCATTCCGTGTGGGACCACGGAATCCACAACACAGGGATGTGAAGCCGGAACATTATTCATAACTGGCAGATGGATTCCGGGTCGGAGCCCGGAATGACGGCGTAGGGTGCGGAGTATGGAATGGAAGCAGTGCGCAAATGGTTCTGCCGGAACCCTGTTAGAATTATGAAGAACCCTGAAAAATACGGCTCATCGCGAACTTACATTGATTCTGATCAATATCCACAGAATCATCATTGGCTTTCAGGTATCGGGTTGTTGTTATTACCTTGAGGCTTCTTTATGTTTGAGTATAACTTTTTCGGGGGCTTTATATGAATCTTGTTAAGACCGCTTTTTTAGGGACAGCCATTATACTGTCTTCTTAGCTGTTCCAATTATTCTTATTGTGAGCTCGAACCACAAAGACACTAAGGCACGAAGAAAATACTCTTTTATTTGCCAGCGCTACGTGCAGGAAAAGTCAAAAACTTTGTGCCTTTGTGCCTTGGTGGTTCAAAAAGCGAGCTACTGCTGAATTGAATCAGCTCGAATCACAGTATCCTGATTACCAATAGCATCTAGCTAAAGCTTTCCTACAGTCCTGTAATCAGCGATACTATCGATAAAATATTGTAGTGCTGTGAAATACAACGAAATTTATCTAGATCTTAACTTTAAATAGTTTTTGGCTGAGCACACAGCCTATGCTTTTCTTGAAAATCTATTGGCATAGGGTGTGCTCGTATCAAGTGATATAATTGTTTATAATTTAATGTACACCAAATACTCCTATCCATTCTTTTCTACATGTTAAACGCATAACATTCTTTCTGGGATTTGATGTAGTACAAGACCACCTATACCCGGTTGGTTGGCTATGTTCCCGCCAATAGTTGTATTGCTTACTCCCTATGTTTACAGGGCTACAGACGTGCCTTATAAAGTAGAGATATGACTAAATCTTGTATATTGCATTTGTTTATTGCCCAAAGAACAGCGATTTGTTCTGGGATACCTTCCTATCTCATGAATAGCCATATGTGGAGCAGGAAAATAAAGTTTTATAGGACTTTAGTGCTCCCAACTATTGACGGGAACATAGCCCGGTTGGTTGGTTTTGCGTGGAGGAGTAGAAATTCAAAAGATCTTCTGGGTTTATCTCACCACCACCACCACCTCCTCTTCTATCGCTATCGCTATCGCTATCGCTATCGCTATCGCTGTCGCTGTCTTCCTCTTCCTCTTCCTCTTCCTTGCATAAATTGCGCATTTCCAAATCTTTAGTCACAACTAGATTTGGTATGATTTTTAGATCAATATCTCGACCAAAGTTGATATATTGATATTTAAATAATGCTCTTGTACCATCTGTATTACTTTCTACCCATAGAGCGTTTTGGTCGTTAATATTTTTACCAAAATATTTTCCATATGCATCTCTTGCTACTTCAGTAACAGCAATAATTCCTACTGTTTGTATATTATTCATATAATGCTTTACATCTTTAGTGATTTTTATTTGATCTTTTTTAATCTGCTTGAAGCTTTTGAATGGAACATTTGTCCGCGCTGCAGGAACAAGTGCCGATCCGTGCTGGTCTAATAATTTATCTTCGCTAAGTAGTTCTTTTTCACAAACAGAAATACTACTTATCGCAATAGCTGGGAAAATAAAAAGGGCAGAAAGCACTGCTATCAGTTTTATTACAATCCGTGTAGAGTTCATTTTTATTTCACTATTTGTATATAATAAAAAAACAGGAGTTTTTGTTAGAAATAATTTCCGAGACATTTATTCTAAAAAGTGGATAATCCGGACACGATCTATTATAGATGTCTAATAGTAAAAACCGTGTGAAAAACACAGATATACTAATTAAGAATGAAATGATGTACTTAGTTTACTCCCTGTCTTTCACAACCATCATAAGATTTACGGCTGCAATCATTATCAGGGCCTCCTGCCCTCCCTTTATCTTTTGATGATTCATTTGAATTGTTAGCTTCATCAATATTCGCTTTAGACTTGGCAAATACATCGGACATCGCCTCACGTCTGTCCACATGCACTTTTAGAAATATTCTGGCAAATTCAGATGATGAAATTTCACTAATTTCACTACCATTAACAACCTCAAATGTCATTAACATATTAGAAGGTACGTTTAAAATTGAAGCTTGCACTATTGGCATTTCTTGATGATATTTGGCGAGTTCAAGAGCTTTTTCTTCCATTTCATCTTCTGTACAAAGTGGACAAAATTCAAGCACTGTATTTTTTGGAGCTATTGATGCCAAGTAATCGATGTCATCAATCAATATTTTCTGTTCACTTGTAAGTGAGGTTGGAAAATAACTTGCGTAGTCTTCCCCTAAAACTGAGGAAGAAGTTGTTATCAAAAAGTATCCAATGAACAACGATTTTATAATTGATCTCATTTTTTCTCTCATAAGTGTTTGTTGTAATTTCGATGAATTAATTTACCCCCAGAGAATAGGAGGTTTATTTAGTTACGCCTAGAAAGTGCTTTTATTACGCCAAGAGCGCGGATAAAGGTTCGCTTCATTTGGTTACGCAACTCATAATTATTGATATATACTCACGACATTTGTGCGCGCTCCTTTATTAAGTTGAGTGATAAAAAGAAGGAGTTAGTGTAACTACCTGTAATATCTTACTGAGTTTTAGATATAGTATTAATGCGAAAACAAGTTGAATTCAGGATATGGTTTTTTGCAGGATGAAGAATAAAGTTATCGCTTGATTCATCTAATAAAAAATCAATAAATACTCGGTCACCCTTTTTGCACGCCATACTCTCACTGTTCATAGATTTCAAACGAAAAAATATTCGATTACAAACGCTTGAGTACTTAGATGTAGGTAGGAAAAACATTAGCAAAACAATCATATTCACACTAAATCCATTTAGTTAAAAAATAATACAATCTATATTTGGGCTATGTTCCCGTCAATAGTTGGGAGCACTCAAGTCCTATAAAAACTTTATTTTCCTGCTCCACATATGGCTATTCATGAGATAGGAAGGTATCCCAGAACAAATCGCTGTTCTTTGGGCAATAAACAAATGCAATATACAAGATTTAGTCATATCTCTACTTTATAAGGCACGTCTGTAGCCCTGTAAACATAGGGAGTAAGCCAATACAACTATTGGCGGGAACATAGCCCTATATTTGCATATAATATACAAAAAAACTGTGTCGCATTTCACATTTTTTGCACAACTTACTTATTTTTAGCAATACAGGTGTCAGATCTTGAATTAACATTAATCATTAATTGTGAAAACGACAAAGGGAGGGAGAGTGCGCTGAGTGCTTTCCTGAGTTTTCAGTTCTGCATCCAGAATCTCTTTGATGGCCACCAGTTCCTTAAAAATCACCGACTCCGGTTCCCAGGGCTAAAAGAGTATCCATATTGGCGTTGCGGTGTTTAAGCGCCTGCCAGTTCATGGAACTGACAAGAAAACTGCAATGAATCACTGGTGGTGATGAGTTGAGCACCATAACCCGCTGATTCAATGGTGGAAATTAAAATGTCTGATGCAGTAGAGCCTTCTACTGTGACGGTTTTGTCTGCAAGGTTGACACTGGCTTGAGACACATCAGTCATCGACAATAGCGCCTGTTCTATTTTTCGGACACAGCTGGCACAATTCACTCCAGTGAGTGACAGACGAATCTGGAGTTTGTTTTCTGTTGATGCAGACATTCAAAATATTTCTGTAAGAACCCAATACAGAGTTAGCATATTCCTTACCCTAACGGGAAGGTAAAGGTTTTTTTCATTTTTTTGTCAGTTTCAGATATAAGGTTCTCTTTGACGCCGTAAGGATGCAGAATTTACCGCCCCTACCGCCGTCATTCCGTGTGGGACCACGGAATCCACAACACAGGGATGTGAAGCCGGAACATTATTCATAACTGGCAGATGGATTCCGGGTCGGAGCCCGGAATGACGGCGCAGGGTGCGGAGTATGGAATGGAAGCAGTGCGCAAATGGTTCTGCCGGAGCCCTGTTAGAATTATGAAGAACCCTGAAAAATACGGCTCATCGCGAACTTACATTGATTCTGATCAATATCCACAGAATCATCATTGGCTTTCAGGTATCGGGTTGTTGTTATTACCTTGAGGCTTCTTTATCGTTGAGTTTAACTTTCTTCGGAGATTCAATATGAATCTGATCAAGACCGCTTTTTTAGGGACAGCCATCATGCTGTCATCAGTGAATGCTTTCGCGGTGGAACAGTTTTCTACCATCAAGGTGTTCAAGTCAGCCAGTTGTGGCTGCTGCGGTGGCTGGATCAAGCATCTTGAAGAAAATGGATTCAAGGTTGAATATCAGAATGTTCAGGATATTCATAAGTACAAACAAAAGGCCAATGTGCCTGGCAAACTGCAATCCTGCCATACCGCCTTTGTGGATGGCTATGCCATTGAAGGCCATGTACCTGCAGCAGATATCAAGAAGATGCTGACAGAAACACCGGCTATCCGCGGTATCGCCGTACCAGGAATGCCCATGGGATCACCGGGCATGGATTTTGGTGACCAGAAGCAGGCTTACAACACAGTCAGCTATACCCTGAATGGAAAAACAGCGGTTTACGCTTCTCACTGATGTTGTTCGCCAGCTTAACCATGGGAAGGTTGATTCAGACCTTCCCATTTCTAATTTTTTAGATTTATGTGGCGCAGAATGTATGACTGTTCCGGGTATTGATGTGCTTATATTTGTGCTGGGTGTGCAGGCGTCATGCCTGAAAATCTACCAAAAAGCAGTTGCGATTTTTCTTGTTCGATTGCTAGCTGCAAAAACTGTTGTTGAATTTCGATAATGCTTCTGAGCCTTTCTCTACCCTCTAATGCCTCCATTGGTTTGGACAATAGCGTCAATAACACTATGATTTTTTGTAATATCTTCGCGTGTGCGACTTTCAATTCATTACCAGTGATCTGCTTATCGCACAGAGCACAACCAATAAAGCCTCTGCTATATGCATCATAAAGACAGAGAACATGGTATATATGGCCACAGCTCAATTTATAGTCATCTTCGTTCAGCATTTTTGCACAAATAAGGCAAGTGTCGTTTGGAATGGTTTTATATGAAAATAACGAAAAAAAGATAAACAATATAACGGTTCTGATCATTGCGTCATTCTTCGCTTTTGAAGATGAGGCAGTATAGCAATACAGGTATATAATGATGTGAATGTCAGGGCGTCCATCTATCTGATAGCATCAATTATTCTATTTTGTGAATCACTCTACAGTAACTGCGAATGAGGGCTATGTTCCCGTCAATAGTTGGGAGCACTAAAGTCCTATAAAAACTTTATTTTCCTGCTCCACATATGGCTATTCATGAGATAGGAAGGTATCCCAGAACAAATCGCTGTTCTTTGGGCAATAAACAAATGCAATATACAAGATTTAGTCATATCTCTACTTTATAAGGCACGTCTGTAGCCCTGTAAACATAGGGAGTAAGCAATACAACTATTGGCGGGAACATAGCCGCGAATGAGGGTTTTCAGGGTGTTCTAGTCAAAGATTTTACTCTGATAAATAACCACAGTCTTTCATTCAATCGAAAGCAGAAAATATGTGGCTGTTGCTCTTATTTTCCCTCTTGTTTAATTGTTAGATTGAAAAATTTAGTAAACGTCTGAACCGATTGCGAGGTCTGTGTTGATCTGATTGTTGGCAGGTAAAAACCTGAAAATAGGACGAGGCTTTTGAAGTCGAGTGGCTGTATAGGACAGGTTGCGAGAATACCTATCATGGCCAGAGCTTAACTGCTCATTAACAGGCCGAATATATGGTAGCCATTACATCGCCAGAGGAATGATTAACAGAACTTGCCAGGTGGGGCGGATCATATCTGTTCAATTATTTCGGGATGAGCCTCAGCTAACAAAGATACAAATCAAATAAGAACATCTACTTTGAATCTGAATAAATCTAGTTCGAGAAAGATTGTTTCATACACTTATCAGATATTTTATAAATATTGATATAGATTTCTTTATGAAAGCAGCACTCGTTTTTACTGGGGTATTTTTAGCCAGGCTGTCCCTGGCATTGCCAACCTCTCTGGATCAGCCTGCACAGTGGTACGATCTGCCAGACGGCTACGAGCCACTATTATCGACCAGTGTTCGTGTTGATGGTTTGAAACTGGTGGCTGGCACTATGCGCAACGACAAAAGTCTTGTTCTGAACCTGAACAAAAAATACAACGTTGTCTATCAAGCTAATCTTGATGGTTCGCCCGGAACTGAATTATCAGCAGCAAATTTGTTTCCCCACGGTATTCCAGGCTGTGTCACGGCTGTCTCAACCGCCATATCGGGTTCTTCCAATGACCTGATAGCAGCCGTTGCCACGGAATGGAATGAAGAAAAAAATCATTGTGATCCGGATTTCTTTGCGCCGGCCATCTGGAGTGATGGAGCGTGGCAGTTTCTGGAAATTTCCAACTTTGACCTCCCTGATAATATTTCTGCCATTCCGGAAAGCTTTGCCCAGCAAGCTCCAGAATGGCTGATTGGAAAAACAGCGAATATTGAAGGTCATTATGTGCAGCCTGAAGTTGTCGTGTGGAAATACGACAGCATCAGTCAACAATATCTAAGTCATCAAAAATTATCCGTACCTGCAGGTTTTTATATCAGTGCGATCTCCCAGATTTCTCCCGATGCCAGAGTGATCCAGGTGACGGTAAGGACAGAGCATAATTATTTTGTTGCTTTCACTATGATGTATTCACTACGAGAAGGTAAGTATATATCTGAGTTACCGGAGGAATATCAGAACCAACCCATAGGTATCTATCCGCCTCTGAATGCCACCATGGTGCTTGCTAATAATGGTGCTGGGACTTATCTGAATATCAATACATTTCAACTCTCTCCAGAGAGTAAATCATTATTCCGGTTAACTGCCCGAAGTGCCAAATACCCTGTTATTGTCTATGGAAGTAAGGGGCTGCTGGTGACAAACTCCGGATTTGGATATGGCCCTGCCGGCGCAGATGGAACCTCGTTGATTTACCAGTCTGGCAGAACGACAGCCAATGGGGTTCCGGCCTTTATTGGTATATTCGATTATCTGTACCAGGCTTGCAATATTGTTGGCCCACCGCTCTCCCTGTGTGAAACCGGCTATTTGAAGATGACGGCTTTTGGTAATCATAATCACACGGGCTTTGGTGACTGTTATAACGAGGACCTTCAGGAAAAAACAGGATTCTACAGTGTAGACCTAAGCTCATGTCCTTCTCCGGTATTTTGAATCCCACCTCTATTTGCACTTAGTCGTGCAGTAATAACCGGAGGCGCCTTACATTCGGAATGATCGAGTTAATAGCTTTCGTCTGTATGCTTCCCACCGGTTTATGCTGCTTTTATTGAAAGCATCATAATTATGGGGAAGCTGATCCAGGTCTTTCCATTTCTATTTTTGAAATCGAAACGGTGCAGAATGTGACAAATGAGTGGCTATCACAATACAGCATCTATGTTTTCAGGGTTGAGCAGGTTCAGCTGAATAGGGATATAGCAGAAAACGGGAACTATACCCAGTTGAACCAGTCTATGGCTTATCCCCGTTTTTCCCTGGATTACCCGCGATGGTTAACTTCCTTGCAGAATTTAAGCAACTCCATTTTCTGGCTCATTTCAGGAATTATCTAGTTGCAGCATCTCTACTGTGTCTGGCTGGCACATCAGCAACAGCATTTCCTGGTGGTTCTAATAGATTAACGTACCCACAATTTCATGACGCCGAGATACAGGTTGTTAATGCCGTTAGAACGCGCATAGGCAGCTCGTCTCCCATTGATCAGGTGGTGAGAGAGTTATCCATAGAAGCAATGATGCAATTGAAGTTGAAGCTGAAGTTGAATGTGCAGGAAGGAATGGAGGCTGCTGTAATACATGGGCTTGAAACCAGGGTGATGAACAGGTTTTCAAATCCAGGGTCAAAATATGATAAAGACAAATGCAACCTGGCCAGAGAGTTGCGAAGAGAGTTGCAAGATCATTGGCTTGAGGAGTGTGCCCGCTCTGACAACATTCCCGGAACCCTCCCTAATGTAGAAGATTACATGGATGACTGGGGACGGTTGCTGGAAATCGAATACCAGTTACACCTGTTGCTGGAGAGTATCCTTCAGGGGAATGCTTCTGAGGTTCGGGAAATAATGAAAACCAACCCCGATCTTCGTCATGAATTTTTTGCTTATTTCCCCTCCCATGAAAAAAAGAATTACCCGGAGTATCTCCCTGTATTTGGCTACGTCAGCTCCTCAATAGGACTGCACGGCCTTCATGATAAAAAGGTAATGGGCGCCTATGAGGCTTTTGTTGCTGAAGGAGGCATGCTGTATTTCTCCTTGAATGATAACACTGAATTAATTCAGAAATTGCAGAAGCCCTTATCAGCTTTGGCACGCTTTGTAGAACAAAGGACGTCATTTAACAACTTATTTGAACTGATCATCGATTGGAATGCCTGCCACTTGCTAACCCTGAAAGGAACCCGTGGCGTTGATTTTGTATCAATGGTGGATGAGTTAAGCCTGAAAATGTTACCTGCACAGCACAATGACAATACCGGCTTTATAGATTTCTATCATCAGCGTAGAGAAAAACTGTTTGATAACTTGTTGGAAGAAGCAATCAGGAGTTCGGAGAAAAAAGAGTGCTATTTGCACGTAGCACTTGCAATGCAGCAGAGAGCACCCTCAAGGCTCATTGATATCTTGAAGTCCTGGATCAAGTATCAACCGAAACTGACTGACTGGAAAGAATTTGATTTGAGTGCCTTGTACAACGTTGAGCACATTGATAACAGTTTGATGTATGACGCAGCAGAAAAAAACAATCTTGAGTTATTCAAAATAGCCATGATGTGCAACACCACATCTGATGCTAAATGTCATGAAATAAACAGATTCAGACTCAATGTTGTTAATAGTCTGGGAGAAACTCCTGTATTTCATGCATTGAAAAAGGGGAGTACTGAAGTAGCCATGCACATGCTGAATAATGGGGCTGACTTTGACCCTGCAGCAGTCAATCTTGATGGCAGTAACTTCCTTTCAGCCCATCTGAAAAGTGGTGGAAGAGATGAAGAGAAACTGGTGAATTGGTTGGTGGATTACTATCAGAAACAATGGATAAATGATAAGCAGGAGACATTATTGCACCTTGCTGTGCAAAGTAATAATCATCTGCTTGCCAGGCGAGCTATGGAACTGAGAATACCGCTCCTGGCAGTTAATACTGAAAACGAAAGCCTTATTGATATAGCCACCCGAGAAGGTTCTTCCAGTATGTTGTCGTATCTGCTGGATTTTGTACCGAGCAGTCAGCTTGTCCAGCTTGATAATGAAACTTTTCTGGCTGCACTTACACAGGCTGCTCGGGATATTGATTTGGCAGTACGACTTCGCCTGGCATTCTCACGTTACGCCAACGATTCTGCAAAGGAACGGTTGACGTATCTGGCCCAAAATCTGATTGCTAACCATCAGCAGGAACCTGCCAGAATGTTAATGGCTGGCACTCCCTGCCCATTGTATGAGCAAAGAGGATCTACGTCAGAACTTATGCACAAGGTTTGCATGGAGAATAGCTCAGTGGAGGACATAAAAAGTGAACTGGACCAGAATTCCCTGGCTGAATTCACTGCCCCCGTACTCTTTGGTATGACGCCTCTGCATGTTTCTGCCATGTTGAGTCATAGCCCGGAAAAAGCATCCCAGTTCAGGGCAATACTGGATTCGCTGGTCAGCCTTTCCTGGGAAGGATTATCTATACCGGATCATAATGGCAAAACCATCGGGCACTATCTTATCGAGAATAACCAGCCTGAATTGTTGTTTCGCTGGTTGTTGCATACACACAATGCAGATTGGCCAAACACCGGCGGGCTTTATTCAGGGCTGATTAGACATGCACTGGAGCGAAACTCCCTGGAAACAGTGTCTGTACTGCAAATGTTCTGGATTCCGGTGTACGATTTCTGGCCATGGCGCTCCAGGCACAGGGCAACGATTTATAACTTTTCCGGTATCGAAGAATCCTGTAGCAGTGGCACCAGTGCTTTGCAGTATGCAGGTCAGAAAGGGATGCTGGACTGGGTTCGTCAGTACTACCCCTCTGAACAGTCTCCTCTTGATCAATTCTTTAGCTCATCCCTGTGCGATGGGTATCAGGAAAAAAGTTACCAGATTGGTAGTGAAATATTGGCTCTTGTGAATAAGAGCCGTGTATTAACCCTGAATAAACCGGTGGGATTTAACCAGCTTGCTGATTTGTTGATTCAGGGAGCTAACCCCAATGAAGCCTATCCTTCGTCAGGAAATCAATTGTTTGAGACTATTTTTGAAATTATTAATAATAACTTTCAAAGTCGTCATATGGTTCAAAATTTTGCGCTGGCTATTATCTTTGGCGCAGATATCAAAGAGCAATACAATATAGATTCTTCAGAATATGGAATGTTTTCCAGAAAGCCAGGAAAAATCCTCCAGGCTTACAGAGAAGCATTGATTAATCCGTCTAAAGACCGCTTTTCTGAAACAGCCAACCGATTTATACACGCTGCCAGCGAGGTGAAACAGCAGCTTGGCCTGACAGGTCGCATGAGTCATATTCACCCTGCCTGTACCTGCCTTACTTTGGAAAGACAGGGTGATGAGGCATTTAAACCGTGGTGTCAGGTGAAGGCCGATATGCCAGGTGCTGCATTTTCTGAGCAGTTACGCGAAATCTGTGAGGAATATGGGTATGCAGATTTTTAAAATGTCATAACTTGTTCTCATGATGATTATTTCATTGAGAAACTTTTGAACGAACTTTTGAACACCTATCTATTTTATAAGGTTAAATATGTGGATGTCCTCACATGCTCATGCCTCATGCCTCATGTTTCTCCTTCTGTTTGATAAACGTTATCATAGTACCAGGAGATGTTAATCGTTTAATTTTCAGTGACTTTACGTTAAAACTCCAAAAACAGATTGTGCTTAAAAAGCATAAAGTCCACCCAGATTGAAATCAGATTGTAATAGCTTATGGAAACAGGATTAGTATCATGACCAGCGCCCAACAACGTGCCGAACTACAACGCCAGATATGGGCCATCGCCAACGATGTGCGCGGCTCTGTAGACGGTTGGGACTTTAAACAGTACGTTCTGGGAACTCTGTTCTATCGCTTTATCAGCGAAAACTTCACCAACTACATCACCGGCGGTGATGAGAGTGTGGACTATGCGGCCATGAATGATGAGGATGAAGGCATTGCCGCAGCCAGAGAAGACGCCATTAACACCAAGGGTTACTTTATCTACCCCAGTGAGCTGTTTGAAAACATTGCCGCCGGTGCGAATAGCAACAAAGATCTGAACACCGATCTGGCCGATATATTCCGACACATTGAAGCCTCAGCCAATGGTCATGAGTCAGAACAGGATATCAAAGGCCTGTTTGCCGACTTCGACACCACCAGCAACCGCCTGGGTAATACCGTCAAAGATAAGAACAGCCGTTTGGCTGCGGTGATCAAAGGCGTAGCAGGCCTTAACTTTGGTGATTTTGAAGATAACCATATCGATTTGTTTGGCGATGCCTACGAGTTTCTGATCTCAAACTATGCTGCCAATGCCGGTAAATCCGGTGGTGAGTTCTTTACCCCGCAGCATGTCTCCAAACTGATTGCCCAGCTGGCTATGCACAAACAAACCAGCGTTAATAAAATTTATGATCCGGCTGCGGGTTCCGGCTCATTGCTGCTGCAAGCCAAAAAGCATTTTGATGCCCATATTATTGAAGAAGGCTTCTTCGGTCAGGAGATCAACCACACCACCTACAACCTGTCGCGGATGAATATGTTTCTGCATAACATCAACTACGACAAGTTCAATATGAAACTGGGCAACACCCTGACCGAGCCTCACTTTCTGGATGACAAACCCTTTGATGCCATCGTCTCCAACCCCCCTTACTCGGTGAAGTGGATAGGCTCAGGTGATCCAACCCTGATTAACGATGACCGCTTTGCTCCAGCAGGTGTGCTGGCGCCCAAATCCAAGGCCGACTTTGCCTTTGTATTGCATGCGCTGAATTACCTCTCCAGCAAAGGCCGTGCGGCGATTGTCTGCTTCCCCGGTATTTTTTATCGCGGTGGTGCCGAGCAGAAAATCCGTAAATATCTGGTGGATAACAACTATGTGGAAACGGTGATTTCCCTTGCGCCTAACCTGTTTTTTGGCACCACCATCGCTGTGAATATTCTGGTGCTTTCCAAACACAAAACCGAAACCAGCACCCAGTTTATTGATGCCAGTGGGCTATTTAAGAAAGGCACCAATAACAACCTGCTGCTGGATGAGCATATCAAGCAGATTATGGAGGTGTTTGATAGCAAGGAGAATGTCGATCATTTCGCCAAGTCCAAGCTGTTGGAAGATATCGCCGGTAATGACTACAACCTGTCGGTCAGCAGTTATGTGGAAGCCGAAGATACCCGTGAAGTGATTGATATCACTCAACTCAATGCCGAACTGAAAACCACCGTATCGAAGATTGACCAACTGCGAACGGATATCGACAGCATTGTCATGGAAATAGAAAACACCGATATCGAGGCTAATTAAATGACTATCAGCAATAGTCAGGCCTCAAAACTGGGCGACCGGCTGCGTGACAGCAATATTAGTGACAACGATTTAACCATGCTCGATGAATTCCGCCAAACCTACAGTGAAGTGGATGAACACGCCTACACAATCATTCAGAACACGCTGTTGACCTATAACGAGCGAACATGGACAAGCACCAAACGCAAACGCAAAACACAGCAGTCCATAGTGGATAAACTACGTCGACAGCCCAAGCTTCGGTTACCCCAAATGCAGGATATTGCGGGTTGCCGTATTGTCATACAAGGTGGCAGCCAACACGCTGAAGATATGAACACCTTATTAATGGACGCGTTTGGCCAGAATCAATGGCAAATAGTTAGCAAGAACAGGCATCCGATGGTTATCGTGCCATTCACATTGTCGCTAAGGAAGATAAAAAATTTTATGAGATCCAGTTGCGAACCTATGCGCAGGATGTCTGGGCCAACCTGGTTGAGAGCTTGTCCGATGAAAAGAACACTCTGAAATACGGCGGTAGTGAGCAAGAGCAACCGCTTATGAATAAGCTAAAAGAGCTTGCGGAACGCTTTGCTAACATTGATCAGGATGCCCACCAGACCACTTTTCCTGTTTACCAGCAACAAATAGAGGATGCGATTCGTCATGTATTATCTCATTGAGCACAATCGCACCACCAAGCACACCCAATACGCTGAGTACAGTGATTACCCAACAGCCCAGGCGGCCTCTCTGCAAAAAGAACAGCAGTACTTTGCAAGCCATCAAAACGAAATGGAAGTCGTGGTGTTCGAGGCCGACTCGATTGAAGATTTAAAACGCACCCACAGCCGTTATTTTGTTGAGTCAGCAGAAAAGGATAATACGGTAGAAACTCTTGTAGCCGTTGGGCTGGTTGGGCTGGCCATCTACCTGTTAAGCAAGAAATAAAACAGCGTGTGAATCAACGCGACAAGATGATGGGTAGCAACAAAGATAACTGTGGGTTGACCGTAAAGTGATTGATATTTTAAAACTGAATACCAGATTGAAAATCTCCGTGGCCAGCATTGACCAGCTGCGCAGTGATATTGATGCAATTGTGGCGGAGATTGAGGTATGAGCGATTTGGGTTTTATAGAAAGACTGCTGGATGGGGTTGAGGTTGAGTGGTTGTCTTTTGGAGAGATAGCGAAAGTACAGCGTGGTGCTTCACCACGGCCTATAGCTAAATATATCACTGAGGATGAAAATGGAGTTCCGTGGATCAAAATTGGTGATACTCGGGCAGGATCAAAATACGTTGATAAAACTGCTCAAAGAATTACTCCTGAGGGAGCTAGAAAATCACGAATACTGAATAAAGGGGATTTTATTCTATCTAACTCCATGAGTTTTGGACGTCCTTATATCCTTAGTATTAGTGGAGCGATTCACGATGGCTGGGCTTCTATAAGTCAATGGCACTGACTTAAGGAATCCAACCCAGAAATAACAAGGCTTGCCCAAGAAGAAAATCGACTATAAATATCGTGTATATTTCCTCTCCCCGAGCAAGCCATGACCAAGTTTAGCCCAAAATACTTCAACCTTGCTGCCGATCTCCTTAAACAGTACGCACAGACAGGTGACGACAATCTTTCCAGCGTGCTTACTCAGGATAATCTTGAAAATTTCCAGTCTCAGTACACTGGCAGTAGAGTTAGAAACTATCCACCATTGAAAACCCTCAGTCTGTTTATGCAGCAGGTTGTAGGCGAAAATAAGTCCTGCCGTAACACCCTAATCTCTGACGCCAGAGATCAAATTGCTATGGGGAAGAAAGCGAATACGACCCGCAACAGCGCATATTGCAAGGCCAGATTGCGACTTACGGAACCCAGCATCAAAGCTCTTTTGACGGAGTCAGGAGACAATCTGGACAGCGCCAGCCCTGAGTCATGGGCATGGCATAATCGCCGAGTCATTATGACGGATGGCTCTACGCTTTCGATGCCAGACACTACTGAAAATCAAAGTGCTTACCCTCAACATGGTGCTCAAAAAAAGGGGTTGGAAATCCGCTGCTGAGAATAGAAATTCTGTCGGTGTTGGGCAGTGGCGCAATACTTTCGTACGCAGTGGCTCCCTGCAAAGGCAAAAAGACGGGGGAAGTTGCTTTGTTCAGACAGCTTTTGAGCCATCTTAAAACCAACGACATCCTGCTGGGTGATGCTATTTTTGAGAATTACTTCCTGATAGCACTGCTGCAATTAGGTGGCGTAGACGTTGTATTTGAAAAAAATGGTGCCCGGCACGTTGATCTCCGAAAATGCGACCAGAAACTGGGAAAGAAAGACGGCTTAATACGTCTGTTAAAACCAGCCCGCCCAAGCTGGATGAGCCGTGAGTACTACCAGCGATGGGTGCCCAAAGAATTGACTGTCCGAGTGATTAAAAACAAAAAACGAATAATCGTTACTACCCTGCTGAACGCAGAGGAATACCCACGATCCGAGATAGTCGGTCTTTATCTGGCACGTTGGCATGTAGAGCTGGATTTTCGATCCATCAAATCCCTTATGGCGATGGATATACTGCGCTGCAAGACTCCGCAAATGGTCAGGAAGGAAATCACGGTGCACCTGTTGGTTTATAATTTGATACGCTCATTAATGGCACGAGCGGCAGTAAAGCTCAAAAACCTGCCACGACAAATAAGCTTTAAAGCGGCTCAGGAAACCATTCAAGTCTTTCACGTGCTTCTGCTACAGGCGACAACCGAATTGCTATCAACACTGGTTGACAGTATGGTGCAAATTGCTTCGGAACATATCGTGGGCGATCGACCGGGGCGAAAAGAACCGAGAGCGATTAAAAGACGGCCAAAACCCCATAAAAGACTTCAACACCCAAGGGCGCAGGCGCGCAGACTCTTAGAATATCAAGGTAAGAAGGCTTAAGTCAGTGCCATTGTTCTATAAGTGACTTTTCTGAAAAGCTCAATTCTGACTATTTGTACCATTACCTCTCGTCTCATAATGTACAAAATTATTGGCTTACTAAAATCAATAGTGGTTCAGTTAGCAATTTAAATGCAGATCTCATAAAAACACTTAAAATCCCAATCCCCTGCCCAGATAACCCAGAAAAATCCTTGGCAATCCAGGCCGAAATTGTCCGCATACTGGACACCTTCACCGAGCTGACCACCGAGCTGACCACCGAGCTGACCACCGAGCTGACCACCGAGCTTAATGCCCGCAAAAAACAATACAACTACTACCGCGACCAGTTGTTGAGTTTTGAAGAAAAGGACGTGGAGTGGAAGGCGTTAGGAGAGATTGGCGAGTTTATCCGTGGTAAGCGCTTCACTAAAGCTGACTATGTGGAAGAAGGCGGCATTAAGGTAATACACTACGGTGAAATTTATACTCAATACGGAACATCAGCAACACACGTTCTCTCACAGGTTCGCGCTGATATGGCAGAATCACTGCGTTACGCCGAGCCTGGTGACGTTGTTCTAACTAGCGTGGGTGAAACTATTGAGGATGTTGGCAAAGCCGTCGCTTGGCTAGGAAATGATAAAGTAGCTATTCATGATGATAGCTATGCGATCCGTCATTCAATGAACTCGAAATATATATCTTACTGCATGCAAACAGAAGCATTCATTGCAGAGAAAGCGAAGCATGTAAGCCGAGGAAAAGTCAAACGATTGCTAATCAATGGAATGTCAAAAGTTCGCATCCCTATTCCTTTCCCAAATGATCCAGAGAAATCGCTTGCTGAACAATTTCGAATCGTTTCTATTCTCGATAAATTCGACATATTAACGACCTCTATAAGCGAAGGTTTACCCCGCGAAATCGAATTGCGCCAAAAGCAGTATGAGTATTATCGTGATTTGCTGCTGAGCTTCCCGAAGCCAGACCTCACACAGGCAAGCGCCTAAGGAATGAGCCCAATGTCCAAACAGCTAAGCCTGCAAGACCAAACCACAGAATTTCTGTTCTATACTGCTCCCGGCGGCGAGGTGAAGGTTGAGGTGCTGCTCAGCAATGAGACCATCTGGCTGACTCAGAAACGCATGGCTGAGCTGTTTGGTGTGGGTGTGCCGGCCGTCTCCAAACATCTAGAAAACATCTATGAATCCAGTGAGTTAGAACGAGGGGCAACTATTTCCATTTTGGAAACAGTTCAAAAAGAGGGCCGCCGTGATGTCCGGCGAAAACTGGAATATTACAACCTCGATGCGGTGATCTCCGTCGGCTACCGGGTCAACTCGGCTCAGGCGACCCAGTTCCGTATTTGGGCGACACAGCTGATCAAGGAGTACATCATCAAGGGCTTTGCCATGGATGATGAGCGCCTGAAAAATGGCCGATTGTTTGGTAAAGACTACTTCCGCGAACTGCTGGAACGGGTGCGTTCCATCCGCGCTAGTGAGCGGCGCATCTATCAGCAAATCACAGATATCTTTGCTGAGTGCAGTATCGATTACGACTCCAAATCAGACACCACCCGCCAGTTCTACGCCCATGTACAGGACAAGTTTCACTTTGCCATTACCGGCCATACAGCAGCGGAAATCATTGCACTGGGTGCCGATGCCAGCCAGCCTCTGATGGGGATGAGCACCTATAAAAATGCACCGGACGGTCGGGTCTTGAAGTCAGACTCCACCGTGGCAAAAAACTATTTAAACTCGATGCTGCAGTTTTTAGTTGTTGACTGATACACTTCTGCTCACGCAGCTTTCTGAGCGTGATACTTCAACGAAGCAGTGGGTTCCTGTTTGCCCAGATCGCGACCAGCCATATGCTTACTGGATTCCCTTGTTGGCAACACATCGTCCAAGGCTTTCGTTAAGGATTTCAACGCAGCCTCAGGGTCATCTGATGCGACCACTTCTTTGACCGTATCAACCAATGCTTCAGCTTTGAGGCGTTCGATCAGGCAACCTGCGGGCAACCCGGGTTGTTTGTTTTTGAGTCGGGCTGATTGCTCTGGATGCAGTAACAACAAATGATCGCACAGCAGGCTCAGGATCAAGCCACGCTCAGACCCTTCTTTGCCTTGCTGTTTGCTCAGTCGGTTCCAGCCGCCATACGCTTTCCAGTCCTGAATAAAAACCTCGACCAACCACCTCAGCGAATACAGCCTGGCTATATCAGCGTGGTGCCATGACATATCAGAAGCGACCAGATAACGGTACTCTTCTTCATCTTCATACTTCAGAGCAACAACGAAACGACGCTTGTTGTGTGCCTTGATGTAGAGGCGAGCTGCGAGCATGGTCACCCGCTTTTCTTTTCCTCCACGAATAATTAACTGCGTTTCAACGCCTTTTTGTCGTGCAAAATAATCCCTGAGGGTGGCTTCTGAATTTCTGCTGGCCACTTTCTGATTGGAGCGCAATTGGCTAACGACTTGCGCCTGACCTGTTACGGCTGTCGCTTCATCCATGAATTTTCCTGTACCGTAGAGCGCATCAGCCAGAACACCTTTAATCACTACTTCAGGAAAATGGTCAACGAATTCCCGGATCATCTGTAATGCCAGCGCTTGAAGCGTTGGAAAGCGGTTGTGGTCGGGTTTTGGACGTTTAGGTCTCAGTTTCTTTGCAACACCCTCTTTCTTGAGGTCTTTGTCGTGTTTTCGCCAAGCGGACAGCTGTGGATCGGGAACGTAAAACCGGAAACCTACAGGAAAGGTGGCAATGTCCGAGACCAAGACCATAAAGATCAGCTCCTGACCATTGATATAGCCACCTGTCGGTTTATCTCTGATTTTATGAGTGCCTTCGATCCGGGTCGTTCTTTTTGATCGTTGTTTGGCTGAATCATCAATCGTCAGAGTCCCTTCAGCAATACCATAATGAGACAGAATATTGCGAACACTGGCCTGCAGCATACGATGCCATGCAATCTTTGCTGAATAGAAAATCCAGCATAGCCGGGTCGACTTGAACTTCCCAAGACTCCTTCGCTCAAAGGCCGCCCAGTTGAGTGTTTCAGTGACAACAATCCCCATAATTAGAGCGGTCAGGACTGTTTTTTGGATCGTTGTGAGTTGAGCAGAAGGCGTAATGCTTTTCAGTGAATCGCTAAAAGAATCCAGAAATACAGTAACAACAGAAAGAGGACGAATTAGCACTAACGACACTTGACGGTTATAAAATGGGAATGCAATCTTACCCTGTCAGCCTGCTGTTGTGTCGTTGATCGTATCTCGCTGGGCTTGATGCAGGAGGCGCAGCAGTAGTCTGGTTTCGATATTCACATCAGAATATCCTGTCAAACGCTAAAAACTGCAGCATCGAGTTAAACGAAGCGGATATCAAAAAACTGGAACGGGCGGTATCGGCATTTTTTGATTATATCGAAGGCATTATCGAGCGGCGCAACACCTTTACCATGGAAGGTTTTGCCGAAAGCGTGAATAAGTTTCTGGCCTTTAATGAGTACCAGATTCTGGAAGGTTACGGCACGGTAAGCAGAAAGCAGGCCGAACAGAAGGCGTTTGCCGAGTACGACAAGTTCAATAGTCAGCAACGCATCGAATCGGACTTTGACCGGGAAATCAAAAAACGGCTGCAGCACAAGGGTTCTCAGAATGACTGATTACAAAACCATCGCCGAATCCAAAAACTTTATCGTACTCGATAAATACGCCCAAGAATGGAAAGTCGCAGACAGCTACCAGAGCGAAAATGACTTAGAACGGGAGTTGATTGAGGATTTAATCAACCAGGGTTATGAACACATCCCTGGCCTGAACAAGCCTGAAGCGATGCTCGCCAATGTGCGAGTGCAATTGCAAACCCTCAATAACGTAGCGTTTTCTGAAAGCGAGTGGCTGCGTTTTGTGGAGACCTATCTCGACAACCCCAGCGACAACGTCGTCGATAAAACCCGCAAGATTCACGATAACTATATTCACGACTTTGTCTTTGATGATGGCCGCATCAAGAACGTCTACCTGCTGGACAAGAAAATAATCGCCCGTAATAAAATGCAGGTGATCAAGCAGTTTGAGCAAACCGGCTCCCATGCTAACCGTTATGATGTGACCATTCTGGTCAACGGTTTGCCATTGGTACAGATCGAGCTGAAAAAACGTGGTGTGGCCATTCGGGAAGCCTTTAATCAGGTGCATCGCTACAGCAAAGAGAGCTTTAACAGTGAGAACTCGCTGTACAAGTATTTGCAGTTATTTGTGATTTCTAACGGTACCGACAGCCGCTATTTTGCCAATACCACCAAACGCAATAAAAACAGTTACGACTTCACCATGAACTGGGCGAAGGCCGATAACAGCCTGATTAAAGACCTGAAAGATTTTACCGCTACCTTCTTCCAGAAAGACACTCTGCTCAATGTGCTGCTGCACTACTCAGTATTTGATGCCAGCGATACGCTGCTGGTGATGCGCCCCTACCAGATCGCCGCCACAGAACGTATTTTGTGGAAGATCAACAGTTCACATGAAGCCAAAAACTGGAGCAAGCCGGAAAGCGGTGGCTTTATCTGGCATACCACTGGCTCTGGTAAAACCTTAACCAGTTTTAAAGCGGCACGTTTGGCCACCGAGTCTGGAGTTTATCGACAAGGTTTTTTTCGTGGTCGACAGAAAAGACCTCGACTACCAGACCATGAAAGAGTACCAGCGCTTTTCACCCGATAGCGTAAACGGCTCTGACAGCACCGCAGGTTTAAAGCGTAATCTGGATAAAGTGGATAACAAGATCGTTGTCACTACCATTCAAAAGCTTAACAATCTGATGAAAAGCGAAGGCGATCTGGCCATCTATAACAAGCAGGTGGTGTTTGTTTTTGATGAGTGCCACCGCTCTCAATTTGGTGAGGCGCAGAAAAACCTGAAGAAGAAGTTTAAAAAGTTCTGTCAGTTCGGCTTTACCGGTACGCCAATTTTTCCACAGAACGCCCTGGGCGCTGAAACCACGGCCAGTGTGTTTGGCCGTGAGCTGCACTCCTATGTGATTACCGACGCCATTCGTGATGAGAAGGTGCTCAAGTTCAAGGTTGACTACAACGATGTACGCCCGAAGTTCAAAGCGATAGAAACGGAACAGGATGAGAAAAAGCTTAACGCGGCAGAGAACAAAGAGGCTCTGCTGCACCCGGAACGTATTCGGGAAATTTCACTGTACATTCTGAACAATTACCGCCAGAAAACCCATCGTCTGCAAGCTGGAGGCCATTCTTCAGGTCGGGGCTTTAATGCCATGTTTGCGGTGAGCAGTGTTGATGCCGCCAAACTTTATTATGAGACCTTGAAGAGTTTGCAGGCGGGCAGTGAAAAGCCGTTGAGAGTCGCCACCATCTTCTCTTTTGCCGCCAATGAAGCACAGGATGCTATCGGTGACATTCAAGACGAAGGTTTTAATGTCTCAGCAATGAACAGCAGCGCAAAGGAGTTTCTAAGCGCAGCTATTGCCGACTATAACACTGCCTTCAAAACCAATTTCGGTGTCGACAGCAACGGGTTTCAGAACTATTACCGCGATTTGGCCAAACGGGTAAAATCCAAAGAAATAGATTTGTTGATTGTGGTCGGCATGTTCCTTACCGGCTTTGATGCGCCCACTCTCAACACGTTGTTTGTGGATAAAAACCTGCGTTATCACGGACTGATGCAGGCCTATTCCCGCACCAACCGCATCTATGATGCGACCAAAACCTTTGGCAATATCGTCACCTTCCGCGATCTGGAAAAAGCCACTGTCGATGCCATTACCCTGTTTGGTGATAAGAACACCAAAAACGTGGTACTGGAAAAGAGCTACAAGGAATACATGGAAGGCTTTACCGATGTAGTCACCGGTCAAGCAAGGCGGGGCTTTATGGAGGTGGTGAATGAGCTGGAACAGCGTTTTCCTGACCCTTCAGTTATTGAAAAAGAGTCTGATAAAAAAGACTTTGCCAAACTCTTTGGCGAATATCTGCGTGCGGAAAACGTACTGCAAAACTACGATGAATTTGCCAGCCTGAAAGCCCTGCAAAACGTTGATATCAGTGACCCTGATGCCGTTGAAGCGTTTAAGGCAGAGCATTATTTGAGTGATGAAGAGCTGGCAGCGCTGCAAACCATTCGACTACCTGCCGAGCGCAAGATTCAGGATTACCGCTCTACGTACAATGACGTTCGCGATTGGCAACGTCAGCAGAAATCGGCGGAACAGAAAGAAAAATCCAACATCGACTGGGACGATGTCGTATTTGAGGTAGATCTTCTTAAGTCTCAAGAGATCAACCTTGATTATATTCTTGGTTTGATTTTTGATCACAATAAAAAGAAAAAGAGCAAGTCTGCTCTCATTGAAGAAGTGCGCCGCCTGATTCGTGCAAGCCTGGGCAACCGTGCCAAAGAAAGCCTGATTGTTGACTTTATCAACACAACCAACTTGGACAAGATTGGTGATAAAGCCAGTGTTATTGATGAATTCTACAAATTTGCCCGAGCTGTACAAAAACGTGAGGCTGAGGAGTTAATTCAATCGGAAAACCTCAATGAAGATGCAGCCAAGCGTTATATCAAAGCATCCTTGAAGCGGGAGTATGCGAGCGAAAATGGCACTGGGCTGAATTCTGCTTTGCCCAAGATGAGCCCACTTAATCTACAATATAAAACTAAAAAGCAGACTGTTTTCCAGAAAATTGCTGCCTATGTTGAGAAATTCAAAGGTGTAGGAGGAAAAATATAAAAGGTATATACCCAAAGGATTTGAAGTTGCTACAAGGCCGGTCAGTTTTTCACCCCACCCATAAATAAAATCAGCATTCAGGAGAAAAACAATTCAAAGCTTCTCCTGAATGCCAGTGTTCACCCGGAAACGGCGTACTCTTTAGCCAGTCGGCTGTAACCCAGCCCGGCTTCTTTTATCACTTCAATCTGAGTGGGAATACGCTCTTTAAGAGCTTCCACATGGGAAATGACGCCCACCATCTTGCCACTGGCATTCAGGCTGTCGAGGGCATTCAAGGCAACCTCCAGTGTTTCCTGATCCAGTGTGCCGAAGCCTTCGTCCAGAAACAGTGAATCAATACTGGTTTTATGGCTGACCAGATCAGACAGCGCCAGTGCCAGAGCGAGGCTCACCAGAAAACTTTCACCTCCCGACAGAGTTTTTGTGTCCCTTGCGGAGTCTCCCTGCCAGACATCGAGTACTTCCAGACTGAGTTCTTCCCCATCTTTTCGGTTCAACAGATATCGGGCGTGAAGGCGTTCAAGTTGCTGATTGGCCAGGTAGATCAAATGATCCAGGGTCAGCCCCTGGGCGAACTTCCGGAACTTGTCTCCCTGGGCAGAACCAATCAGGCTGTTCAAGTGGTCCCAAACTTCAAACTGTTGTTTCTGCCGGTTGATTTCATCCAGCAGTGTGATCTGACCCTCTCTCTTCTTACGGTCTTCATGGAGTGCCTGCCTGATCTCTCCCTGTCTCTGGCTGATCAGGCGTACCTGATCGTCGAGGCTGCTCAGTTGTTCTTCTAACTGTGTGTCATTCTCTTCGGTCAGCGGTTTGTCCCGCAGGGCTTTCAGCTTGTTTTCTGCCAGGGCAACCCGTTCATGACTGCGGGTGATGTCCTGTTCCAGCCGTTGTTTGAGCTGCTCCAGCTCCGCGCGTTTTTCCGGTGACATCAGTGCCTGAAGAAACAGGTCGGTTTCAGAAAACGGGCTGGTTGACAGGGCGGAATCCCAGTCTTTCTGAGCGGCTTTACACAGCTCTTCCAATGAGGTTTGATCTTTGGTTTGCTGACCAATGGAGCCACGGATTTCACTGACTTTCTGGCTGGCGGATTTGAGAGCCTCCTGAAGTCCGGATAAGTCAGTTTCAGACTGGACAATAGCCTGCTGAAGTCGTGTACGTTCACTGGCCACTTCCAAATCACCAAACAGGGTCATTCTTTCTGTTTTTTGATGACGAAGCTGTTCATCGGATTGAGCCAGTTCATTCTGCAGGGTGCTGATGCGGGCAGATTCCTGATCCAGCGCCTGATTGACCAGAGCCAGGCTGCTGTTGGTCTGCTGCAATAACTGCTGGTGATCAGTTTGCTTCTGCAGAGCAGACAACCACTGGTTTTTCAGAGATTCCTGCTGTTCGAGCCAGGCTTGTTGCTGATCTTTTGCTGGCAGGTTTTCCGGTATCTGCTGTTGCAGCCGGTTTTCCAGTTCAGCAAACGCCTGCTGTCTTGCGTCAGCCTGTTGTTTCAGCTCTGCGTGTTCTGTATTGAGCTGCGATGCTTTCTGTTGCAGTAACTCATGTTCATGGGCCAGCTTATCGCAGGATTGCTGTTGCTGGGTCAGCGCTTGCTGATTCTGTTGAAGGGCATCATTGCAGGCTGTCAGTTGCTTGGTTAAACCTCTGATGCGTACACCTTCGTTACGTGCTTCCTGAAGAAGCAGGGCAATGGCTTCAGAGTCATCAAGACGCAGCTGAATACTAAGTTCAGCGGATAACCCGGCCCATTGGCTCAACTGCTGGTTGATTGCGTTCTTAAGGTCAGCAACCTGCTGTTCACCGGTTTCGCAGAGTGCCTGCAAACGGGACAACTTTTCTTTTATTCCATTACCCTGCTTTTCCAGACGTTCCACCAGAAGGCATTTTTCATCAAAACGACGCTGGGTTTCTGTGACGTTGATCTGTTGATACTGCTGGATTGCCGGGTGCTCTCTGGAACCGCAGAGCGGGCAGTCTTCGCCTTGCTGCAGTTGTTGACGATGGGCTTCCAGACTGCTGATGGTCTGTTCCTGTTTCAACAGGGTGTTCAGATCTTCCCTGTGTTGTTTTTCCCCGGCATACGTAATCTTTAAAGCAGCACGCTCCTGACTCAGGGATGAGAGAATCTTCTGGTTTTCAGCCAGCGCTGTTTCTCCTGCTGCCTGTTTACTGAGATTGTCGCGGTACTGTGATTCCACTGAATTGACTTGCTGATATAAGGGTACTGCCCGGTTAAAACGCTCTTCCTGCTCTCTCAGATGGCTTTCGGAAACACCATTGAGCAGGCCTTCTTTGTCTTTTAACTGTTTCTGATAGTCCGCTTTCTTTTGCAGCAGCTCTGCATTGCTGTTGGCCTGAGTGGTTGTAATCCGGGTTATCCCGGTAGCGGTCTCGTTCAGGCTTCTTTCCAGTGTTAATTTTTTATGGGACAGATGCTGAATGTCCTGATCCAGCGACAGACGTTGTTGAAAAAGAGATGTCCATAATGGCAGTTGTTCAGCAAGAGACTGGTGCTGGTGATGTTGCGTCAGATAATCTGAAACCCGGTTTAGCTGTTTCTGTGTTTCTGTTTTTGTGGACTGAAGGGTTGTGCTTTTATTCTGGCTCTCAGAAAGGACTTTCTGAAGATCGGTGATTTGACGATTCAGGTTGTCGCATTGTACCGAGCCCTGCTGAATAGATTCATCCAGGGGAATAATCTGCTGGGTCATTAAATCACTGATCACCTGTTGCTGCTGTTTGACCTTTTGCAGCTGATCCGTAGCAACGTCAACTTTTTCCATACAGGCAGACTGTTCTTTACTGGCGGCCGCTTCCTGTTTCTGTAGCTGCTCAACGTTTTGCACGTTGTCGTTTAAAGACTGGCTGGCAGAGATCAGACGGTCATGGACGGGTTTTATCTCCAAAGCCGGAAGTGCCTGACCAAGCTGTTCCAGAATACCGGCATGGGTGGTTTTCTCTGCCCGGGCTTCATCATGCCTGAGTATGGACTGGTTCAGTTCTTCCTGTTGCTTCTTGCAGCTCTGTAACCATTGAAGCTGGCTGGTTAACTGTTTCTGCCGTTTTTTCTCGTTGCTTTCATCCTGAAGCAGTTGCTGTTGTTCCTGATTCAGGGCCTGCAGATGTTCAGTATCCAGAACTTCAACAACGTCTGATTTATCCTGCAGGCGTTTCAGACTGTCCTGCTCGGTTTTCATCCGTTCATAAACGCGTCGTGAAATATCGCCATACACTTCGGTGCCTGTGAGCTCTTCCAGCAATTCTGCCCGGTCATTGGCATTGGCTTCCAGAAACGCGGCAAAACCACCCTGGGCCAGCATCATGGATTTGGTGAAGCGACCAAAATCCAGACCGGTAATTTCACTGACTTTTTTCAGCTTGTCATTAATGCGGGATGTAATGATGGTGC
Organism: Endozoicomonas sp.; assembly: GCA_965208385.1. Classification (GTDB taxonomy): domain Bacteria; phylum Pseudomonadota; class Gammaproteobacteria; order Pseudomonadales; family Endozoicomonadaceae; genus Endozoicomonas. Next base: position 110,156 of record CBDBOO010000052.1, read on the forward strand.
CATCGCCACTGGCCAGCTCTACCTGTGGATTCTGCAGCTTGCCATCGGCATTGCCACGGGCGCGGCGCTGTGACCAGAAGGCGCGATAGGACACACCTTTCACTTCAAATTCCACTTCCGCCAGAGATTCGGCGGTGTGGCGGGTCATCAATTCATTGCTGCTGGCCGAAATGGTACTGAGCCTGGGGGTCTGGTGATACAGCGCCAGACAGATAGCGTCAAGCAGTGTGGTTTTGCCGGAACCTGTGGGTCCGAAAATAGCGAATAATCCGTTATCAACAAAGTCGGGCGTGGTGAAATCAATTCTCCACTCACCTTTGAGTGAGTTGATGTTTTTCAAACGCAGGTTAAGAATCTTCATGATTTTTCCTCCGTTTGTGGTTCTTCTTCCAGAGAATGAACAATGTCCTGAAATGCCTTGCAGAGAGCAGCGGCCTTGTCGTCGCTGATGGTTTCGCTTTCCAGCTTTTTGCGGAACACATCATTCACGCTGAGTTCGGACAGAGTTTCTGTGGCTGTGCGGGTTATACCGGTTGACCCCGCAGCTCTTTTGCGACGAACCCGCAATACCTCAAGCGGTTTACCGGCCACCATTTCATTGACCCTGTTTTGCAAATCGCTGAGGTAATCATCTTCAGCCACTTCTATTTCCAGCCAGGGCGTCAGCGAGTCATTCTCTTCTAAAAGCATGTTTTCAGATATCAGATTGATTTGATCCTGAATCTGTTTCAGTGAACCTTTCAGGCTGTTCAGTGAACGAAAAGCAGGCACGACAACAGGGTTGATGGCTGAAACGCCATTGTCGGAAACGTCAACCAGAACCACCTGCTTGTCATGACTTGTCTCATCAAAACTCAGGGGAATGGGGGAACCGGAATAGCGAATATGCTCATGACCGGACACCAGCTGGCTGCGATGCAGATGACCGAGGGCAATGTAATCGGCAGGGGGAAAGGCACTGACCGGAAATGCAGAAAGAGTGCCGATATATATTTCCCGTACTGATTCCGTCAGTTGCCCCCCAACGGTGGTGAGGTGTCCGGTGGCTATCACGGGGAGTTTGTGTTCCGATGCTTTTTCAAAGACTTCCTTATAATGACCTGCAATGGCATTTTGCAGAGCCTGCTGTTTATCACCTTCACTATCCCCTGCCCTGCTTTCCAGTACATCCCTGGGGCGTATAAATGGAATGGCACACACCACTGCGCCGGGGTGTCCATCGGCATCTTTCAGTATCAGAACCTGATCTTCAGGGCTGTCTGAAATGCCACCAATAACGGATGTTCCAAGACAGGCCAGCAACTCTCTGGATTCATTCAGGGTGGCCACGGAGTCATGGTTGCCACCGACAATGATGAGCTGTCTGCAAGGGGTTTTCTGAAGATCAACAATAAACTGGTTATACAAGGTACGGGCGTAGCTGGGCGGCGTGCCGGTATCAAAAATATCTCCGGCAATAATCAGGGCATCCACAGAATGCTTAGACACGGTTTCGAGAAGCCAGTGAATAAAGGCGCGATGCTCGGGTTCGCGGCTCTTGCCCATAAAGTGCTGGCCAAGATGCCAGTCGGAGGTATGCAGAATTCGCATGATCGGGTGATTGCAGCGTGATTGAGAATGAACCTTGTAAATTACACCAGAATGAATTTGGAAACATCGGGTAAGGTGAATTCAATTCAGTGAATTTTCAATTTTATCATAAGGATATACACCTATCGATTAAGTGTTTTGCGCGTAATTTATTCGTGCTTTTAGCAAAAACAGATTTTTTGCCTATTCTTAGAGGCTGTAGTTGAAATGAGAGAAGTTTGTGTTGTTTTCCCTGAAGTCCAAGAAGTCCAAATTATTCGTTATTTCAGTGTACCTCTGGTTAGTCAGTTCAAGTGGTACATTTGTACAGGCTGGAGCCGGAGCTGGAGATTATTACTCTGAAGTAGCAGAGCTGGCCACTCTGATAGTGATGATCGGCGGGGTGTTGCATTCACCCAATCAAGTGATCGAGACACTGGCACCTCATAGCTTGAAAACAGAAAGTGTGTCTCAGTTGTTTGAGAGCCGTCGTGATGATGTACCTTTTGTGGCCGGCGATTCTTCAGGGAAGCCCATCCTTGAGTTGCTCAGTTATGACGTCGATGGTGTGAATTTTGATATTCTGCTTAACGATGAAACCATTGTTTACTCAGGAGTCAGCTCTCCCTGGGTTGTTGATCGTACACTTCCGGATCATATTCTAACCAGTGAACACCTTGATCTGACCCGGTGGCAGGATTATGTCAGGCATTGTTCCGATAGCCGGAGTTCTTCGGCGAGCAGAGCCATTCAGAATTGCGATGATGCTTTTGTTTTTCTTTTGGACAAAGACAGTAATGGTTACCTGGTGGTGGTGGTTGTGTCGGTGGATGAAAGGGGTAATTTAATCTGGAAGACTGTTTCTACAGGTCGACAGATTTACAGCCCCGAAGGTCAACAGCTTTTGCTGGATCTTCTTGAGTCCGGGAACGTGGTATTGTTCGATGCACTCATCAGTAGTGATCTTGCTGAGTCCGGTGAGCCGGACTTAGCCGTAGCGGCTGTGGAGCAAGTAAATAGAGCTGGTAGCACCTTGCCTGACAGGGGTGATTTATATACCAAATCTACGACACCAACGACGGTTCCCGGAGTGCATACAGCAGGCAGGAATGGAAGTGGGCCACGAAGAAAAGGCGGTGCGGGCTTCGGTCATAGCGTGCATACTCATACCCCTCCAAAATCAGTAACGCCATCCGTGATTGATACAGGCCGTCAGAAGTCTGTTGAGGATAAAGCTGCGTCAGCGCAGATAGGACGTGAAGCAAAACCTCCCTCAAAAGCGGCAAAGAAAAATCAGAAAAGAAAGGAAAAAAGAGGCGAAGCTAAAACTGAGAGAGAGAGGCATCAAAAAGAGGAAGCTGAATATTTAAAAGTGCTGAAAGGCTCTGACATCAATCCGACCGTCATAACCTCTTATCTGAAATTCAAGAGAGGATACATGACAAATGAGAATATAATAAAAGATTTATTGAATTTGGCTCTCAAACAAAAAATATCCGAGAAGGCCTGTTCTGAGATATTAGAAAAAATGGATGATTCAGAGAAATAAATTTGGAGCATTTTCTTTAATGATTTACTCATTTGTTAGATTAAGCTGTTCCCAGAGTTTGTTTCCCCACAAAGGTACGGTGGAAATTGAATGTTTATGGCTGCCGTCGGTTTCCTTGGTGGAATAGGAAAGGTAGATAAGAGTTTTGTTTTTCTGATCCCAGATACGCCGAATTTTCAGGGATTTGAACAGGATGCTTTTTGAACTTTTAAATACTACTTCTCCCCCCTTTGACTGATCGATGGACTGGATCATTTCCAGGGTGATGGGTCCACTCTGGCGGCAGGAAATCCCCATGTCTGAAGGGTCAGAAAAATCCAGATCAGCTTCCACATGGCTTATATGACAGGTGACACCGCTGACCTTAGGATCACTAACGGTTTCGATTTTTATATCTTTGGTGGTAAACAGACCGAGACTAACCTTCCCTACTTCATTGTCTGAGCAGCCTGCGATGAGTATCAGAGCCGTGAGCAGTAAAATTCTGGAAGGCATGCTTTATCCATTATCGCTAAAATAAATCGGTTTACCTGTTTAACCGGTTTCGATTAAACAGGCCGTGCAGGTTGTTAATACAGCACCCTGCAGCGAATAGTACCATTAATTTCCCGGATTTTTTTCATGGCCATTTCACTGTGTGCTGCGTCCACGTCGATCACTACGTAGCCAACATGCTCATTGGTTTGCAGGTATTGCCCACTGATATTGATATTGTTGTCGGACAGTATCTGGTTAATCTGTCCGAGAACGCCCGGAACATTCTGGTGAATATGCAGCAGGCGGTGTTTGCCAGGATGAGCAGGCAATGCCACTTCCGGGAAGTTAACCGAAGATAGAGTTGTGCCGTTGTCGCTGTACATAACGAATTTTTCAGCCACTTCCCTGCCGATATTCTGCTGCGCTTCCTGGGTACTACCGCCCACATGTGGGCTGAGTATAACGTTGTCCAGACCACGCAGGGGGCTGATGAATTCCTCACCATTTCCCCGGGGTTCTTCCGGAAAAACGTCTATGGCTGCACCCAGTAACTTGCCGCTTTTAATATTTTTGGCAAGCTCTTCAATAACAACCACGGTTCCCCGTGAAGCATTAATAAGAATGCTGCCATCTTTCATGATAGAGAACTGTTCTTCCCCCATCATCCATTGAGTGGCTGCAGTTTCAGGAACGTGCATGCTGACAATATCAGACATGGCCAACAGCTCATTCAGATTATTAATCTGTGTGGAATTTCCCATGGGGAGTTTGGTGATAACGTCATGGAAATAAACGTCCATGCCCATGGATTCTGCTAATACACCAAGCTGGCTGCCTATATTGCCGTAACCAACAATACCTAATTTTTTTCCACGAATTTCATAGGAATCAGCTGCGCTTTTTTTCCAGCCACCGCGATGCGCCATGGCATTTTTTTCTGGAATACCCCTTAAGAGTAATATGGCTTCCGCCAGCACCAGCTCTGCAACTGAGCGGGTGTTTGAGTAAGGAGCATTGAAAACCGGAATACCGCGACGAGTAGCTGCAGGCAGTTCCACCTGATTCGTACCAATGCAGAAGCAACCGACGGCACAGAGCTTTTTAGCGTGAGAAAATACGTCGTCGGTAAGTTGGGTGCGGGAGCGAATGCCGAGGAAATGGGCATCGGCAACACGCTGCTTCAGTTCACTATCCGACAGGGAGGTAGTGACGTAATCAATATTGGTGTAGCCCGAGGCTTCCAGAATATCGACAGCTGACTGATGAACACCTTCAAGAAGAAGAAAGCGGATTTTACTCTTATCCAGGGAAATTACGGGCATTGCTATAACTCTGTATTGTAATTTTTGGCGTACAGCACTGATTGTCAACCAATGAACAACGTTGCCGACAAAGGAGACACCAGCGATACCGGTTGGCAATCATAGCACGGGTTTCTTCGGTTATTACCTAATATTGATGTGAAAAGAATGAATTGTTCAGGAATATCCTCGATTTACGCCAGAATAAATATCGTTCTGTGATGCAAGCCAGATGATTAGTAGAGCCCATCAATGATCCAAGGTAAGATGAGCAAAGTTTGTCATATTCATATAACCATACCCATTGAAGGTATGAGATTGCTGACTGTTGAATTGCCATGTGGAAATGATAAGTAAACGGGCACAGGCTGTTGCCCGTTTACTTTATGAATATGACAATCCAGCCTCATAGGAAAGGCAAAGTGACGGATTATCGTCGAGCAGTGACTATGAGCTGCAACGTAAAATCGGTGCCTGAAGTTCGACGCAACAGTCATCGTCAGAAGTAGAAAGCAGTGTCAGATACCGATACTGGATAAAGTATTCATGACTTGCCGGACAGCATGGGCCAGAGCCGGATGATTTTCACCAAACCGAATGGCTTCCTGTTCCAGTTGCTCATTATACCCCTGAATCGGTATGTCGCCTTCTGCCTGTGCCACAGCGAGTTGTATTTCTTCTGTGATCTGTTTGAGAGAACCAGCGGTACAATCATCGACTGGTTGACCTTCGAGCAGATCGTGAAGTTGCTGGATGTAAACATGGAGTTCTTCTGACATGGCATGCTCCTTTCGGCTTTTGCGCCTGTTTCTATGATAGCTGCAGCGAGGCATAAAAGGGAGTTATTCGTTGTTGGTTTGACCTGCAGCAAGCAACCATGTGTGAAAAGAATGGGTGAAGAGGGTAGGTGAAAAGAATGGTTGACCTGACTCTGACCCGGGTAGATTATCGTGAAAAAACTCAATTCGTTTGAGGATAACAATAATAAAGGAAGTAGTATGAAGTACAGGCATCACTGGATCAGTGGCGACCGAATTGATTTACCGGAAGGTAAGGTAGTATGTGTGGGGCGCAATTATGCCGCGCATATTCAGGAACTGAATAATCCTCTGCCGGACGACCCGGTTCTGTTTATAAAACCTAATACCGCACTGACTATTTTAGAGCATCCTATTAGCCTGCCCACCAATCGTGGTGATGTGCATTATGAAACTGAAATTGCCCTGTTAATTAAAGAACCACTAACTAACGCCAGTGAGAGAGAAGCCATCGATGGCATTCTTGCTATTGGACTGGGACTGGATCTGACGCTTAGAGAGCTTCAATCGAAACAGAAGGCTAAAAGGTTACCCTGGGAAGTTGCCAAAGCCTTTGATAACAGCTGCCCTATGTCAGGGTTTATTGCCAAAGAGCATGTGGCCGGTCTTGAGGAAATTGAATTCAGCTTCGAAGTGAATCATGAACTACGACAGGAAGGAATATCGGCTCATATGCTGACCTCCATACCCGGATTGATCAGTTATATTACCCGTCACTTTACCCTGATGCCTGGTGATATTGTTATGACCGGCACTCCAGCAGGTGTTGGGCCTTTGCACTCTGGTGATCAACTGCGTATTTCATTAAAGAATTCGTTTACCATCGAGACTCATTGTTTGTAATCCGACTCTCATTGTTTGTAATCCGCCTAAAGTACTGCCGGATGAATCAGATATTCATAAAGGAGTGTTTTTGATAGAACGGAGATTAATGTGACAGATCAGCAAGGATTCGGGTTACATGTTCTGGTGGCTGAAGATAATCAGGTTAACCAGATGGTTGCCAGAAAACTGCTGGAAAAACTGGGTTGCAGCTGTGCTATTGCTGAAAATGGGCAGGAATGCATCTTAATGCTGGCTCAGGATGATTATGATCTCATACTGATGGACTGCATGATGCCTGAGTTGGACGGCATGGAAGCCACACGACGCATCAGGGCTTCTGGATCTCATTGTGCCAATATCCCCATCATTGCTTTTACCGCCAACGCGATGGAGTCGGATCAACAGGCCTGTGATGATGCAGGAATGGACGATTTCATCGATAAGCCCGTGAACCTTGAACGAATGAGCGAACTGCTGGCCAAATGGGCAAGACAGCTAAAAGATTGAGTGACCGTCAATTTACAGATGGTTTCTTACCCTGACGGTGCGGCCTCCCTGATCTATGGCAACAAAAACTATGCTGGTTTCAGTCAATTTTTCCCAGTGATTCCTGCCCTCGATCCAGGCTTCAACTTCTATCTTAATGGATGTTTTTCCCACCTCGGTTACCCGGGTGAAAAACCCCAGCAGGTTACCCACTTTTACTGGACGTAAAAAACTCATGGCACCCATGCTGACTACGGCTATACGGGCGCCATCGGATTCTTTTCTGGCACAGATTTCTCCAGCCTGATCCATATGCATGGCTACCCAGCCACCAAACACATCACCAGCGCAATTAACTGACCGGTTGTCAGCCAGGACTTTCAATGTCAGATGCCCCTGGGGACCAGGTATTGCATCTAGAGGATCATCATTTAAATTCATACATCACTCCGATATTTTCTTTTTATAAACACATACTGTTTTTTAAATGGATCAGCCATAAATCTGTTCAGGCAGCCAGGTAACCAGTGACGGCCAGATGGCCAGGGCGCATAACACCAGTATCTGAATAATGACAAATGGAATTACACCTTTGTAGATATCAGACGTGGCCACTTCCGGTGGTGCAACGCCCCTTAAATAAAACAGGGCAAAACCGAAGGGCGGTGTTAAAAATGAAGTTTGCAGATTCACCGCTATCATTATGCCCAGCCAGACTGGATCAAGCCCCATGGCCAGAAGAACCGGGCCAACCATGGGAACAATAACAAACGTAATTTCTATAAAATCGAGAATGAAACCCAGTAAAAACATCACCACCATCACGACAAAAACAGCGGTGAATACACCTCCGGGTAAGCTTTCAAACAGGTGATGTATCATTTCATCACCGTTAAACCCCCGAAAAACGAGAGAAAATATTGATGCACCGATTAATATCAGAAATACCATGCAGGTAACCTGTGTCGTTGATCGTACGACGTCCTGCAGGGTTTTCAGCGTCAGTTTTTTTCTTGTTATAGCCAGCAATATGGCACCCACAGCGCCCACGCTGGCCGCTTCTGTTGGTGTCGCTGCGCCCGCAAGAATTGAACCCAGTACGGCAACAATCAAAGCCAGTGGTGGCAACAGACTGAATAGCAAGGATTCCCTGGTGCTGAGCTCTTCCAGATCCTCGTCAGTCAAAGCAGGTGCCATTTCAGGCTTTATTCTGGCGATGATAATCAGATAAAGAGCATAAGCGGCGACCAGAATCAGGCCGGGAATAACCGCTCCGACAAAAAGATCACCCACCGAAACAGTGTCCGGAGAAAAAACGCCCATTTTCATCTGGGCCTGTTGATAAGCGCTGGATAACACATCACCCAGTAACACCAGGGCAATGGAAGGGGGAATGATTTGACCGAGACTGCCTGTGGCACAGATGGTGCCCGTGGCCAGTGCGGGAGAATAACCGCGGCGCAACATGGTTGGGAGAGACAGCAATCCCATGGTCACAACCGTGGCACCCACAATACCGGTGCTGGCCGCCAGTAGCATTCCTACAACCGTGACTGATAAACCAAGACCACCACGCATTTTACCAAACAGGCGGGCCATGCTTTCAAGAAGGCTTTCAGCAACTTTTGATTTCTCCAGCATGACACCCATGAACACGAACAGAGGTACAGCAATCAGTGTCTGGTTGGTCATGATGCCAAACAGACGGCTGGGCATTGCGTTCATCAAGGTCAGGTCAAACGTACCCAGTATGGAACCGACACCGGCAAATAATAAGGCAGTACCTGCCAGTGAAAAAGCCACGGGATAACCTGCCAGTAACACTATGCAGACAACGGCAAACATAATCAGCGGAATAAAATCGATCATGGTTGTGCCTCCTTGCCGGCGGAATGACTGGGCCCAAACAGAATAATGAGAGAGCGAAGCAGTTCAGCAATGCCCTGCAGTAGCAAGGTAACAACCATAACCAACAGCAGGCTTTTCAGCAGATAAATAAACGGCAGTCCTCCTGGATCCCGGGAGGTTTCGAAGATTTTCCAGGCACTGGCAATATATTCCCAGCTCATATAACCGATAAACAGGCATACGGGGATCAATAAAAATATAGTACCAAGACTATTTACAAGGGCCTGTTGACGTAGACTCATCTTCCGGTAGAAAACATCAACACGAACATGACCGTTATGTTTAAGGGTGTAAGCGCAGGCACCAAGAAAAATAATAGAGTGCAGGTATATGGCGGACTCCTGCATGGCGATGGAGCCGATATTCAGTACGTATCGGAGAAAAACCACGAGGCAGACAACGACCACCAGCAGGAGATTACACCAGCTGATCAAACGACCTGTGTGTTCAGTCAATTGATCAATAGCGGATACAAGTCTTTCTATCGACTTCCAGCCATCCTTCATAGTACTTCCCTCGACATCTTTTATTATTCTCATTTTTCGAGAGTTTATATGTGCTTGCAAAAAGCATTTGAGGGGTGATTATATCCATGGTCGTGCACAGGCTGCAAAACCTTAGCGATATTTCTATATAAGTAGGTGAACAATTGCTTTCGCCTATTTTAGATGGTGCCTTTTTCCACCCTTACTTCATCACAACTCTGGTTGCATGGATTACCTGGCGTCAGACGTTGTGATTTTATGCCCTGCAGGGTATTGAAGAATGAAAAAGCCTTTAGCCAGAGTTTTCCAAAACAACCGTCCACCTGCTTAGACAATAACCAATGAGTTAATGGCTTATTACATGCACTGTCTTTAAATTGACATGTTCAATTAACAAAACTGTCATATTGCAAATCTATAGTTTGTCACCAGAAGGTCAGACTTATACATATTTCCTTTAGGAGAACCAAGGATGAAATTGAAAAGTCTCATTACAGCAGTGACAACTGCTACTGCCCTGACAATGGTCAGTGGTGTTACCAGTGCAAGCAATATGTTAGATCCAACTTTGCCTGCATACAGCAAATCCAGCGGTGTCTCCGGTAACCTGTCCAGTGTTGGTTCTGACACTCTGGCAAACCTGATGACGCTTTGGGCTGAAGATTTCAAGCGTACCTACCCTAACGTTAACGTTCAGATTCAGGCTGCAGGTTCTTCCACTGCACCACCTGCCCTGACTGAAGGCACTTCTAATCTGGGTCCAATGAGCCGGAAGATGAAAGACAAGGAACTGGCTGCTTTTGAGAAGAAGCACGGTTACAAGCCTGTTGCCATTCCTGTTGCCATTGATGCCCTGGCTGTTTATGTCAACAAGGATAACCCCATCAAAGGCATGACCATTGCTGATGTTGATGCTATTTTCTCTTCTAACCGCAAGTGTGGCGGCAGCAAGGATATTTCGACCTGGGGAGATGCAGGCCTGACAGGTACCTGGAAAAACCGCTCTATTCAGATTTATGGCCGCAACTCTGTTTCCGGTACTTACGGTTACTTCAAGAAGAAGGCGCTGTGTAAGGGTGACTATAAGAACAATGTAAATGAGCAGCCTGGTTCTGCTTCTGTTGTTCAGTCAGTATCGGCTTCTTTGAATGGCATTGGCTATTCAGGCATTGGATATAAAACATCCAGCGTTCGTGCCGTACCTCTGACCAAGAAAGCCGGTAAGAAATTTGTTGAAGCGACACCTCTGAATGCAGTTGACGGAAGCTATCCTCTGTCACGCTTCCTGTATGTATATATCAACAAGCAGCCTAACAAGTCTTTGTCTCCACTGGAGCGTGAGTTTGTGAAAATGGTGTTGTCCAAGCAGGGACAGGAAGTGGTTGTGAAGGATGGATATATTCCACTACCTGGTAAAGTTGTTGATAAGTATCTTGCTCAGTTGGGTCTGAAAAATACTACCGTTGCCAGTAAGTAATCTGCGGTAATTATAGATATAAAAAAGGGACTCTATCGAGTCCCTTTTTTATGAAAGAACAATCTGAAATCAGGTTGTTCTTATTCAGGCAGCAACCGTCTGACCAATCATTGAGGATTTAGCAGAGCCTGGCTCACCCAGAGGTAAAACAGTCCGACCAAACTTTTCATTTAATACCAGCCCCATCGCTTCATAAATAGCGCTGGCACCGCAGATAATGCCCACATAACCGGCCAGAATACCAACGGCAGCATTGCCGGTGAAATCCTTATACGCCAATAGGAAAAACAGCATTGTCAGTGAACCAAAGACAAACTGGGCAGCCCGGGAGCCTGTGAGTGTTCCAAAGAACAGGAACAATGTGAATACACCCCAGAGCAACAGATACCAGCCAACAAAATCAGCAGGCGATGCGGCGGTAGCGCCAGTGACCGGCAGAACCCAGATCAGAACCAGGGACCACCAGAATAAACCGTAGGATGTGAATGCCAGAGTGCCGAAAGTGTTTCCGCGGCGGAATTCCATCATGCCAACCAGCACCTGGGCCAGACCACCATAGCAAAGCCCCATGGCCAGAATAACAGCGCTGATATCATAGAAACCGGCGTTGTGCAGGTTCAGCAGAATGGTGGTCATACCAAAACCGCATAAGCCTAAAGGTGCGGGATTTGCGTAACTGGAGCTCATGAAACATCCTGGAAAGAGAAATAAAAAGGCAAATCAAGAACAAATATGATTCTGCTTCTGGAATGGATCGTGTCACAGAAGAAATATCATCTTGCCCGGGAAAGATTTTGAGCGCGGGATTCTAGAAGGCTAACACCTTGCTGACAAGACCTCTGCGGTAACTCGCTGAGCAAGCGTAGCTGCACCTATTTCATTTCGAAATTTGATGTGTGTCAATGTTCCCGTCCAACGTGAATAAGGCCGGACGGGAAGCTTCCATCAAAGGATCATGGCAGCAATCCAGGCGAAAACCATCATGGGCAGATTGAAATGCAGAAAGGTCGGAATCACTGTGTCACGAATGTGGTCGTGTTGTCCGTCAACGTCGAGTCCTGCGGTTGGACCAATGGTTGAATCCGATGCCGGAGATCCTGCATCTCCCAGGGCGCCTGAAGCACCTACCAGGGCAGCTGTAGCCAGTGGCGAGAATCCCAGGGACAAGGCCAGTGGGACATACAGTGTGGCCAGTATGGGAATCGTGGAGAAGGAAGAGCCTATACCCATGGTGATCAGTAGTCCGGCCAGTAGCATGAAGAGAGCTGCCAGCGCTTTGCTGCCAAACACCATGCTTTCAACCATATTCACCAGCTCAGGGATATCACCGGTAGTTCTTAAGACTTCGGCGAAGCCGGAAGCCGTAATCATGATGAAACCGCAAAGTGCCATCATTCTCATGCCACGGGCAAATACATCATCTGCTTCACGCCAGTGCACTACCCGGCCAATGATCATGCTCAGAAATCCCACAGCTGCGCCCATAGCCATGGAGTCTGTATAAAGTTGCACACTTAGGGCCAGTGTTATTGAGATCACAACGGAAATAACAGAACGGGTATCCAGATCGACTTTAGACGATGAAGTAATATTGGTTTCAGTTCGATATTGACGAGGCTTTCGGTAACTCCAGAAAACAGCGATCAGTAATCCAAAAAACATACCAAGAACAGGCAGTGCCATGGCTACAGGCATCAGGGATGAATCAATATCAAGGCCATTATTTTGTAGGTTACCTGCCAGAATCTGGGTCAGATAGATGTTGCCGAACCCAATAGGCACCAGCATATAGGTGGCCGTTAAACCAAAAGTGATAACCGAGGCTACCACTCGCCGATCCATTTGCAATGTTCCGAATGCTCCCAGTAAGGGGGGAATCAGTATGGGAATAAATGCGATGTGTACCGGAATAAGATTCTGGGAAGCAAATGCCATGAGTAAAATACAGCCCAGAAGAGAAAAGCGAATACCATTAAGGTTTTGGGCGGAATTAACCCGGGCGATAATTTTATCCGCCAGCCATTCGGGAATGCCGGACTTTGAAATGGCCATGGCAAAAGCACCCAGCATGCCATAACTGATGGCAATACCTGCACCACCACCTAAGCCTTCGCCAAAGGCAGACAGGGTTTCATTTATGCCCATGCCGCCGGAAATGCCTCCGGCCATAGCCCCGATAAATAGTGCGAGAACAACGTTAATACGCATGACACTTAAGGTCAGCATGACGGCTACAGCCAAAATCACTGCGTTCATGAATAATCCAGATTTTAGAGTTTTCTGTCCAACGAACAATGACAAGCCAAGAGTCACATTCGCGGTGCATGTGTACTTATAGTCGGACTTTGCAGCCGAATAATAAGAGTCAGGTTTTTTTATCCCGAAAAGATGGGATTAATGATGGCAGGCGTGTTGGTGATGGGTATGCAGAGAGGAGGTCGCGGTAATAGCAAAGGATGAAAGAGTATTCAATGATCTAGAACGATAATACAGATTAGGCATGGGCAGACTTCCTGCTATACAACTTCGGAACCGGGCATTCAGAATCAGGTATTTGTTAATAACAGATAAATGCCAAAAAAAGCATAATGCTAAAAACAACATAATGATATGTATGTCACCGGTAGTCTCAAGGGCCAATTTACCGTCAATGGTAGTGAACCGCAATGCGTTTTTCTTCGTGAATTTTAAGATAAATTCCATCTTGTAATATATTTGTCATACTCTCGTTTTACTGTACGCTCATCACTCCAGACAGTCAGCGTCATGTATTCAAAATCAATAGAAAACAGCCCAGGTATTGATTTCAATGCACCAGCCCTGAGGCGACACAGATCTTTACGCTTTCTCAAAGATTACCTGGCCCGTTGGGGCGTGGCTATCGGCGGTATGGGCGTTATTGTTGCCATACTGCTGATCTTCATTTATTTACTGTATGAAGTAGTGCCTTTGTTTAAGGGTGCGAGCATTGAGCCTTTTGCTACTTATGAGCGCCGGGTTGATAGCGAAAGCCCTCCGCTCTACCTGGCAATGGAAGAACAAGTTGAAATAGCAATACAGGTTGAACGATCCGGTGAGATCCTGTTCTCTTCTACCAATACTGGCGAAACCGTCAAACAAGTGACAATGCCAATACCTGGCGATGTCAGTGTCACCAGCATCAGTGAAAATACTAGCGGCACTGGTTTGATGGCAGCGGGTTTATCCAATGGTCAGGTTTTGCTTTTCAAGCACGAATACAAAATCACCTGGCCAGATGATAAGCGCGTTATAACGCCTGTAATCAGCTACCCCTACGGAAATATGCCTCTGTCGTTGTTTGATGGAACCTCTGGCATTTCCCGGATATCAATAAGCAATTCTGATGAAAAACTGTTGATTGCCGCTGAAGTTGATGGGCAGTTGTTGATGTCAGCTTTCACCAAGGAAGAAGATTTTCTTACGGAGGAAGTGACTCTGGAGCAACGGGATGTGCTGTTGCCCTTGGTATCCGGAAGAATCAGCCATATGTTGCTGGATCCCGAGCAGTCCTGGCTTTATGTTGCCGTTCAGCCTGATCGGCTGGTCATGGTCAATATTGCCGATCTTGATTCCGCCTATATTCATTCAGAAACTGATTTGACACAGAATTCGGCTTCCATTACTGATTTGGAATTTTTGCTGGGTGGGGTGTCACTACTGGCAGGTGATTCTGATGGGAATATTGGCCAGTGGTTTCTGGTCAACGAAGACGACCAGAAAGTACTGAAACAAATCCGGGAATTTAAACTGGGTCTGAATGCGGTTACTTCAATAATTTCAGAACATCGTCGTAAAGGCTTTCTGGCCGCTGATGATCAGGGCAATGTCGGTGTCTTCTATACAACAGCCGGCCGGACTCTGTTAATTGAAAAAATGACAGAAGGGCCTATTGACCAGATTGCTATAGCGCCACGGGGTAATTACCTGATGGTGACCTCTGGCTCGTCAGTCATCCTGAACAGCGTTGAGAACGAGCACCCGGAAATTTCAGTCTCGGCACTCTGGGGAGAAATCTGGTATGAATCTTATAATCAGCCTGAATACATTTGGCAATCATCTGCAGCCAATAATGATTTTGAACCGAAAATGAGTTTGATGCCTCTGGCATTCGGAACATTAAAAGCAGCATTTTATGCCATGTTACTGGCCGCACCTCTGGCTATCTGTGGTGCTATTTATACGGCTTATTTCATGGCTCCGGGAATGCGCCGGAAAGTGAAGCCAATCATCGAATTAATGGAAGCTCTGCCTACTGTTATTCTGGGTTTCCTGGCAGGACTCTGGCTGGCACCGTTAATTGAAAGTAATCTAACGGGCATATTTGCCCTGATGCTGTTTGTTCCCGTGGGTATTCTGCTATTTGCTTTCACCTGGGATAACCTGCCGGGACGGATTCGTCACGCGATACCGGAAGGCTGGCAGGCCAGCCTGCTGATACCGGTGGTTCTTCTGAGTGGTGGTCTTGCCATGATGATGAACGGAACCCTTGAGGACTTCTTTTTTGATGGTGATATGCGCGTCTGGATCACCTCCGAACTGGGCATAGCCTATGACCAGCGAAACGCGCTTGTGGTTGGTTTAGCCATGGGATTTGCTGTTATCCCCACCATTTTCTCAATCGCGGAAGATGCTATTTTCAGTGTGCCGAAGCATTTGAGCTACGGTTCCCTTGCACTGGGTGCCACGCCTTGGCAGACACTGACCCGTGTTGTATTACTGACGGCCAGCCCGGGCATCTTCTCGGCACTGATGATTGGTATGGGGCGTGCTGTTGGTGAAACCATGATTGTCCTGATGGCTACCGGTAATACGCCCATTATGGATGCCAATATCTTTGAAGGCATGAGAACTCTGGCGGCGAATATTGCTGTTGAAATGCCGGAATCGGAAGTGGATAGCAGTCACTATCGAGTGCTGTTTCTGGCGGCACTGGTTCTGTTTCTGTTTACCTTTGTTGTTAACACCGCTGCGGAGATAGTTCGTCATCGTCTGCGCAAGAAATACAGTTCTCTGTAACGAAGGATCGTATGATGAATACATCAGTAAAGCAGTGGTTCAAAAACGGTTCACCCTGGGTCTGGCTGAATGCCGGCGCCGTTGCCATCTGTATCGTGTTGGTGGTGGGGTTGCTGAGCCTGATAGCTGCCAGGGGATTGGGACATTTCTGGCCAGGTCAGATATTAACAGCGACCTATCAACCACCTGGACAGTCTGAAATTGCCATTGCCGGTGAAATCACCGAAACAGAAGAAGTCTCTGCAGATCGCTTGATTGATGCTGGTTTTACCATTCCTGAAGGGCGTGAAATCCTGAATAGAAAGCTTCTAAAGGTGGGTAACCGGGATGTCAGTGGTTCTGATTTTGCCTGGGTTATTGATCTATGGCTTAAGGATGTCGATTATCCAAAAGATGTGATGGCTATGGAACGCCGTGAGTGGGGTAACTTTTATGGCTACCTGCAGGATGTGAAAGAAGACGGCCAGATAGTCGCTTCCGGCGATCAGTCATGGTCCGAATTCCAGAACCGTTTGAGCAGGGCGCTCAGTATTTACGAAGATATTTACGATATCGAGAAGTACGACATCGGAGCAGTGAATTCAAGTCTGGAACGTCTGCGTCTGGCAGAGCGCCGAATGGAACTTGATGGTGTTACTGACCTTGTAGCTTTTGCGGATATTGCAGCTGAACGCAAAATACTGGATAAGGAATACAAGCTACTAGAAGTACAGCTTGGGGAGCTCTATACAGAATTTAACCGTGACAGTTTCACGGCAAGAACAATAGACGGCACTGTTTTAGAACAGTCTGTCAGTAAAGTGGTGAGAGCTTATCAACCCAACGCTATGAATCTGTTTCAGAAGCTGAGCTTTTATGTTGATAAGGTTGGCGAATTTATTATGGATGATCCCAGGGAAGCCAATACTGAAGGTGGTGTTTTTCCTGCCATTTTCGGTACGGTGATGATGGTTATTCTGATGTCGATCATCGTAACGCCTTTTGGTGTGGTTGCTGCCGTGTACCTTCGTGAGTATGCCAGTCAGGGCTGGTTGACCAGAGTTATCCGTATTGCCGTAAATAATCTGGCGGGTGTGCCCTCTATCGTTTACGGAGTATTTGGTCTGGGCTTCTTTATCTATTTTGCCGGTGGCCAGCTTGACCAGATATTTTTCCCGGAAGCCTTGCCGTCACCCACCTTTGGTACTCCGGGATTGCTCTGGGCATCCATTACCCTGGCGTTATTAACCCTGCCTGTGGTCATTGTTGCTACGGAGGAAGGCTTGTCCCGAATTCCGAGATCTGTGCGCGAAGGCAGTCTGGCTCTTGGAGCGACCAAGGCAGAAACACTCTGGCGGGTGGTATTGCCTATGGCCAGTCCTGCCATGATGACCGGATTAATTCTGGCCGTGGCCCGTGCTGCCGGTGAGGTGGCGCCGCTGATGCTGGTGGGTGTTGTGAAGCTGGCACCGAGTCTTCCGCTGGATGGTAATTATCCATTTCTGCATCTGGATCAGAAATTTATGCATCTGGGTTTTCATATTTATGATGTTGGTTTCCAGAGTCCGAATGTTGAAGCCGCGAGACCCCTGGTGTATGCAACAGCATTGTTACTGGTTGTGGTGATTGCGGTACTGAACTTGTCTGCAGTGTCGATTCGAAATCATCTGCGGGAAAAATATAAGAGCCTGGAAGTATAAGGCGCGAACTGATTTATAAAGATGGGAAGGTACAACCATGCTGACTGAGGCAGTGGATGTGAAAACATCAACCCAAGATAGTGACATCAAAGAAAACACTCCAGATCAGTCGAATTCTGCTGAAACTGGTTCAACACCTGCATTCAATCTGGAAAGCATCGGGCGCAGTCGCCGTAAGCTGAGTATGGATCAGGAAACAACCTGTATGGAGGTTGAAGATCTTAATCTCCATTATGGCAGTAAACAGGCGTTGTTTGATATCACGCTGTCAGTTCCGCAAAAGCGGGTAACTGCATTTATCGGCCCGTCCGGTTGCGGTAAGTCGACCTTGCTCCGAAGCATGAACCGGATGAACGATCTGGTAGAAGGCTGCCAGGTAGAAGGACAGATTCTGCTGGATGGCAAGGATATTTATCAGAAAGGCGTCAATGTGACCGATCTGCGTCGTCGGGTCGGCATGGTGTTTCAGAAGCCCAATCCATTTCCGAAAAGCATTTATGAAAATGTGGCTTATGGTTTGCGTATCCAGGGCATTAACAAGAAAAGAGTATTGGATGAAGTCGTTGAATGGGCCCTGAAAGCGGCTGCCCTCTGGGAGGAAGTGAAGGATCGTTTGAATGACAGCGCCCTGGGTTTATCCGGTGGTCAGCAGCAGCGTCTGGTTATTGCACGTACCATCGCCGTTGAGCCTGAAGTATTGCTTCTGGATGAACCGGCTTCAGCTCTTGATCCCATCTCCACCCTGAAAATCGAAGAACTGATCAATGAACTGAAATCAAAATTCACCATCGTTATTGTTACCCACAATATGCAACAGGCTGCCCGTGTCTCTGATTACACGGCATTTATGTATATGGGAAAACTGATTGAATTCGGCGATACTGATACGTTGTTTACCAACCCCGGTAAAAAACAGACTGAAGACTATATCACCGGTCGTTATGGATAACGGACCACAGGTACTGAAACGGGAACAGTCATGGATACCAAAAGCGATTTATTAACTCACCATATATCCCAGCAGTTCAATAATGAACTGGAAGAGTTGCGCAACAACTTGTTGTCGATGGGAGGCCTCGTTGAAAAACAGGTATCGGATGCCATTGAATCACTGATAAGTGCAGACAGTGAGTTGGCGGCTACAGTGTGTGAGAAAGATTCCGATGTGAATTACATGGAAATTGCCATTGATGAAGAGTGCGCAAGGGTACTGGCAAGAAGACAGCCAGCAGCCAGCGACTTACGTCTTGTTCTGGCCTGCACTAAAGCCGCTACTGACCTCGAGCGAATAGGGGACGAAGCCGCTAAAATTGCCCGTTTTGCTATCAGTCTGAGTGAGCAGGGTGAGGCGCCCAAGGGTTATATTGAAACCCGTCATATCGGTACTCATGTCCGACAAATGGTTCAGGATGCGCTCAATGCCTTTGCCCGCTTCGATGCTGAACAGGCGCTGGCAGTTGTAAAAGAAGACAAGGCTGTAGATCGTGAATATAAAAGTGCTACCCGTGAGCTGGTTACTTATATGATGGAAGATCCACGTTCTATTACACGTGTACTCAATATTATGTGGGTACTCCGTTCCCTGGAACGGATTGGGGATCATGCACGTAACATTTCGGAGTATGTTATTTATTTGGTGAAAGGGACTGATGTTCGCCATATCGGCATCAAACGCATGCAGGAAGAAGTCTTCGATAAGTGATGCGCTCAGGTCTTTCTGGCTTCCCTGTCAGAGAGACCTGTGTCATTAAAAATTCTGCTCTATACCCGTCGCCTTTGAAGTTGCTACTTCGTTGCAGCGCTCGTTCACTGGTGCGCCAGCCCGGCCCGGTCACTTAGTTTGTCTAAGCTCCCGGGGCTTCACTCCCTTGCTGCCTTGTAGCAACTCCAAATCCTTTGGGTATAACACACCTTCCCTGCCCAGATATGTCTATGCTTTTAGATAAGAAAGAAATATCAAATGTGAAGGGATATCATGCATTCAGATGCGGGCAGCCAGCACTCATTAACCGGTTTAAATTCGGAAATTACTTCACCTACATTGACCCGGTCTGGGACATCAGGACTAACATCGACACAAGAAACGACTGTCTGCGTTAATTTACTGGAGCACATAGATGCCGAGAGTCAGCATGATTTATCCGTTTCCCACCTCAAACTTGTTTCAGGCAACGAATCAGGTATCACTATTGCCTTAAATGGTATTGATCTGATTATTGATCCGTCATCTTATGATGATCTGCCAGAAGGTCAGACAGAAACTATCCAGTATCAATATCGTCTCATTGACTTAGAGCAGGCATATACTTTTCATTCTATCAATATCATTCTTGAAGGTTCTCTGGAAACGACTGTGATCAAAGAGGTGCAGTCAGCCCATGAAGATGAACCAGGCGCCCTGCTTCGTTACTGTTCACCGGATCCAGTATCGGATGACAGGGACACTATTTCGAAAGAACCAGTTACCACAGATTCTGTTGTAAATCCGGATAACGATTCTGAAGATGTGAAGATCGAAGAGGAGGCAGAAATCCCGGTTTCCAGCCCGGAAATTG
Source organism: Endozoicomonas sp. (assembly GCA_965208385.1). Taxonomy (GTDB): domain Bacteria; phylum Pseudomonadota; class Gammaproteobacteria; order Pseudomonadales; family Endozoicomonadaceae; genus Endozoicomonas. Next base: position 130,322 of record CBDBOO010000052.1, read on the forward strand.
ATCATTCGGATACTAATGATTCTGAAAGATCGCCGGAAGTGATTATTCAGAACACGGGCGTAGATACAAACGCTGAGAAACGGATCTTTATTACTCACGACAGTTCATCTTATATCTTCACTGTCAGCGATTTCATTTCCGGGAACTTAGATCAAGCTACAGAAGTTAATGCCATTATTATTGTCTCCCTGCCTGTTGCCGGAAATTTGCTCTTCAATGGTTCTTCAGTTTCCATTGATTTCGAAGTTACCCCTAATGATTTATTGTGCGGTCGCTTGAAGTGGACTGAAGGCAGCCATCGGCAGACAGATACTATTGATTTTGAATACAGGTTATCAGCGACTGAATCGGAAACCATTGAGCCTGAAACTACTATATGTGATGCCCCTGCCTTGGCGTTGTACACGGCCAGAGTGAAGGATCACGTGGCCGTTACAGTGGGTGATGAGCTGTTAGCAACCGGGAAACTGTTATTGGATAATGGGCCGTCTGCGGATATACGTTTAAAAACGGCTACCAGTCAGGGGCTATATGGTTCTTTACTGATCGATAGTCGGGGTGGGTACACTTACAGCGCCAATAAAAACCAGAGTGCCTTCGAGCTTTTGATGTCAGATGCTCCCGATTCTGATACCACCCTTAGCGATATACTGACCGTTTATACAGAATTCGGTGAACCTCAGGATATAACCATTCAATTTTCTTTCAGGGATAATGCAATCAGAATTTCAGATGCCTGGGCCGATCAGGAACCTGAGCAGGAAACAGCACTTCTTCCCGAAAACAAGGCTTTGGATCAGGTCGATCATTCTGTCTTTCGCTTTAAAATTCCTGAGGATACGTTTACTGGTCTATCCGGTAACAACTTGATGTACAGTGCCAGCTTACGTGATGGATCGACACTGCCGCAGTGGCTTGAATTTAATACAGGAGCCCTGACTTTCAATGGCATTCCTGAAAATGGCATTCCTGACAATGGTATTCCTGATGTTCCACATACAGGGATTTTACCTGTTTGTGTCAGGGCCAATGATGGAACGTCTATTATTGCCGTGGATTTTGATCTGAAAGTGACGGAAGAGAATGCTGGCTTGATGGTGTCAGAGCATCCTTTATTAAACGGTATAGTCACCGCCCTGAATTTTAATACCGGTGCTGGTAGAAAAGCCTTTGATTCAAGTGGTTGTGAAAATAACGGCGTACTGGTTGGCAGTGCTGACTGGGTAGTGGATCGTCATAACAAAAATAATGCCCTGCATATGGCGGGTGAAGATGCATATGTTGAATTGCCGGGCATGCAGACTGGTGGTGCAATGACCGTGGCCGCCTGGGTGCGGTTTGAAAGCTTTGATCAGGCCTGGTCCCGTATTTTTGATTTCGGTAATGATCAGGCAACAGACAACATTCTGTTGGGACATAAAGCATCTTCCAGCACTCTGGGTTTCTACATTTACAATGAATCAGGAAAAAGTGAAGCTGCGGCCCTGGAGGCAGAAGATTTCTTTGTGCTTGGGGATTGGCAGCATGTCACTGTGACTGTTGATGAACTTGGAATTATGTCTGCGTATAAAAACGGTGAGCTGGTGTCCGAAGCTGCCGGTGTGGTTCCTGAAAAAATGATCAGAACCGGTAATTTTATAGGCAGAAGTCATTGGTCCGGCGATGGCTATTTTGAAGGCACGGTGGATGATTTTGTGGTCATTGACAACGCACTGGATGCGCAACAGGTAAAGACTCTTTATCAGGTTAACGCAGTTGAAAATCTGATTCATGACAGCTTTTATATGGCTGAAGATAGCGATGATGGCACACTGATTGGAACTGTAACGTTAGTGGACGATCAGGCCGTGGGGAATGAAAATCTGACGTTTACCCTCACAGAGGATGCGGATCAACGATTCACCATTGATAATAGTTCCGGTGAAATTCGATTGGTTGACAGTGGCCGTATAGGTGTTGAAGGTATTTCCGAATATGCTGTGACTGCAGCGGTTTCCCTGGGAAATCGGGTTGGTCACAGGGATTATACGATTCATGTCATAAAAGAACCTCACGAAAAAGTAACCGATTCTACCTCGGAAACCAACCCATTGATGGCTTTCGGGCAGTTAAATGTTAATCATTCATACCTCATCGATACAGATGAGGAAGAACCATTCTATACCGCTACTACCCTCACAGGGGCACATGGCATTCTGGTGTTAACCGAGGAAGGTCATTGGAGCTATTCCATTAATGAAACCCGGGAGGATGTTACGGAACTGGCAATGGATGCATGCCTGAAAGATGGTTTTGATATTATCAGTGCAGACAGAGCCCTGCATCAGATTGCCATTACTATTATCAGAACCGACAGTGGAATCAGGATAGACAGTGGACGAGCTCAAAAATGACCGATTCTTTTGATATTGATACCCGTTGTATTTGTAAATACGAGATTACAGTCGACGTTTGTTGACGCCGGTGACTCATACCATTTCCGAATTCTAATTATGCTATTGCGCTGCCTTTTCAGGCTCAGATCCTGCGTTGGAGTTCCTCGCCATAGCTACGGCTATGACTCGTCACTCCGCCTTGTCTCTGAGCCTGAAAAGCCATGCTCATAACGCATATTAGAAACCGGCAATGGTATCATTCAGTCTGTTGATTCAATCACAGTTTCAGGATCGAGTCCGGTATGTTTGAGTTGCCAGCAGGAAAAATCACTGTCCCGGATAGTGGCGCCGATAAATGAACTTTTATTAAAACTGGCTGACGCCAGTTCAGCCTGGTCAATAACCAGATGATCCAGTAGGCACTGATTAAATACCGGTGCAGTTTCCAGGGTATAACAGTTTTTAAACACACCTTCGTGAAACTTCACATCACTGAATTGGGTACCATCAAGAAGGGCTGAATCCATATTGATCCGTTCCCAGTGACCCTTGGTGATCTTCGTATCAACAAGACGGGCAGCGTGAAATTCACAATCCATCATGACCACTTTAGTCAACGTTGAGCCTGAAAAAATGGGACCGTCATGAAAGCTGTCGCAACCTTTGAAAACGCAATCAGTCATCTGAGTTTTCTCAAAACGGGTGTTGGTCAGGGTGCAGCTGCGAAAGAGGACGTTATTCAATGTTGCTCCGGTCAGATTGGCATTGTCAAAGAAGCCGTGAATAATATGGCAACTGAATAATTTGAGCTTCTCACAGGAGCTGTTATGAAAACTCTGGGCTCCCATTTCACAGTGATCAATAACAGCGTTATCCAGAATACTGTTATCAAAATTGGCTGCAAAGAGATCACAATCGATGATTCGAGCATTGGCTAATGAGGTGTAACGAAGATCGGCACCGTTCAAATTACAACCATCAATAATACAATCAGTTAAATCGGCTTTTCTAAAATCGACACCACTTAAATCACAGTTCTTCCAGTGACTGCCCCGCAGCTTGCTCTGGCGAAAGTCACAGTTTTTTAGATTGTTTTCGGTGAAACGAATACGCTCCAGATCTTTTCCGGCAAGCGATACGCCTCTGAAACTAATGTCTTCCGGAGCCTGACAGCCGGGGTGAAGACCATCAATAAGGTGACGTATTTCGGCAGCTCTTTCACGATCTTTTTCCAGCTTTGGTTCAAGACCAGGCTGAACTTTGATTCGATAATTATCGACGCCCTTTAATTGAATGCTGGTGCTGCCGGTTAAGCCAGATGTTTTGAAACCATCGGTATCCAGAACATTATAGCGACCAGTTTGTAGGGGGGATTTTGGTGAATCTGAATTTCCTGATCGATCTTTACTGGACACAGATGCGTTCCCTGCATTGGTATGTGATACATAGAGATTCGCCCAAAAACCGGAAAGTTTTAGCAATAGCACTCAAAGAGGCTCACTTCCTGATAAGCGCAGTAGAATCATGAATAACCGGAAAAGCCGTGACAGAAGAAATACGCAGTGTCAGTGAATGCTGGGGTAATACCATTTCCGAATTCTAATTATTCTATTGTGCTGTCTTTTCAGACCCTGACCTGCGTTGGAGTTCCTCGCCATACCAACGGCTATGACTCGTTACTCCGCCTTGTCTCTGAGCCTGAAAAGCCATGCTCATAACGCCTATTAGAAACCGGTAATGGTATAAGAACGTCAGGAGAATATTTCAGTAAGCTGGATATAGCTGAATGAGAGTCCCAGCCTGAATCAGGCTGGGACTCTCATGGGCTCTCTTATGGGGTAAGAGCTACAGTGTTACTTTAAACGCTTTTCTATTTCTGCTTTCAGGTCCTTTCCTGCATCGTGTGAATGCAGTCGTTGACCATTAATAAAGAGAGTGGGGGTTCCGGTAACACCAAGATCCTGTGCCATGCTGGTGGAGGTCTCAACAAATTTCTTTGATTCGTCGGATGTCAGACAGCTATAGAAGGCTGATTCGTCGAGTTTCAATCGAATGGCCAGTTTGCCGGCAGTGTCCATGGCAATCTTTTCATTGTAAGCCAGATCATTGAATTCCCAGAACTTGTTCTGTTTACCTGCACAGTAGGCTCCACGTGCAGTTTGTGTAGTAGTACCGGAAACTCCCCTTTCAGTGACGGGGTAATCAACGTAGTACATCTTCACCTTGTCACCGTACTGCTTTATGACTTTATCAATTTCCGGCTTGCTCTTGCGGCAGTAACCACAGTTGTAATCTGCGAACTCAACAACAGTGATTTCTGCATCAGCACTGCCTTTCCAGGGATAAGGTGACAGATCCATAGCCAATGTCGGGGCAACGGGCATTGGCAGTTTGCTGACAAATCCTGTTTCTTTTTTTACTTTTTCCAGCAGAGCCATAATAACTTTCTGTCGTTTCTGACCTTCCAGCTCCTGACGGATACGGGCTTCAACATCCTTCAGAGGGCGACCAATCTGATCTTTGTATTGGTCATAGAGCTTCTGGATTTCCTGCTGGGTAACAGGCTCAGCCTTGAACAGTTCATCACGAACGGCATTGATGGCGCGATCTGACTTTGTGGCCACCTTTTCTATATACATTTCGATCATAGCCTGTTCAAGAACCTTATTCAGGTTGTCACGGGCCTTTACCTCAGCATCATAGTACGACTGCTGCAGCCATGGCTGGAGTTGCTTGAGCTGATAATCCTTACCATCAAAAGAAAATAGCGCATCACCCTCGGCAGCCAGAACGCCGGTAGAAGCTGCCGTTGTAATCAGTAATGTGGAAATACTTTTTTTGAGCATGTTTGAAGTCACTTCAGGTGTAAGACCAAAACAAACCGATAGAGTTAAAATAAGATTTCACTCTATTGGAGATGAAAAATACGGAAACACTGAAAATCATACTTTTCTGAGCGGTAATTCCCCGGGTGTTGACTGTCACCAGTGCTGTTGTCAGGAAATTGCCTTGCTTGCGATTACCAGTGCAATGTTTGACGAATAATAGTCATAGTTGATCGTGAGAGCCTGATAAGTCCGACTACTTTCAGAGCAGGTGCGTCATTGATGCCATCGATTATGGACATTTTACCTGTTTCCGGCAGCGGCTTGATGGCTTGCGTTTTATCGGCTGGTAGCAATTCCGCACGATAATCCAAGTCCGGCTCTGCTGCAATAGAGGCCGCGGCAGAGGTATTGTCATCCGTCAACATTAGGTTATTAACATTGATTTTATTCAGAGCTGGTCTGCAGGTTTTCGGTTGAGCGGTAGTGCAGCATGAGCATTTGAGTTCGGAGCCTGTACTGATGTCAGCACAAAATCGGGCTTTAGCTGCTTCTTGCTGATAAGCCTATCTACTACCATTTCCGAATTCTAATTATGCGATTGCGCTGTCTTTTCAGACTTAGATCCTGCGTTGGAGTTACTTGCCATAGTTACGGCTATGACTCGTCACTCCGCCTGAAAAGCCATGCTCATAACGCCTATTAGAAACCGGCAATGGTATATAGTGAATCCGCATAGCATGATAAACCTTCTGTAACGCAGGCACATAAATAATCATACATATAAAAATATATTTATGTGTTGTTATAGTCAAGGTTCTTGCTCAATCATTCGATAGAATCCTGCTCCTGTACATGACTGGCCAGATCCAGTAATACATGGCGGATATGATAGTCATCCAGTTCATAGAGAACCTGTTTGCCTTTTCTTGAAGACTTCAGAATCCGGGCTTCACGTAGACTGCGCAGATGGTGGCTGGTCAGGGGCTGTGACATACCAGAAATATCAGACAGGCAGCATACTGACTGCGGTTCTTCCAGGCAGGCGATAACCAGTTGTAATCGCTTGGTGTCTCCGAGTAACTGGAAAATTCTTGCCAGCCGACTCAAATGATCGTCGGACATTTCAGGAAGAAAAGCACAACAGGTTTGTTGCTTTTGGGTCATATGACTCGCCACGATTAATGATATTGAAAATGCGACATTACTTTAACCCAGATTCAACATTTGGGCGCTTAAGTTTTCCCTCAACCCATGGAGTTAAAGCCTTAGCGACGAATTTATTGTTCACCTTTTGAGTGAGTCGGAGTTCGTTCTGCGGTTTTGTGAAAAATCTGAACGTCCTCAGCCGCGTTGCGCCGTTTACCAAGGACTACGGCCATTGGCTGCACGTCGCGCCTTGCTGAGAACGCCAGATTTCCCACAAAATCCGCATCCAACTGCTGAATCTAGGTTTAATGGTATGAATCTATTTGTATCGAGTCCATTCTCTCTCTGGTTTTTCGGTGGCACAATCCTTTGCGAGAGGAATCTTCTGAAAGAATTTTCAAAAATCTCGTTACAGAGATGATGATAATAACTATTTTTTGACAGGGCTGTTTTTTCTGTGAAAACCAAAGCGTTGCGTGCTGATCTGTTGTTGCTGCTGATTGCTGTCATATGGGGTTTTGCCTTTGTTGCCCAGATCAAGGGCATGGATCATATGGGTCCATTTTTCTTTAATGCCAGTCGATTTATTCTGGGTTTTCTGACGTTATTACCGGTGTATTTTTTTCTTGAAAGACAGGGAAGAAAAGAAAAAAATAAAAAAGTGTATGACGACCAGTTATTAAAATTTTGGGGTCCTGTTGCTGGAGTGGTTTTATTTCTTGCTTCTTCATTGCAGCAAGTTGGATTGTTATACACTACAGCCGGAAATTCAGGCTTTATTACAGGGTTTTATATTATTCTGGTGCCTGTCATGGGTATTGCTTTAGGGCATGCTACACGCCCGAATACCTGGATTGGTGGTGCAGTGGCCCTGATTGGACTCTATTTTCTGACAGTGCAGGATAATCTGGCGTTTAATAAGGGAGATCTGCTCACCCTGGGGTCGGCCCTTGTTTATGCATTACAGATATTATTGATCGGTTGGCTCTCCCGAAAAGTACATCCTTTGAAGCTTTCACTTTGTCAGTTTCTTGTTTGTGCAATACTCAGTGGTATTGTCACTCTGTTGTATGAAACGATCAGTTTACAGGCGTTAATGTTGACGCTCGTGCCCATTATTTACACAGGTGTTTTATCAACCAGTGTCGCCTTCACTATTCAGATCATAGCCCAGCGGGATGCACCGTCTTCCCATGCAGCTATCATCATGAGTCTTGAAGCTGTTTTTGCGGTTGTTGGCGGTTGGTTGATTCTGAACGAACAACTGGGCGAAAGAGGAATTATTGGTTGTGGACTGATGATGACAGGTATGCTCTTTTCGCAGCTCAAGCGTAAAAAAAAGCAGGTGATCGCATAAATATAAAAACATGCGGATGAGTTTGCAGGCTGTGCGGTAATAGCTTTATTAGCTTCCCTGAACCCGGTCGGGATAATTCATTTTATCAATGATCTTATCCATAACCGGTTTCCCTGTTTTTGCAGTTCCGCAAAAAGCACCCTGTAAACCCATTCGCATGCAGTCGACCATTTCTATTTATTATTAGTGGCCGTACATCATTGCCTTATTATTTTCATTCTCGGGCGACGATCTTTTCAGTAACGATATACAAAGTCCGTGCCAGTTTTTACAAACATCTCTGCAAGTCTTGGTGTACGTGTTTTCCGAAGGTTTGTAAGTGTTCTATAGTTATATGGAAATGGAATAATAGTGTTACCTGGTGGGGCGTATTGGGTAGGTGTGCTAGTGCAGGTAACAAAGTTTGTCACGCTGTTACAGGTAGAATGAGCACGCTGAAAAGAGCGTTGCAGATGGATGTGTGAAAGTGTTTTTCATCAAATCAGGGTAGCTGCTTACAGGAAGCATAATAATTGATGGATATAAATAGCGTCGGTTATTCCTATCTGTTCTACATTCAGCCTCAAGCGTATGCTGTGTCGAGATTACAGGGAATGACAACACTATTGTTTTTCCCGTTTTACCAGTAATAAAGAGAAATTTTCAGCTGGAAGTTCTTTGCAGTCCCGGGAAAAAAAGATGAGTGAATTTGACGATTGTATACATACAGGTTTAACAGGCCGCCTGCTGCTGGAAAACCCGTTACTTAATAAAGGTACCGCTTTTACCAGTGAAGAGCGCATTGATCTGGATTTGCACGGATTACTGCCGCCGAAAGTAGAGACAATGGAAGAGCAATGTCGTCGTGCCTACAAGGCATTTTCCATCAAGCCGACTCCCATTTTGAAACATATCTATCTGCGTTCTTTACAGGATACCAACGAGACACTTTTTTATGCGCTGTTACAACGGCATTTACAGGAAATGCTTCCGGTAATTTATACGCCGGTTGTCGGGCAGGCATGTCAGCGGTACAGCGATCTCTATCGACGTCCCCGTGGTCTCTATATTTCCTATCCTGAGCGTAGTCATATTGACGCCATGCTGTCTAACTTCAAACGCAATATAGAAGTGATTGTGGTCACAGACGGTGAGCGAATCCTGGGTCTTGGTGATCAGGGTATCGGTGGTATGGGAATCTGCATTGGTAAATTATCCCTGTACAGCGCAGTGGGCGGCATTTCACCCAATAAGACATTACCTATAGCTTTGGATTGCGGCACCAATAATCGACATTTGCTGGAAGATTCGAATTACCTGGGCTGGCGTCATGAGCGAATAAACGACGATGAATATTATGAATTTCTGGATTTGTTTATTCAGGCATTGAAACGTCGCTGGCCAAAAGCACTTCTGCAGTTCGAAGATTTTGCTATAAATCATGCGACACCATTACTGGAAAAATATCGTGACCAGCTGTGTTCCTTTAATGATGATATTCAGGGCACGGCGGCTGTTACCGGAGCTTCTTTACTGGCTGCAGCAAAGGCAGCTGGTAAACCGCTGGAAGATATGAAAATCGCATTTCTCGGAGCAGGTTCTGCAGGTTGTGGTATTGCCGAACAACTGGTGCGATTGATGGTTAGTCGAGGGTTATCGGAAGAACAGGCTCGGGCACGTATCTTTATGGTTGATCGTGATGGATTACTGCACGATAAGATGGAAGGATTAAGGTCTTTTCAGCAGAAACTGGTTCATGATCATGACAGCATTGAAAGCTGGTCTGCAGAAGGGAAACCTGATCTGTATGATGTGGTTGTTCATGGGAAGCCCGATGCAATAGTCGGTGTTTCTGGTCAACCGGGTCTCTTCACCCGTGATATCGTGGAAAAGATGGCTGAAAATCATCAGCGTCCAATCATCTTCCCGCTGTCAAATCCGATCAGTCAGGTGGAAGCGATTCCCGAAGATATTATCAAATGGACTGATGGTAAGGCTTTGATTGCAACGGGTAGCCCGTTTGGAGACGTTCGATACAAGGACCAAAACTACCCTGTAGCTCAGTGTAATAATATCTACATTTTCCCGGGATTGGGGCTTGGAGTTTTAGCCAGCGGAGCAGAAAGAGTATCGGATGGTATGCTGGATGCGGCCGTTGAAACATTGGCATTATCTTCGCCAGCTGCACTGGATCCTGATGCACCTCTGTTACCTCTCATGAATAATATTCAGAAGGTAACCTGTGAAATTGCTCTGTCGGTTTCCAGACAAGCCCAGAAAGAAGGGCTTGCGCCAAAATGTGGGCAGACTGAAATTGAAGCTAAGATTCGAGCTAAGACTTGGAGTCCCGAGTATCGTCGTATAGTAAGCGCTTATTCCTGAGGCTTCTTTGTATTTATCCGGATCAACAGGCATTCGGATAAATACATACCCGGCTATCATTTGGTTTTTGGGAGTCTGATCAGATTTGAAGATGTGGAGACTTGCAAGAAAGGAGCAAGTAGATAGGTTTTCAGGCTACAGATACCATTATTATTGTTGTTTTCCTGGCAGTGTCCGATCTACTCGTGCTGTCTTTTGTAATCCTTTCGAATTCAGACAATCTTCTCAGTATTCCGGATCTATCAGGCGGTGCCTTTGAGCATCCTGTAAACCTATCTACTTGAACGTTCGACTATTATTGTTTTTATTATCAGTCGATTTATTGCCGTTTCTATTATTTTTATTCGCCGGCTAATTTGTTCTTGTTTTAGTATATACAAACCCCGTGCCAACTTTTCTAAAAATGGCTGCAGGCCACAGACCGCAATAGATTCTATTTTTATTGGATTAGACGCCGATGACTGAGTAGCCGTAAAGTTGTTACGAGTGACACAGTAATAAGTGTTACTGCGGCATTTACGTAACACTTACTGTAAAAATACAGCTTGCTGATCAAGTTATATTGATGAAGTCGGGATATGAATTACCGGTTAAATCGTGAATATTCTGTAATAATTTAGAAAACAGGAATGTCCCCTATTCCAAAAAAAGGATTTTTTATCCAATGAGTGTTTAATAGTTCAGATACGCCCATATATCAGTGTCTATGACATAAGGCGATTCCATACATCTTCAGGATTAATTTTCAGGATTAAATAGTATGACTAACGGGCAGCATTTCGATTATCTGGTGATTGGTGGTGGCAGTGGCGGTATTGGTACGGCAAATCGAGCCGCCATGCACGGTGCCAATGTTGGTCTTATTGAAGCGAAGCATTTGGGCGGTACATGCGTTAATGTCGGCTGTGTCCCAAAAAAAGTCATGTGGTTTGCTGGCCAGATTGCTGACGCGGTACGTTACGGGCCGGACTATGGATTTGATCTGGATATTGATAGCCAGCTCAAAAGCTTCAGCTGGAGCAAACTGGTGGAAAGCCGTGAAGCGTATATCAGTAGAATTCATGCTTCCTACGACAGAGTTCTGGGCAACAATAAGGTTACAGTGATAAAGGGCTATGGTCGTTTTATTGATGCCAAAACGGTGGAAGTTGATGGTGTCAGATATACGGCAGATCATATAACCATCGCCACGGGAGGTCAGCCCACTATACCTGTCATACCAGGCGCTGAGCATGGTATTGATTCTGATGGTTTCTTTGATTTGACAGAAAGACCGGAGCGGGTAGCTGTTCTGGGTGCAGGTTATATTGCTGTAGAGTTGGCAGGCGTTCTTCATGCTCTTGGCAGTGAAACGCATCTACTGGTTCGCAAGCATAAACCGTTGCGCAGTTTTGATGACATGCTCTCCGATACTCTGGTGGAGATCATGGAGGCCGAAGGCCCGACTCTTCACACACACTCGGTGCCAAAGGAAATAGTTAAAGAAGATAATGGCAGTCTGACCATTCATCTTGAAAATGGTAACAGTCTGAACGTAGACACCGTTATCTGGGCTGTAGGTCGAAAGCCACACACTGCGACCATTAATCTGGAATCTACCGGAGTAGAAACAACCGAGCGCGGTTATATTTCTGTGGATAAATACCAGAATACCAATATCAATGGTATTTACGCGGTGGGAGATAATATCGGTAAAGTGGAATTAACCCCTGTCGCGGTTGCAGCCGGACGTCGTTTATCTGAAAGACTGTTTAATAACAAGCCGGAAGAACACCTGAATTACGATAATGTGGCTACCGTGGTGTTCAGCCATCCGACTATCGGTACTGTGGGGTTATCTGAAAACGAAGCCCGTGAACGCCATGGTGATGATGTTAACGTCTACACCAGTGAATTCACAGCAATGTACAGTGCGCTGACCAGCCATCGTCAACCTACCCGCATGAAGCTGGTGACTGTCGGTCAAGAAGAAAAAATTGTAGGTATTCACACCATTGGCCATGGTTCTGATGAAATGTTGCAGGGTTTTGCTGTAGCTCTGAAAATGGGAGCAACCAAGGAAGATTTTGATAATACGATAGCCATCCATCCAACGTCGTCAGAAGAATTTGTTACCATGAGGTAACAGTCAAATCATGGAGAACTATAAATGTCTTTATAGTTCTCTAGCAACCTGAGAAGTAAACAGTACATTTCTGGCTTGAACATCACAGGATACATTTCTGTATTCTGTTACCCCGTAAGTAATGAGTACTCATTCATTGGTATTGGATGTTTGTTTTTTGCTAGACAGGGAAGAATGCCAGAAGAAGCATTGGGGTAAACAGGCGTTCGGAAGCAAGTTATACAAGAACGCTCAGCATCAGGTGTTACCAGTTTGAACTCCAGACAGCGTTGTAAATACACTGTCTGTATTGCCTGCGCTTACGTTTCTTTTCTTTCGGTTCTGACTTTTATTGAAATTGATGTGTTCAAGATGTCATGCCTCTGATTGACTGTCCTTATCCTTGCGAAACCAGATCATGTAAATGATGAGTCCGATAAGAGTAATGCCAAGAATTCCAAAAACAACACACATCATGTCTATTCTCCTTTTTTCATCAGATGGGCTGATGAATACTGTGATTACAGAATCAGAATACTCTTTACCCTAACGGGAAGGTAAAGGTTTGTAACTATTCAGCACCCCCTGCAATAATTGAGTAATATGTGGTTTTAGTTATAAGCCTTCTCTTTTCTTGGCTTCAGGACACTCTCATTGTTGTACTGTTATCTAAGATTGGAGCTTTGAGCACCTTGCCAAGGGTCAGATGTCGTTTATTTGTTCTATTTCAACGATAAAAGGCTATTTTCTTGAATCTGCTTTTCTGGTCGGATTTTTTTATCCCTTGCGGGACAGGCTCTTCACAAAGTTCACCTTTTTTGTGGGGGTGCTGAATAGTTACAAAGGTTTATTTTCTGCTTATCTTCGTTGATGAATCTGTTTGGAATCGGATCACGCTTTTTATAATGGAAAGGTGTATTAATAATTCGTCCACCAATATCTTTGCGGTTGAGATGAGTTGAGTTTTTTGACGATATCAATGATGTCTGGGCAGGCGTTCGAGGGAGTGGAGCAAGCAACAGCTCAATAATCACCCTTCCATTACTGTTTTGATCCAGTTGATACTTATTTTGGCTCTTCCCTAATTTTAGTGGGTGATTTAATCTATATTGAACACTTCAAGGCAAGGATGCCGACATGCGCGATATAAAGAACTCTACTCTAAAATACTTGGCGTTGAAACTCCGTGGCATGTCGCTCACGTGGAACTCTCCATTACTGAAGGAAAAGTCGAAATCTTTCTCGAACATGATGGCAAAAAGCCTTCTAAATGCAGTGTTCGTGATAAACCCTCTCCGGGTTACGATCGACGTCAGAAGAAGTGGCGGCATCAGGATACCTGCCAGTTTCAAACCATCCTTATTGCTGATGTTCCGCGTACACAATGTTCCGATCACGGTGTAAAAACAATACAGGTTCCATGGGCTGAACCGAACTCTGGTTTTACGGCCTTGTTTGAAGCACTTGTTATTGACTGGCTGAAAGAGGCAACAACCAGTGCAGTTGCCCAACAAATGAAGCTTAGCTGGAATGCCATCGACGGTATCCAACAGCGTGCAGTAGCGAGAGGTCTGGCACGCAGAGTACACGACAATCCCAAACGGTTAGCCGTTGACGAAACCTCATTCCAGAAGAGGCGTGAGTACGTCACTGTGGTTACAGATCATGAAAAAGGCATTGTTTTACATTTGGCCGACAACCATAAAGCTGACAGCCTCAATGAGTACTTTGAGACCCTGACGCCAGACCAGAAAGCCGGTATTGAATGCGTTACCATGGATATGTGGAAGCCCTTTATCAAGGCAGTCACATTGCATGTGCCAGAAGCCAGGGAGCGAATAGCATTTGACAAGTTCCATGTTGCCCAGTACTTAGGCAATGCGGTCAATAAAGTTCGCATAGAAGAGCATAAAGCGCTTATGTCTACAGGGTCAGACTTACTCAAAGGTACCCGGTTTGACTGGCTAACAAATCCTGAAAATATGAGCGATGAAAAGTGGGAAGCGTTCGAGCCGTTGCGTGATTCAAAGCTGAAAACAGCACGAGCCTGGGCCATCAAAGAGATGGCGATGACACTGTGGAATTACACATCACGAGCTTGGGCTATCAAGGCATGGAAACGGTGGCTGAGCTGGGCACTGAGGTGTCGGCTTGAACCTGTTCGTAAAGTGGCCAAGATGATCAAAGAACACCTGTGGGGAATTATTAACGCAATAGTTCTGAAAGCCGACAATGGCCGTGCAGAAGGCATGAATGGAAAGATACAGCGACTCAAGGGTCGAGCCTACGGTTACAGAAACAGAGAAAGGTTCAAAACTGCAATTTACTTTCATTGTGGTGGCCTTGATCTTTATCCAAGAGGGGTGAATCGCTGAAATTTACCCACACAATCTGAGGTAGAGCCCTTATTTTTAAGTATCTAGCTGTTGTTATTATCTGAACGTTAGTTTCACTGACCAGTTATACCAGCCGGTCTCTAATATGCGTTATGAAAAGGCAACGCAATAGCATAATTAGATTTCGGAAATGGTATCAATCCTGACTTCTGACTTCTGACTTCAGGTTTCAGGTTGTTCAGAATCCCTGAGTGAGTTGGATAAAACCTTTTCTTCGAGATAATGGAAATCGAAATTGTCTGAGAAGAATTCTGGTTTGAAGCCTTTCGGAGGAAGAGGATACTTCTGTTGAAGTACGTTATCAACTGTCGAGGTATGGCTAATGCTATCAATGGTACGTGAAAATCGTTTGTAGAATGCTTTCAATTTCTCAATCATAAACAAGCCGTTCCTGTAGCCCGGCTCTCTGTTCAGAAGGCTTATAGTCGATTCCCATAAATCGAAAAATAAAAAAACCAGCTCCAGTTCATTTCCAGCTGTATTTTCAGGGTTTAACTGGATCTGGCGGGTAAGATAAATCAATTTCCAATAGCTGAAGACAATGGTTTGATATCGGGAATGGGAATCCAGATACTCTATTTCAGTAAGATCACCCTCTAAAGACGACAATAATTTCAGCACCTTCAATGTGTCGACATCTGTTAATCCAGATGCTCTGGTTTCACTGATATGATTCTTCATGTCGTCTGTTTGATCAAGGGCATAATGCATCAGTATCAGATGTTGATGCAGGGCTGAATAAAAATTGCTGGAACCATCCATTTGGTTAAAAAAATCTGAGGTATCTACATAATCTCGGATCGAAGAAATCATGAGGTAGTAGGCAACTGTTATTGCCTCCCGAAAGTGTCCATATCGACGCAGGTTCCTGTACATATGGATAATATTGGCAGATATTCTGGCTGGTTTACTGACACCAGTGAACTGAAATTTGCGATAAGCATCATATTGTAATCTGATACACCTTGAGGCTGGCCTGAAGTCAGGGAATATTTCATTGAGCAATTGAGGGCCCAGCAGCAAACAATACAGATCAATGGCATTGTCCAGATTATCAGGAATGGTGGATTCAGCCAGCGTTTCAAGGGCCGATATGAAATGCTCTACATTAGAAGAGTGTGCATCATACAGGGTAAGATTGAACAGACGAATGGCTGTCTCTCTGGCCAGATCTAGCATATCAAGATCCCGGTATACTACGACCATCATTGGGAACCCTTCGGGAGGAATTTCTTCAAAAGCCGGCAGCATTTTTACTGCTTCTTTTCTGTGTATTTTACTTTTGTGCGCGGCAAATTCTGCAGCATGAGATCTTAGTATCAAGGCATCCAGTTTTTTTCTCAGAGCCCTTGTAATCAAATAGTTTCTTTCTTCGAGAAATTCCATAACATCGCCGATGACTCTTTCATATTGGTGCTGCTTAAACATTTGGTCGAAACCACGGGTTCTCAGGTTCAGTGGATCTTTAGATTCCTGATAGCCAAGCCTCAGATATAATTGATGTTCACATCGGTAGACAAAATCCATTTCGCCGGAATTCGGTTTAGCCAGCCCTCTCGCCAGTTTCAAGCGATGTTGTATTTTACTTTTACTGTCATTACTTTGATCAAACCAGAAAATTTCATATTTAAGCAGAGTAAATAATTTGAACTTGGGGAGTTCTGCCTCTCCCAGCCATCGCTCAAAGATTTGGGCATCAAAGACCTGCCAGGTTTCTTCCAGATAGTCTGGTCTGGATCCGAGAGGTGTTTGATGTTGCATCAGGGTTAGCAGATAGAGCTCGGGATCGAACTGGGGTTGAAGTTTAGTCAACAAATCCAGAACACCATCGAGATCTAATTTTCTTGAGTCTACCTGCCGTTTAACAAACGCCCATTCCTTATCGAGGGTTGCAGCACAACAATGACGCTGTAAGCGTAAGTTAATTCTCACAGCCCAGAGCAGCGTTCGGTTCATCAGAAAGAGCTGTCGGTAAGAGTTGGATTTACCGTGCTTATGTCGTGTCGTGTGTCTCCACTTGCCAAAATGCTGGTTAAGTACTTCCAGTGCATCAAACGGAGTGGCTACGTCCTCCTGATGTTCAACATAACGAAGAAGCTGTTCGGGAACTCTGGCACCTTCTGGACCGTATGCAGCCAGTGATAGAATATCGTTCAGTCTTATTAATTTCATTCGTTCTTCCTCTGTGTGTCCGTGGGGAAGCAGCCTGAAATAGCGGTATAAAACTTTTGCAACCGAAGTGGTCATTGGCTCTGATGGCTCGTAGACCATCGACCGGATATATTTCAATTCCTTATTTTCCTCGCTAGTTCTTTTTTTTCCTTTCTTTTTTTTCCAACTTGGTTCTTCAGAATGTCTTGTAACATGGGAAGCCTTCATGTTTTTTTGCGGACAGCTTCCAGACTTTTTTGAGCCGGATTGAGTGGTGGGTCTGCCATACTGAATTACCCCCGGTTTTTCTTGATAGTCATTTGGAACGCAGAATTCAGCTATTTCCTGATTTTGAGAGAGGGGAGGAGTCATGGCCAAATGGACATTACCGGCTACCGGGATAGTCGAGGTGCTACCGTCTGAGAAGTGAGCTCCATAGTGTGAATTTTCGACCAGCCATTGCTTCGAAGAATCCAGGTTTTCACCTATCCTGGCCTTTAGAGTGAAAAATTCGATACCCAGATCTTTGCTAAACAATAGACTTTCAAATAAGGGGGGGGAAGCGCGGAATGGTTGGGGTCTGGTAAGGGTTGAAGTTTGACCAGTTAGCAAATTGTTATTAAGCGCAGAGAGATGAAAACAGGCGAGAACCAGAGAGGCTGACAAATATTTATGAAGTTGATCCATAGCCATTTTTTAGTTGTTAGTCTGAGAATTATCAAATGCAGACCGATATTGCATTTTTAAGATTGCTCAAAAACAGGATGTTAGCTTCATAATTCTATTCTTGTATTTAACAGCATAAGACAAACTTTAACATTCTTAACCATAAGCGTGTTTTTTTATTTGCATGTATATTCATCAAAGTGAAAATACATGCATTTTTTTATTGAGTCAGATTAAAGAAAAAAATGATAAATCTTGTTGTTAGGCGTTATTTTATAGGGTTTTATGTGTGTTATTGACGTTTTTAATGCTTGTTAGGAATAAGTAATCGCCTTAATAAATGTTGTTAATTACCAAGTTACCGAAAAATAACATAACATGTGTTGTCCTACCGTCATCCACGGATCGGAACAATCTGACCGGCTTTCAGAATCAGTGTTGGCAGTTATCAATGCTCAGGTTGTCGTATGAAGTTGTAGTCGTAAATATCAGGGTGCACGGCCGGGAAAATATTTTTTGAACAGCAATCGATCATAGATTTTCAGATAGCTTAATGAGCTAGGTGACCGTTATGCGAATTGGTATTCCTGGAGAAATTCAGGTCAACGAAAACCGTGTTGCAGCAACACCCGATACTGTAGGTAAACTGCAGAAACTCGGTTTTGATGTTGTGATTGAAACTGCTGCCGGACAGAAAGCCAGTTTTGGTGATGAAGCGTACCAGCAGGCAGGTGCTCTGGTCGCTGAACGTACGGAGGTCTGGAGCTCTGATATCATCTTGAAGGTGAATGCGCCTCTTGATGATGAAATAGCACTTTTAAAAGAGGGTGCAACACTGGCCTGTTTCATATGGCCGGCCCAGAATAAAGAATTAATGAACAAGCTCAGCCAGCACAACATCAATGTACTGGCCCTGGACAGCGTACCCCGTCTGTCCCGTTCCCAATCCCTGGATGCTCTGAGCTCCATGGCCAACATTGGCGGTTATCGCGCTGTTGTTGAAGCTTCCCATCATTTTGGCCGTTTCTTTAATGGCCAGATTACCGCAGCAGGAAAAATCCCGCCCGCCAAGGTGATGGTTATTGGTGCCGGTGTGGCTGGTCTGGCAGCGCTTGGTGCTGCTGGTAGCATGGGTGCCATTGTTCGTGCTTTTGATACTCGTCCTGAAGTGAAAGAACAGGTCGAAAGTATGGGCGCTGAGTTTCTCGAGCTGGACTTTTTAGCCAACGAGGAAGAAGGCCAGGACTCCTCTGATGGTTACGCCAAAGAGATGAGTCAGGCTTTCATCGACGCAGAAATGGCGCTCTTTATGGCGCAGGCAAAAGAAGTCGACATTATTATAACCACCGCTTTGATTCCTGGTCGTCCGGCACCAAAGCTGATTCTGGAAGATATGGTAAAAGCCATGAAACCAGGCAGTGTTATTGTAGATCTTGCGGCACAAACCGGTGGTAACTGTGAATGCACAGTAAAAGACGAAGTGGTCGTACGTCACGGTGTCACTGTCATTGGTTACACCGATCTGCCAAGTCGTTTGCCAACCCAGTCTTCTCAGCTTTATGGCACCAATCTGGTGAACCTGATAAAGCTGCTTTGCCCGGAAAAAGACGGCAATATCACCATTGATTTTGATGACGAGGTTGTTCGGGGGCTTACGGTTATCCGTGACGGCAGTATTACCTGGCCGCCACCACCTGTGAAGGTCAGTGCTGCACCGGTGGCAAAACCGGTTGTAGCGGCCACTGAAACCATCAAAGAGGAACCGAAGAGTCGCCCATGGTTAAAGCCGGCTTTGATCGCTATTAGTGTCCTGTTGTTTGGTGTGGTGGCAGAGTCTGCACCTGCGGATTTTCTCGAGCACATTACGGTTTTTGTTTTGTCGTCTATTGTCGGTTATTACGTTATCTGGAATGTGAAGTCAGCGTTGCACACACCATTAATGAGTGTCACCAATGCAATCAGTGGCATCATCGTTGTGGGTGGCCTGTTGCAGATGGGGAGCGATAATAACATCGTGCTGGCTCTGTCGGGCATAGCCATAACCGTTGCAACTATCAATATTGTCGGTGGTTTCGCTGTAACCCAGCGGATGCTGAAGATGTTCCGTCTGGACTAAAGGAGTCGCAAACCATGTCTGAAGGATTACTGATAGCGGCTTATCTGATAGCAGCGCTCATGTTTGTTATGAGCCTGGCAGGTCTGAGCCGACAGGATACAGCCAGAAATGGCAATATATACGGCATTATCGGTATGGTGATTGCCATTCTGGCGACACTTGCCCATGCGCATATTGCCGGTTTCACTCTGGTCACGCTTTGTATGGTCGTCGGTGCTGGTATTGGCCTTTTCCTGGCCATCAAGGTGGAGATGACTGAAATGCCTCAGCTGGTGGCCATTCTAAATGGCTTCGGCGGATTGGCTGCCGTGTTAATTGGTTTCTCCAGTGCTCTGACAGTGAATGATTCGCTGGTTGCCAGAGCGGTGAAAATCGTATTGTCTACGGAGCAGTTGATTCACAGTGTTGAGATTTTTATAGGAATCATCATTGGGGGTATTACCTTTAGTGGATCTGTTGTCGCTTCGTTGAAATTGCAGGGTAAAATTTCGAGTCGGCCCGTATCTCTGCCAGGTCGCCACTGGACTAACCTGGCATTGCTGGGGCTGGCCATTATCATGGGTGTTGTTTTTGTTCAGCAGCACAGTATAACGGCATTATTACTGGTCACTCTGTTTGCTTTTCTCTTTGGCATTACCCTGGTACTGGGTATTGGTGGAGCAGATATGCCCGTTGTAGTGTCTATGCTGAATGCCTATTCGGGTTTGGCAGCGGCCATGACCGGGTTTATGTTGGGGAATAACCTTTTGATCATCACTGGAGCCATGGTGGGATCATCCGGAGCAATTCTTTCCTATCTGATGTGTACCGCCATGAATCGTTCCTTTATCTCGGTTATTCTGGGTGGGTTTGGCACCAACAGCGGAACAGTGCCTGTTGATGTTGATCAGGGAGAGCATCGAGAAACCAACGTTGATGAAGTGGCAGAGATACTGAAAAACTCTGCCAGTGTCATCATTACTCCCGGATACGGTATGGCAGTTGCCCAGGCGCAGCACCCGGTGCGTGAACTGGTGAATAAGTTGCGATCATCCGGAGTGAAAGTGCGGTTTGGTATACATCCAGTGGCCGGACGTTTGCCAGGGCACATGAACGTACTATTGGCTGAAGCGAAAGTTCCATACGACATTGTTGAAGAAATGGATGAACTCAATGATGACTTTGCCGAGACTGATACCGTTCTGGTCATTGGCGCTAACGATACGGTAAATCCTGCTGCAACCGAAGATCCGAGCAGTCCTATAGCCGGTATGCCGGTTCTCAGAGTCTGGGAAGCCGGGCAGGTTGTGGTGTTCAAACGCTCCATGGCTACCGGCTATGCTGGCGTTCAGAATCCGCTGTTCTTCCGTGAAAACTCCAGTATGCTGTTTGGAGATGCCCATGACACAGTACAGGCGTTGCTGAAACAGTTTTAGCAAAGACTTTCTGCTGATAACTGATGGTTATCAGCAGGATTGCATTATTTCTGTATTTCCTTCCGGGAATTAATATCCTGCTTGCTCATTTTCCTTTTATATTTTTATCGTTTTAGATAAGAAACCGCTGTGGTTTTATAGAAACGCGGTGTCTCTGTGAGAAATTGCCGACAGTTTTAAAGGGTAATCACTTAATAAGCGACAGAAGACATTTGTTTCTTTCGAATAGTACTATTGTCGTTTTATTTTAATACTCATTGAATACAGCAATCTGCAGCTGGAAAGGAAAAACTATGAGCGCTATAAAAAAAGTCGCTGTACTGGCAGCCGTGACTGTCGTTGCCATTGGTGCCGGTTTGCCTGTGATCTCCAATTATATTGCCGATGATTTTCTGAATCGGTCATTATCAGACGTCACTGAGAACTATGACTTCTCAGTGGCCGCTATCGATGTATCCAGTTCTTTCAATGAAACCGTGTTTGATGTGCGACTCGAAGGTGAAGGACTGAGACAAATATCCAATGAAACCATCACTCTTAACGGAACATTGCAGCACGGTTCCCTTTTTGATCTTTCCAGTATGCTGAAAGGCAGGGTTGAGTATATTTATTACTTCGAACAGCAGGGACTCCAGTTTGGAGTACCTGGTGAACTTGAGGGAACGGTGAGCTGGTTTGGCACCACTTCAGCCGATATCAGTGCTGAAGGTCTTGAATTGCCTCTTGATGCAGAATCCGGCATTAGAATGTCTCTATCACCTACGAAAGGACAGTTGCAGATTGATGGTGATGACATGCAGTTGAACCTGGAGCCTCAGCAGTGGTCGATTCTGCAGGGAAGTGCTCTGTGGTTTTCAGTGGCGTTACAGTCATCACATCTGGTCATGGATAAAGAAGGTCAGTCATGGGAATACCAGGTGCCGGAAATAACAGTATCAGCGCAGACGCAGACGCAGGATTTGATGACTGTTGCAGATGTAGCGATAACGGGAAATCAGGAGAAAAAGGATAAGCTCTTGACTGCTCGTACTACCGTGAAGACCGGCCAGGTTACGGTACCTCTTCTGGCACATCAGAAAATGGATAAAGTGATCGAAGGCGTTTCAATGACCAGTGTGATGGAGAATCTCAGCGAAGAGGCCATCAACGAATTAAGTGAAATGATGAGTGTCATTGATCAGCTGGATAATGATGATGAAATTATTGGACTTTTTGCCGACTTTTTACAGGTTGCTTCAGTCAGTGAGCCCCGAATCGCCATGGAGAACTTAGAGATTGAAACAGCTTATGGCAATCTGGGTATATCCATGGGGCTGCAATTGACGGAATCAGCTGGACTGCAGACAGAAAATATCAAAAAACTACCTCTTATGAATGAACGGCAGAAAGGAGAAACGTTAGAAGCGTTATTGCAGTCGCTGAATAGTTCTGCTCGAATTGATTTTTCTGATGATTTGCTGACCTGGAGTTGTCAACGGGTGGGGCAGGAATCTGCCAGGGCTCGCAATGGCACCGTTGCGCAGGCAGAAATGATGGGTGATATGTGTCTCAGTATGGTTGAGACGGGAGAGTTTTTTGGTGCAGGTTGTCTGCAGATGGACACCGAAGAAAAGCAATCCCTGTGTTTAAAGGCATCTAGCAAGGCAAAAGAAAGTTGGGTGAAAGAAAAATCAATCAACATTGCCATTGAAGATGGAAAATTATCACTGAATGGCGCTGAGATAGATTTTCTTTGATGCTATAAAATAAAACGCAATTTGTTCTAAAGTCTGCTTTCTGGCTGGCTTTAGAATTCAGTTAGATGAAGTCAGGTATCAGTTTTTTGCGCTTCATCTTATGAGCCCAGATTATTACTCCGCATTGAGAACTGCATAAAAATTTCTGTTAATGAGTCTTTTCAGCGGAGACAGTTTTGGGCAACAGTCGGTTTTTGTAAAGGTTTCTTACTAACGTCACACTTTATCATCTTTGTAATTTTATTATTTTGTTCACAACCTGATGATTTTGATATTTTACAGAAACGAGTAAATTTCTATTCACACAAAATTAAAATATTAACTAACATTCATTATCCTGAATCCTATAGATGAGATCGACATCATGGGTCATCGGATTTTCACTGGCTGTATAGCTCTACTATTGCTTACATGTATCAGTGCTTTTGCTAGAGAGATAACGTGTGATCATTGCGGAAAAAAATACAGTCCCGATTCACAAAATCATAATTGCCCTCACGAAACCATTGATAATGCAGTGGGGACTACGGACATGGCAGGGTTTGTTGGATGTACATGCAATGAAGAGAGCCTGGTGACTATGACCGGCGGGGAACAGATTGCGCTGTTAGATGAGGCTTTGCAAGGAAGCAACTATTTAATACATGCATTTCAAGTGCAAGCCCTGTTGGGTCGTATCCAAACCTATGGGGAAGGTTATCAGAGTGAATCATTCGCAAAAGTCTGGTCTTTTATGATGGGAGCTTACGCTCTTTATCTTCTCATGCATGTTAATAATGTACCCATTGATGGGTTTATTATAGGAGAGGCATCAACAGCACAAGACTCTGTCGTTCAATTTGCCCATTATCTGGCAGCCAGTTCTGTGAGACAGCCTGTTCCAACGGAAGTTAGTATCTCTCAAGAGGTGCTTACAGCATTCACAGCTGCATCAAATGCCCCTGTCAGTATTAACACTGAAATTGGTAATATTCTTTGGGCTTTGAATTGTATTAATGTGAATACATCTTCTATGTTGGAATTGGTTCCCCTTCCACATATCTCCTTGCATAAGCTCAGATTTGTCGTCATTAGATTACCAGGAAATAGATTTATACTGATTACAATGAGAGGCGTGGTAAATATTAATGGCAATGTATTCCTGACAGCTAATCAAGCCGCAGACGTATTGAGACGAATTTACTATTACTATTATATGCATTTAAACCCTTCAACAACTGGACAGCGTTTTCGCGCGTGGGCGGATCAATGGGCTCGTCAACGGCTTGGGCCTATAGCTGATATAGAAATTAACGGGCATTTCGTTGCTACTGCGTTAATTCTGTTTGGAATGACCTCTATAGCTGTATCTATCACAAATGAAAACACTGGCAAATAATCAGAGAAATCAATTGATGTTTCAAGATGTCCAGGTTTATCAGTTAACTGTCGTTAAAGGGCGTTTGTTCTGATCTATTAATAATTGGATGAGATATTGCTCTAGCTTGTTTTTTAGGTCTTTTTGCTTGCCTGTTACTTTTAGTGTGGTGTGATTTTATAAGCGCAGCGTCTGGCACCTTCAAGGATATGTTCTGAACGTTCGACTTCGGCATGGCCATTAAACAGGGATTTGAAAATATCCAGCTCAGACCGGCAAAAGCCCTGACAGGTTTTCGCAGCAGCACATATAGGGCAATGATTTTCTATAAAGATGAAGCCGGTTTCCAGTTGTGAATAAGTGGCCATATAGCCTTCTTCTGTACGGAGTCTGACCAGAGCGATCAGCTTTTCTTCAATGGTTCCGGACATTGAAAGTTCAGATGCATAGAGTTTTTCCGATTCAATGGAACGATGTTCAATGAGCTCATCGAGACCCTTTTCACCAAAAAGCTCACGTACAGAGACAATAATATTCTGGGTCAACTGGTCGTGACCATCAGGAAACTCTGCCTGCCCCTGTTCAGTGAGGCACCAGATTTTTTTAGGCCGCCCAACGCCTTTTTTAATTTCTTTACTGGTAACCAGGTTGCCTGCTTCCATTCGCTCCAGGTGGCTGCGGGCTCCCATGCTGGTCATATGGAGAATAACACTGAGCTCCACAGCTGTCTGAGGGCCATTTATTTTGATTAATTGCAAAATGCGTTGCTGGCTGTTTTCTTTGTTCATAGGGCGAGTATATGGAATATTCGATTGTTGGTAAATTAAATGGTTTACAAAAAGATCAGGGTCAGTGCAATTTTGATAGGTAGACAAAAAATTCATATAAAAAAAGCATGATGAATACGCGCTTGGAGCAAGCCAGTATCACAGTGAAATCTATTAATGAAGTGATTTGGTTTCTGGAGGCTGCATTTACAGATTTTTAAGTTAGGGGCAGCTGAGAAGCCCCTGAATCCCGGCGTAGATGGGTTCATTTTGGTAACCAGAAAACGTATCTGGCATTAGTAATACGAGTTATCTTTATGATATGGATGGTCTTTCAGAAAGGCTGAAAAACCCGGGCTACGTAGAAGGTGCATCCTCAGGGAAGATGGTCAATATCGCCGCAGGCAGTATATCTTCGACTCTAACGAAATGGAGTGAAAATCTATAGAACATCTGTCAGAAGATACTGCCTTGAGAAACAGCTATTCATGCTAAACATTACAAATAGCAAGTTAACCAGTTCATATAAATTTTGCGGGTTTCCAGCAATTCATTGGGTAGATGGTGTCGAGCCTCATTCAGCCAGAGCACTTCAGGCTGGCTATAGAGCTTTTTTATAATTTGAATGTTATGATCAGCGTCTATAGTGGTGTCCCGGGTTCCCTGGATAACAAGAGGCGTCAGGGGGATTTTTTGATCGAATGATTCAATTCTGCGAATCCATCGATCAAGAGCGGATACCCATTGTGTTGGTAATATTTTAGGTGCCAGTGGATCCCGGCGAGCCTTGTTCAGGAAATCATCGTTGTTGCTGTTACTAGTGAATTTTCTGGGAATCTGGCGAACAAACAATCGAAGAATATAGAGCTGAATTCTGCCAATTTTCCACAAGTAAGGGCGGACCAGAGGTGCTGAGAGAATCAGTTGATCGAAAGACAGTGGTTTTGCATTTTTAACCCTGTTGACCAGAAAGTCTGTGAGAATAGCACCACCGGTACTTTGTCCGTAGCCCAGCCAGGGTTTAGGTAAAAGCTCTTCACAATATTCTTGGAGATCTTCCAGAATCACGCTGTAAATAGAAAAATCTGGAATAGTGGCCGGTTTACCACTGGATAATCCATGTCCCGGAAGGTCGTAGGCAAAAACATTGTATCCCTGCTCAAGCAGAAACCGGATAACATGGGCAAACAAACCTACATGATCATAGTATCCGTGAATCAGATAGACTGATCCCTTCGCCTGGGGTTTCAGATAAAGATGGCAGGCAATACGATAGTTGCAGCTATCGACGTATCCAAAGTGATGGCGAACGTCAGGCTGGTGATTTTCAAAATCTATGTCGTAGAAAGAAAAATAAGCACGCTCAGCCGCTGAAGCACTCATGGACTTAGTCGTGAGGGGTTGGATATTTGCTTGTAGTACTGCCGGATCCATTAAGCTTTGACCAGTTCCTGAAGGGGGACTTTAAAGCGCTTCTCTGCGATGACCGTTTTCTCTATACCGTCAATGCCGCGCTGATTTTGAATATAGTGAATTAGAATGAGCCCTCGCTGATCACCATACTCTTTGACAAATGTTGCTTTTAAATGCTGAAAGAGGGGGTTGTTATAGCAAACCTGATCGCCTTCGTTGAATCTGGGCACCTCTACAGGCGAATTGTCCTGACCATGGATCATGAAGTGAACAATCTCTTCAATCAGATCAATAATATCGTCACCGTTGGGTATAGGCTGCGGCATGAGCTGTATGACACTGCAGTTTGACAATTGTCCGCTCTGCGCCAGCTTTCTATTCATTCTGTTGAAGTGTACTACTTCAATGACACCACGGGTGGAGCGAATCTTATGATAACGATCGAGATCATTAAGGCCGAGGCGTAAAAACAGATAGCCTGGGAATAACGCAACATCATTGCACCGTTCCTGAATCATGGGGCAATAGACTTCAAAGTCCTGATTTTCCAGATTCTCTACTGCCCGCTGTTCTTGACGGGTTTTTGATTTCAGTAGATACCAGCCCTGTTTCATGGACTCTTGATTAGGCATAACTTATCCCTGTCTGCGTCACTGCATTCGCCTCGAACATAAAAAGTCTATCCACGCCTTTTCGAGACATAGCTCGATTATAAATGCCTTTAGATGTGAATTGACAGCATAAGTTCCAAACTTGGGATGGGCTAGACAATAAGACAATTCTCTTGGCATATAGAACGAAAATAATGAACACAATCAAGCCAACCAGGTCTCTTGTCACAGGAGTGGAGTAATAGGAGATAATAAATAACCAGTACTACAGTGTATCTAAACGTAATCTATATCTGCAGAAAATACCCGGAAGTAGTTGCAAAATCTGCATGTCCTTCGTTCACAGTAAGTATTGATTTTATAGAGCGGGTGAATTTTGAACGATTATGCAGACAGAGTATAGAAGGAAAAACCGCAAACAATATATTGCATTATACCCATTGCATTCTTCAGAAGTTGTTGTCGGCTTTCGGTTATCCGGAGTAAAGAGAGGTTTTATGGTTCGAGGCAGTGCTGAATATATTTTTTTAGAATGATAAAAGAATGAATACAGCCATTATTTGTATCCCCATTGTACTTGAAGATGCAGGGTTGTTGGCTGCTCTTACTCACTTCGCTTGCTGTTATGCAGGCTCCCGGAACGTCGCTCGTTCAATGGTACGATAGTTCGACCCGGTCACTTGGTTTGTCTCAGTGACCGGGACTTCATTCTCTGGCTGCCTTGCAGTAACTCCAAACCCTTTGAATATAGGGCGCAGTTATTATTGGCGCGAAGCGGCTTCTTCGAGCATGGCGACCGCAGGTAGCGTTTTACCTTCAACAAACTCCAGAAAAGCACCACCACCTGTGGATATGTAAGAAACCTGATCTTTAATATTATACTTATCAATCGCGGCCAGCGTGTCTCCTCCACCGGCAATGGAAAATGCAGAAGATTCTGCAATAGCTACCGACATGGATCTTGTTCCTTCACCAAACTGATCAAACTCAAAGACTCCAACCGGGCCATTCCAGAGAACCGTCTTGGCTGAAGAGAGGACTTCGGCAAACAGCTTTTGGGTTTCAGGACCAACGTCAAAAATCATGTCGTCGTCTTCTACATCATCAACGTGCTTGATGATTGCAGGCTCGTTCTCATCGAATTTTTTACCACAGATCACATCCACAGGCATGGGGATGTCACACTTGGCCATTAACTCTTTGGCTTGTGAAATCAGGTCTGGTTCGTACAGGGATTTACCGACATTTTTACCCGCAGCTGCCAGGAAGGTGTTCGCGATTCCTCCCCCAACAATCAATTGATCGCATTTGGTGGAAAGGGATTCCAGTACGGTCAGTTTGGTGGAAACCTTGGAGCCACCGACGATTGCAGTCATTGGACGTGCAGGTTCACTCAGGGCTTTCCCCAGGGCGTCCAGCTCACCTGCCAGCAGTGGCCCAGCACAGGCCAGCTTGGCGTGCTTTCCAACACCGTGGGTTGAAGCTTGTGCACGATGTGCAGTGCCAAAAGCATCCATGACATAGATGTCACAAAGAGCGGCCATTTTCTTTGACAGTGTTTCTGAGTCTTTTTTCTCACCGATATTGAAGCGAACATTTTCCAGGATAACCAGCTCACCCGCGTTTACCTGAAAATTACCTTCTACCCAGTCTGTTACCAGGCGGACATCTCGACCTAATAGATTGCCAATATAGTCAGCCACGGGTTTAAGAGAAAACTGTTCATCATATTCACCTTCCACTGGACGACCAAGGTGAGAGGTCACCATAACATGAGCACCGGATTCAAGGGCCAGCTTGATGGTCGGCAAAGCTGCGAGTATTCGGGCATCACTGGTGATGGAGCCATTTTTTACCGGAACATTAAGATCTTCACGGATCAGCACGCGTTTGCCAGCCAGATCAAGATCAGTCATTTTCAAAACGTTCATGAAGGTTCCTCTTTTCGTGGTTTTATATCCGTCGCTAGTAACGGTATTTTCACGAGTTGAGCGATGGTTATGCAGTAGTACTGCGAAGTCCAGGAAATGAACAAACCCTATATCCTTAGGCAGTCAGGTAATCGGGTTGTAGAAAATGACGGGGACAATAGCATAAAAATGAGACTGTCGGTAACTGCTGATAAGCCGTTGTGACATGAGTCAAAGGGGCTTTCATCAAATCACCGAGAGTCACAAATGGGTGTGCAGAAGTGCTCAAAAAAGTGGAACTCTGAGTTAATAAGTTAAGATCATTTAAATGACTTTGTTATCAACCAATACTTCGGACACTTTTTATAAAAAGGTATGCCATGAGGAAAAACAGCGATAATAGTGGAATCTAAAACCTCTACATGCTGATAATTTTCCTCATGGAATCCATAGTAAAGACCGCGCTGGACGCTATGTCCACTGTTAAAAAACCTCAGAAGACCTTCATCGTATTACTTTTCTCTGC
Organism: Endozoicomonas sp.; assembly: GCA_965208385.1. Lineage (GTDB taxonomy): Bacteria > Pseudomonadota > Gammaproteobacteria > Pseudomonadales > Endozoicomonadaceae > Endozoicomonas. The sequence continues at coordinate 159,557 of CBDBOO010000052.1, forward strand.
CCTTGTCGTATTTCAGGGGAAAGCCAATTTCCGTAACTTGAGCCGCTACTCTTCAATGAGCGAGAAACGGATCAGTCGCTGGTACAGGAGGTCTTTCGACTTTTTCCATTTCAATTGCCTGATGCTATCTGAAGTATTTTCAACGACAAGCGAGCTGATTGCTGCCCTTGATGCCAGCTTTATGACCAAAAGCGGCAAAAATACAGACGGGCTTGGCATGTTTTGGCGTGGCTGTACTGGTAAAGCTGAGCGTGGGCTGGAGCTCTCATTGCTCAGTGTGGTTGATCTTCAATCCAATACGGCTTACCCGCTTGATGCCCAACAAACACTGGATCAGAAAAAGAAAACCCGCGTTGATCTCTATGCAGGGCACGTGATGGGGCTGATTGAAAAACTCATCGGACTGGGGATTAAATATCTGGCTGTTGACGCTTACTATTTCAAACAGAAATTCGTTTCTCCTGTGGTCGGAGCGGGTCTGCACATGTTGGCAAGTTAATGTTGGCAAGTTAAGAAGTGATGCTGATCTCCTGTGGCCTTACGATGGTCCCTATTCTGGTTGCGGCCGTCCCAAGGTGTACGGAGGCAAGGTGAATCCCGAAAGGGATCTGATGCGATTTGAACATGCAGGGAAGCTAGAGACAGGTGAAGAGGTATACACTGCCAGAGTGTACTCCAAGTGTCTGAAATGCTGGATACGAGTTGTCATGCTGCGGGTGCAGAGAAAAAAGAAAACAGGTTTTGCGTTGCTGTATTCAACCGATGCAGAGCTGGAAGCCATGATACTTATCAAGTATTACAAGGCCAGATTTCAGATTGAATTCGCATTCCGTGATGCCAAGCAATATACAGGTCTGCTGGACTGTCAGTCTTGCCGAAAAGAATCAATACACACTCAGATAAGTGCCTCTTTTTCAGCTCTTAATCTGTTAAAACTGGAGGACTTAAGAGAGAAAAATACCCAAGGACAGAGCGTCATCTCGATTGCCAGTTGGAAAAGACTGAAGTTCAACCAGCACTTGATGTGCAGAGTTTTTGACTACTTAGGGTTATCCCTGAGTAGCGATAAAGTCATGGACACCTACGAGCAGCTCAGTGGGTATGGGGCTATCGCTGCCTAAAAGTGTCCGAAGTATTGATCAACTGGCATTCGAATTAAATCCCCGGACAATCAGTTCGGGTTCAATAATCACTTTATCAGGATTGTGGTTTTTATCCGAAAGCAGTTTGGTCATCATGGATGACGAGGTTTCTGCGAGTTTTCTGACATTCTGTTTCACGGCAATAACCTGATTTGGTAGAAATTCAAGCATGGCGTGATCATCAAAGGCACCGATTTTCAGACCTTGTGGAATAGCCCCCAACGTGTGCTTGATACACTCAATACAGCCTTCCAGTACGGGGAGAGATGCAGTTATAACAGTTTGAGAATGCAGGGTATGATCATTTAGAAGCTGACGCATAAGTTCATAACCATCGACGTGTTTACCACGATCAGTCAGATAGGTATGACTTTCCTTCAGTTGGTTGCCTGTTTCTTCCAGACCGTTTTGAATACCACTGTAGCGTTCATAAATGGAAGGCAGCAGCATATTTCCTGCCAGGAAGAAAATATCTTCAGTCCCTGTGGGTGATAATTTTCTGGCCAGCTGCTGGGCACCACCATAATTATCACTACGAACCATGGGAATACCCGGTACGTCATAATCACGATCAATAAATACGACAGGTTTATTGCGTCGATTGTTTCGAAGCTGCTCCTGCTGTTCACGACTGGTTGATGAAATAAATAAACCGTCTACACCCCGATCAAAAAGGTTTTCTATAACTTCATTTTCAATGTTTTCATTTTCATCGGTACAGACAGTAATAAGTTGAAAACCACTGTTTCGACAAAGCCATTCAAGTTCATCCGCTAATACGGCAAAATGAACGTTGGTGAGCCGAGGAATAATTAAACCCAGGGTATGGGTTTTATTCAGTTTAAGGCTTCTGGCTGTCTGGTTAATGTAGTAACCATGTTCATCAATAATGTCTTGAATTCTTTGTCGGGTTTTTTCGCTGATTCGATATTTTTTATGCTGGTCATTAATAACCAGCCTCACCGTAGTGACCGAAACATTTGCCAGGCCTGCAATTTCATTGATTGATTTAGCCATGCTACCTCCTGACTTAATTACTATAAAGAGACGGATCTGTCTTTAAAGACTAAAGGGCTTCCGATGACTTATTGAGTGAGATTATCTTCAATAGTTCCTTATCTTAGTTCAATAAAATGAAAATAAATCAGTCTAAAAGCAGCGTTTAATTCATTGACCTGCTGTTGTCGAGTTAGCTATTAATAATAATTTCATTTGGTTTGTTAGTTGTTTTTAATTGCGAATGATTTATCGAGTTAGCTTTCTAATGGAAATAAATAGGAAGTTATAAGTGTTAATTTAATAAAGTTTATGTTGTGTTGAATAAAATCAGATTTCTGAATTTTCTTCTGAAACCTGGTTTTATTCAAAGAGTTCGAGCCAGGTACTGGATAATATTGGAGCTATCGTACTTCTATTGATTCATCATCAGAATTATCATGAGCTTCGGTCAGCCAGTAAGAAGCAACATCCAGCATTCTATTGGCAAATCCCCATTCATTATCAAACCAGCAAAGAAGCTTGACCAGTCGACCGGCGGTCACTTTTGTCTGTGTTCCGTCAACAATGCCTGAGCGGGAGTCATGATTAAAGTCAACGGATGCATGGGGTTCATCAGTATATCCAAGGAGTCCTTCCAGGCGCCCGTATGTGGCATTCCTGAGAAGGCGATTTACTTCTTCTTCAGACGTCTCTCTCTTCACATGTATGCAGAGATCAATGCAGGATACATTAATGGTGGGAACCCTGACTGAATTAGCGGTAAAGTGATCTTTCAGTTCTGGCAGCAGGCGATTGATTCCTTTGGCCAAACCGGTGTCCACGGGAATAATGGAATGCAGGGCACTTCGGGTCAGGCGAAGGTCGTTTTGATGATAGGCATCGATAACCGGCTGGTCATTCATTGCCGAGTGTATGGTGGTCATTGAGCCATATTCTATGCCCAGTGTGTCATTAAGTGCTTTCAGTACAGGAATAATACAATTCGTTGTACAGGATGCACTCGACACAACCGTGTAGTGTGATCGCAGATTTTCTTCATTTATCCCGTAAACAATGGTGGCATCTACATCAGTCTGTGCAGGTTGTGAGAACAATAGCCTTTGGGCGCCACTTTCTAGATGCAGGTCAGCCGTTGCCCGATCTTTGAAGGAGCCGGAACATTCAAGCAAAAGGTCAATGTCCAGATCTTTCCAGTTTATAGAGGATGGATCGGGCTGATTAAAGACTTTTATTCGATCTTTCCCTATCAGCAGATGTCCATCTTCGCTGGACACTCTGGCAGGGAATCGCCCATGGGTTGTGTCGTACCGGGTCAGATAAGCCAGAGTCTCGAGATCCGAGAGTTCATTGATGGCGACTACTTCCATACGGTCACGATAACCATTTTCATACAACGCCCGAAGAACGCTCTGGCCAATACGGCCATAGCCATTGATGGCTACCCTGAAAGTCATGATTTATCCAGAAAACAGTTTATTGCGACCCTGCAGTATACTGCAGAGCGATCATTCAGTTCATCTGGTATTGAAATCAAATGTGAGTCTATACCTGTCGCCTTTGAAGTTGCTACTGCGTTGCGGCGCTTGTTCACTGGTACGCCCGCCCGGCCCGGTCACTTAGTTTGTCTAAACTCCCGGGGCTTCACTCACTCACTTGCTGCCTGATAGCAATTCCAAATCCTTTGGGTATATAACAAATAGCGTTCCATATGCGGTATATTGCGCTCCCGCCATGATTCCGACCGACTGATTCTATGAGCAATATTGATAAGCTGGATGTACGTTCTCTCAAGGTACTTACGGAAATCTATCAGACGCGCAGTACCTACAAAACGGCCAGTCGATTGAATATGTCTCAATCTGGAGTGGCTCGCAGCCTGGAGAAACTGCGCAGTACGTTGAATGACCCGTTATTCGTCCGTGGCGGTCGAGCCCTGGAACCTTCGGCTTTCTGCGAACAGATAATTCTGCAGTTGCCCTCGTTGTTGATGAACCTTGAGCAGGCTTTGTCCAATGATAAAACGTTTAATCCTGAAGAACTGGTGGGTGATATCACACTGCATATCAATAGTCCTTCCCTGTTATTGTTTGGCCATCTTCTGGTTCTGGATCTCCGGAAAAGAGCGCCTAATGTCATCTGGCATCTGATGGACTGGAAAAGCGGTACTGTCTCGGCTCTGCTCTCCGGCGATGCAGCCTATGGCATACAATTCAGGAATGAAGATTATCCAAAATCGCTGGTGGCTAAAAAAATATCCAGCCTGAAGTTCTGTCTGCTGGCCAGAGAAAACCATCCCCTGGTCAATCAACCGGTAACTCTGGATTTGTTTGATCATTATTCTTTTGTGGGTATAAAGCTTCCTGAGTGGAATGATACCCGAAACAGGCTCAGAGCCTCACTTCGAAAGCTGGAGAAGCAAGTAGACTATTTCATGGTAACGGAAGATATCACCATGGCGCTGAATATAGTGAGACAGTCTGATTATCTGGTTCCCGGTTTTGAGAATATGCTGAACCTGGGGGATGGCATAGTGTCGCTGGAGGTACCCGGAGGCATTCAGCATCTTCAGCCTGAACTGGTACTTTACTCGCCTCTGCGAAGCAGACAGCATCCCATGACGCCATGGCTGGAGGAGCGGGTTCGATCCTGCTATAAAGCCGCATGCATTAAATTATGAGTCGAAAACCGGTTTGGTGATAGTCGAATAATTCATTATTCACGGTGCTGGAATGGTCACTATAATGCACGCAAATTCGAACACTGAATGATCTATGAAACACACTAAATTTGTAAAACTGACTGGCGCTCTGGTTATGTCAGGAATCGCTGCCACTTCTTTTGCTGCTGAAACTGAAAAAGAAGTTCAGGATATGTCTGATCCCATGGCGATCTACACGTCTGGAGGTATCTCCTACGGCACCAACGGTCTGAATCTGAAAATGATGAAGACTCTGGACACAGGCAGTAAAACGGATCTTTCCGCTATAATCGTTGAAATCAAGGATATGGACTTTGCAGATGACGGAGATGTTCGTCACGGTACTGAGCGTTCCAGCGCACCGTCCAATCTGCGTCTTCGCAAGTTTGATGTGGATATGACCACCGGTCGTGGTATTTCCTACGACATCATGCACAACACCGATAAGGATGCTGGCATGCTGTCTGTGGGTGTTATGCAGGCTCTGCCTATTAACAGTTTCTGGACTGCCTACCCTATTCTGGGTGCTGGTGTCTGGTACGCTGAAGATGAGCAGAATGGCATTGATGTTCCGGGCGTTACCCTGAACCTGACCATGTACAACAAGTTCACAGTGACTGACAAAATCTGGCTGAATTGGAACCTGACCTACGCTGAAGGCATTTTTGGTAAGGAAGAGTTTAAGGATGATAGGAACTCTGCTTCAGACAGCCTGGTTCATGAATTCATTGCCAGCTATCAGATTGATCCGCGCAATAACCTGCGCCTGTGGCATAACACAAGCCAGGATAAAATGAATGAAGATGACACCGGTGAAACTCGTCTGGAATTCAACCACCAGTTCTGATTTGACCGATTGTTAAAAACCACAGCTTAAGCTGTGGTTTTTTTGTTTCTGGCATCAGCAGACAGTTCTTCTTCAGGGAGCCCGCGACGCTTAGTGAGCATTAAAGCCCCAACCGAGAGTATTCCGCAGCCTGCCATAATAACGGCCATAGGCCAGGCCGTCCCATCGTGAAAATACCCCACCAGAGCCGTTGTGATACCGCCAATCCCAAATCTCAATGTACCACCCAGAGCATTAGCCGTTCCTGCGGACTTTGGAAAGTGAGCCAGAGCCAATGCATTGGAATTAGGGCCTGTGAAACCAATACAGGCAACATAAACGATGACAGGCAACATAACTCCCAGTAATCCGCCGATTCCCTGCCAGACATTAAACAACAGTATCAATGATGCTGTGCAGGCTAAAAGACTTCCTGCACGCAGTATGGAAAACAGTTCCAGTTGACCAATCAGACGAATATTCATCATATTGGCTGCGCCAAGTGCAAGAATATTAGCGGCAAATAACAAACCATACTCTTCCACTGGAATACCGAAGAGTTCGATATACACAAAAGGAGAACCCGCTACAAAGGCAAACATGCCTCCGAAGAAAAATGCATGACATAACATGCATCCCATGGCTTCACGGTTTGAAATGACGCTGCCGTATGTTTTTGCCAGTTTGGACATCGGAATTTGCAGGCGATTTTCAGGTTTCAGGGTTTCTCTTACTCTCAGCAATGCCAGAACCAGAGATCCACAACCAAATATTCCCAGAAAAATAAACAGACTTGGCCATTCCCAGTATTTAAGCATCTGACCGCCAAGCATCGGTGCTATCAGAGGCGCAACCGTCATCACAAGTAGAATAGAGGACAGTACTTTTGCTACCTGCTGACTTGGGAAAAGATCACGAATCATGGCCGGTATAGTCACCATAACGGCCGCACTGGCGATAGCCTGCAATATTCGGATAACAATTAACTGAAGACTGGTTTCAGTGAAGGCAGCCAGGAAGCTGGTGATGATAAAAGCAATCAAACCCGGAAGCATTATTTTTCGACGACCAAACCTGTCTGATAAAGGGCCGTAAATCAGCTGTCCCAGGGCGAAACCAATGGTGTAGGCGCTTAATGTGTATTGAATCTGGCTGAGAGGTTCACCCATATCTCTGGCGATGGTGGGTAATGCGGGTAAATAAAGGTCTATGGACATGGGGCCGAGTGCAGTCAGGGCACCCAGAGTCAGTATAAGGAGCATGCGGTCGCCCCTGGTGTCGATGGAGATGGTCATTCAGCAAGCCTGAGTTGAAAAAATGAATATCCGTATTGGTCAAGAATGGCGTTGGCCTGACTGTAGAGGTGGAATGATTAAATTCCCGGGTGTCACAGTTGTATTACAGGTGGGAGCTTCGAGAAAAACCGGGTGATGATCCGGTGTTCGAATTTTATACATTCAAAATCAAGTTTATACGGTCGTAAAATAATATTCTTTTTAGAATTAAAAGCAATAAAAAACGGCAGAAGACAGGCGTCTAATGCCGTTTTATCACACACTACAAGGTATGTGAGTACTATTTAAACATTCTGATTAATCCAGAATTTCTTCTGCAGCAGAGACAATGTTTTCGACGGTAAATCCGAAGTATGGGAACAGATCTTCTGCAGGAGCAGATTCACCAAAGGTGGTCATACCAATAATGCGTCCATCCAGACCTACATACTTGTACCAGAAGTCAGCCGCTGCCGCTTCAACAGCGATGCGGGCCGGTACTTCCAAAGGCAGTACGTTTTGCTTGTACTCCGCGTCCTGAGTGTCGAATACATCCGTAGACGGTATGGAAACAACGCGCACTTTACGACCCTGTTCGGTCAGTTGTGCTTCGGCGTTCATAATCAGCTCAACTTCAGAACCGGTGGCCATCAGAATCAGATCAGGCGTGCCTGCACAGTCTTTCAGGATGTAACCGCCACGGGAAACGTTAGCCAGTTGATCAGCATCACGATGCTGACACTTAAGGCCCTGACGGGAGAAGACCAGAGCAGACGGGCCGTCTTCGCGTTCAATGGCGTGTTTCCAGGCGACAGCAGATTCAACCGTGTCACAGGGGCGCCAGGCATTCACGTTAGGTGTCATACGCAGACTGGCCAGCTGTTCTATAGGCTGATGAGTCGGGCCATCTTCACCCAGACCGATAGAATCGTGAGTGTAAACGAAGATGCTGCGTTGCTTCATGATGGCGGCCATACGTACGGCGTTGCACGCATATTCCATGAATACCATGAAGGTGGCACCGTAAGGTACAAATCCACCGTGCAGGGCAATACCATTCATCATGGCGCTCATGCCGAATTCACGCACACCGTAGAACAGGTAGTTGCCGTTGGCATCTTCACGTTTGATGCCTTTGGAACCACTCCAGATAGTCAGGTTGGAACCGGCCAGATCAGCAGAACCGCCCAGTAATTCCGGCAGCAGGGGACCGAAGGCATTCAGAGTATTCTGGGATGCTTTACGGCTGGCCACTTTCTCGCCTTCTTGCTGGCACGACTTGATATAAGCCAGAGATTTTTCATTGAAGTCAGCAGGCAGTTCACCTTTTTGACGACGAACAAGTTCTGCAGCCAGCTCAGGGTAAACCGCTTCATAAGCAGAGAACTTCTCGTTCCAGGAAGCTTCTTTAGTAGTACCGGCTTCTTTCGCGTTCCACTGGCTGTAGATATCAGCAGGTACTTCGAAAGGACCGTGAGTCCAGCCCAGGCGTTCACGGGTCAGCTTGATTTCATCATCGCCCAGGGGGGCGCCGTGACAGTCTTCCTTGCCTTCCTTATTAGGAGAACCAAAACCGATAATCGTTTTGCAGCAAATCAGTGTTGGCTTGTCTGTTTCAGCACGGCCGGCTTCGATTGCTGCTCTGATGGCTTCAGGGTCGTGGCCGTCTACCGCAGGAACAACATGCCAGTTGTAAGCTTCAAAACGCTTAACAGTGTCGTCAGTGAACCAGCCTTCCACTTCACCGTCGATGGATATACCGTTGTCGTCGTAGAAGGCAATCAGTTTACCTAGACCCAGAGTGCCTGCCAGAGAACAAACCTCATGGGAAATACCTTCCATCATGCAACCATCACCCAGGAATACGTAGGTGTTATGGTCAACGATGTTATGCCCTTCACGGTTAAACTGGGCTGCTAGAGTTTTTTCTGCAGTAGCAAAGCCTACAGCATTGGCAAGGCCTTGACCCAGTGGGCCTGTAGTGGTTTCGATGCCTGGAGCATAACCGTATTCAGGGTGACCAGCTGTCTTGGCGTGCAGTTGACGGAAACTCTTCAGGTCATCAATGGACAGGTCGTAACCGCTCAGGTGCAACAGCGAATACAGCAGCATGGAACCATGTCCGTTGGACAGTACAAAACGGTCACGGTCTGCCCATTCCGGGTTGGAGGGATTATGGTTCAGATAATCACGCCACAGTACTTCGGCGATGTCTGCCATACCCATGGGAGCGCCAGGATGGCCGGATTTGGCTTTCTGGACAGCATCCATGCTGAGGGCGCGTATAGCATTGGCAAGCTCACGACGTGAGGACATAGAAATCAGGGCTCCTGATAATCGTGTCGATAGGGGATGCGCGTATTCTAATCGCATTGACAGGAAACTGAAAAGGTAATCTGTCGATTTAACGGATGGGGTATACCAATAGCGGAATAAATTAATGGTAGCTGGGAGTTGATAGGGTTTTGTGATGCGATATGTAAGTAGCTGGACGGTTTTTTTGCGATGTCATGACGAGAAAATTTTGTCATCCATCAACACCCGCAGGGCAAAAATACCCTGCAGAGCACACAGTTACAACATTGGGGAAATAGTAAACTCTGCAACCAGAGTTTTGACGAAGTAAGGGTGGAAAAAGTCATCGTCAAAAATAGGAGAAAGAAACTATGCGCCTGTTTAGTCAGTATTTCTGAGACAAGCTCTGCTGCAATACCGTTCTGAACAATTCAATGAAACGACTTCTGGCTTTTTCTGTTGGTGTGGAACCATTGAAGTAATCATCAGGTTGCCTGATATTCCAGAGATTCTGGTTGGTAATAAACACATCAAGTGAAGGAAGATTTTTTACCAGACGGTTAGTGAAAATATCTGCATCATACGGTGTCATTATGGAATATTGATCGGTGAAAGTACGCAGCATTTCAATAATGACCCGCCGTGAATCAGAGGAAAAATTCCAGGTCAGATTATTTATCGAACCCTGAGATAAATCCAGAATATTGCCAAAGGCGGCGGGATTGTCACTGATCAGGTCAGCCAGCTGAATCTGGTTTTGATACAGTTCGCTCAGGGGCGCTGCAATAGACAAAGGTACTGAAGGCGCAGTCTGGAAACTCGCAGGAACAAATTCCAGGGAAGTATCGTCTTTCAGGAATGTCAGCGCCTGATATAAATGCCCTGTTTCGTATGTCTCGGTTTCCTGTAGTGCAAGCAGTAGGCTGTACATGTTTTTTTTGTTGTTCGTGGCATACCGTGTATCGCGGGTCATTAGTCTTAGCTGGTAATAAGGTATGCCCAGAGCCAGCCCCGTCCAGAACCAGTTGTGACTTAATGGAATGGCTCCGGAGTTTTCTACTGTTAAGGGCAGAGACACAGGAGCAGTGCCTGTTTCAGATGCCTGTTGTTGCTCCAGATAAGCCGGGTCTTCAGGTGGAAGAGGGCTGGGGCTGACACCTTCTAAAAATGGCAGTAAGGGAATCGCTTTACTGTTATCCGATGATATGAGTGCATAGGCTAGATTTTCTACAGTTAAACGACGTAACCGGAATGCAGCCAATGTTATTAGAAACGTATCGTCGGTTTCCTGTGATTCAACCAGAGCTCGATTGGGAATGCCCAGGGCTTTGGTAAATTCAGCCGTGTTATTCAGATGTTCGCCGATCATGATTGTCTCAGAGCCCAGCAGCTGCTGACGGGCGCTCTCTGCGCCAGTGAGAGCATCCGCTATGTGGTGGGCCAGGTTCCATCGGTTGATTTCTGGATAGTAGAGTGCCGTAATCAGTTGGTTTGCCGAAATTTCACCCTTCAGAGTCAGAGTTTTTTCCAGAATCAGAAGATATGATTGCTCCAGATAGTCCTTGGCAGTAATAGCTTCCCTTATCAGTTCTGTGGCATCCAGTGCCTGTACCAGTGCTGGAAGTGAGACAAACGCATTTGTCATAAAATAAGCCAGGTCTCTTAATGAGAGAGGCTGGTTAAGAGCCCTGGCCCTGTCATTGGGATAGACCTGAAAGTCAGGAGCTCTGGCCGGTATTTCCAAATTCACTGTTTCGCTGATGGATTCAGCCAGCGTTGTTCCGGAAATCTTGTTTACAGCAGGTAGCAAGCGTTGATAGTTAAGTAGCCCGGCGTTATCAAGTTGCCATAACATTTCATGTTTTTTGAGGTCGTGTGGTGCTTCCCTGATGGTTTGTAAAGCCTGCCCTGTCAGGCCCATTTCTATCGACAGAGCGTAATAGTCAAGGAATTCCAACAGAATAGCTGCATCCCTGAGAGAGATGGGGCTCGTCAAGTCGGGTTCTGTTTGATCCAGAAAACCCTGTGGATTGATCTCATCGAGATTGAGTTGAAATCGTTCTGCGAGCCGCCGGGCCTGGTAGCGAAAGTGATTGATTTTTAAAATAAAAAGAATGTTACCTATGGTCAGTAGCTGGCGGTTGTGCGCATCCCTGAGTACCAACGATTGACACTCTGACGGCTGATCACAGTTAAGGTTTTGCTTTTCCCTGTAGGTGTACAGATAAAGTGCGATTTCCTGTGCTGACAGATCAATGGTGCTGACAGATCAATGGTGCTGAACTGATGGATGGCCTCTTCCACCGCCAGAAGATAATCCTGCTTGGGAAACCGGAACTTTTTGAAGACTGGATCATTAATGGAGAGGTAGAAATCAAAAATCAACTGATTGTTATCCAGACGAGCAGTAGGTATTCTCCGGGTGTAAGCAAAGCGGGTGGGTGATTGATCGGGTAAGGAGATACGGCTTAGCAGATTTAATCTGAGCGTCAGCTTGTCACGGTAAAAATCCGGAATGACAATCAGGCTGGCGGCTTTTGCTTCCTGAGGCATACCGGCAGCCAGAGCCGAAATGCCATCGAACTTCGTGAATTGAGGGTTGATCCATGAACCGTCGGCTGTCAGGGTTGCAAAACAAGCGGCGACGAT
>CBDBOO010000053.1:0-19621 GCA_965208385.1 Endozoicomonas sp.
GCGGCTTAATGTCCTCCTTAAGTGGATTGCTTAACCTTACGTATAGTGTCCACCAATTGTAAATTAGGGCGACCATTCTTGATATAAAACGACACCTTTTAATGTCTTGCGTGGTATATCCACCCCAGCCCCAATGATTTTTAATCTCATCAAAATTATTTTCGCAATCAGCTCTATCTCTATAATGATCAATGATAGAAACAACATCTTTATCAAGACTGGTTACCAATACCGAGTATTCATAGAGCTTTATGTCTTCTGGTTCATCAATAAAGGCAAGAGCCTTTTGTCTTTTTTTATTCTCTTTTTCCAGTAATAAAATGTATTTTTTTGGAAGCCGTCTTCGAACGATAATAATTCGTCTTGTTGTTGCCCAGCTATCAAGCTTTAATTCAAATTCTTTGCCTTCCCAATGATTGTCGTAGCGAGTCCAGCCTGCGCTGTAGTGCGCGTGATTTATGGTTTCCTTGACGTTTTTGGACTTTTTCATTTTGAATAAATAGCCGCACCCAGCTTGTTCGAGTTCAGTCATTACCCGATTACTGCCCCAATCACAATCACCCCGAACAAATTCAGGCCAGCATTCTTTTGGAAGGCGATTTAATAAGCTCATTAATCCTGGTAATGAATGAGCACTATTTCCTTGGTTACCTGGTTGAACCTCCACTTCAAGAATCAATTTTAAATTAGCCATCATATAACCTTAAGTCCCGCTTAATTTTGAGACGATGAACGAACAGACTGTACTTTTGGCAGAAAAGTACAGTTTTTATACATGCTGTAGTTTGATTTACAACATCAGCTTGAATTCATGACCGCTCCACCTCTTTTTTATTCAATTTTCTGGTTAGTCTGCGTTTTACACGCACAACTTGCCCCGCAGCCAGTGCGTTCTGTTAAAAAAACAGCGTTTTCGGTCAGTGTTATGTGCTGCCTGAAGCACTCTTCACGTCCAGCCATTCTGAGACCTTCCATAACCAGTCCAGAGCCACTGTTGTTTTCACAAATTTCAGCGTCCATTTTTTACCACTGCATGTCAGACGACCTACAGACCGAACCAGCTTTCGAATCAATGGTCGGATTCCATGTTTTCTTTCTGTTTCAGGTAACGCCCTGTACTGCAACGCTCTCAGCAAAATCTGAGCAATCTGGCCGCAAGCGTAAAACGCCTGATTCGCGTGAAATTTTCTGCAGGGAGGATGGTGTAAATCCAAATCGATCAACGGGCCTTTCTGAGCATTTTCCTGCCCCTGTTTTTCACGGTGACGTCTGACCAGTTCTTCCAGTGGCAGATCGGATCGGTTCACCAGAATCACACAGTAACGCGGTTCAAGTAGCCATTGCTTCCCGTCGTGCCAGCGTCGGGTAACAACATACGTTTGTTCCCGTTGCCATTTGGCCGGTTTGTGGTAAGAGAAGATAGCTTCCTCGGTTCTGTCACTGCGAATAGGAGTCCAGGCACTGTCAGGCAATCCTTCAATGCAATCGAGAACCGGGCGACAGTTGTTACTGTTGGTCACGCTGACAGAGAAGTCCCATCGTTTCTGTTCAAACCATTCAACAACCTCTTTCCTATAGTAGGCATTATCCATGCGAGCCCAAACAGGCATTCCTTGATCGATTAAAGGGGCAACGTCATTTTCGAGCTGCTCTTTCCAGCCAATACAAACGTCACTGGCTCCCGGATTCAGGCGACCACTGACCCACAGATGACCGATAAAAATATTGTGAAGCCAGTACTGTTTGTTGCCGCTGTAGCCAACATCTGCCTGTTCAAAGTTGCGCCCTGTCACTTCAATCTCAGTGCCATCTAGAAATACCGGTAAGTATTCTTTTTGTTCAATGAAGTGCCGTATTATGTCAGGTGCTATTTGCTGGCAAAGGCTGTGGGCAACGGTATACAACGCTTTCACGGCATCCGCATTGAATAGCGTCAGATACTCCCCCATGCGTTTAGAGGAACGCACATCCTCAAGACCAAGAAGACTGACTGCCGGTTTGTCTGCACGCAGAGCATCCATGTCAGAGAGTTTTCCATTTCCGGCACAGAAGTTATGAATCAGACCAAGAAGGGAATCCTTGTCATTACAGCCACGATCTCGTTTTTTAAGGCGAATGTGTTCTTCGAGCAAGTCAGGCAGTTTGAGTTGGTTGGCAAGGCGAGCCACAAACAGGCTTCCCGCCATGCCTGTCATTTTGGCGTCAGTGAATTCAATGTCGATTTTTTCAGGTTTTGGAATTATCATCTGGGAGCGTCCCTGTGTAGCACCTTGTAGGTGCGTTGTTGTTAGCACAGGTATTTTGCCTGAACAGCACAGGAGACGCTGCTTTCAGTTCTTTCTGCTTGTTTTTTTCAAATCGTTAAGCGGGACTTAAGGATATAAGAATGATAGGTGTGCGAGGGCCTCCCTTGCTTATGAGGATTGTATCCTTTGACGGCTCCTTCCTGATTCCCATATATCGTTTTTATTGTGACATCGACATCCATTATCCACGGGATTGGCTATGTTGCATTAAAGGGTTGAACTGCTTTTTCGAAACCATCGTACGCATAAAAAACTCAAATTCCGGAAAGAAACTGGCGTTTGGAGCTCTTTTTAGGCATGTAGACTGGGCTTTTATGACCAGTAATTGCAAAAAACTGGAACGATGTTGCTTTCAACCCCTAAGTGCAACATAGCCCACGGGATTCTTAATAGAGGTTCGTAGCATTGTTGTAGATGATTCTGCAACCATTTAACGCCTTCTGTCTCATCCATTCTGGTAAGTGCTCCACGAGCCGAATCATCACTGACCACTTTCGTCATGCCCAGTAATTTAGAATTTACACCCTCTCCTGTTAATGTTGATATATGGGCATACCGCTTGTGACCTGAAAGTATCGATAGAAGAAAAGAACCAAGAACGTTTACTTTTTTAGGTGCGTTATTGCTTGTGTAAACTATCGGACAATCTTCAACCCAAGGTTCAAACCGGCAGCCGGTTTTTAGAAACTGAATAAAAAACGGTAGCTGTCCCATTGGGGTTACTGATGCACCGGGTTCCCACTCAACGTGAACTTTTCCTTCAAAAGTTTCTATTTCAATAGATGCTGGTTTTAGCTGTTTGCTGAGTTCAGCCAGCTCACCCTTTGGGTGAATAGGTTTAGGTGGTAAAACCATCGTGAATCCCTCTGATTACAAGGGGTTACAGTGTAGTCGTAACTTCCTACTAAGGAATTTAGGTTCATGGCGGTCAGAACAAAACGCTAAGCGATCAGGGCAATGGATTATTAACCGGAGATGGCAGTGGAGCGATTCACTATGCCCCCGGTGAGCTGAGTTTTTCATTGGACTACCTACCCGACGACGATACTGAAATCGAACTTCAGTATGAAGAAGGGGAAGCAGCCGGTGGAGAAGTCAGCGTCACCGTAGATGGTCAAGGTGTAATGAGTGGCACTATACCCGGAGCACCTTTGCTGCCCGGTTCGGTACAGCTGCAATTTTTGGTTCAGCAGCAGAGCAATATACCCAGTGCTTCTCAAGGTTCAGATTTCACCACATACGAATCGACCCGGAATGTCAGCAAATCAATCAGCGATGACACTTCAGGAGGCTGGCGTGATGTGACTGGTGCCATTGATTACCAAACCGGATCATTCACCATTCTGGCATTGAATGACTACGACTATACCCGTCACCATTGAAGACGATTGATTTTTAAATGATTTTACTTCATGGTACGACCATGCCTAAGATCACCCTCACTCCTACGCAAAAATCAGCACTGGAATCACGCCATAAAAAGGTGCGTGATGTTCGAGAGTGTGACCGCATTAAAGCTGTTTTGCTGAGCTCTGAAGGCTGGTCAATTAAATCCATTGCGCAAGCGTTGAGGTTAAGCGAGCACAGCATTAGCCGTCACCTGGAAGACTTCCTTAAAAAAGAAAAGTTAAAGCCTGAGAATGGGGGCAGCGAAAGCCTCCTTACTTATGAGCAAACTCAGCTACTCATTGAGCACCTTTCAGATCAGACCTACGCTCACACCCATCAGATAGTCGCCTACGTTTCTGAGAAATGGGATATCAAATATACCGTTTCAGGTCTGACCAAGTGGCTGCATCAACAGGGTTTCACATATAAGAAACCCAAAGGTGTTCCTCACAAGGCGGATGCCAAAAAACAGGAAGAATTTATTGAATACTATGATTCCTTGAAAGCAGAACTACCAGAGGATGAGGTGCTACTTTTCATGGATGCAGTTCATCCTACACAGGCCACTAAAATCAGCACTGGATGGATAAAAAAAGGGGTTGATAAAACCATCAATACCACAGGCAGTCGTTCTCGGCTGAATATCGTTGGGGCTATTGAGCTGGGAAATTTAACAGCTGGCGTTTTCGAGCAGTACGAAACGGTCAATGGTGGGTTTATCATCGAATTTTTTCGTAAAGTTCGTGAGTCTTATGCTTCCATGGAGGTCATCCATCTGGTCGTTGATGGAGCCAGTTACCACCGTTCAGGAGAAGTTGTTGAGGCAGCCAAAGAATTAGGAATAAAGCTCCATTATCTACCACCGTACAGCCCCAATCTAAACCCGATTGAACGACTTTGGAAGGTGATGAATGAATATGCCAGAAACAATGAATACTTTGCCGATAAAAAAGCATTTCGTCGAAAAATAAATCAATTTTTCGATGAAACCTTACCCAATATTGCTGATTCTCTGATCAGCAGAATCAATGATAATTTTGAGCGATTGAAACCTGCATCTTGAATTCGTTTGGGTATAGAACAGCCAAAAATTAGGGTCTTCCCTATTGCAGATAAAGACTCTGACTACTGCTCACTCCATGCAACCACTGCTTCCCAACCTGTTCTGCATAGGCTTTCAACGACGCCAGCTTACCCACTGCCCGTCGGAAACGGTTATTCCAGCACATGGTTTTCAGCCATTCATCGGGATCAATACGCAACCGCTCAAGGATCGGTGGAATACCAGCAGAAATACTGCCTCTTTTATCCTGCCGAACTATACGACCTGTCCAGTCTACCAGCTCAAGATAACTGCCCAGTGTAAAAGGAATCGCTGTATCGGGGTTTTGCCCTTGTGAACGTAAGGGCTTGAGTTGTTCCGGTTGCTTTTTGGCAACATCACCACGGGCTTGTTCTGCACGCTCTTTTACTGAGGTGTAATCGGATGTTTCCGGTGTTTTTGCCATTTTCGCCCTGACGGGGTTCAGGTCAACATATGCCATACAAGTCAACAGTGCCGCTTCATCGAGTAATGCCTGACTTTTGTAACGCCCTTCCCAAAACCGACCTTTGCAGCCGTC
Organism: Endozoicomonas sp.; assembly: GCA_965208385.1. Lineage (GTDB taxonomy): Bacteria > Pseudomonadota > Gammaproteobacteria > Pseudomonadales > Endozoicomonadaceae > Endozoicomonas. The sequence continues at coordinate 5,318 of CBDBOO010000053.1, forward strand.
TTCTTTATTCGCTTCTCTTGCCAGATGCTCGTTCAGACAACGCATAAACCAGCTGACATCCAACAGACGACTCCGGTATTCTTCTGAAAATTCTTCAACCCTTTGCAACTCTGCTTTTCCTAACGAGTCATTGGCAAGGAATCGCTGTACCAGTAGATGACCTGAAAATAGCTGTGTCCAGCGTTGCAACACTTCTCGGGTATCCCATCGTTCGCCCTGTTCCCGATTGATATGCAGCACCACATGATAATGATTCGACATCACCGCATAGGCACAGATTTCAATGGAAAATACAACTGCCAGCTCATTGAGCCGGTCAACCACCCACAGACGACGATGCTCATAGTCCTTCCCGGAAAATTTATCTTTACCACAAAGAAATGCACGACGGACACAGCGAGCCATACAGTGATAATACGGCGTACTGGCTGGGTCGATGAGGTTTTTGCAGGCTGTGGTCATTGAGGTTCCGGGTGCATGGTTATTGTTGAATTGCCGGAATAAAAGGTAGAAGAGCTGGCGAAAGGTCAAATCAATTTCTGGGTGTCCAAGTTCTTGATTCCAAGTTCTTGAATTTCTGGGTGTTCAAGTTCTTGCGTGTTAGCGAGTGGATTTTATCGATACTGAGGGGTAAGAGCGAAATACCTATAAAATATATGCAGGCAGTTTTATAGATCAGCCACTTTCCGCTTTGCAGTTAAAAGCAGACTGAAACCGAATCTAGAGTCTTATGGTTAGTAATGGTTTCATTTCAATTTTCAATCCACTTCATCAACACTGGACGTTTTGTCAGGGACATCAATTTTTTTTCTACTTCGTTCGAAGTCTGGCAATGAAGCTGCGACAGAGGAAGGTTCAGATTTTGATAAATCGGGAGGAGCAGTGATACACTGATCCCTCATCTGGCGGATTACTCCGTCACTGTAGACCTGATGAACTTTATTGTCTGAAGCTGTATGCCATTTCATTTTAAAAGCGGCTTCATCCATGTCGGTGGGGTACAGTCTATAGTGCTTCAAAATAATAGCTCGCTTTTCCTCCGCTGAATAGTCATGGACTAAACGCCAGCCCGGAGTATAGCAGCCTGGATGTTCAATCAAGCCCGCATCGACCTTCATAGCCTGATGAATCTCAAAATCGTTATATTCTTCGTGGACTTCCTCATCTGTCATCTTGTTTAATTTTGCTACCCTTTTGGCAGTCTTTTCTGGCATTTCAATATTCAATACTGTGGACAGTTTTTCGAGAGCTCAACATTGATGCGCCAAGGCTTGCAGCACAAGGGCTAGGATTTAATGGCAAGTATGGGGTTTCCCAGACCTGATAAAAAGTACCCTATGCACTGAAACCCTTGGTATTACTGAGGAAAAACTGTCCACAGTATTGATATTACGATGAAAATCTATTCTATCTTTTGCCAACAGTCTACGCTTCTCATTTGCTGTGTACTCTGGTACGGTACGCCAATGATATAAATCTCCCTCTTTGTCAAACCTTTCGCGAATAGTAGTGTCATCGAAGTAAATCCCAAAAGCTTGATATTGTAACTGGCTTTTTATTGTAGTTGAAAATTGGCAGGAATCATCATCACCATAAAGATCAATCAACGTTTTCATTTCTTCATACGTCATTTCAGAAGCAGGCCCTACTTCTTTTTCTGGCTTTAACAGATGGGTTCTCCCACCCTGACTAAAAGTCGGCTCCCAGCTACGTATAATGTCCTCAGCCACACTGACCATCATATCGGTATCACCATCTTCAATTGCAAATTCCATTAACTCCTGTAATTCTTCCCTTGTAATCACCGGCTGAGCTGCAGCCTCCGGCTTTTGCCTGACCTCACTCTCTTCCAAAGCGAGCAGTAATTCATGGGAAAAATCAGGCAGGCTTTCTCTTTCCATATCAGCAAGAAGTGCTTGTATTTCCAGCAGTTCCCGCACTATCAACGACAACAGTCGTAAATAATACTTCAAACCCGAAAGGAAACGGCAAAACACAAGCACGCCTACACATTAAGTGCATTGCTAAATACCGTGTATCCCCTGAAACCTTGGCTACATCACTTTCCTATGAACTGTTTATTTGCACTCTACCCGGTTTCGTACCGTTAATGATGGCATCAAATAACTCACCCCAACTTCTGAGTAACTCATCCTGAAGCCCTTGGTATTACTGCCTCCATGATTTTCGAAAATCAGGGGAATAATGACCAAATTAGTACTGAGTTACTCGTAGATGAATAGCCGCGCGCGGGTTGGGTCGCTTTCAAATATCCAGATGCCCTCTGGACTCAGCACCACCGCTTCAGTTCTGTTTTTCTGCATAGTACAGTGCAAATCACGGGCACAAACTTCTTCATCCAGCACCCTCGTGTAGTGGTCGGCTGCCATAAATGCCACCGCATCGCCCTGAACCATCACCTTCATGCCGTTGATTTCGCCGTGGATCATCGGCTGTGAAGACAGCACTTCAGTGTTCTGGGCATAACACAGCCGCACCAGCAATACGGTGACAACAAGCAGGGCATGTATAAAGGAAGGTCGAAACATAGAGTTTAGGAACTATGCACTGACAGGGTGGGAAGTATAGTGCATCACTTCTGGCACTATAATTTCAGCAAGAAGAACAGACGATACCGCACCTGAAAACAGGGTTGGTGTTCTCTACAGAGCTCAGAAAATCCATTTTCTGCTGCCAGTAATTCCTGTTCTGGTTAACCAGATGCCAGTAATCCCGGTGAAACAGGGGGCAAAGCGGTCGGTTGCCCAGAAGCAGGAACGGCAAAGAAAGCCTGAACGACCGGATTAATATTCGATATTTGTCGCTTAGCCTTACACCGCCAACGCCTTGTGTGCCAATCGGCGAACGCTTCCGGTGGCTGCCCCGAAGCCTCCGGCTTATAGAGATTACCCGTCATCTGTGACACCCTGTTTAGCCCCTGCCCTGTGGCTTTCTGCCGGATGTAATGCATCAACCGCTGATACGATTCCGGCTCAATCCGGTAGTAACGGATTCTCTGCCCATTGCCCACCCTTGCCTGCCGAGAGTCTGTTTTCAGACCCAGCTGGTTCAGCAAAAAGTTCACATAGCGGTTCGGCTGTTTCGGACGCACCACCGTCTGGTATCGCCCTGCTCCCTGAATCATGGAAGCCGGTATCAACCCCAGTCGTTTCAGTGCCCACGGAAACTCTTTTTCTATTTGCATGACCCTCTCTACGACCTGAGTGGCTTCGGTTTCTGTCCACTCTTTCAGCCAACCGCTGTCATCCCGCAGTGGCTCGGTCAGATAGTGCAGGTATTTCTGTTCCAGTGATGCAAAAGTCTTATGGCAAAGCGGCGTTTCCCTGTCATCTTCGCTGGCTTCAAGACTTTGATTATTGTCAAAGGGGGTTATGCAAGCCCGCCTGAATTTTCTGACTCCGGTGTCCAGCCAGAAATCACAGTCATTATCTGTCAGTTGCAATGGGTCAATACCCAACTCTTCGCTTAGACGATAACGCTGACAACTCAACTGCTCATTTTCGGTTTTGAAAGGCTGGCTGGAAAGCAGCTGGTATTCGGTCTCTGTCAGCGGTTTTGCCTGAACTAATTTTTGGGGCAACTCTTCCCTGTGTCTCTGTCGTATGGCTTTCAGTTCATCTACAGTGTTGCCATTGTCATCATTCAGGTTCAGAGTCTCAGACAACGGTGTCACGGTAATATGGCGCTGCTCCAGATAATCCCACAGAGCATTAGCTCCCATTTTTAACAGTCTGGCTTTACTGGTTCTCTGCCGTTCTACAAATCCCTCATAATCTCCAGCATAAACCGGCTGCCCTCCTTCAAATCCAGCCATACGTTCAAGACAGTGAATCCGCTGTAGAAAATCCTCGCAGTCTCTGGAAGGCGGCATTAAATCCCCCACCACGGTAAAGTCCGTGGTTTTGCGATACCGAAACATCTGCTGCATGATCGCCGGTGCATCGAGCTTGTTGTAACTGAAGACAAAACAGTGATCCGGTTTTACGCTGGTCACAGACAATCCACCCACAATCGCAGGCGAATACAGCACTACGGAATATTTGGGTGCTTCGGTATTGGGCTGCTGTAGAAAGGCTTTTCCTTCTGGGTGTGCGCTGTTATCAGCGTGTATACAAAGGCAGCTCAGGTCAGGGTTGTTCTGCTTCAATCTGTCTCGTCGCAGATCATTAACCAGCTTTTTACTGTCGGAAGCAACGTTAATAATCTGTCCCAGCTTGACCCGATCCAGTAAATCAGTAATGGCGGCATTTCTGGCTTTAATGCCTGTTCCAAAGCGCACTTGGATATCATTGTCTTCAAAGGGTTTGTCGTACACTTCCATTGTGTCGCACAGATGCGGGAACCATTCACGGAACTGCCAGATATCCTCGGACGATAAATCCGCATCCATGCACAGAACCACACCTCCGTTTTGAACCGTCTTCTCGATTAAATTCAGCAAGGCATAATACACCACAGGCGGCTGGTCGATTTTGCCACTGGAAAAAGCCGACATAATCTGAGTGATTTCATCCAGCAGCAGGACATTAATCGCTTTAGTGGAACCGTCTACCCCTTTGTAAACCGGCGCCACCTGGGGTTTGATCAGACTGTGAATGGTGGTTGCCAGTTTGTTGACCGTAGCGGCATTGTCAGGATGCAGGCTCTGGTAATGATCCAGCCAAAAACTTTCTGCCACTTCCTGCGTCAGGGCACAGTTGGCACTGATGGATAAAATTCGGGTGTCAGGGTTCTGGCTCAAACCATGAACCAACGCTCTGGCAATTTTGGTTTTCCCGGTGCCATGCCCTGCTTTGATAAAAATTAACTGCTCTGGACTCAGGTCAATGGTTCTTGGACTGATTCTGCCTTTGATTTGGTGATAATGCGCTCCCAAAGACTGAATCAACCTTGGTGAAAACGAATCATTCTGTCGTACGACTTCCAGCTGTTGCTGACGGTAGCCGTACAGTTTATGGGATAACGCTTTCAGCGTATCAGGATGCACACAGAACCGGCAGGTCATGTTGATGGCATCCATCATTTGCTGCTCAGATAACCGAGCGGGTACCAAATGATGAAACCGCTGAATGATTTTCAGAGCCGCACTAACAGCCTGTATTGGACATTCAGTGCAAACCGACTGCAAAGTGCCAATAGCCTGTTTGAAATTCTGCTGGCTGATCGTGTCTGAAACCAGTGAATGGGTTGTGACTGTATGCAGATCAACCGACATCACTGGCTGTCGTGCAGGATTGGATAACTGCTGTCTGAGAGCAGCAAGCCCTTCTCGTTGTCGTACATCACTCCAATCATCGCCAAACTGTTCCGGCACTATCCACTGACAGCCGGTTCGATGGCAGGCAAAAATACCCGGCAGATCATGATCCAGTGCGACCACCAGTTGATTCTTAAGATGCGGCCACTGCTCTGTCAGTAATGCCACAATAGAACGTGCATTATTTTCTCCGACAATACTGATCACAGGTTCATTGGTGGCCAGATAAACACTCACAGCATCCGCCATGCCGCCAACTATACGGAGTGTTCCTGTGTAATGTGATAGTTGCAAAGCTGTGATGCCCACCGGAGCAAAACACTTCGAGGTTCTGGTATCACGGGTAACTTTCTTGTTGTCCTTTTCGTTGAAGCGGTCAGGGCATCGTTTATGAAGTAATCCTCGGGCATAAATACGTTCATAGCCGCATAGCTGGTTTTGTGTGTTGATTAGCGGGTATTCAAGGCAGTCGCCGTACCAGCGGTCTTTGGTAATCCTGAGTCCAATGAGCTTTTGCAATAATTCCAGGCTGAGCTGTTTTTCCTGTAGGTAGCCTGTGGGGTCGTTACTTTCCCTTTGTTGTCCTTCTGAATATGAAAGATGAAAATTAACAATGACCGGAGCCGCGCCCTGAAGACCAGAACCCAGCCCCATCTGATAAGTGTCATTCAACATGGCAAAAAACCTTGCCAAGCACGCCATTGCAGTCTAAATAACTAGAAGCAATGCTCGGCGTATCTCCTAACACTTGTCGCATTGCGTATGGAGCCCACAGTAGAAGCCATCCTATTGTGGGCTTTTTATTGCGTGAAGAAATACCCCAAACAACAATCGCAATACGCCAGTGTACACACTACGAGATGATTGAATCGGTAGGAGATCAATCGCTGGCGTATTGGCGCAGATAGAAAGTAGGGCTCGTCGATAGGACGAGAAGGGGGAGCTCTCGCAGGTACACACTACCAGGTGGGAGATAAAAGTATTGATGCTTTAGAAGCTTATGTGCTCTGGTTAAAGGTTTGCTGTAACAAATAAACATAAATACTCCAGAAAGTATTTATGCGAAGCTAAGGAGCCAGTCTATAATGTGGAGGTCTTAATACTGACTCTAAACTTGGCATATCAATGGTGGCGAGTTGGTTTAGGGCTGCACAGCGGCGACTGTGCAATCGCAAGGCGGCACTCTCCCTGAGGGTGTCGCCTTGCTCATAAAAGCGTAGTCGATTATTTAAAAGTAGCTGTAGGAATAATTACTACAAAATATTTATATAAAAATCTATTCTTTTCTTACTTCTCGATCTACTAGATTCTTTATCCATTCAGACAGGGACTGGTCAGCTTTGTCCGCTGCAGCCTTCCATTCGATTTTTTGTTTTTTTGTTATTCGCAAATGAACCCGTTCTGTTGCTTTCACTTGCTTAGGTGGTCGTCCGAGTTTTTTAATATTTACCATATCAATTTAGTCATCAAAAATAATTTAATATAAATTAATTGTATTTGCTATCAGGGCTTCAGGCATTATATTTGTACGCATCGAAACTTTAAAAGATTATACATATCAGCACACGTACCTAGACTCAATACTGTGGACAGTTTTTCGAGAGCTCAACATTGATGCGCCAAGGCTTGCAGCACAAGGGCTAGGATTTAATGGCAAGTATGGGGTTTCCCAGACCTGATAAAAAGTACCCTATGCACTGAAACCCTTGGTATTACTGAGGAAAAACTGTCCACAGTATTGAGACTGAAAACCCAATAAAAGAACCAAACTCTGGATATTAACATGGTGAGAGTGATGCCAATCAGCCACCCTATAGACGATATAAACAAGTTTATTACCCCTGCGTGTATAAAAAACATGGAGAAGAGTACTAATCAGTGGGGAGTAGTTGATTTAAATGCTCATGTCGTATATTACAATCCCGTGGTTAAAAGGTTGTTCAATCTAAAGTCCAGTTATAATGAGTCAGGTCGTCATTATAAAGAGATACCCCATCCAGTGTTTGAAAAATATGCTGACAGGTTTTATTTACATGACAATTATATTGTAACAAAACGAAGAGCCAGCCAAAGCTTACAGGTTCATAACTTATCTGGCGGCTGGAAGGCATATGTTGAAAATTGGGAACCCGTGTTCAACCAAAAAAAACAAGTCATCGGGCTACGAGGAGAAGGAACACTGCTTGACGATTACTGGCTCCGAAAAATTGAGCTACTACGGGAAAAAATGAAACTTGAAAAACCTACAAAAAAAGAAGGCGTGTCACTGGAAATAAGAAGCTATCCAAAACTAAGCCAGAGAGAGACAGAAGTTTTATTTTTATTAATGCTAGACAAAAGCAAGAAAGAAATAGCCAACTGCCTATGCAGTACGACGCATAGGAAGGCCAGCGGCATTTCAACCTCGACCGTATATACCTACATAAACCGTCTAAAAGAAAAGTTCGGAATAGTCAATGACAAAGAGTTAATAGAGTATGTTTTTCACAATGAGTACCAGAATTATATCCCCCCCTCGCTCCTTCACAGAAATATGAGCCTGACTCTGGATTAAATTATGAGTAGCCAGGCTGAGTCGTGTTACAACTGGAATCGTTGGAATGTCACATGTTTGTGGGCTGGCGTAGTGATTTCACTACCAGCTTACAGTATGGGTGGACTATTGGTTACGCTTTACAAACTTAATCTTTCTGAAGCCTCCATCACAATTTTGTTAAGTGTATCCATTTCATATGGCTTGCACTATCTGGGAGCAAAGCCAGGTATCGCATATAGAAAAGGCAGCCAAGACTTACTGAAAGTTTCCTTTGGAAATATAGGTGCTAAGCTTCCAGTAATTTTGCGAGGACTGCTTGTGGCTGGCTGGTTCGGAATAGATGTTTTATTTGGCGGCATGGCTGTTAACGCCGCTTATTGTTAAAGTCATCACTAGCAATTAACATCCCCCATGGTAAGGCAATTGGATTCTTTATCTTTTTGATAATGACTCTTGCTTTAGTTGTAAAAGGAAAAGAATCAATAAACAAGCTTGAAGTATTAGCTGTCCCCGGACTACTAATAGTTGCTCTGGTAACAGCCATATTTGTTTGCATTGAAGTGCTACAGCACCCACTTCAGCATAATATAATTGCCCTATCAGACAATTCGTTTCAGAAAATCTCGTCCTCCATGGTGATTACAATCGGAAATTTGATTTTAATGACATTGGCTATGCCAGATTTCAGTCAATTTACAAAATCACAAAAAGAATACAGCATAGGCTTACTCTTGGGTCTTGAAATGACGTTCTTTCTTGTTTCTTTGTTAGGTGCCTTTATCTCATATTTTTCAGAGTCACTAACAGGTGTGAAATCATTTGACCTGATAACATTTTTATCAACACTACAAACACCTATGATATCCATTATATCTTCAATAATATTAGTAACAGCCCTATTAACAACAGCCACAGTTGATCTATTCGTATCTGCAACTGATTTTAGTAAATTAATAGCACGAAAGGGCAGGACAACAAATTGGTTTTTTTGCATACTTTCTACAGCAATCATTTCAACTTTATTAGTTCATTTTGAGCTAATCAACAAATCATCTTCACTTGACAATAATTCCAGCTTCCAGTATTGGTTCGATGTTTTTTTGAAAGGAGCCTCTTCAACGCTAAGCTCTGTGGTTGCTATCTATATTATTGAATTCTATCTAATCAAAGCAAACAGCCCCCCGAATGGGATTGATCTAAAACTAGATACTAATATTAAATACTCCGCTGTAGGCATTGTCCTACTTTCAATTTCATTAACCATCATTGGATTTATCTTTGAACAAGCTTACTTTATGGTAAAGTTCGGGTGGCTAATAAACTTCATTATTACCAGCATAACTTACTATTTTATCAATACTGAATTAACCAAGAGGTATATTAAGTCATTTTCTTATACAAGATTTCTGTAGCAAAGATTATTATATTTTTCTCTACAAATTATGACTAAGCTATTGTCGAGTGAGGAATTAGTTTAATTTTCTCCTAAATGCAACTACCCATAGTCGCCGCTGTGAGTAGCGTTATTCCAGCCACCTTGATATGCCAAGCCATGGGGCAGCCTATCGGGCTGCCTCTCAGACTTCGGCATGAGCACTCACCGGAGATGCATCATGACGAATCTCAACCATACCCTCATATGGCAATTCTTTGTCACCGTTCTGATTCTGTCTGTACTGTTTTCCACGATCTACCGACTGTCGTGTAAACATTTCCTGTTCTGGTATCAACCGCTGTTTGATGCCCTCGCACTCTTTGCTTTTTAACTCTCAACCTGCTGTTCCATTCAGCTGAGGTCAGCCTTCGTCTGCCTGAAATTATTCAGCAAAGCTATTTAACCAAATGTTCCTACGGTTGGAAACCGGCGGTAGCGTGCCTAAAACGCACTCCGGGGAGATCGGAAGCAACCCGGAGTGCAGGAGCTTTTAAATGACTTCTTCCCGACCTGTCATTGAATTTGAACTTGAACTGCAAACCCGCCAGGCACAGAGCATGAAGCACTGGCTGACCCATAATCTGGGTGGCATGTTTTATATGCTGGAGGTGGTGTTCAGGGATAAGCCAGAGCTTGATGAATCAGTCACCCAGACCATCAATGAAATCTCAGAAGCCTTTGATGACCTTGATGATGATTTGCTGGTGTGCCTTGAAGAGCAAGACCGGAAAAAGCTGCCGCACAATAACGTCAACCTGAAATACTCCAATCCGAAAAATGTCTCTGTTGAATGCTCTACCCCGCAGTTACTCTGCTGCCAGCAGTTGTTGAACCATTTTGATCAGGTGGTGCAGGCATTTGATAAGCAGTGGCTGTTAAAACAGATTTCTCGTCAGGAGCATCAGCAGAACATTCTTATCTGGATGCAGAAAGTCTCTAAAGTGCTGTTTGAGTGCAATAAGAAATATCGCTCTGTACGGCATCAAGTGATGACTCAGACTGAAGTCTTACCAACCGAAGCTACCGAAACTCAGGAAGTGTTACCTCTGGTTTGATATGAACCGATTTCTGGCTTTGGGGTTGTTTCTGTTTTTTTCCTGTGGCTCTGCTGCCAGCTCACTCCAGCAGGAGCTGAATAAAATGCTCAATACTCTGTCGTCTTCCAGTTCTCCGGCGGTTTATCAGAGTCAGCGACGGGGTGTTATTACGGGTGGCTCGTTTCATGCCCGCACGTCAATCAACGAAACCAATCTTACCGGCTTTGTCCCACCGAATTTCAGTGCGGGCTGTGGGGGGATTGATTTATACGGCGGTTCGTTCTCGTTTATCAATAGCGAGCAGTTCAACAAACTGATTCGGGATATTGCCGGTAATGCTTCCGGTTATCTTCTCGGGTTAGCCATCAGTGCCATGAATGAAAAAGCGTATCAGCATATTGAAGCTTTGCAGGAGAAGATCATGCACCTGAACAGCCTGTTCTCTAGTTCCTGCCAGATGGGGCAAGGCGTCGTGAACAGTATGCCCATGCCAGCGGCTATGAAGAAGTTTCAGACGGATGCTTCGCTGAATATCAGTCGAGCGAATGTGGCTGATACCTTTCAGGCATTTACAGGAACTGGGCTGGCAAACCGTGACCCGGTGAAAGCCTGGAATCAATCGGCCAGTGAGCAGAGTAAACAGCGAATGACGGGGAATCTGGTTTGGAATGTTCTAAAGAAATCTTCGGCGATCAGTAGTCCCGATTTTCGAGAAGCGGTGATGAGCCTGACAGGAACCGTTGTAGTGTCTATGAATGGTGAAGGCAGTCCCACCATATTCCCCTATGTGGGCAATCATCTGAAAGTGGAAGACCTGATTTATGGCAGCCAAAAAGCAAGGCTGTATCGCTGCCGTGATCGTGATCAGTGCTTGTCTTTATCGTTGCAGGACAGCCAACAGATGACCGGACTGTCAGAGCAGCTAATCCAGTTGCTGAATGCCGTCGCCGATCATTGGGATCAAAACACGGATGGGGCTTTATCCAGAAGCTCAAACTCCATACGACCTTTGTCGGTTTTACAAAGCCTGCCGGTTGGCACGGGTGGAATGATACGAAACCTGACTACAGCAGACGTACAGCTTGCCAAACAGTTTATTGCTCAGGCCTCACCCCATATTGCTTTTTACATCGTGCATCAGTTTATTGAGGATTTGCATCAGGTGGTTCAGGCTTTGGTCAATATGGAGGGCGATCAGCATCCTTTTTCTGAACAGCTACAAACCACCCTGAGAAGTTCGCGGCAGCAATTACAGCAGGAGTTACACCAACTCGGACAACGCTATGGCCGCTGGGGCGAGTTGATTCAGGATTACCGTCATATGCTGGCGGTGGCGCAACAGGGGCGATATCAGAACAGCCAGTATGAAGCGCAGAAATATCACAAGTACCGTTCTTCACCAGCGACACCCTGAAAATTGATTGAAACCATTTACAGCATTGGCGATGCCAATTTTCTCTATACCATCCTCAATGGACTGGTGATGATGGTCGGCAATCCTGAGTTTGTGACCACCATCAAGATTGGCTTTACCATCGGCGCTTTTTATCTGGCTTTACAGGGCTTGATGGCGGGTAAGTTTCCGGCGTTTCAGCATTTACTTCTGAGTCTGCTGATTTATTCAGCACTGTTTGGGTTGCCAGCCGGAGGCAAGACCTACAAGGGCATCGACGTAGATATCTACGATGTGTATACCGACACCAACCGCAAGGTTGATAATGTGCCTTTTGGTATTGCCCTGACTGCTTCCATGCTGTCATCACTGACATGGAATCTGACCGAGATATTTGAACAAACTTTCCATACGACGGATGCCACACGACTGACTCGCAACGGTTATATGTCGAGTCTGGTGCGAATGATGGAAGCCCGGAGTTTTGCCATGGAACGATTTCATACCAACCGACATCTTGCCCAGTCATGGCTGAACTACATCAAGGAATGTACTTTGATTGGGCTGGATCAGAACCGTAAAACCATTGAGGACGTGTTCGATAATCCGAATATTTTATCCGGGCTGGAATACCCATCGGAAGTCTTTGGCACCCTGATATTCAAAACGGCACAGTCACAGGGAGAGAATGTGACCTGTAATCAGGCATTTCTGTGGCTACGACAACAAACCCAGTTTTTCTTTGACCAGCAGTTACAGACAGAACTGGGTAGCCAGCAGGGTGTTTCATTAGGAGATTCCCTGAGAGCACTCAGTGAACAGGCCGAATCCTCTCGCAACTTCCTGATGGCTTCTGCCCTACTCCCGATTTATCACGATGCCACCGTTGAACGACTCCAGCAAATGCAGCAACCTCAATCCGCCATTATGACCCAGCAAGCCCTTCTGCAAAGAAATATGCAGTGGGCAGGCGAACAACATCTGTTTCTGAGCAGTATGCGGGCAATGATGGCGTATATCGAAGGTTTTGTGTTTGCGGTAACACCGCTGATGGGATTGCTGGTCTGTGTGGGCTTATTTGGTGTGAGACTGGCCTTCAAATACCTGATGCTGTTGCTATGGATTCAACTCTGGATGCCGGTTCTCGCCATCAATAATCTTTATATTTCCATGGTTGCCAAAGGTGCAATGGCGAATATGTCGGCTCCCATCACCAGCTTCAGCGGCATTATGGAGGCGGGACCGATATTGGAATACTGGTTAGGCGTCGGTGGCATGATGGCAGCGTCCACTCCTGCTCTGGTGTTGATGCTGCTTTATGGCAGTGCCATTACTGCTACTCATCTTGCGGGACGGATGCAAAGTGGTGATTTCGTTAATGAGAAGATTCCTACGCCGGATATTATGATGCCGGGGTCTGCGATCAACCAGCAAACCGGATGGAATATTGCGCCACAACAAGGAGCGACACGGGGACAGATTGATCAAGTGGTTCCGGCATTATCGGCCAGCAGTCAACTATCCAGCCTTGTCCAATCCAAAGATGCTGCCCGACAAAGTGCGGGGATGGCGTTCAGTCAGGCAACCAGTCATGCGTTTCAACAGCGTTATGGGGAAAGTTTTGACGCCAAAGAGCTGAAGCAATTCAGTAATAGCCTGAGTTCAAGTCAGGGACAAGTGGCTCAGGTGGTGAATGATATGGCGAGGGATATTAAAAAGAACTTTGGTCTGTCTTCGCAGCAAGCCAGAGATATTGCTACCGGAAAAGTTTTACAAACAGGTGGAGGGCTTGGAAATAGTGTGATTGGTAGGATGACAGGTTTAAAGGCAGACTACCTTCATTCTGAAAAAGGCTCCAATACTGACACGCAGCAATCTAACTTCGGAGAGGCAATGGCGCATGTAAGTAAGGAAAGCTTTTCCAAAAACTGGGATTCACGGATCAATAAAGCCATGACAATGGATGCCAGTAATAGTCAGTCTGAAAGCTGGATGAAAGAGCTAGGAGTCAGTGACAGCCAGCAATACCAAAAATCTGCACAGGAATCTTTAAGTGCAGAAAAGAGCTATGAAGAAACCAGCCAGCTACAGCACCAACTGGGTCAGGGATTAAGTACTGATCCGGGCGTCTGGGCGAATAAACTGGCAGCCTCCGATGATGCCATGTCAACATTACAAAGTGCTCCCTATGACTCTGACTTTAATCAATCCGTTAATAATAATTTCCAACGCTTTCAGGGGCAGTTTGCCAATCCGAAGGAAACACTGGCAGCAGCACTGGTTTCCAGTCACCTCAATACGCCAAACCAACAAAACTTAGAACGTCTGGGTAAGGCATTGGGACAAGCCGGATTGACAGATTCGGATCAATCTTCGTCATCACCACTGGCACATCAGGCATTGAAAGAAACAGAGCTACCAAAAGTCGCAGGTAATGTATCCGGCAAATTAACTACTCTAAACTCAATCAATCCGTCAGAGGTAGAACAGCGTATCTCCGCAGCAAGATTGCAATCTGGCAGGGCTGAATCTTTATCAGGCGCATACCAAACAGGCAGTCAATCACTGTCGAGTCAATACCAGCATTCAGATCAAAACAAATCTCAGGTTACAGGGCTTTTGTCT
>CBDBOO010000054.1:0-13930 GCA_965208385.1 Endozoicomonas sp.
AGGTCAACTTTAAGAGTAAGTTTAGTGCTGGATATCGTGACCTCTACAGCCATAACAAAAGGTATTTTAATAAGTAAAATAGATATGAAGAAAATTTTTTTCATCAGTTATACGTCCGACAGTTTGTCAATGGAAGTATTATTGATAGTTGAAACTTCGGATTTATCCACCTAATCGGGATAGGGAGGCAGGGCAGGGCGATCTCATTTGGCACTAACTTTCTCTGTTTGGCTAATTATTCAGCACACAAAAGTACCAAAATAAGCCTAATTTCCTGTACTTCTCAAAAATTCAGTTTTTAAAGCTAGCTTTTTGAATATGCAACAGGATTGGTGTTTGTCAAATGAGATCGCCCTGGGAGGCAGGGCCATCTCATTTGGCACTAACCATCAAATAACACTTTGAAATAGGCAGAATGTACAATAAAACATTCTGAAAATTTGGCATCCTATGCTTGAATAATAAGGATGCCGTAAGTGACTCTCTTGGATACTTCTTCAGAATTGACCGAAGTTCGTGCAGATAATCTCGCTACCCACTTTCACACCTCGTATTCATTGCCGTTTGCATGATTACCTGCGGTGCTGAAGACTGGAAAATGGTCTCATATCTTGGCAAGAAAAAGTTATCCTGGCTTAAGCTCTATATCCCTTTACCCCACGGAATTCCTTCCCAGCACACCTTTATCAGAGTATTCGAACGCATTGATCCGGACGAATTTCGTCAATGCTTTATAACCTGGGTAAGCCTGATTGCTCAACGTACCCATGGAGAAGTCATCGCTATTGATGGTAAAACACTGAGACGTTCCTACGACAAAGGGAGCAATAAGGCCGCTATTCATATGGTCAATGCGTGGGCCAGTCAGACTGGAATGGTACTCGGACAACTAAAAACATCAGAAAAGTCGAACGAGATTAAAGCAATTCAACTCTGTCGAACTTCAGGTTCGGGCATGACATTACTGGAATGCAATGGCTGCGGCAGTCGGGATCAAAAGCCCATGTCTTGCGGGCACCGTAACTGCAATCGCTGTCAGAATACGGATACCAGCCAGTGGCTGGCACGGCAAAGTCAAAAGCTGCTGCCGGTGGAATACTTTATGGTGACCTTTACCTTACCCGCTCAACTTCGAACGCTGGCATGGCAAAACCAGCGAACGGTTTATGATCTCTTATTCAGAATCGCTTCAGACACCTTGAAAGAGTTTGGTGCCAACCCTAAAAACATGGACGCAGATTTGGGTATGACCGGCGTATTGCATACCCATAGTCGTCGGTTGGATTACCATCCCCATGTACACTTTGTCGTACCCGGCGGAGGCATCAACACACGAAAAAATGAGTGGCGAAAACTCAAAGGCAAATACCTGTTCAATGGCAAGAACCTGGCCAAAGTGTTTCGAGCCAAACTCCTGAAAGCACTGGATGAACACAAACTATTATCCGCAACGCTAAAGTCACAGTCCCAAAGGAATGGGTCGTTAACTGCATACACGTTGGCAAAGGATTGCCTGCCCTAAAGTATCTTTCTCGCTACCTTTATAGAGGCGTGATCAGCGATAAAAACATCCTGTCCAGCCGACAAGGGCAAGTCACCTTTGCCTACATCAACAGCGAAACCGCCAAAAAAGACACCCGAACGCTGTCTGGCGAAGATTTTTTGTGGCTGGTATTAAAACACGTCCTTCCCAAACGCTTCCGGCGATCACGGGATTACGGATTTCTACACAGCAATGCAAAGAAGCGACTGATTTTGGTGCAGCTACTTCTGAACGTCATTATCAGCCCAATAAAAGCCATTATTCGACCGGTATTCAAATGCAGAAAGTGTGGCGAATCCATGAAGCACATTGCATTCCGTTTTATGAAACCGACCTGAGTTAACAAACAGAAATACTCATAGCCATTCACAAGAACGGAGGGAATAACAGACCGTCTTACAGAATAATAAAGCGTCAGACTACTATAATGCAGTGGTCGGACGGCCTACATCTTGAATAAAGAGCGTTCCGTAAAAGCGCTCTGATTTAATACCCTCAAGAAAAGATATCTTCAATAGACCACCTTCACCATAAATCAACCCGGGCTTGTGCAACAACAGGATAAGATGGCTATGTTGCGTGTAAGGGTTGAAAACGAAATACTGGTACATTAGTGCGTTTATAATGACTCACTGAAGTGCTAAGAAGGCTGTAAAATACATATACTAGCCTCTTAACAGTCTAATAGTGCTGTTTTTAATGACCAGAACCAACAGGTAGTTGGAACCATATTACTTTCAACCTTTAAGCGCAACATAGCCGGATAAGATTGCGGCTGGGCGCAATCTATCCTTATTCGTTATGTGCGTTCTATATTAGGATGATCTAAAAATACAAACCCATTGTAGTTTTTCCAACCTTATAATTTTTCTCTATAAATGTGAAATAACTTGTCGCTTTTTATGCAAAGTTTATTTAAGGTACGGAATTTTTTTATTCTATCCTCTTGACAAAGCCATTGCTGTAATTTTTCTGAGTGTATGAATTTTTCTAGTTCTAACCCTGATGAAAAGGAAGAGCTTTTAGCTTTAATGCAAAAGGCAACTGGCTCAAGGTTAGAGGACCACCCATTTTGCGACTCCCCAATGAAACAATATTTCCCCCAAAGCTGATTATTGTAGCCATAGAGATCGTCAGGAAATATTCTAACCCCTGTCCAGTTCATGACAACTGATTTAGAAAAAGTAGAACCATTATCTCTACATCCTGCTTCGAGAATGTTTTTATGAGTTGGCCGTTGATCTTCTGATTCGAATAATAATTGCACCGATGAGAAAGCTTCGTATCCATCAAAATATTGATTTACTCGGAATTCGGAAGAAAAACGATGGCTTTCTTGAACAAGACTTAAACCAGAAATATGATACGTTTCATTGATTAATGAGAACGCCTCTTGACAAGATGTAAATTCAAATGGGGCTGCAGCCGTTTGTAATGAAAAAGCATATAGTGCGAAATAATAAGTAATTTTTTTCATGACAGTACATAATCATCTATCAATAGGTAGCTGATTATAGAACAAATTTCAACCATCATACTGATAGCACATAACGCCAAATTCATGGGCTGACGCCGCGGCGGCAGTCCTATGGAATTTTTTGGTACGCCCGGCATGGGCATGAACTTATGGGGTGCAAGTCCCCTGTGGGTAAACCAGCATCTGACTGGCGGTAAAGACGCCTGCTGATGATAACCACTAGCTTAAGGCAAGTGCAATCTCGTGAGAGATTGTGCGGAGGCAGTCTGACTGCAAAAGTGCGAGCCGACGGACAGAAATCGCATACAAGGCCGACTTCTCGTGGGCGAGTGAGCCAAAGATCACAAAGCCCTCTGGTTTGAGAGATACGGTAAATGCGGCGGTTGCCTACATGGATGTAGGTAAGGGGCGTGAGCAGGACGCGGAAGCTTTGTGCACTGACAGTTCATGCTCTTATCCGGGGAGATCTGTTCAACATGCGATGGGTTATTTCCCAGTTCTCAGCCACTGGTTACAACAGGCTCGGCGAGCAGTGATTCATCATCCTGTTCGAGCAAATTCGATGACAACCGATAGCGCCAGCGAGAGTGATCTCGCAGGGTGATTGAACAGAAGTCAGCAGAGGCCATAGTAGTTGTCCGACAGGAGTCGTCAACGAAGGGCTGAACATAGAAAGCAGAGAGGAGTCATTTGCCCTCAATAGCGAATGTGCCGACCGGCTCTTACTCGATATTGGCGACAGTTTATGAAACCAGCTCTGGTTAACATTGAGTGTGCATGGAACCAAACCTTGGACTCAAGAATGAGGATAAAGGTGACAGTTACAGGCTACTGAACTCAATGAAGGTTAAAACTTTCTGTGAACCGCCCGGTGCGGACCCGCAAGCCATGGTGGTGGTGTGTCATGAGAACAGAGTCGGTCTGTTCGTAACTGTAATTGAGATGGAGGTGGGCCCTCCGGTGGCGGCTTCTGGAAGCGACCACCAAACCACTGTGAGCTGCGTTGATTAAGAGTCAGGGTGGTGAGCGTCACAGAAAAGGCGCAACTAGATTGCGTCAGGTATGAGTTCGGGAGATGAACGCAAGTGAACCATTGATGACGTGTCGTAAGCGTATATATCGACATCAAAAATGAGGGGCACCACTACCTTATGATAAGTTCAGGGGTTATCCAGTTACTGCCTGAGCGGTGTCCGGCACAAAGATGGCATGAACCGATTTCAGGCTCTTTTATGGAACATGAGAACCTGTCGCTCTGGTGTTAAGGGAGCCAGCCAAGCTGACAAACAGCAAGGCTCAGAGTACCAATACAGAGCACAGGGGCGGATCAGCTCGTAGTAGTGTTGAAGCATCTGTAATGGATGTGGAGCAAAGGGGCTGACTTATCCAGCGGAAGGAGTAGATCAACCGATTTATTGGAATGAATCTATGACGGAAGCAAAACCGTTCACAATTTCTAAAGAGCTTGTCTATCAAGCCTGGCGAAGCGTGAAAGCGAACAAAGGTGCTGCCGGTATTGATGGTCAGTCTCTGGCTGACTTTGAAACCCATTTAGGCAAGAACCTGTACAAAATATGGAACAGAATGTCATCGGGCAGTTACTTTCCTCCCCCCGTCATGCGTGTAGCCATCGACAAGAAAGATGGAGGCACGAGGCTGCTGGGAGTACCGACGGTAGCCGACCGTGTAGCCCAAACTGTGGTAAAGCTGATAGTCGAGCCATTAGTGGAACCTGTATTTCATGAAAACTCCTACGGCTACAGACCTAACCGCTCAGCGCATCAGGCGTTGGCGTTAGCTCGAAAACGCTGCTGGCGACGAGACTGGGTCATTGATCTGGACATCAAAGGTTTTTTCGATAATCTGGATCATAAACTCATCATGCGAGCAGTGGAACATCACATCAGGGAACCTTGGGTATTGTTGTACATCAAACGTTGGCTTCAGGCTCCGGTTGAAAATGAAAGTCAGGAGTGTCCGCGCGTAAAAGGAACGCCACAAGGGGGAGTTATTAGCCCATTGTTGGCAAACCTGTTCATGCATTATGCGTTTGATCATTGGTTGGAATGTAATATCCAGAATGTCTGGTTTGAGCGTTTTGCTGATGATGCGGTTATTCATTGTCACAGTAAACAAGAAGCAGAGTTCACGCTGGAAGCAGTAAGACGTCGTTTACTCGACTGTGGTCTTACATTGCATCCGGAAAAGACGAAACTGGTTTACTGTAAGGATGAGGACAGAACAGAAACGCATGAAAACACATCTTTTGATTTTCTAAGTTATACATTCAGAACGAGATTAGCCAGAAACCGGTATGGGAAATTCTTTCCCAACTTCTTGCCAGCGATGAGCAAGGCATCCGCCCAGCGTATCAAAGACAAGATAAGGGAGTTAGAAATTCCCACGAAACGATCATTGTACTCTCTTGAAGAGCTTGCAAAACTGATCAATCCACGTGTTCAGGGCTGGATCAACTACTTTGGAAAATTTTATCCATCAGAGTTGAGAAGAGTATTGTCATATGTGGAAGCCACTCTGGTTCGATGGGCTATGGGAAAATACAAGAAATTGAGGGGCAGAAAGAAGCGTGCAGCTCGATGTTTGGGGCGCATCGCTCAGAAAGCTCCTTGGTTAATGGCACATTGGCGAGCAGGCTGTGTGTCAGCGGTTGGATAAGAAGAGCCGGATGAATCGAGAGGTTCAAGTCCGGATCTGTGAGCAACTGACGGGGAGGTTCCGCCGGTTGACTCGACTGGGGGCTGGAGGTTGAGACCTCCGGCTACCCGATTATACCTGCACTATGACTCGAATGGGTGTTCATCAAATTGTTTTGCTGTGTCACCAATTTTTAACCAGCTCGGCTTTTCCGAAACAAATTCATGAAATTGATTTTCGACTCCAATATCTCCGTCTAAACAATTGGCCGACACAGGAAATGATTCACTTTCTGATAATATCTCCCCAAGTGCAGAACCGCAGGTAGAACAAAAGCAACGATCATACTTGTATGGAGGTTTTGCTCGGTAGGTGGTTATCTCATCTCGACCATGAGTTATTTGGAATGATTCGGCTTTTACGAAAACTAAAGCACTTGCCCCAACTTTTCGGCATCGACTGCAATGACATGTGCCCATCATGTTAGGCTTTTGATTTAGCTCAAATCGAACTGTTCCGCAGCAACAACTTCCTTTGATCATTGTAATCTCCCTATTTTTTATAAAGAAAACATCTCTTAAACATTATATTTCTTCATTTTCAGCAGTCTGTTTATTACGCATCAAAACACTGTACAAATCAACAGTTATACATCATTGATTCAGAATTTTATTAGAAGACAATGTTGAAGTTTTTTAGGGTATAACGCTTAAGTTCAGTCGCCCGACAAAGGACCTCAAAGTATGCTCTGAGTTTAGGCAGCCTATGAGGGAATGATCGGGTCGATTGCAACGACTTGTTGTACGGACGCCCAACTCGGAGCTCCCGTCTATGGATCTAACTGTGTTCGACTGTCGTCGTTTGTATTTGAATCTCTCGATTTCTTGTCTGATCTGGCCGTTTACTTATCACTTTAGCTGCCGTTTTCTTCAACATGTTATTCGATTTCTTGCCGGTTTCTAGGATTTAGATAAAGAACGACAACCAGGCTCAAGAGGCCAGGTTCAATTGTTCTAAATTGTTCAATATATAATGCCACGACTTGGTCGGATCTCTTCCTCGGAACAGTCGTTCTTTCGGGATTAATAGTTTCTGGCAAGTAGAACATCGTATGTGCTCACCATAGCCTTTCTTTTCCAGATAGGTTTGCCAGTCAAAAAGGGAAGGCGCTTTTTCTACAGGGGGCTGTTTATGAGCTGCTCGTGCTCGATCCAGAGCTCTACGTTTGCCGCTGGTATAAAGCCCGTAAAAACGTAAGGTACGCTTTCCTTTATCCGGAACATGTATTAATAACTGCCTGATGAATCCGGCGCGACTGTAGCAATGCACTTCTTGTTGCCGAGTCTGGTGACTCTGGTATTTTAGGTGCACCTTGTTGTCTGCTTCTTGAAGCTGCCCGTTGTTGATCGGCCCTCCTTTTACATAGCGTGCCAAATAGTTGATGACACCTTCACCATGCTCATAGGGTTCCATGATTTCAACGTGCCAGTTTTTGCGACCCAGCTGGTTCATTAGATTGTTGTAGACGGTCTGACTCATGTTTTCTGGTCGACGGATTGTTTGTAATTGTGATTTGAGAAAGGCACAAAGTTTGCCTCTAAAGACTCTCATAATGACACGGTAAGGCAGAAAGCATTTCTTCACTGGCTGTTTCCACTCACCTTCATCGGTGAGCCCACCTTCGGTAATCAAACAATGAAGGTGTGGATGCAGACTTAAGTTACGCCCCCATGTGTGCAGATTAAGAAGAAACCCAGTATCGGCGCCTAAATATTTCTTATCTCTGAAGAGTTCCTTAAGCGTCTCGCTCGCTGCTTTGAAAAGAAGGTCTGTCATCAGGCTGGTGTTCATTAGCCAGAGTTCATTCAATTCGTGAGGCATTGTGAAAACAAGGTGACGATGTGCGGTGTCAATCAGCAAGTGTTTCTTGCTGTCGAGCCATCGCTCCACTTGAATTTTATTGCATTGCGGACAATTTCTGTGTCGGCAAGAGTTGTAACAGATCTTTTCGACATGCCCGTCAGGGCAGGCTTGTATGTGCCCACCCATAGCAGCAGTTCGACAAGCGATGAAATCGTTAGCGGCTTTGTAATGATGCAGTGGCAGTTTTTTATTTTTGGTATAGTCTTCGAATGACTGTCTGAAAATGCTTTGAACGGTCGTACCCATAGAGAGCCAAGTTTGTTTTGGAGTCTCTCAGGATAGAACACAATCCCGCCATCAGGTTTCCCCAGCGATAGCTGGCGCGTACAACAGCTGCTTACACGACCTCAGTTCGCATAAGATACTGTAGATTTACTATGCGAACATATATTACGCCTTGTCCTGCAAGGCCTTCAGGTTGCTCTCGACTTAACCTGTCTTATTACAGGGTTCGCATTTCGTTATTTGTATATTTTTCGCTTAAGTAACGAGATATCTCTAAAATCAATTTTTCCCCTGCTTTTGCATAGAGTTACAGGATTCTTGAAAATCTACTTATACGAACTGTTTTTGCTGCATTCAGTTGGCTGTCCCAGCAAGATGAATTCCGTGGTCCACACAGAATGACGGTGGTAAGGATAGAGATATCATCGTGCCTGTTCTTGCTGATATTCAGTTTGCTGTCCCTGCAGTATGGATTCCTGGAAACTGAAGAATAAGCTCCACACGGAATGATGGCGATAAAGGTCGCGATATCTGAAATCCATCTTTTGCCGATGAGTGAGATTTAGCTTCACTTCCCTGTGTTTTGGATTCCGTGGTCCGCACGGAATGACGGCGGGAGTGTTGGCGACTTTTTGAATCCATCTTTTGTTGTTGAGTGAGGATTGGCTTCACTTCCTTGTGTTTTGGATTCCGTGGTCCTCACGGAATGACGGCGGTAGGGGTAGAGATATCATCGTGCCTGTTTTTGCTGATATTCAGTTTGTTGTCCCTGCAGTATGGATTCCGTGGTCCACACAGAATGACGGCGGTAGGGGTAGAGATATCATCGTGCCTGTTTAGCTGCATTCAGTTTGCTCTCCCTGCAAGATGGATTCCGTGGTCCACACGGAACGACGGCGGGAGTGTTGGCGAAATTCGGAATCTATCTTTTGATGTTGAGTGAGGTTTAACTTCACTTCCCTGTGTTTTGGATTCCTGGAATTTAAGTAATAAGCTCCACACGGAATGACGGCGGTAGGGGTTGAGATTTCATCGTGTCTGTTTAGCGGCACAGTATGCTGAAATCAGCAAAATTCAGGCACGCTACCGCTCCGGGATTTGATGGACTGAGATAGTCAGTGAGCTGATTCCCTAGGGCTCGTCATTATTTTTTTAGAATGATACTGCCTTTTATTGAAGGAATTATGAAGGAAAAATTTCAATTTCCGACAGAAATATACCTGTTTTGTGCAATGGATCGCTTCCATGAGTTCTAATAGATTACTTTCGTTCTTATCTTTTTGGTTTTTCCATCCAATAAAGTATGGCCAATACAGGCGTGCGGAATTATGGGTATTGGAAAAATTTTGAAGCAATAGAAAATGGAGCTTTTGCAGGTTGGGTAATAGACCGTATTGATATCGACTGAGATGTCTTTGAAACCTTCGTGTATTTACGAAGATATCGTCTATAAAGCCGTTCAAATGCAGCCAGTGTCACTGGCCTATGGGCAGAATGCACGAGAATAATACTTTACCTGTGGTGTTAAAAAACAAGAATACAGGAACGACCTCCAATACCTCGTTTCAACGTTTAATATCATTCATTTGCTGTTTTACTTCCTGCTGGGTTGCGGCTGTTATTTTCATACCATATTCCAGTAAAGTTCGGAACTGTTCCCATTTCTGCACATACTCATTGCTACCCCTTTGCGTACGGGCCGCTCTGATTGTTTTGATCATGAAACTAACAAGATTTTCCTTGGTTAAATCTCCACTCTCAAAGGCTGTTTGCATTTGTTTCAGCGTAATTAAGGTTCCGGTACGACCAACGCCTTTCATGCAGTGTATCTGGCAATTTCCCGCGGGTACTATTGCAAGAACAGGGGCAGTCATGGCCAGGTCAATTCCCATTCCATCTTCCCAGACGAATAGTTGGTTGATGGTTACATCCCATTTTTTCTTCGTGTCCTTATTCTCGACAGTGACTTCATTCACCATTATTTTCTCATGACTATTTTGGAGAGTGGATACTACCTGTGCACTGTCGCTACCCTGAGCCAACAGTTCATCAGCTATTTTGCAGAGCGCCTCAATCGGCTTTCGAGAATTGCAGGTAACGTTATAAACTCCAAATTCCAGTGTTTCACCGACATTTTGAGGGAAATAGGGGTAACCGGGCATAAAACTCTGCAGGGCAATGATATGAGAGACTTGATGAGTTTCAGACTGCCTCCACATAGTTTCTACAGCCGTATTGCTCATTGTCATGGGATGAGCGTAAATAGAAACGCCAGCGTCATCAATATGGTGAAACTCAACGGCCTCATTACTTTCTGATGATGTGCTCGGGAGAGAAAAATTCTTTGAGACGAGCTGTTGCAAGTTTCTGGCTTGCTCTTCCAGGCGTTGATATTGTTTTGGAGGCGGTTCAGAAACACTCTGCTGAGTAAATACTGGATACTCAGCAACTCCATTTTCTCTTAATTGTTTAATCGCCCGTCTTCTCAATATCCTTGATAAGTTCGCAGGAATCTCGTGTTCATTGTGTATCGTAATAAACAGGGAATCTGGTTGTGTACTTTCAAGTGCTTTTGCTTTTGCTTCTTCTTGTTGAGAAGGAAGAGGAGAAGAGGGGGGAGTAGTGGGTGAGCCGCCTGTTATGCTTTTACCATCCATGGTGATTGCTCCAGCCTTTAAATGAATTACTGATGTACCCGCCGCATTTCTAAATACTTTGGGTATAGACATAGAATAGAGCAACGAATTCATACTGTCTGTTACGGAATTAACTGGAGCGGGCAGTGCACTCTTCTGAGTCACTCCATTGGCTTAATCATTAATTGATGTCCCGGACCAGAGGTTAGATTTTTATCCCTGGATCGGAGTTTGACCAATTTTTACTGAAAGGATTCAAATTTCAATAGATAAACGATGAGTTGATGAGGAAATTGTTCAGGATTTCTCTGGTAATTGTCATTAACGGTTAATGAAAATGGCCGAACCGGTAATAGCCTGGGATAGTGGTGTCTGACAGTATAGGGTTGGTACTTATTACGGAGC
This sequence comes from Endozoicomonas sp., assembly GCA_965208385.1. Lineage (GTDB taxonomy): Bacteria > Pseudomonadota > Gammaproteobacteria > Pseudomonadales > Endozoicomonadaceae > Endozoicomonas. Next base: position 10,865 of record CBDBOO010000054.1, read on the forward strand.
AGTCATCCTGCTGAACAGATTATGGTAGATACTTATACGATTTACGGTTGGCAGGTTTCTCCCTATACCCAGAAAGTGGTTGCTTATCTGCGTTACAAGGGCATCCCTCACAGGGAGGTCGCTCCGGGTATATTTAAACTCGGTCGGGAGATTCCCAGGCATGTTGGCCGGGCCGTTATGCCAACGGTAGAAACGCCGGATGGTGACTGGTGGCAGGATTCGTCAGAGATTATTGATCATTTTGAAAAACGATATCCTGATAAACCTGTTTATCCACGGTCACCTAAACAAAAAATTGTTGCCAATCTGCTGGAACTGCATGGCGATGAATGGCTCTGTATGTCGGCTCTTCATTATCGCTGGACTGTGCCGGAAAACTACCGGTTTGCCATTGATGAATTTGGCCGCAACAGTTTGCCCTGGGGCCCCGGGTTTCTTCAACGGATGATTGGCGAACGTCTCAGTAAACAGATGCGCGGATATCTACCGAAGCTGGGTGTAACAGGGGCTGCAGCCAAAGGGCTGGAAACGTATACGGTTAATCTGCTGCAATTACTGGAGCAGCATTTTCAACAACATGACTTTGTTCTGGGCAACAGGCCCTGTATCGGCGACTTTAGTTTGTATGGCCCGCTCTGGGCACATCTGTGTCGTGATCCGGGCACAACCGTTATGTTTGATAACTGTCCGGCGATTCGGGCCTGGTTTAAACGGCTGCAGGAACCGGACGAAAAGGTGACTGGAGATTTTCTGGATGATGATCAGATCCCGGACACCCTTGAGCCGATTCTTTCCGGCATATTCGCTGAACAATTTGAATTCTGTCGCACAGTAGTTGATGCGGTTGACCGCTATGTAGAGGAAAACCCCGGTGCCACCCGGGTGTCCAGAATTGTAGGGGAAGGGGAATTCCGCGTTGGCGGGGAAACGGGTTCCCGGATACAGATTTCTTTTCTTCAGTGGATGGTGCAACGCTCAGTGTCGGCCTGGGAAGGTGTGCCTCATGAGGCGCGAGATGATGTTGCAGGTTGGTTGGCAGGGATTGGTGGTGAAAACTTTATGAATACCCGGATTCGGCACTCCCTGAAAAGGGAAAGCTATAAGGAAGTGCTTGCTTGAGAGACATTCAGATCGGGTGAGTAACGTTATGCTGGAGTAATACAATAATTGAGGACAGCCATATATTTACAACATTAAATAATTCTTCTCTGGTAACTCACGCAGACAGCAACAAGAAAAAGTGTTTTTATAGATAGGTTGATAAAGAATCGACTTAGATTTCAAACTGATGTATTTAAAAAACTGAACAAAGGCAGAAATACTGTAGTTTCGTAGCTTCTCAATAAGTGCTGGTAAACCAAAGTACCAATTTTACTAAGCCCTTGGGAGGCAAGGATTATGCACTATGGTTTTACACGGTTATTTCCGATCTCCAGCACTTATTGAGAAGCTACGACTTTTTTGCTGACATTTAGTTTGCTGCCCCTGCAATATGGATTCCTGGAAGCTGAATAATAAGCGCCACACAGAACGACGGCGGGAGTGTTGGCGATTTTTGGAATCCATCTTTTGTTGTTGAGTGAGGTTTGGCTTCACTTCCTTGTGTTTTGGATTCCGTGGTCCGCACGGAATGACGGCGGTGTGGCGGCGCCACACAGAACGACGGCGGGAGTGTTGGCGACTTTCGGAATCCATCTTTTGTTGTTGAGTGAGGTTTAGCTTCACTTCCCTGTGTTTTGGATTCCGTGGTCCGCACGGAATGACGGCGGTGTGGCGGCGGCGCACGGAATGACGGCGATAAAGGTCGCGATATGCGGAATCTATCTCTTGCCGTTGAGTGTGGTTTAGCTTCACTTCCCTGTGTTTTGGATTCCGTGGTCCGCACGGAATGACGGCAGTGTGGCGGCGGCGCACGGAATGACGGCGGTAGGGATAGAGATATCATCGTGCCTGTTTAGCTGTATTCAGTTTGCTGAAATCAGCAAAATTCAGGCACGCTACCACTCCGGGATTTGATGGACTGAGGCAGTCAATGAGCTGATTCCCTAAGGCTCGTTATTATTTTTGTAGAATGATACTGCCTTTTCTTGAAGGAATTATGAAGGAAAAGTTTCGATTTCCGACAGAATATACCTGTTATTTGTGGTTTATCGTTTTCTTGGACACATTTATAGTACTTCGTTCTGTCTTCTCTGATTTTGTTCTCCGGTCATGTCTGGCAAACCTTCAGTGCCCCGAATTATGGTCACGCTTATGCATTGGTATCAGACACGGCAGATTTAGCATTTGTATTGTGCCCTTCATAGCCATTATCTGGGTATGAAGGGCGCCTTTTATCCGCCAATGAGCCAGTGTCGAGCCTGCTGGAATAGCGAACACTGCAACTGCTCCAACGAGTCAATCACCAAACTTTTTGGAAAAAGCTCATTCACTATCGGCACATTAATCCCAATACCCACCACATCAATGCCGGACTGCTGACAACGGCAGACCAGATCAACCAACGGGTTAAGGTGATCAATATCTGGCTGTCCATCCGTGATCATCAGTATCAGGCGACGTTCCTTGTTTATCTGGCAAACCTGATGCACTGCATGCCAGAGCCCGGTAGCCATGGGGGTTGTATCATGGCTTTCCAGGGCAAGCAGCCTTTCAGCGACTGTTTGAGTGGGTTCATTGTCCGTTACCACAGGATATACCCGATCAAACTGAGTGCCCGGATAGGCTGACGCTGATACAGCAACACCATTGATCTGCTTTAATGCATAAACCAGTGCCAATACGGCCTCTCTGGCCAGTGTCATTCGTGATCCCATAGAGGCGGATATATCAAGAGAGATATGAACGGCGGCACTGACAGCAATGGTTTCTGATGGTTGTTTAAACAGACGACCATCGTTCAAAGCTGCTCGGTGCAACCGTTTTCCATCCAATCTCACGCCTCGCTTTCCTGTCCGATCCCGGGTCAGAGTTTTTGCCTGAACCAGTCCGGTCAGCTCTGCCGCTAAACGGGCAGATTCTCCTTTGACCTGCCAGAGCAAGTCTATGGCCGCATCCCTGTTTTTA
>CBDBOO010000055.1:0-28572 GCA_965208385.1 Endozoicomonas sp.
CTGGCTGAGTGATGTGCTTGCCGGATTTGGTCTTGGGTTATTCTGGTTTTTGTGCCTGTGGATTAATGACCGGAAAAAACATATTTCTCCCGTTTGATCTGTCGCACTGAGAAGCCGGTTTCTTTTAATTCGGCCACTGCGTCATCAATCATGTGTGGGTTACCACAGAGATAAACCAGGTCCAGCTCGGGATTCAGGTTGAGTAAGCGAAACTGCTGCTGGACATAGCCGGCATATTCATTTTGCCGTTCGACGGGGGCAGTTTCACGACTCAGGCACTGGCGGTAATTTATGGTTTCAACTCGGCTGAAATCTTCTGAATAAATTACATCCTGACGATGACGAGCACCCATAATGACAGTTATTGCAGTGCCGTCAGTTGCCAGCTTTTCCAGCTCTGGAAGCATAGCCCGATAAGGTGCTATTCCGGTACCTGTGCCAACCAGTACCAGCTGACCTTTGGGAGCCTCCGGTGCGGTCAGTATGCCAAAGGGCCCGGCGAGTTTCATGTTCAATCCGGGGTGTGCTTCAGAAAAAAATGTCGACGCGATTCCACCATCCACATAACTGATTGTGATTTCCAGAACCCCTCTTTTTTTAAAGTCATCTGGTGAATTAGCAATACTGTAACTTCGTTTAATTAATTTCTCTTCATGCTGAAACAGTAGCTGAATAAATTGGCCAGCCGTATAGTCAAAGTTAACTCTCTCCGTCTGATCATTGCTAATTTCAAAGGCAAAGCTGAGCTGTACGGTTTGATCCGTCAGCTGTTTTTTTCCAAGCAATGAAATGTCATATTGAGAATGTTTCATAAATTACCTTGATGGCTTCAGGGTTTTTCCTGTTGTATGTAATAGTTTTTAATCAGGCGAGCCAGGGCATTTCTCCACGGCTTGGTATGAATGCCAAATGTATTAAGAATCTTGGTGCAATCAAGACTGGCATTGGCGGGTGGCTGAATGCCCTCCTTGTCATTGATTTTATCCATTCGTAACTTGCGAACCTTGAGCGCTTGATACTGTGAGGCTTCTGAAATAACAATTTCGGTAAAACTGTTTTCAGATACTGGCTCAGAGGCAGAAAAGTGATAGGTTCCCCACACGTCTGCTCCGCAGTTCAGCTGTTGCAGAATAGCGACAATGGCGCGGGCAACGTCCCCTGCAGGCGTGGGACATCCAAGCTGGTCGGAGTTGACAGACACTTCCTGTTGCTGGCTGACCTGATCCAATAAATGGCAGAGCAGGTTTCTTCTTCGTATGCTGATTACCCAGGATAATCGCAGGATAATATGACGGGGGCAGCGTTCCCTGATTTGCTGTTCTGCCTGCCAGCGGCTGGTGGCCAGTACACCCACCGGATTGGGCGTATCTTTTTCTGTGTAAGCGTCTTTTTTCAGCCCGTCAAAAATACGATATGAAGAGATATGGATCAGTATTGCGCCCAGACGCTCGCAGCTATCGGCAAGTTGGACGCTAGCGTCACGGTTGATTTTAAAGCACCGGGAGGGCTCATTCTCCGCTTGTACAGGACTGTTATAAGAAGCCGCATTTACAACCATGTCGGGCTGATAACGGGTCAGGCAGTCAATGATTTGTCCGGGCTCTTCAAGGTTGAGTTCTTGTTCGTCCGGGGCGTAGCAAAGAATACCCTTTTCACTCAGGAGTTCTTTAACTTCGTAACCGATCTGTCCGGTTCCCCCAATCAGCAGAACTTTCATATATCTTTCCGTTAAAGCCGAGCAGTTGAATGAAAATTATAAGTGTCTATTGAAACACGAAATGGAATAGTCCTGAAATACACCCAGAGAGTTTATCTGGTGACTCTGGGGTAATTCAGGCAAAATCCCTCCGAAGATGCCATGCTGTATCTCAAGAATCTGCAGTTATTACTTTCCATGGAAACCGGCTGCCGTCAGTTAATTGAAATTCAGGGTTAGCTTAAGATGTATCAGGCTGAAACTCCTGCTGAATCAGCGGAAGAGGCAGAACGTATTCTGCTGGTAGATGATAATCCCACCAATCTGCAGGTGTTATTACAAACACTCAATGGGCGTGATTATAAACTGTTGATTGCCAAGAATGGTGAGAGTGCGCTTCGTATTGCCAAAAAAGCAAAGCCCGCGCTGGTTTTGCTGGATATTATGATGCCGGGAATGGATGGCTATGAAGTGTGCCGTCAGCTCAAGGAAAATTCTGAAACCTTCAATATTACCGTAATATTTCTGTCTGCTCTGGATGATACCAAGGATAAAGTTCGCGGACTTGAAACCGGCGCTGTGGACTTTATTTCCAAGCCGTTTCAGGCCGAAGAAGTGATCGCACGGGTAGAAACCCAGCTGAAAATTCATAAGCTGGAGAGGGCACTGTCTGCCAGAAATCGTGAGCTGGAAGCCGATAAGGCACGAATTCTTGAGAGTATGAATGAAGGTATTTTTGGCCTGGATGACCAGGGCTTGATTACCTTTGCCAATCAGGCCGCGGCGAACATGACAGGCTGGCCCATTGAACGTCTGATCAGCTCCAGTCTCATAGAATTAATGCTGGTGAATCAAACCGATGTTGAAAACAGCCATCTGTTGACACCCATTCAGGTTTCTCTAAATAAAGGGGTGACCCAAGTAGTGGAAGATGGTGTGTTCAGGCATTTCAGCGGCACTCCATTTCCTGTGGACTATTCATGCACTCCTATTACGGGTGATGATTTACCCAACGGTGCCGTGGTGGTATTCAGGGATATTTCTGAAAAAAAACGGCAGAAAAAAGCATTACAGAATGCTCTTGATGAGTTGGAATCCCAGAAACACAAACTGACCCATGTATCCCGGCTGAGCACCATGGGGGAGATGGCCGCTGGTTTTGCCCATGAAGTGAATCAACCCCTTACGGCTATTTCAAACTATGCGCAGGTGGCGCGTCGAATGCTCGGGCGGCTGGAATTAGAAGATGATTTTGGTCTTGAAGAAGCCATGAGCAAGATCAATACCCAGGCTCGCCGTGCAGGAGATATTATTGCCAGAATCCGATCTTTCGTGAAAAAACCGGATCATGTGCTTTCCAGTGTTGACCCGGGCAAGCTGATTAAAGACACCTATAAGCTGGCAGAGGTTGATGCCCGTAATAACAGTCTTGAAATACATCTGGATCAGGAAGACAACTTACCCCTGGTAAAGGTTGATCCAGTTCAGATTCAGCAGGTGGCTCTGAATCTTATCCGTAATGGTATGGAAGCCATGTGCGATATGGAAACCCGTGGATTAGGTGTTGTTGTTCAGTTGAAGAAGTCCGGGGATCATTTTGTCAAAGTATCGGTGATTGATCGTGGTTACGGGTTGGCTGATGATGCGGAAGAGAAACTGTTCACACCGTTTTATACCACTAAAAAAGAAGGTATGGGAATTGGTTTGACGGTCTGTCACTCAATTATTCAATCCCATGGTGGCAAGCTGAGTTTTAAGCGACACCCGGAAGGTGGCACCATATTTGAGTTCACCATGCCTGTGGCTGATTGATATAATAAGCACAAATAGACTCACTGAAGCCTGATTTAATCTTGGGCAGGAGAATGAACTTGTCTGATCAAGTGACAGAGTACATGCGTATTCTGGGAGAAAGGGCTCGTGCGGCCAGTAAAGAAGTTGCGAAAGCTGACACAGAACTGAAGAACCGTGCGCTGCTGACAATCGCGGGTTTACTGGGAAGTGATCGTGGCCAGCTGAAAAATGCTAACAGAAAAGATCTGGAGAATGGCCGGGAGCGTGGGCTGGATTCGGCCATGCTCGATCGTCTGGAATTGAATGATGATCGAATAGATTCCATGATCGAAGGGTTGCGTCAGGTTGCTACACTGCCCGATCCTGTGGGCACTATAGATGATATGAAGTATGTGCCTTCAGGCATTCAGGTGGGTAGAATGCGTGTCCCACTGGGGGTCATTGGCATTATTTACGAGTCACGACCTAATGTGACTGTTGAAGCGGCCAGCCTTTGCCTGAAATCAGGCAATGCAGTGATTCTCCGCGGAGGCAGTGAATCCATACATTCTAATCAAGCCATTGCCGGTTGTATCCGGGAAGGGCTTGCTGTTGCCGGACTGCCTGAAGATACTGTTATTGTTGTAGAAACAGTGGACAGGGCTGCCGTAGGGGCGTTAATTACCATGCCTGAATACGTTGACGTGATTGTTCCTCGTGGTGGGAAGAGTCTGATAGCACGTATCAGTCGTGAATCCCGGGTGCCTGTTATCAAACATCTGGATGGTATCTGTCACGTTTATCTGGATGATCGTTCAGATTTTTCCAAGGCTATACAGATTGCCATCAATGCGAAAACGCACCGTTATGGTGTCTGTAATGCCATGGAAACGCTACTGGTACATGAAGCAGTAGCCCAGCGACTGTTGCCTGAGCTGTTTGTCGAATATCAAAAGCTGGGTGTAGAGCTTCGTGGTTGTCCAAAGACCTGTGAGTTACTGCCGACAGTGAACCCTGCTTCCGAGGAAGACTGGGTAACAGAATATCTTGGGCCTCTGTTATCCATTAAGGTAGTTGCTGATATGGCTGAGGCAATCGATCATATTAACCTATATGGTTCACATCATACGGACAGTATTGTTACAGAAGATTATACCCGGGCCCGCTGCTTCCTTAGAGAAGTTGATTCAAGTTCTGTTATGATTAATGCCTCAACCCGATTTGCTGATGGCTTTGAATATGGGTTGGGAGCTGAGATTGGTATTTCTACGGATAAAATACATGCCCGTGGCCCTGTTGGGCTTGAAGGTCTGACATCGCAGAAATACGTCGTCTTTGGTGATGGGCATATACGGAATTAATAAGAATCAGTCGTTTTTCACCACTTCATCTGCCAAGGCTATTGGATAGCTGGGTGATCTTTAGTGGATTTCCGTTTATTGGACAGCCTCAATATTGACATCATTATGCAATATTGAGAGCCTGCAAGTCATATCAATGATATGACTGTTTATTATTGAAAAATATTGTAAGAGGTGTGTTAAATAATTTATGCATTCTGATGAATTGAAGCAACTGGTTGTTGAGGCAATTGAAGAACTCAAGGGCAATGATATTACCTGCCTGAACGTCGCCGGACAGACCAGTTTGACCGATCATATGGTCATTGCTTGTGGTACATCAAATCGCCATGTTAAATCATTGGCTGATAATGTTGCTATCCAATGCAAAAAGAATGGCATTCGTCCCCTCGGGATTGAAGGTGAAAATAAATCGGACTGGGTGCTGGTTGATCTGGGCGATGTGATTGTTCATATCATGTTGCCAGCTACACGACAGTTTTATGATCTGGAACGACTCTGGGATGGTGAAACTCTGGTTGCTGCAGAGCCGTCCTGATGCGAATCAGATTGATCTCCGTTGGCTCAAAAATGCCGGAATGGGTAGAGTTGGGCTACCGGGAATACAGTCGTAGACTTGGACACGACCTGAAGCTGGAACTGGTGGAAATTCCATTGGGACGTCGCAGTAAGGGTGCTGATATCAGCAGGCTTCAGGAAAAGGAAGCCAACCAGATGCTGGCTGCCGTTGGACAGGGTGATTTGATTGTTACCATGGAAATCCTCGGCAAAGCGTGGAGCACAGAGCAGCTGTCCGAAAAAATGTCAGACTGGTTTCACGGTGGCAGAAATGTCAGTCTGATGGTGGGAGGTCCGGAGGGACTGCATGTGACCTGTACTGCAAAGGCTGATCAGCGCTGGTCTTTGTCGCCATTGACTTTACCTCACCCGCTGGTAAGAGTGGTGGTTGCAGAACAGGTGTATCGTGCCTGGAGTATTCTGCATAATCACCCCTATCACAAATAACAGTAATCGCTTCCCTGTGACTGGGGAGTCGAAAGAGACGTGACTGGTAGACGTTACAGTTGCTGTAATATTGTATCAGGCAGCAACTGTTTCATTTAAATAATCAGTACCATAGATAGATGATAGAGAACTGACATGCCGCAGGACACCTTAAAGGACCATGGGGCAGAGAAAAGAATTGTAAACATCCGGGTCTGGGTAGCCATCGGTTTCATGCTGCTGCTGGTTATGGGACTGATTTCCAGACTCTTTTATCTGCAGGTTGTCCGATACAATGAGCTGGCAACGCAGTCGGACGAGAATCGGGTCTTGCTGCAGGCGGTGCCCCCCATCCGCGGATTGATTTACGATACGAATGGCAGCTTGCTGGCGATGAATCGTTCCAGTCATATTCTATCGATTGTTCGTGAGCGAACTGAGAATGTTGAAGCGTTGCTGTCATCCCTTGAAGACATTGTTTCCCTGTCAGAAAATGAATTAAATCGTTTTCGTCAGAGAATAAAGAGACGACGTCCTTTTGAAAGTGTTCCTCTCAAATTCAACCTGACTGATGAAGAAATAGCCCGTATTTCGGTGAATCAGTTTCGACTCCATGGTGTGGAAATAAATGCTGAATTGATTCGTTCCTACCCTGAAGGCGCCACGTTTGCTCACAGCGTGGGTTATGTTGGTCGTATTAATGACCGGGATCTTAAACGGCTGGATCCCTTGTTGTATTCAGGCACTTATACAGTGGGGAAAATAGGCATTGAGCGTTCCTATGAAGGGGTTTTACTCGGGAAACCGGGGTATCAGGAAGTAGAAACCAATGCTCGTGGTCGTGTTCTGAGGGTTCTGAAAAAAGTAAATCCGGAATCGGGGCAGGATTTACAGCTTTATCTGGATACCAATTTACAAAAGAGGGCTGTTCAGGCGATTAATGGCCGACGTGGTGCTCTTGTGGCCATGGACCCTAAGACCGGTGGTGTTCTGGCCATGGTCAGTAATCCGTCTTTTGATCCAAATCTGTTTGTGACCGGAATAGACACAAAAACCTTCAATGGTCTGAACACGAATATTGATCGTCCACTCTACAACCGGGCTTCTCTTGGTGAGTATCCGCCAGCCTCGACTGTTAAGCCCATGATGGGACTGGCCCTGTTGGCCAATAATCTGGTGAAGCCGGAAGATCGGGTATTTGACCGAGGCTGGTTTCAATTTCCTGGCAGCGAACATCGATTTCGTAACTGGAAGCGTTCCGGTCATGGCTGGGTTAATCTGCAGCGGGCCATAATTGTCTCAAATGACACCTATTTCTATAACCAGGCCAGTAAGCTCGGAGTCGATAAACTCCATGAATTTGTCAGCCAGTTCGGCATGGGGCGAAGAACCGGAATAGATATTCTTGAAGAACGCCCCGGGTTATTACCATCGAGGGAATGGAAAAGAGGTGCTTATGGTAAACCATGGTATCCGGGAGAAACGGTTATTGCCATTATTGGCCAGGGCTATATGCTGGCCACCCCGCTTCAGCTGGCTGAGTCTACAGCCATTATTGCCAATCGCGGTAAACATATTCAGCCCCGGCTGGTGAAAGGTGATTTTCCTGATGTGCAAGGCGAAAACTGGGGGGGAGACATTTTTCTGGGAAAAACCGATCAGGAAAATGAAAAGAGCTGGGATTTGATTATCAGTGCCATGGAAGATGTGGTCAGTTCCCCCAGAGGGACAGCCAACTGGCGGATAGGGCGGGGCCTGAAGTACAGGATGGCCGGAAAAACCGGTACGGCACAGGTTGTCAGTATTGCCCAGGGGGAAGAATATGATGCTGAAAAACTGAAGGAATTTGAGAGAGATCACAGTCTATTTATTGCATTTGCTCCGGTGGAAGACCCTCAGATAGCCATAGCGGTTATTCTGGAAAACAGTAAAGGTGCATCCAACGTGGCCCGTAAAGTAATGGACACCTATCTGTTACCCCGTTTAAAACAGCAAAAGGGGATTCAGTAATGGCTAACCAGGATTTTGTACGACAGCTTGACACTCTGGATAGTTTAAACAGAGCCTCAGATTTTTCCCTGAAATGGCATATTGATTTTTTCCTGCTGGGAGCGCTGTTACTGCTCTGTGGATCCGGACTGTTTATTCTGTACAGCGCTACCGGAAAAGATATGGATGTGGTTATCAGGCAGGCTGTTTATCTTGGTGTCAGTTTTGTCGGAATGATTATTATTGCCCAGATTTCTCCAAGAATAATGATGCAGTGGGCCAAGTGGATCTACGCCGGTGGTGTGCTGATGCTACTGGCTGTCCTGTTTGTGGGTATTCAATCCAAGGGAGCCCAACGCTGGATACAGTTACCGGGGTTTCGTTTTCAGCCGTCAGAAATCATCAAGCTGGTTATGCCTATTGTTATGGCAGCATTTCTTGCCAGACGTTCACTGCCACCTACTTTCAAAGACGTCATTATATCTCTGATAATTATCGGGGTGCCGGTCGTACTCATCGCCAAACAACCTGATCTGGGAACCTCGCTCCTTATCGGAGCGTCCGGAATTTTTGTATTACTGATTGGTGGATTAAGAAAGCGTATTATTTTTTCTGCTGTCTTAATGGCTATACCTGCCGTTTTCGTACTCTGGAATTATCTGATGTATGACTATCAGAAACAGCGGGTACTTACATTTCTGAATCCGCAAAGTGACCCCTGGGGATCAGGGTGGAATATCATCCAGTCAACCATTGCCATAGGTTCCGGTGGGTTGTATGGCAAAGGCTGGTTGCAGGGAACCCAGTCTCATCTGGACTTTCTTCCTGAAAGTCATACGGATTTCATTATCGCGGTGTTGGCAGAGGAGTTCGGTTTGACCGGTGGACTGGTTCTGATGTTGATCTATTCACTGATTATTGGTCGTGGTCTGTTTATTACTCTGCATGCTCAGTCTTTGTTCGGTCGATTACTGGCTGGCAGTATCACTCTGACCTTCTTTGTCTATATTTTTGTAAATATCGGAATGGTCACCGGTATTCTCCCTGTGGTGGGTGTGCCCCTGCCGCTTGTCAGTCGGGGCGGAACTTCTCTGGTTACCCTTATGGCCGGATTCGGACTATTAATGTCTGTACATACCCATCGTAGTTTTTTGGGCGCCTCAAGGTAACGGAAATCAAACTAAACTGATTTGCGATTATTTTACATTTTATCCTTTGGCTTCCGGAGCGCTTGCAAGGGAAGAATTGACACCTGAAATTGATCATATGATTCAGGAATATTTCAGTTTGTCTGCCCTTATAGCATGGTAATAACAGGTATCGTCGGTTAGTGTTAGTGAATCAGGGTGGAGTACGAGTTAGGGAGCAGTGCGTGTCAATGAGATTAAAAAAATTTTGCATGGCAGCGGTTGTATCTCTTTGGGGATCATCTGTATTTGCTGAGAGTGAGCCTGCGGGCTACGTGCATAGGCCTGAAGTTCAAGAATTTATTGATGAACTCGTCAGTAGCGAAGCGTTTTCCAGAGAATCTCTTGAAGCGATTCTCGGTCAGGCAAAAAAATCAGAGCGAGCTCTGGAGTTAATCAGCAGACCGGCTGAAGGTCATCTTGAATGGAAAGACTATCGCAAAATTTTCATTACCCCTGAACGTATTGAAAAAGGGGTAGTGTTTTGGCAGGAGAATGCTGAAGCCCTGTCCAGAGCTGAAAAAAAATACGGTGTTCCGGCCCGGATTATAGTGGCGATCATTGGTGTAGAGACCTATTACGGGCGTCAAACTGGCGGATTTAAGGTTCTCGACACCCTGACAACCCTGGGGTTCGATTTTCCCCGACGGGAAGCGTTTTTCAGAAAAGAACTTAAAAACTTTCTGATCCTGGTTCGCGAACAAAAACTGGATGCTACCGAGCTGACGGGTTCTTACGCAGGCGCTATGGGGATACCCCAGTTTATGCCTTCCAGTTATCGTGCTTATGCCGTCGATGCAACATCCGATCAACAGGCTAATATCTGGAAAACCAATGAAGATGCCATAGCCAGTGTCGCCAACTATCTAAAACTGCACAAATGGAAAGAAGGTAGGCCTGTAGCCGTTGTCGCCAAGGTTTCCGGAACCAAATATGAAAAAGTGCTGTCTACTGGTTTGAAACCCGATAAAAAATACCTTCAGGTAGAAAAATCAGGATGGAAACCTGTTACACCAGTGCCAACCGGAGCCACGGTACTGCCCATGAAAATGAAGGGTGGAAACGGTCCTGAATATTGGCTGGGTATGGATAATTTTTATGTCATTACCCGATACAATAGAAGTTCGATGTATGCTCTGGCCGTTCATCAATTGGCAAAAGCGGTAAAGTCGAGCTATATGAAATCCAAACCCGGGAAAAACGGGCTGGCTGGTACCAGTAAGCGCTGATTGCCCCGATATTTTATTAAATAACTTTACGACTGTGCCAGGAACGAGAATGTCCGCTATGGAATATCCGATTGTCAGTGCGACGCGTATTATTCATTGAGCATGGCAGGAACGGTATTATTAATTCAGCCTATGGAATTGTTTTCTAGTTTTAAGTACAAACAGTCCTTTGCCAGACAATGGATTATCGTAGCAATGATTATCCTGGGAACGGGATGCTCTCCTGTGGCTGTTAAGGACGCAGCGCCTGAAGGCCATGTGGATTTCGGTAAAATACCGGATGCTATTCCTGCTCCCATTCAGGTGCCATTGAAGAATGACCCTTATGAGGTAGGAGGCATTGAGTATGTACCTTCAGATTCAGCCAATGGCTACTCTGAAGTGGGCCTGGCTTCCTGGTATGGAACCAAGTTTCATGGCAAACAGACGGCTAATGGCGAAGTCTATGATATGTACAAAATGACTGCGGCACATAAAACCCTGCCTTTGCCTTCTTATGTAAAAGTAACCAATGTGGATAATGGTCTCTCAGTGGTTGTGAGAGTGAATGACAGGGGACCTTTTTACGGAGATCGATTGATTGATCTATCTTATGTGGCAGCCCTCAAGCTTGGGTATGCCGAAGCGGGTATTGCTAATGTCCGCATCGAAGGCATAAATCCTGAGTCGTTTACCAAATCGGCTTTTCACAAAAATGATGATCAGCTGATTTATCTTCAGCTGGCAGCGGTGACAAATTTTCACAGTGCCCAGATGCTCAGAAGAGATGTCTCTGGTAAGCTCGGTGTTCAGGCCAAGGTTGTTACCGGGGACGAAGACGTTCCAGTGTACAGGGTACGCATTGGTCCAGTTGAAAGTCCTGATCATCTGGAATCCATTCTGGAAAACCTGTCGTCTGCATCATACGACACGCCATGGCTTGTCTATGAAGAAAGACAATCTGTGCCAGAGGAAAATACCCTTTAGATTTTCTTCTGAACCATATCTTGAGACTGTGGATAGATGTCACGGTTAAATTATCAGGATCTGGCCTATATAATATCTCTATTTCGATTACTCAGAGCAACTGACTGGATGAGCAATAAACTATTTACCACCCGGCGCTGGATCGGCTTTATGGTCGCTGTATTTTTCGTATCAGCTACCCAGGCGCAGGCCGTCAGTCTGATCCCGTCACCCCCGAAAGTTTCGGTAAAAAGCTATATCCTGATGGATGTCGACAGCGGTGATGTGCTGGCTTCTGAAAACCCGGATGAAACTATGCATCCGGCCAGTTTAACGAAAATGATGACGGCTTATATCGCTGAAATGGAACTGGCCAATGACAATATCAAGCGTGATGATATGGTTCGGATCAGTGAAAAAGCCTGGGGTATGGGCGGATCCACCATGTTCATTGAAGTGGGTGAGCGTGTACCGGTATCGGAACTGTTGAAAGGCATTATTATTGTTTCTGGGAATGACGCCAGCGTTGCCATGGCAGAACATATAGCCGGCAGTGAGGATGCCTTTGCACAGCTTATGACAGGCACTGCCAAAAAGCTTGGCATGAACAATACTAATTTCCAGAATGCGGCTGGCTGGCCGGCTGAAAACCATTACTCGACAGCCCGTGATCTGGCGATTCTGGGTAAACACATCGTTCGGGATTACCCTGAACAATACCCGACATACGCAGAAAAATACTATCAGTATGGTGTCGATAAAAAAACCGGCAAGCCACTGCGTCGGCAGGCAAATCGCAATCGACTGCTATGGACCAACCCTTATGTGGATGGTTTAAAAACCGGTCATATTGAAGCTACAGGTTATCATCTTGCCGCCACAGCCAAACGTGACGACAGACGTCTTGTAGCTGTACTTCTGGGGGCAAAAAGTGAAAAGCAAAGAGCTGGTGAAGCTCAGAAATTGTTGACCTATGGTTTCCGTTTCTTTGAAAATGTTGATGTTAAAAAGGGTGGCGAAGCTCTGCAGACAATCAAGGTCTGGAAGGGAACCATCAGCGAAATTACGGCTGGAATTAATGATGATCTGGTGGTCAGCGTTCCCAGGGGGAGTGGTAAAAGCCTGACAGCATCCATGGATATCAAGCCTATGCTGGAAGCCCCGATTGAAATTGGTCAGCAGATCGGTGTGGTGAAAGTCATGCTGGAAGACAAGGTAATTCGTGAAGTGCCCCTGGTAGCCCAACAGGCAGTTGAGCGAGGCGGCTTCTTCAAGCGGGTCTGGGACAGTATTGTACTGTTCTTCACCGGATTATTTTCCTGATATTATTTTTATAATATGACAGTTTTTTGATCCGCCAGCTACTATACCCATTGGATTTCAAGATGAGGCAATAACGCCTTTTTGAAAGGCGGTGGGTATAAACGCTGGCGGTTTTGATAGTAAGTGAAGGTAAGAGATATGAGTGAGCAGGAAGCACCAAAGATTGAGTTTCCCTGCGATTACCCCATACGGATAATGGGCGTGGCTGCACCTGATTATAAAGAATTTGTCGTTCGCATTGTAAAAAAACATGCACCGGAATTTAATGGTGAAGTGGCCATGAAAGCAAGTCGTACAGGAAAGTATCTGTCGGCCACAGTCACTATTGTTGCAACCGGTGAACAACAGCTGAGCGAGCTGTTTGAAGAGCTCAAGGCCAGCGGCCGTATTCAGATGGTGTTGTAATGCCAGAGCAGGAAAGAACCCTTCTGGCCAGATTTCTGGGCCGTCAGGCTTACGAGCCAGTCTGGCAAGCCATGAAAGCCTACACAGAACAGCGTGATGAGCAATCAGCCGATAAGGTATGGCTGGTTGAGCATGATCCTGTTTTTACCCAGGGACAGGCTGGTAAACCTGAACACGTCCTGATGCCGGGTGATATTCCGGTGGTTCAGGTCGATCGGGGAGGTCAGGTCACCTATCACGGACCCGGACAGCTGGTGATCTATCTGATGCTGGATGTTCGCCGTCTTGGTAAGGGGCCGAGGGCCGTGGTGACGGCTATCGAGCAATCCATAGTCAACTTGCTGCACAGTAAAGGCATTGAAGCTTACGCGAAACCTGAGGCGCCTGGGGTTTATGTTGAAAATGCCAAAATAGCGGCCCTGGGTTTGAGATTTCGAAAAATGCGTTCCTACCATGGTTTAAGCCTGAATCTGGATATGAACCTGGAGCCTTTCAGCCGGATAAATCCATGCGGCTATGAGGGGCTGGCGGTAACGCAGTTGGCGGATCATACTGAATTTTCAGATTTTCAGGAGGTCGGCAACAGCTTGTTACAATACCTGAGTGCAGAACTTGGATATAATAGAGTCCGGATAGAAAAAGAATCCGGGCTTCCCTAGGGGGGAGCGCTGGTCTCCGGCAACTGATAATAATCAGTAAGCAGGTGAATGCAATTGCTCACCGGCTTATATCAAGAATCAGAAATTTTATGGCTACCTCTCTATGCAAGACAAGAACCTAATTCCCACAGTCCAGGTCGAGAGTGGGGCCAAATTTGTCAATGATAAAGGTATTACTGCGATCAAAAATGGCATCAAGGCCAGTAATCGTGGTGATGCTCCAATCTCAGCCGTTAAAAGAAAACCCTCCTGGCTACGGATTAAAGCGACAACAGGCACTCAATATAAGGCTGTTAAAAGCACGGTGCATGAGCATAAGCTCAGTACTGTCTGTGAAGAAGCAATGTGCCCCAATATCAATGAGTGCTGGAGTGCTGGCACAGCAACCATCATGTTAATGGGAGACACCTGTACCAGAGCCTGTAAATTCTGTGCAGTGAATACGGGAAATCCAAAAGGCTGGCTGGACAAGGAAGAAGCAGAACATACTGCCAATACCGTAAAACTAATGGGATTGAAATATCTGGTACTGACGTCAGTTAACCGTGATGATCTGGAGGATGGTGGCGCCGGGCATTATGCCAGCGTGGTGCAACAGGTGATTCAAACTAATCCGGATACCAAGGTTGAGGCGCTGACACCTGATTTTCAAGGTGCCCTGAAAGACGTAGAAACGGTTGTTGATAGTGGTATTACTGTTTTTGCCCAGAATGTCGAAACAGTACGACGATTAACTCATCCTGTCCGGGACCCTCGCAGCAGTTATGATCAGACTTTGAGTGTACTGGCCCATGCTAAAAAATACCGGCCGGATGTTTTAACTAAAACCAGTGTCATGCTGGGATTGGGCGAAACAGAAGAAGAAATTCATGAAGTGTTAAATGACCTGAGAGCCATTGGTGTGGATATCGTCACCTTCGGACAATATCTGCAGCCAACGGTTAATCATTTACCCATAGAACGTTATGTCACGCCTGATGAGTTTGATAAATACCGTCAGTGGGGGCTCGATAAGGGCTTTCTGGAAATAGTGTCAGGGGCACTGGTTCGTTCCAGTTATCGTGCCGAGCAAGCCCTGGAACGTAATAATGTAGGCCTGTAACATCGTTTCTGTCTGGCATTCTATGTAACGCTGTCGTGTTGTGTAGAATGCTTTCACAATGAAATCTTCATGTTTAATTTTTACCGGCTTATATTCAGGGACTGATTCTTTTCTGTATAGGATCTATCCGGTTTAATAATACTGAAGATCCAGCCGGTCAGCAGTGAAAGCAGAAAGGCCGGAGGCAAACTTTCCATAGCACTGAAATAAGGTCCAATGTTTTCAATGTGCTGTAACCAGAATTTACCTGCCAATACCGTTAAAAAACCAGTGGCCATGGATGCAACGGCTCCGGCAGAAGAATAATTCGGCCAGAGTAAGCCCAGAATCATGGCGGGTGAAAACGTGGCCGTAATACCGGACATTCCAAAAACAGCAAACCAGAAAATGGTATGAGTCGGCGATAGCCAGGTCACCAGGAAAGCGAGTATTAAGGCACAGAATGCCAATATCCAGGTGATAAAACGGGACAGTTGTTTTTCTTTTTCGGGCGACAGTTTTTTTGCTCCTTTTTGACAGAACCAGTCACAACTGACGGCACTGCTGGCCAGTAAAAGAAGAGATGAAAAGGTGGACATAATCGCAGCCAGTATGGCCGCGATATAAAATCCGATTAACAATGGCGGCAATAACTGATCTGTCAGCATGGGCATAACATGCTGACCACCGTTACCCAGAATACTCTCTGCGTCCATACCGGCCCTGGTATAAATACAACGACCTGTCAGTCCGATCACTACGGCAGTCGTGTCCGTTATCAAGGTATAGACGATAGCGACCCAACGCCCCTTGCGAATCTCTTTTCCATCTTTAACTGCAATAAATCGGGCAAATATATGAGGTGTTCCGATAAAACCCAGCCCGATAGCAAGAAATCCGATAATTTGAAAACTGTTTAATACGGGGTCACCGGGGCCCAGCAAATTCAGCAGGTCAGGGTCAATGGATTGAAGAGTACTGATCAGCCCATCGGGAATGGTCAGGCTAAACCAGGCAATTAATGGCAGCATAAGCAGAGCGCACATCATCATTATGCCCTGTACGCAATCTGTCCATGCAACAGCAAGAAACCCACCTGCAGTGCAGTAAAGTGTCACTATCAGAAAGCCGATGGCCGCACCGCTGAAATAATTCCATCCCAGACTCTGGGCAATGATGGTGCCCGTTGCATCTATTTCTGCTGCAGCATAAATAGTGCAGAAGCACACCAGTGAAATGACCGAAAGCCATCGAATAGGCTTGCCAGATAGTGGGAAACGACTTAGTAGATAATCGGTGGTTGTTCTGGCCTGGCACTGATCCGCTTTTTTTTTGAACAGAGGCGCCAATAGAAACCAGGCTATAAACACGCCAATAAACTCACCAATAACGACCCAGAATGCACTGACACCCACTATAGCCGCGAGCCCGGTCAGTCCGAGCAGAAGCCAGGCAGATTCACCGGTAGCCTGGGTGGATAATGCGGTTATCCAGAATCCCAGGGATTTTCCGCCGGTAAAGAAATCATCCATGTTCCTGAGCTTTCTTGAAGCGAGAAAACCCAGTAAGCCCAGGCTGGACAGGTAGAGAGAGATCACAAAATATTGAGTGAACATTTAAATTCAGCCTACCACCGGCATCGTTAATTCCTGATCTTTGGTATGCTGAGGCCAGCGGGCCGTAATGGTTTTCATCCGTGTATAAAAGCGAACACCGTCGGGGCCGTGCATGTGCAGAGGTCCAAACAGTGAGCGTTTCCAGCCTCCAAAACAATGCCAGGCAACCGGAACGGGAATGGGAACATTAATTCCCACCATGCCTGTTTCACTTTGTTCACAAAAATGTTGTGCCGTTTTTCCGCAGCGGGTAAAAATGGCGCTGCCATTACCGTATTGAGGGCTGTTACTGATCTTCAACGCTTCCTGATAGTTTTCTGCCCGAACTACACAGAGCACAGGGCCAAAGATTTCCTTCTGATAAATCTGCATATCAGGGGTGACGTGATCAAAAAGGCAGCCTCCAACAAACCAGCCATTTTTATTCGACGTTACACGGCCATCGACTATCAGGCTTGCTCCCTCGTTAATGCCTGATTCAATTAATGACAGAACTCTCTCTTTTTGTTGACGGTTGATCAATGGGCCCATATCGGGTTTTTCATGATATGCACCTGTTGAGAGTTTACTGATGCGCGACGAAAGTCGTTCAACCAGTTTTGATCCTGTGTCATCCCCTACCGTTACAACCACCGAAATGGCCATGCAGCGTTCGCCGGTGCTGCCAAAAGCTGCACCGGTCACTTGACCAGCTACTTCATCGAGATCGGCATCAGGCATTACTATGGCGTGATTTTTAGCGCCTCCCAGTGCCTGCACTCTTTTGCCCGTACCGGAGGCTATTTTATAAACATGTTCAGCCACAGGTGTTGAGCCGACAAAGCTGACAGCGTTGACGCCAGCGTGCTTCAGTAGACAATCCACCGCTTCTGAATCGCCGTGGATGAGGTTGAATACACCATCGGGCAAACCTGCATCATGGAGTAACTCAGGAAACATTGAGGGCGCTGAAGGATCTTTCTCAGAAGGTTTCAGAATAAATGTATTGCCACAACCCAGTGCGATAGGAAACATCCATAGAGGCACCATGGCGGGGAAATTAAATGGGGTAATGCCAGCACAAACCCCAACAGGCTGCATCAGCGACCAGGTATCGACCTGTAATGAGGAATTACGGGAGTGCTCCCCTTTTAACAGCTGGGGAATACCGCAGGCAAATTCCAGAACATCCATGGCTCTGCTGAGTTCGGCCATGGCGTCCTCATGGGTTTTGCCGTGCTCTTTGGATATAAGGTCAGCAAGGGTTTTCTTTTGTTGTTCAAGTAGATCCCTGAATCGAAACAGAATTCTGGCCCTGGCAATGGGAGGCGTGTGTCGCCAACCTTCCAGAGCTTGTTGTGCAGCAATTACAGCCTTGTCGACGTCGTTACCATTAGAAGCGGGAATACTGCACCGGTAGGATTCTGTTGCCGGATCAATAATCTCAATCTGTCGTATAGATGTGCTCTTAACGAGCTTTCCGCCAATGTGATTCTGTAATAATGTGCTCATGAAAACCTCTCGGTAGATCAGTGCAAACGTTTCAATTCATCGGTGATAATGGCAATCAACAGGTCAATATGTTTTTTCTCTATGATCAGGGGAGGGCAGAGAGCCAGAGTCTCGCCATTTGCACGGGTAAGAAGGCCTTTTTCAAAACAGGCACGGAAAAGATTCCAGGTTCTCTTTCCCACGGGTTCTCCAGGTTCGGACAACAGCTCAATACCCGCAAGTAATCCCATATTTCTGATGTCTTTTATATGGGGTAATCCCCGGAGACTATGAACCGCATCCTCCCAATAGCCTTCAATATCCTTTGCCCGATGGAAAAGGTTTTCTGATTCACAGATATCAAGGCAGGCCATGGTTGCAGAGCAGGCGGCAGGGTTGGCTCCGAAAGTGTAACCATGGAAAAATTCAACCAGGGTATCGCTGTTGGTCATAAAACAGTCATAAATCTTCTGGTCGGAAAACACTGCTCCAATGGGAATAACGCCATTAGCCAGTGATTTTGCCGTGATGATGATGTCCGGTACTGCGTCAAAGTAATCGGTGCTGGAGAATGGACAACCCAGACGGCCCAGGGCAGTGATGACTTCATCGGCAATCAGTAATATGTCATGACGGGTGCATATTTCTCTCAGGCGTTTCAAATGACCTTTTGGAGGAATCAGTACACCACCTGAGCAGCAGACGGGTTCAACAATAACGGCAGCTATAGTGTCGGCTCCGTGTCTGGCAATAATATCCAGCAGGGCGTCTGCTTTGGTGTTGTCGGTATCAGGCTCCCCACGGGTAAAGAAATGGCTTTCATCTGTTTGCTCCGTTCTCAAAGACGGAAGATGATCGGTATATTGCAGCAAATTAGGAAAAAGACGACGGTTGTTTTCTATGCCGCCCACGGAAATAGCCGCAAAACCGGCACCGTGATAACCGAGTTCCCGACCAATCAGTCTTTTTTTACCCGTATTGCCATTAAGCTGATGATAGGCCAGCGCCATTTTAAGGGCGGTTTCTGTAGCTTCAGAACCTGAATTAACAAAGAAAGCCTGGGTGAAGTTTTCAGGTAGATAAGAAAGCAGCCGGTTTGCCAGGGCGAAAGGCAGTTCGTGGCCAACCTGAAAGGAGGGCGCATAATCGAGAGTTTGTAATTGTTTGCTTACTGCGTTAATGATTTCAGGTCTGCCATGACCAAGATTGCAGCACCATAACCCACAGGTTCCATCCAGTATTTTGTGCCCGTGTTCCGAATAGTAATAAATCCCAGATGCTTTACTGATTAATCTCGGGGAAGATTTGAACAGTTTGTTACTGGTAAATGGCATCCAGAAGGCATTCCAGAATGAATCATAATGCTGCAATCGTTGGGATACAGGAGCTTCGGCCATTGTTGATGCACACCGGATGAGATTATAAGGAAGGAAGTATAGAAGTTGTTACTAAATACTGCGAAATAATGGCATATCCCTGTTGCACTTGAAGATGCAGGGTCGTTGACAGTTCTGCTTAACAGTCCTGCTTAACAGAATGGCACAAAACAACGTTCCACCGGCTTATTGCTATATTGAATTTAAAGGGCAAAGGAATGAGGAAAGACGGAATGGATAGAATGAATCAACCGGGCATGGTTAAAGGTAAACAGCATACTAACGATGAGAGTCAAAAAAATGCTCCAGAATCAGAACCTGTGAAGATGGTGACTGGCCGAACCGTTCACGGAGTTGATGAGTCAACGTCGCCTGCAGTTAAAACGAAAGGGTATTTAACGACCGAGGGCGCTGGGAAAAGCTGGGTACAGCAGATATTACTGGTACTGATAAAGCGAACGGTGGGTCAGGTATTCAAATCTGTCAGGAGTCTGTTGCTTTCACCCCGTGAAAAAACCAACCGACAGTTGGACAAGGCGGAATTAGCATTGGCCAATAAGCAAACAGACGAAGCATTTGGAACTCTGAAATCCGCGTTGAAGGAAATTGAGTTGCAGGGAGTTGAATTGAAGCGAAAAGCCACGATAAACCCTGATACCCAGGGCAATAGTTTCAGGAGCACGATAGTTTAGAATTTTTCTAATATTAGCTCTGTTCGATAATTATCATCCATTCCTGCCAGCTTTAACCGTCGAGCCATGCTTTTTGTCTCATAGCGACAACTGAGTTTGTGTACATTGAAACAACACCTCCTAATGGTTGCCACATTCTTTGTTGCTGTACGTTCATGAATTTTACTGGCGTCTTCGCCGAAGCTGACATCTAAAGTACGATGCTGGCCATTCTCAATGCTCCAGTGGTGCCTCACCGATGACAGCATGCTTTGAGCTGACAGCACTCTGCTGCTTATATAAAAGTGGATCTCTGTCGTTTGCTTGGTGCCTATTAGTCTATCCCTCTGGATCGCGGCACACTGTTTCAGCCCTGACCACAAATCTTCAGGATCAATTCTGTGATAAATATCGTTGAATACCCAGCAACGCCTATGCTCATAGCGACCCCTGTTTTTTTTCCATGGTTTCTGCAAAACATAAACTCTTATCGGAGTCCACAGGCGTATTTTCGATGTGCTCAGTAAATACTGACTCTATATTGGCGTGCAACGAAGGCTGATTATTTTTAACGCACAACAAATAGTCAGCTTTTTTATCAATGATCTTCTGGCAAATGTCTCGCTGGCACCCCATAGCATCACTGGTAATCAAAGCACCTTCGAGTACAAGCATATCCAGTACTTTAGGAATGGCTTTAATTTCATTGGATTTTTTATCAATAGGAGTAAAACCCAATATCAGCTTCTGCTCGGAACTGTAAGCACTGACGATTTGGATCATTTTTTTTCCCTTTGCAGGACGTGAACCACGAAGCGCTTTACCATCAATAGCGATGACATTATCGTTTTTTTCGGGAAAAGGCCCCATTCGACGGGTATTAATATCTGAGATCAGGTCGCTCATCCAATCAACGAATAGCTGCATGAAAGCTTTTGAGTCAATGAGTGAGCAGACTTTTTGTAAGGTGTAATGTGTAGGGAACCCAAATCTATAAGGGAAATAGCGTCGAAACCAGTCAGCGTTATGCTTCGCGAATACTTCCATGTCTTCCCATTCCGAGTAATCACTTAGAACGCTTACATAGACAATAAATAGAACTTCAGGAAGTGTATAAACCACATGATCTTTATCACGAGGATCTATCAGCGTGTGTAACCTGTCGAATAGAGTGATGTATTCAGCCATGATAATATTACCTCTGCAATGCAAAGGTATGGCACAAAAATACTGATACGTCAGTCTATTTGAAGCTTACGCCCTGCCCTGATACCAGAGAACAGAATTATTCTATCTCAAGATTCAATGATTTATGTAATCAGTTACTGGATATTGAAAAACCATTCTGGATCAATAAATACAAAGAGGATGGCACAGTATCTGAGCAATCACCCGAAGCATTATTTCGGGAAATTCGAGATTCGCATAAAACCGAAGGGAATAATCAAATAGTACAGATAGTCCGAATCAAAAGGGAGTTGGAAAGAGCATCTGCGGCATCTGTATTTATTCCTGATGAAGAGTAAATATAAAGCTGGATTGATTATGCATTGGGCAGTTGATTGACTTCGACCTGATGGAATCAACATTCAGAGACAAAACGCTACGATTTCCTGTTTCTCGCTTTACAAAATATCCAGTAAGATGAATGCAGTTGTTTCAAGCACCGGCAGGAAGGCTACACAGGTTATAGCCTGTAAGTAATTATAAATATGTTTCTAGATCAATATTGCACAGAACTACAAGATCAGCATTTCTCTTTTTCCCGTCAGCAATCCAGCGATTTTGCCAAACAGGTTGCCAATGATTTTAACCCTATTCATGACATCGATCATAAGCGATTTTGTGTGCCAGGGGATTTGCTGTTTGCAAAAGTCCTGATTTCTGAAGGTTTGCAGCCTGATATGAAGATTAAATTCAGCGGTATGGTGTCCAGTGATGTGGAATTGAAAATTCAGTCCCTGGAAGAAAACCTCAAAGCCATCGTTGATTTGAAAGGCAAGCATTATCTGGATATTGAAAGTCACGGTGAGTCAAATCACAACCAGGCGATGATTGAACAGCTTATTCGCAGTTATGTTGCCTTCTCAGGGGAAAACTTTCCTCATGTTCTGGTTCCGCTGATGAAAGACAGCAACACAATGATCAATCCTGCGAGGCCACTGGTCATCTATGAAAGCATGTCCATCCACCTTAACAGGGTAGATCTTGAAAATCCGGTGATGGAAGCCTCTGATGCAGCCCTTGAAGTTGAAGGGAAGCGGGGTAATGTATTTTCTGGGTTTTGTGATCAAGGATAATGGCATTGTGGTGGGAGAGGGCCGTAAGACTATGGTGCTATCCAGCCTTCGACCTTATGAGCAAACCGGTATTGACGATATGGTGGCTATTTATTCAGAACGCAAGTTAAGATTTGCTGCCTGAATTCCTTGCTCCCATGCGATTATAAAGAGAAGGTAACCGCCAGTTTATACCCAAAGGCGACGGTATATCGCTGTGGATATCTCTCTTTCCAGCCTCTTCCTTCAGGTCATCATCCTGAGCAGGCGAACAATTACTTTCGGCTTTTTTTTTCTGTGCTTTTTTTCGGTGCCATTTTCACCCTTGCTTCATCATGGCTCAGGCTGCATCGCCTGCTATGCGCCCGACGTTTTTCTGTGAGTGTTCTGTGAGGGGTGAAAAACCAATCGTGCCAACATATCGCAACCATCCTTTCACCTAATTAACCAATTTCAGGGCATTACGGTTTCTGGTATTCTGCATGATTGCCATGAATCGGGCGTTGTAATACCGGAACAGGGCTCTCTCCAGAAATATCATGAACCAACGCAATAATAGTTAATAACTGCGATTGGTATTGTCACCCAAGTCAGTAGAAGGACTGTATTCATGCCTGCATACCGATCCAGAACATCAACCCACGGTCGAAATATGGCCGGAGCCAGAGCGCTCTGGCGAGCAACTGGTATGAATGATGGTGATTTCAACAAGCCAATAATTGCTGTTTCAAACTCGTTCACCCAATTTGTTCCAGGCCACGTACATTTGAAAGATCTGGGGCAACTGGTCTGCCGTGAAATTGAAAAACAGGGCGGCGTGGCCAAAGAATTTAATACCATTGCGGTGGATGATGGTATTGCCATGGGTCATGATGGCATGCTCTATTCCCTTCCCAGTCGGGATCTCATTGCCGATTCTGTTGAGTATATGGTGAATGCCCACACGGCCGATGCCCTGGTGTGTATCTCCAACTGCGACAAAATCACCCCCGGAATGCTAATGGCCGCCATGCGACTGAATATTCCGGTGGTCTTTGTCTCTGGCGGCCCTATGGAAGCGGGTAAAACCAAATTGGCTTCACACGGCCTCGATCTGGTGGATGCCATGGTGATTGCCGCTTCGGACGCAGATGATGAAACCGTAGCTGAATACGAACGATCTGCCTGCCCGACCTGTGGGTCCTGCTCAGGCATGTTCACCGCAAACTCCATGAATTGTCTGACGGAAGCCCTGGGACTGTCTTTGCCGGGAAATGGCTCTATGCTGGCAACCCATGCCGACCGGAAAGAATTATTTCTGGAAGCCGGCCGCCGAATCGTGGATATCACCCGACGCTACTACGAACAGGACGACACAAGTGTTTTACCCCGGTCAATTGCCAGCTTCAAGGCTTTTGAAAATGCCATGAGCCTGGATATTGTAATGGGTGGTTCTACCAACACCATTCTCCATCTGCTGGCCATGGCCAGAGAGGGCAATATCCCCTTTGATATGAAAAATATAGACGAACTGTCTCGTCGAATTCCCCAGCTTTGCAAGGTTGCCCCTAATACCCAGAAGTATCACATGGAAGATGTGCATCGTGCTGGTGGCATTATGGCAATATTGGGTGAGCTGGATCGGGCTGGTCTGCTGCATAACGATCTTCCCACAGTGCATAGTGCCACTATGAAAGAAGCACTGGCGAAATGGGATATTATTCAAACAAACGAAGAATCGGTAAAAGAGTTTTATAAAGCAGGCCCCGCCGGTATTCGTACCACAGAAGCATTCAGTCAGGACTGTCGATGGGATTCACTGGACGATGACCGTGCAGAAGGTTGTATTCGCTCTATTGAAAATGCGTTCAGTCTGGAAGGTGGTCTGGCCGTGCTCTACGGCAATATTGCCATTGACGGCTGCGTGGTGAAAACATCGGGTGTGGATGATGACAATCTTGTGTTTGAAGGACCCGCGCATATCTGCGAAAGCCAGGAAGATGCGGTTAGCGATGTTCTGGAAGACCGTGTTAAAGCGGGTGATGTTGTGATTGTTCGCTATGAAGGTCCCCGTGGTGGTCCGGGCATGCAGGAAATGCTCTATCCTACCAGCTATCTGAAATCGAAAGGATTGGGTAAGGCCTGTGCGTTGCTCACAGATGGCCGTTTCTCGGGCGGAACCTCTGGTTTATCTATTGGTCATGCTTCCCCGGAAGCCGCTGCCGGAGGGAACATCGGATTGGTAGAAAAAGGCGACATTGTCCGAATTGATATCCCCCAGCGCAGTATTAATGTTCAATTACCGGATGAAGTACTGTCGAAGCGCCGGGCAACGATGGATGCTAAAGGTAGTGATGGCTGGAAGCCATTAAAAGAGCGTCCGCGCAGAGTCTCTACAGCGCTGAAAGTGTACGCAAAAATGGTAACCAGTGCCGATAAGGGTGCAGTAAGAAATCTTGATTTACTGGACTGAATGGATTCACTGTAAAGAAAAATAAAAGGGAGCATGGCTCCCTTTTTTCATGATTTTAATAACTTTAATGACCGTTAAATAGATAGACAGTGGTTTTATGACAGATTAGCAAGAGTATTTAGCCATCTATAGCCTGACGGAGCAGGGAACTGGCTGCCCTCACTTTCACCCAAGACACTCACTGTCTGTAAACTCCCGATCTTTCACACTCTTTTGCCACTGCCTGATCATTCGAATAAAAAACGACCTGATATGTCCGCGAAATGGGATTAGTTTCACATAACAGACATTCTTCTACAGAAATGTGAATTTTTATCTTCAGAATCCATCCAATAAAAGGCAGTATTATTCTATTAAAATAATATCGAGCCTAAGGGAATCAGCTCATCGACTACCCAAGTCCATAAAATCCCGGAGCGGTAGCGTGTCTGAATTTTACTCGTTTTCAGAATCACTCACCGCTTCTTCTCAGATTCCCTCCTTATTTTTTTATTGAAACTGTAAGAAAACAGCATCAGAAGACGACGGATGACGTTATTTCTCCCGCCATCATTCTGTGCGCTGCTGCCACACCGCCGTCAGCAATTCCCCACGTTTCATTAAACCCCTTGGTATCACTAGCGTACGAAGTCGTATATATTTTGTATGCTCGTGATAAATAGTCGAGTTTTTGGGAAAAATTACATATCTCAACACGTAAGCAGCTGTAGCTGCGCCCTGCGTGTGATACTTCTTATACGCTGTTACCGGTGTCGTATAAGCATGGGGAATAGCTGCACCGCCGTCATTCCGTGCGCCGCCGCCACTCCGCCGTCATTCCGTGCGGACCACGGAATCCAAAACACAAGGAAGTGAAGCCAAACCTCACTCAACAACAAAAGATGGATTCCAAAAGTCGCCAACACCCCCGCCGTCATTCCGTGAGGACCACGGAATCCAAAACACAAGGAAGTGAAGCCAAACCTCACTCAACAACAAAAGATAGATTCCAGATATCGCGACCTTTATCGCCGTCATTCCGTGCGGATCACGGAATCCAAAACACAAGGAAGTGAAGCCAAACCTCACTCAACAACAAAAGATAGATTCCAGATATCGCGACTTTTTCAGCCGTCATTCCGTGCTGACCACGGAATCCAAAACACAAGGAAGTGAAGCCAAACCTCACTCAACAACAAAAGATGGATTCCAGATATCGCGACCTTCACAGCCGTCATTCCGTGAGGACCACGGAATCCAAAACACAAGGAAGTGAAGCCAAACCTCACTCAACAACAAAAGATAGATTCCAGATATCGCGACCTTTATCGCCGTCATTCCGTGCGGATCACGGAATCCAAAACACAGGGAAGTGAAGCCAAACCTCACTCAACGACAAAAGATAGATTCCAGATATCGCGACCTTTACAGCCGTCATTCTGTGCGGAGCTTATTTTTCAGTTTCCAGTAATCCAAAAAACAGCGAAGTGAAACTAAACCACACTCAAGAGCAAAAGATAGATTCCGGATATCGCTACCTTTATCGCCGTCATTCCGTGAGGACCACGGAATCCAAAACACAGGGAAGTGAAGCTAAACCTCACTCAACGACAAAAGATAGATTCCAGATATCGCGACTTTTACAGCCGTCATTCTGTGCGGAGCTTATTTTTCAGTTTCCAGTAATCCAAAACACAGCGAAGTGAAACTAAACCACACTCAACAGCAAAAGATAGATTCCGAAAGTCGCCAACACTCCCGCCGTCATTCCGTGTGGAGCTTATTCCTCAGTTTCCAGGAATCCATATTGCAGGGGCAGCAAACTAAATGTCAGCAAAAAAGTCGTATATCCAATTTTTTATGCATGGATAAGTCTATACAAATCATCGGCATAATGGTCATTTATATATTAGTGCGAGTTAACCGACATTTAACCATTTGGGTCAATACGAACGAATGCATAACCATTCATAGATTCACAGTTGTATATAACTAACTGAAGAATAAATATTTTTCAGTTCCATATAAAAGTCATAGAGAGTTAGTTATGCGGTATTTGACCGTGTAACCTGCTGTTAGCATGCAAGGAAGTTTGTGAGAGTAATTCTAGTTTTGGTGTCATTAATTAATTTAGGATGTTCTCCGTCATGGGAAGAATACCCCTATGAAGTTTATTACATCGACGGCACTAAAACGCTGGGGCATGGCTATGTTCCCGTCAATAGTTGGGAGCACTAAAGTCCTATAAAAACTTTATTTTCCTGCTCCACATATGGCTATTCATGAGATAGGAAGGTATCCCAGAACAAATCGCTGTTCTTTGGGCAATAAACAAATGCAATATACAAGATTTAGTCATATCTCTACTTTATAAGGCACGTC
The DNA here is from genome assembly GCA_965208385.1 of Endozoicomonas sp. Lineage (GTDB taxonomy): Bacteria > Pseudomonadota > Gammaproteobacteria > Pseudomonadales > Endozoicomonadaceae > Endozoicomonas. The sequence continues at coordinate 26,858 of CBDBOO010000055.1, forward strand.
TGTAGCCCTGTAAACATAGGGAGTAAGCAATACAACTATTGGCGGGAACATAGCCCTGGGGCATAGTCTAGGTGAAGGTGCATTTATTGGTCGTATTGATGAGCCAAGGAACATACAATCGAATAATAAGTATATTTCTTTGTATGCTTGCCCATATAAAACTTGTTCATTCTATTACATAGATAAAATCCAAGATCACAAGTTTGCCGATCATGATGAGTTTGTTTATGGCCCTTATACTGAAAAACAATTTTCTGAACTTATAGATAAACTTGGGCTTCCTAAAGTGAGTTCAGAGTAAATGAATACGGCCAAGCTAACAAGTCATTCAAGCAGGACAAATTCAACTTGGTTTTTGTCACTGCGTTCCGAGATTTTAACCAAGTTAAATTTCCCTCTTAAGGAATAAAAGGGACAGCCAAAGATTTGTGTCGTAATTGTTCCGAAAAAACATATAGAATCATTGACGACATTTGAGGCCGTCGACAGCAAGATGTCAGAGGAATTCTTGAAAGCAATCAGTCATGTATCTTCTCTCATTGAGAAAGAGGTTGGTGGTTGTCGAGTCAGTAGTAACATAGGAAGCTATCAAACAACTAAACATCTTCACTGGTATGTGCATTCAGGGAAAAGATTAAGAAATGAAGATGGAACTCAAATCGAAACATAACAAGCACAGACAGTCGGACATTTTTTCCGTTCGTTCCTCACTCCAAAAAATCCGCTGCTGTGGGCGTTATGCGCTTCCTGCGAGATCTTCACATTAAAGATAGACACTAAAATTATCTGCCTGATAATAGGTGAGAAATAGCAGTAACAAATTTATAAGAACCTTTGTAGATGGTAGAGATGGACAAGATTTAACTCTATTTTAAAGCTGAACCAATAGTTTCAGAGGAGTAACTATGAAAACAACTATACAAGCTATGAATGAAGAAGCATTCGAAAAGTATCTAAAATCAGCCATCCCTTTTTTTGCAAAAATTAATATTGAATCAGGTAGATGGGATGAAGTAGATGCAATTGAGCGTGCTCAAAAATACCATGATTTCGAATTCCCTGATGGAATCAATACTAAGAATACATACTTCTTTGATATCAAGGAAAATTTAAACCATGAAACTGTTGGATTTCTTATAGCCAGCACAAATGCAAATTTCGGTTTTATTTATGATTTTGAGATATATGAACCTTATCGTAGAAAAGGTTATGCGAAATCAGCTCTAGAGAACATTGAAATATTTTTATATGATTTAGGTGTAACTGTTATGGAATTAGAAGTTTTCGATGATAATGAATCAGCTAAAAATTTGTACAGCAATTCCGGCTATAACATTTTAAGTAATTGGATGAGAAAAACACTAAAACCAGCCAGCGTATAACGAATGCTTCAAGTTCGTTCCGGGGCTTCGCCCCTCCACCGGACGCTGCCTTAGGCAAGAATAAAAGGGACTGGCAATAAAAGGGTCAGCCATAGATTTGATTGGCGATTTAGCGGCAGACCGGCACTGACCAGAGCGCATCCGAATAGATATTTCAAGAACCTTGGGCTGCCAGAACTGGCAGCAAGATGAACAACAGTGATTTGAAACGCCGTGCTATGTGATCCGTATTGCCGGTGTTGGTGTGTCATGAGAACAGAGTCGGTCTGTTCGTAACGGGTGTGTGGCTTGAATAATGTCAGGCATGCAGGTTGTGAGCCAGTGGAAAACCCG
>CBDBOO010000056.1:0-34217 GCA_965208385.1 Endozoicomonas sp.
GGACAATTAAAGTTTTCTGAATACTGGCCGGTCATAAGCCTCCCACCATTTAACCTGCTCCATGTTGCATAGAATATGCACAATGAAAGACCTGACCCTGAATTTTCACTTATCAGCCAATCTCATTCGGAACAGCGTTCGAAGCCGGATCTAGATATGCATGTGGATACTCCGGATCACGATGTTGAAACGAAAGAATGTTAGAATTCTGAATCACACCATCCTCAATATTTATCGCTCTTCGAATAGTTTCATCCTTCTTCCAGCTATCGCGCCCTGCCAGAACAGATGGCAAATATACAATCAGAGCAGCAGAAATTGATCGTGTAGCACTTTCCCAAAAATAGCTCGGTGTATGATCCACGGCGTAATAATCTACCGTGTTATATTTGAACATCGGATTTTTAAACGTCGTTGGTTTAGCAAAAAAGAATCCCATGCCTTCGTCGCAACTAACATCAATAATCAGACTATTGGGTTTGAGACAAGCACTTTCTGATTCCAGAATAAAGTCGGTTGGGCTATCTGTATCCTGATAGGTACCGTTGACAATAATGTCGGCTTCACCAATCAAATCAGTCAATGGTCGGGTGCTTCCATCGTGCTCCACTACCACCATACGAGCTTCGTTTTTGTCCTCATTGCCTGCGCGTATTCTGACATATCGACAATCGAGCACTTCTTCTCGTACTTGGTGATCAGGGCGCTGAATACAGATGGTAATATCTCTGAATCCATGGGCCTTGAGAGCGTATATGGCGCCACGACTCACGGCACCAAAACCGAAAATGATTGTTTTTCGTTGATTGCCGTAATGCCCATCAATCCCTTTTAATTGTGAAGCATGTATGACTGCGCAGTAGCCTGCCATTTCGTTATTTTTATAGAAGGTGTGGCGACCCACTTGCCCGGTGGGGGACCAGACATACATATCCTCAAAAGCAATGAGCGTCTGCTTACGATCGAGAGCCACCTGAGTTAAATCCTGTTGCTGCACACAATGCACATAACCCCACAGCGTGCCTCCCTCGCGAAGTTCCAGTAAGTCATCTAAGACCGGTTTGTTTATAATAACCGAACCGATCTCAGCCAAAATATGATGCCGTGTAGCAATACCGCCAGTCTGAGCAGCAATTTCCGAGTCAGAGATACCAAATGGTTCGCCATAGCCTTCTTCAAATATGAGCTGTCGTCGAAGTGTTTCAGGAATGCGCGACAAATGTTTAGGATGGATCGGAAAACGTCGCTCATCTTCTTTTTTAGAAGTCCCAATGACTCCCATTACTAATGTACCCATGTCGTCATATCCTTATTAATTAAAAATTAAATACCTATTGTTTTTTAGGAGATATCGGCTAATCCAATAGCTCTGTTTATTTATAGTCTCCTTTATGGTATTTGTTATTGAGTATCAGATAATGAAAATTCCTATAAACGACAAAGACTTAGTGAACAATTAGATGCCTATCGCCAGCTGTGCCGCCCTTCTAAGCTCAGTGATATAAACACATAGACTTCAGGAATGCATTGTTCTCAAGTATTAATATTTTGAATATAAAGACTCATGGTTCTATTTCAGAATCAAATATCTCCTTGGTTAGATCCACAATTCACAACTTTAAGTACTCTGTATATGAGCAGCATTCTGCTTATGCCTTTGTAGTAAATCTCAAAATAATTTGCTTCATCTCTACAAACGTAACGATATAAAGAGGGCTTCTTAAGGTAGACATTAAGCCTACAACTACTGCCAATATTGGAACCAAAGCTCACCTCAGGCAGCCAAACTTGTTTTGAACAAGCAAGTTATGGTGGCCACCCGAGATGAACTCCTCCCAGATTAGTACCATTGAACGCTCATTGCTGAGTTGCTTTTCTCAGTCTGAGTTGACCCTCGAAGCTGAAAAACTCGGCTTTACCCTGCGGCACAGGGACATAGAGTTTCTGCCTTTGATCATTTCCCTCATAACCTGTCTTGGAGGTGATGGCTGTGCCACCACTCTGGCCGACCTTCATCGCAAGTTTAATGAAATGACCGAGCTGGAAACCTCATATCATTCCTGGATGAATCAGGTAAAGAAAACAGCCTTGCCTGAACTGGTGCTCTGGCTCTGGGTTCGCTGTCTGGCATGCCTTTCCCGTAAAGTAATGGCTTTCGACTGTAATAGTCCTTTTGCCGATTTCCAGAATATCTGGATTCATGACGGTTCATCGCAAGCGGTTTACAAGGCTCTAAAAGAAGCTTTTCCGGGCAGATTTAGCAAAGTGAGTCCTGCTGCTGTGGAGTTACATACGACCATGGATCTGCTTGAAGACAGTGTGGTTCGGGTGCAGTTAACTGAAGACACCCGCAGTGAAAGAGCTTGTCTGCCAAGACTGCCAGCATCACTGGCCTACGTGCTAATTCTCATTGATGCCGGTTACTTTGAACTGGCGTCTTTTTGCGCTATCGATGATCGTGAAGGCTGTTTTCTGTGCAAGGCACCTCAAAGCATCAACCCGTTTATTCATAAGGCTATCAGGGAAGATGGCAAGAATCACAATCGCTACCAAGGGCAAAAGCTGAAAGATGTTCTGTCTTCTTTCCCGAAAGATCAGTGCATGGATTTGGACGTTGAATGGCCGTCACAGAAAGGTCGTATTTTCCGGTTGGTGGTTCGTTGGAATGGTGAGAAAGGTAAGTGGGTCTTTATTGTCACCAATCTGGATCGTGCGGAGTTCAATCTGTCAGAGGTTCTTCAGGCCTATCGCCTGAGATGGCAGATTGAACTGCTATTCAAGGAGATTAAATCTTATGGCGGGTGGCATCGCTTTAATACCAAGTCCATGACTCTGGTATTCAGCCTGATTTTGCTGTCATTTGTAGTGGCAACTTTGAAGCGCTATCTGGCACATGCAGCTCAGTCTGATATGGATGTTGAGATATCTACCCATAAAGTGGCCAAAAGTGGCACGCACCTGTTCGGTAATATGATGGCTGCATTGATAAGGCCTTGCCAGAACCTGGGCAATTGTCTGGAGAAACTGACCAGGTTCTGGCAAGGCAACGGCAAACGAGAGCATCCGGTTAGAGACAATGGTTCCGGGCGCTCCCGATTGGGGTTACTGTCATTGGGAGCGGCTTAATGTCCTCCTTAAGAAGAGGGCTTAATGATGTGCTGAAATATCACTCGCTATAAAAGGAGAAACTGTTTGCCAAAAATGCATTCCACCGCCTTAACCCGCGCGCCGCAGGCGCATCGAATTAAAGGCTTGTTTATACGCTGACTGTGAACTCCGTCAGCCTTTTTAAGGCTTCATAATCACTTGGGGATTGGTATAAAAGCTATAGGGTCAAATCTTGAATCTTGACCCAACCCCCATCAACCGCCCAAAAAACGAAGCATTCCGCACCTTCTCTACAGCCTCATCCGCAGGCGGTTCCTCCATCATCTTGACAATCTTCTCCCTAAACGTCTCAACATCCCCGGTTTCCTCCATATACTGCATCAGCTGCTCTACTCGCTTACCGTACATCTCTTTATACTGACTCCCCAAATACTCAGCTGCATCCACAATGGCTTGCATATCAGCCCGGTGTGCAGCCCGTTTCTGAGTCAGACGGCTGACTTCTGAAAACTCCGCAGGCAACTCTGGCGAGCCTTTCCCCATAGGCGGCAGTGGACTACTTTCTTTCTTCTTCCAACCGGGGCCGTAAACCTCAGTGATGTATTCTTCGGTGGGTTCATAACCGAGAGTGCTGATCTTGTTATCCCGTTCAGCCCGTTGCATCAGGTCTTCTTCGGGATCAGTTTTCCTCCAGACTCTGGGCGGAGTAGCGTTGGGGAAGTTCCATTCTGTGAGCCACTTCACCACTTGCCGGTTGAAGCTCTCGCAGATCAGATCGCCATCGCTTTTGATCACGGCCTGTTGTACGTCCTGATGAACTTCAGCCTGACTGCGGCTGCTGCCATTGTCGGTGGTCATGGTCTGGCTGATGATGACCTTGCTGATGCTGCTGTCCATCCGGTTGCACAGTGCCTCATAATCCGCTGTGCCTGATCGGGCGGCTTCAATGAGGTCTATAACGATGTTGTCGGGTATCACTACGCCACTGTCGCTTTGGATGGCTTCCAGTGCTTGTAGGGCTTTGTCTCGCTCGATGGGGTCTTGGGCTTGTCCCGGTGGTAGCTTTGCGGCGGCAGTGGGCATGCCGAACTTTTCAAGGAATATCAGCCAGAACTTGATGCCGTTGCGCTTGAAGAACGTAGGCCAGTACAAATAGTGAGCCAGTCCCAAGCCATAGGGGTTGTCGTTGTGATCGGCTCCTGCGCTGAACGTCCAGAACTTGCAGTCTGGTAGTTTGACGCCGTTGGGATTGTTGATGTTGATGAGCTTGAGGTTGGATTCATGGTCAAATCGGAAACGTGAACGCTCCCGTACTTTGATGTCGTCCAGAACGATGCGATTGCCATCGATGGCCCACATGCACTCGGCCACGGAGTAACCGTAAAAAATGCCGAATAGCATCTTGTCGGTGATGTCGTCGAACCGGATGTTTTGCAGCTGCTCTTTGATGCTTCTTATGTAAAGAAAGCTGCCGCTGCTTTGTCTTCTGAGCTTTCGCTGGCGGGTTCTACCTCCCATTCCGCTTGGGTGACGGAGAGCCTGCGTTGCTGGAAGCAGGGTTTTACTTGGTCATCCCTGAGCAGCTCGTCGTATAACCGCATGTCTCGACCACGTTGTTGCAGAATGCTGTCGGGGTTCTCCAGCAGCATGGCGGTGTAAGCCTTGCTCATGCGGATGCCGTGATCAGCCTTTGCGATTTCTCCGAGTGTTGGCGTCCTTGCCATGCTGGTGTTCCTCTAGATTTCTATGGGTAGAAGGTTCAGCCCAAGATGCTCTGAAAAGGGTAAAAAATCCCGATCAGAATGCAGCAGGGTAATGTCATGTTCTAAACAATAAGTAGCAATAATGACGTCGATGGTTTTGCGTACCGTAATGCCTTTCTTTCTGAAAAACCGAAAGTTGGACGCACTTTTAATGGCTAAATCCTGAGACAGAAGGTTATGGACATCCAGTGATGTGAGTAATAATTTCCCCTTGTTAAAATCCTTTTCACTTTTAAATCCCTGCAATACTTCCGCAAGAATAAGGTCGCCTATTATAAGGTTCTGTCTTCCCAATGCTGCATCCAGATAATCACTGCCACTGGTCGAAGTGCCATTGAAATAATCAATCCATACGGATGAATCCACCATGATCATTTGTCGGTTCTCATGTCATCTAGATCACCATCCCAACTCAGTTTTCCGCGATAGTCTTTTATTTTCTCCTGCATCTTCAGTTTTATTAACGCCTTTAGTCCTGCTTCCACAGCTTCTTTTTTAGTAGATAGTCCACTGGCATTTAATGCATCTCGCATCAGTTCATCATCAATCATAATATTGGTTCTCATAATGCACCTATGTGTATAATTCTTCATTTTCGTGTGTATTGTAGCTCATTATCCAAATTAACACTCAATACCCCCTAAAGTCATTGTTCCCTCTAACAGCACCATACCCTTGGTTGGCGTTGATGCTGTTAGCCCGTTCCTCTGACTCTGCCAGTCCCACTCGTTTCCTGCCGCTGGTGGCAAAGTCAAAGCTGGCGCTGTTCTCATGTGCCCACTTTAAAAACTGGCTGGTGCTGTCCACTTGGTCGTCGTGTGGGGCCAGTGGAAATATGGTCATCTCTATTTCGTAGTCCAGTGTCCAAGGGGCGACCTCTGGCAGGTAAACCATCCCGGCTTCGAACAGGCTTGAGACTGCAATCAAGCGGTCGATCTTGTTCACGGCTTTCGGGTCTATTGCGATGACCGGGATACGAACTTTGCCGCTGGTTTGTAGCGAGTTCATATCCACGCCATTGCGTAGCTCTTGTATCAGGCTCTGCCCTGAACCTTTGTCTTCTATCAGTACCGCCTGTGGTCGCCATGCTTGGTAGAGGCTGGCGGCTGCCCGTTTCAGTGCGGGGTATTCCATGCGCTCTCTGAAGACGTCCAGAAGGAACCATCCCTGTCTTGTTTCTCCCCATGTAGTGCATACGCTGGGATCATTCACCTGTTCTGGTTTATAAGCCGTATCCCAGCTCTGAATAATTCGTAAAAATTCCGAAGGGGCAGTCGTGTAGCGTTTAAACCATGCCGCTTTGATCAGTCCTCCTTCCGCTGTGGCATTCCAGTCGCCTAATAACCACGCCTGAACCAGCCATGGTGGGCCTGATTTTTTGGCTCTTCAGGGATAACCGGGCGATGTAGCCGGGGTCGCCATCCATCAGCAGCCGGTTGTCTTGTAGTTTGCTGGGGATATAAATCCGCTGTGCGCCTGTGGTTTCATCGGTGACAGGCGTCATGCCTGCAAAGCAGGGGTCTATGTACCGTTTCTTGATCCACTCATGACCGGGGCCGCCGGGGTTGGCGCTGATGTTGAAAGTGGCGGGGATGCCATGGGGGTTTCGCAGGGTGGCGTTGAGTTTGTCGATGGGTGCGGGGTCAGGAAAGTTGCCACCTTCGTCGATGTATACATCGGTGTAACTATGGCCTTGATATTTGCCTGCATCGGCATCCCGTTCGAGACTACGTAGCCGGAGCATGGCTCCGTTGGGCATGATCCATGAGCTTTTCTGAGCCTTCCATGTAGCGCCCAGTGGGGTGTATATCTCTTGGCTTCGACCAATGACTTCATCCAGCTCTGGCATGCTGCGTCGGACAAATAATCCTTTGCAGTGTTTGCCGTAAATCTCAGAGCGCATGGCCCACTTGCCGAGAAACCCATCGGTCTTGCCACCACCACGGGCACCTCCGTAGAGAATGTCCTCAATGGGGCAGGTCAGCAGTGCTGTTTGTGGGCCTTTCTGCGGCGTCCAGATGATAGACACTGGTCAGCCTTGTTTCATTTTTTTTATAGCGCTGTCCACCACCTTTCTCGCTTTACTCTGGCCTCTTTTTTTAATGGTGTTTTCTACTTTGTTGGCTGCAATGCTTTTAGCCATCATAGCGAGAAGATCCTCAATAAAGGCCATATCCATTTCGGGTTGTTCTGCAAACTGGCAATGAAGCATCAATCGCTCCTTCCCATCTTCACGGATATGGATACAACAGTCCCTTTCATCGCTGGTGGATTCGCTGATCACCACGGAGAAATTCTCGTTCATGAGTGCTCCCTTTTCGCATGTTTCCTCTGGCCCAACAAAGAACGACAGCCTCTGTTGCTGTTTCGGCTTGCAGCTTTTCTTTTGCTTTTCGCAGGTTGTACTCCACGGCTTGATGCGTAATGCCCAGCAGGATGGCGATCTCTCTCTGGGTTTTTCCTTCTGCCATCCAAAGCAGAACCTCGGCCTGTCTTTTGCTTAGTGTATGGGTGGTCAGGGCATACCGTGTACTTCTGATAAACACGATTATTCTTCTCCTTTGGGTTGATAGGTGTCGAGCCAGTGTTCCAGCTCCATGGGGGAAGGTAGGACAACCACTCCCTGTACTGGTTCCTCTCCGTCTGGTGTGGTGTGTGCGATCTTCTGTGGGGCTTCGAATCCATATATCTTGGCTCTGCGGTCGATGGCTTTCATCACCCTGTCCATGGCTTGCAGATCGCCTTTCAGGGCTAGTTTCATGGCTTCCCGGATCACCCAATCTAACCGCTGCAGGTCGAGGGCCATGTTTTGTTTAGCAAGCTTTTTGTTTTCCTCTGCGGCTTCGGTCAAAGAGTGGACTACCGCCTTGTGTGCAGCACTCTTTGAGCAGCCTAATTGGTCAGCGATTTGCTGGTAAGAAAGACCAAGTGTACGGAGCTCGAGGGACTTCCTTCTTAACTCGCTGGTTTTTAAAGCTTTATGGCCTTTTCTGTTGGTCATATCGTCCACCTCCTAATGCGTCCACTTATTTATTGGTATAGCTCCCCGTTTTCATTCCGAGCCTTCTGCCCGGTGAATTCCTGCCATCGTCGAATAATCACGTCACAATAAATCGGGTCGAGTTCCATAATCCGGGCTTCCCGTTTCAGCTTCTCGCAGGCGATCAGTGTGCTGCCCGAACCTCCGCAAAGGTCGAGCACTTTATCTTGGCGGGTACTGCTGTTGCGGATCATGTGAACGATCAGGTTCACAGGCTTCATGGTGGGGTGGTCGGTTGATCGGCTGGGCTTGTCTTCCCGAATGACGGAAGTGTTGAGCTGGTTCTTTAGCTGGCGGCACAGGTTGACTAAATCGGACTTGTCCATGTTGCGGATGTCCTTCTCGTCATCCACCACGGTGGCCTTGTTAAATTCGCCATACCAGCTGTGGGCGGCTCCGGGCTTCCAGCCGTAGAGGATAGGTTCGTGCTGCCAGTTGTAGTCCTGCCTGCCGAGGGTGAAAGAACTTTTAACCCAGATGATGCACTGCTTGAGCATGAATCCTCCGTCCTGCATGGCGCTGCGGAAGTTCACGCCTTCGCTGTCAGCATGGGCGATGTAGATTGGCCCTCCCGGTTTTGTCCACAGGGCACAAGCTGTGAATAAGTCTGTGAGAAACGCTTTGAATTGAGCATCGCCCATCTTGTCATTCTGGATGGTGAGCTTCTCATCGGTACCGCCTTGGTAATCCACATTGTAAGGAGGATCAATCCAGACCATGTCGACGTTTTCAGAGGATACAAGCCGTGTGACGTGTTCCTGGTTGGTGCCATCACCACACATCAGACGGTGTGCTCCCAGAATCCACACGTCACCAATCTGCACTTTGGATTTCTCTCTGGGTCCCGGACAATCATCGTCATCGGTGAGACCGTCTTCCGGCTCATCCAGCAGCTCTGGAGATATCAGGCTTTCCAGCAGGCTGTTCAGGTCGTCGCTGTTAACCTCTAAACCGTCCAGAAGTTGGTCGAGCATGTCCTGATCGGTTTCTGCCATAGCCGACAGTGGATCGATGGTGGCGAGGGCGATCTTTTCTTCGTCTTCGGTGAGGTTCACGTAAATAACCGGCACCTCTGTCTCTCCCTCCCGAAGACAGAGTTCTACCCGAAGGTGCCCGTCGACCAAGTGTCCGGTGGTCTGGTTGACGATGACTTGCTGTATCCAGCCGATCTCATCCAGTGCGCCTTTCAGGGCATCCTGCTGGTGCTTGGGGTGGATGCGCCAGTTCTGTGGATTGGCGAGGAGCTGTTCGGGGTTCTCCTTGCCCTGTCCGACGATGCGGTCTTTCCATTTGCTCATACCAAATCCTTTTTGAGAATGCCCATGGCTTTCAGTCTCTGCAGGTACTCTTTGCGGCCACCATGGGGGTTGATGCCCTGCTGAGACATGGCGGTTTTCAGTTGCTGCTCGTTGTGTCGTCGGGCATGTTCCTGAACGGTCAGCTCGGCTCCTTCATGAGTCAGTGCCTGCTGTGGCTCCACATGCCCGGTCATAAACTTTCGCATCACTACCCGGTGGTATTCCTCTACAAACTTTTCCTTCAGGTTCCGGAGTGCTTTCCTGTCTTCGGTGTTCCGCAGCTCAAACCATCCGGTGTAATGCCCTGCAAGGTAAACGGATCGGTGTGACCAGCTGTGTTCCATTGGTTCATGGCAGTGCTGTGTCACCTCATGCCATGCCCGTTCCATGGGAGGCATATCGAAATCCTCCGGCTTGGGCTGACACAGGCTGATGGTTCCGGCTATGTCGGGCCATCTCCAGCGATCAGGATGGCTGGTCATCAGCTCTTTCAGGCGAGCAAAACCTCCATCGATCTGGGGTCTGGACAGCTTGATGATTTGCTCGGCCCACTCATTTTTAGCGATACGTTCATCGGACTCTTTCACAAACCTCACTTTGAAGTTGGTGCCGTAAACACGCTTTAGCCTGAAGAAAAAATAATTGACTGTTTTGGTTTCCAGCTCAGTTAAGATCTGGCTTTTCTCCGAAGCATCCGGGGGTAACCCAGCTGTTGTCGTTGAGGTCGAAATCCTTTTCTGTGAATGATCGGCTGGCTGCTGCAGGGGCATGCTGTTCAACGTATCGGTCACGGTTTTCATTGATCACTCCCTGATTCAATGCGGTATGAATAAATCGGTCTATCTGGTCGGCGTTTTTTAAAATGACATGCAAGCCATCGTATTTCTGACCTCGCTCATTCTCGCCTTGGTTGAACGGGGTCATGGCGCAGCCGAGGATGGCAGTCTTCAGGTCATCCACGGAGTATCCGGTTTTCAGTGCTCCCCGGATCAGCTTTCTGCGATTGTCATCCAGTCGAGCCTGCGGATGGTTCAGGCTGGTTTGCCAGAAGTGGAATACTTGCGTGATCTGTTCGCTGGGTATGGTTCCGGATTTTTTGGGCGGTGGGCTGCTTTCGCTTTCGGCTGGCAAAAGTTCACCAGAAACCGTTTCGTCAACAACGACGGGTTGAGCTTCAGCTCGACATATCTCTTTTTTCCTTTCCAGTTCCCCTTCCTTTCAGTTCCCCTTCCTTTCCCTTCCTTTCCCTTCCCTTCCTTTCCCTTCCCTTCCCCTTGTGCATGCACATGCATACTTGTGCATTGCTCTGTGTCGTCTTTGTCGTGCATATACGCTGCGGGTGGTGGTGGTATTTTGCTTTCGGCTTCCCGGTTGTTGATGGTCTGGTGATCTGGCCATGTGGGGATGCAGCCGTAAGCTTTCCCCTCGACGATGTAATGCTGAACAAAACCGGCCTTTCCTAATGCAGCCAGCACTTGAATGAAATCAATCTCGTCGTAAGGGGCTATCTGGGTTTTGAGCATTCTCGGCCTCCAGAGAAACCGGCCTGCTCTGTCGCACACAGTCAGCAATCCAATGAATGAACGAATGATGGGGAGGCCCGTTGTTCTCTCTGTGTCGTATAGGTCTTCATGCAGGAAGAGTTCAGGTTTGACGGTTCTTATGCGTCCCATGGTCAGTCCTCCCGGTATCGGGCAGGTATCTGTCCCTTGGCTGGCTCATCTTTTGTCTTGTTCTGATAACGCAGGTAGCCTTCCTGTTTCAGAACCTTCATGGCCTGTGTCGGATCACCGTGAATCAGAACGCCTTTCATGGCTTTCTGTATCGCTTTTGGGTTCCACTCAAACCAGCCATCGTCGTCGCAAACATAAAGCAAACCAATCAGGGTGGTGCGAATGGGTAATCCTGCGGTTCTGTTTAAGACAGACAGTTCCTGTGAATCAAATACCAGACTAGGTACGTATGCTTTGCTTCTAGTAATCATGTATCACATCCATGTAATGAGAAAACGGAGGGCGGCCTAAAAACCTCCGGCTTTGTTAGGCAGTATGCTCTGCCATCGCTCGCTGACTTCTTCAGGGATAAGCAAGGATGCTAGTCAGTGCGACTGCGGGTGTTGTTGACGTCACCTCCCGCTGGACGTTGTGCAAGATCGTTACAGGCTGCGTTTCTGAATAGCCTGAATCACATAAGGCATCACGTTTTTGGCAGCTCGTTCTCCGAACAGAAAACCGAGCACCAGAATGTTGATGGCGATCAGGGCGCTTTGTTGCTGCTGGCTCAGTGCCCATTCACTGAACCACTTGTAGTCCAGCCACAGGGCGAAAAATCCCCAGACCGGGCGCTGGCATCCTCTGGCAAACAAAACGATGCGACCAATAATCGGCATGGATTTCAGGTCTTTGGCGGTGCCTTCCAGCTGGGCGATACGTTCTGTCAGCTCCCGTTCTGCACTGATCAGTGCATCATTGGCTTGCTGTCGTTTTTCCAGCTCTAAACGTTCCATGGCCAGCATGATTCTGGCTTTGTCTTCCAGAGGCATATCCGGTGGGAAATAGGTTTTAAACCGCTTCGTACAGGGTGTCTGCCAGCCCTCCTGTCAGGGTGTTAACCAGTCCGCTGGCGATCTTGGCAAAGCTCATAAAGACTCCGTTCTTTCCGTTCTTATTGTTATGGTTTTTTAATGGTTGTTTTAATGGTTGCTCTAATAGCTCCACACCCATGGTCGAGGGTGCGTAGTAGAAATATCCAGATGGATGAATCGCTTTTCATGTGGCCCTTTCTGATGGATACCGATGCCGGTAAAGCAGCCCATAGGCATGGCTTTTTTCAGCAGTGAGTGGGCCTGTTCTCCTGACACCTGAATATCCACGGCAAGCCCTCGGTTGTGGGTACCCGGTATGGCTTTGTCTTTTTCATCAGGGTGTCGATGGCATCGAAAAGCGGAGGATATGGTGAATGCAAACCCGCATCGCTCCCGTAAAAGCTGGATATGATTCATCAGGACGGGGTTGATATTCTGCCCGGAGGAAATGTCACATTGCCCACAATGGCAGGTCAGTTCATCCCATCCAAAGTTCGGCCATGGGGTTTTATTGTTTTGGCTCATGCTGCATTCCTTGCACTGCATTGCTCTTGTTGATGTCCCGGTTGATCGATGTCCAGCTATCGTAGATTTTCAGTCCGACCAGTAGGGTGCTGGCTATGGCGGCGACCACGGTGCCTATAAAAAACAGCTTCCTTACCTGTTCCCCTAAATCCACCAGAAGTTTGTGGTTCGCTTTGCCTTCCGTTTTTATTTCTCCGAGGTCATCATTCATGTGCTTGAATTGAACCTCTAACTGGTTGACGCTGTTCTCCAGAAGATTGACTCTGGGCGGCGTGTCTTCCAGCTCGTTTACCCGGTGCTCCAGTACGGCGAGCTCTTTCTCTACCTGATTAATTCTGTTGTTGCTGTCGTTGTTGCTGCTGCCTTCCATGTCGGTATCCCTGCACCTGAGCTCTGAGATGGCGGCATGAGATTCCGTACCTTGGCCAGTTATCGCCTTGTACGATCTTTCTGATGGTTCGCTCAACCAGTCCGAATCGATGACCGATCTGCTGCTTATGTTCCCCTGCCCAGACTGCGGATCGAATCTCCTGATTGCGTTCTTTAGCAGCCAGTGACTGAGGGATATACAGCAGCATGCCTCCAAAATGAGAGGCTAATTTTTGAGCAGCATCCATGCCTATTACCGTCACTATGAGGGATTCGGATGTGGGTTGTGATGCTATGTATTTCCGTTGACCTCCGAATCGGCGCTCTAACATCAGGGTCTTTTCTCGACCGATGAGTTGTATGATTTCCGGTTCAGTGGTCATGGCTGTCCTCCAAATCGAGCAATGAGGATAGCCTCTGCCCGGTTGTGATCTTTTTTTCTGGCTAGGGGAGCTTCCGGATACAGCTCTATGGCTCTGGTGCGGCTTTCGTCTTTTTCTTTTTTTATCAGTCGTGCTCTGCGCTTCCAGACAACGGGAGGCACATGGGTAATGGGCAGGGATAAGGCTCCAATAACGCCCTCAATAACGCCGAGGTTGCGGCCCATATTGAACATGGACGTAACGCCTTGTTTTGGCATGGCATGGACGTTTTCCAGATAGCACATCGCCACACTGTGATCTGTGTTTTTCCATTGAAGGAGTTGGTTGGTAAGTCTCACTCCATTTATTTTTTGTTTTTTATTTTGGGTCAGGGTTGGCAGGTCTTGAACATCAAGCAGATTTAAAGTTTCTGCTTCCAAAACGGCAAATGCACCAGTGATACCCGGATCAATGCCGATAATGATGTTCATTCAATGGGCCACCATATATCGACGGTTGTTTTTGATGACATGCTGTATTGCTCTCCTTCTCTTCTGATTTTTTTGTCATTAGATGCCTGAATAAGCAGTGCAACGAATGTTTCCGGATCTAATTCAGAAAAACTGCAAAGCTCATCAGCGGTGCATCCGGGATTATCTTTGATCAGATATATGATCGTGTCTCTTTCGATCTTCCACTTAGCCGAGTTAAAATTAGAACTCACTTCAATATCTCCACTTCATCTTAAATATCGGCAAAACGATCAAACCTATCGTTTATATTTATTTATCTGATTTATTAGCATATTCGAGAGGGCTTTGTCGAACGATTGATTATTCTCTTGCTGCTTAGATAATCTGGATTTCTCCAAAAAAGACACATAATGTGTCTCAAAGTGTATTATGTGCAAAGTGAACTTATGACGTGGCAATAATGTTTTATCTGATAAGTTGATGGAAAATCAGATAAAATCACGCAAAAATAAAACATATAAAACATGGATTTAAGGGTTTTTTAATATGGGTGTAGGGGATCGTTTAAAAAACATAAGGGAGGAGCAGAACCTGACACAGTCTGCCCTCGCCAAAAAGATTGGCGTTCAGCAGAGTACGATCAACGACATTGAAAGCGGTAAAACAAAACGATCGAAGTATCTGCTGGCAATAGCCGGTGAGCTTAGTGTTGATCCAGACTGGCTGGCTTCCGGTATAGGCGACATCAGAGGTATGGGGGTTGAAGTTGTACAGCAAGGTGCTGCGCTCCCTGTGTACGACATGCACAGGTTAGTGGATATCGCACAAAATAATAATTTTGATTATCCTGCTGTCACCATGCTCTACAGGTGCCCTGTAAAACACTCAAAACATGCTTTTACTACCATTCTGAATCACAACCGGGAAGAGCTTAAAGCAGGCTCTATCTTGTTC
The DNA here is from genome assembly GCA_965208385.1 of Endozoicomonas sp. Classification (GTDB taxonomy): domain Bacteria; phylum Pseudomonadota; class Gammaproteobacteria; order Pseudomonadales; family Endozoicomonadaceae; genus Endozoicomonas. Next base: position 14,477 of record CBDBOO010000056.1, read on the forward strand.
GTTGATCCGGTCAGCCAATTCAAAAATGGGGATTGTGTCATAACTGTGTTTCCTGAAGGGCATATGGTGGATGTTCGTATGTTAGTGTCTGATGGGGACAGAGCATATCTTAAGTCTCTGGATACTGATCTTGATCCTTCCTTGCGCTTGAAAGAGTTCTCCTATGAATGTGTAGGCGGTGGACAGTTACTCTTGCCGCATAGAAAAAATAATGATTTGCCTAAAGCCATTATTCTTGGGCGCTTGATATTCGTTGGCAGAGTCTTCAACTAAAACATAATTCTCATGGATGAGGTTATATATGTTATTAAACTCAAAATTTTGGATAAAAATACATAGCAAAATTTTATTGATTGATACAGGTTGCTCCGTAAAAACAGGCGACAATGTTATTATTTTTTATGATAAAAAACATTCAGCTTGTTTTTGTGAGAAATTGGTGGATGAAAAAGACATCCCTTACGTGTTTGGTAAGGTGATTTACGATGGTTTTGTGTATATGCCAAACCATTAATTATTATTCACAATATTAAAGGGCATAATATTATGCCTTTTTTTATATCCGCAAATATCTGTAAAACCATTGAATTAATCGTTTTGTCATACTAACGTACAGTATAACCAATAAAAACCGTAAAGGAGTACGGATATTATGAAAGAAGGAATCTTTGACGATCTACCCGATCAGGACTATCACCAAGGCGAGGGGCTGTCTGGCTCCATACTGGTTGAAATGGGCCGATCCCCTGCTCACTGCCGGGCCAAGCTCGACGGGCTGCGAGATCGGCGCACAAAGGCGTTAGAAATCGGCACTGCCCTCCATTGTGCCGTTCTGGAGCCTGAACGGTTCCCCGCAGCCTATCAGCTGGCTCCCAATCCTACCGATGAACAGTACGCTGATGTGGTGCCTGTGGCTGATACGGCCCTGAAAGCACACTGTAAGCAGCTGGGTATCGCTGGCTACTCCAAGCTCAAAAAGGACGAATTGAAGGCCGCTATTCTGGAGGTCGCTCCCGATACCCGGTTTTGGGATCAGGTCATCGCTGATGTGGAGGCTAAGGCCAAAATATTAAATGAGACTGATATGGATCTCTGCTCTGGGGTCATGGCTTCAGTGCAGGCTCACTCCAAGGCGTCGAAGGCTTTTTCTAACGGGGTGGCTGAGCGATCCATCTATTGGACGGATCAAGAAACCGACATCCTCTGCCGGGGGCGCATGGATTATTACCGGGAGGATCTCGGTATCGTCTTTGATCTGAAAAGCTGCATTGATGCTCGCTACTCAAAATTCCAGCGTGATGTGATGAATTATCACTACCACAGGAAGGCTGCTTTTTATCTGGCAGGCTGTCGTGCATTGGGTCTGCCTGCAAACGGCTTTGCATGGCTGGCAGTGGAGAAAGAATCGCCTTATGCCATCGGGCTGTATATGGCATCCGATGAAATGTTGCAGCTCGGTGGTGAAACCATGAGAGGGCTGCTGCTGCAGTACGCCGAGTGTGTTAAATCAGGCGTTTGGAACGGATACCCAGACGAATTTTCAACCATGCAATTGCCTAATTGGGCGAAAGAATAATCAGCACTGTGCTGATCAAGGAGTAGTTATGAAAAGGAATTCACCTACCAAAACCACCAAGAAGCAGGTCGATCAGCCTGCTCCTGAATCGCAGCAGCTCACCATTAAGGATCTGCTGCGTAAAAATAAAAACACCATAGGTCAGGCACTGGAAAATACCCCGTTAACGCCAGAGCGCCTGCTCAGTGTTTGTATGACCGAGCTGCGTAAAACACCCAAGCTTCGGGAATGCACGCAGGCTTCCCTGCTGGGTTCCGTCATACAGGCTGCACAGCTGGGATTGGAACCGGGCAGTGCATTAGGCCACTGCTACCTGATCCCGTTCTTCAATCGCAAGGCTGGCTCACTGGAATGTCAGTTTATGCTGGGCTATAGAGGGATGCTGGATCTGGCTCGACGTTCCGGTGCCATCGTCAACATCGATGCAAGGGTGGTATTTGCCGCTGATGAATTCGACCTTCTCTATGGCACCGAGACTCGCATCCTCCATAAGCCAGTGCTCTGCGGTGACCGAGGTGGCGTCATCGGTGTCTATGCCATTGCCCAGCTGCAGGGTGGCGGTTCTCAGGTTGAGTACATGTCGGTGCAGGACGTGTTCGCCATCCGGGATGCCTCCAAAGCAAAAAACGACGGGCCTTGGAAAACCCACTTTGAAGAGATGGCGAAGAAGACCGTTGTTCGCAGACTGTTTAAATATCTGCCTGTTTCTATTGAGGCACTCACTGCGGTGGGTCTGGATGAACGGGCCGATGCCGGGTTGTCTCAGCACAACGAAGCAGTGCTGGGTGATGGAGAGTCTGGCGTCGTGGTGGATATGGATACCGGGGAAATTATCGAAGGGCCGGTCAGCTCTGCTGCTGATCTGAACAAAGCACTGTAACAAAAGGAATTGGTAATGGACGACATGGTCTATTTGGTAAAAATCGGCATGCATTCTTTCATGGCAAATGATCAGGATCATGCCCTGCAGTTAATCCGCTTGCTAGCTCCGTTGCAGCCAGTGGATTGCTCTTACACCACAGAGTCCGGTGAAAGTGTGAAGCACTCAAAGCCGGTATCGATCAGTCTGGAGGTCAAGTCTCTGGATGTGGTGGATGCGGAGCACTTATAAAACGGGTTTCATGGAAGGTCTGTATGAGCAAGGATGCTCACCTTTATCAGCAGTAAATTATGGACGTTTAATGACACGGAGCTTGTCATGCTGAAGTGGGTACGGATACAAAAATTCGCAGAGCTGAGTGGCTACACAAAAAAAGCCATCGAACGAAAAATTGATAAAGGACAATGGCCACAAGGACGCATCTGGAGAAACAGCCCGGACGGGCGACGACAAATAAATATTGAGGAGTACAACAAATGGGTAGAGGAAAATCCGATAATGTAAAACTTCCTAAAGGCGTAGAGTTGCATGGTCAGTCCCTACGCATTGTCTTCCGTTATAAAGGAGTCCGTTGTCGTGAGACAATTGGACTCCCTCCCACCAAGAAAAACATTCTTTATGCCGAGGGCTTTCGGGCTACGGTTCTTCATGAAATCAGAACCAACACATTTGTTTATCATGAGCGTTTTCCGGATGGTTCAAAGTCTGATCTTTTTGATCCAAATGCAAAGCGAGTTATTTCTATTTCTTTGAGGGATCTTAAAGATTTGTATCTCAAGTCACGAAGTGTTGATGTGTTTTTTACCACTAGTGAAAATGTTGAAGTTTCTCTCAGAAATAGCATCATTGCGCTGGGTGGTAATGATGTATTGGTTAACTCCCTGCGATTAATTGATATAGACGCACTCCGTGTTGATCTCAAATCTGGTAGAAAAAACTCAACAGTAAATAAATACCTTTCTGTGATGCATGGCTTTTTCTCTTATGCAAAAAAACATCAATTTACTGATTTTGATTTAGCTGCAGAGTGTCGACCTTTTCCTTTGGATAGTGGTGATGACAAACCAGATCCACTGGAAGATGAAGAGTTTGCTGAAGTCATCGCTCACTGCCGCATGCCACTTTACAAACACCTTTTTACCTTTGCTGTATACACAGGTCTTCGGATTGGTGAAATTGCGGCTTTGAGTTGGGCTGATGTGGACTTGCACAATGGTACTATTTGCGTAAGAAGAAATCTGACAAAGTATGGGTTCAAGCATACAAAAACCTATAAGCCTCGAACAGTTCACCTTCTTCCACCTGCTCTTGACGCTCTTAAAAAAATGAGACTTCTCTCTGGCCTGTTACCTGATGTTGAAATTCAAGTGTATCAACGGGATAAAACCATCATAAAAAAAGAGCGTGTCAGGTTCGTATTTAATCCTCAGTCACCTGATCCATCCAGAAAAAAAACACCAGCTAGATCATGGTTGAGGTGCAATTCCATTTATGACTATTGGAAAAGCACCCAAAAGAGGGCAGGGGTTCGTTATCGTAAATTCCACCAAACTCGACACACCTACGCATGCTGGACACTGGCGGCTTCAGGTAACCCACAGTTTGTTGCAGATCAGCTAGGTCATAAAGATTTGGCTATGTTGATTAATGTTTATGGTAAATGGATGCCTTCTAAGTCTGACACTGAGACTGATCGAATCTGGAGAGCAATGAATGAAAGTCGCTAGACGTCTTTTGGTTTATCGAAATTTCAATAGCCCCAAAATAGCCCCAAGGATTATGGGAAATGTCCAAGCCCTTGATTTTACTGGCATAAAGAGGGTTACTCAGAGTTCCGTTCAAAACTGCAGATTATAGATAGGGGTATTGTCGCCTTGTTCCCCTAGAGCCTCAATCGGCAATTTTGCCAGAAAATTCAAAAAGACAGATGGGCTGTCGATAAATTAGCCAACAGACCACGAAACTGACAGGAAGAACCTATGGCTACTAATCCAATAGGGGGCCCCAGAACCCCTCCTCCAGTAAACAACCAGGTTACTGAAGAAGATAAAGAAGCAGAAAATGAAGCCAAGGAGCAAAAAGGTTTTGTTCTTGGTGGCAAGAATGTTGGTAGAGCTGCTGACGATGGTAATGTCCCCAAGAATAAATCTATCTTTGATCGTGCTCGTAAAGTGAATAATGACAATAATGCATCAGTTCGTCCTCGAGTAGGTGATGAGTCAGAGGACGATAGCTAAAAGTATCTATACTTCCCACCTTTAGCCATCTCAGGTGAAAAGTGGGAAGCTCTCCTTTCTATAGTTTTATTCTCCTCTCCTGCCTGATTGGCTTAATGCTGGTGCTTATTGGCCGTTGGAAGGCTTCTCCGTTTATTGTGCTGATGCTGTCAGCCTGGCTTCTGGCGCTTCTCTCAGGACTCAGTGTTGAAGCTATCACGCCGCTGGTCACCGCTGGCATGGGAAATATGTTTGGTAATGTCGCCCTAATCATCATTATGGGCACCTTGCTGGGCAGAATACTGGAATTATCTGGCGGTGCAGTATTGCTAGCGGAGAAACTTCTGACGTTGTCTGGAGGCCGCTGTCCATCAATAGCTCTGGCAATAATGGGGTATATTGTTTCTGTTCCTGTGTACTGTGATTCTGGTTTTATTCTTCTCAATGGACTCAGGCAGTCCATCGCAGACCGAGGAGAAGGCCATCCTGTTGCCCTGAATACCAGCCTGGCTGGTGGCCTGTATGCAACATCAGCACTGGTCCCGCCCACTCCGGGGCCAGCGGCGGCGGCTGTGGTGTTAGGGCTATCTCCCGGTCTGGTTATTCTCCCCGGAATGGCTCTGGCTCTTCTGGTGACGCTGATAGCGGTTGGTTGGGGCTGGATCATTGCCCGCCAATATCCGGATACGCAGCCTTATCTAAGTGAAGCTGAACCAGATTTACGCTCGATAAATAATCAGACTTCCATCAATGTATTTTGGGCATTACTCCCCATTTTGCTTCCACTGATACTAATGTCTCTGGCAACCAGTTCCGGTGGTGAGGTTGTATGGGCAAAAGCACTTGGTCAGCCTGTGAATGCACTATTCCTGGGTGTTCTGGCGGCAATACCTATGATTCGAATGACCGGTGTTTCGGTTCAGAAACTATTGATTGAAAGTGTGGAATCCAGTGCCAATATTATTCTGATTATTGTTGCTGGCGGTGCTCTAGCCGCTGTTTTGAGTGAGACGAATCATATTTCAGTTCTTACCAGTCATTTGCCGGGCTCAATGGGATTATTATTGCCGTTTCTGATCGCTTTGATTTTTAAGGTGGCTCAGGGAGCTACGACTGTTGCGCTGATCAGTTCAGCTTCAATTGTTGAAGCAATGTTGCCAGCGCTGGGGTTGGATAGTGAGTCAGGCCGGATACTGACATTTCTGGCTCTGGGAGCAGGCGCTATGACGCTGGCTCATGCCAATGACAGCTATTTCTGGGTGGTGACTCAGTTTGGCAGAATGGATGTTGCCACAGGCTACAAGAGCTTTACTCTGGCGACTCTGTGGCAGGGACTTATTGGTTTTGCAGTGGTTTTATCAGCGGCCTGGTTATTGGGCTATTAATTCAATACCTCTCTCAGCTTTGCTTTTGTCTGAAGGGTTGAGGTTGATATCTTGACTGAGTGCTCTGGCAATGATCTCCAGTGCCTGTTCATCACCTTCCAGCAGCTCCAGCTCAAGTTCACAGATAGGGCTGCTCTTACCTCCAGCTTTCACTAAACCAACATCCAGAGCTGCTTCTATTTTTGCTTTGGGTTCAGCCCACTCAATATTCCAGCAGATACGATCAAAATCAGTAGCAAACAATGGTTCCAGGAGGTGAGTATCAATCTCTGGCAAATGTTCAGGCCACACCTTTTGTAAGCCAGCAATATCAAGCTCGGGGATAGCGATAGGCCATTCCCACTCACCCCGACGTGTCAGCCCGTTAATACTCTCTCCTTTGGTTTTCAGAGTTTGGAAGTACTGACCATTCTTTTCTCTGATTCTCAGGGCAACTCTGGCCTGATTCAGTTGCATATCCGGGGTATCAAAGTAGGTGTTACCCAGATGAAAGGTGACGGGCTCGCTGGCATATTGCTGCCAGAACGAGTGTTGCTTAAGGGCTTCGATCTGATTCTGTGGTAAAGACAGCTTCAGTTCAGTTTCATGACTCATGTGGGCGTAATCTGTGTATGAAGAATGAGAGCAATTTTACCCTGATCCTGAGGGAACCGTCCGCAGCAAAATTGGTCTTAGTATCCGAGTCTTCATAAAGCCTTTTAAAACAACCAGTTTGGACGCTAAGAGAGTTTTTTTATTGTTTTTTGCAATGAGCGGTTGTGCAGAAATTGAACATGCACTCTATACTGTCGCGTTCAGCAAAACGGATATGCGTGATGCCAACAACAAACCTTCTGTCGAGTGTATTTGGACGCTCGCCTATAGGACCAATACAAAAGCATATTGCAACCGCTCATGAGTGTGCCACACAGCTTGAGCCCTTCTTCCATGCCGTCTTTGCGGAGCACTGGGATGAGGTGCATAACATTCAGCAGAAAATCATTCGACTGGAGCATGAGGCGGACAATATCAAGAAAGATGTTCGTCTCTCCCTGCCGAAGAGTTTGTTTCTGCCCGTTCCGCGCTCTGATCTGCTGGAAATTGTCACCATGCAGGACAAAGTGGCCAATAGAACCAAGGATATTGCCGGTATTGTTCTGGGACGACAGATGGTGATTCCTGAAGTGATGCGCTCTGCTTTTATTGAGTATTTGCAACGCTCTATAGCCACCTCAGCCCAGGCTTTGCGGGCAATGGAAGAGTTAGATGAGCTGCTGGAGGCAGGGTTCAGAGGCCGGGAAGCGGACCTCGTAGAGCATTTGATCGAAGAGCTCGATCAAATCGAAAGTGAAACCGATCTGCATCAGATACAGGTCAGGCGCATTCTGTTTGGCATAGAACAGGATTTGCTGCCCGTTGACGTGATGTTTCTCTACAAAATTATCGATTGGGTAGGTGATCTGGCAGACAGAGCCTCCCGTGTCGGTGGTTATCTTCAACTGTTACTTGCCCGTTAATTTAGGATTGGACACTGACAGATGAGCATCATCGTTGAATATGGACCTATATTTCTGGCAATGGCCTGCCTGTTTGGATTTTTCATGGCCTGGGGGGTTGGTGCTAATGATGTTGCCAACGCTATGGGAACCTCTGTTGGCTCGGGCGCTCTTACTATCAAGCAGGCGATTCTTATCGCAATACTGCTGGAATTTGCCGGGGCTTATCTGGCGGGAGGCTCTGTAACCGATACGATACGTAAAGGGATTATTGATCCGACCATGCCGGTTCTGGTCGAAAACCCCAACCTACTGGTTTACGGCATGTTGGCTGCATTGCTGTCTGCGGGGAGTTGGTTGTTAGTAGCCTCTCACTATGGTTGGCCAGTCTCAACGACCCATTCCATCATTGGCGCTATCGTTGGCTTTGCTGCGGTTGGGATCTCTCCTGATGCGGTGAGCTGGGGCAAAGTTTCGACTATCTTTGCGAGTTGGATAGTATCTCCCCTGATGTCCGGCTTGCTGGCTTTCATGATCTTTATGAGTGTTCAGAAGTTGATTCTGGATACGGACACCCCCTTTAAGAATGCCAAGCGCTATGTGCCGCTCTATATGCTGCTGGTCGGGTTTATCATGTCGATGGTGACTTTGATCCGAGGGCTGAGTCACCTTGGACTGCCACTGGATTACACCGAGAGTATTCTACTGTCACTGGGTGCCGGTGTTCTGCTGATGCTGGTTGGTAAGGCGGCTTTGGCAAGAATTAAGGAAGATGTACAGGCCGATAAAGCCTTTCATTACTCCAGTGTGGAAAAAGTCTTTGGTGTAATGATGATATTTACCGCCTGCTCAATGGCGTTTGCCCATGGCTCTAACGATGTTGCCAACGCTGTGGGACCGCTGGCAGCGGTTGCCAGTATTGTAATGAGTGGTGAAATATCCGGTCAGACATCTGTACCAAGCTGGGTATTACTGTTGGGCGCTGGAGGCATCGTTACGGGGTTGGCAACCTATGGCTATCGAGTCATGGCAACCGTGGGTTCTCATATTACTGAGCTGACGCCCAGTCGTGGATTTTCTGCCGAACTGGCAGCAGCCTCTGTTGTTGTTATTGCTTCAGGAACTGGTATGCCTGTATCAACAACCCATACTCTGGTTGGGGCTGTTTTGGGCGTGGGTCTGGCTCGGGGAATTGGAGCGCTTAATCTCAGGGTGATAGGGGCTATTTTTATGTCATGGCTGATAACCCTGCCCGCCGGTGCCATCTTGGCCATTATTTTCTTTAATCTCTTAAAAGCTATCTTTGGTTGACTTGGGCTGATTTCACGGAAAACAATAGTGTTCTAATGTCAGAACACTGCCTCACGGTATTAAAACTGTGCTGTTAAGCGCTATAAATCCCCAGCCATAAACCAATATCAGAGTAAATAGAAAATATTCTATTTCCTCTGAGTCGCTATCTGCCTATCATCTCTTATTCCACAATAATCTGTTTAGCTGTCAGCCAGGAATACTAAAAACATGTCAGGGATCTCCCAGCCAGAACTTAAAGCCGCTCTTTCCAGATTGATAGAAATCCCTTCTGTCAGTTCCACTTTGCCGGAGCTGGATATGGGTAATCTGCCTGTTATTCATGAACTGGCGGGGTGGCTGGAAGCTATGGGGTTTACCTGTGAAATACAGCCAATGCCTTATGATCGCAACAAAGCCAACTTGATTGCTACTTTAGGCAAGGGGCCGGGAGGACTGGTGTTGGCCGGTCATACCGATACTGTTCCATTTGATGAAAGCTTGTGGAAAAGTGCACCTTTTGATCTGGAAGAGCGAGATAATCGCTTTTATGGACTGGGTGTCTGTGACATGAAAGGCTTCTTTGTTCTGGCAATGGAAGCGGTTCGGGAATATTTAGATAAACCGTTTAAAGCGCCTCTTATCATCCTAGCGACAGCGGATGAAGAGTCTTCCATGAACGGTGCTAAAGCACTGGTTGATCTGGGCAGACCCAAAGCACGTTATGCCGTTGTTGGCGAACCCACGGGTATGAAACCTATCCATATGCATAAAGGCATAATGATGGAGCGTATAGCCATTCAGGGGTTGTCAGGTCATTCCAGCAATCCTGCACTGGGTCGTAATGCCATGGAGTCAGCGCATAAAGTCATTACTGAGTTGATGCGCTTTCGTGAGGAACTGGCAGAACGATATCAAAATCCGGGCTTTGCTCTTCCGACACCAACGCTAAATCTGGGTTGCATTCACGGCGGTGATAACCCAAACCGAATTTGTGGGCAATGCAGTGTCGACTTTGATATTCGCCTTATTCCGGGGATGGATAGCAACATGATACGAGCAGAGCTGAATCGTCGATTACAACCTATCGCTGAAGCGGATGGTGTGGATATTAATCTTCAGGCCATTACTCCGAGCATTATGCCTTTTGCAGGTGTTGAAAATTCACCTCTGGCAGCTGCCTGTGAGGAATTAACAGGGCATACTGCAGAAAGCGTGGCATTTGGAACTGAGGCACCATTTTTCAGTCAAATGGGAATGGATACTGTGGTACTTGGTCCAGGTGACATTGACCAGGCACACCAGCCGGATGAATATCTGGCATTGGAGCGCATCAACCCAATGATCGATGTGCTCAGTAAATTGATCAGAAAATACTGCCTCTAACGTTGCAAGCAGTAGGAATACCAATGAATAAGAATGAAAACACAACGGACTATGTGAAGTTCTTCCGTCAGTCTTCTCCCTACATTCATGCGCACAGGGGAAAAACCTTTGTGATTATGCTGAGTGGGGAAACACTGGCCCATGAAAACCTGGGTAATATCATTAATGATGTTGCCTTGATGAGTAGCCTTGGTGTTCGTTTGGTCTTAGTGCATGGAGCCCGCCCGCAGATTGATGAACGACAACAGCAGCTTGGCGCCAAATCCTTTTTTCATGATGGGCGAAGGATTACCGATAAGCAAAGCCTTGAAAGTGTCAAAGATGCTGTTGGAAATCTGCGAATATTGATTGAGTCAAAACTGTCTGTTGGGCTGGTTAACTCACCCATGCATGGTGCCCGCATACGGGTTGTCAGTGGTAATTTTGTCACCGCTAAACCTATAGGTGTTAGAGATGGTATTGATTTTCAGCATACAGGTGAAGTTCGTCGTATAGATGGCCAGGCTATCAGTCAGTTATTGGACAATGGTTATGTCGTCGTTATTCCCTGTCTTGGACACTCACCAACAGGCGAAGTCTTCAATATGGAAGTTGAAGAAGTGGCCACCAGTGCTGCCAGTGGTTTAGAAGCTGAGAAGCTGCTTCTTTATGGTAAGGCGGAAGGCGTGTTTGATGAGAACGGTGAGAGAATCAGCCGTATTCTTCCGAGCGCAGCCCGTCATATTCTGCCTGAGCTGAAAGGGGAAAATAAACGGCTGCTACGTGCTGCGATTAATGCCTGTAATGCGGGCGTTGAACGGTCACAGATCATCAGTTATGAAACTGATGGTTCATTGTTGATGGAACTGTTTACTCGCGATGGTGCCGGAACCTTGATCTCTAAAGATCATTATGAAGAAATTCGTACAGCTACCATTGAAGATGTGGGTGGTATTCTTGAACTCATTCGTCCTTTTGAAGATAAAGGCATACTGCGTCGTCGATCTCGTAAAGAGCTGGAGAGAGAAATCCGACTTTTCAGTGCCATCCTTCTGGATGGTATGATTATAGGCTGTGCTGCTTTGCGTCCATTTCGGAATGGTGGCAAAAGTTATCGTTTTGCTGAGTTGGCCTGTGTAGTAGTGCACCCGGAATACCGACAGGGTCAGAGAGGTGATCATCTGCTGGCGCATATTGAACAGGTCGCCCGAGAAAAGGGGATTGAAACACTTTATGTGATGACAACACAGACTGCACACTGGTTTATTGAGCGAGGATTTACCCTCTCATCAGCTGACAGTTTGCCAGCTGAGATTAAGGCAAAACACAGTCCGCAGCGTCAATCTAAAGTCCTTACCAAGCAGTTGTAACGCTCGTAGATAACGGCTCGTTTCCCCTAGAAACGCAGGTGTCGCAAAACTCACAAACTCGTTCCCATGCTGTGCGTGGGAATGCATACCCTCTCCAACGAAGCGAACCAAGCCCTGCACTTATAAGGCTTTCAGGTCTTATATGCATTCCCACACGAAGCATGGGAACGAGGTTTTTAGTGTGAATTCAGAGTTTCGTGACAACCTCGTAACGCGGGAACGAACCTGAATAATCAATCATTTATTCTCTTCAACGGCCCAGTGCAAGAACCGCTGACGTGTTTCTTTATCAGCTTGGTTGTACCAGTATTTCAGCATGCTCTCACTGGTAGAGTTAGCCTGGGCTGGTGCAGATACTGGAGCACTCGCAGCCGGTACTGCCACTGCAATAGGTTGCATCATCCCGCCAAAGGCTTTTATTGCAGCGGGATCATCGGACAAGTTGAATCTGCGCACTTCGTTTGCCAGATCCACGGCGACGCCTGATTTTTTCAAGGAAGATAAAGTAAAGTAAACATTATCGCCATTAGCTGTGATTAAACTCAGCTCTTTGTCAGGTGCTTTTTCCAGAGAGTTGATATCTGACGGTGTGCGCATGTTGGGAGGAACAATTGTGTACGTCTGGTCTCCAGTCAAAGTAAACGTCATAACGTAGGGCTTTGACGTATACATGCGTGTATCACCAGCCTCTCTGATAATAGATTTCAACTGGAAAACCAGCTGATGTTTACCATCTTTGAGAGCTATGCCGTTCTTGGCATCTGTTTCAATATCTATGGCATCCTGACCATCCAGAGTAATGAATTTGGCAGAAGAAGGTGGGATCAGAGTATTGTCTGCAAAAACAGGCAGAGCCAGAGCAGAAATCATCATCACATGAGTCAGGCGGCGCAGTAACATAAAGAAAACTCCAGTGAGGGTTGGAGCTGAATCATAAGGGAGTTTTCGATACCTTGCCCGTCTCGATGAAAGGGTTTACAACTCCCTTTCACTATCACACTTTAGTCCCAGCCATTTGCTGAAAGGATTACATGCCCAAGAGGCCAACTGGTACCAAACATTTTGGAACGATAAGAAAGCGCTTTAGTACTGGTTAGCTCGTGGTCGTCAGTTATCCCAACTCTTTGTAGAAAAAGAGTCATATAAGTGAGTTGGGTGCAATACTTTGGAAGATCGACAGGCCGGTGTTTCCGAGGCTGGCGGACTTGATTGAAAAAGCGTCTCGTTTTTTTTCTTGTGGGCTTTGCAGCGGTTTTTGAGAAATTACGATTAATATTTGCTCTTATTTTCTGGCTTGGTTGTCGTCAGTTTTTTGAAACATTTTTCAGAGCTTTTATGTCTCTATCGTGGATGTAGTGTTTTTGTTCCTTTCCCTTTAACGTTTTTTTACCTTTCCATGGTAACTCATGACAGGTACTCTTAAAGTCGTAGAATGGGAATTTAAGGATTGTGAAGTATGGAGAGTAGTCAAAATCACATGGCTTACACAACATCGGATTCATTTGAAAAAGCTGAAATGAATACTCTTTATTGAGCTTTATTAAGGGAAGCACCGGATAATCAACAACATAGAATGATTCAGCAATCAATGTTGAGCAGACGACTTTAGCAACATCTCCTGGCGCATAATTAAAAATAGATGACCTCCAGCTTTTTGGCAGTAATCCGTAGGGGAAAAAAAATCTCAAAAAATCGATACTATGACGGATACCATATTCATCACCCAATCGACCAAGCAAAAATTTAAGCATCTTATATTTATCGCCGTCCTCAAGACCTCTTGGTCGACAAATTCTCAGGTTGTCTCCCGCATAAACATCAAGATTATTAACTGTTGTTCCTGCACCCAGTTCAGTTTCAATCAGAAGCTGATCATCTTCATTACCTTGATAGCAGGTTCTGATCAATTTTCTGATATCTTCATCCTTGATGTCACGCAATCGACCTATATAGATAGCAGCATGAGACCAGGGGCTTAAGGATACCATCTTGACAACCTGTCCAACACGAGTGCGTCCCTCTATCAATACTACATCGAAAGGCATTAAAGACCTTGAAAGACGAGAAAAATCGCATAAGGGAGTAGTACTTATTTTCAGTTTTTGGCTAAACCACGCCGAGAGCAATTTGACAAACAAATTGCACGACATTTTATTTACCGAACTCAGCTTTAAGAATAGCCCAGTAATCTCTCAGGTTTATGTGATTTAATGCCTCAGACTGATCTGCTTCATATTTATTGTGCCTGGTATAATCACTGGGGTATTTATGATGAGAGTAATGATCAACTGGTTCTTGGTGACATAAAAAAAGGAAAAATTTTTCCATCCACCCATCGGGTTTTAAATTTCTCGAATATTGACCACGTTCGTGAACATCACCATCAGCTAGAATAAATCCGTGCTGCATTAACTGCATATGATGTAGCAAGCAATTACATACCAATAAATTAATCAGTAAAGACGAAATAATCACTGAATAGCCAACTCCGAATATCATCTTGGAACCAATGACCAAAAAACTATAGATCATTAATGAATAGAAGATAGATAAAATCAGTTTTGAATGGCTAAAATCCGGTCGTTTCTTAATGACTTCAGTAGCACAGAGTATAACCAATATTGTTCCTAATATCATTTCTAGTATTAGAAATAATTTCCTTAACCACCTGTTATTAATTTTACCTAAAGGGTAGAACTCCAGATCTTCATAAGTATGAACCTTTGAGTGATGTGACTGATGAGCTATACGAAACACTTGAGGGTCGATCCATATCAAGGCTGAAAATAAGTGGAATAAGAAGTGATTACTCGAATCTGAAATATAACGGTGATAGATATCATGCAAATAATTAGTTAGCCATGTGTATAAAAAAAATCCCGGGAACACCATCATCGCTACACCAAGAAAAGCACTGATATTATATATTTTTGGCAGTGTCAGTATGTATGCAAACCAGAGAACTATTGACAATAGCGACTTTATTTTTTCTCGGTAAGAAGTTTCCATTTCAATTCATCCCTTATCAAGAACAAATAATACATGTGATTCTGGCGCTAAAGGTTGATCAATACCGACTACATCGACATGCTGGCATATCAAACCAGATTCCCTGAAAATAGCCTGCCACTTATCCAATGTTCTGTAATTCAGAGGGAGATTCATATCCACTCCCTGAACGATACGATTAATAAACCAGTCAATCATGCCATTCACTGCAAAGTTGTCATTCTCTACATAACCCTCCATGAGTATGATTCGTTTGGAGGTCACTCGTACCGCTTCTTTCAGCAGTCTCTCCGGATTATCACTATGATGCAAAACAAGATAAATAAGGCAGGTGTCTACAGAATTATCATCCAATGGGATTTTATCCTCCTGTTCAAAGATGACTACTGGTAGGTTGCCAAGACTGTAATCCACCACATCAATCAATGTTACCTGCTTACCACACTCTTGCAGCTCTTCACTTATCAGGCCATTGCCCGCACCAAGGTCAAGCATCTTATTTCCGTGCACATGCTGAATAATGCCTGACACCACGGTTTTAGCCCTTTGTTGGGCTGCTGGAAGTACAACATCTTCGTGGTCAATATTTTTTTGAAAAAATGGTCGTAACTCTGCTTCCATTTGTTTGAGGGTATAGCCTTTTTTGGCAAATCTTTTGAGCCTGAACTCCATAATTCCCCAAAGAATCCACGACTTTAATCTTGATAATCCTGCCGCCCGAAAGCTACTAATCATTCTATGACGCACCTCTTTCATATTTCTCCGGGGGGCATCTCCTTGCTTCTTCAGCATGGGAATAATCAAGTTTTCAGCTTTTTTCATATCACTCATTAAAATCTAGCTCCATTCAATCTGAGTTTTTATATTTCATGACATAGTCCGTCCATGGGAACAATATGCCAAGGTTCCTGCTGGGATTTTTATGGTGATTTAAATGATTTTACCTATAAAAAAATATAGTAGGCAGATAACCGTTCCGTCCAGTTTTTTCCAAATCATGAAATGAGCGATGCAAATTAGTCCAGAAATAAGCGTGCCCTAAAAAGACCAAAGCCAGAATTAAGCCCCATCCAATTAATAGCCACTACTGGCAGCCAGTAAAAACATCCCATAGGTGAAATGCCAAATTAGGCTTAAATCAATATTCGTATCCAGTCGGCTTTTTCTGTGATGTTTTATAGCATGATATTCAAAAACTGAGTCCAGCCAAAACAATAAGTGAAGCTTCCTGTGCATCGATAAACGGTGCACAAAGTACCTGAATACAATATAGAAGGGTATTGCACGGCGAAAATATGATCACATATCAACCAGCCCAGGCACTTTCATCATGTAGTCTTTCATTTCAGCCACAGGTTTTCCGCTTATTCTTAATTCCAGCTTTTATCGATGTATCAAGCTTCAATAGTTCGGACACTTTCACGCAGCGATTTTTACCGGTGGCAATGACAGCGACACCTTTATCTGGCACACCGAGGATGCCGGCACAGCAGCCCCCCCTTGCGGAAGATACTATTACTAACCTCCATGTAGGACATGGGCTATGTTGCACTTAGGGGTTGAAAGCAACATCGTTCCAGTTTTTTGCAATTACTGGTCATAAAAGCCCAGTCTACATGCCTAAAAAGAGCTCAAAACGCCAGTTTCTTTCCGGAATTTGAGTTTTTTATGCGTACGATGGTTTCGAAAAAGCAGTTCAACCCTTTAATGCAACATAGCCTAGGACATGGGTGGTGATGTGCTGGATTTAAATGATATTTTGGTCGATGAAGAAAATCACCAACTGGACGAGAACCTGCACTTCAACTTCTCTAATGACGACACCACCCTTGAAATCAAGCCAGAAGATGGCGGAAATACTACCCAGAAAGTAACACTGCAAGGTGTTGATTTATTTGGAATGGGAGCCACGGATTCGGAAATCATCAACAACCTGCTTGATGATGGTAATCTTCAGGTGGATTAAACCACCATTTGGAGAATAGCCATGTTAAGAACCACTACCCCAACCGTTGAAGGGCAACCAATTCAGCAGTACATGGGTGTTGTTGTGGGTGAGGCCATTATGGGTGCCAATGTTTTCCGCGATCTTTTTGCTTCTATTCGCGATATTGTAGGTGGTCGCTCCGGAGCCTATGAACGTGAGCTGGAAAAAGCCCGTGAAGCGGCTTTTGAAGAACTGGGAAGACAAAGCCAAAGCACTGGGAGCCAATGCCATTGTTGGTATTGATCTGGATTATGAAGTCGTTGGCGAAAAGGGCAGTATGCTGATGGTGAGTATCAGTGGAACAGCCGTTGTTCTATAAATAATGTCCTGTAAATAATGCTCTGTACTACTGCGGGTAATGGAGAGTGCTTCTCCGTTACCATTAATCCAAAGATTCTACAATAGTCTCTGCGTCCAACCCGGTATGCAGCAACTCCCAATCAGAGAAATCCGAGTCCCGGATCACTGCTCCTACAAATGAACTTCGATTGAATTTTGCTGACGCCAGATCAGTTTGCTCAATCACCGTATGGTCCAGCCTGCAACGATTGAAGGTCGGCGCAGTATCCAGGGTATAACAACTTTTCAATACACTTTCCTGAAAGTTAACCTCACTAAACAGTGTTCCATCAAACAGGGCTGAGTCCATATCCACCCGCTCCCAATGACAATGGGTGAACTGGGTACCCGCCATTCTGGCTGCCGTGAACTCACAGTCCATCAGTACTACTTTATGGAATTTGGAGCCCGAAAATATTGGTCCTTCCTGAAAACTGTCACACCCTCTGAACACACAATCATCCAGCTCAGCATCCTGAAGGCGGGTATTAGTCAGCGTGCAGTTGCGGAATATGACATTGCGTAGCTCAGCACCTGTCAAATCCGCATTATCAAAGAAACCATGAATAATATGGCTGCTGTAGAAAGACAACTTTTTGCACGACGCATTGTGGAAACTCTGAGCCCCCATCTCACAATGATCTATCACCGCATTATCCAACACCGTATTGTCGAAATTAGCGGCGAAGAGGTTACAGTCGATGATTCGGGCATTTTTCAGGTTGGCATGGCGAAGGTCAGCGCCATTCAGGTTACAACCATCCAGAATACAGTCACGTAAATCAGCCTTACGAAGATCAACACCACTCAGGTCGCAATTCATCCAGTGAGAGTCTCTGAGCTGCCCATCTCTTAAGTTACAGTTTTTGAGGTTATTTTCAGAAAATCGAACCCGTTCAAGATCTTTACCTACAAAGTTAATACCTGCAAAGCTGATACCTTCCGGTGCTGTTGAGCCCGGATGAATGCTATCCAGCACATTTCGAATACGGGCAGCTCGCTCTTTTTCCTGCTCCAGTTGAGGCTCAAGACCAGGTTGAACAGCCACTTTATAGTTTGCCAAGACCTTTCAGTTTAATTTGACTGGTACCAGTGAGGCCGGAAGTCTTAATGCCATCAGTATCCAGTACATCGTAGCGACCGATAGTAGATGACTCATCGTTCTGAGATTTCTTTTTTGGGGGCGCTTTTCTGGGCACAGTCCACGATCTCTTAATATTTGGAATACAAAGAAATTCGCCCGATAGTCAGAAAGATTTAGGCAGAGTTTCACTCTGATTGCATTTGGTCGAAAAACAACCCCAGAGAGATTAATAAACAAGGTGAAGATATGGCTTCCGGAGCAGGGCTGGTCAGGTCGATAGGAGCTACTGTTCAACAGTGGTATCAGGCAGGCATTGAAAGCCTCAAGAAAAAATTTGGCAGAGAAGTCTCTGTGCAGGCTCTTGTCACCAACAAAATGCCTTCAGCCCGCCAGACCTTCGGCCGAAAGGGGCTGGAACGCTACACGATTACTACAACAACACAGCCTCGACTCACTTTCAAGACCGATACTTACGATGAGAATCCTCAACAATTAATGTCTGTTGCGAGCTTCAAAGAGAAGCTAGCCAGTCTTTCAGATCCAGGGATAAAAGCACTGACCAAAAAATTATCCCAGTATCACCGTCTACCGCCGAATACCTCCGCAGAAAAGCGCCTACGCATGGCGTATGAAGTGCAAATGCTGGCAACCCGCTATCTAAAGCTAGGTGAAGACGCAAAAGCGAAATCCCCTCTATGGAATAGGTCTGCTACTGCAGTAAGAGAATTGAAAGACGGTGTTAAGGCTGAGTGCCTCAGAACAGGCGATGAGATAGTGGTAGCGCTCACCATGAAAGGCCATTCTGACCCACAACGTTATCAACATCTTGAGCAGATGATGCTGAAGTCCGTGAATAAGGCAGCCACTCATTTATATGCAATGGGTTATGAGAATTGCATGAAAGTACTTGGTGATTACAGCAACATCCATGCAACTTCCAGAGTGTCTGTCGATCTTGCCGAGCGAATGGGTATCAGCCTGTCGGATAGAATGAGTGATAGTGAATGCAAAGAGATCATCACAAAAGCCAAATACACTCCGATGAAAACGCCGGCAATGCGCAGAAAACAGGTGGCCGCCATCATTCGTCGTCGCTGTATTGGCCATACCGAACTGAATAATCCTTCTTTCCAGAAATTGGCTACCTGCAGTTGTCGCGAGTTTATGGAAGGGTTGGTGACATGGCCAATGTCCGTCAACGTATGAGCAAGCTGGTCACTACACATGGTTCAGCACGCAATACTGCTGAAGGTGTAAAGATGATTAATCAGGTTCAAGCACCTGAAGTGAAACAAAGCTACAGCTATAAACAAGTGAAAGGTGTTTTAAGCCTCCCTGAGCATGACCCTAAGGCCCACAGGTAAGTATGGTGGTAGCTCTGAATGTTCATTATCAGGGAGCCGAAGGGAACCTGAAGCCCAAGCCATGATCACTCTCTATGATAAAGCCTATAACGAATTGGTGGAGAATGGGAAAGAGATTTGCACGAAAAACAGAGGTGATAACCCTACACTTATTCGTCGCACAATGGATACGGTCGAAAAGAAACAGGCGACCACTGTGATGAGCGGCTATGTTGCATTAAAGGGTTGAACTGCTTTTTCGAAACCATCGTACGCATAAAAAACTCAAATTCCGGAAAGAAACTGGCGTTTTGAGCTCTTTTTAGGCATGTAGACTGGGCTTTTATGACCAGTAATTGCAAAAAACTGGAACGATGTTGCTTTCAACCCCTAAGTGCAACATAGCCGTGATGAGCTGTGCC
>CBDBOO010000057.1:0-24003 GCA_965208385.1 Endozoicomonas sp.
CAACAACATTGAAATAAGAGTGATCCGATTCAGGCTGAAAGGGTAACCTTCGGCTATGTTCCCCTTACTAGTTGAATAAGCTAAACTTCCCATGTCTTCTATGTTTCAGGGGCATGTTATGCAATCTGAACTCTTCCAGAATTTTATTAATTCCATTTCATTATTAACCAGTGAGCAGCGGGATATTCTCAACAGTACACTTCTCAGTACCCAAATTGATAGCGGAGAAATAGCAGAAAAAACTGATTCATCACTAAATTGCAGTGAATCTTGTTTGAAAAATAAGCTCCCTGATTCCGACTTGGAAATGAGCATACTTACCCAGTTTTCAGAAAGTCCACAGTGTCCCAAATGCACAAGTCAGAATATCGGTCTCTGGGGTACTCAAGGAGGGAGGCAGCGCTATCGCTGCAAGACTTGTAACATAACTTTTAATGCCTTCAGTGGAACGCCTCTGGCAAGACTTAGACACCCAGAAAAGTGGAATACCTATTTGACTGGTATGACTTATTCCCTGACCTTACGATCATCAGCCAATGAGTATGATATTGATTTGAAAACAGCCTTCCGCTGGCGGCATCGCTTCCTTGAAGTGATAAATAATGATCAGGCAGAAGAGCTTTGCGAAATTGTCGAACTTGACGAAACTTTTTTTCGGGAATCCTTCAAAGGACAAAAAAATGACCTTCCAAGACCTTCACGTAAACGTGGTAATGATCCGAATAAAGCCCGAAAAGTCCCGGTAATGGTGGCTCGTGACCGTAAACGACACACTGTAGATGGCATTTTGAAAAACGAGAGTGCCGATGAACTGTGTCGCCATTTGAACGGTCGCATATCGATTTCTGCAACGGTCTGTGCAGATGCACACCTTGCACACGAAAAGCTTGCGGAGAAACTTGGATTTGAGTTCAAAGAACTGGTGACATCAGCAGGTCAACATGTTCTGGAAGGTATTTATCATATTCAGCATGTTAACACCTATCACAGCCATTTAAAGCGCTGGATTAGAGGTGCGTTCCATGGAGTTGCTACCCGCTATCTCCCGCATTACCTAGCTTGGAGGCGTGATTTAACAGGAACTATCGAGTTAACAACTGACCGATTCGTCAGCCGAATAGTGGAACATTGGTGCTTTCAACTATTAACGGGAACATAGCCGTAACCTTCGGTTTCCATTAACAAGTGAATACCCCGCTTTTTCCCTGAAAAAAACAGCGTCATTCCATTGAATCAACCCATAAGTTTCCGGCTGGTAATCCGCGTACAAATCTTGAACAAATCCACGAATGAGAAGAAACAAACTCAACAATGCAATCTTCGGCCACATTAAACTGATCCAGTTGGGTCAACATCCTGTCAAATTCCTGCTTACATTCTGGATTTATTTCTGGCATTCATTGCCATTTAAAAACCAGAAGATTTTTTACTGACATAACAGAAATATCAGCCATCGCTGAAGCGTAGCAAAGAATTCAGAATATAAAGAAGATAACAAACAGGTTCCCTGAGTCGGTAGAACACCAGGAAACTCAGGGAAGGGAAGGGAAAGAAATAGACAGTTATGGAAAGATATGAAAAAAATATGACGCGCTCAGTTTAAACCGGCCAGTAGCCCATCACGAACAAAAATATTAAATTTGCCATCCGCAATCAGCTGTGACGCCGCTTCAATATCTGGGGCAAAGTATCGATCCTGATCGTAAAAAGGGACCAGTTCCCTGATCATACCCATGGCTTTCTGAAGTGGCTCTGAAGGTTTCATTGGCTTGCGCAGATCAACGCCCTGGGCCGCCGCCAGTAATTCTATTCCGAGAATGGATGCAGTATTTTCATTCATTTCCCTGAGACGACGCGCCCCATAGGTAGCCATGGACACATGATCTTCTTGGTTAGCGGACGTTGGCAAACTATCAGCAACCGACGGATGACACATACAGCGGTTTTCACTGGCCAGCGCCGCAGCGGTATTATGGGCGATCATAAATCCCGAGTTGATTCCGCTGTTCTCTACCAGAAAGGGCGGCAGACCACTCAGATGCTTATCCACCAGCAGGGCAATCCGCCGCTCACTGATGGCACCTATTTCAGCCGTCGCCAGGGCAATGGCTTCTGCAGCCATACCCACCGGCTCTGCGTGAAAATTACCTCCGGAAATAATGTCATTCTCCTCAGCAAATACCAACGGATTATCAGACACCGCATTGGCTTCAATCTCCAGAATCCGGGCGGCATGACGTAATTGCTCCAGACAGGCTCCCATTACCTGGGGCTGGCATCTCAGGGAATAAGGGTCCTGCACTTTGTCACAATCAGCATGGGATTGTTCAATCTCGCTGTGATCCAGCATTTTCCGATACGCCGCTGCCGCATCGATCTGACCCGGCAAGCCCCGGGCTTCATGAATTCTTGCATCGAAAGGACTTCGGCTGCCCATGGATGCCTCCACAGAAAGACTGCCGGTGACTACGGCAGAAGCAAATAAATCCTCACAGCCAAACAGTCCCTGCAGTGCGAATGCGGTGGAAGCCTGAGTACCATTCAGCAGAGCCAGTCCTTCTTTGGCGCCTAGTTCCATGGGTTCCATCCCGGCAAACGACAGAGCTTCAACAGCAGACAACTGCCGCCCTTCCACCATTGCGCTACCCTCACCCAGCAGCACACAGCTCATATGAGCCAGGGGAGATAAATCGCCACTGGCACCCACCGAACCTTTTTCAGGAATACAGGGATAAACACCGGCATTCACCAGATTCATCAAAGCCTCAATCAACGTCAATCGAACACCGGACAAACCACGTGCCAGACTGTTGATTTTCAGTACCATCATCAATCGGGTGGTACTTTCACTCATGTACTGACCAACGCCCGTTGAATGAGAAAGTACCAGACTTTTCTGCAAAAGTTGCAGATCCTTATCTTCTATATGAGTACTGGCCAACAGACCAAAGCCGGTGTTAATACCATAAACTACCCGCTTTTCTTTAATCACCCGGTTAACACAGTCGAGGCTGTTCTGAATAGCCTGATGACAACTGCCATCCAGTTTCAAATTAACCTGATGACGGCTTACTTTTCGCAGATCGGCCAGGGTGAGATGACCCGGCTTGATGATAAGTTCCATAGTCATCAGTGGTCTCCTTTCTGCATCGGCAGATCAAGACCATTTTCAGCGGCACAGTCTTTCGCTATGTCATAACCTGCATCCGCATGACGCATAACACCGGTGCCCGGATCATTCCAAAGAACCCGTCCCAGTTTCTCTCCGGCCTCAGCGGTGCCATCGGCAACAATAACAACACCCGCGTGCTGACTGTACCCTATACCAACACCACCACCATGATGAAGGCTGACCCAGGTGGCACCGGAAGCCGTGTTCAGCAGAGCATTTAACAGCGGCCAGTCTGAAACCGCGTCACTGCCGTCCATCATCCCTTCGGTTTCACGGTTAGGGCTGGCAACAGAACCGGAATCCAGATGATCCCGCCCGATAACCACCGGGGCTTTCAATTCACCGCTGGCCACCATATCATTAAATGCTTTAGCTAAACGGGCACGATCGTTTAATCCAACCCAGCAGATTCGCGCTGGCAAGCCCTGGAAAGCAATACGTTCCCGAGCCATATCCAGCCAGTTGTGAAGATGCGGGTCATCCGGAATCAGTTCTTTAACTTTCTGATCCGTCCTGTAAATGTCTTCAGGATCCCCCGACAATGCAGCCCAGCGGAAAGGTCCTATTCCCTCACAAAACAACGGACGTATATAGGCAGGTACAAAACCCGGAAAATCAAAGGCATTTTCGACACCTTCATCCTGTGCCATTTGTCGTATGTTATTTCCATAATCAACGGTGACAGCCCCTTTTTCCTGGAGATCCAGCATAGCCTGAACCTGAACCGCCATGGATTGCTTCGCTGCTTTGACTACCGCCGCTTCGTCGGTTTTACGTATTTCTGCAGCCTGTTCCATGGTCCAGCCCTGAGGCAGATAGCCATTCAGAGGATCATGAGCAGACGTCTGATCAGTGACCACATCGGGAACAATATTTCTTGCCACCAGCTCGGGAAATACATCCGCAGCATTTGCCTTCAAACCTATAGACACCGCCCGCCCTTCCAGTCGAGCTTCTGCCAGCATGGCAAGCGCCTCATCAAGAGACCCTGCCTTTTTATCCAGATAACGGGTTTTCAAACGGAAATCAATTCGGGATTCGTCCACTTCACAGGCCAGCATCGAAAAACCGGCCATGGTGCCTGCCAGAGGCTGTGCTCCGCCCATTCCACCCAGACCACCGGTAAGAATCCATTTCCCGGATGCATTACCATCAAAGTGTTGTTTGGCCATGGCCACGAAAGTTTCATACGTTCCCTGAACAATGCCCTGGGAACCAATGTAAATCCAGGAACCGGCGGTCATCTGGCCGTACATCATCAGGCCTTTTTTATCCAGCTCGTGAAAATGCTCCCAATTCCCCCAATGAGGGACAATATTGGAGTTGGCAATGAGTACCCTGGGTGCTTCGGAATGAGTACGAAATACACCCACCGGCTTCCCGGATTGAACCAGCAGCGTTTCGTCGGCTTTCATGCGTTTCAGGGTAGCGACAATTTCGTCGTAGCATTGCCAGTCCCGGGCTGCACGGCCAATACCACCATAAACCACCAGGCTCTCCGGATGCTCTGCCACTTCCGGATCGAGATTATTCATCAGCATCCGTAACGGTGCTTCCACCTGCCAGTTTACAGTGTTCAGATCAGAGCCACGGGGAGCACGGATAATACGTTCGGGGTCGTATCGGTTGGATGTACTTATGTTGGATGTACTTATGCTGGATGTACTCATGCTGTATCTACCTCTTATTGTTTGTTTAGCCTGACCGTGGCCAGTTATTTAATATTCAAATGTCCGCCCAACCGATAACGATCACCGGGATGAATCAATCTGGCCAGACTGACGACACCTTCACGACACCAGCTGCGCCGGGTGATTCTCAAACAGGGTTCACTGGTCTTCATGGACAGTGAATCCGCAATGGAGTCTGTAGGCAATACCGCTTCAACCACATGGGTCGCCTCGGTCATCACGGCCACACGGTTCAGGTAAACATTGGGGGTTTCCAGAGAAAAGTTCTGCTGTAAATAATCAGGTGCGAAACGGAGGTTGATATAACGCTCTTCTCTCTGGAGGGGTAAATCATTTTCATAGTGAATAATGGTGGAGTGAAAAACCTCAGACTGTTCCGGCAGTTCCAGTGAAATGGCAATGGCATCAGAAGCGGTCCGGGAATCCAGCACCAGTATTCGATTACTGTAACCGTGCCCCCGTTCTTTCACTTCATCAGCAATATTGCGCACTTCCAGCATGGAAGACTGAGGCTGTAACTCAGCAACAAAAGTACCCAGCCCCTGACTGCGAACCAGAACACCTTCCAGTGTAAGTTCCTGCAGCGCTTTGCGGGCAGTCATACGGCTGACGGAAAATTGTTCGCACAACCTGTTTTCCGAAGGCACCTGATAAGTAACCGGCCAGTCCCCCTGGTCGATTCGCTGAAGAATGTACTGTTTAATCTGCTGGTATCGGGGCAGATGGTTCTGACTCATGGTTCTGACCATTTTTGTATTTATGCAGTACAGTGAAACAGACAAAATATTGCTTTCCTGCCTGATCACTGTTTGAATGTATATAGTTGTATATACAATAAGATAAAATTGCAATTATTTCGAGAAACAAACAGCATGACTGATATCCCCAACTGCTGCGATTTACTGATCAGAAATGTCCATCTGGCCACCATGAATCCGGATACCGATATGGCTGAAGATGAACGCTATGGCACCCTTCATCATGGAGCCGTACTGGTGGATAACGGTGTTATAGTCTGGCTGGGCAAAGAGACCGAACTTCCCCGAAATATAACGGCAACAAAGACCATTAATGGACAACAGCAATGGCTGACACCTGGCCTTATTGACTGCCATACGCATCTTGTTTATGCCGGAGATCGCTCCCGGGAATTTGAACAGCGCCTTGAAGGCGTCAGCTATGAAACCATCGCCAGACAGGGTGGTGGGATTATTTCAACCGTTAATGCGACCCGGTCTGTCAGTGAAAAACAGCTGGTTGAACTGGCTCGCCCACGACTTGAAGCATTAATAGCCGAAGGCGTCACCACGGTTGAGATAAAGTCCGGCTATGGGCTGAATACAGAGACAGAACTGAAAATACTCCGAGCTGCCGGGCGGCTTGCCGAAGAATACCCGGTGACCGTCGTCAGAACATTTCTTGGTGCCCACACGATACCGCCGGAGTTCAGTGATAATCCCGACCAGTATGTAGATCTGATCTGTAAAGAAATGCTGCCAGCCATCGCAAAAGAGCAACTGGCTGAAGCGGTCGATGTATTCTGTGAATCCATAGCCTTTACCATTGAGCAAACAGAACGCGTTTTTGAAACGGCTAAAAAACTCGGACTGGCGGTTAAGCTTCATGCAGAACAACTCACCGACAGTAAAGGCACCGAGCTCGCCGTGAAGCATAAGGCGCTGTCTGTTGATCATCTGGAATATCTCAGTGATCAGGGCATTTCAGCTCTGAAAAACAGCAACACCGTGGCTACTCTGCTACCCGGTGCCTTTTATTGTTTGAGAGAAACACAACTTCCTCCAATAGATAAACTGCGAAGTCATGGTATTCCCATGGCCATTGCTACCGACCTGAACCCGGGCACGTCGCCTATCGCTTCATTAAGGTTGATAATGCATCAGGCCTGTACCCTGTTCCGACTGACGCCCGCAGAAGCCCTGGCTGGTTGCACCCGACATGCCGCCAAAGCGTTAGGGCTGGAACATCACAGGGGGATGATAAAAACCGGAATGGCTGCCTCTCTGGTTTTATGGCCCGTATCTCATCCCGCAGCACTGGCCGCCAACCTCACCGGTATACAACCCTCTGTTATTACCCATAACGGACAGATTACAAAATCAAACATGCCCATTATAACTAACCCAGACATCTGGAGCGGACGCACAGACCAGGAATCAAACCCTGAACTGGCTCTACGCTGGCATCAAAAAGTCAAAACCTATACCCGGGACAACTCCAAACAGGGTGCAGCCTTTGTGGGTTTTGCTTCCGATGAAGGCGTTCGAAGAAATAAAGGCCGAACCGGTGCGGTAAAAAGCCCGAACCTGATTCGTAAAGCCATTGCCTCCCTGCCCTGGAACCGGACAACACCTGTCTGGGACGCAGGCACCATCACCTGCACCGGTACTCACCTTGAAAAGGCCCAGACAGAATACGCCCGACGTCTTACAGACGTACTGGAAAACGGTGTTATGCCCATTGGCCTTGGCGGCGGCCATGAAATAGCCTGGGGCAGTTATCAGGGACTTATCCAGTTTCTTGAAAGACAGCATTCATCACCCGCAGACATTAAGCTCGGCATTATTAATTTCGATGCCCATTTTGATTTGCGACTTCCGGAGAATGGCGCCAGCTCCGGTACGCCCTTCTGGCAGATATCCGAATACGCCAGAGAACAAGGCATACCTTTTCACTACCTCTGCCTGGGTGTCAGCCATTCCAGTAATACCCGGGCACTGTTCCAACGGGCCGATGAGCTGGGGGTCATTTATCGTGATGACCATCAGATGACTCTTCTGAACCTGGATAAACTCACCAGAGACATGCAAGCATTTCTGGAATCTGTGGATTACATTTACCTGACCATCGACCTTGATGCCTTCCCGGCAGGTCAGGCACCCGGTGTCAGCGCCCCTGCGCCAAGGGGAGTGCCACTGGAAGTAGCAGAGCCACTGCTTCAGCAAATAAGAGACAGTGGTAAAATATTGATGCTAGATGTGGCAGAACTGAATCCGGAATATGATACTGATAGTCTGACTGCACGACTGGCTGCACGACTGATTCACGGATTGGCGAAGGAGTAAACCTGTCGCCTATGAAGGTGCAGAATGGCTGGCTGTTTCACTCACCCTGGTCACTTACCGAGTGTACTGGGGTTCGTTCATTACCTCCTACCCTTATCTTCGATGGTAACGGATATATCCCATGCCTACCAAATCTATGGATAAAACAGGAGATCATGAGTCGATCACTGCATTTTTACCCAACCAACGATCAGTAATAATATACCTAAAAGAAGATAAAAAACTCTGGCTCCCTCCCGGCCAAAAGGCTTGATGACCCATTGCGCTCTGTCACTATCCATAAAAAAAGGGTGGTTTGTAATACCGGCCATCAGACACACACTACCCAGTAAAATGATGTAAATCCCCAAATGATTTTCAGCCACTTACAGCCCCAAACCCATAAACATGAATAGATAATAACATTACATGGTCTATGAAAATGAGATCTATTGGGAACAGTATGAACAACAAGGGCATGGTGCAATCAATCACTGATAAACAGGAATACTTACACTCAATCTAAGCAACACCCAATCGAAAGTCAGTCCTCCTCAAACCAGTTTTTCGATTGAAATAATACAGAAATGTTCCTGTCCGATTCAGAATTCACCTCAAACAAACTACCCAACAACCCCCTGATCAATGCATTCAGGGTAGATTCCAGAATGTGAGTAGAACTGAGATTAATATACAATAACCCCCACTTTTCTGAGAGCAACCAGATCTTCTTTCCTTCGCTGTACCCTCCAACTAATTGAACGGGCTTATCACCCTGAAAAATAATAAACTCACTACAGTCATTAACCAATTCGGATAAATCTGACTCCTCTAATAGATTAAAAGTAAAACGTCGTCCTTCATCTTCTTGCCATGCCTTGATCAGTTCGGCAGGTGTTTGCCTTTCACCTTTATTTTCTTCAAGTTGTGCTAAAATCGTTTCAGTCTGTTCATTGATCTGAGTAGGATCGTCTTCATTCAGAATCCAATAGGACATCACCGCCCAGCGCATCTCATTGCTGCCACCACATTGTGGGAAACTCTTAAGAGCTGCAGCATAACCATTGTGTTGATTCAGGAAATTTCGTAAGTTTTTCATTTGAACAGATTCCGGTACCTGTGCGTTCCCGTCCGGCATGTTGAGAATTGTTTTTTTTAGGATGGGAGGGGCAGGCATGCTAAAACCCGGATTTAATAATACGACAGAGTAAGGTGACGCGGTAGCCCCACCTCCTGTTGCTGCTGAGATCCCAGTGGGAGTACACCATCGTACACCAGGCAGAGAAGTACCGGGAGGGTCAGTTCGAACCAGCACTGGAAACTGAAGCCTTTTAAGACCAAATGTCTGCCAGGCGCTGGTGTCATTTCTATAGTTTGCTGGAAGAGCGTTTCCACAGGTGACACAATATTGTTCATTCTTGTATTTATTTCTTTCACAGCCAGGCGTAGAACAATACGCCATGACCTGTTCTGAAAAATTTATAAGCAACAAAAAATTGAGGAATGCTCTAAGACTCTTCATGAGTAGCTCAGATAAAGGCGTGGTTTAGTAAGACATCAAATCATAGCTCAAGACAGAAATAATCAAATAAATATATGAATAATAATCCGATTTATTTTATGCCCCCCGTTGAGGGGCATAAACCTTATAATGATGCCACTGCTGAATATCCATCCACCTGCTTAACTCTAGCGGGATTCAAGACTACTGCATATGTGAGTCGTTGGCGGGTTTGAAGGTGCAGAAGGTTCTATATAAGCCAGAACATACGTGTTATCTGCCGGTTGTATAGAGTGACTGCATGGAATACCTATGGACGCTGTTGTTTTACAGGTAGTATTGGTGTCAAACGCTCTATGGTCATAGAATAGTTTTTGCCTTTTGAGTGTATACCATAAGGAAATATTAGCCGGTGTAGCAGCCGCAATAGTGTAATAACCAGGGTAGTTGACCAGCAACTCAAATTCCGGACTGCAAACCGGGATGCCCGTTTTCAGGGAAAAAGTCATGCTCTTTATAGCCAGTTTCTCAGCCAGAAAAGGGGTTTGCAGATACTGAAAAAACTTGACCACATCGTCAAACAGATAAATCGTAGCTGCATCTTCTGTACCTGAAAAAATCGAAACGCACAGTTGATATTCGAGCCTGGAACCGGTCAAGAGATATTCAGCAAAAACAAGTCCACTGTTGTAACTCTTTTTCTCATTATTCCGTACCACAGAGATAAAACTGCCCTGTTCCTCACTGACAGGTGCGACCTGGGGAAAAAAGTAGATACGGTTATTATGATAATAATCCCCTGATTGCAAAGATTCATAAACGGATACTTCTTTATACAATTCTCCGGAAACCCTGTTAACAAGAATGGTGTCGTTTCTATACCCCAGCATAGGCTTGGGCAGGCATTGCTGGAGACTGACATCTTTTGAAGTCAATGGCCGATTCTGAATTTCTTTTCCATTAATACCATCATCATGGTGTTCCACTGCCTGCTTAAGTAAGGCTTCCCCCTCAGGTGTTGCCAGCCACTGGATAAGGCTAACTTTGGTTGATTCACCCGTTGAAGGATCTGACAGAAGAAATGTCTGATCCAGAGGTGATTCCTTAAAATGGCCATCCATCGGCTGGAAGCCATCGTTCACCTGCTGTTGATGCTGAATATTCACACGTCGTTGCCACTCCGCCAGATCATGACTGATTTTGGGATTCCCCTCGACATGACTCAACGAAGGATTGGGCGCGGCGTAAAGCGTTGAAACAGAGACGACAAATGTATAAATAAACGTACAAAATAAGAGAGTGCGAAGAAATGAAGTCACTACTGCCTACCCCAGGGTGTTTACCCTTTAAGGTCTTGAATGAGTCGACACAGCAATACTAGTAGAGAAAGAATTGAGCACTGAAAATTTTGTACACTACGCACAAAATTGAACTGGCTATGGACAGTGGGTAGTTGCTCACCTGCTAACCTCTGTGATTCTGCAAATCACAACATGATTATGACTATGGCTTCGACAAAGAAAGGCCCAATTTGCTAAATTTTTGTTTCAGTTCTCGTACCAGTTATTACTCTGGAACAAAAAATGAACATCTCGGGCTGTATCCTGATTAACCTTAAGCAGCATACCAATTAATTGTCCCAGAGCTGTCTTCAGGTCATTATCTGATGGTTCTGCATCAGCAATATTAATCAAAAACAACCCCCATTGATCAGATAACAGCCAGATCTTATTACTTTCTACATAACCGGCTACCAATATCCGGGGAGTCTGTCCCTGGAAAATAATAAAACTGCCATAGGCTGATATCAGATCAGTCAGATCAGTCAGATCAGTCAGATCAGTCAGATCAGTCAGATCAGTCAGATCAGTCAGATCAGTCAGATCAAATATCTGCAGTAAATTAACAGTCATCTCTCGGGCTCCCTGCTGCCGCCAACCCATAACAAGCTCCATGGGTGTTCTTCTCTTTTCGCTTCTGTTTTCTGTAAGCTGCTCAATCAGTTTTTGTGAATCTTTCATAATCCTGTTCGGGTTTTCTTCCTTCAAAAGCCAGTAAGTC
Source organism: Endozoicomonas sp. (assembly GCA_965208385.1). Classification (GTDB taxonomy): domain Bacteria; phylum Pseudomonadota; class Gammaproteobacteria; order Pseudomonadales; family Endozoicomonadaceae; genus Endozoicomonas. The sequence continues at coordinate 11,488 of CBDBOO010000057.1, forward strand.
AGAACACTCCATCTCATTTCAGAACGGCCTCCACAATCCGGGAATGGCGCCAATATTGCCGCTGCTCCTCCCCATTGGTTCAGCGCATTTCTCAAAGTACCCAGTTGAACCGGTTCGATATTCTCTGGAGGCTGATGTTGTCGGGTACCAGGGCGTGATGCTCTATGAACCGGTATCGGGGGGCAAACCGGAATCGCCTCCATGGTAAAAGCGTCCTCAGGCTGTAACTCCCCAATAACTGGATTAGTCGATGCCAGTGCTATGATGGAATTACTGGCTTCAAACTGTAGAAAAATCAGTGGAGGAGTCTGGGGAATCAGCAACCGTTGCAGATTGAAACTATCCCATGCCGTGGGATCATTTCTGTAATTTGCAGGCAACGCATTGCCACAGGTTACACAATACTCTTCCCCACTGAACTTCTCCCGGGTACATTGCGGATTACTGCAACTGGAAAAAGAATATCCAGAGAGCACAAGCATAGAAATAAGACCAAGCAACAACGTTTTTGTTCTGATCATGTCTCAGCTCCATTCTCCTGTAATAAATGGAGGAGTAGCATAGCCCGTTATTACAAAGAGCAGGCGGTGCGAAAATTTGTATTTTACATTCATTCAAAAACCACTCTGAGCAACTCCTTCTGCACACCGAACAATCGGTCAAGCTACCTATCGCCACCATTTCCAGGAAAGCAGCAGAGATCAGGGACTTTTCCCGCCGTCATTCCGTGTGGACCACGGAATCCATGCTGCAGGGACAGCAATCTCAATGTCAGCCAAAATACAGACGATAATGTATGAGCACTTTATACATACCAGAGTCCGCTTTGGGTATCCTGCTTCATCTATATGCCATGGGTGTATTGAAGACAACTCCAAGGGGAGAATGGGGAGAATGGGGAGAATGGGATAACCACAGATTTTGTGCCCCTGCTGAACCTTGATACATTCGAAGCAGTCGGTAAACAGGTGAATTAAAACAACCCCAGCTGCTCATCAATCAACCGGTCAAAGTCCTGCCCGATAAATGGCAAAATGGCATCAGCAACCGGTTTCAATTGCTTATCAATGTAATGCTGATAATCAATGAGACTTTCCCTGTACTCGATGGTTTCAGGCCCATTAACGGTAATAAGATAACTGACCCAGCCCCTGCGCTGGTATTTAAGCGGCTGGTTATTGGCTTTATTTCGTTCATCCGCCTGACGGGCAGCACGAACCTGGGGAGGGATATTTTTCACATAATGACTGAGAGGCCGGCGAAGTCGTTTTCTATACACCAGTTCAGCATCTCTTTCACCCGCCAGAGTTTGCTTTACCGTCTCCTGTATCAATTGTTTTGGAGACTGATCTGAAAACACCAGTTCATACAGTTTTATCTGAAAGTTTTTCGCCAGTTTTGTCCAGTCCGAACGAACCGTTTCCAATCCTTTGAATATCAGTTCCTCTCCCTGGGTAGACTTGATGATCCCCGCGTAGCGTTTTTTACTGCCCACTTCAGAGCCACGGATTGTCGGCATTAAAAAACGGCTGTAATGCGTTTCATATTCCAGTTCCAGATGGCATTTCAGATTAAATTCATCTTCCAGCTTTGCTTTCCAGCGTTTATTAATATCAGTTGCCAGACCCATACCTATTTGATCCGCCTGATCATGGTTCAGGTGTTCATCCAGCAAAATAAACGTTGAATCCGTATCACCATAAATCACTTTATGACCCTCCCCTTCAATCCAGCGGGCAGTCTGTTTCATAATATCGTGCCCACGCAGGGTGATGGAGCTGGCCAGACGTGTGTCGTAAAAACGACAACCGCCGGACCCCAGCACACCATAAAAGGAATTCATCAGGATTTTTAACGCCTGGGAACGGGCACTGTCTTTTTCTTTTTTCGCTTCATCCCGCTGCTGCCATAATGAGGTGATTATCTCAGGCAGAAAATGCTTTTCCCTTGAAAACAAGGCTTCACGATACCCCGGAATAGCCTGCTCAGGGTCTTTCAAGCCTTCGATTAATCCCAGTGGGTCAATTTTGAACGTGCGAATAATAGATGGGTACAGACTTTTAAAATCCAGCACCAGTACATTTTTATACAGCCCCGGAAAAGAGTCCATGACATAACCGCCGGGAGAAGCCAGTCCACCGTCGTCCGGAAGATTGGGAGAAACATACCCGGCCCTGTGCAGTCTGGGCATATACAGATTGGTAAACGCCTGCACTGACCCACCCATTCTATCCAGCTCTAAACCTGTCAGTTCGCTGCGTAAACGCAGAAAATCCAGTAAACGGGTTTTTTCGAAAATGTCGGTCACCAGACGACAATCTTCCAGGTTATAACGGGCCAGTTTTTGCTTGTTATGATGAAAATCACGGGTGATGGCCGCCAGTCGATTTTCAACATCATCGGTATCCTTGCCACGCCCCAGTAATTCCCGTGCGACATTCTCCAGACTGAAACTGTCAAATTGGTAGGTGGCTGCTTTCAATGAATCAATGCCATCAATCACCATACGCCCCGGTATGGTAATAAAACCCTGACCGGGTTCACCCCGACGCTCCCGCCAGCTGGCGGGTTGATTACCACGCCCCAGAGTCAGCTTTATTTGATGATGCCTTGCTCTCTCCAGCAATAACCTGAAATCAAAATTAATGACATTCCAGCCAATAAAAATATCCGGATCATAGACCTTCACTGCTTTAACCAAAGCCTGTAGCAGTGCTTTTTCATTCGCAACCCATTGAATGCCAGAGCTATCGGATTCCGGTTCTCCAATCATCAATACTTCACTGACTTCACTTCCATGCAGTCCAATGGAGTAAAGATCACCGTCGACAGAGCATTCAATATCCAGAGAGAGAACAGTGAAACAGGGTGAAAATTTCGCCGATCGTATTCGAACCTGACGATATTCAAGATATCCGTCGCATTGTGTAGGCACGCCGGTAAATTCCAGAGGACCATGAACAAAGCGTTCAGTAAGATAACGATCATGCAGCCGGACATCGGCTTCGTAGACGACAACTCCCTGGGCTTTTAAAACATCCTGTCCCCGGTACGCTTCATCAATAGAATTAAAATAAAGGCCCGTGACCCCATGATGAGCAAAGGTTTCCAATGTAAGTTCGGTTGACTGAAAAGAAACACGGGCCTGATTTAAATAACCTGTTACGGCAGGCAAGGTGGATGTTTCTACAAAAAAAGACCGGTTTTTCATTTTCTATGACTAACCGTACCGGCTGATCATCCGTGATGACCCACAGAATAATTTCTGTATGCCCCTGGCGGTCACGACTGAACCTGCTCAATAAAAAGCCTTGGTGCCGCACGGCCTGCTTGTTTTGCTTACCTTTCGGGTTCATTTCAAAAAACAACATCCTGTTTTCTACATAACCAAATAATACCCTGCTCTGGGAGGCTCCCGCAAAAGGGAAAAAACGGATATGCTGTTTTCAAACACCGATAAAAAAAAAACCCGGCATACCGCCGGGTTCTTCACTTCGCACCAGATGTCAGGGATTCATCAGAATCTCTTGGTGACTGACATGCTGAATACATGGGCATTAATATCGTATTCACCCATCAAACGACCACCACTGTCACTGCCATCGGTGTTGTGGCTCTTTTCATTGATGTCGGCACTGCCAGCAAACATATAGCCGTAGGCGACATCCACCGTCCAGTCATTGTCTATGGTGTACTTGGCACCCAGAGTCAGCCAGTTACGATCAGAATCCGGAATACGTGCAGTGCGATACTCATCACTGACCGGAGACTGATCAAAGGCATAACCCGCTTTCAGTATCAGGCTGTCGTTGTATTGATAGCTGCCACCCAGAGCGAAGGCCCATACATCTTCCCAGTTTTCAGGAACATAGGTCAGCACATCGGGTTATTGGGGGCCGTCGGATTCAGAGCACCACCGGAAATAGGGCCATTAGCCTGGTCTGACTCGATCACCAGCTCTTCAAAGCGACTCCAGCGAGTCCAGGTAGCGCCAGCCATCAGGGTAAAACGATTGTCCAGTTTATGGGTCAGGCTGATTTCAACCTGTTCAGGCAGGGTAATATCCAGACTGGCTTTTTCTGTAATCCTGGCTGGTGTTGGCAAGGTCACTTCCGCTTCGCCTTCCAGGGTGTGCTTAACCGCAGAACGATAGCTTAAACCTAAAGAGGTAGAAGCAATGGGTTGCCAGATAGCCCCTAAAGACCAGCCATAGGACCAGCCATCACCGGTCATTTCTGAAAGTCCATCGGGTAATTGTGCACCAGTCTCCGTATCAATACCGGTAAAAAGGCTCCGGGTTAATTCGCCTTCCGCGTAAGAACCAATCAAACCCAGACCAATGGACAGCTCATCAGAGAATTTATACGCAATCGTTGGCTGAAGATTAACCACCTTAACGACGGTTTTATCCGCCATGTAACGACCGACCCAGTCGTTCTCATAATCAGATGTTGCACCGAAGGGCGCATAGATGCCCAGGCCAAACGACAGCTTTTCATTAATGGGGGTGGCGAAAAAGCCAAAGGGAACGACGGTGGCTTCCAGAAAACTGTCGTCTTTGCCGCTTTCCTGCCAGTATGGACCGATAGAACCAGTACCTTCAAACTCACCTTTAGGTGCGACAATAGCACCACCCAGGGTGATTTCCGTTCTTTCCAGCAACGCAATACCAGCTGGATTTACCGCCAGTATAGAAGCATCTTCAACATTGGAACCCCGGCCCGCATAGGCGGTTCCGGCTGCAGAAGCGGTAGATTCATTCAGGGCAAAGCCAGAGGCACCGGCCTGCATGGCCAGCGTCAGGGCAGAGAGCGTCAACAGTGGACGGGTGATATTTTTCACAAGTTACTCCGTAATGGCACCATTGCAGTACCGACATCAACTTATTGTTATTCGTTAATCCTTAAGGACGCCTTAATTTACCATTAAGCCCCGTTTACTCAAGCTTTTTTTGATCTTTATGTGTTGCTCCATTTTAGCTCAAGTTAACCCTGACAATGCTATGAGTAAGTAGTCCTGGAACAACTAACATGGGGGAGTAAAAATATACACATAAGTAGGTAAACAACTACTTTCACATATTTAGACGGGGCCTTTTCCACCCTTACTTCATCAGAACTCTGGTTGCATAGTTTGCTATGCGCCCGACGTTGTGATTTTATGCCCTGTAGTGTATATAAGGATAAAAAAATACTTTCATCAAAATATCGCAAAACAGCCGTTCACCTATTTACCAGTTATAGGCTGTATAATTTTTCGGAACAGGGGGTATGATGCTGAATATATTTCCAACAAAAGGATCTATCAACAGAGCCTGAACAAACCTCACACCCAATAGAATCACCAAGCGTAAGGTAGCTTCCCGTTACTTTTCTAACGTGTTTTTTCCCCTAACATCATTTTTGTAATCAACACCATGCTTCATACATAATTTCTCAGCAGCCGCCGGATTTTGGCCACCGATTTTGTGAGCGACGGCTCTTATTAATGAAGTCCAGGTACGGGGCGAGTATTTATTTGCAATTGTTTGCCCTTGTAGCCAAGCTACAATGATGTCTTGTAATGAATGACAATTTTGTACGATGTGGTGAGGGATATACAGGACTCCACCGATATTACGGTAGTTATGTGAGACTTCAGCTAAATCCCCTAAAATTTCCTGCAGATCTTCCATTGCCAATGACTTTGTTCCACTAAACGGAGGCTGGACAATATGTTGATGCGATGGTCCGGCTATGGGCGAAGGCGACGGTTTAGGTTGCTGACCGAATGGTTGGTGACCGAATGGTTGCTGACCGAATGGTTGCTGGCTTGCCCCTCCCATTTGGGAAGAGGAAGAGGATGGCAACAGCATTGGCATGCCCATTCCTGCATGAGCAGGCATTGTCGCTGGCGGATTATAAACCATGGCACCACCTCCGCCACCATAACCACCATTACCCGGTTCCATTCCCCGATGCCTTGCCGGAATTCCTCCGGGAATCAGCCCACCAGCGAAATCCCCTCCAGACATTAATAGGGCCGGACGCATCGCATCGGAACCGGAAAAACCTTCGGCTCCTCTTATATCAAGCCGTAATACAGGAGGAGCTGTTTGTACAATGACATTGGTCGTACCAGAGGCTGACGGACCTGCGGCTATGGACGGGGTTGAAGCTGCTGGCTGAGTTGATTGTGGGTTGGCAGCAGTAACCGCAGGCAGAATATTAAATTGAAGTTCGTCGGAAACTGTCATGACAAAACCAGAAGACAGGTTCTGTAACAAACTGATATTGAGAAGGCCGCTGAAGGCGTGGGCAATGCTCAATCGATCTTCTGCCTGGGCATTTACCCAAATATGCCGAATCATTCTATCAGCAAATACTCGTTGAAGATTACTTAAAGATTGCAGCCTTCTACCACCACTAAGTTCGCATTCATTAAAACGAATGGAGAGCATACCCAAAAGAATATAAACATCAGCGTTCTGAACCGCTTTAGGATTATTACGCTGAATTACTCTAATTCGCTTTAGATGATCACGAAGATTTTCACGGGCTTCGGGCTTAAACATCTTTATGGCATCTTTGACTGCGCGCCTGCGTAATTTAGATTGACTACTACCTTCTCCCTGACCAGAAGCAACCATATTTTTCACATGCTGCTCAAGATAAACAGTTGCAAATTCATAAACATCCCGAAGGCTTTCTTCATTGCCATATTCTGAAAACCAATCCTGTGTTATTGCCTTCTCGATATATGGAGCAAGAGCAAAAATAACATCTTGCAAAACAACCTGACCGGGCTGGGAAACAGGCATTATTCGAGAAACTGAGTCATCAATTTCTTTGAGCATTTTCCTAATTTTATTTGCAAGTGCATAGTTGTTATGTAAAGGATCTTGCTCATCGGCTTGAAGCTGACCTGAAAACTGATCAAACATCGTGTGGCTACCCAGCGCATTAATAAGCAAGAGCTGAAAATACTCTGTAGGGGTAACTCCCTGCAGTTGTGAGTTCGTCAAAGAAATAAATCCTTGTAATTGGGCTGTTGCCAGCGTACCCACAATGGAATTAAATACCTGGTCATCGCCATACCCATTAGATAAGGTGGAGTGCACAGTTAAATCCAGTCTAACCATCATATATGGGCCGAAGCCTTGATTAAAAATCCCTCTCAACATTGGAAATACACGATACCAGTCTACATTACCTGACTCCGAATTAATTGTTTGTAATTCACCTAAAACATTTCCAGTTAATTGCACGATCTCAGTGGAAACAACAGCACTGTGAGCAGAACCGGCTCCTCCCGCACCGACTAGTTGTACATGCATTTGACCCACTGCTGTTTCATCATCACTATCGCTATCGCTGTCGCTATCCAATCCTTTCTTGGGCATAGCAATTGCGGATGAAGCTGAAAATACAAATATAATCAAAAGAAATATGACTTTTAGCTGTTTTTGAATAATCGAATTTATATACGTCATAGGTTCTCCAGTTTGATGCGTCTGCAAAGCCCAGCAATTCCCCACGTTTCATTAAACCCCTTGGTATCACTAGCGTACGAAGTCGTATATATTTTGTATGCTCGTGATAAATAGTCGAGTTTTTGGGAAAAATTACATATCTCAACACGTAAGCAGCTGTAGCTGCGCCCTGCGTGTGATGCTTCTTATACGCTGTTACCGATGTCGTATAAGCATGGGGAATAGCTGTGCAAAGCCCGTAAAGAAATTTTTATCTGATCAAGCAGTCATACAAATACAAGTTCATTTTTATATGGATTTAAAAATAGATTACTTTTTTGAGGATGCAAGTGGTGCTACAAACTGGTTATAATTTTCCTGATGTGTCTTTAGTTACCTGTAGAGCTATCCGGTCCTCCAGTAAATAAAAATGGGAAGAACCCAATTGTTCAGTATTCTGTTCGAAGATATCCCGGATATCGTAATGCTGATGACCACGGCTGTATAATTCGCAGTTAAATAATCAGAATGAGTAATTAGAAATGATGTGTTAGAGCGCTAAAATGCAGCGTTACAAATTACTGAATTTCGATGGATACTGGTACTCTAAAAAATCGCCTTTCTGTAAGATAGGTTGGTCTTTTGCCGAGGATGAAATCACCTCAGAGGCTCATACCCCAACTAACTATTCCAGCTCAGCAAGCGTATTACACTCATATAGTGGATAGTGGATAGTCCTTAATACTGTTCACATATTCAGTATATTAAAAATATGAGTATATTCATGCTAATCAACGTGAATTAAATATCCAAAACATAAACAGCAATATAATTAACACCAACATATTCAGCCTGAATCACATCTGAACTATTATTCTACTGCTGGTTTTTTATGCTTCCATAGAAGTCTGCGCCTCTACCGTGCAGCCAAATAACAACTTTCTTTGCTGGCAGTCTCAGACGGATTTCGCTTACCAACACAATGCAAAAAATAACTAAACAGGCTCACTTATTCTCTTTGAACTCCTATTTCATATCATGTCGCACTGTGAATAAGACAGACGACTGTCTATGTATTTCACCATATTTCAACCAACAGATTCTCATCAAGCTTTTTCCCGGGTGCACAGTCAGCGGTGAAATAAGGATGTCTGGCATAAATTAATTGGTAATAGTTTGCTGCGTTCTTTTTTGAAATTGATTCTGACACGCCCAGCAGTCTTGATACGGTATAGTTTCTTTGCACCGCCTGACACTCCGCCTTTTTTTCATTCAACTCTCTTCGCCTACGACACGGATCACAGTCGCTACAAACGTACCGACACCAGGGCGGGTAAAACCACCACGACCCGCTATCTGGGCAATGTGGAATTCATCAGCCGACCCGATGGCAGCAGCGAAGTCAAACGCTACATCAATGGCAATATCATCGAAAAAAAGGTGACTCAGGCCGGTAGCAACACCAGTACAGCTTCAATTCAGATTCTACTGAAAGACCACCTGGGCAGCCTGCACACCATTGTCAATAAAGGCAACATGACCGTGGTGCAGCGCATGAGCTTTGATCCCTTTGGCCTGCGTCGCAGCCCCACGGACTGGAAAGCGGTGCTGAATCAGAGCCAGGTGAACAGCCTGTACGGCATCAATAATGCCACCACCACCCGGGGCTTTACCGGCCATGAACAGCTGGATGAAGTGGGCCTGATTCATATGAATGGTCGGGTTTATGATCCGAAGCTGGGTCGTTTCCTGCAGGCGGACCCGTTTGTACAGTACAAAATTTTACACAGAATTATAATAGATATACTTACCTGCTTAATAATCCGTTAAATGCTACGGACCCAACGGGTTACTTTGTCTTCACGCTTGCGGCGATGATCTATGTGGCTGCGGCAGAGACAGTAAAATGGTATGTTGCGGCGGCAATTTTTGGTGCAGCTGGATTTGCTGATGCGCTAATACAGGGAGCCAGTTTTGGTGATGCTCTGAGAGCTGGTATCATTGCCGGTGTGTCAGCAGGTGCATTCAGTGGTATAGGTACTTATTTAGGGAATACAGCGAATGGCTTTACTGGTCAATTTGCAGCAGGCCTAAGTAAAGCAGGCTTTGCGATGAAGGTTGGCTTACACGCTATAACTGGTGGCGTAATGAGTGTGCTACAGGGCGGTAAATTTGGACACGGATTTGCGGCAGCTGGGTTTACAGCACTTGGTTCCAGTTTTAACAACTCGCAGTTTATTGGTGGAAAAGGATTTAGTTCGACACGGGTAGTAATTGGTGCGGTAATTGGAGGAACGGCATCGAAAATTTCTGGAGGTAAGTTTGCCAATGGTGCGGTGACTGGCGCGTTTAGTCAGGCGTTGAAGAATGAGTTAACAGAAAATCGAAAGGCAAAATGGAATGATTTAGTTGATGAATTTAAAAAGTCTATAACTGAAGCATATGAATTGGGCGAAAATTTTGATTATGATTCATATATTAAAAAAATAGAGGGGGGAGGCGATTGGGATTATAAAAATCGCCCTGAATATAAGAATCTACCGGGTGTTGAAGAGTTTGGTAATTTTGCTTTTGGTGCTACGGCACAGGCTTGGGCTGACGGGGCGACTAGGGGGCTATCTACATCATTTCCAAACCTCTCTATTAATATGTCTATGAGAGGGGGCGGGTGGTATCAGCAAAACAGGCAGTCTCAATTATATCGCCCAAGTGATGGTACATATACGGACACAACACCATATCCAGGTAGTACAAATTATGGTGATAATTGGCGGGATGGTGCCCATATTTGGATGGGCGGAAAATACTATTTCCGAAATCGCGAACAACTTGTAGGTTCTCAGTAATGAGTGTGGTTGTTAAAAAAGTACTTGTTTTTTGTATAGTTTTGTTAACTGCTTGTTCGAAAGAGCCTGTTGAACCAGCAACAGAGATGATGATGTCTTTATTAAGAGGTAATTATGATGAGTTTGAATATATATCTGATTTCATAAGACAAAGGGGGTTTACCAGAATATCTTACGACTCAGTTTATCCAAATAATATGGAGAATAGTGGTTTAGATGAATATAGATTAAGGCTTAAAAACCTGGGGATTTATCAGGGAATACAATATCATTCTGATGATGATTATGTTGAAGTATTATTTTGGTCAATGGGTATCGTTAGTCGTGGAAAAACAAAAGTTTTTCTACGAGTTTATAAAGATATTGGTGAAATAGAGTATCTTCAAAGCAAGTTAATTAGTGGTGACTTAAAATGTGAAAAATATTCAAATAAATGGTATGTGTGTTTGGAAAAGCAATAACAGATAATTACAGATAATTGGGACAGCCAGTAACGATAATTGGGACAAGAATAATTGGGACAGCCACATATTTGCTCCAAAAATAATTGGGACAGCCACACATTTGACCTGAACAAAATCTGTTCTATCTTTCTCCTGCCGCTGATTTTCAGCGCAGGAGAAGCTATGACCCGTGCCCGCAGAAGTCTGATTGATCGTACCAGTACGCCTTACTATCACTGTATAGCCCGGTGTGTCCGGCGTGCTTTTCTCTGTGGTAAAGACGCATTTTCCGGTAAGGATTATGAGCACCGTCGACAGTGGGTCGTTGATGGGCAATAATTGGGACAGCCACACATTTGTTGAGGATAGAAATTTATTATGCTGGTACGGTAGATTTAGCAACCGCTATAAAAACCTATTTACATGAACTTGCCCACTTTAATTATAGCTTTACTGAAGCTCAAGCAGAGTCTTATGCAGAGAAAAATTCAAAGAAGTAAAAAGGGGGGTTATAATGAGCTATCGAGAATTAGTTTCAAGGTTTATGTACCAGAGCACTGTTTTTTTAACGCGCCCTGCTCCCACTGCCCCTAAGTGTTGGACGAATAAATATTCGATTACAAGCGTCTGGAAGCTTGTCTTTATTTTTTCGAGCTTATTTTCATCGCCTGCATTTCCAGAAAAAAATGAAAAATACATAGTTTACAGTGATTCCATATCAGGTGAATACTATAAATTTGTTGAGAATGAGAGTGGGCTGACTTCAATATACAAAAATGATGATCAACTGTATGAAGTTGAAAGTTGTTCATCTGATAAATACATTCTATGTTTCTCAAGCTTTGGATTAACCCTTAAATTGCCAAAATCAATTCAAGACTATGAAAGCAATACACATAAGATTGATGAGGTTGGCATTGAGTTCGTTGCTAAATACCCTTTTATAAAAATTTTAGGTCGTAAAATCGACGATGTATTATTAATAAAAACGGATCACAATCTTACGAAATACGGAAGATTTACTGGTAGTGATACATACTGGCTCTATAGCAGTAAGCTAGGCATAGTTGGATTTGGCAATGGTGAATTGGGGCGATCAACGAGCTACCTTCTAGAGGGAAAAATTGGTATGGGAGCAAAGAAATAAGGTGGCTTCTCAATTGGAAAATGAATAATTGGGACAGCCATACATTTGTTCTACTGCTGATTTCTGTGTTTCCATAGAAGTCTGCGCCTCTACCGTGCAGCCAAATCATAATTTTCTTTGCTGGCAGTCTCAGAAGGATTACGCTTTCCAGCACAATGCCAAAAAATAACTAAACAGGCTCACTTACTCTATGTAAATTCCTATTTCTTATCTTGTCGCACTGTGAATAAGACAGACGACTGTCTATGTATTTCACCATATTTCAACCAACAGATTCTCATCTAGCTTTTTCCCGGGTGCACAGTCAGCGGTGAAATATGGATGTCTGGCATAAATTAACTGGTAGTAACTGGCTGCGTTCTTTTTTGAAATTGATTCTGACACGCCCAGCAGTCTTGATACGGTATAGTTTCTTTGCACCGCCTGACACTCCGCCTTTTTTTCATTCAACTCTCCACGTATGTGCATGACTTCATGAGTAAATAACGACAAACTCATCAGCTCATCCAGTGAGATATCTTCCGGATGTTCCATGTATTCCATCAAATGTCCGCACCACCCGCTCTGAAATACAATGTCTCCGGTGTCCGGATTGGCATGACCTATCACATTAATAGAATTATCAAAGAT
>CBDBOO010000058.1:0-8798 GCA_965208385.1 Endozoicomonas sp.
TGCTCGGCCATATCGGCTTTCGTCAGGGCACCCATGGAAAATATCCCCTTTAGGTTTTATTGTTATTTACGTAATGTGGCGTTAAATTTCAGCTCCAGTTGAACTACTACTGCCTCTATCAACTGGTTGACCTCGTCATCCTTTAGAGTGCGCGAAGGATGCTGCAAGGTCAAGCCTAAAGCCAGACTCTTGTAACCATCTTCAATACCTTTACCTGCATAAACATCAAAGGTAAGAACATTTCGCAGCAAATCTCCGGACACTTCGCTGATAACCTTCACCAGATCATCGGCACTGACGGATTGCTCAACAATAAGAGCCAGGTCGCGCCGAACTTCCGGCAATTTGGATACCGCTTCAAAGGAAGTCACCTTGCCCTCAATCACTGCATCCAGAAGCAGTTCAACCATATAGACTGACGCAGGAACATCCATCTTCTTTGCCAGGGACGGGTGGATAGCACCCATATGACCAATGACCTTATCATTACGTAGAATAACGGCACACTGCCCCGGATGCATGGCCGGATGTTCACCTTTGCGGTAGTTGAACTCGTCGGCTGACTGCCCCAGTTCCAACAAGGCTTCAAGATCACCTTTCAGGTCAAAGAAGTCTACGGATTCGGCCTTGTTCTGCCAGCCTTCAGGATAGCGATCACCGGTAATCACCGCTGCCAGCATGGATTCCTGCTTCAACCCTTCGTCATCTTTAACGAACGTCAGGCCGGTTTCCAGTAGACGAACCCGACTCTGCTGACGGTTCAGGTTGTAACTGACCGTTTTGACCAGACCTGGCAGCAGGGAGGTACGCATGACAGAAAGATCACTGGCAATGGGATTTGCCAGGGTAACAGGCTCGCGTTCAGGATCAAACAGCTGGTGCAGCTCAGGGTCAATAAAACTGAATGACACGGCTTCCTGGTAGCCTCTGGCGGTGAGAACACGACGCAAATCCGATAACTGAACCTTATCTTCATCCACCTGCTTCAGTTTCAGCAGTGCCGTTGGGATGGTTTCCGGCAGTAGGTCATAGCCGTATATCCGACCCAGCTCTTCGATTAAATCTTCTTCAATAGAAATATCAAAACGCCAGCTGGGAACGGAAACATTCCAGATACCTTCACCTGTGGCACCCTCACCTGTGGCACTCTCACCAATGGCACCCTCACCAATGGCATCCATCTCAAGACCAAGACGGGTTAACAACGCTTCGATATGACTGTTTTCTATGGCTATACCCAGTAAGGATGCCACTTTTTCCGAACGAAGCGTCACTTTCCGCAGAGCAGGCAGGTGTTCTTCACTGACTTCTTCTGTAACAGGTCCGGGTTCACCGCCACAGAATTCCAGAATCAGGGCTGTGGCACGCTCAATGGCTTTGCGCTGTAATTGAAAATCAACACCGCGTTCATAGCGATGAGAGGCATCCGTATGAAGACCGTAAGATCTGGCCTTGCCAGCAACGGTGATCGGATTGAAGAAAGCGCTTTCCAGAAAGACATTTCTGGTCTCGCCATTGACACCGGTACCTTCACCGCCCATTACTCCGGCAATAGCCAGTGGCTTATCATTATCGGCGATAACCAGAGTATGATCTGTCAGGGTCACTTCCTGACCGTTCAGCAGGGTCAGTTTTTCTTCAGCGTCAGCCATACGTACCTTGATGGAGCCCGACAGAGTATCCAGATCAAAGCCGTGCATGGGTTGTCCCAGCTCCAGCATGACGTAGGCCGTCACATCAACAATGGGATCAATGGAACGAATACCTGAACGACGCAGACGTTCCGTTAACCACAGAGGAGCCTGTTTCGCAACATCAACATTGCGTATCACTCGTCCAAGATAACGAGGGCATGCTTCCCTGTTCTCGATCAAGACAGGAAACACATCATCAATAACGGGAGCAACCTCATTGATTGGCTCTTCGGTTACCCGGGCCAGGAAATTAGCACTGACTTCCCGGGCAAGACCGGCAATACTCAGGCAGTCACCCCGATTTGGCGTCAAATCAACGTCAACAATATTGTCATTCAGTTCCAGATAATCCCGGATATCCTGACCTGCAGTGGCATCCTGGGGTAATTCCATTAACCCATCGGACGATTCCGCCATACCCAGTTCTTCTTCGGCACACAGCATGCCCAAAGATTCAACTCCACGGAGCTTGGCTTTCTTTATCTTGAAATTACCTGGCAGAACCGCACCCACGGTGGCAAAGGGAACCTTTATTCCGATGCGTGCATTAGGCGCACCACAGACCACCTGAAACTCTTCAGAGCCAGTGCTGACCTTTGTGACCCGCAACTTGTCTGCATCCGGGTGCTGCTCACAGGCGACAATTTCGCCCACAACCACGCCACTGAATTCGCCCGCAACGGGCTCTATACCATCAACTTCCAAACCGGCCATGGTGATTTTATCCGCCAGTTCCTGAGTACTGACGTCTATATCGACCCAGCGGCGTAACCATTTTTCACTGAATTTCATGTTATTTACTCAATCCTTCTGTCAATTCCGAGAGTCTGATAATCAATTCGTTTAACGGAACTGGTTAAGGAAGCGCAGATCATTCTCAAAAAACTGACGCAGATCTTTCACGCCATAACGCAACATGGCAAAACGCTCTACCCCAAGGCCGAAGGCAAAGCCGGTGTATTTTTCAGGATCGATCCCTGAATAGCGGAACACATCCGGATGCACCATACCGGCACCCAGCACTTCCAGCCATTTAACAGAGCCATCCTTATTACGACCCCATTCAATATCCACTTCCACTGAAGGTTCTGTGAATGGGAAGTAGGAAGGTCTGAAACGTACCTCCAGATCATCACGTTCGAAAAACACCCGGAGAAAATCACTGAGAACGCTTTTCAAATCAGCAAAGCTCACTTTTTCAGCCACATACAGGCCTTCAACCTGATGGAACATAGGACTGTGGGTCTGATCCGAATCACAGCGATAGACCTTGCCCGGGCAAACGATAGCAATAGGTGGCTGCTGATTATTTTTGACAAAACGTTCCATGGTTCGCACTTGAACCGGAGACGTATGAGTTCTCAGAACCGTAGATTCATCAAAATAAAAGGTATCGTGCATGGCACGGGCTGGATGGTGGTCCGGAATATTCAGGGCTTCGAAGTTATGATAATCGTCTTCAATTTCCGGACCCTGTTCAACGGTAAAGCCAATGCGACCAAAATAATCGGAGATACGCTCCATGGTACGGGTCACAGGATGTACGGTTCCCAGATCCTGACCTCGTCCGGACAGGGTAACGTCAATAGCTTCACCCGCCAGTTTAGCGCTCAGCGCCTGTTGTTCAAAAACAGTTTTCTTGCTGTTAATGACTTCCTGGACCTGTTGCTTGCCCTGATTGATCAGACCACCCGCTTTTGGTCTTTCTTGTGGTGACAATTTACCAAGACTCTTTAGCAGTGAGGTAATTTCACCCTTTTTGCCAAGGTATCGGACTCTGATCTCGTCCAGACCAGCAATATCGGCGGCCGCTTCTACGGCGCTGATAGCACTGGCTACTAAGGTGTCCAAATTCTCCATGGGTATCCCGATAACAGATGAGCGACTGAAAACAAACGGCCAATTTTAGCGGTTGACGGGGCTTTTGAATAGATCTTACCGGATGAAAAAACATCTTTAGCTGTCGGTTACCCGTTAACTGATGATTTTCCACAGCAGAATAGTGGTTTTCGACAGGTTTCTGGCCAAAAATTCACAGAACAACCGTCCACCTGTTTAGCAATCAAAGGAATGCGGACTAAATTCATATTCCTGCTTTAGGAAAGCAATATCATGTACCCGGTTCGCTTTAACACAAATAGCATTGACGGTGAAAAATCCGCACTGATTTCACAAATAAAACCTGGCTGCTATTTTTCAGAGCACTATTTTTCAGAGCACTATTTTTCAGAGCACTATTCTTCAGAGCAGCATTTTTTAGAGCAGCATTTTTCAGATAAAGCCAGTGACTCAGCCTTAGATGCATCCGGAAGAACAGCCAGAGCTATGAACTGCACATTAATTATTTCGAGAAGCATCAACCTGTCGTCCGATGGACTTCCTGGCTTTTTTGTACGCAACCGGGAGTACAGTCAATAAATGACTCTAAAATTGCATTCAGGTTTAATTATTGCGGCTCAGATTCTGTTCACTACTGTTGCAACCGCTCAAAGTCTGCTGGAACATTGCTCTTCAACTTATTCTGACGATTATTTTGAAGACTCTGACGATTATTTTGAAGACAATGCCTTTATATCCTTTGATGCAGATCGCATTCTCTCTCTAAAAGGCTGGCTTCAATATCAACAGAATATATCTGAAAACAGTGACTGCACCGAACAAAACAGGTCGGAACCGACAATGAATGAATCCCACCCGCCTCAACATAATGATACTGATGAGTGCATTATCGCGGTCAATTCTTCAGACGCAGAGGATCTGATCAACAAAATCAAAGAATACCCGAAATGCAGACTTCAACTCAGGGGAATCTATTATTTACCTGAACCCCTGATTGTCAATTCAATACTGGAAAGTCACGGGGAATGGCCGGGCCTTGAAGGTTTTAACTTTCATCAATATCCGATGCAGGCTCTGCAGGTACAGAGCATCAGTCATTCAGCGGTTGTTTTGTCTGGGGAAATAGCTGGCCTCCAGAAATCTCCTGGCGCCATACTATTTATCGAAGATAAAATTAAGGGCAAATTTATCACGCTGATGGAGAATGCAGATCTTATTAATATAGGCATCATAAAAAATGAAAAAAGAGATTGTCCAAAAAAATGTTCAACGTCCGGCATTCGAACGTCCGGCGGCAATCGGCATTTCTCCATAGCCTGGCCTGAAGAGCTTGCATACAGACTCTGCGCAAGGGGACATTACGCACCGATTCAACCACCCGTAGTAATACAGCATATGCATGAAGCAGGCTCTTTCTGCCTATGTTTATGATCACACTCTTTTTTTACGACTCAATGATTACACCCAAGGACTATAAATCATTCCTTACTTTCTTTAGAATCAGCCCACTCAATGGATTAATACTTATAAGCCCATGCAAATCAAGGTCAATAATCAGCCTATGGTTCTGGAGCCCCCTGTGAGCCTGGAACAATTACTGAAACAGTTAAATCATCTGGAACAGGGTATAGCACTGGCTGTAAACCGACAGATTATCAGTCGTTCTCAATGGGCTACCAGCATGATCAGAAACGGGGATGACATTACCCTCATAAAAGCCACAGCCGGCGGGTAACTGACTCCTCTGATCAGTACCGTCCTTTTGTGCTTTATTAATTCTTGTGCATATTAACTTTTTTGTACTTATTAACTTTTTTCTATTTATTAACAAGGCAGCCATGCTGAAAATCGCTGATAAACACTTCTCTTCCAGACTGCTTACCGGAACAGGAAAGTTCAGTAATAGCAAGATCATGACTGATGCAATCCTTGCCTCAGGCAGCGAACTGGTCACCATGGCTCTGAAACGGGTAGATTTCAATGAGCAGCAGGATGATATTTTAACCCCATTAATCAGCAATCAATTAAACCTGCTACCCAATACTTCGGGTGCCCGAAATGCAGAAGAAGCCATTTTTGCTGCCCGACTGGCCAGAGAAGCCCTGGGCACTCATTTTATAAAAGTGGAAATACATCCTGACCCCAAGTATCTCCTGCCCGACCCCATAGAGACACTCAAGGCGTGCGAGCAGCTGTCTGCCATGGGATTTGCCGTAATGCCTTATATCCATGCGGATCCGGTATTATGCAAACGTCTGGAAGAAGCCGGCGCAGCAGCCGTCATGCCCCTTGGATCGCCCATTGGTAGCAACCTGGGCCTAAGAACCAGGGATTTCCTGCAGATTATTATCGAACAGTCCAGCTTGCCCGTTATCGTCGATGCTGGTATTGGCAGCCCTTCTGATGCAGCTCTGGCCATGGAACTGGGAGCCGATGCAGTACTGGTGAATACAGCCATTGCCGTTTCCGGCAATCCCGTTGAGATGGCTATAGCCTTCAGGGACGCAGTTTCTGCCGGACGCAGAGCATTTCTGGCTGGACTTGGCGGGCGAAGCCTTGAAGCCCGGGCCAGCAGTCCTCTGACTTCATTTCTGGACGATCTCTGATGTCTTTTCTGGAACACTATAACCAACTCAGTTGGAATGAACTGAAAATTGCCATTGCCAGTAAAAACTCTGCCGATGTGGAAAGGGCTTTAACAAGCCAGAAAGTAACTCATGATCAGTTTCTTTCGTTAATTTCACCGGCAGCAGAACCCTACCTGGAAACCATGGCCAGAAAAAGCATGCTGCTGACCCGTCAGCGGTTCGGCAATACCATGCAAATGTTCATTCCTCTCTATCTGTCCAACAAGTGCACCAATATCTGCACCTACTGTGGTTTCAGTCTGGAAAACAAAATCAGGCGGAAAACACTCAGCATGGAAGAATTGGATCGAGAGATTGCAGCCATAAAAAACCTGGGATTCGATCACGTTCTGCTGGTTACCGGAGAAGCCCCGGGAACCGTGGGTGCCGACTATTTTAAAGAAGTCATCACTCGTCTAAAACCCCACTTTTCTCATATCAGTCTGGAAGTTCAACCCCTGGAACAGGATGAATATGCCAGCCTGATGAGTGCAGGGCTGGATGCCGTACTGGTTTATCAGGAAACCTACAACCGAACGACCTACGAAAAACATCATCTGCGTGGCAGCAAGATGGATTTCGATTATCGCCTGGACACCGCTGACCGACTTGGCAAAGCCGGGATTGATAAAATAGGTGTTGGAGCCCTGATCGGCCTGGATGACTGGCGCACCGACACAGCCTTTGTTGCTGCACATCTGGACTATCTGGAAAAGACTTACTGGCGCACACGGTATTCCATTTCATTTCCCAGACTGCGACCCTGTGAAGGGGATTTTCAACCGGTCTCAATTATTTCCGACAAACAGCTGGTGCAACTCATCTGCGCCTACCGATTGTTCAAACCGGAAGCCGAACTGTCTTTATCCACAAGGGAGTCAGCTCAGTTCAGAGATAATGTGCTGCCTCTTGGAGTCACCACAATGAGCGCCTACTCCAGTACACATCCTGGCGGTTATGCTGATGATAATATTATTGGTAATGAAGATCTGGAACAGTTCGCCATAGATGACAATCGTCGTCCGGAAATCGTCGCCGCCGCCATAAAATCCAAAGGACTGGAACCTGTATGGAAAGACTGGTCTCCCTGCTATAGCCATTGATCCTGTCGGACTGAACAGACAAAAATGATACTGCCACCTGCGGCATCATTTTCTGCCTTTGATAAGCAACCTTCCCTGCAACCGCCAGAAGTAAAACCTTCTGGTGTTCATGCCTTTCAGCCCTGTTCAAAATAATACAATGGACTTACATTTTTACTATTCTAGTTTCCTGTAAACAACAGGAAAAGAGTTATGTGCCCCGTTAAAACTCTGAGAATTTTCTCCGCTATTTTTTTTAGCTATGTTGCCACTGTCTGCGCAAGTGACGTTGATCTCTTTGCCAGTTATTCTTCGCAACCATCACAATTTCAGGCTCCGATTATCCGTTATATGATACCTTCGGAACTCTGGCAGATATTGAAACAACAGCCTTCTGACTCAACCAATTTCTTTGGTAACAGAATGTTCCAGCTCAATAATGGTTCAGATACACTCCCGACAAACACTCCATCGGCTCAAGATTGTCAGATCAGGGTCAATGATTCAGATGTCGATGATCTTTTTGAAAAACTGAAAAACTATCCCCATTGCGTTCTGCTGATTTCAGGCACCTACCTAATCACCCGAACAATAGTACTCAACACACTGTTAAAGGGCCTGAAAACATCTGAATCACAGGATGCCACGTTTGTTCATTATCCTATGAAACAGGTTGAATCCGGCCATGAGAAGCCCTTTGAGCTTCTGGCACCAGACACCTCTGTAGCTGCTGAAGTTACCACCCCTGGCGCAGTTCTGGTGAGAAACGTCAAAGTCGCTGAAGATTTTTTAATATTACTTCGCAATGGGCAACTTGATAATGTCGGCCTGGAACTCAGAACAACAGAAATACACCCCACAGGCTGCCTGATGACAGGCATTCAACAGCTTAAAACAAAACAACTTAAAGAGCTTAAAATAATGGTTTCATGGCTGACAGAGCAGATAATTAATTTATGCTCTGTTTCGCATTATCAGGATGAAAAGCCTGTTGAACCTGCCTTACCCGGGGAAAGATCATTACCTTCGCGCACTATTCTGGATGAGTTAAAACCCACCGAGCCCAGACAGTCTCCACCCAAAAAAGAGCAAGCATCATCCTCCAAAAGGCCTGCAAGACCCAAAGCGGCAGTCACACGACCAAAAAGACCAGGGCCACCCCCCTCCTCAGCAACTTCCTCAAGAGGTGCCACAGCTACCGGAAGCTCGGCTGGACAGGATGGAGATGATGAAAGAAGACGAAAAGAGAAAGAAGCAAAAGAAGTCAAAATAAAAGCTGAAGTTAAAGTATTGAAGCATGCCTTAAATCGATATTCACAATACGAAATGCCCAGGAGAGGGTCAGCCAATTACGACGCCTCATGGGCACAGAAAGAACAGATGGGGGTAGACTTTTCCACCGCCTGGCAAACTAGCAGTTTTGAAGCCCGTAGCAGATTTGCATCCTCCCAGCGACCAGGAAGTGATTACTCTTCACTTAAATCAAAATACAGCCTGACGCTCAGGTAGCTACTACATGCCAGCATTGCTGGCTAAGTTCAAAAAGGCTAACTGAT
>CBDBOO010000059.1:0-8011 GCA_965208385.1 Endozoicomonas sp.
ACCCATAAGTTGTAAACCTTCTTTGTTCTGTATTTGCTATAGCCCCTGTAAATAAAGGAGACTGTTGTATATTTCATTGCTTTATCGAATAATGATTTGTAATGTTGTGTTTAAATACTAATAAAGTCCGTGATAGTGTAAACATGAAGCTCATCATAAAAGATTTTATAGCGCAGACCGGAGAACGATTTTCACAGCTTTATGACAGTGAAAATATGAGAGATGGTTTTCCCCTGTTTTACCCTGCTGCCTATACGACACGTCAACTACGATTAGGGCAAATGCACAACACGCAAAAAGATGTCTTGCGTGCTATTAAAAAGCTCTACAACTGGGCTGACCAAGAAAACGTTGATCTTCATAGTTTGCTTATAACAAGAACATTCCTAAAGCCTTATCAAGTTTCTTCACTGTCCCAGTTCTTAAGATTAAGTGAGAAGGATGGAACAGCTATTACTGGACTTAAATACAATGCTTATCTTGCGGCTGTTTCAAATTATTTATGTTGGTACGCGGCTGAAATTATTACCGATTCTAATGCGTCTGAGTTTTCTCGAGCCATCGATAAAATGGGAGAGGCGCTCAATGCTCGACGAATACGTAAGGCTGGCTCTGAATCGAGAAAAAATCAGGTGATATTGACGAAAAAACTGCCTGTAGATGCAGAGTGCACTTTGCTGGCGTTATTTCAAAATCCGATGATAGGGTTAACACAAAACAACCAGCATGCTCCCCGTTACCGAAATGTTGTTGCATTGCACATTCTTTATGTTACTGGAATGCGCCTGGGTGAATTGCTTGGTTTACGGTTACAAGATTTTGTTTTTGCGTCTGGTGGCGAACCGGCTTATTTGATTGTGCAGCGTTACCATGATGATGAAGTAGACGATCGTTCCATTCAGCCAGTTGCAAAAACAACAGGTCGCAGATTGCCTGTCGACTCTGGTCTAGAAACTGCCATATCCGAGTATTTAAAGTTACGTTCTGAGATACCTCATGTTGATTTCAATAATAATGCCTTTCTTTTAGTCAACCACCTGCGGGGGGCTAGACAAGGGAAGGCTATTAGTGAGTCCAGTTTTCGATCAGCAATGACAGTGTTGCAAAAGAAATTTCCTGCCCTTTCTGAAGTACATCCTCACTTGTTGAGGCATGACTGGAATTACCGGTTTTCTATCAAGGCGACCGCAATCGGCATGTCAGAGATAGAAGAATGTGCCACCAGAGAATATTTGATGGGATGGGTTGAAGGCTCTGCGTCTTCAAGTCGCTATAACCGACGACATATACAAGAAAAAGCAGTCGAGATCGGTTTACAAATCGCCAATGACACCGCCAAAAAAGATTGAAAACAAGGATAGATTATTGGATAACAATATTTCCGACAAGGATCAGTTGGCCGCCACAAGTGGATTCGATCGATCCGGTATAAACTTTCAATTTTCTAGTGGTTTCCGAATTATCGGTAACCGTCTTGAAGCTATCGGCGTCACATCAATCGACATATCAGCCATTAAAAGTAATTTGACTGCCTCCGCCTTTGATTCATTTGCTCAAGTTCTTGATATTTTAGGAGGTTCGCTATCGGTTTTTACCATATTTCAAAGGGTGGCAGGTTTTAACAAGTATTTTATCACGACAGGTGAAAGCCAAATTACCATTGAAGGTCTATCACGTTTTTATTCAATGTGTTGTGAGCGTGATATAAATCATAAGTATTTTTGCGATATGAGAAGTTTGCTAACCCACTGGCATCAATTGAATCTGCCTGGTGTTGATGATGAAATTATCGATTTTCTTTTACCGATTAAAGCCCCGAAACCCAAGCGTCCTGCGGGTAGTCGAGTTAGGTCTGACGATCCTGAAGAAGGCTGGTATACCGATAATGAATACAATATTCTGGTCTCCCGCATTTGGTCCAGTTATGAGACGAATGATATTTCACTCTACAAAACCACACTGCTGTTGCTGTCAGCTCAATATGGCAGACGACCAATCCAAATGGCCCATTTAAAAATTAGTGACCTCAAGAGCGTAGGAGAAAGTTGCGGTGTTTCAGGCCGACGTATTGAATTTCCTGGTGCAAAAGATAAGGGCTCCGGTGGTTTTAGAGAAGCCAAGATTGAAGTTCACCCCATGGGGAATGATCTATGGAGTCTTTGTCAACACCAAGCAAGTGATACCGTTAACCGATTTCAAGCATATTTAGGAAGAAAGCTTAAAATAACAGAAAAAAAACTCCTGCCATTATTTCCAGTTCGGGATTCGGCCAAGGGAAAAAACATCCACAAAAAAATAGAAACATCTGCCCTGATTACCACTAATGAAACGGATATGCTTGGATCTTTTATACTCCATCAAAGTCAAACTGGTGTATCAACTATCATCGGTAATGGACCAGGCGGAGAACCTATTATATCGGAGAGAACGGGACGTCCTCTGGTTCAATATGCTTATCGAAATCGATATACACGAGTCAGACAGTTAGCCCGTATGGGGGTTCCGAAAGCAGCGCTGCAATACTGGATAGGGCATGAATATACTCAATCGCTAGATGTCTATTACGACGACCCCGCAGAACGGGCGAGAACCTTAAACAACCAGCTAGCGCCATTAATAGCTCCCTTAGCTCAAGCTTTTCAGGGAACTCTGAGAAATGAGGAAACGGACGCCGTCAGAGGCGATGATCCAGCCAGTCGTATTGAACTGGATGGGCGAGAGGAATCGGCCGTCGGAACCTGTGGAGAGCATGGTTTTTGTACTGCTTCAGTCCCTATTCCCTGCTATCGATGCACTAAATTTCAACCTTGGGTATATGGCCCCCATCATGAAGTACTGGAACGCTTATTTGAAAGACAGCAGGTGGAGAATAATATTCCTAGAGTGGGTCAAGGTAGGCGATTGCTTGCTCCAGTCCAGCTCGATAGAGATATTGAAGCGGTTAAAACGGTGATTGTACTCTGCGAAAACCGTAAGAAGAATCTTGAGGAGGTAGAATGACAAAAGTTATTCATTTTAAGCCTCAAGCCCAGCTTTCAACAGAAGAGAACCTTGCCTATCTGATCAGCTTCTCTCGCGATAACATTAAACTTTGGGATAACTTGAAAGATTTCGATTGGTTTTCTTCAAAGTGGCCAACCCATATAGGAAAAATCAGATTCCTAAAGCTGAAAGAGAGAAGGTTGCATCCAGCAAAAGTCATTCTCACTCACCAAATTATGTCACCTCCCTTTATTGACTTTGCTAAAGCTTACTTACGTTATGATCAACATAGAAACCAAACTAAAACCTTCAGGCGTACTATTTCTGCGTTGCAAATACTGGAAGCATCACTGGTTGAGCTGGAAGGTTTGACAGATGTCACCAAGGTTTCTGATCGCCATCTGGATAAAGCGGTAGAACTTCTTCAAAGAGAAGGCTTTAAGGATCGTCAGGGCATATCCCTTGCGTTGTCGCGACTAGCTCGTGATTTAGGTCGATGGCATATCACAGTTTCTAATACCAAATACTGGAAGCACCCTTTTGTTAAATCCGAATCTAATGACAAAAGGTCAAAACGTGATACCAAATCATTACAAAAAAAATTACCAGAAGACGACGCATTACTGGCTTTAGCTGACGTTTTTGCAAGTGGATATACCACTGATCAAGATGATGAAGATACCTTTCTCACTTGTTTGTCAGCCTTACTGCTTAGCGCCCCAATGCGAATTAACGAAGTGCTGCATTTTCGAACGACCCCACTACGCAAGGAAAAAGACACTTCAAGAGATGACCAGTTTTATTTGTCCTATTGGGTGCCTAAAAACGGAAAATATGTACGAAAAGAAATTCCTGCAGTAATGGCTGGCCATGCGCAAGAAGCTGTTCGGCGACTCGCTGTCATTACAGAAGAATCTCGCAATTTGGCAAGGCATTTCGAAAGTGGATTAGATCGATTTTATCGCCATAAAGACTGTCCTGATATACCAGATGATCATGAGTTGACACGTGATCAGGTAGTCATGGCATTGGGGTTTAACTGTCGGGGCTCGGCCGAAGATTATATTCTAAAGCATACCGGATCATACAGTTTGGTTGGCTGGAATCTAGATTCATTGTGGCAACTTGTACTGGCTGATCACCACAAAAAAAACCCTTACTTTCCTTATCAGATCAATCCCAGTTCAAGTACCGCTGGCAAACCCTTGAAAATGTCGGAATCTCTCATGTGCTTTCGATATCAACAACTTTCTACCAGAAACAAAACCAGTCCTGTATTGCTGGCTCCAATGAACAGAGACTACTTTGCTAAACGACTGGACAGTAGAACTATACAGCGTGGCAATAAACTGGTGAATATGAGTTTCTTTCTTAAACACGGTTATAATGGATTTGAATTACGTTCACACCAATTAAGACACTTCTTGAACACCCTTGCACAGGAAGCAGGTGTTGGGATTGATGCTATTACCGAGTGGAGTACCCGAGCATCAAAGGCTCAGACCCGTACTTATATGCATCAGGATGATACGCGAAAAGCGCAGCAGATATCAGACAAACTAGGACTGACCAGTTGCGAGAGTATGAACCCCGTTACCAATGAAGAGTACCGGGTAATGAATCACGGCCCCATTGTCACGACTCGTTATGGTATTTGCACCCATGACTACACGCTTACGCCCTGTGACAAACATGCAGATTGCTTGAATTGCTCCGAGTTACTGATGTGTAAAGGCCATAAAAAGTCTATTGACGCTATTCAGGTAGAACGAGATAGAGTCGCAGAAAACCTGGCTGCAGCCCAATCCAAAATTGAAGCAGGAAAGCGCGTGGCCAGTCGTTGGCATGAGGTGCATTCCAATACATTGATTAGGCTGGATCAGTTACTTGACATAATGACTGATCCAGAATTAGAAGACGGTAGTGCAATACAAATGGAAGGCAAGGATTTTACTCATAAGTCACGCATCATGGATCAGGTCAAAAAAACAAGTCAATTGCAAACAAAGGATGATCGCCTGAGCTGCGCATACAGCGATGACATTGTTGAATGTCTCTCAATGCTTCAGGAGGAAATTAATGACTAACCCTATTACGAACACACAGCAAAAGAAAATTGCGGAAATAATCCGAGAGTGGCCTCATAAGGATAAATTAACGTGGGAGGCGATTTGCGAAGCCTCAGCGTTGATTATTGGTTACAGACCAACTCGGCAGGCATTTGCAAACAAACCGATACTGGTCAACGCATATAAAACCAGAAAAACTGAAATCAAAGCAAAGTTGGATGCTCTATCTGACCTGCCCAGGCCGAAAAGTATACCAGCGGCCATGGATCAAATTCTCAAATTGAAGCAGGAAAATAAAAGGCTTAAGAAAGAACTGGGGTTGATGGCCGAAACTGCCCAACGCTTTATTCACAACGCCAGTTTGCACGGGCTATCGCGAGCACAACTGATGAAGTCTTTACCTGAGATCAATCGGAAAGAGTAGGTGTGCATAGCTGTATGGGGGTGATAAATACCTACTGGTGAATCGATTGGGATTAAAAAATGGGAGAATACGGTCCTTATAGGAAACCGGAGCCCAACGAAAAGGTGCTATATGAAACAAGGCATAAAGAAACCAGTCAATCATGTGGAAGTATTCCTTCAAGAGGGTTCTCCCAAGGTTTGTATTCAACAGTAGTATCGTGCTCAACACGCTGAAGGTGTTCTCCCACTAATTGACTTTCCTGTTCACTTACTATTGGAGATAAATGCCAGAATGAAGTATAGAAACTCCGTGTCGGAACAAGAAACCCATATACCCCCGAATGTGTCACAGCCAAATACCCTTGAGGGAGTTGTACTACCCGATCAATACCCATGTTATACCGGGACAATCGATTGAATGATTCATTACTCCAGTGTGAGTTGTGCTCACACCATAATTGAATATCCCCACGATGGTTCCAGGAAATAACTCTGTTGGCTGCCAGCACTTTGAAATATTGTATGTCATTCTCATCAGTCAGTTTGATAAATGAGCAACTTTCCTGACAGGTCCAAATCTTTGCTGAATCATATGACCATGTAATAAATTGTCTTTCGTTGATAGATTGTATTTTTATTCTTTCATTGTGCTGATGAATAAGCTCTTCAAAAACCCAGGTGTCTCCCAAGTTTACCCATAACTTTAGAGATCGACTCTCGCCTTGATAAGTTACAAACCGCTTGTTATCCAATAGAATCAATCCCGCACCCATCCGGAAAAACTGTTCATTCAACAATTCGCTATATACCCAGTTTCCAGCAACCTGGCTCCATATTCCGAGTGTTTTACCTGCTGAAAGTAAACGCCCATCATCAAACTCTGTGAATGTTCCGACATTCTGGTAAGACTCTTCATTTTCAGAAAGGATAGAAACTGTCCAGACCAAGTTCTCTTCTATCCAGACTTTTACCAAACCATTATCGTGAAAAGTCACGATCCGGTTTGATTTCCCCAGTACTAAGGGTTCCTTGGCTTTATCTCCAGGCCCCAGAGGAATTGCAACAAGCTGGTCTTCCTGCATAGACCAGACCTGATAATCTCCTGCAAGCCTTCGGTGGCCGCTTGATACATCATCAAGAGGGGGAGCTGTTACGAATCTACCATCAGATAATAGAGCCACATCGAAAGGTGTTCCAAGTTCTACACGTACCCACGACCCATCTTGATTTGAATAGTGTGTAGATAAGTCGATACTCTCCAAAATGAATTGACTGGAATCTATAAAAACAACCCGCGTCTCTATCGGTAAGGATACTTCTATCGTTTTCCAGTGTTTAATTTGTTGTGTCGCCAGCACGCCTCCTGAGGGCAAATCATAACGCTCTCTGGACATGACAACCAATGTTCCATCAGGTAAAGCCTTCACCACATTCATATCGTCAATATCAAGAATATGCCTGCATCTAGTCTGGTTGTTTATTGCACGTTCTTCAGCTGCATCTCGTGTATCTTGCTTTTCTGATGACGGGCTGAATGATAGAGGTTTCAACTTAACAAGGCAGCTTTGACAATGACAGGGCTCAAAGTTACAGGCAGCGCAGTTACTTCCATCACAGTTATGTTCAGGATTCTCTTCATGGGGCTGTTCATCTTCATGTTCTTGCTTTTTCTTGGTGCTTTCAGGCTTATAACTCAGGTTACTTGCTCCTGTGTTTTTTCCTTCTGAAGAGGCTTCAGCTGCATCCGTTTTTTTCTCTTTTTCACTGTCGCTTTTAGATACAGGAACTTCATAAATGACTATTTCACTTTGTGTATTAGCGACAATCTCTTCCTCCTGAGTAAACACCGGACTTTCAGCATGATAATGCGTTTGCTCTCGCCAACCGACGATTAATGTTCGCACTGCCGGTAGCCACATAAACTTTTCTGACTCAGAAAGTGATTTTGATGTGGAGAATATTTTTTGAAAAACACGTTCCTGAATCGTCACGATCGGGCGAAACAGCGCAAGTATCTCAATGGAGGAAAAGTCCCCAAAACCACCTTGGGCTGGCTTATGTTTTTGATCGAATGGTGTGTCGTCATAACCGGAGCGTACTAATGCAGCTTCTTGATCGGGAGCTGAATCTTCCTGTTCAGTAGGAAACCAGGAAAACATTGTAGTATTTTGGGATAAGCACAGACTGGCATAAGCTATGCAGAGTACCCCAACCATCAATTGGTATCTGGTTCGGCATCGATTTATGGGGCTCTTGCGATGTTGGAAAAACTTCATGAGGTTTTTCATTGAAATCTACATAACCTTGTCTGAGAAACAGAATATTAGCCGGTCTATCAGCGGACGGTCAGATAGGTGTTCCACAGATAACCAAACAAAAAATAAATGCGTTGTCACAAGCAGTTTGTTAGCTCCAAAAGCAGTCCACGAAAATTTCCCCTCTTACGCTACTGGCCCCGAATATTTGCAGGCGAATCGATCGAAGTGATATGGATGGCGAGCCTTTTTATTGGATAAATATAGAAATCTGAAACAGCTATCAAATAAGTTGAAAGT
>CBDBOO010000060.1:0-31944 GCA_965208385.1 Endozoicomonas sp.
TGAGCAATGCAGCCTCCCATCATATTATGGTAGAAGGCTTCATTTTTCTTTCCTTCGTTTTTAATGCAGCAGTCTTTACAGCCACATTTCCCAGAATAAAAAAGTCCGGTGCCATCGATGGACAGCAGATAATGGTCTTTCAATTTATCACAATTGAATTTGAATCCGTTGAGGGCACCATTTCGTTGAATAATAGAAAATAACTTCTTAAATGGTTTTCGAATATCGTCAGGATTTATTAAATCAACAACTGCTCTCATTTGAGTGTCAGACGGGTGTAATTAAAAGTGTTCCATCTACCCATTATCCTGCTTGCTGCCAGTACTGATCCCAGTCCCCGTTAGAACGCAATGTTCTTAAGCAAAGCATTGCTCCTGCGATGGAAGGCTTCCACCAAGCACCCGGTATTTTTAGTCGCATCTGCACTACTGCACTGTTAGAACTTTCTATTTCGCCAGAGCCAATGGGAAGATTGGCTGCTTCTGCTGCAGCATATTCGAATTGCCCTGGACGGTTTCGGATATATCGGTGACACTCCTCTGGCTTATTGGCTGCTTTGCCTTTCTTTCCGTTTCTATGCGGATCAAGCTCTGCCATGACGGCATTAACATTGCCAGATTTCATGCGTTCCTGCTGGATATGCCGCCACTGTACACGTGTTTCCTTGTTAAACCCGACACACTCTTCTGCTGCATCAGCGAAGTGCTCAGAGAGATGATAATAGTCAACGAGGAAACTTCCTTGCTCTCCAAACACTCTCTTTGTCTGGTTGGCAATCCAGGTGGCTCCATCGCTCACGCAATGGATAGAGGATTGCCGGTTGAGCCCCTGCTCTATTGCACAACTCAACCACTGGTCACCTGCTTCATCCGGCCCTCCCATTGTGGCCTGATGACGTTTATCTGAGCTACCCAGCTTATAGACCTGGCAAAGTTTAGCCTCCTGCCATTCAGTTTTACGTGCTTTGCGTTTGTCACCTTCTGCCTCTTCATCAATGAGGACAACAGGAATCATGCTTCCATCCATTTCTCCTATGAACTGGGCAGCTTCACCGAGGCAGTCCTGACGATTTTGTGATGCACTGATGGAATCATTTTGCATACAGCTTGCGTGCTCAAGAGTTATGGCTCGAATAGAAGACTCAGGCACATCAATACCATAATGTTCATGTATTTTTTTTGCAGCTGCCTGAAAAGAACTATCTGCACCAAAGTCTACAATTTTACGTTGAATTGTGCGGGAGTAGTCGCGACAGTGAATATGAGCGGCATGACTGAAAGGTCTGACCCGATGCTTGTCTACCGTCTGGCAGCGTTCAAGAACTTCTATTTTCCCATAGGTGCTCAGCCAATAAGTGTTTTTTTTTGAGTTTTAGCTCCGGGGTGCTTCAGGCAAGCCTCGCCAAATTTTTGATCTTCCTTGTAGGTACCCCAGCCAGTAAGCAGTTCATTGCCCATTTCACGCAGGTGGACAATGACGGCTTCTTCAGCATCATCAGCACGATCCAGGAGACCTGACTCGGCTTCAACAATATCCAGAAGTGCAGAAACTCTAAGCTCAAGCTCGGGGTGGGCTGCAAGTCTATCAGCAAGAGAAATAGGTGAGGGCATAATACTAACTAGGGTTGCTCTTACATTATCGTTCATATTGAGGTTTTGTGGGCAGAAAAACTTCTAATGAACACTTTTAATTACACCCGTGTCAGACGGAACTTTTCCATCTTTGACGTGATACAACTTTTCAAGATTATGGCAACGGATTTTATCTACCCGCTCATCATCAAATCCTAACAGAGAATCGTACTTTTGATGCATCATAGCAAAGGCAGACATTAGGAAGTTTTCAAAAGGAATAGGACAACTTCTAGATCGGTGATCCTTAATTCTGCCAAAGCACTCGAATACCTTGTTGATAAGATTTGTGGCATTAAAGTGCTTGCTGTACTTCTTAATAGCGGTAGCCATAATCAGGTAAACGACAGTAATGTAGTAAGTATCTATTTTAGTTGATTAAAATTGTGCGAGGGCTTTTTTACAACCTGCCTGTGTGCCTTGCAGCAGAAGGGGCTCAGAATTCATCGGGAATTGCTGCTAATTAGAATTCAGATATGGTATTAAACCCTCAGCAATTAAAAAACCCCACCTTAACAGGTAGGGTTTTTATTGACTGCCAGATATTCTGAATCAGATCAGAATACGTACTGAAGGCGCCCTACTAGAGCAGTACCTTTGTCATCTTCATCTGCCGCAACATCAGCGTTAATCTTGCCGCTGACATAATTCAGGCTGGCTCTGATGTTTTTGGTTGGAAAGTAGTTCATACCGAGTGTGTAACTACGAACCTCAGCATCATCACCGGAGTTGCTCAGATCAGCCTTAAGATTGCTGTAACGGACGAAAGCTTCCAGCTTTCCACCCTTAGGCTTACTGAATGCTCCACCTTTATATCCTCGCTTGCCACCGTCCAGCATAAAAGAAGCCTGACCGTAGTAACCCGTCACTTTACCGTTGCTGGAACTGGCTGAATCCAGGTTGCGCACAGCGTATTCACCCTGAAGCTGCAGTCCTTCAAACTGAACCGCACCTTCCAGAACATATTCAGAATCACTATCAACATTAGCTACAGTCATCAGAGACAATTTGTCCGCTTTTTTCAGGCCCAGTCTGGTTTTAATAGTCTGGTCTGACTTGGCATCCGGATTTCTGGAATAATAGTTAAAGCCAAGATGAACCAGCATGTTGTCTTCCATAACGGGCGCAAAAGTGCCCCGGAAGATAAAGCTGGCCAGACGCTCTTCGTCTGAATTAGCGGAGTCCGCTTCACCGTCATTATGCAGGCCGATTACTGCGGTATAGTTATCACCACTGGTTGCGGCCTCTATGCCATAAGTATTGCCTTCGTCACCATTGAGAGCATCATAAATCATTGGACGCTCTATACCCATGATCCAGGAGGAACTGGTGGTATTCTCAAGTCCATAATCCCGTCCCCAGCGACCCGCAGTAATAGAAACAGGTTTGAATCCAGTGTAAGTAATCTTGGCGTCGCCCAGCTCAATTTCTTCTGTTCCTTTCAGCTTAAGCTTGTATTTCCAGGTGCTGTAAGCCTTGCCACTGAATCCGATTTCAGCGCGACGAATATAACCTTTACGGCCCTTGCTATCACTTTTATCAATACCGGCATACAGGTCACTGTAGCTGGCGTAATCCCACTGCAGCTTACCACTGATCTTGAAAGAGAACTGACCATCAGCTGTTTTCAACTTCAGTCCACCTTTGGTGCTGACAATAATGTCTTCACCATCGGTTTTTACCACGCCAGCATTTGCCGACAGAGACAGAACACCACTTGCAACTGCAACAGCCATAACCAGAGGCTTGAGTTTCATTCCAACACTCCCATGTGCTTTCATTGTGTTTTTTATGTATTGGCTACAGGAGAGGTATCTTGGATTTAAAATATGACTGGGAAGTGAAAAGAAAAAGAAGGTTTTATGACAGGGGAATAGCCATCAGCTCTGCTTCGCTCTACGAATTAAGTGAAAAAACGGTGACCAACGCAGGCGGTCAGAATTCGGGATACGGCTCTCTGGACAGATCATCATGATACTCGTCTGATTCGGGATTCAACTCAACGCTGTCTTCATCCAGGTCGTCAAACTCACTCTCTCTATCCGGAAGCAGTGACTCATCATCCGAAGGGTCAAAAGGTTCATCTTGTATCTCAAGTTCGTCCAGACGGTCTTCCACAGAGCGATCCACCACGTCTTCTGAGCTTTCCTGATCTATAAAAGATCCCTGATCATCTGCATAGAGTGAAACACTGAAAGTCTGACTAATAAAACCAATAAGCAGTACCAGATAAAACGCTTTCATGATTCGGCCTCCCTGCCGTTAGCTACTGATTAATCTAAGTCTAGACTGATCCGCTCAAATCTCCTGAACATCATTCCAGAGTTTACGCAGGCGTTTATCTGAGACCGACATACGGGTTCCCAGTTGCTGGGCAAAAAGAGAAACCCGGTATTCTTCAAGCATCCACTGATACTGGTTAATATTAGGGTCCACCAGCCTGTGCTGATGATGTAACTCCAGCCTTTTTTCGTATTTTTGCTGAAGAACAGCCAGCTCTTCTGTCCAGGCTCTGTCCCTGTTTACCTGTGCCGGCAGTTTTTCAAGTCGTAATTGAATGGCTTTCAGGTAGCGGGGATAATAACTGAGTCGCTCCATGCCAGCCTGTGTCATAAAGCCTTTGCTCAGCAACCGGGCCAGATGCTGTTTAATATCGGCCAGCGCCAAAGCTCGATCAAATGATATTTTCCCTTTCAACTGTTTGCTCACATTTTGAGACAGACTGAAAATTTCATGCAGCAATAGATCAACTTTTTCAGCGAAAGGAACCAGATCTCCTTTATGCTTCTCTATCAAGCCATTGAAATCATCCTGATTTCTGGGATGCTCTCTGACATTAGAAAGACAGACTTCTGCAATAATAAAACTCTGAAGGTCATCCTCCAAAACTTTATGATTCAACAGACTGGTCGCCAACAGTTTGGTCTCTTTCAAACGCCTCATTTTGGAAAGGGAAAACTTCAGCTGACTTGAAAACTTAATTCGCAATAACCGAATCAGCCCCTGCCTGTTAACTTTCAAGGCAAAATCAGCATTATCAAAGAGCTCAACAGCAACAGAATTAACCTTATCCACCATGGCCGGATATGATCTCAGCTCCAGCCCACCTGTTTTACGAATAATTTCCAGTGGCAACGCTCCGCAACTCCAATCAATCAGGCCTTCCCGCTCAAGATCACTTTTGGAGAGTTTACGAATACTACTCTGGGCCAGTTCGGAATATATCTGTTTAAGCTGGTTCAGATCCCGCCCCTGCCCAAGAACATTATTATCGTCATCAAGTACCCGATAATTCATCAGAAAATGGGAATCGAGACTGTTTTCAGACCAGGATTCCTCAAGAATTCGCACGCCGGACATCCGGGTAAGCTGACGTCCCAGCATTTCCGTTAGCGGTTCATCACAGGCTGACAGGGAATCCAGCGCTCCGGTGATATAATCCGGCACGGGCACAAAGTTTTTGCGCACAGCTTTTGGCAAGGCTCTTACCAGGGCAACACATTTATCAAACAGCATGCCCGGCACTAGCCATTCCATACGATATTTTGGCAGCAAACCTAGCGCCCGCACTGGCAATGTCAGTGTTACGCCATCATCGACTTCCCCGGGAGCGAAATGATACGTCAGAGGCATTTCCATGCCTTCCCACTTAATACTGTCCGGATACCTGTTTACGGTGACCAGATCAGCATCATGCTTCATCAAATACTCTCTGGTCAGAAACAGCAGTTGTGCATCCTGCTGCTCTACGCCTTTACGCCACTTTTCAAACCCTGCACCATTGCATATCTGTGCCGGGATGCGCTCTTCATAAAAATCAAAAAGCGTTTGAGGATCCACCAGAATATCGCGTCGACGGGATTTGGCTTCCAATTCATCGACTTCTTCAATCAGGGCAAGGTTATGCTTCTGAAACGCCCCTCTGGAATAGTAATGTCCTTCCACCAGGGCTTCTCGAATGAATATTTCCCGTGCAACCACCGGATCGATCGGGCCGTAATTAATCCTTCGCCTGCCAACGATAATCAGGCCATACAACGTGACCTGCTCATAAGCGACCACCTGGGCTCGCTTCTTTTCCCAGTGAGGTTCGAAATAGTTTCGTTTAACCAGATCTTCCGCCAGAGGCTCTATCCACTGAGGTTCTATTTTTGCGTTGGTACGAGCAAAAAGCCGTGATGTCTCAACCAGTTCGGCTGAAACAAGCCATTTTGGTTTTCGCTTGAATAAGGTGGAAGCCGGAAACACAAAGAAGCGCCTGTTTCTGGCTCCCATGTAATCGGCCTCTTCATCCTTAGTACCAATATGGGAGAGTAAACCCGATAACAGAGACTTATGCACCGCAGCATACTCTGCAGACTGATCATTCAACGTCAACTTCAGGTCACGACAGGATTGCAACAGCTGGCGATGCAAATCCCGCCATTCCCTCATACGCATGAAAGACAAAAACTGTTGTTTACAGTATTTTCTTAACTGATTCTGGGTTAATTCCTGTCGTTGTGATTCATAGGCTTCCCACAAATTTACATACGTAAGAAAATCAGAATCTTCATGGTAGTGTTCACGATGACGTTGATCGGCTGCCTGTTTTTTATCGCCGGGTCTTTCTCTTGGGTCCTGGGTCGCCAGGGCACTGACGATAATCAGCAGTTCTTTCAGAGCACTATTTTTTGCCCCTTCGATCAATATTCGTCCTAATCGTGGATCAACCTGCAATTGCCCAAGCTGACGCCCGACTTTGGTCATCAGACGTTTGCTATTCACTGCATCCAGTTCCTGCAGCAACTTGAAACCATCATTAATGGCTTTCGAATCAGGCGCATCAACAAACGGAAATTCGCTGATATCCCCCAGACCCATTCTCAACATTTGCAGAATAACGGCAGCCAGATTAGTGCGCAGAATTTCCGCATCGGTAAACTCCGGCCGGGACAGAAAATCTTCTTCTGAATAAAGACGAATGCATATACCCTCCGCTATTCGACCACAGCGCCCCTGACGCTGATTGGCTGATGCCTGAGATATCGCCTCGATGGGAAGTCGCTGAATTTTTGAACGCACACTGTATCGACTGATTCGAGCGGTGCCCGGATCAATTACATAACGAATACCCGGCACCGTCAGTGAGGTTTCTGCAACGTTGGTTGAAAGAATAATCCGACGACCGGAATGACTCTGAAATATCCGGTTCTGCTCTGTTGCAGACAGTCTGGCGTAAAGTGGTAACACTTCAGTATGTGCCAGCCTTGCATCCCTCAGAAACTTATGCGTTTCCCGAATATCCCTTTCGCCACTGAGAAACACCAGCACATCGCCAAGACGCCCCCCCTTGCCTGCGCGCTCCATACTCTCAATTTCGGTCAACGCTCCCAGGATACTCTGTTGCAGTCGTAAATCTGCGTCACGCCCTTCGAGCTCCAGATCTTCCATAGGACGATACAGGGTTTCAACCGGATAGGTTCTGCCAGAAACTTCTATAATCGGGGCATTATTAAAATGTTGTGAAAAGCGGTCTACGTCAATGGTCGCCGATGTAATAATGACTTTAAGGTCAGGTCGTTTAGGCAAAATTAATTTGAGATAACCCATCAAAAAATCGATATTCAGGCTTCGCTCATGAGCTTCATCAATAATCAGGGTGTCATAGCGATTCAGAAAACGGTCATTCTGGGTTTCGGCCAGTAGAATACCATCGGTCATCAATTTGATCAGTGAAGAGTCCGTGGAGTGGTCTGTAAATCGCACCTGATAACCAACCTGCTCTCCAACAGCAACCTGAAGCTCTTCGGCAATTCTGCTGGACACCGAACGGGCAGCCAGCCTGCGCGGCTGTGTATGACCGATCATACCAAAAATACCGCGCCCCGCTTCCAGACATATTTTCGGCAGCTGAGTTGTCTTACCGGAGCCCGTTTCACCAGCAATTACAACAACCTGATTTTCCCGGATGGCTTTTTCTATTTCATTCCTGCGATCCACCACTGGCAAGGCCTGATCATAGCGAATTTTCGGAACCGCTTTCTGTCGCCGCTCTGCCAGTGCCAGGGACTTTCCAATCAGTTCTTCAATTTTTTCCCGTCCGGCACTGTCTTCAGGTTTCAAACGACGCAGTTGACCACGCAACCGATAGCGATCACGAATCATACAACGATTAATAGCCTGACGCAGATTATTGCCATTTCGCCCGGACACTCAGTCACCTTTATAAATTACAAATACAGAAAGGGCGGGATTATACCCGCCCTTGCTACCAACCGGCTAATGCTCTTACTGTTTATAAGGCCTGTTGTGGGCAACTCCGGTATGACAATCAATACAGGAGATCCCTCGTTCTTCCCACATTTTCAAATCATGGTTATGTCTTGCTCTATCCGGCTGAGCCTGTAAATCCCATTCAGTCGGGTTATGGCAGGTTTGACAGGTAGACGACTTCTGTTCATCTATAATCTGCCAGACATGCTCTGCCAGCCTCAGGCGATGCTCTTTTTCAAAATTATCCAGGTTAATATCCTTAACCCAATATTTTTTATAAATATCCTTGATACCCGAGGTAATCTTGACCTGCATCTTTTCCAGAAAAGGTTCAGGTACATGACAATCTGCACAGGTGGCTGATACACCATAGATATTCTTGTAGTGAACCGAGTCATAATACTCTTCTACTACGGTATCCATACCGATATGACAACCAACACAGAACTCGTTGGAGTTTGTCAGATGCAGGGATGTATTAAACATCCACAGACCGGCAGCCCCCAAACCCAAAAAAAGAAAACCACCCATAGGAATACCTAACCACCATTTTGATGCCGGTTTTTTCCAGAGGTTTTTCCAGAGTACTTTCATTGGTTGTTTCCTGGAAAGCCTCGCCTTTACAACGGGGCCTGATTTTTATTGAGCGTAAGGTTTCTTGAACTCTTCCCGAGCCTTTAGGCGAGCCTTGCGAACGTCTCATCGTAAAGATCGTCGACACCATTAAGCTCGGCTATGTTCCCGTCAATAGTTGGGAGCACTAAAGTCCTATAAAAACTTTATTTTCCTGCTCCACATATGGCTATTCATGAGATAGGAAGGTATCCCAGAACAAATCGCTGTTCTTTGGGCAATAAACAAATGCAATATACAAGATTTAGTCATATCTCTACTTTATAAGGCACGTCTGTAGCCCTGTAAACATAGGGAGTAAGCAATACAACTATTGGCGGGAACATAGCCATTAAGCTCTATGTAGACAAACGCCATGTAAAAGTTATCTGTTCAGATGGATGTGTGACAGGTTGCACATTTCTGATTTCTTTTGAAGAACAGTAAAAACCTGAAGGTTCTGTAAAAATCAAAAGGTTCTGTGCATGAGGTCCGCGACACCATGTTAATTGATTCTTTGTTTAAGGAGAATTTAACCCATTGATAGAGATCAACAGAATCTAAATTTTTTGAAAATATTTATTAGAATAATTGTCAGAAACATTACACCCCGGACATTAAGATCAATAAACACTCAAACTAAAGAAAGAGGCTCTTCAGGGATATCTGTGGGTAAAAAAACAATAAAGTGGAGAAATAGAAGCATCTGCAGATGAGTTTTGATAGTTTTTAAGTTGCGAACAAAATAACAACAAAAGCCACTGCCGATGCTATTAAAAACTATCCTAAACAAATGGGCTCTTCCCTAATTTTAGTGGGTGATTTAATCTATATTGAACACTTCAAGGCAAGGATGCCGACATGCGCGATAAAGAACTCTACTCTAAAATACTTGGCGTTGAAACTCCGTGGCATGTCGCTCACGTGGAACTCTCCATTACTGAAGGAAAAGTCGAAATCTTTCTCGAACATGATGGCAAAAAGCCTTCTAAATGCAGTGTTTGTGATAAACCCTCTCCGGGTTACGATCGACGTCAGAAGAAGTGGCGGCATCTGGATACCTGCCAGTTTCAAACCATCCTTATTGCTGATGTTCCGCGTACACAATGTTCCGATCACGGTGTAAAAACAATACAGGTTCCATGGGCTGAACCGAACTCTGGTTTTACGGCCTTGTTTGAAGCACTTGTTATTGACTGGCTGAAAGAGGCAACAACCAGTGCAGTTGCCCAACAAATGAAGCTTAGCTGGAATGCCATCGACGGTATCCAACAGCGTGCAGTAGCGAGAGGTCTGGCACGCAGAGTACACGACAATCCCAAACGGTTAGCCGTTGACGAAACCTCATTCCAGAAGAGGCGTGAGTACGTCACTGTGGTTACAGATCATGAAAAAGGCATTGTTTTACATTTGGCCAACAACCATAAAGCTGACAGCCTCAATGAGTACTTTGAGACCCTGACGCCAGACCAGAAAGCCGGTATTGAATGCGTTACCATGGATATGTGGAAGCCCTTTATCAAGGCAGTCACATTGCATGTGCCAGAAGCCAGGGAGCGAATAGCATTTGACAAGTTCCATGTTGCCCAGTACTTAGGCAATGCGGTCAATAA
Source organism: Endozoicomonas sp. (assembly GCA_965208385.1). Taxonomy (GTDB): domain Bacteria; phylum Pseudomonadota; class Gammaproteobacteria; order Pseudomonadales; family Endozoicomonadaceae; genus Endozoicomonas. Next base: position 10,112 of record CBDBOO010000060.1, read on the forward strand.
AGTTCGCATAGAAGAGCATAAAGCGCTTATGTCTACAGGGTCAGACTTACTCAAAGGTACCCGGTTTGACTGGCTAACAAATCCTGAAAATATGAGCGATGAAAAGTGGGAAGCGTTCGAGCCGTTGCGTGATTCAAAGCTGAAAACAGCACGAGCCTGGGCCATCAAAGAGATGGCGATGACACTGTGGAATTACACATCACGAGCTTGGGCTATCAAGGCATGGAAACGGTGGCTGAGCTGGGCACTGAGGTGTCGGCTTGAACCTGTTCGTAAGTGGCCAAGATGATCAAAGAACACCTGTGGGGAATTATTAACGCAATAGTTCTGAAAGCCGACAATGGCCGTGCAGAAGGCATGAATGGAAAGATACAGCGACTCAAGGGTCGAGCCTACGGCTACAGAAACAGAGAAAGGTTCAAAACTGCAATCTACTTTCATTGTGGTGGCCTTGATCTTTATCCAAGAGGGGTGAATCGCTGAAATTTACCCACACAATCTGAGGTAGAGCCAACAAATGCCATAAACTCAAGTCTTTTGTTTATCAACAGGTTGAATCTGCTCACTACAGAGGCACTGAAGTTTTCAATGTAACCGTTGTTCCCAGAAAGAACAGCCACGCACTGTGCTCCTGCTGCCATAAACCAGCGCCAGGTTATGACACGCTCAATGAGGGCTATGTTCCCGTTAATAGTTGAAAGCACCAATGTTCCACTATTCGGCTGACGAATCGGTCAGTTGTTAACTCGATAGTTCCTGTTAAATCACGCCTCCAAGCTAGGTAATGCGGGAGATAGCGGGTAGCAACTCCATGGAACGCACCTCTAATCCAGCGCTTTAAATGGCTGTGATAGGTGTTAACATGCTGAATATGATAAATACCTTCCAGAACATGTTGACCTGCTGATGTCACCAGTTCTTTGAACTCAAATCCAAGTTTCTCCGCAAGCTTTTCGTGTGCAAGGTGTGCATCTGCACAGACCGTTGCAGAAATCGATATGCGACCGTTCAAATGGCGACACAGTTCATCGGCACTCTCGTTTTTCAAAATGCTATCTACAGTGTGTCGTTTACGGTCACGAGCCACCATTACCGGGACTTTTCGGGCTTTATTCGGATCATTACCACGCTTACGTGAAGGTCTTGGAAGGTCATTTTTTTGTCCTTTGAAGGATTCCCGAAAAAAAGTTTCGTCAAGTTCGACAATTTCGCAAAGCTCTTCTGCCTGATCATTATTTATCACTTCAAGGAAGCGATGCCGCCAGCGGAAGGCTGTTTTCAAATCAATATCATACTCATTGGCTGATGATCGTAAGGTCAGGGAATAAGTCATACCAGTCGAATAGGTATTCCACTTTTCTGGGTGTCTAAGTCTTGCCAGAGGCGTTCCACTGAAGGCATTAAAAGTTATGTTACAAGTCTTGCAGCGATAGCGCTGCCTCCCTCCTTGAGTACCCCAGAGACCGATATTCTGACTTGTGCATTTGGGACACTGTGGACTGTGGACAATAGGGTGTGTGGCTTGAATAATGTCAGGCATGCAGGTTGTGAGCCACTGGAAACCCGTAGCGATCCATCTTCGACCAGAAAGCATCCCAATAACCCGTTGACTTCGCCAGAGCTCGTAATGTTAATAGCATTGACGCCCCTTGTTCCTTCCATCGCATGCCTGACTTACACATGCGCTGCTTAACCAGCGTTTTGCAAGCAGCTTCTGTTACACCAGAACCAATTGGTAACTTGTTTTCCAACGCTTCTGGATAAATCATTTGGTGCCAGTGATTTTTGAAATAAGTTCTGGCTTTATCCAGTTTTTCTTTAGAAACAAGACGTTTATTCCCGGGAGCTGCTTTCTTTAATTCCAACCATAAACGTTTTGCCTTACCAGGGGTGTTTTTTAATTCGTGCAGTGTTGATCTTAACCAGGCTTTGCGTTCATTCTGCATTTTTTTACCCGGATATATAGCTTCTGCCGCTTCTGCCACATATTCGCTAACGTGATAAAAATCCAGAATTTGAATCGATGTAACAGGCTCAAGAAACGTCCAATTATCTGGCGCCCCATCAGCAACTCCAACGTAAGTGGCATCAGGAAAACGAGACTTCATTTTCTCAATGTCAGAAGAGAACCGCCTTATAAAAGTTTCTTTTCCGTATTCGGGGGCAGCGGCAGCGTACACCGTGTGCATTCGATTTCCTTCTTCATCATAAAGCGCAATAGTTCCGCACATTGCAATTCTGTAGCCCTCTTTATAAAGCAAGTTTGCACCATCCAGCCCCAAGCTAACTGTGGCTACTGGCTCGGGTAAATCCGGTAATTCATAAGTCCAGGATTCTTCTTTGGCCTGAGCAATACTGGCAACAACTTCTGCCAGGTCTTTAGCGGTTCTTCGATGGATTTTACGTCCGTGGTTTCTTAGAAAATCTTGCTCTACTTCAGTGGAAGGCATGTGGGCAAACTTCCAACTGACCATGCAGGCATGTCGCGGGGTTGAATTAACAACAATTCGTGCAGATTGATCAAGGGGACAATAAATAGCACCGCCTTCACGACTTTGATAGATAAAACGATTGACCCTAACCGCTCCCCATGGAGTTTCATAAACCTTCAATTCTTTTTTACTTTTACTGGTCAACCGAACATTGCCAAGCGTAATGGGAGAACCGTCAGTATCAAGCCACTCAAGTTGCTTTTTTGTTCCCAGTTGTCCCGCTTCATTTAAGGCATCTTGCAAATGATTTTCGAAATCCACCATTGAGCGATTGTGCGGGATTTTGATAACGATTTCTGTGATTTCATCGTTGGATGAAAGGACTGAGCTGTACATATTTCTCAACGCCAAAAAGCCTATACGACCATACTAGTGTAGTCGTTTTTCTTGACATTGTTTAAATCACACACCCCTGTGGACTTTCTGAAAACTGGGTAAGTATGCTCATTTCCAAGTCGGAATCAGGGAGCTTATTTTTCAAACAAGATTCACTGCAATTTAGTGATGAATCAGTTTTTTCTGCTATTTCTCCGCTATCAATTTGGGTACTGAGAAGTGTACTGTTGAGAATATCCCGCTGCTCACTGGTTAATAATGAAATGGAATTAATAAAATTCTGGAAGAGTTCAGATTGCATAACATGCCCCTGAAACATAGAAGACATGGGAAGTTTAGCTTATTCAACTAGTAAGGGGAACATAGCCCTCAATGAGCGTCAATTCGAGTTTATCCCTCTCTGGGGTTATCCGGTTTTTCTGCTTTACTCTATGCGTCGGGTGCAGTGTTCCACTTGCGGAGTCAAAGTGGAAGAAGTGCCATGGGCAGACGGAAAGCGAGAACTCACCAAAGTCTATATGCAGTATCTAGCCTTCTGGGCAAAAAAACTGTCATGGGCTGAGATCGCCAGTGTTTTTCATACCTCATGGGAAAAGGTATTTTATTCCGTTGAATACATTGTGAATTGGGGGCTGAAACATCGATCTTTGGATAATATAAAAGCCATTGGTGTTGATGAAGTCGCCTGTCAGAAAGGCCATAAATATCTAACCGTGGCCTACCAGATAGACCGTGGTAACACGCGACTACTCTGGATTGGTCAGGATCGCACAGAAGCGACTATTCGTCAGCAATTCCCCACGTTTCATTAAACCCCTTGGTATCACTAGCGTACGGAGTCGTATATATTTTGTATGCTCGTGATAAATAGTCGAGTTTTTGGGGAAAATTACATATCTCAACACGTAAGCAGTTGTAGCTGCGCCCTGCGTGTGATGCTTCTTATACGCTGTTACCGATGTCGTATAAGCATGGGGGATAGCTGACTATTCGTAAGTTCTTCGCCTTTCTCGGACCTAATCGATCTCAGCAACTAGAGTTTGTCTGTTCTGACATGTGGAAGCCCTACGTAAAAGTGATCGCTGAGTTAGCAGGCCAAGCGTTACACATACTGGATCGGTTCCACATTGTTGCCATGCTGAATAAAGGCATCGATGAAATCAGGGCTTCCGAGCATAAGCAACTGCAAGCGGATGGCTACGAACCTGTTTTGAAGAAAACACGCTGGTGTCTTCTGAAACGTCAGGAGGACCTGACAGAGAAAGAAGAGATCAAGTTAAATACTGTGCTCCAGTACAATTTGAAAAGTATCAGGGCCTATCTGCTGAAAGAAGAGTTCCAAGCATTTTGGGATTACATATCTCCACACTGGGCTGGAATATACCTTGATCGTTGGTGTACACGAGTCATGCGGTCAAAGCTGGAACCGATGAAAAAAGTAGCCAAGACGATTCGACGACACAGGCCGCTCATACTGAATTGGTTTAGGGCAAAAAAGGAATATTCCAGCGGTATTGTTGAGGGTCTGAATACTAAAATAAAACTCACTACGAGAAAATCATACGGATTCAGAACCTACAAATGCACGGAAATCGCTTTATATCACGCACTTGGAAAGCTTCCTGAACCAGAAATGACCCACACATTTTACTGAAGAGGCAAGAAAGATAATGAAGCTGTTCACCCATTCAAGATAAAGGCAATGAACAATTTTGAAGGGAATTATAAGACAGCGTTAGCATATAAGCAGACGAACAATTGCCTTCGCCTACTTATATACCCGTCATTCACCACCTACTTTGATATTTCCCCTACCCCTGCAGCGCAAGGGTTTTGAAATTTGACCACCTTATTGTAAGCATAAACGTACTTCTCCTGATAACGAGTACCCAATCAACCTTTCATGGATATCCATTCATGAAAAACACAAACAAGAAAAAACCTTACCTTCAGCAGCCGGAGATGACAGGGACAAGCCTCCGTGCATTGATCTTGCTGCTCTCACACTCCCTCTTGAGTCAGGAATAAATTGATTGGTACGTTGACCCTAATATAAAGATAATTGTCGCCTGATTCTCCGAGATGCCAATCACGTGCTTCTCCGTTCCGTTGATCGTCTGCACATAAATGCCATCAAAGCAGCAGAAAATCCATCTGCCCGTTGGGTTCTGGGCTGGCTTTTTCTTCATGTCCGGGAACGTTCGGCTCTGCTTCTTCAACTCATAACGGATTCGATGTTGGATAGCAGCATAGACCATCAGGCAAAGTGTCATCACCATTAACAATGCCTCAATGCGTTCCGGTTTCTTCAGATAGAGGGAAGACACCAGAAAGTCCGGACTTTTTAGAAAGCGAAAGCCTCGTTCAACCTGTTGCTGTGATTTGTACGTCCTCAGTAGTTCAGCGCTGTCCAGTCGAGTAGTATTAATGTCGTTGGTAGCCAGCACAAAACAACCCAGTGATGCTTCGGCATCCTGCCGGGTTTGCACAGCGATCGAGCAACAACTTGTTACGTAATATTCCAGGTGGTCGGGTTCCGCTCCATTAACAGGTCGTCCTTTGCTCTTGTAGCAGGGCTTGGCGATAACCTGAGCCTCAGCCTGACAAAGTTCAGACTGCTTCTGCCATTGCCTAAAGGCTTCCATGGCCTCCCCTTCGCACTGGAACGCTTTTTTGCTCAACTTTTCCAGTCTCTCGCACTCTTTCAGAGACTTTTTCTGCATACGCCTTGTCAGCGTCTTCTGTTCGGTTTCCTGGCGTTGCTGGTTGCGAAACAAAACCCAGCGTTGCTCTACGTTCGCATAATTAGACGACACTTCTGTAGCTTCGTAATGGTCAAACCCCTCCACTGCTTTCATGGTTCGTGAAGGCGCACTCCTTACCAGCTCTTTGGCGGCACCAATATTGAGAGGAACTCTGGAAATAAACAGCTGATCCTGCTGGTCAAGTTCCTGGATTGTCCCTGCCACATACAATGCTGCATCGCCAATAAAATAGCGGGCTTCCAGTGCGGCTTTGAAACTCTTCAAGTGCTTGGAAACCACCTGTTTGAAACTGGTCTTATCAGTCACATTGCCACTGGTTGCTTTCATAAACAACGGGATGCCTGCCCGGTTTTCAGTCAACAGAAGCAATATGGCCTGGTTCAAATCCGGGCGGTGATCCCGGCTGTAACCTTTGCAAAGCCTGATGCAGTTGAGGTCTTCATCGCTCAGATCGCTATCGCTATTATAACGACCATCGACGTGGAAGCCGGTGCCATCAAGGTTCAGCGCGTCGCAAGGCAATTTGAGATGAGTTGCAACCTTGATAGCCAGCTCAAAATAGACTTTACTGACATCCAGATCAAAGAGTTCATCCAGTGCTCTTCCCAGAATCTTGTCGTTTAAATGCTCTGGTTTAATCCCTTCCCTGATCAGTTTGTTGAGAGGTTTATTGGCAAAGAACTGGGGGAACATATGGAGAGATTGCCCCGTAAAGCCGAGGCCATTGAGGATCATGCCGACAATGGCTTCACCGTGGGAGACATTCCATTCATCCGCTACCTTGGGTGCACGTCTGTCAATGTGATCGGCTATGCCCAGCTCTTTGCACATACCTGCCACCAGGCCGAGGTGATCCATGTTCTGAATCTGAGTGCGATATTGAATAGGAGGCATAAGGCTGTTTCCTGATATTTGCTTTTTTGATAAATAGCAGAAATCAGGAAAATGTCAGGTTAGGTGGTGAATGTCGGATATACTGTTCGTAAAGCGTTATTGATTCTGTTTTTTCAGCTCTTCTTCCCGGAGAGAACGGCGAAGAATTTTGCCCACATTGGTGGCTGGTAACTCATCCCGAAACTCCACCTGTCGCGGTACTTTATAGCCCGTGACGTTTTTACGGAAATGCTGAATGACATCTTCACTGGTTAAATCCGGATTACTGGACACCAGAAAAACCTTGATGGCTTCACCACTGCGTTTGTCCGGAACACCAATAGCCGCACATTGAACCACGTCCGGATGCATTGCCAGTACTTCTTCCAGTTCATTGGGGTAAACATTAAAACCGGAAATACAAATCATGTCCTTCTTTCTATCGACAATGGTTACATAACCTTCTTCATCAATACGCGCTATATCACCCGTGAGTAACCAGCCATCAATAATAGACTCTTCTGTCGCCAGCTCATTCTGCCAGTACCCCTTCATGACCTGAGGGCCTTTGACACAGAGTTCCCCGACATCACCTATGGCTAAATCATTTCCGGCATCATCTATGACCTTTAGCTCACAGGAAGGAACCGGTAATCCGATAGTTCCCAGCTTTATTTTTTCCAATGGGTTTATGGTGACGACCGGTGACGTTTCAGTCATACCAAAGCCCTCACATATACGACAACCGGTCAGATTCTCCCACCGTTCAGCCGTATCCATCTGCAAAGCCATTCCACCCGAAATGGTGTTTTTTAGACTTGAAAAGTCCAGTTGTCGAAAAGCTTCCTGCTTCATCAATCCCACGAACAACGTATTCAGGCCAATAAACATACTGAAAGGCTTGCCACTCAGATCTTTGATAAACCCTTTCATATCCCGTGGATTGGTTATAAGCAGGTTATGAGCACCAATCAAAACACCCACCATACAATGCACTGTAAAAGCAAAAATATGATACAGCGGCAAAGGAGCGATCAGTAATTCCTGGCCTTCTTCCAGATTTCCGCCTACCAGCGCTTTTATCTGGAACATATTGCTGAGAATATTGCTATGGGTCAGCATGGCTCCCTTGGCGACACCGGTTGTACCACCGGTGTATTGCAATACCGCCACATCATCATTTTCACGCCTTACATCAGAACACCCATGCAGACGTCCCTGGCTCATTGCTTTGGTGAAAGGTACTGCTGACTCAATAGAATAGGCTGGTACCATTTTTTTGATGTGCCTGACCACCGCATTCACCAGTGTTCGCTTGACCACAGGCAACATATCACCCACTTCGGTCACAACAACATGTTTGATGGTGGTTTTGGGAAGGACTTTTTCAGCCATATTGGCCATATTGGCCAATACCACCAGAGCCTTTGCACCGGAATCACGGAACTGGTGCTCCATTTCACGTTCTGTATACAGCGGATTCGTATTAACAATAATGAGTCCGGCTCGTAGAGCACCAAACACCACCACCGGAAATTGAATCAAATTCGGTAACATAACCGCAATTCGATCGCCGGGACGCAGATCTGTCCGGTTTTGCAGGTAGCTGCAGAAATGGCTACTCAATTCATATAATTCTGAGTAGCTGATTTCTTTTCCCAGGTTACTGAACGCCGTTTTATCGGCAAATTTCCGATTACTGTATTCCAGGACATCAATGATTGATCGGTATTGACCCATATCAATCTGGGCAGGAATGCCTTCTGGGTATTTATCTTTCCAGAAACTGCGTGACATTACACGGGTCTCCTGCATCCATCATGAAGTTGGTTAAAAATTACGTCTGCAAGCAAACTGAAACCTTTGTCTTAACAAGTGTTTTTACAACATTGCCTTCCTTTTTCGGAGGCATATTCTGATACTCTGACGGAAATCTGCAGTGGAAAATGCTGGCACTTTTGAGCAAATTCATTAGAGCAAATTTAATAGTACCGATTTGACCGGAACAAGAGCAAACACATTATACCGGGATACAGTATCCATCAGAAAACACCTTGTTTTGGCATCTTATGTGAAAGTGCATACTTTTGTGGTAAAAACATGGAGACTACCAGTTTTCCTTATCTGCTGATAGACAAGCATCTGAAAACATAGAAGAACAATAAGAAAGCCGGGGTATTTTATGCGACACACAGCCAACACATTCAGCATCCAGTCATTTGACCATCACCAGATACCTGCCTATTCATGGAAGCCAGAATCCGAAATTCGAGGCGTCATCCATATCAGTCACGGCATGGCAGAATACGGCAGTCGATATGAACGACTGGCTGAACAGTTAATAGCGCAGGGTTTCATAGTCTACAGCCATGATCACAGAGGGCACGGAGCCGCTATTCATCAAGATAGCGCTGGTTTCTTCAGTCACAGCGACGGCTGGAACTCTGTCGTTAAAGATCTCACGGCAGTTGTCTGTTACATCAAAACACATCACCCGGAGCTGCCCTGTTTTCTATTGGGGCATAGTATGGGCAGCTATATACTCCAGAGCTATTTGATCGAGAATAAACCAAAGGTAGATGGTGTTATTCTATCCGGTTCAAACTTTGCTCCAGCAGCACTTTTGTACATTGCAAAAGCCTTGTCCCATATCGAAATAATCCGGCAGGGTGAAAAAGGCAAGAGCAGCCTGATTAATCAGCTCACTTTTGCAGGCTATAACAAATCATTTAAACCCAATCGCACTGAATTTGACTGGTTGAGTCGCAACCCTGACGAAGTGGATCTGTATATCAATGACCCTCTCTGCGGATTTCAGTGTACCAATCGCTTATGGGCTGATCTCTTCCAGGGTCTACTACACATCAGTTCTCTTAAAAATCTGGAAAAAATCCAGCAGGATCTACCCTTTTTTATTATGGGAGGAGAGAAGGATCCGGTCAGCGCGCCATCGGGTCAGCAGAATCTTAAGAAAGCATTAGACAAAGCCGGAATGAAAGATGTGACTTTGGCGCTGTATCCTGAAGGCCGTCATGAAATGTTTAACGAAACAAATCATGAGCAAGTCATCAGCAGGCTGATACAATGGTTAGATTCTCATTTTCAATCAACAACCCCGGCCAGTTCAGACAGTCTTCTCGAGACGGCCTGAATCATTAACCGAAACAACGAGCAATATGTAATGCGCAAACTGGAAAACATTCCATTTGAAGAGCTGGCTGTAGGCACCACAGATAGCCTGACACGAACATTGACAGAAGAAGACCTGCTGTTATTTGCCAAGGTATCCGGAGATACCAACCCGGTTCATCTGGATGAAGAGTATGCCGCCACCACCCAGTTTGAAGGACGCATTGCGCACGGTATGTGGACCGCCTCCCTGATTTCCTGTGCATTAGCCACCCGTCTGCCTGGACCAGGTGGTATCTATCTTGGGCAGGAGATTAAATTCCTGCGTCCGGTCAAAGTCGGTGATACGGTGACGGTTCAACTGGAAGTTCTGGAAATTAATGAACGCAGAAAACGGGCCACTGTTTCAACGAACGTAATCAATCAGCACGGTAAAGCAGTGATCAAGGGAAAGGCAGAAATCATGCCATCCTCCGGCAAGGTTATTGTCGATGAATACCCCCTTCCTGAGATTGAGCTGAAGAGTAAGAAATAATTACCTTTCACTTCTGATCCAGTAACTCAATCCAGTGCATCACGGGCACTTCAGACCGGGTTTGCAAATGCAGCTGACAGCCAATATTGGCTGTCACTATCTGTTCAACTACCTGTTCAGAGTTATCACCATTTAACGCGTTCAGTTTTCTGGTCAGTAGTTTCTGACTCATTTCCGGCTGCAACAAAGAGTAAGTGCCCGCCGACCCGCAACACAAGTGTTTCTCTTTCGTTCTGGCCAGAGGCAATCCACATTTCTTTAAAATCTTATCAACCAGATCCGGCTGTTTCATGCCATGCTGTAAGGTACAGGGGCAGTGAACCGCTGTCTTTTTTGAACTGTCTTTCACATTCAGTTTTGCCAGATCTTCATTGATTAATACTTCACTGAGATCTTTCACCATGGCACTGATTTTCTGAGCCTTATCTTTATAGTCAGCGTCATCTCTGAGGTAATATCCATACTCTGAAAGCATAACGCCGCATCCCGATGCGGTTGAGACAATGGTTTCTGCACCGGATTCAACCGCAGGCCACCAGACATCAATATTCCGTCGCATAAAACCCAGGGCTTCTTCTGGCGCTCCAAGGTGCTGACTCACCGCACCACAACAGCCAGCGCCAGGCACTTCCTGAAGAGTAATCGCTAACTTATCCAGAACCCGGGCGGCGGCGGCATTCACATTGGGCGTCGCTGATGGTTGCGCACAACCGGCTAAAGTCAGCATAATTCTTTTGTGCTTCAACTGTGGCCAGACAGAGTGCTGCTGCCTGGGTGGAATCTTGTTTTTTATGGCCTTTGGCATCACCGGTCTTAATAGCTGCCCAAGTTTCAACAAAGAACCAAACCGTTTTTCATAGGGCAATATCTTTCGCAAACACCAGCGCACTCCCCGTTCAACCACAGGTCTCTGTTGTTCTTCTTCAATGATATTCCGGCCAATATCCACCAGCTTTCCATACTGGACATCCGAGGGACAGGTGGTTTCACAACTTCGGCAGGTAAGGCACCGATCAAGGTGTGTTCTGGTTTTTTCGGTTACCTTATCACCTTCCAGCAACGCCTTGATAAGATAGATACGCCCCCGGGGGCCATCCCGCTCATCACCCAGTTCCTGATAGGTTGGGCAGGTCGCGGTACAGAACCCGCAATGCACACAACTACGCAGAATATCTTCTGCTTCCTGAGCTCTGCTGGAATTTTTAAATCTGGGATCGAGCGTGACTTGCATAGACAGTTACATCCAGGAGTAAAGGCGACCAGGGTTAAACAGGCCGTCGGGATCAAAAGCCATTTTCATTCGCTGATGAAGCATTTTTGCAACGGCTCCCTGAGAGTGAAAGACTTCTGCCTCTCTGTCACCGCCACGAAACAAGCTGACATGACCTCCGGCCTGTTCAGCCCGGGTTTTCAATTCCAAACCATCGAATTCACCTTTCAACCACCGCTGAGAACCCGCCCAGTCAATCAACCATTGCTCACTCTGATAACAGTGTTCAGTCGAGCTTTTGATGGAAAACCGCCAAAGAGGGTTGCTATCAAAGAAAGGGAGCCGGAAATCCCGAAGGTCTGACCAGAAACCGACAGCATCTTCCAGCACTGTTGCCAGCCCTGATTTCACCGATTTTTCCACAACAGAGTCCACCGCACTGCGGGCACCGGAATAGCGAAGGTAAAGCGTATCATCCAGCCAGCAGGCCGCCGACAGCGGGCTGGCTTCCCCGGACTTGCGATTCATGAAAACAATCGCTTCATCCGCATCCATTTTATGCACTACTGTCTTAACAGAGGCAGGCTCAGGCATGACTTTCAGGCTCAGTTCTGTAATGACTCCCAGGGTTCCCATGGCACCTGCCTGCATCCTGGTGACATCATAGCCTGCTACATTTTTCATAACCTGCCCACCGAATTTCAAATGCTCCGCCTTACCATTGATAAGCCGAAGACCCAGAACATGATCCCTGACTGAACCTGTCCATGGACGTCCAGGTCCAGACAGGTCACAGGCCAGAGAACCGGCCAGAGTGGCATTTCCGGAAAGTTCAGGGGAATCAAAAGCCAGCATTTGCCCTTTTTCTTTTAACACCCCGGAAATGTCCGCAATGGTTGTTCCTGCACGGGCCGTAATCACCAATTCATCGGGTTGATAGCTGACGATGCCGGAATGCCCGGATACATCGAGCGGTGTACCGGTTGTTTTTCGTCCCATGAAAGCCTTGCTGCCACCGCCAATAATTTGCAGACGGATATTTCTTTCCCTGGCATGGCGAACTCTGTCCAGCAGATTCAAACTGACATCAGGCATGTTTGAGCTCCCTGTCGGATTCAGTCTGGATTTTCCTGCCCGCTAAAGCCCGATATTCCTGACAGCGCTTTAGAACAGGTACCCCCTTACCCGGGTTCAACATTCCCCGAGGGTCAAACGCGGCCTTCACCCGATGAAACTGGCTTAACTCCAGATCATTGAATTGAGTGGCCATCTGTCGTATTTTTTCAACGCCAACCCCATGCTCCCCGGTGATACTGCCACCAACAGCAACACAGAGTTCCAGAATCAGTGCACCCAGAGCTTCTGCTTTTTCAAATTCTCCCGCTGTATTACCATCAAAGAGAATCAGCGGATGCAGATTGCCATCCCCCGCGTGAAAAACATTGGCCACCCGTAAATCAAACTCATGGGACAGTGTCTGGATTTCCGTTAAAACAAAAGACAACTGACTTCTGGGAATGGTGCCATCCATACAATAATAGTCAGGTGATAAACGGCCCACCGCAGGAAATGCGGATTTCCGGCCTTTCCAGATCAGAAGCCTTTCTGCTTCGCTTTGTGAAATACGGGTACTGGTGGCACCCATTGTCTGAAACAGGTGATCAATTTCAGTAATGTGCTCAGACACCTCCTGCTCAGTTCCGTCTATCTCACACAACAGCAGAGCGCCTGCATCGGTGGGATAGCCCGCATGCACAAAATCTTCTGCGGCCTGTATGGCAAAACCATCCATCATTTCAAGACCGGCGGGAATAATTCCCCGGGCAATAATTCCGGTGACACTGTCACCGGCTTCCTGCACGGTTTCAAACGCTGCCAGAATCACCTGTGCTGTTTCAGGCTCTGGCAACAACTTCACGGTTATTTCTGTAACAACAGCCAGCAAACCTTCAGAACCGGTCATCACTGCCAGAAGATCAATGCCGGGGCTATCGAGCCCTTCACTGCCTAAAGTCAGCGGTTCGCCTTCCACCGTAACGGCTTCAAGTTTCAGGATATTGTGTGTGGTCAGGCCGTATTTAAGACAGTGAACGCCACCGGCATTCTCGGCAACATTACCACCAATGGTGCAGGCTATTTGAGAAGAGGGGTCTGGGCCATAATACAAACGGTATTCTGCCGCGGCCTCAGAAATAGCCAGATTACGAACACCACTTTGTACTCTGGCCATTCTGGCCAGAGGATCGATTCCCAGAATATTGTTCATGCGGGCAAGGGACAGTAAAACGCCCGCAGATGAAGGCATGGCACCACCAGAAAGACCGGTTCCGGCGCCCCTGGCAACAACAGGCACCTCATACTGATGGCAGAGTTTCATCACCTGCCTGACCTGATCCGTATTCTCCGGAAGCACCACCAGAAACGGCATCTCGGTATACATAGAGAGACCATCACACTCATAGGGCTTCTGGCTTTCCGGATCGGCAATCACAAACTCAGGCGAAACCACGGAACCCAAAAAGTTCGCTAAATCTTCCCGGGATATTGGGGCTTTCATTGTCATTATTCCCCTTACAGACTGGCTGAAAGGTCAACAATGACACAGGATAGTTTCAAACAAAAGATCTGCCTGTTCAGACCTGGAATCTATACCCAAAGTATCTCGAGATGTGGATAGACGACAAACCAATAAGGTTCAAATGCTTACACAGAGTGTGATTAGAGTGGGTGCGAGCATCCAGCACCTCTGGCTGCACCTTCAATGAGATACTGGAATCGGCATGATTGTTTAAGGTATTGTTGGTGGTTTCTTGAACATTCACCCAGCGGCCATAGGTTCTCTGGATGGAAATTGGCTTCAGATTTTTCTTTGCTTACTGTTATTCTTTATCGGCATTAAACCTTCTTCTACTGTTTTTGGAATCAAATGTATGGCAGCCCCAGTTATCCGTCATACAGTAAAAGTAGTTCGTATAAGCAGGTTTCAAGAATCCTGTAACTCTATGAAAAAGCAGGGGAAAGATTGATTTTTGGGCTATCTCGTCACTTAAGCGAAAAAACTACAAATAACGAAATACGAACCCTGTAATAAGACAGGTTAAGTCGAGAGCATCTTGAAAACCTTGCAGGACAAGGCGTAAAGTATGTTCGCATAATAAATTTACAGTATCTTATGCGAACTGAAGTCGTGTAAGCAGCTGTTATACGTAAGCGATCATCGCGAGTCACAGCCATTATCTACGCAATATTATTTATCGTTACCATAACAATCGGTTTATCTTTGTTTGCCGATGTCGCATATATTTACACGTTATGTGGTTTATCTGCTTGGGTGGCTTTCGGTCATCTAATTACTCTAGATGATGACATGCCGGGAGAATGGAGTAATCCCGAAGGAAGCAAGAAGCTGTGGCATAGTTCATTAGTCCAACTAGTAGCAAAATTTACTGTATTCTCTTTACTCATAGCTCTCGTAATTTCTTTTCCATTCTTGGCAAAGTACGGCGCTTAATCAGCAAAAACGTATAATCGGGTAGCCAGAGGTCTTTAACCTCCAGCCCCCAGTCGAGTCAACCGGCGGAACCTCCCCGTCAGTTGCTCACAGATCCGGACTTGAACCTCTCGATTCATCCGGCTCTTCTTATCCAACCGCTGACACACAGCCTGCTCGCCAATGTGCCATTAACCAAGGAGCTTTCTGAGCGATGCGCCCCAAACATCGAGCTGCACGCTTCTTTCTGCCCCTCAATTTCTTGTATTTTCCCATAGCCCATCGAACCAGAGTGGCTTCCACATATGACAATACTCTTCTCAACTCTGATGGATAAAATTTTCCAAAGTAGTTGATCCAGCCCTGAACACGTGGATTGATCAGTTTTGCAAGCTCTTCAAGAGAGTACAATGATCGTTTCGTGGGAATTTCTAACTCCCTTATCTTGTCTTTGATACGCTGGGCGGATGCCTTGCTCATCGCTGGCAAGAAGTTGGGAAAGAATTTCCCATACCGGTTTCTGGCTAATCTCGTTCTGAATGTATAACTTAGAAAATCAAAAGATGTGTTTTCATGCGTTTCTGTTCTGTCCTCATCCTTACAGTAAACCAGTTTCGTCTTTTCCGGATGCAATGTAAGACCACAGTCGAGTAAACGACGTCTTACTGCTTCCAGCGTGAACTCTGCTTCTTGTTTACTGTGACAATGAATAACCGCATCATCAGCAAAACGCTCAAACCAGACATTCTGGATATTACATTCCAACCAATGATCAAACGCATAATGCATGAACAGGTTTGCCAACAATGGGCTAATAACTCCCCCTTGTGGCGTTCCTTTTACGCGCGGACACTCCTGACTTTCATTTTCAACCGGAGCCTGAAGCCAACGTTTGATGTACAACAATACCCAAGGTTCCCTGATGTGATGTTCCACTGCTCGCATGATGAGTTTATGATCCAGATTATCGAAAAAACCTTTGATGTCCAGATCAATGACCCCTTCTCCATCATCAAGAGTGTCGCCAGCAGCGTTTTCGAGCTAACGCCAACGCCTGATGCGCTGAGCGGTTAGGTCTGTAGCCGTAGGAGTTTTCATGAAATACAGGTTCCACTAATGGCTCGACTATCAGCTTTACCACAGTTTGGGCTACACGGTCGGCTACCGTCGTCTTCTCAACAAGAACGCCAGCAGCCTCGTGCCTCCATCTTTCTTGTCGATGGCTACACGCATGACGGGGGGAGGAAAGTAACTGCCCGATGACATTCTGTTCCATATTTTGTACAGGTTCTTGCCTAAATGGGTTTCAAAGTCAGCCAGAGACTGACCATCAATACCGGCAGCACCTTTGTTCGCTTTCACGCTTCGCCAGGCTTGATAGACAAGCTCTTTAGAAATTGTGAACGGTTTTGCTTCCGTCATAGATTCATTCCAATAAATCGGTTGATCTACTCCTTCCGCTGGATAAGTCAGCCCCTTTGCTCCACATCCATTACAGATGCTTCAACACTACTACGAGCTGATCCGCCCCTGTGCTCTGTATTGGTACTCTGAGCCTTGCTGTTTGTCAGCTTGGCTGGCTCCCTTAACACCAGAGCGACAGGTTCTCATGTTCCATAAAAGAGCCTGAAATCGGTTCATGCCATCTTTGTGCCGGACACCGCTCAGGCAGTAACTGGATAACCCCTGAACTTATCATAAGGTAGTGGTGCCCCTCATTTTTGATGTCGATATATACGCTTACGACACGTCATCAATGGTTCACTTGCGTTCATCTCCCGAACTCATACCTGACGCAATCTAGTTGCGCCTTTTCTGTGACGCTCACCACCCTGACTCTTAATCAACGCAGCTCACAGTGGTTTGGTGGTCGCTTCCAGAAGCCGCCACCGGAGGGCCCACCTCCATCTCAATTACAGTTACGAACAGACCGACTCTGTTCTCATGACACACCACCACCCGGCAAGCGGCTCCGCACCGGGCGGTTCATCAGGAATGGTGAAGCTTGATCCATCCGTCGCGTAGTGCGTACAACCCCTGCGATTTTAAATAAGCATTCGACAATGCCTGATTAATTCCCGGTGTTTTCGAACTACGCCATGGGCCTTTACTGGTTAAGCCACAAGCAACAGCGGCTTGAACATGAACACCTCGCTTCATCAATTGTCTGACTTTGGTGCGCGGCTTTCGCCACTGTCGCCAATAGGCCATGCGAATCCTGCGTCGTATCCAGTGATCCAGATCGACACACCGCTGGTAACCGTTGGCGATTCCAAAGTAATGAATCCAGCCGCGTAAATACTGGCTGGTTTTGAAGAGCTGGTATTTCATGGAAACACCCCAGTTGCGGTTGGTGAGTTTACGAACTTTCTGCTTGAATCGCTGCAGGGCTTTCGGATGCCATTGAATGTACTTTCCCCGGAAGGTGAATCCCAGAAACTGACTTTCGCTGGTTCTCACAACGTGGCTCTTGGTGGTGTTCACTCTCAGTTTTAAACGCTGTTGCAGATACCGACTGATACTGGGCAGAACACGTTCACCCGCTCGCTGACTTTTCACCAATATCGTGAAGTCGTCGGCATAGCGGGCAAACTTGTGCCCTCGACGCTCCAGTTCTTTGTCCAGTGGATCGAGCATGATGTTCGACAATAGCGGTGACAATGGGCCACCTTGCGGAACACCTTCCCGGCTTTCCAGAAAACGCTGGTCGTCCATGATACCGGCGCGCAGGTAACAACCAATGAGGGGGTGTAATTAAAAGTGTTCCATCTACCCATTATCCAGCTTGCTGCCAGTACTGATCCCAGTCCCCGTTAGAACGCAATGTTCTTAAGCAAAGCATTGCTCCTGCGATGGAAGGCTTCCACCAAGCACCCGGTATTTTTAGTCGCATCTGCACTACTGCACTGTTAGAACTTTCTATTTCGCCAGAGCCAATGGGAAGATTGGCTGCTTCTGCTGCAGCATATTCGAATTGCCCTGGACGGTTTCGGATATATCGGTGACACTCCTCTGGTTTATTGGCTGCTTTGCCTTTCTTTCCGTTTCTATGCGGATCAAGCTCTGCCATGACGGCATTAACATTGCCAGATTTCATGCGTTCCTGCTGGATATGCCGCCACTGTACACGTGTTTCCTT
Source organism: Endozoicomonas sp. (assembly GCA_965208385.1). Lineage (GTDB taxonomy): Bacteria > Pseudomonadota > Gammaproteobacteria > Pseudomonadales > Endozoicomonadaceae > Endozoicomonas. Next base: position 28,081 of record CBDBOO010000060.1, read on the forward strand.
ATTGGCTCTACCTCAGATTGTGTGGGTAAATTTCAGCGATTCACCCCTCTTGGATAAAGATCAAGGCCACCACAATGAAAGTAAATTGCAGTTTTGAACCTTTCTCTGTTTCTGTAGCCGTAGGCTCGACCCTTGAGTCGCTGTATCTTTCCATTCATGCCTTCTGCACGGCCATTGTCGGCTTTCAGAACTATTGCGTTAATAATTCCCCACAGGTGTTCTTTGATCATCTTGGCCACTTTACGAACAGGTTCAAGCCGACACCTCAGTGCCCAGCTCAGCCACCGTTTCCATGCCTTGATAGCCCAAGCTCGTGATGTGTAATTCCACAGTGTCATCGCCATCTCTTTGATGGCCCAGGCTCGTGCTGTTTTCAGCTTTGAATCACGCAACGGCTCGAACGCTTCCCACTTTTCATCGCTCATATTTTCAGGATTTGTTAGCCAGTCAAACCGGGTACCTTTGAGTAAGTCTGACCCTGTAGACATAAGCGCTTTATGCTCTTCTATGCGAACTTTATTGACCGCATTGCCTAAGTACTGGGCAACATGGAACTTGTCAAATGCTATTCGCTCCCTGGCTTCTGGCACATGCAATGTGACTGCCTTGATAAAGGGCTTCCACATATCCATGGTAACGCATTCAATACCGGCTTTCTGGTCTGGCGTCAGGGTCTCAAAGTACTCATTGAGGCTGTCAGCTTTATGGTTGTCGGCCAAATGTAAAACAATGCCTTTTTCATGATCTGTAACCACAGTGACGTACTCACGCCTCTTCTGGAATGAGGTTTCGTCAACGGCTAACCGTTTGGGATTGTCGTGTACTCTGCGTGCCAGACCTCTCGCTACTGCACGCTGTTGGATACCGTCGATGGCATTCCAGCTAAGCTTCATTTGTTGGGCAACTGCACTGGTTGTTGCCTCTTTCAGCCAGTCAATAACAAGTGCTTCAAACAAGGCCGTAAAACCAGAGTTCGGTTCAGCCCATGGAACCTGTATTGTTTTTACACCGTGATCGGAACATTGTGTACGCGGAACATCAGCAATAAGGATGGTTTGAAACTGGCAGGTATCCAGATGCCGCCACTTCTTCTGACGTCGATCGTAACCCGGAGAGGGTTTATCACAAACACTGCATTTAGAAGGCTTTTTGCCATCATGTTCGAGAAAGATTTCGACTTTTCCTTCAGTAATGGAGAGTTCCACGTGAGCGACATGCCACGGAGTTTCAACGCCAAGTATTTTAGAGTAGAGTTCTTTATCGCGCATGTCGGCATCCTTGCCTTGAAGTGTTCAATATAGATTAAATCACCCACTAAAATTAGGGAAGAGCCTCCTTATTAAACCCGACACACTCTTCTGCTGCATCAGCGAAGTGCTCAGAGAGATGATAATAGTCAACGAGGAAACTTCCTTGCTCTCCAAACACTCTCTTTGTCTGGTTGGCAATCCAGGTGGCTCCATCGCTCACGCAATGGATAGAGGATTGCCGGTTGAGCCCCTGCTCTATTGCACAACTCAACCACTGGTCACCTGCTTCATCCGGCCCTCCCATTGTGGCCTGATGACGTTTATCTGAACTACCCAGCTTATAGACCTGGCAAAGTTTAGCCTCCTGCCATTCAGTTTTACGTGCTTTGCGTTTGTCACCTTCTGCCTCTTCATCAATGAGGACAACAGGAATCATGCTTCCATCCATTTCTCCTATGAACTGGGCAGCTTCACCGAGGCAGTCCTGACGATTTTGTGATGCACTGATGGAATCATTTTGCATACAGCTCGCGTGCTCAAGAGTTATGGCTCGAATAGAAGACTCAGGCACATCAATACCATAATGTTCATGTATTTTTTTTGCAGCTGCCTGAAAAGAACTATCTGCACCAAAGTCTACAATTTTACGTTGAATTGTGCGGGAGTAGTCGCGACAGTGAATATGAGCGGCATGACTGAAAGGTCTGACCCGATGCTTGTCTACCGTCTGGCAGCGTTCAAGAACTTCTATTTTCCCATAGGTGCTCAGCCAATAAGTGTTTTTTTTTGAGTTTTAGCTCCGGGGTGCTTCAGGCAAGCCTCGCCAAATTTTTGATCTTCCTTGTAGGTACCCCAGCCAGTAAGCAGTTCATTGCCCATTTCACGCAGGTGGGCAATGACGGCTTCTTCAGCATCATCAGCACGATCCAGGAGACCTGACTCGGCTTCAACAATATCCAGAAGTGCAGAAACTCTAAGCTCAAGCTCGGGGTGGGCTGCAAGTCTATCAGCAAGAGAAATAGGTAAGGGCATAATACTAACTAGGGTTGAGAAATACTCTTACATTATCGTTCATATTGAGGTTTTGTGGGCAGAAAAACTTCTAATGAACACTTTTAATTACACCCCCAATGAGGTGCATCAGACGTCTGTCTTTTACCTTGCGGCTTAACAGTGTCATCAGTAAATCATGGTTGACCCAGTCAAAGAATTTGGAGAGATCAACATCCGCCGCGATGCGATAACCCTTTTGGATTATGCGGTGCACCTGTTTCACGGCTTGCTGCCCATTTCGATGAGGCCGAAACCCAAAACTGTTGTTTGAGAATGCGGGATCGAATATCGGTGTCAGTACCTGGGCGATGGCTTGTTGAATCACGCGATCTCTGACGGCGGGAATACCAAGAAGGCGTTTTCCTCCGTCAGGTTTCTCGATCTCAACACGCCTGACGGGCGTCGGTTGATTGTGACCGTTGCGCAATTGCACAGTGGTTTTCTTCCAGCCGCCACCGCGTACCCAGTTGGGAAATTCGTCGATGCTCATTCCATCAACACCGGCGGCTCCCTTATTGGCGCGAACGTGTTTCCATGCACTCTGAAGATTCTCAGGATGCAGAGCACGTTCGAATAGAGTGTTGCTAAAGGCTGGCTGCGGGGCAGTACGCTGAGTCACGTCATCACCGGGCGGTGTTCGTGTATTCAAGTCTGACAAGGCTCCTCCTTTATTCTGATGTTCAGGCCTTCACCGTGTCCCAGCCATTACGCTGGGCATTTGACTACTATGCCGTCTGCTGACTTCTGCCTAATCACCCGTCAGGGTTACCCCTGCAGGCGCTATCGGTTGTTATCCTGTTTGCTCGAACAGCCGGATAAGTTCTGTTCGCCGAGCCTGTTGAAACCAGGAAGAAAGGGAAGGAAGAAAGGGACATCCATACATTAAACATGAACATCATCTAATCGATTACTCTTCTACCGTTGATTCCGCCTTGGAGAAAAATATACAAAAATATATGAATGTCCTCAAAAAACCCCTCAAACACCTACTTTTGGTGCCATTCGTTAGTAGTTAGCAACTGATCTCGATAAAATCGTACAGTTAGTGATCTTTCTGCAGAGGACTTTCACCTCATTTGTTCATGCCCATGCCGGGCGTACACAAGTCATTTAAAAGGACAAAAACAGTTGTTTTTTTCTCCTGTGTCACTCATTTTAGCCAACTATTTCTTGTCTCTTAATGAGGCGCTACACGTTTATTCAACATGAGTAAAACATACGTAATGTTTTCACTCTTCATTGGAAATTCTCATAAGATTATTTCTTATGTGATCACCAAGATAAAAAGCTTCATATATACCTTGAGGACTTAGATAGTCACGAGGAGTATTTGGGGCGGTGCTCTTATACCGGGTGTAATTAAAAGTGTTCCATCTACCCATTATCCTGCTTGCTGCCAGTACTGATCCCAGTCCCCGTTAGAACGCAATGTTCTTAAGCAAAGCATTGCTCCTGCGATGGAAGGCTTCCACCAAGCACCCGGTATTTTTAGTCGCATCTGCACTACTGCACTGTTAGAACTTTCTATTTCGCCAGAGCCAATGGGAAGATTGGCTGCTTC
>CBDBOO010000061.1:0-26422 GCA_965208385.1 Endozoicomonas sp.
AGCAATACGGTTATTGCCATGTACATAGGAGCCAACAACGCCGCCTTCAACAACCTCTATTCGGCGAACATTGATATTCTCACCAATCTTCTGAACCAGAGCCAGACGAGCTTCTTCCAACTCACCAGCCATCAGAGCAGCTACGTCCTGTTCCTTGCGATCAAAAGCAGTATCAACCACCTTTTGAACGTATCCAAGGAAGTTATCATCACGTGCAGCGAAGTCAGTCTCACTGTTAACTTCAACCAACACACCTGTCCTGGCATCGTCAGCGATTTTAACTGCAACTACACCTTCAGCAGCAGTACGACTGGCCTTCTTCGCTGCCTTAGCCTGACCGGACTTGCGCAGCTCTTCGATTGATTTCTCGATATCACCTTCAGAAGCCACCAGCGCCTTCTTGCACTCCATCATGCCTAAACCGGTGCGCTCGCGCAGTTCCTTTACCATTGCTGCAGTCACTGCTGCCATGATTGTTTCCTCTCGCAATTTACAGTTTTACTCCTCTACAGGAGTAAAATGATTATCTATATATCTGAAAAAAGGGGGCAATGCCCCCTTCCGCTCAATAAGAGCTCAACATAACGCCAGTTCTGACAAGACCTATCAGGCTTTATCAGCACTCTCGTCAGCAGCCGCTTCAACAGCTTCAACTTTTGCTTCTTCAGCTTTCACTTCTGCTGGTGCAGCTTTAACTTCTTCAGCTTTAACTTCTGCTGGCGCAGCTTTAACTTCTTCAGCTTTAACTTCTGCAGGTGCAGCTTTTTCAGCAGCAACTTCTTCAGTCTTGCTTTCTTCAACTTCTACGAATTCGCTTTCAACACCCGTGTTGGCAGCAGCACGAGTTTCCAGAATCACGTCAGAAGCAGCATGCAGGTACAGCTGAATGGCACGAATAGCATCATCGTTTCCTGGAATAACATAATCAATGCCATCAGGATTGGAGTTAGTATCCACTATACCGATAACCGGGATACCCAGCTTATTGGCTTCCTGAATAGCAATGCGCTCGTGCTCTACGTCGATAACAAACAATGCGTCAGGCAGGCCGCCCATTTCCTTGATACCACCCAGACTGCGATCCAGCTTTTCCAGATCACGTGTGCGCATCAAAGCTTCTTTTTTGGTCAGCTTTTCAAAAGTACCATCTTCACGCTGGGATTCGAGATCACGCAGACGCTTGATAGACTGACGAATAGTCTTATAGTTGGTCAGCATGCCACCTAACCAGCGATGGTCAACATAAGGCATGCTGGCACGGGAAGCTTCTTCACGAACAATTTTGCCTGCAGCACGCTTGGTACCAACAAACAAAACCTTGTTCTTGCCTTCAGACAACTTGCTGATGAACTGCAAAGCACCATTAAAAGCAGGCAGGGTGTGCTCAAGGTTGATGATATGGATCTTGTTACGCGCACCAAAGATGAACTTGTTCATCTTTGGATTCCAGTAACGAGTCTGGTGTCCGAAGTGCACGCCCGCCTTGAGCATGTCACGCATGGTGACTTGAGTCATGAAATTCTCCTGAAAAGGGTTATGCCTCCACACACCCCATGAATTCGACCCTGAATTACTTTATCAAAGCAAGTCCGGGCACCCTGAATCATGTGACGGTGCATGTGAGTTCTAGTTTAATTAATGTTTGCCTGAACCGGGTATTGGACCACTCTCAATTCAGGCCGCGGTTTTATACCATAAAACACTCTAGACTCAAAGCCCTATTTACCCTGACCCCATACACAGCAACCAACATCGAAGCACTGCGCACCTGCACACCGAAAATCCGGTCAGCTAATGAGCTGCCTGCCAGAAACAACAACCAACAGAATGGCGCAATAAAGAAACACTTCTGATAAAATGTACTCATTAGCCAATGAAAACGCGACTGACGAGTTAACAGAATATTCAAATGAACGTAACCATCAAAACTATCGAAGAAATAGAAAAAATGCGTGTAGCCGGCAAACTGGCTGCCGAAGTGCTTGAAATGATCGGACCGCATGTCAAACCGGGCGTTTCCACAGGCGAACTCGACAGCATCTGTCACGACTACATTGTTAACACCCAGACAGCCATTCCTGCCCCTTTGAACTATGGCGCTGCGCCCGGCCGACCGGGTTTCCCGAAATCCATTTGCACGTCCATAAACCAGGTCGTCTGTCATGGTATTCCCAACGATAAAAAAATCCTGAAAAACGGTGACATGGTCAACATTGATATAACGGTCATCAAAGATGGTTACCACGGTGACACCAGCAAAATGTTTCTGGTAGGTGATGTTCAGCCTTTTAATGAGCGATTGGCTATCGTCACTCAGGAATGCATGTATAAGGGCATTGAGCAGGTCCGACCCGGAGCCCGGCTCAGCGATATTGGTCGCGTCATTGCACAACACGCCCACGCCAATCACTTCACCGTAGTTGAAGAGTATTGTGGACATGGCATCGGCAGTGTTTTTCATGAAAACCCCCAGGTTCTTCATTACAATGGCTATGGCGAGCAAAACGACTGTGTATTGCAGGAAGGCATGATTTTCACCATTGAACCCATGATCAACGCTGGCAAGAAAGGCACTAAATTATTAGGGGATGCCTGGACCGCTGTCACCAAAGATCGTCGTAATTCTGCCCAGTGGGAACATACCATTCTGGTGACCTCTGATGGTTACGATATTCTTACTCTCCGGTCAGAAGAGAAAAAATGATTACCCAGGGCACTACAGATCATGCCGCCGCCTGACAGGATCTGTAGACCCATTCTAATACCCAACAATAATGAATTGAGAAACAATGAACTCTGCATTCCAGATTGTTCCTGAAAACCTCAAAAAGTCCCTGTTCAACAAAAGCCAGTTTCGCGCCAACCTTACCCTTTCAAGAGACCCTGTCACTGCCTATAAAAAATGCCTGAAAGAATCAAAATCCATACTGGATAACCGTTTTCAGGAAGGCACGGATGTTGAAATTCTTGTTCAGGCAAGAGCATGGCTGATCGATCAGGTTCTGACACTGGCCTGGGAGCACCTGAACTGGAATCACAATTGCAAAACGGCATTACTGGCCGTTGGAGGCTACGGTCGAGGGGAAATGCACCCTGGCTCCGATATCGATATTCTTATTCTGCTGCAAGAAAATCGATACAATGACTACAAGGTCAGCATTGAAGCATTTCTCACTCTCCTCTGGGACATAGGACTTAAAGTCGGCTCTAGTGTTCGCTCTCTTGAAGAGTGCGCCATTCAGGCCGAGCAGGATTTAAGCATCATCACCAACCTGATGGAATCTAGAGTAATTGCAGGTAATGCATCCCTTCATACCGACCTCGAAGAACTTATCGATGTCAGTAAAATGTGGCCCAGAAAGGCCTACCTTCAGGCCAAATTCGATGAACAGAGAATCCGTCATAAAAAATACGGTGACAGCGAATACAACCTGGAACCCAACATCAAAGGCTCTCCCGGCGGACTGAGAGATCTGCATATGCTGGGCTGGGTAGCAAGAAGACACTACAACACTCACGACCCCGCCGAACTGCTTGACCTGAAATTTCTGACCGAAACCGAACACCACCAACTAAAACGCTGTCGGGCCTTTCTATGGAAAGTTCGCTGGGCACTTCACTCGCTGACCGATCGCTGTGAAGATCGCCTGTTATTCGATCACCAGAGAGCGCTTGCAACTCATTTTGGCTACAAAGATCACACCGGTTCGATGGCGGTTGAACAATTTATGCAGAGCTATTACCGCACGGTTATGATGGTGACGCACCTTAAGGATCTCCTGCTTCAGCACTTTGATGACGACATACTGAATGCAGACGCCTCTGAAGTCATAAAACCATTGAACGACCGGTTCCAGATATATAACAACTACCTGGAAACCACCAATGACCAGGTTTTTACCAACCACCCTCCAGCGATTCTCGAACTCTTTGTTCTCCTTACAAAACACAAGGAAGCACTGGGCCCCAGGGCAAAAACCATTCGTCTTGTTCGTGATCACCGACACCTTATTGACAGCGAATTTCGAAAAGACCCGCGCTGCTGCCGCCTTTTCCTGGAATTAATGCAGGCACCCTATGCCCTCACCTCTACTCTGAGACGGATGGCACGCTACGGCATTCTGGGACGCTACCTTCCAGAGTTTGGTCGTATTATCGGACAGATGCAGTTTGATCTTTTTCATACCCATACTGTCGACGCCCATACCTTTCTACTGATTAAACAGCTTCGAGGATTCAGATACAGCAAGAGTAAAGATCGGTATCCCATCGCTTCAAACATCATACACAAGATACCCAAACCGGAATTACTCTACATCGCCGGACTCTATCACGATATTGGCAAAGGGCTGGGTGGAGATCATTCTCAGCTGGGAGCAGAAGCAGCGGAATCATTCTGCCGACGACACGGACTCAATAAAGAAGACACAAGCCTGATTTCCTGGCTGGTCAGGGAACATCTGACCATGTCGATAACGGCTCAAAAGCAGGATTTATCGGATCCGCAGGTTATTCAGGAGTTAGCACGAAAAGCAGGCAGCCGTGAGCGACTGGATTATTTATACACACTCACTGTCGCTGACATCAATGCCACCAATCCAAACCTGTGGAATGGCTGGAGAGCCTCATTACTGCAGCAGCTTCATTCTCAGGCAAAGCACCTGTTAAAGCGTGGGATAGACAACCTGCCTGATATCGAAGAGCAGCTGGCCGAGACGAAAAGCCAAGCCATGTTATCACTGGAACAGGATAACGTAGATAAAGACCGTGTCAGCGCCCTCTGGCAACAACTGAGTGATGACTACTTCTTACGGCATGAACCCATGGAAATATCCTGGCATACATCCGGCATCATCAGCCATCAGGGCAGCCAGCCATTAATACTGATTCGTGAAACACGGAACGGGCTTGAACACGGCGGGTCGAAAGTATTTATCTACACTCAGGACGAAGAGAATCTATTTGCCGCCTCTGTTGCCGCCCTGGATCAATTGTGCCTTAGTATTCAGGACGCACGTATTTCCACCTCCGCCGATAACTACAGTCTGGATAGCTTCACCGTTCTTGAAGATAACGGCTCCGCTATTGGTGAAAACGGCCACCGCATCCGTCAGATTCAGCAACATCTCGGCCAGGTTTTAAACTCCCCTGACAACTTTCCCGAGCTGATTAAACGAAGAACGCCCAGACAGCTGAGACACTTCAGCGACGAACCAGAGATCCACATAAGTTCTCATACGAACACAAGTCAAACGGTCATTGAAATTACCGCCACTGATCGCCCCGGGTTACTGGCATTAATCGGAAATACATTTTCCAGCATGGAACTTCAGGTACAGGGAGCAAGAATTGCCACTTTTGGTGAAAAGGTGGAAGATCGTTTCTATGTGACCAATTACAATGGTGAAGCAATCAGCGATGTCAAAACCTGCAGGTCTATAAGAGACCAGTTGAAACGGGTCTTGTTCAATGCATCCGAAAGAGATGCCATAGCACCCTGATACCAGTAGGCGAAATTGGTTTCGCCTGTTTCTGGCGATGCCCATTTCGCCTCTTGCGTCATTACTGTCGGCTGTATAGCCCACTATGCAGCCGATGTTGTGATTTCATGCCCGGCATGGGTATCAGGGCATGGGTATCAGGGCATGGGTATCAGGGCATGGGCATCAGGGCATGGGTATCAGGGCATGGGTATCAGGGCATCAGGGCATGGGTATCAAAAGAAAAAAATGCTCTCGCCAAAACTGCGCAACTTAACCGCCCACCGACTTACAGTACGATTCATTCTTTATCTATCCCATTGAAATCATTTATAAAAAGAGCAAGAAAAGAACGTTTTTTTACAGTACAGTATCGTCTTAATTTTGGACATGTGTACCACTGCTTTAACCGGCGGTCACCTGCAAATCATACCAAACAACGTTACCTGCAGAATCAGGGGCCAGAATAATGATCTATGCCTATAGTGTTCAAAAGGAGAGTGCTCAGGACACCCACTACTCCATAGACCGGATAAAACCTGATATCCCACCAACAAAAAACACCATATGGCTTGATGCTGCGGAACCGGATAGCGATGAACACCACTGGCTGACAACTTATTTTCCTGGCAGCTTGCCCGAAGAGGAAGAATTGCGGGAAATTGAAATCTCATCCCGTTATTTTGAAACGGAAGATGGCGTACATATTCGCTCACTCTTCCCTCATCGATCTGGTCAGGAACTGAAAAATATCAATGTCGCCTTTATACTCAGTCCAGATAAACTTATAACGCTTCAGGACGAACCCACCGGTTTATTCCGCCTGATGCGCAACTATCTGAAAACCCGGCACATTCAGGCTGAAACGCCTCTGGATGTCATTCTTGCCCTGTTCAACACCAAGGTTGAATATCTCGCAGATACTCTCGAAGAAGTCTACGAGGATCTTGAAGATCTCAGTCAAAAAGTGTTATCGGAAGAAGACCGGGATATGGACGAGCAGCTCCGGACAATTACTTTGCAGGAAGACCTGAATGGCAAGGTCCGCCTGAACCTCCTGGATACCCAGCGCTCTCTGCGATACCTTCTGAGAACCTGTAACCGCCAGTTAAATGAAGTCCAGAAAAACAGCATCAGAGAAATGTTGAGAGATATAGAATCCCTGACGCCTCATACCAGCTTCCTTTTTGAAAAAATTAATTTCATGATGGAATCAGCCATGGGCTACATCAACCTGGAACAGAACAATATTATTAAAATATTTTCAGTGGCCGCGGTCATGTTTCTGCCACCCACGCTCATTGCCAGCATTTACGGCATGAACTTTCAGGCAATGCCCGAGCTAAGATACGAATGGGGTTATCCTCTGGCTCTGGCCATGATGTTAACCAGTGCTTTTGGCACCTTCTTTTTCTTCAAACGCAAAGGCTGGCTTTAAAAGAAAAAAACAGACTACCGGCAGACTATACTTGCATTGGAATTTCAGTTTCTGGCAGGGATGCTCTCACTCTGAAGCACTCACTCTGAAGCAGAGGACATCCCATGACCATAGCCCACAGAGTTCACCAGTTTCTCAATGGTCAACACATACCCTACGATACCGTTGGACACTCCCCCAGTCATAGTTCGGTCCAAAGTGCCATTGCAGCCCAGATTCCATTACAGCGGGTAGCCAAGGCCGTTATTCTCAAGGACCACATAGACAACTATGTTATGGCACTTATACCTGCATCCAATCGGGTAAAGGTTAAGCAGATTAACCAACTTACAGACACCAGATTACGCCTGGCATCGGAAAACGAAGTAAACCATCAATTCACCGATTGCCAGAATGGAGCCATCCCCCCTATTGGTCCCGCCTATAACATGGAGATGGTTTGGGATAATCGTCTTGGAAAAATACCCGATGTCTACCTGGAAGCCGGTGATCACGAAACCTTGATTCATCTGTCTCAGAAATCCTTTCAGAAAATTGTCGCCGGTACACTTCATGATGATCTCTGCTCACCCCCAGGAAGAACGCAGGAAGACTGCCTCTCAGGCATAAACCCCTGAACCTCTTCCAGACAAACACATGAAGCAGCATAATTAAGACTCTGCCGCCTTGCTGACTATCAGGTGTCGATGCTGTTTCATGACAACTATCAAGTATCAGCGAAAAAAACAGTACGCCCGAAAAAGCAACAAAATTGCTCTATCTCGAAGAAATACGCAATTTCATCATCCTGAAGGAACCATAATTAAGAAAACAGAACAAAACCCTGAAAGAATTGCCCAATAAGTTACCACTTCCGGCAACAACGACCATACTTAGTTGCTCATTTAGAAGAATCCACCCAGGGGTTAACTCATTCCTAACAACTCTTACCAGTTCAATTAAGGCATGAGTATCAAAGCTGGAGCTCGCAGAACATATCAGGGTGTCCAACGATGCAACAGAGACTGAGCATTAAAAACATTTTTGCCATGGGATTTATGGCCTTTGCCATGTTTCTGGGCGCTGGCAATTTGATATTTCCACCTCTGGCCGGACAGATGGCGGGCGAAAATGTCTGGGTGGCAGCCATTGGATTTTTAATTTCCGGTGTCGGACTCCCCCTGCTGGGTGTCATTGTCATCAGTAAGCTGGGCGGGATAAACACCCTCACCAGAGAGCTGCCAAAAACACTGGTGAGGGTGTTTGGCAGCACTATTTTCTTAATTATCGTGCCATTATACGGTGTACCACGAACCGCACTGGTTGCCTATGAAATAGGAATAGTTCCCTTCCTTGACAGACCGGATTATTTACCGAGATTACTTTTCAGTCTCGCCTTTTTCCTGCCTGCCTGGTACTTATCACTGAGACCAGGAAAACTACTTGAAATTATCGGCGAATTAATAACACCTGCATTGATTCTGCTACTGACCATCCTGGGAATTTCACCCTTAATCGCGCCACTTGGCAGTACCGGTCCGGCATTGGGAAGCTATGAACACTCGGCTCTGCTAACGGGTTTTCTGGATGGGTACATGACCATGGATGCGTTGGCAGCACTGATGTTTGGCATAGTGTTTATCACCAATCTTAAATCTCATGGCATTACCGACGGGAACAGCCTGTTTAAATACAGCGTATTAACCGGTGTTATCGCTGCCTGCGGACTGGCAATGGTCTATTTATCTTTCTTTTATCTTGGTGCAACCAGCAGGGAAATCATACCCGTAGCTGACAATGGTGGTCAGATTCTGACGCTCTACGTAGATATTCTCTTTGGCACATCGGGCAACCTTTTACTGGCTGCCGTAGTAATACTGGCCTGTTTCACAACGGCAATAGGCCTTATTACCGCTGCCGGAGAATATTTTGACGGACTCATAAAGCCACTGAATTACACGTCCATTGTTGGCTTGATCTCAATTTGCTGCATCATGTTAGCTAACCTCGAACTAACCCAGATCATCACACTGTTCGTACCGGTCCTGATGATTCTCTACCCTGTATGCATATTGCTTATTTTACTTGGCCTGATTCGCGACTGGCTACCCAACTGCGTACTTACCTATAGAACATCTCTCGCTATTACATTACTGGTGAGCATTGCGGATGTCATGCAGAACGTTGATTCGGCTCTGGCGAAAATATTAATGATACCGTTCAACTTCCTACCCGGCTTTGAATCTCACCTTGGCTGGGTTCTTCCTGCACTGATTCTATTGATCTTCACTGTGATACTTGGTTTTATTTATCCGGAAAAGTCAGCGCCTCATAACGGGAATTACCCTTCCAAGCCCACGAACCAGTGCCACCCGGAAGGATAACCTCAGGATGGCTTAATTTGAGCTGATACTTAACTGTTCCGCCGTCATTCTAACGGATAACAAAACCCACACTGCATGACGGCAAACTTTATGTAAGGAAGAACAGACCAGGTGAGCTATGAGACATTATACGTAACTATTCAGCCCCCAACAGGGATTGATTTTCGTAATTCTTCATTGCTATAAGCAGGGCTTCAAAAACGTTCTGTCCCTGCTTCCTCGCCGATGAGATATAGCTTCGTATCCGACAGTACCATTTCGCTCCTTTCTTGCTTCTGATACAGCCCGATATTTTCTGCTTTACCTTACCGTTTCTGATGTCTCGCTCACTGCCATTATTGTCGAAAGGAATGGTGAAGTCGGTCATGAACCTCAATGGTTTCTTCCTTGAACTCAATCCAACCCAGCTTGAACAAGGCTTGCCCAAGAAGAAAATCGACTATAAATATTTGTACCTTGTCATCTACCCGAGCAAGCGTTGACCAAGCGTAGTCCAAAATACTTCAACCTCCTCCGCTGCCGATCTCCTTTAAACTGTTCGCTCGAGACAGGTGACGACAATCTTTCGCTGGCGTGATGACCTCAGGCATAATGCTTGAAAATTGCCAATCTTTCTGTACACGTTGCAGTAGAGGTAGAAACAAGCCAGCCATTGAAAACCGTTGAAGTCTGTCCATGCAAGATGGTTTACAGTCCCTGTCAATAACACCCTGTGATTCTCTCAGGTGATGGGCGTTGCAAAGCTATGGAGGGAAGCATAGCGGAATACGACCTTGCAAGTGCGTCATATGCAAGGCCAGATATGCGACTTACGGCAAAGACCAGCATCAAGATGCTCCATTGACGGAGTCATGAGCAATGTGGACAGCGCCAGCCCTGGGATCAAGGCATGGATACAGCGCCGATTTCTCGGTACGCAGAACATGGCATCTACGCTTTCAGATGAACCGGCCACCCTCATGCCTGTTTCATGCTTGCGCCTGCAACATGGTGCGCTCAAAAAAAGCATTGGCAATCGCCTGCTGCTGTAGAATAGCAAATTCTGATCGGTGTTAGGCATTTTTCTGGAATGTACAGAGGGAGCCCGTGGCTAACTTCCAGCCCGAAAATGTCCATGAAAAGACTGGGAAGCACGCTTTGAACGGACAGCTGGTACTGAGCATCTTAAGATACCAACGCCAGCGCTGTTGGGTGAGGGCATACTGTTTTGAGAATCAATACCTTCCGGGATAGCACTGCCGTGCAATTATGTGGCCAGACGCTGTATTTGAAAAAACTTCTGCTACATGAGCGGTGAACTTCGAAAATGTGACCAGAAACTGGGACCAGGTTCAAATACCTGTCTTTCAATACGTCTGTTAATAACTTTTTCAGAGCGCAATGACCAAGCTGGATGAGCCGTGAGTCACAATCTAGCGACTGGGTGATACTGAATATGCTGTCCAGTGATTCTGCAACTTGTCCAAGCGAATAATGCCTTACTACCTTTCTGGCCACGCAGAGTTTGAAGACCCACGACTTCTTTCGTCAGGCTTTATCTGGCACGTTGGCATGTAGAGCTCGATCTTTCGATCCATCAAATCCCTGGAGTCGTGCAGATGAGGCTATACTGCTTTGGCAGGGGACTTGGCATAACCGTCTGTAGAAGGGGGTTTGCACTGTTCACTGCTGTTGGTTTATGAGCCTGTCGGCATACGCTCATTTATGGCACGAGCTTCCAGTTTTGCCAAAAGCCTGCTCACTGACTGCTAAGCTTACAAGAGCAAGGCTCAGGGTGACCAATAAGTCTGGAATTCACGAGCAGGTCTGAATACATGGCAGGCAGTAGTCAGAATTGCTATCAACACTGGTTCAAAATGGTGCAAAATGCTTCGGAACATTTCCAGTGGGCTATCGTCTCGGGGCCAATATGAACCGATGAGCGATTAAAAGACGGCTCTAATTTCCCATATGAAATGAGCTTCAACGCCGCAATTGGCGCTTTCGTCGCATGACTACAGGATGAAAGTTATCAAGGTAGAAGGCTTAAAGTCACTGTCACATTGTGTCATGAACCTTCAGGTTACGCCCCTGATACTGAGCCAACCGCTTGAACAGGTTGAAGGCTTTCGTATTTTTGACCTTGTCATTACCCAGCCGTTGCCGGAGGCGTTCCATATATTCCGCCTCCTCCGCTTGCGCCCTTTTCGCTGTTCGCTCGAACAGTGAAACAATCCGCTGGCGGATGACCTCTGGCATTGCTTTCATGCCAATCTTTCTGAAACCGTTGCTGAGGTGGCAAGCCAGCCTTAGTAGCCGTTGAAGACGTCCAGCAAGATGGTTACAGTCCCTGTCAATAACACCCTGTGATTCTCTCAGGTGATGGGCGTTGCAAAGCACATGGAGGGCGGCATACCGGAAGTAGACCTTGTAGTGGTCATGAACCAATATCCCGGCAAAGACCAGTAAGATGCCCATTGACTCTATGGCTGTGTGGCCTTTACTGGGATCAAGGTGATACAGCGTCCATTTCTCGGTACGCAGAACATGCATCCACCACAGTGAACCGGCCACCCTCATGCCTGTTTCATCTGCGCCTGCAACAGGTGCGCTCTTGAGAGCATCAGCAATCGCCTGCTCTGTAGAAGCAAATTGATCATAGGCATTTTTCTGGAATGTACAGAGGGAGCCCGGGCTAACTTCCAGCCCGAAAATGTCCATGAAAAACTGGGAAGCACGCTTGAACGGCACCAGCTGGTACTGGCAAAGATACACGGCCAGCGCCTGGGTAACAGGGCCATACTGTACGTGGGAATCAATACCTTCCGGGAAGCTGCCGTGGGTTATGTGTCCACAGCTGCACTTTTTGACTTCTGCTACATGAGCGGTAACTTCAAAGTGACCAAAACGACCAGGTTCAAATACCTGTCTTTCAATCAATTTAATAACTTTTTCAGAGCGCAATGACCAACGGCACCTTTCACAATCTATGACTGGGTGATACTGGGTATGCTCAGGTTCTGCAACTTGTCCAAGCGTCGTGCCTTTGTGACCTTTCTGGCCACCAGGTTTGAGACCAGACTTCTTTCGCAGGCTTTTCGGATTGGGTTTGTCGTCTTTCGGATCACTTTCTGGAGTCGTGCCAGATGAGGCTTTTGCTTTGGCAGGGGGCTTGGCATAACCGTCTGTAGAAGGGGGTTTGCTACTGTTCCTGCTGTTGGTTTTGAGCCTGTCGGCAAGCTCTTTATTTTCTGCTTCCAGTTTTGCCAGCCGCTCCTGCTGCTCGCTTACAAGAGCAAGGAGGGTGACAATAATCTGGAATTCGGGAGCAGGTTGAATCATGGCAGGCAGTAGTCAGAAAACTATACTTCAAAATGGCACAAAATCACCGAAAATACTGTCTATTTTGAGGGGCTGAATAGTTACCATTATACCTCTATGGTAACGCCTGAATGCATCTCCCTGGATTTAACGCCAAATAACCATAGATTACTCCAGCCTATCTTTATGCACGCTGGGTAATTATCTTAGTGGAGTAACCTCACAGCCATTATTGCAGCCATTATCACAAATAGAAACGAATTATGCGGAACCTGACAATTGGCAAGAGCCTGCAGTTCCAGTAAGCTCGCGCTACCCTGATCGTTGGCAACGCTATTTACCTCTTTATACGATCTTATTTAAATCATCAGCTTTAGTAGTGCTAATCACATGCTCCGTATTCCGGTCGTGCCTGCAATGGTTTTATTTGCCACCCTTTTAACCGGGTGTCAGACAATGCTCAAACCTGAAGACAGTTCAATCTCCAGAAACAAACCAGACATTTCAGATAATACTGAACAGACTGATTCCGGGATTGTTCATAAACCTGTTTCCAAAACCCACGAAAAGCCTGAATTAGCTCAGGAAAAAGTTCAGAAAAAGGTTCAGGTAAAAGTTCAGGATCGAGTCATTCAAACGCCTTCATTTATAGATGGACGATTGGTTTTAGGACTGGCAGAAGAAGGGTATATTCCAAGCCTTGATCTCTCTATTCCTGCAAAAATTGATACAGGTGCGGAAAATACTTCGGTTG
Source organism: Endozoicomonas sp. (assembly GCA_965208385.1). Taxonomy (GTDB): domain Bacteria; phylum Pseudomonadota; class Gammaproteobacteria; order Pseudomonadales; family Endozoicomonadaceae; genus Endozoicomonas. Next base: position 13,336 of record CBDBOO010000061.1, read on the forward strand.
ATGCACGCAATATTCAATATTTTGAACGCGATAGCAAAAAGTGGGTAAAGTTCAGCCTCCACAGAACGTCCAGAGGCATCACTCCCCTGGAACTTCCCTTAATACGTACCACTAAAATCAAACGCCCGGGTTCATCCTCTGTCTCCAGACCCGTGGTGAGCCTTTCGATCAGCATTGGTGAAATTGCCCAGCAAACTGAAATCACCCTGACTGACAGAAGCAAGTATAAATACCCACTGCTGATCGGTAGAAATTTCATACAGGATTTGGCAATAGTTGATGTCAGCCAGAATAAAATTGCCAGTGAATCTGTTCTTAAACAAAAGACACGTATCGAAAAAGTCGTTTCCGGCACTGCGCTGCAACCCAGAACCATTCAACAACCCGTCTCCGTCGATGGGTTGGCCCGCTTGGGCGCAATAGAGTACATATCGATTGGGCAGATAAAGAGTCGCCTTAAGGCACGCATTGATACTGGTGCTCTCACCTCATCTCTGGATGCCAGGGATTTGGAACTATTCCGTAAAAATAACCAGAACTGGGTTCGTTTCACACTCAAACTGAACGACTCAAAGCCTATATTGATTGAGCAGCCTGTCACCCGGTTCGTACTCATTAAGCGACACGGAACAGAGTCTGAAAAAAGACCGGTTATTACCATGAATGTATCTATAGGCCCCATAACCAAACCGACAGAATTCAGCCTGCGTGATAGAGAGTCGTATGAATATCCAGTGTTAATCGGTGTTCGCTTTCTTGAAAATGCGGCCATTGTCGATGTTTCACAAAACTACATAGCCGAAAACTTGCAGAGAGGTAGCTGATGAAAGGTCGCTTCCAACTAATTCTGGCCGTTGTCTTTTTGATGGTGACGGGTCTCGGACTGGCTCTGTACAAGCATTTCGCTCTTGGCTTCCCACTGATGGGAGGAGAAAAAAGCCTGATCTGGAGCATCGAAGCCAGAATCAATTTTCAGGCACAGGAAGGTCCGGCAAAAGCAAGCCTGACATTACCGGACCAGCAGCCCGGTATTCGGATTCTCGATGAATCCTTTGCCTCACCGGGATATGGGATCAATCAGTTTGACGATGAGGGCCAGCGCCGGGCTGAATGGAGCATCCGCAATGCCACCGGAAAGCAGGAGCTCTTTTATAAAGTTAAACTTCACCTGAAGCCAGGCACAAAGGTGAAAGCCGCCGATCCACCCCCAGAGATAACCAGCAAACCATTATTCCCAGAGCCATACCAGACAGCAGCAAACAGTTTGCTTGGACGCGTTCATGAGCGATCTGCCGATGCCCGTAGTTTTACCGGAACCCTGATCCGGGAATTTAATGCAGCGGAACCCAGTCAGAACACCAGCATGCTTCTTGATCTTGTTGATTCATCGGGTAACAAACCCCGGATACTGATTGATCTGCTCATTATGGCCGATGTACCTGCCCGCGTTGTGAGAGGGCTGAATCTGGAAGATGGTCGACGCCGACAGCCTATTGTTGAAATGCTTGAGGTATTTACTGGCGAAGACTGGCTGCTGTTTAATCCTGAAACAGGCAAAGCCGGCAATCCAGACACTTTCTTCCTCTGGCAGAGAGGAGGCAAGTCCCTGTTAGATGTCATGGGCGGCAGTAACTCCACGGTTAATTTTTCCATAATTTCTCAAACGGTTCCTTCCAGGGAGCTAGCTCTGAGACAGGGTGAGCTCGAAAAAGCAGCGCTGGTTGACTTCTCCATCTACAGTTTACCCCTGGATATACAGAACGCTTTTAAAACCATCCTCCTGATTCCCATAGGGACTCTTGTGGTTTTGATTATGAGAATTCTGGTTGGCCTGAGAACATCAGGCACATTTATGCCGGTTCTGATCTCTGTGGCATTTTTACAAACCCAGCTCCTGCCCGGGCTGATCATATTCATCACAATCGTATCAATTGGGCTATGGATTCGATCCATACTGAGCCAGTTGAATATGTTGCTTGTTGCCCGACTTGGTGCAGCCATTATTGTCGTGATTATGATTATGGCGACCATGAGTGTTCTAAGCTGGAAACTGGGTATCACACAAGCTCTAACCGTTACATTTTTCCCTATGATTATCCTGGCCTGGACCATTGAACGCATGTCAATACTCTGGGAAGAAGAGGGACCGAAAGATGTCTTTGTAGAAGGCGGCGGCAGTCTGCTGGTTGCAACACTCAGTTATCTGCTGATGACCAACCCATTCATCGAACAAATGACGTTCAATTTTCCTGAGTTACTGCTGACTATCCTTGGAATCGTTCTGCTTCTGGGTCAATACACTGGCTACAGGCTACTGGAACTGCGTCGATTCCAGCCGTTGGTTGATGACAAGCTCTGACAGGGTGAATTTACATGAAATTATTCAGTGGTTTTACTTCGCCCAAAAAGCTTCGATCGGCGGGCATACTCAGCATGAACAGTCGAAACCTGGACTATATCAGCCAATATAATCCAAGAAGACTCTTACCGCTGGTTGATGACAAACTGATCACCAAACAAATGGCAGAAAAAGCAGGCGTCGATGTACCAAAGCTCATTGGCGTCATCCGATATCAATCACATATACATTCATTGCCTAAGATACTCACCGCCCTGAATGAGTTTGTGATAAAACCGGCAAATGGCAGCGGCGGCAAAGGCATACTGGTTATCACAGGCCGTGATGGCGAACGATTCGTTAAAGCCAGTGGTGACACCCTTGAATTTGATGACATCTATCGACATGTTTCCAATATCCTGGGAGGGCTCTACAGCCTGGGTGGTAAATCAGACACGGCGATGATCGAAAGCCTGATTGTTTCGGATGATATATTTTCAGATTACAGCTTTGAAGGCGTCCCCGATATTCGCACCATTGTATTTCGCGGATTTCCGGTCATGGCAATGCTGCGCCTGGCCACAAAAGCATCCGATGGCAAAGCCAACCTCCATCAGGGCGCTGTGGGAGTAGGAATTGATATCGCCACAGGCAAGAGCCTTCGTGCTGTGCAATATGACAGTCCCATCAAACAACATCCTGATACCGGTCATGATTTCACCCACTTGAAAGTGCCTCACTGGGATAAAATTCTCAAACTCTCTGCTGCCTGCCACGAAATGACACAGTTAGGCTATCTGGGGGTTGACCTGGTTCTCGACCGAAATCATGGACCACTGATCCTGGAGCTTAATGCCCGGCCGGGCCTTGCCATTCAAATTGCCAACGGCCACGGAATACAACCCCGCCTGGAAACCATCGAAAAGCTAAGAAGGCACGACCTGCCTCTTTTGGAACGAGTGCAGTTTTCAAAAGAACATTTTGCCGCCTGAATCAGATCAGTAATGAGACTGAGAGAGACTTTTTTCATTTCATTACTGATTTACGACCGAACAGACTTCACAGCACTCCCCTCTCTGTGTAAGAATTTATCTATCGTACAATAATACTATCGACCGTCAGGGCGACCGTCAGGGCAGCCTTATATTCAGGCAAACAAAAGAAGTGTCGAAATTACAACAAACGGTCGAATTTTCTCCAGGAAGGAGACAGTTCATTGCTAAAATACAAAGCTTTGCTGAAATACAGAGCTGTTATAAAAGCTAGCAATCTTTTGAATAAAACAATAATGACAACGTTCAGCAAACGCTGTGCACTGCTGTTCATCATTCTATTCTTCGGCTCCCAGCCGTTAACTCATGCCCAGACGGTCTCACTGAAGGGTAATGCGGCGATCGATCTCAGCAATATATTACTGCCCATCGAGCCACCTGAAGCAGTATACAGAAGCAGTTCAGCTGATTTTGCAGCAGGCAGTCAATGGTATCGCCTGGATTTTGAGACATCCCCTGTTATCACTGAGCAGTGGCTGCTGGTCTTCCGCAAAGTACCTCATCAGCAATTGGATATTTTTATCCCCGAGAATGATCAATACAGACTCAAGAAACTGGGGATGCGCTATTTCAGCACTTCATCAGACCCCAGAGTCGTGGAGTTGAACCTTAAACCCGGAGAAAGCAAAACGGTCTATATTCGCGTTGAATCCCCGCAACCCAATCGGTTGCAACCCATGGTATGGCCCGAATATCTTTATACACTGCATGAGTATAAAACCAGAACATCAATCACTTCCATTCAGACCCTGCTTATTGCTGTCATGATTTTTGTTGCCATTATGTCCCTGCGCAGCAGTAATCCCGGACACCTTCTGGTTACTGCTCACCTGCTGGCTGCCAACACCATGATACTCATGTGGCAGGGCGATATATTTCGTCAACTTCCATGGACCGGAGATCCTGGCAACTGGGTGCTGCTACTCTCAACAATCACATACGTAACGGGTATTGCCTGTTACAGAAACCTGTCACTCCTGGCACTATACACCCCGACCATCGACAAGGTCATACTCAGCGGAAGTCTGCTGGCAACCGGCGTTATTCTCTATTTCATCACGTTCGGAAACGAGAATATCGTTCTTGTGGACGCTGCCTTTATAATTATGGCGATCACTTCACTGCTTCTCATACTGGCTCTTATAGTCTGTATATATAATGGCATCAAACCAGCCCAATATGCCCTGCCAGCCGCTCTGGCCACCGCCATCGCCATGACCATATCCTGGGGTGTTGAACCCTGGCCCAGAAACCTGCCTACGTTAACAGAAGAATTAATTCTGTCATTACAGGCCTTAATTCTTGCAACAATTTACTGGCAAAATCGTGAACAACGACTCCAGCATGCCATGGCAATCAGTGTTATCAGTTCAACAACCCAGAAACGCCGGATATTTGAATCAGCACTTCGTGAACACCTGCAGAATCCTGAATCACCTCTGGCAACCTCTGAGATTCCCGAAAGAGTTCTGTCGACAGTTCATGACGTTTTGCCTGGCACACCAGCCCTTATACTGATCCATGAGATGGACGAATGGAATATTGTTGGTGAATACTCTAAAGCGGCAGAAAATCTCAGAAGGCAATTGCCTACTGTAGAAGCCGATCTTTTTCAAGTCATCAATTCCGGATCTGAAGCAAAAATCAATTTCAGGGATCGCCTGGGCTCAACCTATTGGGTATTCCCTCTAAACATAGAAAGCAGCAGTAAAACCCTGTTAGCCCTGGCACCACCAAGAAGTCAGCGTAATCCCATTGCATGGCAAACCGCCTGTGATATCAGCAGTCATGCAAGAACATTATTTCAGGCAAGCAAACAATCCCACTTCTGGCAACAACAAGCCAGTCTTGATCCATTAACCGGTTTGCTTAATCGAAGAGCGTTTTATAATGAAGCCGAAACCCTGTTAGCCAAAAAAATGCCTTCGGTAAAATCTGAACGTTTTTTCGGCTTTTGCGCTCTGTTTATTGATCTGGATGATTTCAAACTCATCAATGATCGCTTTGGTCATGGGAAAGGTGATCAGATACTAAGAGGTACCGCTACGCTCTGTCGACGCAGTTTGAGACAATACGACCTGATTGGCCGCTATGGCGGTGAAGAAATTGTTGTATTTCTGCCGGGCACAGACGCCACACAGGGGTTCCTGGTAGCCGAACGGATAAGAAGTAATATAGAAAAAGCTGGGGAATTGCTGGAAGATACACCCATTACAGTGAGCATAGGCTTATCCGAATTTTCAGAGTCCATAAACACTCTGGACAAACTGTTGGAAGAAGCGGACAAATCCATGTATCTGGCAAAACAACAGGGTAAGAACAGGGTCATTCAAAGCTCTCTTATTCAAAGCTCTCTTATTCAAAATCCTCTCATTCACAGGCTACAAACACCGACCATTGATTGAGAACCAAGGTTTAATTTCAGGGAATATTCCCCACCCTGCTATATCCAATGAACTGCTATATCCAATGAACTGCTATATCCAATGAACTGCTATATCTAATGAAGCCCTGATGATGTTACTTCGCTGGCAGAGAAGTGATCGTTATTGCTCACGTGCTGTTTCACCTCCGGTCTCCTCTGAAGATTCAACACTTTTCTGAACGCCATCATCTGTAACACCGTCTAATGGTGATGCCTGATTATCATGTTGATCAATATCAACAAGCTCCAGTTCTGATTCACTTCCGCTGCGATTAGCTTCCCGGTAAAGGAGGCTTTCCCTCACTCGATTCTCTCTATTGCTTAGAGACCTGGCACCGAGGTTGGTGGCACGTCGTTTTTTTGCATCACTGTCGAGAGTAACCTGAAGTTCATCCGGCACAACTCCGGATAAAAACTCAGCATTTTTCATCGTTACCAAATTTGTATTGAACAGTATCTGATAAAAACGAACCATATGATAAAGCGTTGTTTCGTTACAGGTCATCCAGGGTGATAAAATATTAAATAACGGGATCAGATGATGAGCCAGAAGTTTATTGATATCAATTTTGACCCTTTGCCCTGCTGCCTGGGCTTCGGTCTGGTCAGCAAAAGCTTCCCCCAGAATGGTATCCATAAAATAACCATGGAATAGCATGTAAATAATTTCCATGTTGTCACAATGGGGAATCATACTTATCTCTACCATATTGGCAGAAGCTGACGGGTTGACTACCAGAACCTCAGGAAGTGCTGCAAGAATTGACACCATAAAATCTCTGACCTCTTGCTCACTGGCATCAACCTGTTGTCGTATGTATTCAATAAATGCCTGGTAAATACCCTGAACAGTTCCTACAGAATGATCAGGAATCAACAGACTGCCCTGACGGGTTCGGTAATTTAACGGAAAACGGCCTTTGTCTGCGCCTGTGGTAAAATGTCCCTGAAGTACAAATCGTATGGTATTGCAATGCTGAACAACCGGAGAGGAAGTGAATTGTCCTAGCCCCACAAAGGTTCTTAATGCATCAGCAATAGCAGATTCCGTTTGGGAAGAACTGCCAAGCTGATTCAACTGGGCGGCTTTACTGGCATAAGACGATCCAATAAGAGAAACGGCGCTTGGAAGATGTGTTTCAGAAATATGTGCAAGGTTCTGTGCTGAAAAAAAATCCTGCACAATTCTACTTCTAGAATGCAGAGCACTGCCCTCAAACATACTGTATAACCCAGGCATACGTCTATTAAGTGATTCCATCTGTCGACTTGAATCCATACCTATATTAAACGTATTACCTGCCACCACCTGCTCCCAGTTTATCAACGTCAAATCTTTGAATCTAAAGGAAGGGTTTTCTGATACGCCAGAAGCACTGTCTTCACTAGACTGAAGAAAACGCCGTCTATTATATACTCCTGTAGCCTGCTGTCCTTCACCCGTCATAAAACATACTGGTGTGGGATCTGATAAAAACGCAGCGCCATTAGACGCAGATCTAGTATGTTTTTTATCCTTCGATGCTGCTGGAACAAGCTGGTGCTTTGCCTTGGCCAGTTGAATACCTGATTGCAAAATTTCAAAGGGGGATAAATGCACTTTCGACTTTGGATACCAGCTGTCTATTAATATTTCAACGATTGTTTCGGTTGAATCACTGGTGGTTTCATTTAATACACTGATTTCGTCGTGATTTGATTTCAAATCAGACAAGATGTATTCACTGTCGAAAAAATCGAGAATAATTTCTGCTGGCAGTCTTTCACACAGATTCATACCCAATGTTAGTATCAGAACTTTTGTGGAATGCATATTAGAACCGGCTCCATACCGCTGAACCTGCAAGAATAGACACAAATATGAACTACCACTCTAACTTCTCTTCAATTTTCCGATACAGGGTCCATCTGAATCAGTTATATTATTTTTTTGATGAGTGATTAACGTATTTCTACATATATGGAATGCCTCTCAGAAATTAATAGAATACAAACAGTGCAACATGGATCAGGCCTGTAAAGTAATGCCCCGTTTACCACCCATCATAAAAAGAAGAACACCGGATACTGGTGATCTGCAACTCGAGGAAAGAGGCTTACGCTGGCTTGAGAAGGTAGCCAGCGCACCGCATCAGGAGCCCTGGAGTGTCACTATCCTTCAGTACGCCTGGACGGCAGGCCCGGTCACTCTTCTTGCTGCACATTTTGGCTACTATCTTGCCTACGGCGAATTTATGCCTCTGGAAAGAGCTCTGTACTTCATTGGCTATTCCATCATAGCCATTGCTCTTGGCATCAGTACAAAACTTTTCTACAACATGACGCACGGTCTTCAGGTAAAGCAGGATAGAAGCAGTTTGCTTAACCTGATCGATCAGATTCCTGAATTAATCTATATGGTGAGAGACCTTGGCCAGAGGAATATTTCCGAGGATGCTCGACGAATTCACTCCGCTGGTATCTTACTGCGCAAACTCGACCTCGGACCCGAATGGGTAGCCACGGCCATTAAAGACCTCACAGGCAACAACGAGCTGGCAGGCAAGGCTGAAAAAATTGAAATATTCAGACGCGCAGGGCTTTATCACAGAATGCGCGATGTCATTGAAGAAGCCAGCACAGACACAGAAGAAGCCTACCAGCAACTGCGTGAAAACCACCCCCGCACTGCCGAGGCTATGAAGAAACGACTGGAAGGTATCGTTGCACGCCCTCATCAGGGCCAGAAAAGAGAAACTCTGTTTATAGAACGTATCCTTTCTGCAATCGATGAAGATAATGAAGACCTGATGACCCTTCATGATGTAGAAGAAATACTGACGCTCTGTTTTGAACTGATCTGCGGGCGTCAAATAGCCTACCTGAAAATAGAATACATTGGTCACTGGGGACTGGCCAAAGCCCTGGACCGGCTGGAAGAAGAACGTAATGACTTCAGAATCAGCAGAGCCCGGGTTTATTCCAGACTGAAAGCGTTAATCACTTATCTGAATAATCTTGGTCTGCATACAGACTTTGTCAGCGGTCAGGGTTTGAGTCCACAGAAATTACTGACCAGTGCCTCCGCCGGACTGGATCAATTGAGTCAACAGGTACGCGAAGCCAGGCAACTGACACTGAGAACCAGAAAGCACCTGCTTGCGCTTAACCTGCAGAGCCAACAGTTGGCGAAAGCCCTGCGACTTTATAATGAAGCGCGCAAAGCTTATCTTAAGCAAGGGCGTGATACCCAGCAATTCAAGAAAGCATTGAAAAACTGGCAGTCAGTTTCCAATCAGTATCAAAATCAGGATGATGTGAATCTTAAACGAAGTCTCAGGATTTCCGAACAGACAATCCAACTGGACGATGAGGATAAAATTGAATTAGCGAACAGTATTGGTGTATTCCTGAAAGAATCTCGCCTGCGCCGGGACAGTGTGCGTGACGAAATGCCATTAACCACATCAGAAAAAGAGCTGACAGAAACCAGGGCAAGAGATGTAGCTATCGAGATAGCAACCCTGCTGGATCCTTACATCCACCTTCATGACCCACAGATACAACGTGCGATTGAAAACTCTAATGCCACCAGTCTGGCCACCGTTGAACCCGGAATGAGCGCTCAGACCAAAGCCGTACTGGGTGAAGCGCTCGCCAGCGCCGTTGACAAAAATCTTGCGAGCAGTGCAGAAAAACTGGCACAGAACCTGATTCGATATTACCGGGTACCGCTCAGTAACAGGACCATCAACTTCCTTGTGGACACCTATAAAGCCAGCCTGGAAAGATTGAAATTCATTGCACAATACGAGACACCGTTGAGTGCCCAATACTCCCTTGAAAATATATCGGTGACTGAAATACCGCCCCCAAAAGATAATTGGCAGATCGATTTATACAACGCCAGAAAAACGATCAATAAATTCCGTTAAACGAGATTTCACGACAAACCCAGGTGTTTAAACCCAAAGTAACTGGACTGGCAGGCGACAAAAACAAAGCCAAATTAGCTTAGCCATCCAGTCTATGCAAACACGAAGGGTATACAGGGATATACCGAGATTTCTTAATAAATAAATTCAGAGTATTATTAGCAAATATACTATTTTCGCTTGGGTGACAAGGGTAATTACCTAACCTATTTCAAACTCACACTGGATATGGTAAAAAAAGAGTCTCTACCACCGCCATAATCAGACTGTCTGAAGCATAGGGCGAATTATCTTTTTCGCTTGCACATCCATCTTAAGATAAATCCGAGGAGTATCATGATTCTTGAAGAAGTCATTGACCTCTCGCGCTTTCAGTTTGCGATAACTGCGCTTTATCACTTCCTGTTTGTGCCCTTAACGCTTGGCATGACCTTTATGCTTGCCATTATGGAGTCGGTTTATGTGATGACCGGCAAGCAGGTTTACAAGGACATGACCCAATTCTGGGGCAAGCTCTTTGGTATCAATTTTGCCATTGGGGTTGCCACCGGACTGACCATGGAATTTCAGTTTGGTACCAACTGGTCCTATTACTCTCACTACGTTGGCGATATATTTGGCGCTCCCCTGGCCATTGAAGCGTTGATGGCATTTTTTCTGGAATCAACGTTTGTTGGCATGTTCTTCTTTGGCTGGGACAGGCTCAGCAGAGTTCAGCATCTGGCCTGTACCTGGCTGATGGCATTGGGAACAAGTCTGTCTGCGTTGTGGATACTCATTGCCAATGCCTGGATGCAGAATCCGGTGGGAGCCGAATTTAATTTTGAAACCATGCGCATGGAAATGACCAGTTTTGCCGAATTATTTTTTAATCCGGTAGCCCAGGTCAAATTTATTCATACCGTAGCGGCAGGGTACACAACCGGAGCCATTTTTGTTCTCTCAATCAGTGCATATTATCTTCTGAACAACAGGGATATTGCCTTTGCCAGACGTTCATTTGCTGTTGCCGCCGGTTTTGGTTTGGCTGCTATTCTATCCGTTATTCTTCTGGGTGATGAATCAGGCTATGAACTGGGCGATGTGCAGGAGGTCAAACTCGCCGCCATTGAAGCAGAGTGGGAAACTCATGAACCACCAGCCAGTTTCACGGTGATTGGCATACCCAATCAGGAAGAGATGCGCACCGATTACGCCCTTCGTATTCCTTATGTCATGGGTATCATTGCCACACGATCCCTTGATCAGGAAGTCCTCGGTATTAAAGATCTGATTGAAAACAAGGTGATTCGAATCCAGAGCGGCATGAAAGCCTACGCATTGCTGGAAAAACTGAAAAATGGTGAAGACACCCCTGAAAACCGGAAAGCTTTTGGAGAAGTAGTGGATGATCTCGGTTATGGACTATTGTTGACCCGATACACCGATGATATTCCCAATGCCACTCAGCAACAGGTTCGTCAGGCAGCGGAAGACGCCATTCCAACAGTCTGGCCCCTGTTTTTCTCGTTCCGAATAATGGTGGCTTGTGGCGTTTTGATGCTGATGCTGCTTATTACCGCATTTGTTAAAACAGCCCGGCGTACCGAGTACAAAAGCCGGTTTTTCCTGAAGCTCTGTCTCTGGTCTCTGCCCCTGCCATTTATTGCCAGTGAAATGGGCTGGTTTGTGGCAGAATTTGGTCGTCAGCCCTGGACCATTTCCGGAATACTGCCCACCTACCTTTCGGCTTCAACCCGTACGACCACCGACCTCTACCTGAGCATTGCCGGTTTTACCCTGTTTTATACCGTATTCGCCATTGTCGAAGTCTGGTTAATGGTGAAATTTGCCAAACAGGGGCCCAGCAGCCTTCATACCGGGCGTTACCATTTTGAACGGGCAACAATAACCAATAGCTCATCAGAAGGTGAATCATGATTGAATATGAAGTTCTGAGACTAATTTGGTGGGTTTTGATTGGTGTGTTGCTGATCGGTTTTGCCATCATGGATGGCTACGATCTGGGCACAGCCAACTTATTGCCCTTCATGAGCAAGAACGATGAAGAACGGCGCATCATGATCAATGCTGTTGCTCCCCACTGGGATGGCAATCAGGTTTGGCTGGTTACCGCAGCAGGTGCCGTTTTTGCGGCCTGGCCCACAGTGTATGCCACGGCATTTTCCGGGTTTTACTGGGCCTTGATACTGGTACTGTATTCTCTGCTGATCCGGCCAATGGCATTCGATTATCGCTCGAAACTGAACGATCCACGCTGGCGAAACACCTGGGACTGGGGGTTATTTATCAGCGGCGCCGTACCTTCGTTTGTCTTTGGTGTAGCTTTTGGTAATTTCTTCCTTGGTTTCGGTTTTCACCTGGATGACCTCATGCGCTCCAGCTTTACCGGTTCCTTCTTTGACCTTCTACACCCCTTTGCCTTGCTGTGCGGTATTGTCAGTGCGGCCATGCTCACCATGCACGGTGCTGTCTGGCAGAAGCTCCGGGCTGGTGATCCTATCAGGCAGCGAGCAGGCGTTGTGGCTAAATATGCAGCCATAATGACCATTGTCGCCTTCGCTTTGGGAGGCATCTGGGTGGCCAATATGAACGGCTTTCATATTACCAGCGTGATTGATGGCAACGGCCCCTCCAATCCTTTGATGAAAACCGTTGCACTGGAGAAAGGCATGTGGATGAACAACTTCATCCTCTACCCCTGGATGGCCATCGCTCCGGCCCTGGGTTTTGTAGGTCCCATCGCTGGTGATTGCCCTGAGCAAAACAACCAGAGAAGGTTTAATGTTTATTTTCTCAGCCCTGGGGCTGGCAGGAATTATAATGACAGCCGGGTTCTCCCTGTTTCCATTTGTCCTGACTTCCAGCACCAACCCAGCCATGAGCCTGACAATATGGGATTCAACCTCCAGTTATCTGACACTGGGCATTATGACCATTGTCGCCGGAATTTTTGTACCGACCATTCTGGGCTATACAACCTGGTGTTTTTATAAGATGTGGGGTCGAATGACCTCAGAACAAATTAAACAAGAAAGCCATACACTGTATTAAGGAGGGATTGGATATGTGGTATTTCGCATGGATTCTCGGCGTATTACTGGCCTGTGCCTTCGGGATCATCAATGTTATGTGGTATGAATTTCATGAAATGGATTTTGATAATGAAAACAATGACTTAGAATACAAGGATCAAAATTAGGTTACAATTTCATTGCAACCTAAGATTCGTAAATGGTACCAAACCGTACGTTCTAGAAAAGTTATCATGAACGTTATACCGGAAAAATCGTACCGCACGACATCGGGGAGCCTGATTCCCCGATGTTTTCCCCAAACGTCGGTAAACCCGCCTCTA
>CBDBOO010000062.1:0-78393 GCA_965208385.1 Endozoicomonas sp.
TAGAATACCGAATCCTGTAGCTTTAAATGGCTGAAGCCAGACGACAACCCTGATTGATGGCTCTTTTTGCATCCAGTTCAGCCGCTACGTCTGCACCACCAATCAGATGAACAGGTTTGCTGTTGAGCTGGTCTGCCAGATCTCTCATAGGCTCCTGCCCGGCGCAGATCACAATCGTATCCACTTCAAGCAGTTGTGCTTCTCCGTTAATAGACAGATGTAATCCCAGGTCATCGATTTTCTGGTATTCACAGGAAGCGAGCATCCGGACTCCCCGACTGGTCATTTCAGAACGGTGAATCCAACCTGTTGTTTTACCCAGCCCGGCTCCGGGTTTGGTTTTCTTGCGCTGGAGCAGATAAACTTCCCTGGATGCTTTCTCCTTGTGGGCTGATTCCAGCAATCCACCACGGTTTTCCAGACTCATGTCCACTCCCCACTCTTTCATAAAGGTGGGAATGTCGAGACTTGCGGAAGGGCCTTCCTGGGTGATGAACTCACAAAGGTCAAAACCGATGCCGCCGGCACCAATTACGGCTACTTTCTGTCCCACTTCAGCACCTTTAAATACATCCAGATAGTTCAGTACCCTGGGATGATCTATACCCTCGATATCCAGCTTTCTCGGGGCGATACCAGTGGCAATGATCACTTCGTCAAAGTCGCTGTTTTCCAGATCTTCGGCGCGAACCCGACTATTGAGCCTGAGCTCAACACCGGTCAGTTCAATCTGGCGCTGGAAGTAACGCAGTGTTTCTTCAAATTCTTCTTTACCCGGCACCGTTTTGGCAATATTAAACTGACCACCAATACGATCGGATGCATCAAAAAGAGTGACCTTATGTCCGCGATAGGCTGCTGTTGTCGCAAAAGCCATACCGGCAGGTCCGGCACCCACAACCGCCAGTTTCTTCGGTGTATCTGTGGGCAGGTAGTTCAGTTTGGTTTCCTGACAGGCTCGGGGATTCACCAGGCAACTGGTTTCACGCATAGAGAAAACATGGTCGAGGCAGGCCTGGTTGCAGGCAATGCAGGTATTAATTTCATCGGCTCTATCTTCGGCGGCTTTGTTCACCCATTCAGCATCTGCCAGAAAAGGGCGGGCCATGGATACCATGTCGGCATCGCCACGGGATAAAACTTCTTCAGCAACATCCGGCATATTAATCCGGTTAGAAGTGATGACCGGTATACTGACACTCTTGCGTAATTTGGCGGTGACCCAGGTGAAAGCAGCCCTTGGCACCATGGTGGCGATGGTAGGAATTCTGGCTTCATGCCAGCCGATGCCAGTGTTGAGAATAGTGGCTCCGGCCTGTTCAATTTCCTGCCCCAGCTGAACAATTTCATCCCAGCTGCTGCCTCCCTCAACCAGGTCAAGCATGGAGAGCCTGTAGATAATGATAAAATCATTGCCGACTTTTTCTCTGGTACGACGAACGACTTCTACCGCGAGGCGGATTCTGTTTTCATATTCTCCCCCCCAGGCGTCTTCACGATGGTTGGTTCGTCTGGCGATGAACTGGTTAATGAAATAGCCCTCGGATCCCATGATTTCAACACCATCATAGCCCGCTTCTTTTGCCATGGCGGCACTGGTGATGAAATCCTGAATCTGGCTTTCTATCTCGTCTTCAGCCAGCTCCCTGGGCTTGAACGGGTTGATGGGAGCCTGAATCGCGCTGGGGGCAATATTTTTTGGATTATAGGCATAGCGTCCGGTATGCAGAATCTGCATGCATATCTTACCATCGGCGTCGTGCACTGCCTGAGTTACCGGCTGGTGTTTGGCTACATCGTCAGAGGTTTTCATAAGTGCGGAATGAGGGCCCGTGCCTCCTTCCAGATTGGGGCCTATTCCTCCAGTAACAATCAGACCAACACCGCCAGCGGCTCTCTCTGCGTAAAATGCCGCCAGTCGCTCAAAGCCACTGGGCATCTCTTCAAGATTGGTGTGCATTGATCCCATCAAAACCCGGTTTTTCAGTGTAGTGAATCCCAGATCCAGTGGCGACAGTAGGTGGGGATAGTTATTACTCATGCTTCAGCGTCTCATCATTAATTTATAGTTGGTTGTTATTTATAGTTAGCTGTTAATTGTTGGCGGCTTGTCAGTCAATATGTCGTTTCAATCATTGGAATAGCGTCATGATCAGGGCGATCTCATTTGGCACTAACTTTCTCTGTTTGGCTAATTATTCAGCACACAAAAGTACCAAAATAAGCCTAATTTCCTGTACTTCTCAAAAATTCAGTTTTTAAAGCTAGCTTTTTGAATATGCAACAGGATTGGTGTTTGTCAAATGAGATCGCCCTGGCGTCATGATAAAGGGGGCTTGACGGGCCAGAGTTCTTCATAGTCCGGTGCGATTTTCTGGGCTGATGCCTGAAAAGCTTTGGCCATTTCATTGGGCTGAAACATGCCGCTCTGCCAGGTTGCCATATATTTAAGACTGTCTGCCACCGAATGATCCCGACCGAAATTAATCATTTCTTTGGTTCCGGCAATGGCCAGCGGAGAATTGGCGGCTATCTGCCGGGCAATGTCCATAACAGCATTCAACATACTGTCTTTATCAGAGAACAGTGCGTTTACAAGACCGAAGTTCAGCGCTTCCTGTGCCGACATTTTACGGCCGGTGAAGGCCAGTTCCCGTGCCATGCCTTCAGGAATCAGCTTTGGTAGTCTTTGCAGAACGCCCACATCAGCGGTCATACCCAGCTGTGTTTCCTTCACGGAAAAATAGGCGTCTTCCGTAGCGTAACGGCAATCTGCAGCAGTAACCAGGTTCAGTCCGGCACCAATACAGCCGCTGTGAACGGCTGTCAAAACAGGAATTCGAATTTCTTCCAATGCGGTGAAAGTGTCCTGCAGCTGCATCACAAGCCTGCGGAAATTTTCTTTTCTTCGTCCTTCTTCTCCAGACATCGTCTGCATGGAAGGTTTCATAAAAACACTAAGATCCATACCTGAGCAGAACATGCGACCACTGCCGGAAATAACAATAACCCTGGCGCTGGCTTCATGGTCTATTGCACGAACTGCTGCTGGCAATTCCTTCCAGCTATCGGCGTTCATGGCATTCAGTTTATCTGGACGATGCAGTTCCAGGTGGGCGATACCCTTATCAATGGAGAGCTTGAGTGTTTTGAAATCCATTCTGAACGACCGTATTATTAGCATTATTTATCTATCTGGACGTTGTCAAGATAAGGGTGTATTTTGACACTGTCAAGATTAAATGTAAGCAGGGCACTTAGTGACAGAAAAGAAAAACTATCACCATGGCAATCTTCATCAGAGCCTGATTAATGAAGCCACTGCTATGATTGGTGAGTCGGGTGTTGAACGTCTGTCAATGAGAAACCTGGCTCTAAGGGTGGGCGTTTCCAGAACCGCTGCTTACCATCATTTCAGAAATAAAAATGAATTACTCTGCGCTATAGCAGAAGAAGGTTTCAAAAACTGGGAGATTCATTTTAAAGATCTTCTGGAGCATGAACCCGCATCAGTCAGAGTCTGGTTGAATGATTTTGTCCGGGCCTATATCGATTTTGCCCAGGAGCATATGGAGCAGTACGACCTCATGTTCGGTCGCCCTATATGGAAAAATGGTCAGCCCACGGATTCATTGAAGAAAGAGTCCTCGGCTTCTTTTCATCGTTACGTGAATTTCATCCGTCACTGGCAGGAACAGAGCGTATTCTCAGATACCGTGGATGGTTTGCGGGTGGCTCAGGTGACCATGGGAACCATGCACGGAATCAGTCGTTTATTAAATGATGGTGTCTATATTGAGCGTCAGTCTGTGGATGCAATGTGTCAGGCGTCAGTGGAGATGATGGTGAATTCCGTCAGTTAATTTTTGTTATTAACCTGTGTTTGGTGTGTCAAACGACTATTGGCATCCCCTGTATCGGGACAAGAAAGACCTTCTGTCTATTTCCAGTCCTTTTTTAGTTCATCTCCTGAGTTCGTTGTCATCCCGGACCCAGTCGTCATCCCGGACCTGATCCGGGAACCATAACGCTTTTCAATATCACCCTGCCAGGTTTACCCGGCACGAAGTAAGCTGTCCTGCGTTATGGATTTCGTAATACTCACGAAATGACGGCGAAAAACTGAATAGACAGTTATTGGTTGATATGACTGATATTGTCAATCTTTTTGATTTTTTCGATCATTGGCTTGTTCCCGCTCTTTCTGGACACTGGAGTTATACAGAATGTAGTAAAGGATAATAATAATGAGCGAACTGCATTTTGATGATCAGGTAGTTATTGTGACAGGGGCGGGTAATGGTCTGGGCCGTTCCCATGCACTGGAATTTGCCCGTCGGGGTGCCCGGGTTGTGGTGAATGACCTGGGAGGCAGTCGAACCGGCGAAGGAAAAAGCTCCGAAGCCGCAGATCAGGTTGTTGAGACGATTCGTTCAGCCGGTGGAATAGCCGTTGCCAATTATGATTCAGTTGAACATGGCGAGGCGATTGTGGCCACGGCTATGGATCACTTTGGTTGTGTTGATATTGTGATCAATAATGCCGGCATTCTCCGGGATATCACCTTCGCAAAAATGACAGAAGCAGACTGGGATCTGGTACAGCGCGTTCATCTGAAAGGCGCATACAGTGTCACCAAAGCTGCCTGGCCGGTGATGCAGGCGCAGAATTCCGGAAACATCATCTTTACCAGTTCTGCAGCGGGCATTTACGGGAATTTTGGCCAGGCTAATTACAGTGCCTGCAAACTGGCTGTACATGGCATGTCCCAGACACTGGCGCTTGAAGGCGCGAAACATAATATCCGGGTCAACAGCATTGCTCCTGTGGCGGGTTCCCGTATGACAGAAACCATTCTGCCACCACAGTTGCTTGAAGCCCTGAAACCGGAAGCCATTACTGCCCTGGTCGTTTACCTGTGCTCTGGCGAATGTCAGGAAACCGGTTCTCTGTTTGAAACCGGTGCCGGATGGACGGCTAAGCTTCGCTGGGAACGGAGTGAAGGCATTGCCCTGGGAGAACAGGAGATGACCCGTGCAGAATCTATTGCAGAGCAGTGGAGTACAATCTGTGATTTTGAGCAATCCAGCCATCCAACCCGGGCTGAAGATACATTTGCCGTGATCATGAATCTGATCAACAAAGTTAATAGTGGAGGTGTTAATGCTGGATCAAAGTAAAATCGGTACAGAATTTCCTTCGCAGACAGTGCGGGTTGAAACCGGGCGTTTGAAGTTTTTTGCCAAGGCTATTGGTGAAACCAATCCGGTTTATCTCGATGAACTGGCTGCTCTGAACGCAGGTTATCGTGCTCTTCCGGCACCACCCACATTTCCGTTTTCCCTGGATCTGGAATCGGATTCCGATTTGCCTCCGGAAGTTGAGCTATTGGCAATGGACATAGGTCGTATTCTTCATGGAGGTCAGGATTTTGAGTATTTCGGACAGATATACGCCGGTGACGAGATTACCGTTAACCGTGAGCTGGTGGATATTTATCAGAAAAAAAACGGTGCATTGGAATTTGTAGTAGTTGAAAGCCGTTATCACAATCAGGAAGGCAGGCTGATGGCCCTTGCCAGGGCAACGATGATCTACCGAAATGATGATCTACCGAAATGACAGCAGGTATGAAGGAGCTGAATGTATGTTGACCGTGAAGGTGGGAGACCGGATACCTGAACTTACTTTGCCACCCGTGACACGTCATACACTGGCGCTCTATTGTGGTGCCTCCGGTGATCATAATCCTATTCATGTGGATCAGGATTTTGCCAGAAGTGCAGGAATGCCCGATGTTTTTGCCCATGGAATGCTGTCCATGGCTTACCTTGGACGTATGTTAACCCGCTGGCAACCCCAGAGCCAATTGCGAAAATTCACCAGTCGTTTTGTGGCGATGACCCAGGTTGGGGATGTTGTGAGCTGTCATGGTCAGGTAGTGGAATTGTTTACAGAAAACAATGAACAAAGGGTGCGCCTTGAGATAAGTGTCACCAAACAAAATGGTGAAGTAACACTAACGGGAGAAGCCATTGTAATGGTTCATTCCGGCGATGCCCCATTTACATCTGTGAGTTAATGAGAACAATAAGATGACTGACAAGATTGATCAGGAAGAAATAAACCTGTTTCGCGATAATGTGAGACGTTTTGTTGATAATGAGCTGGTTCCTCATCAGGAACAGTGGGACAGAGATGGTATTGTCCCCAGAGAACTCTGGAATAAAGTTGGAGAAAACTGTCTTCTCTGTGTTGATATTCCTGAGCAATACGGTGGTGTTGGAGCCAGCTTTGCTCATTCAATGGTGATTGTGGAAGAGTTTTCCCGAAAAGGTATATCAGGTTTGGGTGGCGGTATGGCGGTTCATTCGGACATTGTCGCGCACTATATTCTGAACTCAGGCAGTGAAGCGCAGAAACAGCAGTTCCTTCCGGGTATGGTCTCAGGCGAACTGATTGGCGCCATCGCCATGACTGAACCGGGTACCGGCTCAGACCTTCAGGGGATTCGAACGACCGCGGTAAAAGAGGGTGACGATTGGGTGATCAATGGTTCAAAAACCTTTATAACCAATGGTCAGCACTGTGATTTTGTAGTGGTCGTGGCTCGCACTAATACCGATGTATCCGGCTCCAGGGGAACCTCACTGGTGATTGTTGAGAGTCATCGAGAAGGGTTCCAGAAAGGAAGCAAACTCGAAAAAATTGGCCTTCATTCTGCGGATACCTCGGAACTGTTTTTTGATAATGTCCGGGTTCCGGCAGGTAATGTTCTGGGCCCTGTTGATAGTGGTTTCCTGGTATTGATGAATGAGCTTCAGCGTGAACGATTGAGCCTTTCCGTCGGCGCAGTGGCAGCAGCTGAGGGAGCCCTGGAACAGACGGTTAACTATGTGAAGGAGCGAACGGCCTTTGGCAAGCGCATTGCCGATTTCCAGAATACCCGCTTTAAACTGGCAGAGCTTCAAACCAGTATCCGGGTCAATAAAGCCTTTGTGAATGAATGCATGAGTCAATTTATGGAAGGCAAGCTTGATGTGGCTTCGGTGAGTATGGCCAAGCTCAGTTCCACAGAGATGCAGGGCAGGGTGGTGGATGAATGTCTGCAGCTGTTTGGTGGTTATGGCTATATGACAGAATACCCCATAGCCCGTGCTTTTGTGGATGCCAGGGTTCAGAGAATATACGGAGGGACGTCTGAAATTATGAAAGAACTGATATCACGTTCACTTCTGGGGAAATAGATACGGTTATTGCTCAACATCAGAACGGGATATTTTGATGTTGAGCAGTGATTAGAATCGAAGTACACACCAGCTGTCGTCCTGATTTTTTTGCAGTTTTATATGTAGCTATTGTTGCTGTATTGCTGGCATTTATAAGTAAGCATTCCTTCCCTCTTCCGCAATCTTATCTATTGTTACCTGTTAGCAAGGAAACAGAATCATTCGGTTTGCCGAATATTCTGTCTCAATAGTTGCTGCCATGCTGATAATAATTGTTAAGCATTATTGACAAGGGTTATTGTCAGGAGTGCTGTTATGTTCTGCTTTCAATTAAGTCAGTATCGAAGGGTGCTCAGTCATGGACGGTTATTTTTGGCCGTCTGCTGTTTCTTATCAACAATCAGCGCGGTTGAAACTGTACCTGCATATGCACAACAGACCACGCCTTCCCTTGAAATGCCTGAAACGACAATGCCCCCCGGGTATAGGGAGGCCAGTCCCGTGGCCGTTGAGTTTGCCAATGAGCAATGTTACGGCCGCACTTTTCAGACCCTGATTGAAGTAACTGACAATAGCCAGTTGGAACAGGCAATCAGAACATACAGTGAGAGCAACAGTGAACAATGGCTGGCGCTGTCAGAGAACAGCCTGTGGGAATACGATACCACGCCTTCCGGAGTGCTTTATCTTTTGCAGTCAGGAACAACTTACACCGCAGGGCAACTTATTTCACATCACTATCATGAGTTAGCCGGTGTTCGAAGAGCACCCAGAATTGGTATCTGCGGTATGGGCAGTACGGCTGCTTCGGTCACTGTTCGCGCCATGGGAGGTCTGGATGAAACCAGGGGCAGCGCCGGTCAGGCTCCCATTGATATAAGTCAGACACAGCTGGAACTCTATAACCTGACAGTGGACGGCAGTGGCACAAGAACTGGGCAGTCCAGTATCCGGCTGCAGGGCGATGCCCGCCTGATAACAGAAAGGGTCACCATGACCCGCAGGGGCATGACCAGCTCCCAGAGAGAGTATGGTCTGATCTATCTGGATTATTCCTGGTTGAAAATCAGCGACTCCGAGCTGAGTCAGCAGACTGATACCGGCACTATGATCAACAGTTATGAATCGACTCTTGATCTGGATAACAGCGGGTTTACGGTGACCGCCGGTATCTGGGTTTTTTATTCCTTTGGATCTGTGATCTCAGTGGTTGACTCAAGATTTAATGGCATTGAGCGCGGAGGGGTTCGTCCTGCAGTCATGGACTCCCTGAATAATCGTCATGGCTTTCTCAGTGCCGGTATAGGAGAAGCCTGTCGTGATCCTTTTGTTCAGGTGGGAACCCGGCTCTGTCTGAAAAATTCCGAACTGGATGATGACTGCTATTTTGCGGTAGAGGATGGCCCCTATGAGGGGCAACCCTGCTGGCGTTTGAGAAGGTATTGCCCCAATAATATATTATCGTTCAGGGATAACCGCTTTGATGGTAACTGGGAGTACTGGGGACATGTTTTTAATGAACGCTTCCGTAACAGTCATGGAAATACCCGGGAGAATACCGATACGCCCTGCCTTTCTCAGGGCAGCAGTGTTTTGTCGGGAGAACTGTTTGTCAATGGCGCAGGTTGTCATACGCCGGGTCTTCAGGTTCTTGTTCAGCTGGACTCTCGGGCATTTTTTGCGCAGGCCAGAGCCGCCAGAATGCAGGCTCGGGTGCTAAACCAGATTGAAGCAGAGACTACGGAAACAGCAGCGGCATTTAAAACAACAACGGCATTTAAAACAACACAGGGGCAGAGTGAGAGTTCAGTTACCGAGTCTGGAAATGTAACAAGAAACTCTCAGAATATCACTCATCAACTGCAGATTTTTAGTGATTCAGGTGAGTTTGAACGACTGACACTATCCGTTGGTCTGATGTCTCTGTCTCTGTTTCTGCATCTGTTCGCCCGATCGGCCTGAATAAGGTGCTATTTTTTAAAAAACTGGCTTTTTCCTAACCGGCAAAGGCCAGGGCTTTCTTTTCAATCCTTCTGATCGCTAAGGTTAAAATTCCTGCCATGGACAGATAAATAAGACCGGCCATGGAGAACACAGTGAGCGTGTCGTAAGTCTGGGCGTTCAGTCTGGCTGCGTACCCCATTAAATCCATCAGGGTAATGGTGCTGGCAAGAGATGAACCCTTCATGACCAGAATAATTTCATTACCGTAGGCTGGCAGTGCACGTCTGAATGCATGGGGTAGAATAACCCGTATAAGAGATTGTCGACGATTCATTCCCAGGGCAATACAGGCTTCCCATTCAGAGGCAGGTACTGCATCAATGGCTCCCTTGAACAGCATGGTTGAATAGGCTGCGCTGTTCAGTGCCAGGGCCAGCATGGCACAGAACCAAGGTTGGCTGACTACTGGCCAGAAAATACTGTCCCTGACGATCTCAAACTGTGCGGGGCCATAATAAATCAGGAAAATCTGTACCAGCAATGGTGTTCCGGTAAAGAGTAAGATCTGTAATTTGATCAGCCAGGTGAGAGGTTTGAGTTTCAGAGACAGGATCACGGTAAAGATTACCGCTAAAACAAAGCCGACCATCAAGCTGGCCAGTGTCAGTTCAATGGTAGTACCCAGACCCTTCAGTAACTCGGGAATATATTCCATATTCATCATGAAGCCTTGAGGTCAAATTCTTTCAGATGACGATTTGAATGATTCTTCATTTTTCCAAGCAGTTGTTGGCTGAGTAGAGTGATGCAAAGATAAATCACTGCGGCAATGGCATACCAGGTAAATGGTTCGTAGGTCTTTGCGGCCATTAATTGAGATTGACGAAGTAATTCGCTAACGCCTATCAATGCGACCAGTGCCGTGTCTTTTAATAGCACAAGCCACTGATTACCCAGCCCCGGTAAGGCATGTCGCCAGGCTTGAGGCAGGGTTATGCGAAAGAAATATTTGTATCCGGGAATACCCAGTGCCACAGCAGCTTCGCTCTGACCAGGAGGAATGGCCAAAAAGGCACCACGCAGTGTTTGTGATGCATAAGAGGAAAAAATCAGTGAAAGTGCAATGGTTCCTGCCAGAAATGGGCTGACTTCTACATAATCACCGGTCAGCAGAAACAGGGCATGGGATGATCCGAAGTAGACAAAGAAGATAATCAGTATTTCCGGTAGTCCCCTGATCATGGTGACAACAACGGTTGTGCACCATGACAATGAACGTACTTTACTGAGTTCGGCGACTGAAATCAGAATTGCCAGCACCAGACCAACGGCCAGGGATGAAAGTGCCAGACCAAGTGTCAGCATGGTTGCTTCAGCAAATAGAGTCGTCAGGCCCACAGTGTTCTCACTTATTACTGGCTGGATCAAAATACTTGGTGAGCAGTTTCTGGTATGTCCCTTCCAGTTTTACCTTTTCCAATGCTTTGTTCAGTGTTTCTCTGAGGGGATCATTCTTGCGGACAGCGATACCCATGCCGGTACCAAAGTAATCAGGATCCTTTATTTCCTTTCCAGCAATTGCAAATTTCTTTTTATCCTGTGAGATGATCCATTCACGGGCAACGGCGGTATCAGAAAATACAGCGTCAATACGGCCGTTGGTCAGATCCAGAAGGGCATTCTGATAGCTGTCATAAGGGCGGATCTTGACACCTTTTTTCTCAAAATTATTGATCAGGTAACTCTGGTGTGTCGTTCCGTTTTGAACACCAACCGTTTTTTTACTTAACTGGTCGACACCTGAAATCTTACCTTTTTCGGCGATGAATACGGCTGAGTTTTCATAGTAAGGGTTGGAGAAGTCAACCTGCTCCAGCCTGGAGGCTGTAATGTCCATTCCGGAAATGATCGCATCAAAGCGACGAAACTTCAGACTGGGAATGAGACTGTCAAAGGACTGGTTACTGAAAGAGCATTCTGCTTTAATTTCCTTGCACAGAGCCTTGGCTAATTCAATATCAAAACCGGTCATCTGATTATTTTCATCTATATATTCAAAAGGTGGGTAGGTGGGTTCTGTGGCAAAACGTATGGTATTGCCAGCATAGGCCTGGGTAACGAACAGTGCTAATAAAATAGCAGAGAATAAATTTTTCATAACAGCTCTCTGAAATCGGAATAATGGCTTAATGTTGTAAATATGCTTTGAAGGCTTCGGTTTTTGGATGGATAAAATGATCCGAAGTCCCTTCTTCGACAATCAGCCCATCTTCAAGATATACGACCCGGCTGGCAATTTTCCGGGCAAATTCCACTTCGTGTGTAACAACAACAAGAGTGATGCCCGATGCACTGAGTTCATTAATAATCTCGACTACCTGATTGGTGATAGCAGGATCAAGTGCAGCGGTAGGTTCATCAAACAGAAGTACGTCGGGAGAGAGCATTAGAGCCCTGGCGATGGCAACACGTTGCTGTTGTCCGCCGGAAAGAGAAGAAGGCCAGGCATGTTCTTTTTCAGAGAGTCCCATGCGTTTAAGCAATTCCTGTGCCCTGGTAATAGCTTGATCTTTGGGGGTGCCCTGAACCAGAGGCGCTTCGATCAGGTTGGCGAGAACTGACATATGTGGCCAGAGATGATATTGCTGAAATACCATACCCACTCTGCGACGAAGGGCGCTGGCCTGTTTTACCAGATGATGACTGTGCCCCTGATCGAATTTGAAAGACATACCTGCGATTTTCATCTGGCCGGAGTCGGGTATTTCCAGTAAATTAAGTATGCGTAGCAGGGTGCTTTTACCGGCACCACTGGCGCCAAGTAGAACGGTGGTTTCACCTTTTGAAATTTCGAAGCTAATATCTTTCAATACCTGAGTGGTTCCGAAAGACTTGCTAAGGCTTTGTACGACTATGCCCATTGCCAGATTACTGCTTTTATCAATCAATTGTGTGAATTCTCTTACACAGAAGTGGGTAAAATCAAGTATTATATGAATAATTATTCAGCCAGAAGCTGTGAAGAGAGTTATGACCAGTCATAAACAGGAAGCGCTTGTACGTGCATTCCGACAACTACTTAAAGAAGAGCTCTGTGGCTCCCAGAGTCAGATTGTCAGTCAACTGCAGTCTGAGGGCTTCGATAATATCAGCCAGTCCAAAGTCTCGCGCATGCTAAGTCGCCATGGAGCGGTTCGAGCCAGAAATGCCTTGAATGAACTGGTTTACTGTTTGCCGCCAGAGCTCGGTAAGATGGACTCTGGCATTGCTGTCAAGGATCTGGTTGAAGAGATAGAGCATAATGGCGCCCTGATTGTCATCAAAACCAGCCCTGGAGCAGCGCAGATGATTGCCCGCCTGCTGGATTCCATAGGTGTTAAAGGTGGAATCCTGGGTTGCGTGGCCGGGGATGATACCATATTTGTGGCTCCGGCCAGAACCAGTGATATAGAAGACATCGTCATTAGTATTACCGGATTGTTTCAATAATGAAGTTTCTGGCTACCGGACTATGACCCGGCTCTTTTCTGAAGAAAGACTGCGTGTCGTATTCGGGTGGCACTCAGTCTTAGCAGGCAGTCTTTTTCCGGCAGTCTTTGAAGGTGCTGGCAGTCTTTGAAAGTGCTGGCAGTCTTTGAAAGTGCTGGCAGTCTTTGAAAGTGCTGGCAGTCTTTGAAAGTGCTGGCAGTCTTTGAAAGTGCTGGCAGTCTTTGAAAGTGCTGGCAGTCTTTGAAAGTGCTGGCAGTCTTTGAAAGTGCTGGCAGTCTTTGAAAGTGCTGGCAGTCTTTGAAAGTGCCGGGTTGTTGGCTGCTCTTACTCTCTAAGATTTCTTACGGTGAAAACTTTGGGAGTTTGCTCGTTTACCTCCTGCCTGCTTCTCCAAAAACTTTGGATATATACGCCTTGCGGATATCGAGGGAGGAAAAGTCCTCTCGGCAGGATGTCGTAAAATAAAAGTACATATACCTATTTTTTTACCTTAAACCCGTATTTATTGACTACTCTATGATATGAAAATCATAATTCACATATATTATTTTCATATATTATTTATAGTGCTCTTGTATTTTTTACATAATCACTTTTTAAAAATCACTTTTAAAAAAGGGGCGGATGAATAAACCTGAGACCGTTTTCTTCACGCACTTGATAGTGAATTAAACAAAATCGGTTTGTTTTTTGTGGTGCATGACGCTTTTCAAATTGTGAATATAAGTCATGAAAATCGTAGCCAGTGTCAGTAAATGTATCCTCAGTCGTTTATTAATAGCGTCTGGAAATATACTAAACCATCTCTATCCATATATAACTTCAGGCTTTTTTCTTTACTGGCTTGTGTATTCTTCAAGTTGCTATTCAGCGTATGAGAAAGACTCTTTATATTGGTTACCTTCAAATGAATCCACTCTTCAGTCGCTGCAATTGACTCTTTCACTTCAATCTGAACCGGGTTCACCGGCACAAGAGTTATCGGATATCTCTAAATTCACCCTGTATGGTGAAAGAGAGCAGGTTTTTACTGTTTGTGCAGATCTTCAATCCATTACAGGTGTAATGCCTGTTTGGGATGTTTCTGAATCAAGACATTATGAAATGTTAAATGGTGTTGCCTGGGCTACACCAGTCCACCCTTTTATTTGTCCTGATTCTGTAATGGGGAAATATCGGCATGATTTCATCGTGTCTGACAAACCCTTTCTGATCCGGTATTCCTATAAGAAACCAGAAAAGAGGCATGCTCGTCAGCGACTTGAGCAGGAAACGCTGGATCAATGGGATTTATCCGATGCCAGTGATGGGGGGATATCCGTTCTGACTGGCAATACCGGAGGTGGTACGGACTTTTGGCACGATGATAACTGGCGAAAGCGCTTTTTTCAGAGCGCTAAAAATCTTTTGGATATAACCCTTCAACCCATTTTTTCAAGACAGGCCTTTCAAAATCAGGGAGCTTATCTGATATCCCCATTATACGAACACCTTCGTACACTGGTGGTAAGAATCAATGGAGCCGAGGTTTTTCGTTTCCAGCTGGAACTGGAAGAGCTAAAGCTACTGCTTGAAAATGATTCTATTGAATCCATCAATCGTTTACTTGACTGGCTGTCACGCAAACAAGCGGGGCAGGAACAACTTGTTTCGGTACTGTTGGACCTACAATCAAATCTGATTGATCAGGGTAATGCCGTGGATGAGTCATTACAGGACAGTATCGTTCGTCAGATGAGTACCATACTGGAACTTCCCGGTTCTGAAATCAGTTTTAATTTTGAAATGAGATGGTTGCTGGAGGAGCTGGCTCAAAGCAGTAATGTACAGGACTTCATTACTGTGCTCGGAAAGGTAACTGGAGGCGGCGGAAAGAGTGATGGAAAGAGTGATGGAAAGAGTGATGGTAAGTGTGATGGTAAGTGTGATGGTAAGAAGACTGGCTCAGCTGCTGAGAATTCTGAAAATGGCGGATCAAATGCAGGAAACACCGGTGATGCTGGCTCAGGAAAACCCGGGGATGGTGAGGCTGAAGATAATGGCTCAGGTGATCGTTCAAAGCAAACACAGTCTGTTGGTGCCGATAGCAGTACTGCTTTTCGTATGAAAGCGGAAAAAACCTGGTTTAGAGCAATTCAGTCCATAGCGCCAGGTTTGTTGTGTCAGCAAGGTACGGAAGGTGCTGAAGAATGTATTGCCGAGAAGAATGCAACCCCTTGTGAAGGGTTACTGGATTACCACGCAGTACAATGTATAGATAGTGGCAATCGTTACCATAAAGATTGTATAAAGAAAGTGGACAGTGATTCTCAGAATAGTTTCCGTGGAGATAAAGGTTGTATCAGGGATCTGGAAGAAATTCAATTTCATTGTGAAGATTGCAACCAGACGATTGCGTATTTATCGAAAGATCAGAAGAATGAAGAATTTACCAACCTGCATGTCCACGCCAGAGAGCACCTTCATGATTGCACTCGATGCGAATTTGTTACTACGGCCGAAAAGGAGGAAGGGCGAAAACAAGAATTGAAAGAACATTGCCCTGGGAGTTGTTACCAAACATGTCATGGGTGTCAGAATCTATTTTCCCGTCAGGAAATGAGTGCCCATACTGTCAAATGTTCCAATCGGTCAGTCACTTGTAATATTTCACAGTGTGGTGCAAGAATCCCTTTCAATCGTTGTCTTAATCATTGCTTAGACACACATTTCAATGATTGGAATCCGTCAGTTAAGGTTCAATGCCCCGTGTGCATGAGCGCCGCTTTCTCAGATAAAACGGGCTTTTTTACCCATATCGCAGGATGTACGGCCATTAAGGAGTATATATGCACAATAACATTATCTGATAATTCCAAGGCCTGCGGCCATACTTCAAACACCCTGAGTGATTTCGCCAATCACCTTAGCGGCACTCATCCTGAGGGGTTTACTAACATACTGAAAGCCATCAATCAGGCTAAAACAGATAGCCTCGAACCTGATCATCAATACCCGGCACAACGGGTGAAAGAATTTATACAAAGCTCCCGTACTCATCCCTTTGAAATACAACAATCACAGACTTTTACCGAATTACAAGCTGCTGTGGCTGAAGTACAAGTTACCGTGGCTGGTGTAAAAGTTACAGTGGATGAAGTGGTTGAATCCTCCAAATCCCTGATGAGGATATTTGAAGCTACAGCAAACAGGTTATATCAGGCAAAATTCAATGAGTTGGATCATAAAATAGAAACTCTGGAAAGAAAGTTACAAACTCATTCTGGTCATGCTGACACTTATACTTGTAGCGCTGTTGTACCTTATACTGGCGCTAAACCAGGAGCAGGCGGTCAACAAGCCGGCCTGGTAGAGTATCAGGGTCAGGGTCAGGAAATGATAATGATGAGGGATACATTACAGAAAATTCAAGATTCATTGACTAAACATGCCGATGTAATAGATGAAATAAGACTCCGGCAGGATGTACTGGATGTTAAAACCACCCATGGCATTCTGATATGGAAAATTCCAGATGTCAGGCGCCGCTACAGGGATGCAGTGCATAGAAGAACAATCAGTCTGTACAGTCCGCCATTTTATACCAGCCCTCATGGTTACAGGATGTGCATACGAACCTATCTTAATGGCGATGGTATTGGTAAAAGCACACATCTATCCATGTTTTTTGTTGTGATGAGGTCGGAACATGATAATTTACTGAAATGGCCATTCACACAGTCTGTGCGATTTACCCTGATAAACCAGGTACTACCTGGAAGCAGTATTACCGAAGCCTTTGTTCCTAGCACTGATTCACCTTCGTTCCAGAAGCCTGACAATGATATGAACATCGCCAGTGGATTTCCCAAATTTGCCCGGCAGAATGTTCTGCAGGATGACAACTTTACACTGGGGAATGTTATTTACATTAAATGTCAGGTGAATCTCGATAGTTTGAACTCTGAGTAATATCTGATGAAGTAAGGGTTGAAAAAGGCACCGTCAACAATAGGCGAATGCAATGGTTCACCTGCTTATATGAAAGCTAAAAAAGAATACTTCTGGCCAAAGAATATTTGAGTGTATTGATAATTTTTCAACTGGCTCCCTTTATCTTAACTTTTGATGAGAAGTGTCTGAAAATTCTGACGGTGAGTGATTATCTTAAAAAAAAGATTTTTCATAGAATTGGCTCCACTGAACGGGCGCATTTCCCTCAATGCTGCGTCTGACCAAATAACAGGTGGAGTGAGCTATGAATAAGTTAAAAATGGCTGGTGCAATCGTTTTGGCTATGGGTGTTTCTGCCAATGTAATGGCCGGTGACTGGTTTGTGGGTGGTAATGTTGGTATGGGCTTCAATGACCTGAATACACCTTCTGCCATTGCTGAACCCGATGAGCAGATAAAGTACGGCGTTCAGATTGGTAAGTATATTAATGACAATGTTCGTGTTTATGGCATCTATAACTATGGCTCAGATGATGACAAGTTTGCAGGCAGTAAAAATGAAATTACAGAGCAGCAATTACTGATTTCAGCAGATTATCTGTTTGGAGATAAAGCCCTGAAGCCATTTATTGGTTTCACTGTGGGTGCAGACAATACCGAATTTGATGTCAGTGGACAGGCTGATTTCTCGGATGATGATACAGCGCTGGTGTTTGGTGGTCAGGCTGGTGTTGTCTACAACGTTGACAACTGGGATATGGAACTGGGCTATCGTCATCTATGGGGCAGCACTGAGATTGAGAAAAAAGGCTATGAACTGGAGAATGATAGTAACGGCAATGCCTATGCATCAGTAAGCTATCGTTTTTAATCAAAAACAGCCTTGTGTATCCTTGCCAACCCTGGGCTATTGCTCTCAGGGTTGGTTTTTTTATGTCAAAAATTAAGAAGCTTTGCCGTGAAAATCCCCGAATTCAGGACGCAAGCAGCCGCCCTGCACAGAACAAGGAACTATCGTATTAATTGTGGATCAGGTTAATTATCGAACCTGATCCAAATAGCCATACTCGTCCAGCCTGCGTAACCAGCGCGGTGCATTCTTCCTAACCATCAAACCCTCGTAATCAGTGTCAGGATCAATATAAGGCTGTCGTTTCTTGAGTAAGGTATAAATCACACGAATCAGTTTATGTGCAATGGCAATCAGACTTCGTTTGTGACCCCTGCGGATCACCAGACTCTGATATTTACCCTTGAACTGACTCTTGGTCTTGATCGCTGCATTCGCCACTTCGCACAGTGTCGTTTTGATCATCTTATTCCCTTTTCGGGTTCGACCACTTTTACGCTTGCCTGCGCTTTCATTATTGCCCGGGCAGAGTCCGGCCCAGGAAGCAATCTCCTTCATGCCGCCAAACTGACTCATATCATCACCTATTTCTGCGATCAGTGCTGCGGCACTCATCTCACCGACTCCGGGGAGAGTTTGCAGAATTTGCCAGGCTTCTTTCCAAGACTGAACCGTACTCAGAATCTGGACTTCCAGCTTCTGCTGCTGTTCATTCAGGAAATTAATGTGATCCCGGATATCTTTCAGCACAATAAGATGAGAAGGGGATAACTTCTCGTCCATACTGTCCATCAGCTGTTTTCTGTCTGCCTTCAGACGGCCATCCGCTTTCTTGATAATATCCTGAAGGGATTCACCATCAATCAGGGCGTTCACCATGCGCTGACCTGACTTGCCGTTGATGTCACTGATCAGGCCGCCGAGTCGAATACCGCTGTCGTCTAGCGTTTTATGAAGACGGTTCTTCTCATTGGCTATTTGCTTGACCATTGTATCTCGTCGGCGAGTCAGCAAACGCAGCTGTTCCTGATCCGGATGTGGCACAAAACTCGGACGAACCAGACCACAATGGGCAAGGTGAGCGAGCCACTGACTGTCCAGTGTATCGGTCTTGCGACCGGGTACATTCTTGACGTGTCGGGCATTCACCACCCAGGGTTTCAGATCACGACCAATGATGGACGCATAAATACTTTTCCAGTAAACACCCGTACTCTCCATTACGACCAGATCGATCTGATGCTGTTGAAGGAACTGGCACATTAATTCCCGATCCTTGCGGAAAGTACCAAATTCACGGGTTAATACTTGAATGTCGCCTTCTGGCATTTCTTTGCGAACGGCAACCATGACCATCATTTTATGGACATCAATGCCTGCACAGTTTTTCACAATGGGTTGCATCGTCTATGCTCCAAAGGTTCACGGAGGAACAGCAGAGCCTGACGGACTGGATCGGATCGCCATAGTCTCACTTGGAGAAAAGGGCTGTTTGCCGTGCATTCAATGTTCCAGAAATGGAGCCTTGATGGTGCCAGTTCTGAACCATGAGATAAGCGAGGGTGCGAACGATCCAGCCCAGGTCAATTTGTATTCAGGGTCTAAAAGCCACTGCAAAAACATCGACCACTGTCAGGCTCTGCATCAGATACATTGTGGCAGAGTATTATTTTCATGCTGCAGGGTGACCGAAAATACGGTCATGAAGATTTGTATAAGAATTAATCGAAGTGGATTATGTTGTTTTTCTATCCCTTGCAGGGTGGATCCGACATTGGCACCAAAATTGCCGGAACGTTCTGGACCGTCCGGTTGTCAGAACGGCATATTCTTCAGGTATAGTTCTGAAAAGCTGTCTATTCTGACTGGGAGCAGACAGGTCAGATGATATGAACCAAAAAAATAGAATAACATCAAACAGGGCTTTCATTCTGGCTATTGCCGGTGCGGCCATTGGCCTGGGGAATATCTGGCGCTTTCCTTACATTGCCGGAGAAAATGGTGGCAGTGTCTTCCTCCTCTGGTATCTCTTTTTTCTGATTGTAATGGGCTTACCAGTGATGATTGCTGAAATAGCCATAGGTCGTGCTGGTCGCGCCTCACCTGCCAGCAGCTTGAGGCAGCTGGCGGTCTCTGCCGGTCACAATAAACACTGGAGCAAACTGGCCTGGTTGGGAACGCTGACGGCAGTGCTGGTGTTGTCCTTTTACAGTGTTATTTCAGGTTGGGCTCTGTATTACTTTTATCATGCGCTTAACGGTGCCCTTGATAATCTGAATGCAGCTCAGTCAGAGTTGATGCTGGAAAACCTGCTGCTGTCACCCGGTAAAATAGTTCTGTTTCACACACTCTTTATTTCCATGACCATGCTGATCAGCGGACATCCGGTGTCAAAAGGTATCGAGCGGTTGAATAATCTGCTGATGCCCCTGATGTATCTTGTGCTGGTTTTACTGGTGATCTATGCCAGTGGGTTCTCTGGTTTTGACCAGGCAAAAGAATATCTTTTTGCTTTTAAATATCAAGATGTTAACGGCAGTGTGTTGCTGGAAGCACTGGGGCATGCTTTTTTCACCCTTGCGGTGGGTGCCTGCTGCTTGATGGCCTATGGTGCCTATATGCCTGAAGATCAGTCAATTGTCAGGGCTGTTCTTATTGTTGCACTACTGGACGTTCTGGTGGCCGTTATGGTGGGGCTGTCAACATTTTCTGTTGTCTTTACCGAAGGCCTGCCAGCGGCTGGCGGGCCGGGATTGATGTTTGTAACTCTGCCTGTGGCCTTGTCCAGTATGCCTTTTCATGTGATTGTGCTGCCCCTGTTTTTTCTTCTGCTGGTAATTGCCTCATGGACTTCAGCCGTTAATCTGGCTGAACCCCTGGTGGTTATGGCAACCAGAATTACCGGTAGCCGAGCCAGGGGAGCCGTATTGTCCGGCTTAATGATCTGGTGCATGGGATTGATTCCGGCACTGTCGTTCAATCTGTTTAGAGATCTGGAACCCTTTCCAGATAAAAGCATATTTGATATTTACACCGCTTTTCCTACACAGATTCTGTTACCGCTGACCGGTCTGTTGATTCTGTTCTTTGCCGGTTATGTGATGGATCGAAAGAGCCTTGTAAGCCAGTTGGGATTGAGAGGCTTCACCCTCGAATGCTGGAAATGGTTGATCCGTTACGTTAGTCCGTTGTTGTTGCTGACAGTCATGCTTGGTGGCTTGCTTACAAATACTTTTAATCATCAATGCTTACAAATACTCATTCAATAAGCGGCTGACTAATAAAATAAAAATGGCAACCATGGCAATGGTGGAGAGCTTTGACTGTTTTTCGTCACTCATGGGTTTGCCAAAACGTTCTGTCAGTTTGACCACGAGAAACAGGGTGACAAACAGCAATAGCAGTATAGTGACCAGGTTCGACATTCGGGATGCTCTTTTTGTGGAATATGCAGGTTATCTTAAAGGGTACTCATCAGGATCGACAGTTTTTTCGGGCGGCAGGATTATGTGATTCAGGCGTATAAAACTTCGGTGCCAGAAAGTGACACCGAAGATAGTTTTCTAAGCGAGTCTTCTAAGATAGCTTTCTAAGATAGCCTTCTAAGAGAGTGGCAAAAGAACCAAGCTTACCGATTAGCGTTCATAGTAACTGACGGTGCTTGCTGCCTGTACCACAATCTCTTTTTCTTCTACGTTAGAAAATATAGGTAGCCCCCACTACTACCCGATAACCATTGTCGTCCAGGCTCTTGTTACCTGTCCAGAGATCCATATCCAGCTGCCAGTCATCTTCACTGATGCGCTGATACCCCACCAGACTGTGCAGGGTCACCGCACGGCTGTAACGGTAATCCCCGGTAGCTTCAATACTGGTTGAACGGTAGGTGACATCCGGAACGTCGCCAGCTTCTTCAACACTGTAGCTGTCCAGGCTTTGCAACCAGCTAAAATCTATGCTGATATCCAGTTTGTCATCCATCAGACCTTCCCACTCTGAACCCAGTGTGAAGCCCAGCATATCAACCGTCTGATCCATAATCTGGGGTTGTTTGACGCCTCCGTATTTGTTGATAACCAGGCTCTGGTCGAATTCATCACGTTCCAGACTGGCAGCAGCGTATAGGGCATGGCTGTCACTCAGGTTAAAGGTGCTGTTCATTTCGACACCCAAACGATTCATCTGATCCATACCAGATTGATCGGCATTGTAATCATCCTGGATGTAGTAGAGTCGGGCGTTGACCCCGGCCCGATCAAATCCGTTATACGCCAGTTTCAGGTCAGCCTTTGCCTGTTCCAGATCAGCGAGATAGGCATCATTGGCCTTTTCCTCGGCCTCAAAATCGGAACCGTCCCGCTCAAGATAACTGACCTGCCCGGTGAGAGAAAAATTACTGGAAAGACGCTTGCGTCCTTTGAGCCAGATACTCTTTTCATCGGTTTCTTCCCGATTCTGATCAGGACGCCATTGTAGCTTGTCACGTACCCCGAGGGTGACGCGTGTTTTGCCAATGCGACCATTGAGCTCTGCTTTATAGTCCTGAGTTCTGAAAGTGAAACCGTGGGACGTGAACGACCGGTCATCGGTATCCGTCATTGTCAGAGTATCAGTGTCGTTTTTCCGGTTATCATAATTAAACTGGGTTTTCAGGCGCCACTGAGAACTGAAGCGATGCATCCAGCGAATGCGGGAATTGAAGCTATGGATATAGCCACCCAGTTCATCCTGCCCGTTATCCGCAACCTGTCCTCCAGCCATACTGCCATCCTGCCCCAGCATGCCGTAGGAGATGTTGGCCTGGATTACATCATTGACTCCCAGCCTGTAATTCCCTGATGCGGCCACCTGGTGCAGGGTGCTGTCAGGTTCCTGGACTCTAACCGTCTGACCATGACCAATGGCCAGTTCCGGAGTAGCTGAGGCATCATTTTCAAAGTGTGAAAACCGGTAAAAGGCCTGTAAAGTGCCCGATTCTGAAGAATGGCGCAGTCCAGTTTTCAGCTCATTGGTCGTGTTATCAATATCTGTCGCTACGACTCCTGGAACGGCATAGGAGAAATAGTGATTGGCTTCCAGCCCTTTACCGGAATTTTGTTTCTGTGTCAGTTCGGCAAAACCTTCCAGTCCATCCATCAACTGTTTTTCAGCTGTCAGGCTGATATTGGTTTTCTTTTTTTCTTGATCAAATGTGCTGATATCGCCGGGTTGAAGTTGCTCACCGTAGCCCAGGGGAGGCCTGGCAGTAACGTCCAGATTGTGTACATAATCCTGGGCGTTATAGGCTAACTCCACTTTGTAATCACCTGACTTTTCAATACGGACAACCGCATCTTCTCTTCCTGTGCCACCGAGCACAGTGGCAGAGACTGAGCCATCTTTTTCACGGGATTCATAGCTGAATCCACCGTTAGCCTGACTGCCTTGCCTGTCGCCTGCACCCACGACCATCTGAGGTATATCGCTCTTGCTCAGGTAGCCGGTGCTGGCATAAGCAGAAGATTTTACGCCATCTGAACTCGGACAGGACTTGCATTGCCAGTTTTCAATATTTACATTTTTTGCATTGGCGCGGCTCATATCAAAGCCGGATGCACTGGTCTCCATGGCAACCAGTGCTATGGCTGCGGAAAGCAGCGTCATTTTAAATGTTGTGCTGTTACTACTATTCATTTTGCCCCCTGCACCCTGTTCATTGTCTTCACCGGAAATTCTGCATCCCTGCCTCTGGTAAAATCACCTGATTACCCAGGTCGTCCGGTGGTCAATCAATTTTCAGGAGTGCCGTCATTTTTTAGCTGTTATTAATCTGACTATCTGTATACCCGTTGCTTTTGAAGTTGCTACTGCGTTGCTGCGCCCGTTCACTGGTACGCCAGCCCTGCCTGATTACCTAGTTTGACTAAGTTCCCGGGATTTCACTCCCTTGTAGCAACTCCAAATCATTCGGGTATTTATCTGATGCCCTATCGTCGGAGCCCGTAATGTTCAAGGCTGCTACTGCCATGAATTTTGGTATGACAGTTCATACAGGATTTACCGGCGACGTATTTGTCATTACCACCACTGTCATCACCAAAATCAATTCTCTGGTGTTTCTGGTGGCAGTTCTGGCAGAGGAATGGGGGCCTCTGAGTCAACAAACTTTTCTCGTTGGAACTGTGTGGGTTATGGCAGTTGATACAACTCTCGACCACCGGCGCATGCTCCGTGAGGAAAGGGCCGCGTTTTTCGGTATGACAGTCCGTACAGGTTTCGTTGACAGTCACCTGTTTCAGCATATCCTCAGTAAGGGAACCGTGGGGATTATGGCAACTGCTGCAGGCCAGTTGTCCTTCGCCTACGGGGTGGCTGGAGCGTTTATGCTCATCCATTTCACGTTCAACATGACAGCTGGTGCAGACTTCACCCTGAACCAGCTTGTCCAGAACCGTGTCTTTTTCTTCATGAAGGGTATGACAGGAGGTACAGCTGACTTCATTGGTTTCGTGGGCACTGCCAATCCAGTCGGAACGCTCATGATCGTTCTCATGGCAACTGGTACAGACACTGTTCTGGTTTTCAGCTGTAACCGGAGAATCGGCACCGAAGGTCACCATGGGTTCCCGCTCTTTGCCTTTACGGGGCTTACGGGCATGGTTGCCTATAGGGCCATGACAGCTTTCACATTCAAGCTTCTGGAATGGGCCATTAGCCAGATCGGATTGACCATGTTTGGCATGGAAAATATCCGTTGAATCTTTGTCAGACTCTTTGTCATGACATTTCAGGCAGGTGTCGGCCCCTTTTTTTGAATACTTGGCTGTTTTGAATTTCTCTTCCAGCAGAGCATTGATGACGGCTTCTTCATCAATGACCGACTCTTGTACCGGTTGTTTTCCGGCAGCATTTTCAGCCGCCTGTATCGGACTGCCAAGAATTGGCAGAATTAAACTGATGAATGTCAGAAGAATGATTTTCTTCATACTGTCCCCCGGGCTTGATTTGCCCTTGTAGAAATATTTCTCTTCATGATTGGCTATTTTTTCTTGTCCATTTGTCTGAACTAAAAGCCGATCTACACGACGAAAATAGTCTATGCATTCGACCTGTTTCCCCGAAATTACAATGTCGCCGACCTATAAAAGATCGTCCAGATTGAGTTCAGGCAGATTATGAGCAACACCGGTATGGCAATCGATACAGGTTTTTTTATCTAAGTATTTCGCCGTGTGCTTTCGAGCCGCCTGCCGTTTCTGCTGACTTCGATCCATATTTTCAATGTTGTGGCAAGATTGGCAGGTTGATGAATTCTGAGCTCTGATAGTACTCTGGGTTGCTTCTGCAAGATGCTCGCGGCGGGCTTCAAATTCTTCTTTAGGAAAGTCCTTGATAAGAAAAAGAGCCGTGTCTTTCAGGGCTTTGGTCTTGGTGATCAGGGTCGGAATAAATTCCTTGGGAATATGGCAGTCCTGACATTCAGCCTGTATACCCAGTCGGTTGTTAAAATGAATGGATTCCTGATATTCCTGTACAACCGTGTCCATCTGAAGGTGACAGGTAGAACAGAATTCATTGGTGCTGGTAGCATGCATAGTGAACTGAAATGCAGGGAATGCTACAACTCCAATCGCCAGCATCAGGAAAGCGCCTGCCGGAATACCGATCAGCCATTTATACTCAGGTGTTTTCCAGAGTCTTGCCCACAAGGATTTTATTTGTTTCATAGTGTCTGGTTAGCTCTTATTGCTGGCTGGCAAGATATTGAAGCAGGGCTTCGATATGCGGCTTCTTCAAAGCTTTCATGGATTTTGTCATTTTGCCGCTGGAATCTTCCCGGGAACCGTCCAGGTAATGATCAATCTGGATTTGCAGGTAGTCGATGTGCTGTCCTGCCAGAATTGATGCTTCGTCATCAGCCAGAGAGCCGCCTTCTGAATGACAACTTTCACATTTGAGATCGAAGACTTTTTTACCCAAAGCGACCTTTGATTCATCAAATGCCTGTGTTGTTGGTACAAATGTCATGCCTGAATAATATTCTGCAACTGAGGCGATATCATCTTCACTCAGTATTGAAATCACATCTTTTTTAGATTTGTTTTTATATTCAGAATTCGGTCTGACATCATCTATATAAGCAAAAAGAGCGTCTTCAATATTAATAGCTGGAATGCCGGCCAGTGAGGGAACAACAGAATCAGTACTGACACCATTGACACCATGGCACTCTTCACAATCCTTAACGATTGGTAGAGCAATAATCTGAACAGAAAACAGACTGCCAGCCAGTAATGTTAGTGCTATTTTTCGTTTGTTTTTCATACAACAACTCAAATGATAATTGTGCCGCAAAAATTGCGACAGAGAATACG
Source organism: Endozoicomonas sp. (assembly GCA_965208385.1). Lineage (GTDB taxonomy): Bacteria > Pseudomonadota > Gammaproteobacteria > Pseudomonadales > Endozoicomonadaceae > Endozoicomonas. The sequence continues at coordinate 25,800 of CBDBOO010000062.1, forward strand.
AAAATTATTTCTCTCAACAAAAAAATACAGAATTCAATTTGTTTTCAAGTGATCAGTTTAACGACAAAGATTATCTGGTCTTCCTATTTTTAACTCTTATTACGAACTGTTTTTTTATTGACCAATCGTTCAGCTATCATTCTAAAAACACTATTTGTATTGATTTTTATATAATGACTGGTCATTGGTTCAATGGAGTTATTTGGATTTAATCAGTTCTATAAATATCCCTTATGAGTTGTTTTTCTAGATAGTAAAGGTTTCTATTATTTAAAAGTTGAGCTTCGTCAATTTTTTGTAATGTTTGATAGAAGAGATTTACGTGGTCGTTTGATATTTAATCAAGTTATCGATTTTGTTAATACCTGACAACAGGTGTTGGCTGCCAATTAACCAAATTTAATTTTGAAGTGGATTTAAGGGGAGGAAAAATGTTTAGTTCAGAAGAAGCTACAGAAGAAGGGTATTAATCATAAAAAATGGATTTTATTGCAGACAATATTATTACGGAAATGGATGGGTTGCTTTCGGTTATGTGAAGAAATGGTCCCGGCTGTTTACAACATCCGGGACCCAAAACTTACTTTTTCGCGTCTTCAGTTTTCTTTTCTTTGTCTTTTATTTCCAGCAGTTCAACATCAAATACCAGTACTGAAGCGGCAGGAATGTTGCCTACTTCCTGATCGCCATATCCCAGCTCTGAAGGAATATACAAGCGATACTCGGAACCTGCAGGCATCAGTGCAACACCTTCGGACCAGCCTTTGATGACATTATTCAGCGGGAAGGTGGCCGGTTGTCCGCGCTCCTTGCTGCTGTCAAATACCTTACCGTCAATCAGCTTGCCGGTATAATGCACGGTAACGGTAACGGTATCGGTAGCGTCGGGCTTGGCTCCGGTGCCTGCTTTTATTACTTCGTATTGAAGACCAGATTCTGTGACGGTAATCCCTTCTTTTTTAGCGTTCTCGGCCAAAAAGGACTCTCCAGCCTTGCGGGTTTCATCCAGTTTGGCTATGGATTTTTCCTGAACTACCTTGTTCATTCGTTCTTCATGGGCGCGTAGCACGGTACCCATTTCTTCGTCGGTAAGCTGTACTGAATCATTCAAGGCATCGAGAAGTCCTTTTTTGACCAGTTCAGGATCCAGCTTTACGCCAAGTTCATCCTGCTGTTTCAGGGTCTGACTGGCAAAAGAGCCCACAGAGGCACCAATGGCATAGGCGGCTTTCTGCTCGTCGGTATTTAGTTCAGCCGCAGCACTTGTCTCAGGCGTGTTATCTTTACAGCCTGCAGCCAGCAATATTACAGCAGCCAAGGCGGAGACTTTCAGAACCTTTTTCATATCTGTTTCCGTTATGTTCAGCCAGTGTCATCTGGCGAGATATCCTTGCATGCTAACAAGGGGGAAGAATCAAACAGCCCGCAATGATGGCACAGGGTTTGCTGCAGGTGAACCGCCTGATTGCTCATTTGCGGAGAAATTCGCAATCTATACAATTCCCTTACCTGCAGCAGACTAAATAGCCTGATATCGTTGCGAAATGTCAGAATCTGTGATCAAGCATTTCACTGCCAATGGATGACGGATCTTTGATGGGTTTAATGAATACCACTGACAACCATAGACCATAGAGAGAGACCCTACAGCGTACACCTGGTTCAATCCGAACCCTATGATCCATCATGTGCTCCGGGTCAAACCTGCTTCTATCTTATGTCGGATATCTTCACACGGACTTTACTTCGCTGATCATTACCATTCACTTCGAAAGTTAATGGCCAGACCATTACCAAAAGCCACCGGGGTCACCTGGAAGCCCTGCCAGGTTTCAGTAAAGTACCAGCTACTGGCAATACCGAGGGCAGCCCCAACAAGAACATCTGTTGCATCATGTTTGTCAGCATCTATTCGACTATAACCTACAAAACTTGCAGTCAGGTAGGCCGGGATTGTCCAATAGGGGTTGTCATAACGCTTGTGAATAAAGGCGGCTCCCTGAAAGGCGGCGGAGGTATGTCCGGATGGAAAGGAGTCGACGCTTCGTCCTTTCGGCCTGCGCTTTTTTACCAGGGCTTTTAATGAATGGGTAACAGCCAGATTGGTACCGAATGATTTATAAAACTGCATTCTGCCCTGGTCATCGTCTTTGTAGAATGTACTGGCATAGGCCAATGAAGGAAGGGCAATCTGTAGCCAGTCACCGGCCTGTTCGATTTGATCTTCACTGGCGCTGGAGGTGTTGGGCAAGAACGTAAAGTAAAACAGACACAAAACAGTTAACAGTCTGAATGGTACAGGCATAAATATTCCAATTATTATTATTTTTATTATAGGTTTATTGACTGTGCACGAGCCTGACTTATATTGCCTGATTTGTCCAGCCCAGGCTGACAAAATCTTTACTATCCTGTTGATTTTATTGAGATAGGGCCGCTGGCGAATTATCAGCTATTGTTGCTGTGCAATGTTTATTCTCCACTGATTATAAAATGACGAAGTTTCGGTTTTATGAATACTGGCGGGTTCTGGTATTGCTTTGCCTGAGCATGGTTTCGGTTTCTTCATTTTCGGGCAGTTTCCGGTTATCCGACAGTCACTGGCATCATATCCGCATCTTTCCTGATGAAAGATTGCAGGTTTCTGGCTTTTATCCTGATATTCATTCAGAAACGGTTGTTGAGGTAGCACTGAATCGATACAGCAGGGCCATGCGTTTATTACACGGTGATCAGGTTGAAGAAGAGGAACTTTTTGAAGTCGTTGAGCTGAGCTGGGAAGGAAGCTTTGAAAAGAAATTAAAACCTCTCGGATTGACTGCCTGTACCTATTCCAGTCAGGCTTTCGTTGACTCAGACCTTGAGTTCACCGGTGAAACCGAATTAGACCGTTCGGGAAGAACCTGCTTTACCTTCAATTTTAAAAAGAACCGGAATCGCACTCTGCTGTCACTGAAAGGCAATGGTTCTACCATTCTGGGCATCCGTTGGGGAGAGAGCCATCTGCGCTGGTTGAACAGCCCTCTTCAAGGTAGTACCGATCGACCTTTATTTGCCAACACAAGCACAGGTATTTCCGAAGAAGATCAGCATATTACGGTAAAACATGAATTCTGGATCGACCAGCCTGAAGACAGTTTACCGGATATTATTGGCATGTCATCGGGCAAAAACAGATTGCTTGATAATGGTATGCCGGGTTTAGGGGGCTCAGGTAAACCGTATTTTTATAGAATGGATGGCATCGTTTCGGATATTGCATCTGTTCTCATCTGGCATCACCAGAATGTGTTTTCAGCGGTGCCGGATAGAGGTACTCAGCATTCAGCTTATCCCGGTTATGGACTGTCAGTTTTCAGGCTCAGGGTGACTACTCTGGACGGCTGCGACTATTTTATCGATCTGGACGAACACGACCTCCGGATAGCCCTTAATCAGACTGCTGAGCAGACGCCTGAATTCTGGTTACAGCTATCTCGTGGTGAGCTGGAATCCGGAGATGTGATTGCCCTCTATCTGGAAGGGGTGCTCAGACAAACCGGTGAATGGTCACAGGTTGAAACCCGATTGACTGAATTTCCAGAAAATACGCTGGCTTTACTCATGGCCGGAAGCCTGTCCAGAATTGAGTTACCCCAGGGGTTGATCAGACAATGTGGAGGTGGAGGCAAAGGTTCGGGATCTTCAACTGGCGCTGGCCGAGGCACGGGGGGAGGTGGCGGTACCGGTAAAAGCACTGCTTCCTCCCATTCCAGTGGACGACAGGTGGATAATACTTCTTCAGCCGGTGCAACAGGCAATGGAGGGACAGGTCGTCAACCGGGAGCAGACAGTACCGGTCAGGGTAGTTCCCAGGTTGGGCCCGTCAGCTTTGAGCAGGCATTAAAACGGGTGATCGAAAGGCTTAGGCAGGAATTTAGTCAGAGTCTGGATACAAGTGCTCTGTATGCACATCTGGTGGTAAACGATGTCTGTGATGATGATACGATGGAGAAAATTTCGGCCTTCGGTTCGGCAACCAGCCGAGAAAAGATCCAGCTACTGCTTGATCACATGAAAAAAAACCCGAAAGGATTGAAGGACATTTACCAGAAGTTCTTTCTGTCATTACAACAGGAGCAGGATCACAGGGGGCATTCGCACCTTGTTGATCTGGTAAGGACTGGTTTACAGGATTACGGATATAACCCTGAAGGCAGATTATTATCACAAAACCAGTCACCCCGGCAGCCTGCGGCAAGAGTTGTGGTTGTTCCTGCTGGAACGCCTTCTCAGACTTCCCGCCAAGAACAGGAAGAGCGTCAGAGATATCAGAGCATGCTTCGGCAAATGGAACAGCAACGGCTGGAACAACAAAGGGCTGATCATGAAAGAGAGCGGGAGCGAATCAGACAGCAGGAATCAAACATTTTACAGGTCATGTACGTTCAGTTAATGAATAATATGGATGGCTTTTCTTTGGCGCCCTACCTGTTGAGTTTGAATGTGATTGGCTTTGACCAGGTATTGGATTGGATTAACAGAAGCCAATATCTGAGAATGCAGGATATCAACCAAGCGATATACACTCGACTGACCGGGCATCAGAGATCAGCTCAGATGTTACTCAACATGCTGAGGAAAACCCAGTCAGTGCATTCATCCCATAGTGAACTGGCTGCAACCCTGGACACTAATCTCAGAAGGGCGGGTGTGGTGCGATCTGCGATTACCGTGGTGCCTTATGAAACCGTCAGAACCGGTGATATCAATATAAGAGGGCTGGTACCGCTGCTGGTGGATCATATGGATCAGGACGTCATCATCCAGGTGGCTAAGGGAGAGCATTTACTGGGTTCCTCCGATGTGTCTCGGGTGTGGCAGACCGGTGTTGGAGCACCTGACTATCAAGCCAGGCAAAGGCTCTGGCTGATCAGCTTTTTACAGGCCAGAGGTAAAAACAGGGATCTGCTCAGACTGATCTATAGAACGCAGCAGAGCCCTGGTCACAATCAGATTGTGGTAGCACCGGAAGCTGAAGCGTTTTTCAGGGAGTTCAGGCAACAGGGGCTCACTCAATTTACTAATATTCTGAGATCTCATTCACAGAGATCAAGAGTACAACCAACGCCAACACAGGCAATAAACGGTGCAACAGCAATGCACGTGCCAGCGCCTCAGATTGTGGTGGTTCAGCACCATACAACCCAGTTACTTCCAGTAGAAACCGTTGTCATTGATCGTGGGGAACCTCCTCCCGCCTACAGAGAAACAGAACCACCACAGGGTAGCTGGTGGTCCCGGAATTCGCCCTGGAGAAGATAGATACCGGAGATATCGATGAGCTGTTTCCTGCTTTCAGGGCGTGCTCTGTTTTGAAAGTCTCAGAGTGATTAGCAGGGTGGCTAGAATAAAGCCGCTGGAAATCCACAGGCAGCTGCTCAGTCCACCTATCTGGAAAACCCAGCCGGACAGCATGGTACCAATCAATCGCCCCATGGCATTGGCCATATAATAAAAGCCCACATCCATGGAGGCGCCATCTTCCCGGGCATAACTGACGATCAGGTAGGAATGCAGAGAAGAATTGACCCCAAAAACAACACCAAAGGCCAGCAGTCCAACAATAATGGTGAACTCCGGATACCATTGGTACTCTATGCCAAGGCTGACCAGCAATGCGACCAGTAACAGAACTGCAGACCAGTTGATGGCACTGGCCCGACTCTGCGCCTGATTCTGATCAGAACCGGTAATCTTTGGTGCCAGTCCCTGAACGAGACCATAACCCATCACCCAGAGCGCCATAAAGCCACCGGTTTCTGAATGGCTCCAGCCAAACACACTGCCCAGATAGACAGGAAGGGCAATCACAAACCAGACATCCCTGGAACCAAATAGAAACATTCTGGCAGCAGAGAGAATATTAATAGCCCTGCTGCTGGAGAACAGCTGGTTGAATCTGGGTTTGTTCTTTGCCTTGCCCATGTCTTTTTCCATCAGTAGCAGGCTGCCAATAAACACCAGCGCCAGAACAGCCGCCATGACCAGCATACTGTTCTGAAAACCAATCAGGCTAAGCAAAATACCGCCAAGAAAGAAGCCGGCACCTTTGAGTGCATTCTTGGAACCGGTGAGTACTGCAATCCATTTATAGAGCGTGCCCTGCTGATTGGCGCTGACCAGATTCTTTATGGAGGTCTTGGCGCTCATTTTATTGAGATCTTTGGCAATACCGGAAACAGCCTGAGCCAGCATCACCAGGGGAACGCTGAGATATTCTGGTGGTAACGCCATCATCATCAGGGCTGAAATCTGCAGGGCCAGACCGGCATTCATGGTTCGGTTCAAACCAATGCGCGCGCCCAGCCAGCCGCCAACAAGATTAGTCACAACACCAAAAAATTCATAAAACAGAAACAGCATGGCTATTTCCAGAGGCTGGTAGCCCAGGCTGTAAAAATGCAGCACCACCAGCATGCGAAGAGCGCCATCGGTGATGGTGAAGTTCCAGTAGTTAAAGGTAACCAGTGCGTAACTTCTTAATCCCTTATTATCAGAGAGATTATTCAGTGACATCGTTGATGGCTCCTGTGTACAGATGATTGAAGCGTTGTCGTATAAAACAAACCAGTAAGAGGATTATATGTCTGAATATATGGATGTCCATATGTATTTAGCCGGAACACTCCTCTGGAGTGACTTCAATTTAACGGGAAGAGTGACCCTGCATAGCTTTAAGCTGGATTTTCTCATCATTGATAAAATCCGGGTTACCGTTACGAATAGTGGCCAGTACCACCGTGACCCAGACGGGTAACTCTTCAGCGAGACGATAGTAAATCATCTGAGCCTGACGACGGATGCTGAGTATTCTCATAGCTCTCATTTGTGCCAGGTGTCGTGAAATTTTTGGCTGGATTTCCTGTAAAGCTTCGGTCAGTTCAGAAACACAGAGTTCCTGCTCATCCTCGATCAACATCAGTATGCGAAGCCGGGTGCTATCGCTGAGGATTTTAAAAAAATCCGTAGGACTTTCCAGGGATGTTGATGCATTTGGAATATTCAGTTTCAAAAACAGTCGAATACGTTCTTCAAGCTCAACAAAGGTTTTCTGAAAGGCATCAATTCCCTGTTGCAGCTTCGGGTCTGGCAAATCCCAGTGAATCAGCGCTTCAGATTCAGGGTAGCTGGCACATTCATTTTTGGCATTGTCACACAGGGTGATGACAAAGCTGAAATGATCCAGAGGCAGATCGGAAACGGTTTTACTGTGCAGGTCTGACTGCTCAATGCCTTGTTGGGACAAGACCTGATAGACCCGTTCATCCACTTTTAGTGGTTGTGTGCCCGCACTGTATACCTGAAACCGATCCTCCGCCAGATGTCGGAATAACGCTTCAGCTAACTGTGACCGGGCAGAATTACCCGTGCATAGAAAAAGTACCGAGGACAAGGGTGCCACCTGACAGTATAAAAATATGACAGATGCTATCTGAAGGGATGAGGGTGAACAAGCGTTTACGGTATCCGGTGGGCTTTAATCTACAGCGCAGAAGTAATGAAAAGTATGGGGCAGTCAGCGGTTGTATCTGTGCTATGAATAAGCCGTCCTGTATCAGGAAAACATGTTTTAGCCCGATGTCGTTTATGCTTGAGGCTCGCTGAATGATCTGTATTATTTCCGGAAAATTGCATACATCATACAATTTTCATTTTAATAAAAATAACAGTGTCTACGGGAACATTCAGAAAAAATGAAGCAACGCATACTCCTTTTAGTGACTCAGGCCATTTTGATGCTGACCTCAATATCGGTTCATGCCAATGCTGAAAAAATCAAAGTTCTGAACCTTGGCTCTTTCCACATGGGCTACACCAGTGATGCCGTCAAAACTGAATTTGATGAACATGACAAAAACAATATTGCCGAGATTCATGCCGTCAGTCAGTCTCTGGCAAAATTCAAGCCGACCGTCATCTGTCTTGAAGAAATTCCGGAGAATCAAGGTAAGTTGAACCGGGCTTACCAGGAATATCTTGCTACTGGAAAACTAAGTGGCTATCAGGATGAACGGGGGCTGCTGGCCTTTGAACTGGGAAAGCTGGCAGGCGTACAAAGACTCTGTGCCATTGATCATAAAATGGGATACAACTACCGGATTAATGAAAGCCTTGACCCGGAGAAAACAGAAAACACCGGATCTCAGTCCTATACATCCTGGGTGCCAGGCTGGATCGGTAAAAATGCGACAAAGCCCCCGGCTGATTCTGTATCGAAACATCTGAGACATCTGAATACTCAGGATTATTACGACTTCTTGATAACCGCTAATGCCGATCAGTTGGGTTATTTCAGGACCAAAGATAATTTTGAAGGTTCAGATGAGGCAGCAAAATTCTATCAGCGCAATCTGCGTATGTATGGTAACTTCCTGCAGGTTCCGGTTAGCCAGAATGATCGGGTTTTCATTCTTATGGGAGCCGCACATACGGCCTTTTTTCAGGATTTCATCCGAAGAAGCCCTCAATATCAGACAGTTAATCTTTTTGACTATTTACCATAACAGCATCCTCAACTGACTTGCTGGACAATGTCAGGGTAACAATTGTTCGCATAATTAATAACTGTAGTTACGCACCCCGCTGTCGCTTACTACCACTGGTAGTATTTCGTCCGAATGGATAGGCACTATATGTGGTAGGAGTGCGTAACATCACTTAATAATAACCACCAGTTTAAGTCGGTGGTTAGTGAGTCTGATTGGTAGGTAATACCTCACTGCTTAAAGAGGTTCTCTGCTATTGAAGCGAATATTTCCATTACGCCGAGAGGCGTCGTCATCACAGAACAGGGTAAAGTCCAAGGCCAGAACATCGACAGTGTCATCATCACCAAAATCTAATTCCCTGATTTCAAATTCCCCTCCCGATTGATCGCATTCACTTTCTGGAAGATAGGTGTTGATACTTGGTTTGAGCGGATCCGTGATCGAATATACATTTGCCTCGATGTATTGCCCGATGGTCAAATCTTCACCTTGGGGTGCGGAGAATGCAAAGTACCAGTAATCTTCCCCTTGAAACTGCAGTTTAATTGAATTCCTCTTAGATTCAAATGTTGGAGTGACTATAAAGCTACCGTCATCCTCCGATAGTAATACTGTTGGCTCCTGACGTGAGGCTTCGTCATTTTCTGACTCAATAAAAAGTAGTGAAAATGTATCAGTACCAATTTTAAACAGCTCAGTATCAGCAGAAGCTATATCGAAGAATTCATTCTTTATGGTCAACCTTACTTTTACTTTGGCGGCTTCATCATGATCTGGAAGGCTCAGGCTGGTTTCTGCCGTGTCAGGGGAAGAAAACACGATACCAAAGTCTGTCAGTTCCTCCCACAGGTAGGTTATTTCAGAACCCCTGTTGAATATTGAGCCATCGCCAGAAAGGATAATCTGATCATTTTCATCATTCAGAGATTTCTTACTGGCTGTTATTATGGGTACAAGAGCATCTGACACTCTGAATGCTGAATAGATGCCGGTATAGAGGTCATCACCATCAATACTTCGTACTTCCAGATGGTTGATATTGTACTTTTTACCGGGTATCAGTGGTTCTGAGGGTGTAATACTGACAATTGCACCATCAACTTCTACCAGGGCATCAATGTCATTATCAGTATACGACTCACTATTAAATTGAAGAAAATTGGAAGTAACTTTTTCTACCGGTCGATTAAATAGCAGTTGAACCGGACCAAGGGGGGAGATCATTCCCTGGTACAGATTTTCAGACATGCTACCAAGGTTGTCGAATGAATTATGACCATAATATTGATTGTTATCCATAGGAAATACACCAGGATACCAACTGAAGACACCTTCCATAATGTCAGTCCATTCACCCCTGGCTTTGAATAGATTGTTCTGATAAATATCCAGAGTGTTTTCTATCGAGTTTACACGCAGACTTAATTGGCCGTTTTCGGCTATTACATCAACTTCACCGATCACAGGTTCCTGTCCAAAATAGTTTTTAAACGGGACAACGAATACCACAGAAAAACGAGCGTTATCCAGTGCCTCAACCCCGGGGGCATCCATCGCTACCATAATTCTGCCGGTTACGGAATATCTGGCGGTTGCAGTGTCCAGAGATTTTGTAATGGCATAATCTGATAAGTGTAATGTAGTAATACCTTCGGCAACGACTCTGGTCGGATTGCTCAGTTGCATGACTGTGATGGACTGCTCACTCGCTGTACGCTGAAAGGCGACTCGAAAAGCTTCTAATATCTGTAATTTTGAAGTGGAAATAAACAAGTCATTCAAATTGACTGTGAAGGTTGCAGAGGTCAGCTGTCTATTCGGTTCATCAATATCCAGTTCGTTAATATCGAGAATTGCCGTTCCAGACAGGCTATCCTGAAAAGATTCATCCTCACAGCCCTGGTAATTAATTTCAATCCGGTCACCCTGGCTCAGCTCATCAGAATTATCATTGTCGATTAAGGTTAGAGTTCGCTCACCGCCATTGGTGCAGGTGAGAGTTGTGTTTAAGTCCTGGCGAAAAATTGAGTCTCTTCCGGATTCCACTGCCCAATGTCCCATTTGAACAAGGCTTTCAATGGAACCCATGGCCGTTACTGCGACCATTGAAAGATTTCCATGATTTATAGTAAATCCAGTATCTGAGCCGGTACCTGGAGCAGGATTATTCTGGGGGGATGGTTCAGAATCACCACCACCTCCGCCTCCGCCACAACCTGACAAAAGCGCACTAAACAAGCCAAATGCAAATAACTTCCCTATTTCAGTCACAATACAAATCTTCATGACCGTATTTTCGGTCACCCTGCAGCATGAAAATAATACTCTGCCACAATGTATCTGATGCAGAGCCTGACAGTGGTCGATGTTTTTGCAGTGGCTTTTAGACCCTGAATACAAATTGACCTGGGCTGGATCGTTCGCACCCTCGCTTATCTCATGGTTCAGAACTGGCACCATCAAGGCTCCATTTCTGGAACATTGAATGCACGGCAAACAGCCCTTTTCTCCAAGTGAGACTATGGCGATCCGATCCAGTCCGTCAGGCTCTGCTGTTCCTCCGTGAACCTTTGGAGCATAGACGATGCAACCCATTGTGAAAAACTGTGCAGGCATTGATGTCCATAAAATGATGGTCATGGTTGCCGTTCGCAAAGAAATGCCAGAAGGCGACATTCAAGTATTAACCCGTGAATTTGGTACTTTCCGCAAAGATCGGGAATTAATGTGCCAGTTCCTTCAACAGCATCAGATCGATCTGGTCGTAATGGAGAGTACGGGTGTTTACTGGAAAAGTATTTATGCGTCCATCATTGGTCGTGATCTGAAGCCCTGGGTGGTGAATGCCCGACACGTCAAGAATGTACCCGGTCGCAAGACCGATACACTGGACAGTCAGTGGCTCGCTCACCTTGCCCATTGTGGTCTGGTTCGTCCGAGTTTTGTGCCACATCCGGATCAGGAACAGCTGCGTTTGCTGACTCGCCGACGAGATACAATGGTCAAGCAAATAGCCAATGAGAAGAACCGTCTTCATAAAACGCTAGACGACAGCGGTATTCGACTCGGCGGCCTGATCAGTGACATCAACGGCAAGTCAGGTCAGCGCATGGTGAACGCCCTGATTGATGGTGAATCCCTTCAGGATATTATCAAGAAAGCGGATGGCCGTCTGAAGGCAGACAGAAAACAGCTGATGGACAGTATGGACGAGAAGTTATCCCCTTCTCATCTTATTGTGCTGAAAGATATCCGGGATCACATTAATTTCCTGAATGAACAGCAGCAGAAGCTGGAAGTCCAGATTCTGAGTACGGTTCAGTCTTGGAAAGAAGCCTGGCAAATTCTGCAAACTCTCCCCGGAGTCGGTGAGATGAGTGCCGCAGCACTGATCGCAGAAATAGGTGATGATATGAGTCAGTTTGGCGGCATGAAGGAGATTGCTTCCTGGGCCGGACTCTGCCCGGGCAATAATGAAAGCGCAGGCAAGCGTAAAAGTGGTCGAACCCGAAAAGGGAATAAGATGATCAAAACGACACTGTGCGAAGTGGCGAATGCAGCGATCAAGACCAAGAGTCAGTTCAAGGGTAAATATCAGAGTCTGGTGATCCGCAGGGGTCACAAACGAAGTCTGATTGCCATTGCACATAAACTGATTCGTGTGATTTATACCTTACTCAAGAAACGACAGCCTTATATTGATCCTGACACTGATTACGAGGGTTTGATGGTTAGGAAGAATGCACCGCGCTGGTTACGCAGGCTGGACGAGTATGGCTATTTGGATCAGGTTCGATAATTAACCTGATCCACAATTAATACGATAGTTCCTTGTTCTGTGCAGGGCGGCTGCTTGCGTCCTGAATTCGGGGATTTTCACGGCAAACCTATAATTATTATTCATCCATGTCAGAGTATAACTGTGAAAAGAGAAATAATCATGAATCTACTGAATCAAAGCAACAGTATTATCAAAGTATGAATATGATCACAGTTTTTTGTCTTGGGTTTCGAACCATCTAGGGCTGGAAAAACAGAAAACACCGGATCTCAGTCCTATACATCCTGGGTGCCAGGCTGGATCGGTAAAAATGCGACAAAGCCCCCGGCTGATTCTGTATCGAAACATCTGAGACATCTGAATACTCAGGATTATTACGACTTCTTGATAACCGCTAATGCCGATCAGTTGGGTTATTTCAGGACCAAAGATAATTTTGAAGGTTCAGATGAGGCGGCAAAATTCTATCAGCGCAATCTGCGTATGTATGATAACTTCCTGCAGGTTCCGGTTAGCCAGAATGATCGGGTTTTCATTCTTATGGGAGCCGCACATACTGCCTTTTTTCAGGATTTCATCCGAAGAAGCCCTCAATATCAGACAGTAAATGTGTCTGACTATTTACCATAACAGTGTACTCCGTTGACTTCATCGATTGGACACTGTCAGCGGAGCATTAAGCTAAAGCAATGGTTTGCCTACGTAACAAACTGATTACGGGTACGGTTAGAATAAGCCACCAAAGACAACATAACCGGTACCTCAACCAGTACCCCGACCACTGTGGCCAGAGCTGCGCCGGAATTCAATCCGAATAGAGTGATAGCCACAGCCACGGCAAGTTCAAAAAAATTGGACGCACCAATCATGGCGCCCGGAGAAGCAATGTTATGAGGCTGTTTCCACTTCTTCATCCAGATGTAGGCGATAGCAAAAATCAGGTAGGTCTGGATAATCAGTGGAACAGCAATCATCAGAATATCCAGTGGATTAGCGAGAATTTTCTCAGCCTGGAAACCAAACAACAAAATAACGGTTCCGATTAAACCAATAATGGAGAAAGGTTTTATTTTCCCGCCCAAACGTTCAATCGCTTCGGCATCGGGTAGGATTTTTCGTGTTATCCAGCCAGCCAACAAGGGGATAACCACAAAAAGAGAGACCGACAGAAGCAAAGTATCCCAGGGTACAATGACATTGGTAACACCCAGCAGGAAAGCCGCCAGTGGTGCAAAAGCAACGACCATGATCAAATCATTTACCGCCACCTGAGCCAGTGTGTAATTCGGATCACCTTTGGTCAGCTGGCTCCAGACAAACACCATGGCAGTGCAGGGGGCAACACCCAGTAAGATCATTCCGGCAATATACTGTTCACCCAGTGCAGGGTTAATCCAGTTGCCAAAAACAGTTCTGATGAAAAATATTGCCAGCAGCGCCATGGTAAATGGCTTGATCAGCCAGTTGATAGTGAGAGTGACAATCAGCCCCCTTGGACGACGATGGATATTTTTTATAGCATTAAAATCCACCTGCATCATCATCGGGTAAATGATCAGCCAGATCAGTATGGCAATGGCCAGATTGATGTTTGCGTATTCCAGTTGAGCCAGCAGATTGAAGAGCTCAGGCAGCAATATACCGCCAGTGATGCCGGCAATAATGCCGAGAGTGACCCAGAGGCTGAGGTAGCGTTCAAAGATACCCATGATCTTATTCCTATTCGTGTATCGTCGAAAAACGATTAAAAGTGATAAAAAAACTCAGATAGAGAACTGAGATAGTTTGTTTATTAATCCAGAGTCAGGTAATTCAGTAGCTCTGTCAGTTCGTTTAATCGCGGCTGATTGATGGAATAACAGGTTCTGGGGTGCTGCACTTCCGCATCAACAAAGCCTGCTTCCCTCAGTATCCGCAGATGTTCGGAAACCGTTGACTGGGCCAGACCCAGATCACCCACCAGGTCGTTGCCCAGACACTTTCTGCCGGACAGAATCTTTAACAATCGTATCCTGGCCGGGTGTGCGAGGGCTTTTGCAGCGGCTGCCAGCTGCTTTTCGGTGGAACTATCGTAAGAAATATCAGCAAGATCGCTGAGGCATTGTGTGGACATAGTCATTTCATTGCTTATCGTCGAATAACGATTATGTTGTATCGACACAGACCATGAGTCAAACAAAAAAACATATTTCTGTCTGACTCTAATTCGTTATTGATCAGGAACGACCTGCTTTCAGCACCAGTTCAGCGGTACGACAGGCGTAGCCCATTTCATTGTCGTACCAGGCATAAATTTTCACCATGCGCTTATCGACGACCATGGTAGACAGAGCATCGATGATCGAAGAACGGCAATCACCTTTATAGTCAATGGAAACAAGAGGTCTTTCTTCAAAGCCAAGGATTCCCTTGAGTTCATTTTCCGAAGCTTCTTTCAACAGCTGATTGACCTCCTCCACTGTTGTGTCACGGGCAACATCGAACACCACATCGGTAATGGACGCATTGGCCAGAGGTACACGCACGGCATGACCATTGAGTTTACCCTTGAGTTCCGGAAAAATCTGGGTAATGGCGGTTGCTGAGCCAGTGGTGGTTGGAATCAGGGACATGCCACAGGCACGTGCTCTACGGAGATCCTTATGAGGGGCGTCCAGAATGGTCTGGGTATTGGTCAGGTTATGAATGGTGGTCATGGAACCACGTTCGATACCCAGTTTTTCGTGGATTACTTTTACAACAGGTGCCAGACAGTTAGTGGTGCAGGACGCTGCAGTAATAATGGTATGTTTCTGTGGATCAAACAGGTGGTCGTTAACCCCCATAACCACATTGAGAACGGATTCTTCTTTAACAGGAGCAGTAACCACTACACGTTTGACACCCTGATCAAGGTACTTCTGTAATAGTTCTGTCTTACGGTGAACGCCGGTGGCTTCGATGACGACATCACAGTCAGACCAGTCTACGGAGTCAATACTGGATTCCTGCGTGCAATGGATGAACTGGCCATTGATGGTGATACCCTTATTTTCAGCTGAGATCTGTTCTTTCCAGCTGCCCTGAACAGAGTCAAATTCCAGCAGGTGAGCCAGAGCCTTGCTGTCTCCTGCCAGATCATTAATGCGAACGAATTCCAGATCTGGCCAGTGAAATGCAGATCTAAGAACCAGGCGACCAATACGGCCAAAGCCGTTTATACCAATTTTAATGCTCATAAAATTATTCTGTACTGATAAATGATTCCTGGCTAATCAATGATACCGTCGTTAACCAGACTGATTTGCACAGGCCAGTATAGATGGATCTTTAGCCTGTGCGATGGTGTGATGATTAAACAATATTGGCCATTGTCGCTCCCTGTTCTGTAACAGGTTTATTAATATATTGTATATATGCTTTGGCGTATATTTAGAGTGCACTATGGTCGATGTGATTTAACCTGTCAACTGGGCTCTCGAATAATAGTGAAGGCTATGGAGAAGGGGATATTATCTAAGGAGGAATAGAGAACCGCTCTTTTTTGGCTCTTCCCTAATTTTAGTGGGTGATTTAATCTATATTGAACACTTCAAGGCAAGGATGCCGACATGCGCGATAAAGAACTCTACTCTAAAATACTTGGCGTTGAAACTCCGTGGCATGTCGCTCACGTGGAACTCTCCATTACTGAAGGAAAAGTCGAAATCTTTCTCGAACATGATGGCAAAAATCCTTCTAAATGCAGTGTTTGTGATAAACCCTCTCCGGGTTACGATCGACGTCAGAAGAAGTGGCGGCATCTGGATACCTGCCAGTTTCAAACCATCCTTATTGCTGATGTTCCGCGTACACAATGTTCCGATCACGGTGTAAAAACAATACAGGTTCCATGGGCTGAACCGAACTCTGGTTTTACGGCCTTGTTTGAAGCACTTGTTATTGACTGGCTGAAAGAGGCAACAACCAGTGCAGTTGCCCAACAAATGAAGCTTAGCTGGAATGCCATCGACGGTATCCAACAGCGTGCAGTAGCGAGAGGTCTGGCACGCAGAGTACACGACAATCCCAAACGGTTAGCCGTTGACGAAACCTCATTCCAGAAGAGGCGTGAGTACGTCACTGTGGTTACAGATCATGAAAAAGGCATTGTTTTACATTTGGCCGACAACCATAAAGCTGACAGCCTCAATGAGTACTTTGAGACCCTGACGCCAGACCAGAAAGCCGGTATTGAATGCGTTACCATGGATATGTGGAAGCCCTTTATCAAGGCAGTCACATTGCATGTGCCAGAAGCCAGGGAGCGAATAGCATTTGACAAGTTCCATGTTGCCCAGTACTTAGGCAATGCGGTCAATAAAGTTCGCATAGAAGAGCATAAAGCGCTTATGTCTACAGGGTCAGACTTACTCAAAGGTACCCGGTTTGACTGGCTAACAAATCCTGAAAATATGAGCGATGAAAAGTGGGAAGCGTTCGAGCCGTTGCGTGATTCAAAGCTGAAAACAGCACGAGCCTGGGCCATCAAAGAGATGGCGATGACACTGTGGAATTACACATCACGAGCTTGGGCTATCAAGGCATGGAAACGGTGGCTGAGCTGGGCACTGAGGTGTCGGCTTGAACCTGTTCGTAAAGTGGCCAAGATGATCAAAGAACACCTGTGGGGAATTATTAACGCAATAGTTCTGAAAGCCGACAATGGCCGTGCAGAAGGCATGAATGGAAAGATACAGCGACTCAAGGGTCGAGCCTACGGCTACAGAAACAGAGAAAGGTTCAAAACTGCAATCTACTTTCATTGTGGTGGCCTTGATCTTTATCCAAGAGGGGTGAATCGCTGAAATTTACCCACACAATCTGAGGTAGAGCCTTTTTGATTTAACAGAATCTTCTGATTCAGTTAATTCTTTATTAAGTCTTTCCTTCAGAGCCTGATCTTTTTCCTGTAGTTCATGCGACAATTGTTCTATTTTATGATGAAGTTGATGAATCTGTTCATCGGTTCCTTCTTTTTCCTGCTTTATCTGTTCTATTAATTCGGTTCTCTTTTCTTCGGCAGTGTGAGCAGAATTCAGAAAGGCCACTGTTAATACGATCTTCCAGTATCGGCTCTACCTCAGATTGTGTGGGTAAATTTCAGCGCTTCACCCCTCTTGGATAAAGATCAAGGCCACCACAATGAAAGTAAATTGCAGTTTTGAACCTTTCTCTGTTTCTGTAGCCGTAGGCTCGACCCTTGAGTCGCTGTATCTTTCCATTCATGCCTTCTGCACGGCCATTGTCGGCTTTCAGAACTATTGCGTTAATAATTCCCCACAGGTGTTCTTTGATCATCTTGGCCACTTTACGAACAGGTTCAAGCCGACACCTCAGTGCCCAGCTCAGCCACCGTTTCCATGCCTTGATAGCCCAAGCTCGTGATGTGTAATTCCACAGTGTCATCGCCATCTCTTTGATGGCCCAGGCTCGTGCTGTTTTCAGCTTTGAATCACGCAACGGCTCGAACGCTTCCCACTTTTCATCGCTCATATTTTCAGGATTTGTTAGCCAGTCAAACCGGGTACCTTTGAGTAAGTCTGACCCTGTAGACATAAGCGCTTTATGCTCTTCTATGCGAACTTTATTGACCGCATTGCCTAAGTACTGGGCAACATGGAACTTGTCAAATGCTATTCGCTCCCTGGCTTCTGGCACATGCAATGTGACTGCCTTGATAAAGGGCTTCCACATATCCATGGTAACGCATTCAATACCGGCTTTCTGGTCTGGCGTCAGGGTCTCAAAGTACTCATTGAGGCTGTCAGCTTTATGGTTGTCGGCCAAATGTAAAACAATGCCTTTTTCATGATCTGTAACCACAGTGACGTACTCACGCCTCTTCTGGAATGAGGTTTCGTCAACGGCTAACCGTTTGGGATTGTCGTGTACTCTGCGTGCCAGACCTCTCGCTACTGCACGCTGTTGGATACCGTCGATGGCATTCCAGCTAAGCTTCATTTGTTGGGCAACTGCACTGGTTGTTGCCTCTTTCAGCCAGTCAATAACAAGTGCTTCAAACAAGGCCGTAAAACCAGAGTTCGGTTCAGCCCATGGAACCTGTATTGTTTTTACACCGTGATCGGAACATTGTGTACGCGGAACATCAGCAATAAGGATGGTTTGAAACTGGCAGGTATCCAGATGCCGCCACTTCTTCTGACGTCGATCGTAACCCGGAGAGGGTTTATCACAAACACTGCATTTAGAAGGCTTTTTGCCATCATGTTCGAGAAAGATTTCGACTTTTCCTTCAGTAATGGAGAGTTCCACGTGAGCGACATGCCACGGAGTTTCAACGCCAAGTATTTTAGAGTAGAGTTCTTTATCGCGCATGTCGGCATCCTTGCCTTGAAGTGTTCAATATAGATTAAATCACCCACTAAAATCAGGGAAGAGCCCCAGTATCTGATCTTCTTCTCGCAGGTCTCTAGTCAGCTGTTCAAGTTTTTGACTGAGGTTTTCTATTTTTCCTTCAATTTGTTCTTTATCATTTTCAAGCTGTTTTTTTAAATGATCAGTTTTTGATTTTACAAAACCTGCACTTTCTTTTGACTCTTGATGGCGTTGTTCAGCTAAGGCTCGATCTTTTTCTTCTAACTCATTTTTAAGCGCTTCTACCTGTTGAACTACTTTTCTTATTTTATCCTGAGTATGAGCTTTTTGCTGCTCATATTGTTGTTCTGAAAGGCGTGTTGAATCAGCCTGAGATCGTTTTAAAGTATCGAGTTTTTTATTAAGGTCTTCTGCTTCAGTTTTTAATTCTGTATTAATTGTATCAGCCAATCTTTTAAGTTTTTCCAGATCTTCCCGTACGACAGATAGAGCCGCCTCATTTTCCTCTGATTGATGTTGCTGACTTTCTTCCAGATTATCTGTTAGTTTATCTATTTTCTGGGTTAATAGTGAAGGATTTCAACGCAGCCTCAGGGTCATCTGATAAATTAGTTACACTAGCGAACCAGCAGTTCCCGATCATAAAGCGACGATGGATGTATAAATTTATTTACATTGCTTCAAAAAAGACTGACAAGCACATCCTTGCACTTAAAGTGCATCACTGAATTTACTGTTTACCCTGAAACCCTGACTACATCTATATCCTATGAGCTGTTAATTTTAATCCGGCCCGGTTTTATACCTTTGTTAATCGCTTCATACAGCTCATCCCAGCCATCAAGAAACCAAGACAGGAAAATGCGTGTCACTAACTTCCACAGGTAGGTTCGAACGCCTTTCGATCGTTCTTTTAAGGCCTTTTTAAACTCCGGGCTGGTCATTTCCTGAATTTGATCAACCATAAATGCCAAAAAGGTCAAATAAGCCAGGTTCGAAGCCAGATGATGCTTCCCATGACCGTAGTTATGCTCAATGTTGTAGCCTTGATTTTCAGGGTATTAAACGTTTGGTTTTCTATATGCCAGCGACATCGACCTGAAGAGGAAAGTCCTTTTGTATCATAACGGCTTCAACGGTTTCTTCTGTCAACTCAATATCAGTAACCCAGCACCAGGTCAGCAATTCCCCACGTTTCATTAAACCCCTTGGTATCACTAGCGTACGAAGTCGTATATATTTTGTATGCTCGTGATAAATAGTCGAGTTTTTGGGAAAAACTACATATCTCAACACGTAAGCAGCTGTAGCTGCGCCCTGCGTGTGATGCTTCTTATACGCTGTTGAATATGAATATCGTCTCTGAATTGGATAAATAGAAATTATCTGGTCGGTCAGACGTTCCTCAGTCTCAAATCAGAAAAACGCAGTACTAGCGACACTTGACGGTTATAAAATGGGAATGTACCCTGTCAGCCTGCTGTTGTGTCGTTATCGTATCTCGCTGGGCTTGATGCAGGAGGCGCAGCAGTAGTCTGGTTTCGATATTCACATCAGAATATCCTGTCAAACGCTAAAAACTGCAGCATCGATCCAGATTATCTGGTTTATCTATTTTCTGGGTTAATAGTGAAGATAAATTAGTTACACTAGCGAACCAGCAGTTCCCGATCATAAAGCGACGATGGATGTATAAATTTATTTACAGCTTCAAAAAAGACTGACAAGCACATCCTTGCACTTAAAGTGCATCACTGAATTTACTGTTTACCCTGAAACCCTGACTACATCTATATCCTATGAGCTGTTAATTTTAATCCGGCCCGGTTTTATACCTTTGTTAATCGCTTCATACAGCTCATCCCAGCCATCAAGAAACCAAGACAGGAAAATGCGTGTCACTAACTTCCACAGGTATCGAACGCCTTTCGATCGTTCTTTTAAGGCCTTTTTAAACTCCGGGCTGGTCATTTCCTGAATTTGATCAACCATAAATGCCAAAAAGGTCAAATAAGCCAGGTTCGAACAGATGATGCTTCCCATGACCGTAGTTATGCTCAATGTTGTAGCCTTGATTTTTCAGGGTATTAAACGTTTGGTTTTCTATATGCCAGCGACATCGACCTCCTATCATAACGGCTTCAACGGTTTCTTCTGTCAACTCAATATCAGTAACCCAGCACCAGGTCAATTCCCCACGTTTCATTAAACCCCTTGGTATCACTAGCGTACGAAGTCGTATATATTTTGTATGCAGTCGAGTTTTTGGGAAAAACTACATATCTCAACACGTAAGCAGCTGTAGCTGCGCCCTGCGTGTGATGCTTCTTATACGCTGTTACCGATGTCGTATAAGCATGGGGAATAGCTGGCACCAGGTATGGCGTCTATATCGGTCTCTACATAATCCAGAACATTGACATCCATAGCGAATTCGGATGCATTAAGTGGCACGTTATTGGCGTAACGAAACCAATGTTTTAGGCCCTGTTCTTTATTGATTATCTCATGGTATTTGATATTGCCCTGTTCACACAGCGCATCCATAGCCTCAATAAGCGATAGATGATTTCCATCTTTGGCAACGATAATATAATGCCATTCATAGCCCTTGATCAGTTCAATGGTGGGGTTGTCAGCGTAAAGACCATCCAAAAGAACGATAAAATCAAGATGAGGGTGCTCTCGCTTCATGTGTGCCAGATAGCGTTATATTGCGTTTTTTTCACAGTCATTTTTGGTGGCACCATCCTGAAGAACGATGGCTTCCGGTGCAAAGGGAATGACTGTTTTTTGGTCAGGATGAACTATGCAACCACCCATCAAGTTGTGATAATAGGATTCGTTGGTTTTTCCCTTATTCTTTACACAACAATCGTTGCAACGGCACTCCCCGGAATAAAAGAGACCTGTTCCATCAACAGGCATCAGATAATAGTCTTTTGAATTCGAAGGCCTTGAGAAGTTTGTTTCGTTGAACCAGGGAGAAAAGTTTTTTGAATGGCTTGCGAAACTCGCCTGGATCTATTGGATCAAGAATTTCTCTCATGTGGGTATCACAAGGCACCTTGCCGTCTTTCACGTGATAAAGAGTTTCAAGGTTATGGCGAATAACAGGGTCGGCCTGATCAGTATCAAACGACAGAAGTGAATCATACTTCTGATGCATCATGGCAAAGGCAGATTTTGCAAAGTTGGGAAAAGGGATGCCATTGGCACAATGGTTAGGGCGGTAATCCGGGATTTGATCAAAGCATTTACAGACCTGAAGGATTAGGTTATTAACATTAAGATGCTTGCTGTATTTCTGGAGAGCAGTAGTCATGATTGACTCAACGGCGACTGATATCAGGTCTTTCTATTTTAGTCTCTTGAGTCTGCGAAAACATTTTTTTTGGCCATCCCGTAGACCTAGTCTCGCAAAGAGTTGAATAATCGACGGGAATTGCTGCTAGCGAACAGAGCAGGGATAAATCCCAGATTGGGCAGTGAATTCAGCTTCCTCTGCATCTCATTCAGTGAAGAGGTAAACCGAACGAAGCTATTGGATACTCTACTGGCGTCGATGGGGCTGGCATTGGATGCACCAGCATTTCCACTGGCAACGGCAACGGGTGCAACAGGCGGTTCTACAAATGCTGGTTCCAGTGCAGGTGCAGACGTTTGAGTACCCTCATAGGGGATTAAGAGCTTTGGTTCTAGCTCTACAGAAACCTTACTCTTCACCTCACCCTTTCCGGTCTGTGGTGCCCCGGTGCCTGCTTCAGCTGTTGAGTCAGTTTTAGTGTCAGCGGGCGAGTGTGTTGAACGGTCAGGCTTTGCTGCAGCCGTTGCCTGAGTACCTTCCCCAGTTGCTGGTTTGTCAGTTACCACGGGTACTTCTGAAGTCGTTCTTCGACGTGAAGTATCGGGCTCTAGCTGCACCTTCTCTTGAGCAGCTTTGACTCTCCGTGATGATGTAGAGGTTTTTCCGGGGGCAACAGTAATTGTTGGCTTTACTGGAATCGCTGGTTTTATATCGGTTGATCTTTTTGTTTGTGAGTGGCCAGTACTCTCCTTACTGCCTTTAGATGAATCAACAGCTGCTTCAGTTTCGAGAGATTCTGCAGGTACCTGATCTTCACCTTGAGCTGCTGCTGTTACTGGCTGATTTTCAATATGAACAACAGGAACAGGGGGTATCTGCTGAATAGAACTATGGCCACCCAGTAATTGCTGATGGAGGTTTAATAACATCTGGTTTAAGCGTGCCAGTTCGGAAGAGAACATTTTGACTACAGAGCCAATTTGTTGTTGCATAATCAGGCTGGTTTTGTCCTGTAAATCAGTGGTTTATTTTTTTAAATGTCGTAGCTTTTTTTCAGATGAATCCTTGCTCTGTGTAAATGTTTCATTTAGATCTGTATTGGATTGTAGAACTTCTGAAAGTTGTCTTGATACTGATTCAACTCTTTTTTGAAGTCGGGATATGTCTTTTTTAAGTCGTCAATATAGGCTGATGTTTCATGATCATCATCTTCACTATCTGGATCGGCTGTTGATAAAGATCTGTTAATTTGACCGCTGGCTGTATCTTGATCAGTGCTTGAATAGGCTGTTCCGGAAACCAGAATATTTAATATTAAATAGAGTCCAAAGGTTATAAGTCGGCTATGTTCCCGTCAATAGTTGGGAGCACTAAAGTCCTATAAAAACTTTATTTTCCTGCTCCACATATGGCTATTCATGAGATAGGAAGGTATCCCAGAACAAATCGCTGTTCTTTGGGCAATAAACAAATGCAATATACAAGATTTAGTCATATCTCTACTTTATAAGGCACGTCTGTAGCCCTGTAAACATAGGGAGTAAGCAATACAACTATTGGCGGGAACATAGCCTTATAAGTCTGTTAATGATTGAATTATTCATTTCATTTTTTTGTTTTAAATTTTATTAATTTCGGGAAAAAACTGCAAAGAAATAATAGTATCTTAATTTATATTCATCAAGATTCTGTTAGTTAAAAGTACCTGATTATTGTTGTGTGATTGTCGGCTTGAAAACCTTTGTCGGTGTATCAGTTTTTATGGCTAAAGCTTTGTTGAGTTAGCTTTATATATAAGTAATAATGGGTTTTTCTCTTGTGCTTGGTTGATTTTGTTTTCTGGTAGATCAGAAAAAAGCTTTTTCGAGAAAGTAATTTTAGTGTGTCGAGTCAGGTTGGTTTTTTTTGATTAACTGCTCGATTAATATAAGTGAAGGATAAACGAAAAGAAAAAGTAATTATCAGATGTAAGATATTTTCATTTAGTTCTTATGTAAGTGCAAATATTATTGTGTCCGGTTTATTACGATGAAATATATCGTGCTGAAGAATTCTTTTCTATAACTTAACTGTTTTATAACGTCCATGCTTGGCTATGTTCCCGCCAATAGTTGTATTGCTTACTCCCTATGTTTACAGGGCTACAGACGTGCCTTATAAAGTAGAGATATGACTAAATCTTGTATATTGCATTTGTTTATTGCCCAAAGAACAGCGATTTGTTCTGGGATACCTTCCTATCTCATGAATAGCCATATGTGGAGCAGGAAAATAAAGTTTTTATAGGACTTTAGTGCTCCCAACTATTGACGGGAACATAGCCTCCATGCTTAGTGAGATCGCATCGATTGATAGCATCGATTAACAGTGTGGGTTATCTGATATCAGCAATTCCCCACGTTTCATTAAACCCCTTGGTATCACTAGCGTACGAAGTCGTATATATTTTGTATGCTCGTGATAAATAGTCGAGTTTTGGGAAAAATTACATATCTCAACACGTAAGCAGCTGTAGCTGCGCCCTGCGTGTGATGCTTCTTATACGCTGTTACCGATGTCGTATAAGCATGGGGAATAGCTGATCTGATATTGGATTTGAATCTCGTTGCATTTTTATTAAGAAAAAATAGATGTATATGAGAATCAGATGCACCGGTTCTGGTGCAGAATGTTTGTTCGTCCTTTAATACCCGGAGGGTTTAGACTTTCAGTCGAGACGGCAATGTTATAAAGCTGTCGCAGCTGTGACAAACAGAGGTGGAAACCATCATCCTTAAAATCAGAGAAAAAAAATTATTGTCCTTAGTGAGTGACTGTGGATCAAAGAAAGCTGTATCTTTGTTTTTACTTTTCATTGTTTTGTTGTTTCCTGTTCCTGGTAACCCTCTTTTAGCTGGCATATATGATATCGATTTTCCGGTTGCGAGCTCAGCCCATATATCCACTTACTTAAAAGTTCCTTCTCAATCACTGCATTTCCTACCCGAACCCCTGATTCTGACAAATGATAAGAAGGGTGAGTCGGAGTCAGGTGCGTTATCAAAGTGGTGGCTGTTTTTCATAGTCTGGTTTCAGGGCTGGTTCAGCATAGCTCAAACAGATACTCAGAACGAGGAGGAGGGTATTGATGGTGACCACTGCAGTAAACTGATGCAGCCTTCAGAGTTTCTCGATGATGCTGTTGAATCAATGCCAGAAAACTGTGAACTGGTTATATTTACCGGAGAAGTGTATGCCAGGGGAATGGTCACGCTGAATACAGGACAATCCATACGAGTGATGGTATCAGGGGGGAAAGAGGCGTTCTGTTATTACGGGTTAAATTATTCTTACAGTGAAGATGATGGATACTGGCATCTGATTTTTAATGGTCATTCTCCCGACACATATTATCAGAATTCAGAAACGGCCAGACTGATAACGGTGAATGGTCAGCAGCCTTCAATTCTGATTAATGGGCATGATGTTCAGATTGATTCTCATCTGTTATTACCGGTCAATACAGGTGATCTACCTACCGATCACTTAACCGGAATCGCTTTCTCTGACCCCGGCTGGATTCAGACATTCCTGGGGCTCTCAGTGTATCAAAATGACGAATCTCCAGACTTATGCCCAGCTTCCATCGAATTGGGCCGTCATGAGGCTTTCCTTGAAGTGTCCGGCTCACTACCCCGAATATTTAGCCTTCCTTTGGCCGGCGAAGACAAAAAGGGGAAAAGAGTTTCAAGATCATCAAGTTTCAGGGAACAAAAACGAAGTTCTTCAGACCCACGTGATCAGACGGGCAGCTCTCGAGGAGAAAGTTCTGCTTCCAGTACAGGCAGTGGCGGTGATGGCCGCAAACCACCCAATCCATGGAAGCCTCTACTGGAAGTTGGCAGTGATTTTCAGGAAGAGGAAGAGGCCCTGTTAAAACTGTGGAAGTTCTTGATGGCATTTCTGGAGGTGGGGAATGTCGACTGGGATAATGAATTTATCCGTCGCATTGGAACTCTTTACCATGCTATTGCTAATCACTCCAATTCCTCGGGAAGGTTGATCAATAATTATCAACAGGCGATCAACCGGCTGTTAGGGGCAGGCGGACAATTAGTCATAGGCCGTGGTTACACTCAGGCAAACATTGAAATGTTACTGAACCAGCAGCAAGACTTGATTACCATGCTGTTGAATAATCAATCAGACCTTCCCTTGTTGCTACAACGTTTTCTGGAGACTGTTTTTTCAGATTGTCCATTAACCGTACTCAATGAAATCAGCCTCAATACATCACTGAGACATCAATTTTCCCGTAATCCAGATACTATCAGCCAGCCTGGTTCCGGATTACAGCGTCAGCGTTCTTTGCATTTTCCGAAGCATGCTCAGCGACAGTCGTCGTTTAATAGTTTTGGTGTCGTCAGGCATTCTGATACCAATCTGGTATTCAGTCAGCGACCGTCAGTTGAGCCAGCTCAACGAGTTCGATCTAAAAGAAGGGCTACCGTTGGAAGGGCTCACTCCTTCAATAGTCAGCGAAATATTCCCTCTGTTCAAACCAGGAGGGATTTTGACGAAAGAGAATCTCACCGACAAAGCTTTTATTTACCCCAATTCGACCAATCCTATCCAAGACAACCAGTAACCTTAGAAAGTCGAATTAAAGAAAGGCCTCAGTCAACGGCATTTGGAACACTGGACCGGAATGGGGCTGGTCGTTATTCAGACAGGCAAGCGCGAAGTTTTCCGGGTGTTATTATTCCAAAAGGAAGCAATGATCCAGAAAGCTGGGCACCTTCAATACCTTCACCAGGCAGTGTTGTGCAGGTACCAGGCAGAACGGGTTCAGTCCATAACCATGACATCAAATCAGGAACTGATGTATCCAGAAATGTGCCTGGAAGGCATTCAATGGATAGCCGTAAAATGAAAAAAAAACACACCTCTGTAGGCCCCCCGAACCCCGGGCTTGCCAGCATTCAGGAAGATACAGCCGTAGGAAGAGCTGTTAAACCCTTCCTTGAACGGAACCGGTTTAGAAACCGTCATCATCCCGAGGCTGAATTTATTCATCCATTAAGTATTGCTTTAACAGCAAAAACTGGCAAACCTGAAACTGAAGTAGCTAGTGAGTCTAAGCCTGTTAGTATTCCTGAGGGTGAGCCATTGTCTCCTCCAGTGGAGAGTGATATTGAAAAACTGATAGATTTTGATCAGCTTCCGAGACTTGAAAGTGTTGGGGATGATATTCCTGTTCTTCCACAACAACCAGCTAACCCTGTGCCTTCTGGGAACCTTGACGCAGGAAACCAGGCAGAGGCAGTGAGTCAACCTGGGTCTTTATCTTCAGGGCAGCCAGCTGATGAAGCCAGAGAAGAGGATGCCGTCCAACCACGCACGCCTGCTAACCCTGTGCCTTCTGGGAACCTTGACGCAGGAAACCAGGCAGAGGCAGTGAGTCCCCCTGGGTCTTTAACTTCAGGGCAGCCAGATGATGAAGCCAGAGAGGAGGATGCCGTCCAACCACGCACGCCTGCTAACCCTGTGCCTTCTGGGAACCTTGACGCAGGAAACCAGGCAGAGGCAGTGAGTCAACCTGGGTCTTTATCTTCAGGGCAGCCAGGTGATGAAGCCATAGAGGAGGATACCGTCCAACCACGCACGTCTGCTAACCCTGTGCCTTCTGGTAATCTTGACGCAGGAAACCAGGCAGAGGCAGTGAGCCAACCTGGGTCTTTAACTTCAGGGCAGCCAGCTAATGCAGCGAGAGGGGTGGGTACTGTCGAACCACTCTCATGGCAGCGAACAACCGATTCAATACGAGCCAGACTGGCCAAACTACTTAAAAAAATTCTTCCACAGGCAAGGCCTAATTACCCGGAATCCAATGTAGAGCAATTGGCTGAAGTACTGGCAGGACATATGAGTTGGGAGGCGATTGTATTATTGATCGAGAAGCTTGGAAAGAATGTCCCAGGTGAAATACAAGTGCTGGTTCGATTCAATGTATACGTGGTGAAAAGTACCAGAGAAGCGATAGATGCCTTGAAGAAAAAATATGGAGAGCATGACAGAGTCACAGTACTGAAATTGCTGTTGACGCGGTATATGAATGTTATACATTCATTCGGTCACAGTGGTGGTAATGGTTCCAGAAGAGAACTGGCGGCCATGATCAGTGATATTCTGGGTGAAAAAGCGACCGGCAGCGTTATTACTTCACTTAAACCTTAAAGGCCGGAAAGTACTGCCCTTGATGGGGCGGTACTTTCCTTTCCAGAACTATTCTCAGGACTGTTATCAGGACAGAGTAATCCCGCTGACTTTCATCCAGGACAAACGGCTATCGCCAAAATCGACACTTTCTCTGGAAATAGATTCTATGTCGTTTAATACCTTCGCCATATTGCCAGAAATCATGGTTTCAGACAGTGCGTACTGCACCTTGCCATTTTTTACATAGACACTGTTTTTGGCAATACCCGAAAAGTCTCCTTTATCGGCTGGCTGGCCACCAGAGAAACGTCCCAGAATAATGCCTTCGTCCACAGAGGCTATCATTTCTTCCAGAGTCTGATCGCCGGTTTCCATGACAGTACAGCCGCCCTGGTTAACGGCTCTTTCCAGACCGGTTTTCCGGGCACCATATTGACTCAGCAGGTAGGTGTTAAGGACGCCATTCTCAATCAGGGTATTGTTCTCAGCCTTAAAGCCGTCACCGGTAAAGCTATAGCCTCCCGGCATCTCCGGATCGAGAGGCAGATTTTTCAGGGTCAGTTTTTCGGACGCAACCTGTTCTCCCAGCTTGCCTTTGTAGAGAGAGGTTCCGGCAATCATTGGCATACTGTGAACAGAGTCACTCAGGAAGCCAATAAAGTCATTAATGGCATCCGGTGTGATAATTATTTCACCGACAAATTTTCCGGGAATAGCTTTCGCCTCCAGAGAATCACTGGTGCTCTGCAACAGGTTTTCGATAGTTCCGTACTCAGCCATGGGCTTATCAAGCTCAAAGGCACTGAAACCTGTGTAGTTGAACGACGAAGTGTTTTTATCATCCTTGGCGCTGAACAGCATGCCACCATTATAGGCGCCACTGGTTTCAGTAAAATCAACACCATGACTGTTAACCAGTCGTGTGGTGGAGCGGGTGAAATCCAGAGAGCACTCGGACATGATGATTTTCGGATGATTTGCCTTCAGGTGAACCAGAAATTCACTCAGGCAGTCATACATTTTATCAAGATCAGCTTGCTCAGATCCCGAAGAAAATGAGGCACTTTCCTGAAGTGGAGCTATATCGTAGGCTTCATCAGGCTCTGAACCTTCAGCCATTTCAACCAGGTTGGCAATGGCACTGTTAATGCTATTCTCATCCAGGTTGGTGATTGACAGCGATGCTTCACGATGTTTGAGGATGCCGGTTATAGACAATTCCTGATCCTGACCACTGCGCAGCAAATTTATTTTGCCATTCTCTATATTCAGCTCCTGCTGCTCATCGTAGGTCAGGGTGATCTGGGTACGATCAAAACCAGCGGCTTGCATCTGTTTCAGTGTTAGCTGGATTAGTGAATCACTCATGTATCCTTACTCCCCACCGATGTTAACTCTGCATTTGATGGCCGGTCCACCGGCACCCACAGGAATAATCTGCTTTTTACCGCAGTAGCCAGAACACTCCCAGTGCAGCTCGTCAGACACCATGGTGACTGTTTTCAGCACATCGAATGCAATACCGGAAATGGTGGTATCCTGAATAGCCCGGCCAAGCTTGCCATTTTTGATTTCATAACCGAGGGTAATACCAAACATAAACTCGGAAGTGGTATCCGCCTGGCCATTGTTGGTCTTGATCAGATAGTAACCGTCGTCGATGGAAGCGATCATTTCCTCCAGCTTATCGTTTCCAGGCAGGATAGCCGTGTTTCTCATACGAACCAGAGGCTCATCAAAGAACTTGAATGCACGGGCATTGCCGCTTAATTCCATATTCAGTTCAGCAGCAGTGTGACGGTTGGTCATGAAATTTTTGAGAATGCCATCTTCAATCAGCACGGCATCTTTTGCTTCGGCCCCTTCATCGTCCATAAAAACAGGCACCGGCAGCATTTCACCATTAAGACTATGGGCGAAGTCCACCATATTCACCATGGAACTGGCCACTTTCTGATTGAGAAGGTCACCGGCAATGGAGCCGCCGAGCACGATATCGGCTTCGGTAGGGTGCCCCACTGCTTCGTGTGCGAGAATGCCGGTAAGTTCTGAATCGAGGATAACATCCTTGACTCCGGCTTTTGCTGGAATTGCTTCCTTTTTGTTAAGCAGATGCTGATACAGGATGTCTATTTCAGTAAACAGTTCGGTGGGATCGGTCATGTTGTCCTGATATTGTCCACGGCGACTGTAAATATGCATCAGCTCAACCGGTTCGCCCTTGTCGTTATTCATGGTCAGCATGATGTAGAGCACAGAACGGGGGATCAGGCTATAGCCATCAGAGCCTGTAGACGTAATCAAGCGCTTTTCCATATCTTCAAGGTGAAGGCGGAGAATTCTTGACTGCAGATTGGCACAATTATTTTGAATGTAATCGTCAACGGTTTTCAGGAACGCCATCTTCTCTTTCAGTGTTGGCGCGGCTTTGTCAGAGGACAAATCGGTGCTGTTTTCGAATTGACTCTCCGGGATTTTATACTGATCATCGCCCTGATGACCTGCCAGAAAGGCTGCATTCTTACCAGCGTTCATCAGTGCTTTATCAATGGCATCCGAAGATATTTCAGGTGCCGAGGCAAAGCCCCATTGTCCTCTCTGACAGATTCGGGCCGAGCTGCCACCCACCGATTCCTTATCGTTGGCTATCACATCCCCATTTAATAACTGGATGGTTTGTTTGGTGTTTTCCTGAAGACGGAGTTCGGTATAAAAGCCACCGGTATCAGGAAGTTGTAAAGAATATTCTTTGACGGTCATTGTCATTTGAATCCCTATGGTTAATCCCGGGTAAGGGATAGTTCAATTGAGAGCCCTAAGTCTTGAGTAGCAGATGCTGACTCATGGATACGGGTAATATCCAGTAAAAACTGGTTTCTGTTATTGTAATGATCAGTCATCCTGCCACTTTCTTAGTAACTTTTCTACTCAGCGTAGTCTTCAGCACTAACAACCGTTTTTGTTCTGACTGATTGTGTTTCTACTATGATTACTCTTGTCTGAATGCCTAAGCAGATGAAAGTAATCACCCATCTGCTTATTAAAAGTACATCGTCTAATAAAGTACCACTCATGTAGAGTGCTCATCTTGTGAGATGACGTACTTCAGATGCCTCACTGTATTCTGCTCACCCTGGTTATGTTTTTTATTAGAGGACGGTTGACGTTTACAGCGGTATTTCTCTCCTTCCAGGAAAATCCCATGATCAAAACATGGAGTCAGTACTCCCTTACCACCAAAGTGCTGGTCGGAATGTTGTCCGGTCTTGCTACAGGATTGCTCATTCGCAGTCTGTTTCCAGACAACAGTTTTGTTGACGACTACATTACCAACGGGCTCTTTCATGTTATAGGCCAGATTTTCATATCTTCACTAAAGATGCTGGTGGTACCTCTCATATTTACCTCTATTGTCTGCGGAACCTGTTCGCTCAGTGATGCCAGTACGCTCGGGCGGCTGGGTGCTAAAACTCTGGGGCTGTACCTTTTTACCACCGCAGTTGCTATTTCTCTGGCTATTATCGCTGCGCTGGTGTTTGAACCCGGAGTCGGGGCAAACCTGGAAGGTACATCGGTGTTCACAGCGAAAGAGGCACCGGCCATCAGTGATGTGTTGATTCGCCTTTTTCCTAATAACCCAGTACAAGCCCTGGCTCGGGGAAATACCCTGCAGATTATCGTGTTCGCAGTACTCTTTGGAATATCAATTGCCGCAGCAGGTGAACCAGGGGAAAGGATTGCCCGGATTTTTGATTCCATGAACGCCGTAATGATGAAGCTGGTGGCCCTGTTAATGAACATTGCGCCTTACGGTGTGTTCTGTCTGATGGCCAAGTTGTTTACAACCATTGAGCTGTCGGCTATTGCCAGTCTGGGCAAGTATTTCATTCTGTTGGTTATGGTTCTGCTGCTTCATGTTGCTCTGACTTATTGCATAATGCTCAAGGCATTTACCGATCTGAGTCCTGTGCTGTTTCTGAGGAAAATGGAAGATGCTGTGATGTTTGCTTTCAGCACTGCGTCCAGCAACGCCACCATTCCCGTCACCATGGAAACGGCGACCTACCGTTTTGGTGTCTCCAACCGGGTAGCCTCTTTTACTATACCTCTTGGCAGTACGGTTAATATGGATGGCACTGCAATCATGCAGGGTGTTGCTACTGTCTTTATCGCCCAGGCTTTCGGTATTGACCTGACCGTGGGCGACTATCTAACAGTGATTCTTACAGCCACCCTGGCTTCTATTGGTACTGCCGGTGTGCCCGGGGTCGGGTTGATTATGCTGGCCATGGTACTCCAGCAGGTAGGGCTCCCCCTGGAAGGCATAGCATTGATCATGGGAGTAGACAGACTTCTGGAT
Organism: Endozoicomonas sp.; assembly: GCA_965208385.1. GTDB lineage: Bacteria > Pseudomonadota > Gammaproteobacteria > Pseudomonadales > Endozoicomonadaceae > Endozoicomonas. The sequence continues at coordinate 58,334 of CBDBOO010000062.1, forward strand.
ATGGTGCGCACGGCAGTTAATGTGACCGGTGACTGTGCGGTAACCTGCATAGTGGCGAAATCGGAAGGCGCATTGAATGAAGCTGTCTTCAATAATCCGGATGCAGGAGAGAAAGAAGAGGAAATCGATTTTCATCATATACGTTGAGGACATATACGTTGAGGGAAAGCGGAGGGCTGAAGGGTGCAAGACGGTTGTTTCAGATATCTTCCGGTGATCGATTTCGATGTTTTGGCTATTTATTGCGCAAGCCGTTGATATTAATGTAATTATTGACTAAATGTTTTGAAAAAATGATTGCAATTAGTATTTAACATGCTCAGTCTGGTTGTATCTGCCAGTCAATCAGAAGTGTAAAAGTGCGCGTCATTACCTGAACTGGCCTCCTTGAAAAAACATGAAAATAAATACCAGGGACAGGAAAAGCAGTGAATAAATTAGCCATTCGTCAAACTGTCGTTTCACTGATCATTTTATCAGTGTCTGTTCTGGCAGCTTATGGACTTTCCAACATGTCCAACCCTCCGGAAAAAGAACAGGAAAAATCCGCCATACCCCTTGTACGGTCCATGGTTCTTGCCGGAGAATCCGTCCGTTTCACCATAAGAAGCCAGGGTATTGTTCGTCCCTCGGTGGAAACTTCCCTGGTGGCGGAAGTATCAGGTGTCGTTAAAGAGGTTTCTCCGGTATTTGCCAGTGGTGGTATTTTCTCAAAAGGCGATCTGCTGGCTCGAATTGACGACAGTGATTATCGGGTGGCTTTGCGTCAGGCCGAAGCGAATCTGGCAGCCAGTGAAGCGAAAGAATCAGAAGAAAGAGCCCGGTCTGAAGCGGAAAAACAGAGTTGGCTTCGTTCCGGTAAAAAACTGAAAGACGCACCACCGTTGTTAATCAGGGAACCTTATCTCGCAGAAGCCAGGGCTAAGGTAAAAGCATCAAAGGCTCAGCTGGAAAAAGCCCTGCGTGATCTTGAACGAACGATTATACGGGCACCTTACGACGGTATTGTCAGAGAGCGTAAGATTAATCTGGGGCAATTTGTCAGCAATGGTGCCCAGACCGGTTCTGTATATTCCTCCGATTTTGCTGAAGTACGTCTTCCTATCAAATCATCTGATCTGGCTTTTATACTCGATGCTGCAGTTTTTAGTTGTTGACTGATACACTTCTGCTCACGCAGCTTTCTGAGCGTGATACTTCAACGAAGCAGTGGGTTCCTGTTTGCCCAGATCGCGACCAGCCATATGCTTACTGGATTCCCTTGTTGGCAACACATCGTCCAAGGCTTTCGTTAAGGATTTCAACGCAGCCTCAGGGTCATCTGATGCGACCACTTCTTTGACCGTATCAACCAATGCTTCAGCTTTGAGGCGTTCGATCAGGCAACCTGCGGGCAACCCGGGTTGTTTGTTTTTGAGTCGGGCTGATTGCTCTGGATGCAGTAACAACAAATGATCGCACAGCAGGCTCAGGATCAAGCCACGCTCAGACCCTTCTTTGCCTTGCTGTTTGCTCAGTCGGTTCCAGCCGCCATACGCTTTCCAGTCCTGAATAAAAACCTCGACCAACCACCTCAGCGAATACAGCCTGGCTATATCAGCGTGGTGCCATGACATATCAGAAGCGACCAGATAACGGTACTCTTCTTCATCTTCATACTTCAGAGCAACAACGAAACGACGCTTGTTGTGTGCCTTGATGTAGAGGCGAGCTGCGAGCATGGTCACCCGCTTTTCTTTTCCTCCACGAATAATTAACTGCGTTTCAACGCCTTTTTGTCGTGCAAAATAATCCCTGAGGGTGGCTTCTGAATTTCTGCTGGCCACTTTCTGATTGGAGCGCAATTGGCTAACGACTTGCGCCTGACCTGTTACGGCTGTCGCTTCATCCATGAATTTTCCTGTACCGTAGAGCGCATCAGCCAGAACACCTTTAATCACTACTTCAGGAAAATGGTCAACGAATTCCCGGATCATCTGTAATGCCAGCGCTTGAAGCGTTGGAAAGCGGTTGTGGTCGGGTTCTGGACGTTTAGGTCTCAGTTTCTTTGCAACACCCTCTTTCTTGAGGTCTTTGTCGTGTTTTCGCCAAGCGGACAGCTGTGGATCGGGAACGTAAAACCGGAAACCTACAGGAAAGGTGGCAATGTCCGAGACCAAGACCATAAAGATCAGCTCCTGACCATTGATATAGCCACCTGTCGGTTTATCTCTGATTTTATGAGTGCCTTCGATCCGGGTCGTTCTTTTTGATCGTTGTTTGGCTGAATCATCAATCGTCAGAGTCCCTTCAGCAATACCATAATGAGACAGAATATTGCGAACACTGGCCTGCAGCATACGATGCCATGCAATCTTTGCTGAATAGAAAATCCAGCATAGCCGGGTCGACTTGAACTTCCCAAGACTCCTTCGCTCAAAGGCCGCCCAGTTGAGTGTTTCAGTGACAACAATCCCCATAATTAGAGCGGTCAGGACTGTTTTTTGGATCGTTGTGAGTTGAGCAGAAGGCGTAATGCTTTTCAGTGAATCGCTCAAAGAATCCAGAAATACAGTAACAACAGAAAGAGGACGAATTAGCACAACGACACTTGACGGTTATAAAATGGGAATGCAATCTTACCCTGTCAGCCTGCTGTTGTGTCGTTGATCGTATCTCGCTGGGCTTGATGCAGGAGGCGCAGCAGTAGTCTGGTTTCGATATTCACATCAGAATATCCTGTCAAACGCTAAAAACTGCAGCATCGAGTTATAGATATTCCGGCGGCAGGACATGATGTGGACTCGGACATTGACGTCAACCTCACCAGGGCTCTGGGTGGCCTTCAAACCAGATGGTCAGCGAAGCTGGCCAGAGTGGAAGGTATGGTTGATGAAGAAAGTCGGATGCACTACGTGGTGGCCCGGATTGCTGATCCTTACAGTCTGAAAGATTTAAACGACTTTGTGCCATTAAAGGCTGGCAGCTTTGTGCAGGCTCAACTTGTGGGAGGAGAGGTGGCAGGCTTGCTGAGAATTCCCCGCAATGTGATCTATGGTGATGGTCTTGTTTTAGTTATCGATGAAAATAACAGTCTGCGCTATCGTAAAATCACGCCGGTTTATTCTGATGAAAACACTGTTTATGTTGCTCAGAATGAAGAGAGAGGGCTCAAGGCTGGTGAAGAACTTTGTCTTACCCCACTGACTAATCCTGTGGAGGGTATGGTTGTCCGAAGAATCGGTTCTGACCGGAAATCTGCAGATACAGACAATCCTATCGGGAACAAGGGCTAAGGAGGTTAATGATGAGTGAACACATTGAACGCCTTCAAAAAGGGCAGAGTTCCCAGACCGGTATGATTGCCTGGTTTACCAATAACAGTGTTGCTGCCAACCTTTTGATGATCGCTATTGTTGTTGCCGGAATATTCTCGGCGGTCACAATCAAGAAGAAAATGTTTCCGGATTTCGACATTAATACTGTCCAGGTATCAGTGGTGTATCCAGGGGCAGGGCCTGATGATGTTGAACAGAGTGTTGTTCTAAAGCTGGAAGAAGCAGTCAGCGATGTCACAGGCATTAAAAAAGTTGTAGCTGTAGCCCGGGAGGGATACGGGCGACTGAATATCGAGATAGAAACCGGCTACAGTATTGACGATCTTTATGATGATATAAAAGTATCCATCGAGGGATTGAGCAATCTGCCCACAGATGCTGAAAATCCGATTATTACCAAACTCGAACCTGAAAATCAGGTGTTGTTTGTTTCCCTTTTTGGCAGTGTTGACCAACTGTCTCTTCAGCGTATTGCCCAGCAGATACAGGAAGAATTACTGAACCTGCCGGAAGTCACTAAAACCAATTTAATTGGTGAAGATGCCCTGGAAATATCCATAGAAGTATCAGAACAAACCCTGCGTCAATATGGACTGACCTTTGATGAGGTAGCCAATATCATTCGGGCATCTTCCATTGATGTGGCCGGTGGTTCAATCAAAACCGACGATGGCGATATTGTGGTAAAAACCCGTGGGCAGGCCTACAAGGGTTTTGATTTTTCTGATTTTATTATCCGAACCAATGCGGATGGCAGTCGTCTTCGACTGGGTGATATTGCCACTATCAGAGATGGCTTTGTAGAAGATGAAGGTGTCGTCCGGTTTAATGGTCAGCGTTCTGTGGCCATAGAAATTGTTTCGGAAGGGGATCAGAATGATATTGCTGCTTCACGAGCTATCAATGCTTTTATAGATCAGCGTAAAGAATCTTTGCCTCAGGGAGTAGAAATCAAAACCTGGCTGGACTCCACCTATTATCTTGAAGGTCGCCTCGACATGATGCTGGAAAACATGTTGTATGGGGCGCTGTTGGTATTTTTGCTGTTGAGTCTGTTTTTACGCATGCGGGTAGCATTCTGGGTAGTAGTGGGTATTCCGGTCTGCTTTCTCGGGGCTCTCTGGTTAATGCCCAATGGGGTCATGCCGGTTTCCATCAATATGCTCAGCCTGTTCGGTTTTATTCTGGTGCTGGGCGTGGTGGTGGATGATGCGATTATTATCGGTGAGAGTGTCTATACCCAGATTTCCCGACACGGGCATACCACTGACAATGTCATTGCCGGAGTGAAGCGGGTGGTTGTTCCTGCAACCTTTGGCGTTCTAACGACGATGGCTGCTTTTATGCCTGTATTGCTGGTGGAAGGGCAGGCTGCTCCTTTTTTCAGTGCCATTGGCCTGGTGGTGATTTTTTGTCTGGTGTTTTCCCTGGTGGAATCGAAATTGATTCTGCCCGCTCACCTGGCTCATATGAAGCGGGTTGATCCATCACAAACCTCGGGTGGTCATGTGATTACCCGCATCCAGAATCGCTTTGACCGTTTGCTTCAAAGGTTTATTTCAGGACAGCTGAAGCGTTCGCTGAATTGGGCTTTAACCCATCGCTATATTACGCTTTGTGGTTTTGTCGGAGTGTTAATTCTGACGGTGGGGCTGGCGATGAGCCCATGGATTCGTTTTGTTTTCTTTCCAAAATTGCCCAGTGATTTTATTCGAGTCAGCATGACCATGCATACAGGCAGTTCGCTGGATGAAAGAAATGATGCATTGCAGCGTATTGAGCAGGCCATAATAACGCTTGATAAGGAATACAGCGTAAAGGGTAAAACAGAAGGTCAAGCATTGCTTGACAGTATGATGCTCTGGTCCAGGGGCGACACAGAAGGCATGATTTTTGCCGAATTAACCAAGTCGGAAGACCGTCAACTGGATGCTAACCAGGTGGCTGAAAAATGGCGGGAATATGTGGGTGAAATACCCTCTGTGCAGAAAATTGATTTTTCATCCAGTACCAATGCCGGAGGCTCAAAACCCATTTATTTTCGATTGAGTGGCAGTGATTATCCTCAATTGCAAAGGGCGGCGGCAGAACTGGAAGCCAGGCTTAAAAGCTACTCGGGGGTCTTTGATATAGAAACAACCACCGAAGCGGCTACAGATGAAATTGTACTGTCTGTCCGGCCTGAAGCGGAAGCATTAGGTTTGAATCTGGCGACACTGGGGAATCAGATACGACAGGGTTTCTACGGTGAAGAAGTTCAGAAAGTCCAGCGTGGTAAGGAAGAAGTCAAAGTCATGCTCCGATACCCCCGTGAAGAGCGCAATGACCTGACCGATCTGGACCGGGTTCGAATCCGGACGGCCAATGGCAGCGAAGTCCCTTTCCAGCAGGTGGCCTTCATTGAAGCCGGTGAAGGTACAAGCTTTATACGAAGAACCAATGGCCAGCGTTCCATTGCCGTGATTGGTGATATTGATACAGAAACAATGGAACCGGATACCATCATCAGCGATATCGAGAAAGAGTTTCTGCCCGGGCTCTATGCACGTTATCCGGAAGTCAGCAGTGGCAGGGAAGGTGCCAGTCTTGAAGAGGCAAAAACAATGTCGCAGCTTGGAGGGCTTAGTTTAATGGCGTTGCTGATGATTTATGTGTTGATTGCTATTCCTCTGCGGTCTTATCTTCAGCCGCTGATTATTATGGCCATTATTCCCTTTGGACTTATTGGTGCTGTTTTTGGTCATCTGATACTGGGGCTCAATTTCAGTCTGTTGTCTGTCTTTGGTCTGATTGCATTGTCTGGTGTATTGGTGAACGACAGTCTTATTCTGGTTGATTTTATTAATCAGGGGAAAGCCCGGGGAATGACCACCTTTGAGGCGGCTCTCTCAGCCGGTCAGGAGCGATTCCGTGCCATTATCCTGACATCCCTCACCACCTTTCTGGGTCTGGTCCCCATTACTCTGGAAACCAGCCTGCAGGCTCAGATTGTTATTCCCATGGCCGTATCCCTGGGCTTTGGCATACTGTTCGCCACCGTGATTACCTTGTTTCTGACACCGGCACTCTATTTAATGGCCGGAGATATCAAAAAAGGACTGAGATGGGTTTGGACCGGGCGCACGACTCAGAGAGAGTTGGTGTAATATCGCATGGAAGATGGCAGTGTCACTGTGTTCGGAATGGAACACAGTGACCTTGTAGTACTTCTCTGTCGTATAGTGTTTTTTGAGTTTCTTTTCCATACAATCAATGGTAGCCGTACGATAACAAAGATATAAGGTCATGAATCAATACCCGCTGTTTGATAGTTTCTCCCTGAAAGTGATGGATGATGAATCATTCATGCCGCTGATTGCCCGACACAGGCAACAGGTTTTCGGTGATATCCTCGATTTCAGGTTCCGTGAAGTTCTGTCTGAAACGGAACAGCAATCACTGGATATTCTGGCTCAGCGGTTTTCTGCTCCCTGGCGGCTTAACCTCGGGGTATTTGATGGTGATGAAATTATTGGCTGGAGTTGGGGGCAGCAAGATAGCCCTGAGCGATTCTACATGGTGAATTCTGCTATTCTGCCTGAATATCGTGGTCGTGGGTTATACAGTGCAATGCTGGACAAGGCGCTGGAGTTGGTGAAGTCGGAAGGGTTTCAGGTGGTTTACAGTCGGCATGTGGCCACTAATAACGCCATTATTGTGCCCAAGCTGAAAGCAGGGTTTGTGATTACTTCCATGGAATTATCGGATATTTTTGGAACACTGGTTCATCTTTCTTATTATTTCAATGAATCCCGCAGACAGGTAATGGATTTCAGGGCGGGTGAGCGGGGTTTGGATAGTGAATTGAAAAAACACATTAAAAACTTGTAAGAGCCAGAAGAGGAGAGAAGAGGAGAGGCGAGGCAATGCCTTTCCTTTATTGACCAGATATGTAGAAAGTTGGTTAAGAAGTGGGTTAAGAAGTGGGGTAGCTACAGCGAGAGAGCTATAGCAGATACAGAACTGCAATGAAGAGTAGTCCGGGTACAAAAAAACCCACCAGAGCACCGGATTCCCTGTCACCCCAGCGTTTTTCAGTTAATTTTCCTAAAAAATGGGTCAGAGCCACCCAAATAAGCAGACATAAAGCCATTATCAGCCACCCCGTGAGTGTCATACTTTCCAGTAATTTCGCCAGATTGAACATGATTTTTATACCCCTGAATAACCACGGTTCCAATTTTTGACCATAAATAACTCTGAAGGTTCGCGATGATCTTTGGATTTATACTCGGTAAGCCAAGAATAGACGGTGTTAACTCATGCTGCTGATAACGGCAGTGAATATAAGGTAGAGAGAATAAAGGCGGAATCAGGTGATTATTCACGCTTCAACAGCGATTGAACTGTTTTCTAAATTAGAGATAGATGGTGAGGCTGAGTTTCGAAAATTCAGACGAACAGAAACTTGCCCTGAATGAGTGATTTTATTTTGATGGAATGCCTTTATGGCTAACTCAAAAATCTATGGATGTTTAAAATAAATTTAAAAAAATAACGATAATAATTGATAAGATTTCTATGAATTTATATTTACAATTCACACATTTATACCAGACTGTTAATCGTTCTATCCAATGTTATGTTGTAATTCAGAAGATCAAGAAATGAAAAATGGACTCCTGTCAGCTCTGCTTGGTTTATTAACACCGTTTATTCTCGCCGGCAACCTGGATTCAGAGAAAATTCAGCTTCCCCTGGGGTCTATGAAAAAACACCAGAAGCCTGGAAATACTGGGAAGGCGCAGAAACAGCAGAACTGGATCGCTATTATACATCCTATTTCTATACCTATATAACGTCACTTACCACAGCGATGCCGGTCAGTATGATATTAGGTGCAGTAAAAAGCCCCGATCATTTTGGCCGATTGATTCCATTTGCAGGCGTGCTTTTATTATCAGCCATTGATGGGGCTTCCATGTCCAAAGAGATAATGACTCTTGAATGGAATGGAAGGATGGAGCAACGTTCCGTTAAACTTTTGCCCTTCAGGGATCGTCATGATGCTCCTTTGCTGATTCTGCTGGTCTCTGTTTCAGGAAGAATACAGTATCAGGTATTCACACTGTGGAATGAGGGCGTATCAGATTATTACTATGGTGATGACGAGTATCTGCATCTGGCCAAAGTTTTGTCTGAAAAAAAGGTCTATTTGACACTGGAAGCCGCAAAAGACGGGACAGAAAACGCTTTGAGAATGAGCGTTTATTCAAATGGCAATGAGTATCAGAGGAATATCACATTCAGAGGCGGGTCTGAATTTAAATGGATTGAACCATTGATCTCGGGAGTGGAGGATATTGGGAATGATGACGACCAGTATATTACTGCGATTGCACATGAGTGGATGGTACATATTGCCAGCTGGCTTGACGATGACAAAAACCTGCATGAAAACCGTGAACATCAGGTTCAACTGGGGCCTGATTTCCCCACGGATAAAGCGAATAACGACAGTTCAGTAAAAATGCAACAAACGCAACATAGCGTGCTATGCTGTCTCTGAATTAATAACCAGAGACGTTTATTTTGTGGGTATCCACAACCAAACTTGCCAAGATTGAGGGCGTAACCTCCCAGACAATAAGGCGAAAGATCGAAAGCGGTCATTACGAGAAAATAATGCAAACGAGCGGTGGTCACTACCGCATATTCATCAACCAGCAGAGAAAGATATGCTATGCAAGGGTTAGCTCAGGGAAGCAAAAATCCAGCATCAATACGCAAAGGGTGTAAGTCTCATATTGACCGTCATTGCAGGGCATGGGCTCCAGTATAAACGACACGACATCGACTTTTCTCAGACAAGGGAGGGTAACGACCAAACGCAGGTATGATGCTAACTGGAAACCAACATCTTTCAGTGAGAGGCCGCCCCGATGGAATTATGTCAGCAACCAGGGCGATCTCATTTGACAAACACCAATCCTGTTGCATATTCAAAAAGCTAGCTTTAAAAACTGAATTTTTGAGAAGTACAGGAAATTAGGCTTATTTTGGTACTTTTGTGTGCTGAATAATTAGCCAAACAGAGAAAGTTAGTGCCAAATGAGATCGCCCTGTGTCAGCAACTGACTGAAGCCGCCAATCATCCCTGCCGTATTATCCAGCAGCTTGAGCACAAACTGGCCTCCCTTCGCAAGCACCATGACCCGATTAAACACTTTGAAGATTATGAAAACGAGCTTCACGCTCTCTTTGTTCAAGCAGAGCGGGAGACCCTGGCAGAAGACTTGTCCGGCCTCGATATAGATATTCCTGCTATTGAGGTGAACGGCACCTGCTATCATCGTGCATTGCGTTGCTCCCAAACTTACCAGTCAGCTGCTGGTCCCATCCGAGTTGCCCGCACGCTATACCGCAGCGGCAAGGATGACTGCATTGTCCCCCTGGAACTCAGGGCAGGCATCGTTGAGGGTTACTGGACGCCAAGGGCCGCAAAGCAAGCGGTCTGGGTTGTGGCTCAGCTCTCTCCGGGGATCGCCAAAACTCTGCTCGATTTGATGGGTAATATGTCACCGTCGGAAAGCTCGTTAACCCGACTTCCAAAAAAGTTCAATGAACAATGGGAACAGTACCGTGAGCCTTTTGAGTGCATCCTCAAAGATAGCCTCAAGGTTCCCGAAGAAGCGGTAACTGTAGCGGCCTCTTTGGACGGTGTCATGCTGCCTATGAAAGACGGGAAACGTCAGGAAAAACGTGAACAAAGTACAGCTGAAGGCAAGCGTACTCGTGGCCCGGCAGGTTGCCAGGAAGCCAGTTGTGGAACTCTGTCGTTTTACGATGTTGAAGGTGAACGCCTGTCGACCATCAGGATTGGCCGAATGCCAGAGAGCAAGAAAGTAACTCTAAAGCAGTCGCTCTCCCGTTTCCTGAACGAAGCACTCAGGCAGAAGCCTCAACTGTCATTGGTCAAGGTGGCTGATGGCGCTAAAGACAACTGGACTTATCTTGCCAAAGAGCTTCCTCAAGGGCATGAAATCGTGGATTTTTATCATGCAGCAGAACATCTGAAGAAGGCGTTTGACCTGTCCTACGGTGAAAACAGTTCAAAACCCAAAGAGAAGTTCATCACCTACCGTCATATTTTGAAGGAAGAATCTGATGGGGTTGAGAAAGTCGGCTCTTCCCTAATTTTAGTGGGTGATTTAATCTATATTGAACACTTCAAGGCAAGGATGCCGACATGCGCGATAAAGAACTCTACTCTAAAATACTTGGCGTTGAAACTCCGTGGCATGTCGCTCACGTGGAACTCTCCATTACTGAAGGAAAAGTCGAAATCTTTCTCGAACATGATGGCAAAAAGCCTTCTAAATGCAGTGTTTGTGATAAACCCTCTCCGGGTTACGATCGACGTCAGAAGAAGTGGCGGCATCTGGATACCTGCCAGTTTCAAACCATCCTTATTGCTGATGTTCCGCGTACACAATGTTCCGATCACGGTGTAAAAACAATACAGGTTCCATGGGCTGAACCGAACTCTGGTTTTACGGCCTTGTTTGAAGCACTTGTTATTGACTGGCTGAAAGAGGCAACAACCAGTGCAGTTGCCCAACAAATGAAGCTTAGCTGGAATGCCATCGACGGTATCCAACAGCGTGCAGTAGCGAGAGGTCTGGCACGCAGAGTACACGACAATCCCAAACGGTTAGCCGTTGACGAAACCTCATTCCAGAAGAGGCGTGAGTACGTCACTGTGGTTACAGATCATGAAAAAGGCATTGTTTTACATTTGGCCGACAACCATAAAGCTGACAGCCTCAATGAGTACTTTGAGACCCTGACGCCAGACCAGAAAGCCGGTATTGAATGCGTTACCATGGATATGTGGAAGCCCTTTATCAAGGCAGTCACATTGCATGTGCCAGAAGCCAGGGAGCGAATAGCATTTGACAAGTTCCATGTTGCCCAGTACTTAGGCAATGCGGTCAATAAAGTTCGCATAGAAGAGCATAAAGCGCTTATGTCTACAGGGTCAGACTTACTCAAAGGTACCCGGTTTGACTGGCTAACAAATCCTGAAAATATGAGCGATGAAAAGTGGGAAGCGTTCGAGCCGTTGCGTGATTCAAAGCTGAAAACAGCACGAGCCTGGGCCATCAAAGAGATGGCGATGACACTGTGGAATTACACATCACGAGCTTGGGCTATCAAGGCATGGAAACGGTGGCTGAGCTGGGCACTGAGGTGTCGACTTGAACCTGTTCGTAAAGTGGCCAAGATGATCAAAGAACACCTGTGGGGAATTATTAACGCAATAGTTCTGAAAGCCGACAATGGCCGTGCAGAAGGCATGAATGGAAAGATACAGCGACTCAAGGGTCGAGCCTACGGCTACAGAAACAGAGAAAGGTTCAAAACTGCAATTTACTTTCATTGTGGTGGCCTTGATCTTTATCCAAGAGGGGTGAATCGCTGAAATTTACCCACACAATCTGAGGTAGAGCCAGAAAGTCATCAAGGCTTTGGCCTATCAACACAGCCGACATCCTCGGCGATCGAAGTTAAAGACAGAGTTGGAATACTTCAGGAATAATCGTGACCGCATGAAGTATGCAGAACACCTGTCGTGCAACCTGCCTATAGGATCTGGCGTTATTGAGGCGACCTGTAAAACGTTAGTGACACAGCGGATGAAGTGTTCAGGTATGCGCTGGCGACACCCCGGAGGTCAAGGCATTCTGACTCTCAGGTCATTAATACAGAGTGGCTGGTTTGATAATGGCTGGAAGCTTTTGTCAGTAACTTACTGTGCCAAGGTCACAGAGGTAACCACGAGCAATGTGGTTCCATTCCCTGTTCAGTCTAACAATATGGAATGAGAGTTCCGGTCAATATGAGACTTTCACCCTACGCAAAAGCGTATCTTGCTCGAAAGGCATCCTGACGCAGAATTTATCAGTGACATTGCCAGTGCTTTCAACTTTAAACGAAAAGGGCTGCAAACCATTCTGGAATCAGCAATGTGCGGAAATCCAACCCACATTGTGGTTGCCACAAAAGACCGACTTGCACGATCAGGATTCGAGCTTATCAAATGGCTCGTTGAATTATCGGGAGGACAAATCGAAGTTCTGGATGACTCGAATGGTTCCTGTGAAGCCTTTGATACCTCAGAGCTTATCGGTTTCATTACCTCATTCTGCAATAGCCACTACGGAAAGCGTTCCGCTGAAAGGCGTAAAAATAGTAGCATCAAAAAAGATAAGGTTTTATCCGGAAAATGAGTCGGCATACAGGGACGCACTTGCATTATATAGACGTTCATACAATCTAGCTGTAAACCGCTTCCGTAACGACAAATACAAGGATGAAAGCGGCAAGTTCATCAACATGCGCCCTTCCATAAAGGTACAGGTAGAGCAAGAACAGAAAGACAATGGTCGTGCTTATAATTCATTAATTTCTGACAATGGAACACTTGCAGCGGCAACCACCTTTAAAGCGGTTTGCAGCAAGAATAAAAAACTGAAAGGAGCCAAAGGAGGTTTTGCAGAGGTCGGATTTAAAAGCCGCAAAGGGAGCAAGCATTCTTTCTCAATTGACCGGCTACCAAAGGGGCTAAACCCCTGCGTCAATGCGCTGGGTAAAATTCATCTGACTGAAAATGTACCCGACGAAGCCATTGGCAAATCATGCGTTATCACCTGTGACAAGGGTCGTTGGTTTATTCAGGTGCAACAACACATCGAACTCAATAGCGAAATCCAAGGTGGAGTAAATTGTGTTGGTATTGATCCCGGAGTGAGAACCTTCGCCACCTGTTTTAGCGATAAGGATGCTTTAATTGCTGGCGATAACCTTGCCAAAGAAAAGCTGTTCCCATTAATGAAGAAAGTGGACAAGCTGATTGGTCAAAAACAAAAAGTTCTCAATGTGCAAAAGGGCGTGAAGTTCGTTGATATGCCTCAGTGGGCGCGAGATTGCATTGTTCACTTTGACCGTAAAATCAATCGCCTGAAGTGTAAGAAGGATGACATCATTCTGGACTTGCATAACCGCTTGGCGTTCGAGCTTGTGTCTAGCTATGACGTGATCTTTTTACCCACCTTTGAAACCAGAGGGATGGTCACACGGAAAGACAAAAAGTTCGTATTATTCGCCGAAACACTTGTCGCCAGATGCTAGACCTTAACCACTACGGGTTTAAGATGCGTCTTAAGTGGTATGCCAAAAAGTACGGTAAACACGTTGTCGATTGCAATGAGGCATACACCTCAAAAACCCGTACGTGGGATGGCACCATTAACGACCGGCTTGGCTCGTCAAAGGTTATAAAGGGTGATGGATTCACCGTTGATCGTGATATTAATGGCTCCCGTAACGTATTTATTAAAAGTTTAACAAGGCAGCTTGAGCCTTAATCATAACAACGAATGTTGCGTTCGTTGCGGTTTTAATCAAGAGAATGTTAACCACTGCAGAGAATGGTTGTATTCAGTTCGAAATGTCTGGAAAACAACTGACACTGCCAGAAGGGATCATTATTGATGGAGGAGAACGATGGTAACTATTCAGCACCCCCACAAAAAAGGTGAACTTTGTGAAGAGCCTGTCCCGCAAGGGATAAAAAAATCCGACCAGAAAAGCAGATTCAAGAAAATAGCCTTTTATCGTTGAAATAGAGAAAATAAACGACATCTGACCCTTGGCAAGGTGCTCAAAGCTCCAATCTTAGATAACAGTACAACAATGAGAGTGTCCTGAAGCCAAGAAAAGAGAAGGCTTATAACTAAAACCACATATTACTCAATTATTGCAGGGGGTGCTGAATAGTTACGAACAATGCTTTGGTATTACCGGGTCAAACTCTTCTGAACATTGGCGGAACTCAATCACGTATAACAGGGTTGAAACAGATAAACTACTGCTGGCAGATAAACCCTGGAAGTGGGCGTCGATTTCACTGTTTAACCTGATGGCTGGTCTGGGTATAAATCAGTTCCAAAGAGGATTGGATAGCTGGCAGAAGCCTAAATTAGTTTCAACTGAAGTCCAGACAATAATCTCAGCATCTCCTTATATGGATATAGCAGAAAGCTATTTCTCTAGTCCTTTAAAGCCCGTTGAATTTACATCAGTGCCGGCAATGGGTGTTCAACAGATAGTGCTTAGTCAAACAGAATCCGAGGTTCCACCACCACCTCCCGTACCTTCGGCGGCCCCTTCTCTACCCACAGTTCCAGCAAAGCCAGCAGAATCTCAAGACAGTAATAAATCTTCTGATAAAGATACTGCTGATAAAGGTACTGCCGACACAGATACAATGCAAAGCCAAATTACCAGGGGTGTTAATCTTAGAAAGGTGTCTGAATCTGATCGACATAAATCCGGTGGTTCAGGTAAACAGACGAATGGAAATGCTTATGTTCTCACGTTAGACGACCTGAATACTGCCCGCTTGAAGAAGCCTGTGGTGCGCTCTTCGAAAGAAGGCGACAATGGCAAGAAGCCGGAGTTGAGCGAAATGGAAAAAATGAGGCAAAAAATCACCGGAAAAACTCCGCAATCAAACGGAGAAGCTGATACTGAAAGCTCTGTCACAACCGAAGGCAAAGATGAGCAATAACTCAGTGCTCACCAGAATAATAAGCAGGGTTAACGCTTTGGATTGTTTTTTGTCGGACTGCTTTTCAGTGTTTGAACGTTTTCAGGTTTATTTTTGTACAGGGTCTTTTTCTGGATATTTAATACCAGCGCAGTAGAGTGCTTTACAACGGCGATTGGTATTAGTTATCTATTGTGATTGAAGTGTTATCCCTTTGCTGAAGGCCGTAGTCCATCCATTTGTACAGATTATCATTGATGATCTGTTCGGTTTCACCACTGTCTTGCTTTTCTTTTAGAGCCAGAGAAATGGCTTCCACTGGCAATGTGCAGCCAATATTTTTTGAAATGCCTATATTGAGATCAAACGTAGCAATCTCTATAGGCATTTTTTCAAAAAGTCCTTCGTAGTCCAGCAGTGATACGAACAGGTCACCCTGAATCTGCGGGTAGATAGCATAATCAACCCGACCTACATTCAGCATTTTCAACCCTTGCTTGGCATTGAATGTTCGTACCAGGTTGAGATTATTTTTGATGAACTGATCGAATTCGTTGCCAAAACTTAAGTTTTTCGGAGCCACACCGTTTAGTTTAATGAGGTCGTTCCAGCGATCAATTTGATGTCGTTTATCTCTGCGGGTAATAACTACATAGCTTTGGGAATACACAGGAGGGTCAATATAAATGACATCCTTGTTATCCGGCTGTCTGATCATGGCGGGGTTAACACCCACAGAACCATCAGAAAGCTTGCGATTAACTCGATTGGAACTACCAAAAAAATCCGAGATAACCGTAATGCCCAGGTCAGAGAGAATCGCAGCAGTCATTTCTGTTGCGGCACCCAGTGTGCTTTGATAATCACCCCAGGATATTGGTGGTAGATCAGGGTGACCAGCTAAAATGATGGTCTCACACTGTTTATGCCCAGCCATTGACTGACTGGAGAACAAGATGAGCAGCATTGTTGTTATAAACTTGCTCAAATCAGCATCCTTTTCAATTGTCTGAGACATTTAACCCCACAGCTTGAATTCAATCAATAGCTGTTTAATTAAAGTTAGAAGACAGGAGCTATACAGTGGTACGGATTAGATCTCTGTCAGCCGGTTGTAAAATTGAAGACGATTCTTCAAATGTCAGCATTCGACTCGATGCGCAGGGGCGTTGGTGCACCTTTCGGGATAATGGGTGGTTTTTTCGCCGGTGCCTGAATGGTGCAATAGTTCAAAGTGCTCGTATCGGTGCTGAAAAGGCTCAGGAAGAGTTGATGGATCCGGTCTGGCACGAATTGTTGTTTCACCGGGTCAAAAGCTGCCTGCAACAGATGAGTGCTCAGTCAGGCGTTAATCAGCAGGAACGGGGTTTGATTGACCAGGCTTTGGCACTGGAATTTCAGAGTTATCAGAACCAGTCAGAAATGTACGACATCGCTTATCAGGAAGATGTGGTGATTTTACCGCCTGATCGATACGGTGACATTGTTGTTCAACCTGCCAGGGGATGCCCCAACCGAAAGTGTACATTTTGTGCCTTTTATAGTGACAAACCTTATGATGTTTTGAGTGAAGAACAGCTTCACAGTCACCTCAAAGCGGTATCCCTGCTACTGGGCCATCAGGCCAACCAGAAAGATGGCCTGTTTCTGGGCTCTGCCAATGCGCTGGCACTGTCCCAGCGTCGCCTGATGACCTGTCTGGAATTGATTGAAAAACAGTTCGGAAAGAAGCGGCGGGGTGTCTCTGCCTTTGCTGATCCTGATTTCAGTGCACCAAGAACCATGAGTAACTGGCAGGAACTGTCGAAAGCTGGACTGACTCATGCTGTTATCGGTCTTGAAACCGGCTGGAGAGAACTTCGTGGCAAGCTGGGAAAGTCATCGGATTTAAGCAAATTGATCCACATGGTTGATTCCATGAAGTCTGTTGGTATGACGGTTGGGTTAACCGTTCTGACGGGTGCCTGTGCCGAAACAGAATCTCAAAAAAATGTAGAAAAGACAGCCCAGCTGATTAGCAGTATGGAGCTAAGTCACAGGGATATAGTCTATCTTTCTCCCTTATCACGGGAAGGCAGTGTAGAATCCGGTGCAGAAATCGAGAAGCAACGCTTTATGGCTGATTTGAAGAAAGTTTCATCGGCAAAAATAGTGCCTTATCAGATGCAGCGTTTTCACTATTATGCCTGAGCTCATAGAAAGGTAAGCCGGATGTTTGAAGTGCCAGAATTATCAGAAGAACAAACAGAGGATAAAAGCGCGTTCTATGAACTTGTTAATAAACAGGTAGAGGCGCTGACAGCAGGTGAAGAAGATGCTTTGGCAAATTTAGCCAACATCAGCAGTTTGCTGTACCTGTCTATGGCGGAGGTGAACTGGGCGGGCTTTTATATTCTGCGTGGAGAAACACTGGTGCTGGGACCTTTTCAGGGTAAGCCTGCCTGTGTACGAATTCCCCTGGGGCGGGGTGTCTGCGGAACCGCAGCGGCTGACGCTCGTAGTCAACTGGTGGATGATGTATTTGAATTTCCGGGACATATTGCCTGCGACGCAGACAGTCGAAGTGAAATAGTGATTCCAGTAATGAACGATGGCAGGGTGGTTGCTGTACTGGATATCGACAGCCCGGTTGCCAGCCGCTTTGACGAGCAGGATCTTGCAGGGGTTGAAGCCATAGTAAAAAGTCTGGAAGCTTCACTTAAACTGAGTCAATTGGAATATTAAGCCACATGAAATTGTTGGATCGGTGTTATCTGATCCAACAAAGCATATTACTCATTACATCCCAGCTCAGTTTGTGAATATCAAAAAGCAGGGTTCTCGATGCATTGGTGACATCTGTAACATGGCATTGGCCATTGGTGAGTTTCCATGTCAACCAGGTATCGATAGTGCCAAAGAGTAATTCTCCATTCTCTGCTTTTTTACGTGCGCCTTCGATGTTGTCCAGACTCCATTTTAGTTTAGTGCCTGAAAAATAGGCATCCGGAACAAGTCCTGTGGTGTCATGTATATCATCTTCTAACCCAGCCTGTTTCAGTTGTTTCGACGAGACTGTCAGACAATGGCATTGTATAATGGTTTTCCTGTCTGTTTATCCCAGACGACGGTGGTTTCTCGTTGATTGGTAATACCCAGAGCTGCAATTTCACCGGGCTGAATAGCCGTTTTGGCGATGACATCAACTAAAACTTCACTCTGACTTTCCCAGATTTCCATGGGGTTATGTTCAACCCATCCTGGCTGTGGATAGTGCTGGTTGAACTCTTTCTGTGAAAGTCCAACCTGCTCTCCCTGATGGTTGAAAATGATCGCTCGGGAACTGGTGGTGCCTTGATCCAGAGCGATAATGTATTTATTCCTGTTCATTTTTCTATGGCCGATGAGTGTTGTTGTCGTGTAATGGTTGTTCTGCTTGATTATGATATTGTTACACGATTAGTTTCTCATTTTATAACCCTTCTTTTGATATAGCACCACTACTCAGCATGGATTGAATGTGCTTGTTTGAAGCATGATATTTCAAAAAGAAAGCTTTATTTGTTTTGCTGGCTTCATTGAATTTACGGCGAAAGGTCTCTTTGAAGCCATCTATACGATGATTCATTGTCATTCCGAAGAATGCTTCCATGAGAGCTCTGTATTTAGTGTCAGAAGCGTTATGTTTCTCTTCATTATCGTCATCGCCCGTTCCTCCGGGAGCGGCTGCCTGTGAGCCGCTGGTTGACCGTCTTGAAGAACTCGTTGAATGAGTTTCTAATTTATGTTTGGCTGATGAGGGGGCACTGCTTTTTCTACCGTTATTCTTATGCACCTTGTGGGCGGTCCTTCCTCTGCCACTCGCCATGAGCATTCCGGGAATGGATTCTATGTATTCCGCTATGTATTCCACTATGTATTCCAAGGCTGAAACTACAGAAACAGGACTGCTTCTGTAGTGGTTATCTGAGCAGACAAACTCTCTTATTTCATTGGGCAGGTATATAGCTTCACCTGGCTCTGAGCGGGCTTCGTAGGTAATCCCCGTTTCAATGCAGCCATAGGAATAGAGCTGGTTTTTATCCGGAGATATCGCTAAATCACTGAGTCCACCTCCATTGATAACCTTGATAAAGAATCCATCTTCCTGTGTCTGATCTTCGATTACGGCTCCCGGTTGAAGTTCTGATGCATAGGGAGAGTGCGAAGCTGTTAATACACGTGACCGGGTCATTTCGTCATAGACAGTGGTTTTAAGAGATGCCTGATACGTCATGTCCAGAGTTGGGTACTGGGAAAGGAGTGAAATCAGCTTTTTGTTGACGATGAGTTCACTGTAAATGGAGTAAACGCCGGTCAACACCAATGTGCAGAGTTGAGGTGATGCCAGTTTTTCCCTGAGATCTTCAACATCAGAATCATTGACTTCGAGATAGCAATTGCCAAACTCTGCAGTCGTCTGGAGTTTTGAAGCATCAATAACGCTGTGAGTGTCCTGGGGAAATGAAAGTAGAAGAGGAAGACTGTTGTCTCCTGCGGATGCGGATTCAATGAGTACAGCGAAAAATAAGACGTGTAAAGTAGTTTTCATCAAAAAATAGGGTGGTATAAGTGTCATTAGTTTCAGCTCCTGCCTGTTTGAGTACAACAATATAGGTGATGATTTCAGGTATTGCAGAAGGAATAATTGCCAAGAAGATGTATGAGACCGTCATTCACCACCTACTTTGATATTTCCCCTACCCCTGCAGCGCAAGGGTTTTGAAATTTGACCACCTTATTGTAAGCATAAACGTACTTCTCCTGATAACGAGTACCCAATCAACCTTTCATGGATATCCATTCATGAAAAACACAAACAAGAAAAAACCTCACCTTCAGCAGCCGGAGATGACAGGGACAAGCCTCCGTGCATTGATCTTGCTGCTCTCACACTCCCTCTTGAGTCAGGAATAAATTGATTGGTACGTTGACCCTAATATAAAGATAATTGTCGCCTGATTCTCCGAGATGCCAATCACGTGCTTCTCCGTTCCGTTGATCGTCTGCACATAAATGCCATCAAAGCAGCAGAAAATCCATCTGCCCGTTGGGTTCTGGGCTGGCTTTTTCTTCATGTCCGGGAACGTTCGGCTCTGCTTCTTCAACTCATAACGGATTCGATGTTGGAT
>CBDBOO010000063.1:0-32962 GCA_965208385.1 Endozoicomonas sp.
GTTCATGCCGGACTTAATTAACATCCGGTTGTGAATAGCTGAACTGTTACTCTCACAGCCTCCGTATGTGGCTGGTATAATTCTTCTAAAAAAAGATGGGTGATCTGGGATATATTGAATTGGATTTTCCCAGATTACTATTTTAGGTTTTTCTTCTTCGGTATATATTCCATGAAGATACTGGTCGATGGAACCTGAGTAGTTACCTCCTGTAACAGCAAGATTCAAAACATCACGATCCAGCCAATCTTTAATAGCTCCTTCGAAGTTACCATATCTGGATTTACTAAAACTTGTACCTAGCAACACAATTTCAGGATCTTCTTCACCAAAAAGAGAGCTTTCTTGGTCATCTTTATTTTTAAATATTCTGGTTCTAACATACTCATTTGGTATTTTTTTCTGACAAATTTTTTCTATAACGGTTTGAAGGGAACCATTTTTAAAAATTTTAATTCCGTAGTTTTCTGAAGTATATATTTTTTCAGATGTATTCTCGTATTCTGGTAGATTTATTATCTCATTGGCTAATAGTCTGGCTAACCTGATAGGCACCTTCCCTCTGACCAATGAGAATCTTGCCGTAAGAAAAGCGGTCTTTCTTCTTCATTCCAGTCATGAAGCGGACTCAAGTCTGGCGTAATAACACCTGAGTCATTTAGTGTTTTTATTCTTATCAGATAATTTTTCTCAGAACTAGAATGGTCAAAGTCCTTACCGAAAACTTCCAAATTATTAACTTTTTTTGATTGTACCAGTGCTTTATTCGGTGGAAAAATCAAAACCAGCTTTATACCGGACTCAGAAAATGCTTTATTGAGTCTCGCAAGTTCTCGGTACACCCAATCGTTCATGCCTAAGTTAGGCGTGAAATCAATATTCGATCTAAAATACCATTGATCGAAACCTTCAGATATAAACCTGTTTCCTTTAAGATTTTTTTTAGTGTAACTTTTTTTATAACCAATTTCTTTACATAATCCCTGATATGAGAGATTGATATCATTCCAATATTCAGCTTGAACCGTTGGTGTTATAAATAGGAAAAAAAACAATATTATTTTCATAACCGTGTATTAACTCTGCTTACATCAATAGATAATTCATTGTGATGGTCACTAAAAAAAATATTCGTAATTTCTCCACGCTTAAGACTCACTACTCCGGTTTTTTTCAGTAACTCTTTATTTTTAAAAATTGCAAGGGTAAGCGTTGCCGAGTTGGTAAGACGTTTAGCCGTTTCACCAGCCGGAACGGTTTTCAAAAGTGTAACTTTGCCACTCTCAGTTTTGAGGCTGATTTGACTGCCAGTTCCCAGATTATACAGCCGAACCATTGCCTTTGTTTTTCTTTTCAATGGTTCATCTTCAACCAAGCGAACACCGTCTGAAATATTAAGCACTGTGTAATATTTTTTGGCCTGAACAGACACTGTTTTCAGCCCATTCAAACCACCGACCTTATGAATACCTTCTTCAAGCAAAATATAGGGAGATAAACCGCTTGCCCTGCTGATTGGCACCTTTTTACCACCCAGAAAAACATCCTCAGACTTCTCGGCCATTTCAGAAAACACCCGCACAAAAGCTGATGATGCAGAAGCGACCGGTTCGTAATTTTCAGCATAAGAAGACAGTGAGAAAGTAGTCACAATTAAACCAGCCAGTTTAACTAAAACTCTGCGGTTCATAAAACATCCCTTATTTATATTCAGGTCAATCATTCCTGTTAAAACCTTCTCTCTGCGTTATTAATGTCATTGAGTAAAGAAATATGATCTATCGCCCCCAGATACCTTTCCGGGAATTCCCAGATGATCAACTCTGGAGGTGAGTCGGCGAATATTTGAGAGTCAAGGTATTCCAGCATAGGGGCAATAGGTCCCTTGCCTTCCTGGGACATATTCAGAATATCTAGGCCCAGCTCAACTTTCAGCGCATTATTAAAGTGCCATTTATCATTGGCTGAATAGCTGGTACCAACGAGCACTACAGGAAAGTCCTGTTCACCAAACAAATCACTCTGCTGTTGGGCGTTATTACTTACCTCATGAAGATATAAGCTTTCCAATTGGTCAGGTTCAGGGCCAAATTTCTGCCAGCCTCCCAAGGGCAAGTAATTAAGGAGGTCGCCCTTATGGGTAACCAGTCCTTCTGATTCAAGAGTAAATCTTGATTGATGCAATGGCAGGTCGGAAAACTGTTTCTTTATCTTGTCACCCAATGCACTGGCAACCGTCATCGCGCCTTTTGGTGTCCAGTGTGTGTCTGTCTTCAGAAAAGCCTGCTCCGCCAGAGGCTGCATGACCTCATTACCATCTACTTTCCTGATATTTTCTCTGCTCAAATAATTCAATAGCAGATCCCGCCTTTGCTCTACCTCCGGGTCAACCTGACTACTACCCAAAAAATGGGGAAGTACACGCCACTTCGCAGGTAAAACAGCGACTATCAGCTCTGTACCTGCGACACTTGTTTTATGTTTAACCAACTGCATCAGTTCAAATGCGGCTTTAACTTGCCCTGTTTCATTGCGAGCAGGTTGAATTTCTTCATCGATATACAGCCAGTCATTCAACCCGATATGGAGTCCGGATTTTCCTTCTTTAAACACCACATAGTTGAACATTGTCCAGAGACTAACCGAGTCATCCTGCAATGGATGATGTTCACCATAGGCGGTTTCAATAGCGGACGTTTTACTTCCGTCACGCCAGTTTCCATTTTTGCCAGACCAATATTGCCACTGGCTAAAGCCTGCTGCTGCATTCAGTACCACGATCAGTACCATTCCTGTTGCTGCTATAGGAAGGTTGTTGAATCCTTTCATCAAAACCTCGTACTAAAACTGAAAATATAAAAAGGGTGAGTAGGATTCAGCCATTAGCTTCGAAACGCCCAGAGCAAAACAACCAGTTGTTATCAAGTGCTTCCAGTGATCTTGTCTAACGTTATCTACCATTTTAACCTGCTTTGAAGACAGGCCATTGACCCATACCAGGCACCAGCTGGCAGGCAATACGACATAACCCAGGGAAGGTAGGCTGGCCAGAGAGGTAGCCAGGGTAAACCGGGTTCCTGGTAAAAACATAGCCTGAAGATAATCAAGTGCGGATTCTAGATTGGCGGCTCTGAAGAATACCCAGCCAATCATTACCAATAAAAGAGTTGTCAAAAATCTAAAAATACTGATCCTGTCGTTTACTTCGGTGCCAAGGCCAAAATAACGTTCAACTGCCAGAATCCCTCCATGCCAGGCACCCCATACTAAAAATGTCCAATTGGCTCCATGCCACAAACCACCGAGGAGCATTGTCAGGAACAGATTCCTATAGGTTTTATATTCTCCGTTACGGTTACCACCCAGTGAGATATACAGATAATCCCTGAGCCAGCTGGATAAACTGATATGCCACCGTCGCCAGAACTCGGTAATACTCTGGCTGATGTAAGGATGATTAAAGTTTTTAATAAACCGAAAACCCATCATCAGGCCAAGACCAATTGCCATATCGCTGTAGCCACTGAAATCAAAATACAGCTGGCTGGTGTAGGCCATTATTCCCAACCAGGCATCCACCATTGAAGGTGAAGTTATATTGAAAGCAGTATCAGCAATGGGTGCAATACTGTCTGCTATCAATACCTTCTTGCAAAAACCGATCATAAATACCCATGCACCTTCATTGAACTTGGATACAGTGTGGGAGCGTGCTTCAAACTGGTCTGCCAGATCTTTATAACGAAGGACAGGCCCCGCAATCAGTTGCGGAAACAGAGCAATAAAGGCGGCAAAATTGATAAAACTATGGGTTGGTTCAACATCGCGGCGGTAAACATCGATGACATAACTGATGGCCTGAAACGTATAAAACGAGATACCTATAGGCAAAATGATATAAGTCAGAGAAAAAGGTTCCATTCCCGGAATAGCCAGTAAATCATTCAGGCTGTCTATTCCGAAGTTTGCGTATTTAAAATAGCCCAAGGTAGATAGATCACCGGCTATGGCGATCGTTAGTAATGTTTTTGCAGGCAGGTTTTCTTTTATACGACGATATATAAAATGTCCGAATAGCCAATTCCAGACAGTAACGATTATAAACAGCAACAAAAAATCTACCCGCCACCAAGCATAAAAGCTGTAGCTGCCAACTAGAATCAGCATGTTTCGATATCTTTCAGGTGTCAGATAATAAACCCCAAGAAAAATAGGTAAAAACATGAATAAAAAAACAATCGATGAAAAAACCATTAAAGCACCTTACAATGAAACTTTGGAGTTATTTTTCTTGATATATGCTGTTTGCTTATCCTTAAAAATGACACTAAAAATCTTGCTGCCTTTACCGTTAAAGTAATCGCTAAATATTTTTTGCTCAGGTCCGAAAAAATTCTTCCCAATTAAAGCGTCACTGACGTCGGAAAATCCAAAAACACCAGATTTATTGTCAGAAAATTTATTATTAAAAATCAATAAAATAGTCGTCACTGCAAGAAACGGATCTTTAGACTCGTCTCTTACTTTAAATTTTTCTCGTACATAGGCGTTAACAGCATACATACCACTGCGGTCAATCCTGTTATTTACAATGTAAATATCTTGGCTATTCCTTATTCGAATGCCATCTCTGGAGTTATTAATTATTTCATTGCTATCAACAAAAGAATTAGACGACTCATACAATGTAATCCCGTCTGCCTGATTATTCATAGATACATTTTTATAAATATAATTATTTCTGGATGTTCGATCAACAACGATGCCACTGCCTTTATTGGCGTATGATTTATTAAAAATAATATAACTGTCTTGTACTTCTCGGGAAACAATAATCCCATGTTTCCGCTTTGTTCCATAAGTATGATTCCGAGCAATAATCAATCGTTTGGAACGATCATGAGGGTCGATGGCGTAGACAATATTATCAGCGTATTGATTATTCAAAATAACAACATCATCGGCTTCATAGCTGTAATAGCCATAATACATATCAGAAAAAAGATTATTGATTATCCAGCCAGTAGGTCTTGCAGTATTCTGGTTATTTGCCAGCAATTTTTTAGGACCATCAGACATTGAAAAGCCGTAAGATTTACCCTGCAAAAAGCCTAAAGAGCGAAACTCACTCTCTGCCAGATACGTTTCAGAGTTACTCAATGAAAGGATAAAAGGCCTGAACTCTTTATCCTTTCTGAATAGCGCAGGACTACTGGTTGATTCTCTCCAGGCAATGACTTTGCTTTTCAAGATAAACAACATGCCACTATTGACCAGAAAGCTTCCCTTTTCTTCACTCAGATACAGTGCTTTAACACTGCTATCAACAAGCAGGGTTGCACCCGTTTTGATCAATAGAGGTCTTTTGAGCAGGTAGATACCAGGCTCGGGTTGAGCAATTACTGTTTCATCATCAATAGTCTTATAAAGACTCTCGACGGTAGCAATCCCTTTTTTGATGATAATGGCTTCGGGCAACTGTTGCTGCTTTTCAACAAACAAAGCCAGTTTTCCCATCTGGGTATAACGAATCAACTCATCATGTTGAAAAATACGTTCGAGCACTATCTCTCGTGAAGTTTTCAGCTGCTGTTGTTCGTGTAGCTTTAACTCAATATTATCAAGAGTGTATACACTCAAATCAGGCAAGATCATTGCTTTAACTTCTACGGGCTGTACTGCGGTGACACTGATTGCACTTTGTACTGCATGAATATTTCCAGCACACAGAGCCACCAATAACAACAGAGGCAGGGTTAAACAACGTTTAATCATCATAAACTGCATCACATCCTTGTTAATCGATTCTGCCTATAAATTCGAAAAGCACACGACTACGAACCTGTCCAGCCGTATCATCTCCATAAGCATTGCCAGCCTTGAACCAGCCTCCACGGGCACGAATTTCAATACGGTCAAAGAGGTTTGTTACATTCTGAATTTCTGGTGCCCAGACAAACTGCATATCGAGGGTTTGACCGATATTTTTCTTACCTGGTTGAAGCGCATTTACAAAACCTGAGCTTATATTACTGCTACCAATTGCGGCATCTGTGTTACGACGCCTCAACAGATTCCATTGAACGGCCGTACGCCAATCCTGATATCGAGCCCCCCAGAGCACAGTGAAAACTGAGGAATTAACCAGATCTTGTCGATAGGCATAGCCCGTTCTGTACATTGAGATACCGATATCATCGAGTTGATATCGGTTTGTGGCCATATCTGACTGAATAAATCCTTTTTGGTCGCCAGAATCCCCTCCCGCAGCAGAGGTCATTGTATATCGTGTACCCAAAATTGACGGATACGATGTAGGCAATGACCAGTTGGCGCCGGCATCCAGTAGCCAACCACTGACGTCGTATTTAGTATGGCCAGTAATTTCGCGTTTCTCTTCAGTTATAGCCACTGTATTAGTGCCTTTTCCGGCACCGGATACTGAAACAAAATTTGAGAAAACAGTTAATTTGGAAGTAACTGCACCTTCTATACCTGCACCTAACCAGAGTGCATTCAGGTCAATCCTGTCCAGGTCATCCGGATCATATACTTCCCCAATATCCTGACGGCCGGAATAGTCATTCTGGCTCAAGGCAAAAAATCTGAGGTGGTTGTCATATACCCATTGATAATCAAGAGAAGCGGACAAATACAAGGTGTTTTCATCATTGTTATCAAAGTCAGAATGATCTGTACGCCAGGGCATTAACTGCTGGGAAATACCCAGCTGAGTTTTCAACAGGGTGGAATCAAACTCAAGACTAATGCTCTCGATATTTTGATCCCATAAATAGCCTGTGGATTCCCTCAACCTCTGTCGTCCAGCAGTTAAAGCCCACTGGCCATAGTTTTCCAGCCAGGTTTTAGTGGCCGATAGGGTATATAACTCTGCATACTCTTTTGATGACCGGTCTTCCGCGTTGTTAGCAGAAGTGCTTCGGACACCATCGGCAACATAGAACAATGTTGTCAGGTTCATATGGATATTGTCTGGCAACGTCCATAGGCCGTTATATCGAAGATCCAGTGAGGAAACATTAAAGTCCCGATCAGTTGCTGTCTGATAGAGATAATTTTCTGTTGATGTTCTGTCAAATGACAGTCGGGCACGCCAATCTGACTGATAATTTGAACCATCATCCGCCAGTACATTCAAGGACAGAGGTGACGATATCAACAGTATTTTAAGCGAAATGATCGCGCCCTTGTTAGGAAAAGACACAGCTTTACTCCCCTGATTTTTCTGTTGAATCAACCGTATTTTTTATGGCTTCATCTGTGGTTGAGTCCACTACAGGTTCCGCAAAAAAACCCGCCGCAGGTAAACCCGCTGGAAATGGGTTATCAAGACCGGGTACCGCATTCAGGTTCTGCAAAATCGCCAGTGCCCTGTTATCGCCCTCGTTAAATGCCAGGCTTGCATATTCAATAGCTTTTTCGTTATTGACAGGAATCCCCTGCCCTTCTTGTAACACTTTCGCAATTTCAAAATAGGCAGCCGATTTACCTTGCGAACCAGCACTATCAAGCAAAGTAAATGCCTTTTTAAACTGAGGCTCTCCCAACATAGAAGTCAGATAGATACGACCGAGGCGATAATCTGCTTCCGGATTCCCCTGGTGTTTCACTAATAGTTTTTCTGCTTCAAAAGGATCAATTTTAGAGTGAATGCCCTGAATTAATCGTCTGGCTTCCCAAATATCAATTTCGTCGAACCCTGATTCTCTTGATTTAACAGCCAGAGCATCCATCTCCAAAGCATCCGTTATTTCCGGATTTCTTATAAGTAGCGTATAAAGTCGACTCCAAGCTTTTGGATAGGTGCTGGCAGATAACAGATAGTGTTCCTTTGCTGCGATC
This sequence comes from Endozoicomonas sp., assembly GCA_965208385.1. Taxonomy (GTDB): domain Bacteria; phylum Pseudomonadota; class Gammaproteobacteria; order Pseudomonadales; family Endozoicomonadaceae; genus Endozoicomonas. The sequence goes on from CBDBOO010000063.1 coordinate 7,864, forward strand.
AACGAATCAGGCTGACTATTATCTCGATAGAAAGTATTTCCCATTACATAATAAACTCGACCGGCATCCAGATTTCGACTTTGTAAATCTGCCAGAAGTTCGGTTAATGAGCCCTCTGAAGGGGCTGCTTTATACAGTTCCACAAGAGATTTTATAGCTCGCGGACGAAAGGCTGCAACTTCCAATAAAGCTTTTCTGGCTTTAGGAAAATGATCTGTCTCACAGTTTACGCACTGAGCCATATCATTCAGTAGTGCCTCACCTTTAAAAAGGTAACTATCCATGTTGGATGTTTCGGCAGCTCTTTCAAACCAAACCAGCCGTTCTTTCAGAGGTAAAAGTTCTGGCCACTCATGCAGTAATCGTGCAGTTTCATTTGTTGCCCTGATCTCATCTTTTTCCAGTAATAGCTTGAGTTCTTCCATTGCCTTTTCAGGCTGATTACCACCAATATTTTTTCTGTATAATGTTCGGATCAATGATAAATGTGAATTTTCATCACCGGCATTGAGTGCTGCCTGATACTGGTTGATAGCATCTTTTAAATTACCTTCATTCCTATATATGTCTCCAAGATTTCGGTGGGCGTCAGGCACACCTCGTTCCGAAAGTGTTTTGAAATGAATTTTGGCTTTTTCCATTTCACCCGTTGCCACAGCCCTCTTTCCAGCCTCAAGATCAGGTATTGTAGAGCAGCCTGTTAATACCCAATGGCTGGCCAGCAACATTAGAATTTTAGAACCTGGTATTTTATTCATCCTGAATATTTCAACCTCTTTTGGGGTTCATAGAGTTAACACTTACCTGGCATTACAATGATTCAGCTAAATCCAAGCGATTGATTTTTACCTGCACAGGCCTGTCCAATAGATTAATTGCAATAGGCTCATCCGTTGTTATCCAAACATCTACGCCACGTGTACCTTCCGAATCCAATTCGGATTGGGCCATGCGGTAATCCTTGACAGTACCGGTCATCACTTTATTTTCACCAATAACTGTCAACTGAACCCGCTTTCCTACTTTTAGATAGGAAGCATCCTGAAAGCGAAACTTCGCATGAACTTCTGCTTTTAACTGATCGGGTATCAAGGTAAATAAAATATCACCTCGTCCAACCTGGCTGTTGTCAATAGCATCGACAGAGTTGATAACACAGTCACACGGGCTAAAAAGTGTGCCACTGAAGTCCTTTCCACCCAAATCGAGAAGGTTATCAATCAGCAGTTGATCTTTCAGTGCTTCCTGATCAAGGAAACTAAGGGCTGAAACTTTATAACTCCCGAGTGGCTGTCCTTTTTTCACATGAGTTGAGCCTAAAGGAAGCAAGCTGGAAAATGTACCTGCTTTAGGCATTTCAACGGTTAACTTTTTTATACCAATACTTGCTGTCACCGAGCGATCAACAAAGTAATTGTCATAGATCTGAAGTAAGATAAGGGCAAATGCTGTTAATCCAATAAGCCCATACATTAATGTACCCAAATAGGCCCCTATGCCGAGCTTACCGGGGTCATCATTCTTTTTTCTTTTTCTAACAGTGACATAATTATCCCGAACAGTGCTATTAATCATATCTTCAGGTTCAACAGTATTGCCGGAGATATAACTGTTAATAATTAATTGAATCGCTGACCGCTCTCGCTGACCCAGCCCATCGAATCTAGCCCCTACATAAGCTCCATCACTTTCTAAATGACAAATGATGACTGAAACCGAAATACTGTACTCAACGCCGGCAAAGCCTATTTGTAAACGACAAGACAATTCTTCGCCAATGGTAAAGATGGACTGATTTACATTGAAGCCAATACCACCGCTGGACAAATTGATCAACTCACAGTCTCTGGTTTCCTTATTATTTGAAAAGATAACGAAACCAGATACTTTGACGCGAGGGTACTGCCTTTGTACCTCCGACTCATGAACAATATTATGTTTGACAACTTCATTCATATTCAATTCCTTTTGATACATTCCCTGATGCTATTTGAAAATTCCACTGCTCGATTAGACAACCCACATAACCATTGCAAAAAAAGTGCACAGAGATGACACATAAACTACGTTTGTACTGAAATCATTAAACCAGGCTCTGAATGGATTCATATTTCGACTGGACTTAGTGTCTTGTCGAGTCCATGACTGCTTATCAATACGAAAACTGACGTATGTTTTCACCAGCGAGCCAACCACCTGGTTGTAATAAATCAGGGGTGGAAATAACGCACTTACCGGATGACCATTAGCTCTGACGGCCATCATCATAATTAACCGGGTTATCCCTATCCAAAGCAGATAGGCGATAGCTACATCAATGGAGTAACGAATGGATGCCAGAATCACAAACACGGGACCGATCAAACAGGTCCACATGGAGATACGTTGATCAAGTAGTACATACCAGGTATACCAGCCCATTCTCGCGGGACCCAGCTTCAAAGCCCTGGTATTTTGCCTCAGAGAATTACCATACCAACGGTACATCAACTGGAGGCTAGACTTAAAAAAGCTCTTCTGTGGTGGATGCTCTATGGTTTTCACTATGGCATCCGGGACGTAGAAGGTTTGGTATCCCATGCTCATTACACTGAACCAGCTGGACTTGTCATCTCCGGTCAAAAATCTGAACCGTCCCTAAGCGCCAGTGCGTAAGAAAATCTTCCTCTACATCTTTAATAAACACGGGATCACAGACTATATCCGCTCTAAAAACAGACATCCTTCCCGTAAGGGTTAACACTCTTTTCGACAACCCCATAGAGTTCATATACATGTGGCGTTGCCCAAAGCGCAGGGAGTGCCAAGCTTCCATCAATCGGCTATCACCATCAAAATCCTCAGGTAACTGACAATATTCGTTGGTAGTCAACGCGCCTACAGAGGGTAGTAGCTTGAAGTAAGGAAGGCATGTGAGTGTTACACCTTCCTCAAGAACTGTATCTCCATCAATAACCGCTACGACAGCATCCCCAGGTGGACTTGTTCTGGAAATAGCCCTGAAACCGGAGGCAAGGCCATCTCGTTTACCCGTACCGGGTATCCTGACAATAAGTAATTTCAGTTCAGGACAGTTATAGTTTTTGTATACTTCCTTAATCAATAATTCATCAGAATACTCAACAATTGAGGCGACAATTGTCGTTTCTATATCATGACCCCGAATACATTGAACAGCTTCTTGGAAAATAGAATGATAAACTTCAATTGAAGTTTCCACATTAATTCTGAAGCTAGTTACCATCAAATAACAGGCAGAAGGCAATAATGCTTGCTTATTGTCTTCTGCTTTCTTTTTGAGTTTTGGGTATACCCATCGAAGAAATAACTGGGATCGTACAAAATGAATAAAGCCAACGCTGTAACGCCAGGCTCCAACCACACCAATCAGAAAAAGAAAATGTCTACTTTCCGGGTTAAACATTGTTTCTGGTATGGCAAAACTTAATCCAACCAGAAACAGTAATAAGACAGAAAAACCTTGCCACTGACGCATTGACTTTAAACTTCCATTCAAAAAAGTACGACTTACCAGCAAATTCCTTCATAGCTAAACTCTGGTTTCTTTTTCGCTACCCCAACCAGGTCAACTATATGTTTATTACTTTCTCTGTTAGTGAGAATATCTTTAAATTCTGAAGAATTATTCCCAAAAACGAGGACATCAGATTCTTGAATAACACTATAAAGGTTATTGGATATGATGTTTTTCAAGTGACTCAAATCATCCGCAAGGTGATTACCTGTCCTTTGATTAAAAGCTTCAAAAACATTCTTATCGTAAATATTAACTTCATAACCCTTACCCACAAGCCGTTCCACTAATTCAAGCAAGGGACTCTCTCGTAGATCATCTGTATCAGCCTTGAAGCTTAAGCCGAGCATACCAATTCGTTTTTTGCCAAATTTGGTAATAAGCTTTAGCCCATGGTTAATATGACGGGAGTTACTTTCCATAATTGAGTTAAGGAGAGGAGTTTCAACATCCTCTTTTTTGGCCCGATGAGTAATTGCTTTCACATCTTTTGGCAAACATGATCCACCAAATGCAAATCCTGGTGTTAAATAAGTAGGCGAAATATTAAGTTTGGAATCCTTACACACAAGTTCCATCACATCACGTCCATCCACTCCAAAAGCTTTGGCAAGCACTCCCACTTCATTTCCAAAACAGACCTTAGCGGCATGCCATGTATTGGAAACGTATTTTGCCATTTCGGCAACTTCTAGATCTGTACGAACAAGCTCCCCGGGTAAGCTGCTGTAAAGCTCAGAAAGTTTATCTCCGATCTCTTTGTGCATCTCGCCAATAACAGTCAACGGGGGTGCATAGAAATCTTTAATTGCAGTTCCCTCTCTTAAAAACTCGGGATTCATGGCAATGAAGAAATCCTTGCCTGCAACTTTTCCAGATGCTTTTTCAATAGCAGGTACAACGAGGTCTCTGGTAGTGCCTGGAAGAACGGTGCTGCGTACTACAACATAATGAGGAGTATCTTTTCGGGAAATAGCCAGTCCTATCTGTTTGCTGACGCTTTCAATATACTCTAGATTTAAACTTCCATTCCCTTCACTAGGTGTTCCTACACAAATCAAACTGAGTTCAGTGCGATCAATCGCGTCACTTACCGAGTCAGTTGCAACTAACTTTTCTTTTAAAATAGCTTCAGACAAATACTCATCAAGTTCAGGTTCAATAATAGGCGATAAACCATCATTAATCATACTGACTTTGGTCGAGTTAACATCAACTCCTATTACTGAATGCCCAAGCTTCACCAAACATGCAGAACATACTATGCCGACATAGCCCATTCCGAAGACGCTGATATTCATTCCTTTGAAACTCCCAGGTACTGCAAGCTGATCCCAGCTTGTATTAAACATTATTTTTCTTAATTAAAATCCATGCAGACACTACTTTAGTTAGACTGGTATTTCAATACTTAAAATAATAATACGCAGAAAGTATTACACATATATGACAGAAAAATACATTTGGAAACTGTAGACTTGCAACACTAAATATCTCATTATCTTTTAAACTTATTATCTTCTTATAATAAATCAGCACGTAAAGTAGCATGAAATAATTACTTTGGTGAAATGAACCTAATTCTATTTAACTTTATTGAAATCAGCTAAAAACATGAAAAATCTAACTTGTTTTAAAGCATACGACATCAGAGGTCGTATGCCTCATGAACTAAACGAGGCCGTTGCTTATAAAATTGGAAGAGCTACCTCCGAATTTTTAAAGGCTAAGACCATTGTCGTCGGTGGTGATATAAGACTCAGTTCTCCTGCACTCAAGCACGCATTATCAATGGGACTGATAGCAAGTGGAACTAAGGTTATTGATATTGGTCTGTGCGGAACCGAAGAAATTTATTTTGCCACATCCTTCCTGCAGGCTGACGGAGGAATAATGGTAACAGCCAGTCATAATCCAAAAGATTACAATGGATTGAAGCTGGTCAGAGAAAACTCCAAACCTATTTCAGGAGATACAGGTTTGAATGAAATTCGCCGGTTGGCAGAGGAAGTATTCACTGACGTTCCACCAACTTTCAACACCCCTACATCTTGTACAAGTATAAATATTCTTGATGCATATTTAAGTCATATACTGGGCTTTATAGATATCAAACGCCTAAAACCACTTAAGCTAGTAGTCAATGCTGGTAACGGTGCTGCCGGGCATGTTATTGATGGTCTAGAAGAGATATTCGATAAAAACAATATTCCTATCGAGTTTATAAAAATCCAGCATGAACCCGATGGTAATTTCCCTAATGGTATTCCTAATCCATTATTACCAGAATGTCGTGATGCTACTCGTAATGCTGTCATCCAGCACAATGCAGATATGGGCATTGCATGGGATGGAGATTTTGACCGATGTTTCTTTTTTGATGAAAAAGGACAGTTCATTGAAGGCTACTACATTGTGGGATTGCTTGCTGAAGCTTTCCTCTCTAGCAAGCCTGCGTCAAAAATAATTCACGATCCCAGACTAACATGGAACACTATTGATCAAGTCACAGAATCAAATGGTTTACCAATATTATGCAAAACCGGCCATGCCTTCATAAAGGAACGAATGCGTTCTGAAAATGCCTTGTATGGTGGTGAAATGAGTGCACATCATTATTTTCGAGACTTCTTCTATTGCGACTCCGGCATGATACCTTGGCTACTTGTTGCTGAACTGATATCCATAAAACAGTTGCCACTCAGCTCTATGGTGGCTGAACGAATAAATCGTTACCCTTCTTCGGGGGAAATAAATAGTTTGGTAGAAAATTCGGAACTTCAGATAAAAAAAATACTCGACATATACCGTCAAAACGCTATTGAGGTTGACTTCACAGATGGTGTGTCGATTGATATGGGCACATGGCGATTTAACCTGCGATCCTCTAATACAGAACCTGTTCTACGATTAAATGTAGAGAGCAGGAATAACCGTCTTCTGATGGAAGAAAAAACCAATGAATTGATTAAATTAATTCGTTCCTAAACTTGCAATGCGCAGAACAGAACTCAGGAATTCATGAAGAAAGCTGACTCGTTTTACTTGTAATCCTATGCCCCTGTAAGCACGTTGTTAACACGAGCGTCTGTTAGAGCTATGTACGGGACAAAACTTCGAGTAACGCCCAAAACGTGATCTGATCATTTTCTGCGCGTTGATTTTTGAGAACTCGCCGGAGCATATCCAGACCGAGCCTGAACAAGCTTTGGCTGGTCTGTAATGTTTGTTTGGTAGTGGGTTAAATGTGTGCTTGTCATTTCTACAAGCTTTATCAAACAAGGGATGCAAAGTGCTCACCCACACATCTATACCACTATTCACCCGAATTAATAAATTCTGCTTACCCACTTGAAATTCAAAAGAACCTTTTTTACAACATCGCTAACCGACATGCATAATACAGTGGCCAGACCATATTCTGTTGTTCCCGATCATTACCACCTACTGAACCAATAAGTTTCGGCATGGTTCAAATCAAGTGAACACTTTTGTGTCTCAGGCAGACTTTAATTAAGGCACACTTGACCCAAGTTGATTACAATTTCTAAGCTCTTTAGAGCCTACTTCCATTGTTGATCAACACAGAGCCTATACATGCAGAGACGTCTATCCCAAGAATGTAAAAAGTCTATCGGTCTGCAGGCCATCTCCGGAAACAATGTATCCCATATAGCCCAGTTTCAGTCAGTTTGTAGGAACACTGTTTATACCCAAAAACGCCGAGCTGAAGCGGCGGTAAATGATGCCTTTTTGCCCACTGACCTAGATAAGCAGATTCTATTCTACCTACCCGTTACTAAGCACTTTCTTCATCAGGTTGTTCTGGGAGTTCTGTTGATCTGCAAGGGGAGTTATCGGGATGCACAATTGTTTCTGAGCAACCTATTTGACACTGATATGAGTATCGGGACCATTTTTAATATCCACAATACTGCTTGCTACAAGGCTGCTGAGATCAATGCCTCTTATAGCCTTGATTCAATCACGCAGAGCGCCTCTGATGAAATTTATCACCGCAACAAACCTCATTTAGCGGTTGTCGATGTGAGAAGTCGCTACTGTGCGAGCCTTACCTGGGAAGATAGTCGTGATGCAGAAACCTGGGGCATTCACCTGCTTGACCTGATAGAACAAGGCTTTCAGCCTGAAGTGAATATCAGCGATCAAGGCTCGGGGATGAAGAAAGCATTCAAAGAAATACTGCCAAATACTGAGCATCGCTTTGACCATTTTCACCTAATCAAAGCTTCTAAGGAGCTCGTCAGGTATCTGAAAAACAAAAAGGAATCAGCAGTCACCCGTCAAATCAAGCTGCTTGAAAGCGCCCCAACCCGCACGCGGCTTAACATCTACGAGTAACTTTTTCCCACCAGAGCCTGATGTTTTCTATGATATAAGGGAAGGTATATCCGGATCAGAGACCGTATAGATACTGGTGCTTTTTGCCCGTTTGAAAGCGTGGTCCGGGAGCTGGCGACTTCATCACTGATGACGCATTAAGCGATCTCGTTCGGAAGAATGCAAATTCTCGACAGCCCCATACCCGGATATACCTTCACCCAGAAGTATAGGTGGAAGCTATGTCTCGTCGAACCCAATCAAACAGTCGTCGTTCAATTCGTATGCAAAAGCGCATTGCTGGACACCTTGAGAAGATCAACCTCTTTGCTGCCGGTATTGATATTGGATCTGCATCTCACTTTGTCGCTGTACCTGAAGAGTTGGATGACCAGGCTGTACGCGAATTTTCCTGTTTCACTGTCGATCTTGAAGCGATGGCTGAATGGCTGGTCAAGTTGGGCATTACAACTGTGGTAATGGAATCAACAGGTGTGTACTGGATTCCGGCTTTTGAAATTCTCGAGTCCTATGGGCTTGATGTAAAGCTGGTGAACGCACGACATGTGAAGAATGTTGCCGGACGAAAGTCCGATGTACTGGACTGCCAGTGGCTCTTGCAGCTTCATACCTATGGATTGCTTGAAGGGGCTTTCAGACCTGATGAACAGGTGTGTTCTCTTCGCTCCTACATGCGCCAACGTGAAAATCTGGTTCATTACCGTGCTTCACATATCCAACACATGCAAAAAGCACTGAGACAGATGAACTTGCTGCTGGACAATGTAGTGACCGATATTACCGGTATAACCGGTATGACTATCATCCGCTCAATTCTTGCCGGACAGCGAGACCCGAAGGCGCTGGCGAAGCACCGGAACGGTCATTGCAAAAAATCTGAAGAGGAAATAGCGAAGTCCCTAAAAGGTCACTATCGCCTTGAACATCTGTTTTCTCTGCAGCAGGCGGTTGAACTTTACGACACATACAGCGAAAAGATCAAAGCCTGCGACGGAGCGCTTAAACAGCAATTAAAAAAGTTTGACCGTAAAACAGAGTCATCTTCAAGCGAGCCTTCAGACACTGACAAGCCTGCCAAAAAACGGAAGTCTCGTAGTGCCCCAGGCTTTGATGTCCGGTCACAACTTAATCGAGTGGCAGGTGTTGACCTGACGGATATTGACGGCATTAATGAAAGTACAGCACTAAAAATATTGTCTGAGATTGGTTTAGACATGGGGCGTTGGCCGTCTGCTAAACACTTTGCATCCTGGCTTGGGCTCTGCCCCGGAACAAAAATATCCGGCGGGAAAGTTTTGAACAGGAAAACCAAGCGTATTCCCAGTGCAGCGGCAACCGCTTTTCGGATGGCTGCTTTTAGCCTGATGAATTCAAAGAGCGCACTGGGTGCTTATTGCCGAAGAATGAGAAGCAAGTTAGGTTCCCCAAAGGCAATTACTGCGACAGCTCATAAGCTGGCGAGGCTGGTTTACAGTATGCTCAAGCACGGCAGTAAATACGTTGATAAAGGTCAGGATTACTATGAACGTCAGCATCAGGGCAGGGTGATGAAGAATCTACAGCGAAAAGCGAAAGAAATGGGCTACGTGCTAGTGTCAGCAGGGGCTGTCAACGAAAGTTGACATTGTATAAACCGGCGAGCATCGGGAAGTTACTCAGAAGCACTCCGGCCCGCTCCGCGGTCACACATCTACAAGTAACTCCTTCCCAAAAATTAAATTCATTCTATGATCATATGAGAGCATGTCTGGACCAGAAACCGTTTGCACACTGGTGTTTTTTACCCGATCAGAAGCATGGTTCAGGGGGTGTAATTAAAAATGTTCCATCTACCCATTATCCAGCTTGCTGCCAGTACTGATCCCAGTCCGTAAGAACCGTTAGAATTGCTCCGCAAGCCTTTGTTCATTTTTAACTTTCTCTGTTTGGCATTAAGCAAGTAATTGAGCTCCTGCGATGAACCTGTATGCAACAAGGATCTCATTCCACCAAGCACCCGGTATTTTTAGTCGCATCTGCACTACTGCACTGTTAGAACTTTCTATTTCGCCAGAGCCAATGGGAAGATTGGCTGCTTCTGCTGCAGCATATTCGAATTGCCCTGGACGGTTTCGGATATATCGGTGACACTCCTCTGGTTTATTGGCTGCTTTGCCTTTCTTTCCGTTTCTATGCGGATCAAGCTCTGCCATGACGGCATTAACATTGCCAGATTTCATGCGTTCCTGCTGGATATGCCGCCACTGTACACGTGTTTCCTTGTTAAACCCGACACACTCTTCTGCTGCATCAGCGAAGTGCTCAGAGAGATGATAATAGTCAACGAGGAAACTTCCTTGCTCTCCAAACACTCTCTTTGTCTGGTTGGCAATCCAGGTGGCTCCATCGCTCACGCAATGGATAGAGGATTGCCGGTTGAGCCCCTGCTCTATTGCACAACTCAACCACTGGTCACCTGCTTCATCCGGCCCTCCCATTGTGGCCTGATGACGTTTATCTGAACTACCCAGCTTATAGACCTGGCAAAGTTTAGCCTCCTGCCATTCAGTTTTACGTGCTTTGCGTTTGTCACCTTCTGCCTCTTCATCAATGAGGACAACAGGAATCATGCTTCCATCCATTTCTCCTATGAACTGGGCAGCTTCACCGAGGCAGTCCTGACGATTTTGTGATGCACTGATGGAATCATTTTGCATACAGCTTGCGTGCTCAAGAGTTATGGCTCGAATAGAAGACTCAGGCACATCAATACCATAATGTTCATGTATTTTTTTGCAGCTGCCTGAAAAGAACTATCTGCACCAAAGTCTACAATTTTACGTTGAATTGTGCGGGAGTAGTCGCGACAGTGAATATGAGCGGCATGACTGAAAGGTCTGACCCGATGCTTGTCTACCGTCTGGCAGCGTTCAAGAACTTCTATTTTCCCATAGGTGCTCAGCCAATAAGTGTTTTTTTTTTGAGTTTTAGCTCCGGGGTGCTTCAGGCAAGCCTCGCCAAATTTTTGATCTTCCTTGTAGGTACCCCAGCCAGTAAGCAGTTCATTGCCCATTTCACGCAGGTGGGCAATGACGGCTTCTTCAGCATCATCAGCACGATCCAGGAGACCTGACTCGGCTTCAACAATATCCAGAAGTGCAGAAACTCTAAGCTCAAGCTCGGGGTGGGCTGCAAGTCTATCAGCAAGAGAAATAGGTGAGGGCATAATACTGACTAGGGTTGAGAAATACTCTTACATTATCGTTCATATTGAGGTTTTGTGGGCAGAAAAACTTCTAATGAACACTTTTAATTACACCCTGGTTCAGGAGTTGACGACCCCATCACTGATGACGCTTGGCGATCTCGTTTGTAAGACTGTATATCGTCGACAGCCCTATTTCCGGATATGCCTTTGACCGAATTTTGAGGGTATTATGAAAAGTAAGTTAAAAACTGAGACTGCTTCTCCCAAAGCCCAGAAACGAATTGATGGGCATTTAGAAACCATTAACCTGTATGCGGCTGGTATTGATATTGGTTCAGAGACGCACTACGTAGCTATTCCGCAAGAGTTAGATGATCAGCCTGTTCGGTCGTTTCCTTGTTTTACCGCTGACCTTGAAAACATGGCGCAATGGTTAATAAATGCAGGCATCACTACGGTTGCGATGGAATCGACAGGGATTTACTGGATGCCCGCTTTTGAAATTCTTGAATCCCATGGTCTCGAAGTTCGTCTTGTGAATGCACGCTACGTTAAAAACGTCGCTGGACGTAAAACTGACGTTGAGGATTGTCATTGGATTCAGCAGCTTCACACTTATGGATTGCTCAATACCGCCTTTCGCCCGGATGAGGAGGTTTGCGCATTAAGAGCTTACATGAGGCAACGTGACAATCTCGTAGCAAACCGTGCGTCGCATATACAGCATATGCAAAAAGCTCTAAGACAGATGAACCTGTTGCTGGATAATGTCGTTACCGATATCACGGGAAAAACCGGATTGACGATCATTCGGTGTATTGTTGAAGGGGAGCGAGATCCACTTCAATTGGCGAAACATCGTGATCCGCATTGCAAAAAGACAGAACAGCAAATTGCCAGATCTCTAAAAGGACACTACCGGGCTGAGCATCTGTTTGCCCTACAGCAATCGGTTGAACTTTATGACGTTTATGATGAAAAGATCAGCGCCTGCGACAGGGCTTTAGCGAGCCAGCTGAAACAATTTGATAGCAAGGCTGATGATTCTGACAACATGCCTGATAAACCGGTTAAAAAACGTAAATCGTCCAGTTCTCCTGACTTTGACGTTCGTTCTGAGCTCTATCGGGTAACGGGTGTTGACCTGACAGCTATTGATGGTATTGATGAAAATACGGCTCTGAAAATACTATCGGAAACAGGAACTGATATGAATCGATGGCCCACAGCCAAACATTTTGCTTCGTGGCTTGGTTTGAGTCCTGAAAACAAAATATCCGGTGATAAAATTCTAAGCTGTAAAACCAAACGGATACCCAACCGGGCATCAAAAGCTTTGAGGATGGCAGCATACTCTCTGACGAATTCAAAAAGTGCGCTTGGTGGTTACTATCGAAGAATGCGCAGTCGCTTGGGAGCCCCGAAAGCGATCACCGCAACCGCACATAAATTAGCCCGATTCATATACAGCATGCTGAAAAACAAGACGGAATATATTGACCTTGGGCAGGATCATTATGAGCAAGAATATAAAGCCAGAGTCTTAACTAATTTGAAAAAAAAGGCGAAAGATATGGGCTACCTCCTGATACCTGAAGAGCAGACCGCGATGGCTTAACCCTGTGCGGACTGGTGAGCTCAGAGGGAGTTACTTGTAAGGCTGGATTACATCAGCAAACTGGATAATGCCGCTGTTGTCATTGATCTGATGTTCGGTTTACCGGGCCAGACTCTGGCTGACTGGGAAAAAGATCTTCACACCTTTCTGCAATCCGGTGCTCACGGTGTAGATCTGTATCAGTTGATTTTACTGGGTTCCAGCCGTATGAAAAAATCCATTGAACACGGCTCCATGCCGGAACCGGCCAGCTCTGCAGAAAGGGCTGAAATGTTTCGTCTGGGCGTCAGCACACTCAACAAACACAAAATTAATCGCCTCAGCGTCAGCCATTGGGGACGAGATCATCGTGAACGAAACATCTACAACCACAGTGTAAAGGGCGGTGCCGAAATCCTGCCGTTTGGCTCTGGCGCCGGAGGCAATTTCGCAGGGCACAATGCCATGTTGCAGCGCACCCTGAAGGGCTATTACCAGTCTCTGGATGCCGGTGACAAACCGATCATGATGATGAGCAAACCTGTTTCAAACCAACCCCTGCTCAGGGCGATCTCATTTGACAAACACCAATCCTGTTGCATATTCAAAAAGCTAGCTTTAAAAACTGAATTTTTGAGAAGTACAGGAAATTAGGCTTATTTTGGTACTTTTGTGTGCTGAATAATTAGCCAAACAGAGAAAGTTAGTGCCAAATGAGATCGCCCTGCCCCTGCTGGGCTTCACCGGGGCCGGTTTTGACAAGGCTGGCTTGAGCTGGAAAAGCTGAATTCCATATCTGCTACAAACCTCAGTGACCATTGCATGCCGCTATTTAATGGATGCAGGAAAATGGTCTGGTTAAGCTTGAGAATAACATTCTTGATTTTACCCTGGCAGGACAGTTCTGGAATGTCACCATGCATCAGGCATTGATTAATTATATTGAACAATATCCGACTTCACACTAATAACCGACTGTAGAAATATTATGAACACGGCTTCCCAAGTACAGAGTATTCTCGACAAAGATCCTGCATTACTACCCGCTGTAATTGCAGAACAATTGAACATTTCAGAACTGCAGGTGATCGAAAACCTGCCCGATAGCATGGTAACCCTGATAGATGGCATGCATTATCTTGAGGTGCTCCGTGATATTAAAACCTGGGGAGAAATAACTCTGGTTATTGATGTTGACGGCTCAATCTTTGAGATGGTGGGTCATTTTCCAAAAGGCGGGGAGAAGTTCGGTTCTTACAATCTGAGCGATCGACGTACTCCGTTAAAAGGTCACCTTAAACTCGATAATCTGGCCACCATTGCCCTTGTAAGCAAACCGTTCCATGGCGTTGATACTCGTTCAGTACAGTTTCTCGGTAAAAGTGGACGGGTATTGTTCAAAGTTTATCTGCAACGGGATAAAGAGAAAAATTTCATCGCAGACCAATTACAAAGATTCGAGGCAATGAATAAACTGGCCGGATAAAATCTGTAATATCATCCATAAAGCATTGATACAGGGTTGGCAGGATGCTGGCCTTTTTTATGCCATGGCACCGATCAGATTTTCAGCAACATATTCTACCTGCGCTTTAGTCATTCCCGGGTAAACAGGCAACGACAGGCAGTGCTCTGCCAATTGCTCACACACGGGTAATTCTGGCTGATGCCCATTGCTTTTATACTCTAGTAACGCCGGTTGCCTGTGCAGGGGTAATGGGTAGTAAATAGCCGTCGCCACACCATTCCGGGACATCCGTTTATGAATTAAATCCCGATTTGACTGTAAGACAACAGTGTATTGATGATAAATATGAAACCGTGCATGCTGTTCTGATGGAACGATGACGCCGGTATCCTCCAGATTTCCCCGATACCAATCGGCAATTTCTTTTCTCGACTGGTTAAACGAATCGATATATTTCAGTTTAACCCTCAACAGGGCTGCCTGTATTTCATCCAACCGACTGTTATACCCTATTATTTCATGAAAATACTGTTTTGAACTGCCATGGTTTCGAAGTTGTTTTACCCGCTTTGCAACATCCTTATTATTCGTTGTAATCAGACCTCCATCACCAAAACCTCCCAGATTTTTACTGGGAAAAAAACTGAAGCATCCCAGTAAACCATAAGAGCCTGTTTGTTTTTTCTTATAGCTGGCTCCAAATGATTGGGCGCAATCTTCCAGCAGCAATAATCCATGCTGTTTACAAACCGATTGAATGGAATCCAGCCTGGCCGGTAAACCAAACAGATGCACCACCAGCACTGCCCTGCTTCTGGGACTGACAGCTCTTTCCAGCTCTGCCGGATCCAGGTTGAACGTTTCCGGATCAATATCAACAAAAACAGGAATTGCACCCACATGAACAATAGCTTCAGCAGTGGCAAAAAATGTAAACGCTGTCGTCAACACTTCATCCCCCGGACCAATGCCCGCAGCTTTTAAAGACAGAATCAGTGCATCTGTGCCATTGGCACAACTGATGGCATATCTGACGCCCAGATAGGAAGCCACTTCTTTTTCGAAGCTGTCTACTTCTGCTCCCATAACAAACCGCCCACCACGCAAAACCGATAAGGCAGCCTGTTCAAGCTCATCCTGAATGGCTTTATGCCAGATTCCGGTATCAACCATGGGAATGATTGGTGTCATCGAACACCCCCGGCAATCATATTGGATATGTCACAAGCCACTTCCAGCACTTTTCGACCATCTTCACCACTGACTTTCGGATTATTAGACAGACGAACACACAACAGGAAGTCTTCAATCTCTTTTTTCAGAGCATCATTGTCGTCGTATTCCTGCTCGCGACATTCAATATTGGGAATGCCTGGATATGACTCTCCGGTACCTTTGAAAAAATGACTCATTTTCAATTTCTGAAAATCCACACTAATACAGGAATCTTCCTGAAAAATCCTCATCTTACGTTTGCTTTTCTGACTGATACGACTTGCAGTGACATTGGCTACACAACCATCGCTGAAAGTCAGACGAGCCTGGGCTATATCAATGGATTTTGATAATACCGACGCACCATTCGCCGCTATATCCAACAGGGGTGAATCCATCAGGCTCAGAATTATATCGAGATCATGAATCATTAAATCCATAACAACATTGATATCCATTGAACGTGGTTTGAATGCTGCCAGCCGATGGGATTCAATAAACCTGGGCCGGTTGAGCAGGCTGTGTATATCCCCCAGTGCCGCATTAAACCGTTCCAGAAATCCCACCTGCAGCACCAGGTTATTCTGTCTGGCCAACTGCACCATTTCTTCTGCCTGATTCAGACAGGATGCGATGGGTTTCTCCACCAGAACATGGACTCCAGCGGACAAAAAATCGCTGGCGATACAATGGTGCATCGAAGTGGGTACGACAACACTGACAGCATCGACCTTACCAATCAGCTGTCGGTGATCGTGATAGTATTGAGTATTAAAATCAGAGGCTACAGACTGTCCTGCGGAGATATCTGTATCTGCCACTCCTACTAGCTGGCAATGACTTAACCCTGCATACTTTTGGGCGTGATATTTCCCCAGGTAACCGGTACCAATCACCGCAGTTCTGAGCATGTACGTCCGTTTTTATCTTTAGGAAAATAAACACTAAAGATAGACACTTATTACCAGTTCGCCTGCTTTGCAGAAATTTTTCTATAGCAGAACGGGTAATGGACGGGTCAATTCAATGGATTCAGTAGACATCTCCGCTCCCCAGGCCATTATTTCCACTCCGGCTTTTGCCGCCTGCCGGAGCACCAGTCCGTATTCCGGATCTATTTTATCAGCCGGTGTTACCCGTTCGATGCCTGTGTGCTGAACGCAGAAGAGCAAAACAGCACGCTGACCCTGCTCACAAAT
Organism: Endozoicomonas sp.; assembly: GCA_965208385.1. Taxonomy (GTDB): domain Bacteria; phylum Pseudomonadota; class Gammaproteobacteria; order Pseudomonadales; family Endozoicomonadaceae; genus Endozoicomonas. The sequence continues at coordinate 24,427 of CBDBOO010000063.1, forward strand.
ATGAATCAACTCTCTCAGGTGTTTTACCCCACGCGCAGTCACTGAATCAGGAAAGAGTCCCAGACCATCACCAACGGCCAGAGTGACACTCTTAACTTCAACATAACAATCAGGCTGTCCATCCTGTTGTAGCAAAAAATCGATCCGGCTGTTTTCTTCACCATAGCGAACCTCCCTGCGAAGATGTTTATACCGGGATAGTTCCGGAATACCGCCTTTGTTCAACTGCTCTTCAACCAGCTTATTAGCACAGAGGGTATTCAATCCTGCCCTGGTCATTTTTATCTGACCATTGAAATCCACAGGGATTTCAGCCTGCTCCCAGGTGCATGGATACTTTCGCTTAGGGTTACCTGAATCGGAGTACCAGACCTTGAGTCCTGGAAAAAGACAGTTTTTCATTGAACCTGTATTTGGGCAATGCAACGTTATTTCAGTGCCGTCAGGTCGCTCTACATCCGCCATAAAACGCTTATATCGACGAATTAATTTTGCTTCTTTGAGATTATCTAAATACTTCATTACAAAAAATCATTAATATATTGATTGATATTCTAAACCAGAATTTTATGATGTTAGAGAGCTGATTTCTTGAAATGCCAGTAATTAGTACCGATTTGAACCGTATTCTATGTCTTTATGAGGTTGTCTGGAATCAGTTTTAAATCAGTTACCGGATACAGGAAGCAATTTTTTATGGCGTCTTGTCATATGTTTTGGTAGTTTCTCCGCTTCTGTGGGGAAGGCAAGAGGCAAGTGCCCGGGCTTAAGTTCGTCAAAAGGCACCCGAAGTGTTGACCTCAGCTTTCAGGGAGCCGGATATTCGGCAGACGGATGGAGAGACCACGTTATGGTTACGTGGCTCATGAATAGAAGGTGGTGAGGCTGTAATCATGTCAGCACAGAAAAATGCAGATAAAAGCAATCTGCTCAAGTCATTTACTCCCTATCAAGAAAAAGATGGCGAAGAGTATATGAACGAAAAGCAGATCCAACACTTCACCAACATCCTGCTGCATTGGAAGCAGGAACTGATGGAAGAAGTAGATCGTACTGTGAACCACATGCAGGATGAGGCGGCTAACTTCCCCGATCCTGCAGATCGTGCGAGCCAGGAAGAAGAATTCAGCCTGGAACTTCGTACCCGTGACCGTGAGCGGAAGCTCATCAAGAAAATCAACGAAACGCTAGCTCGTATCGAAGAAGATGACTATGGATACTGCGATAGCTGCGGTGTTGACGTAGGCATTCGTCGTCTCGAAGCGCGTCCAACGGCAACGCTTTGTATTGATTGCAAGACTCTTGCAGAGATCAAAGAAAAGCAGCTGGGCTCCTGAGAAGGTAGTAGGAAGCGCCGTATTCTCTTTGAGTATACGGCGCATCTGTTCGAACATTATTTCCTGCCAAACGGGCTATCTGCTCATGCACTCATCCATTAAATTTTCATGAGCCAGCCCTTCTATATTGGCCGATTTGCACCATCGCCTTCCGGACCACTGCATTTCGGCTCTCTCGTCGCCGCACTGGCCAGTTATCTGGACGCTCGCACTCACGATGGGAAATGGCTTGTTCGTATGGAAGATATTGACCCTCCCCGTGAGTCCCCAGAGGCGGCAACCGTTATTCTAAAAGCTCTGGAAGCCTATAGAATGTACTGGGATGGGGATGTTCTTTACCAAAGCAGTAGAAGCCGTGCCTACCAGAATGTTCTTGATAAGCTTCTGGGTGAAAGACAACTCTATCCGTGTACTTGTACCCGTAAAGACCTGAGTGGTCTGAATGGTGTATATCCGGGGTATTGTCGCGAACGGACTATCTTGCCTGAAGAGCCTCATTCACTCCGGCTGAAATGCCCGAAAAAAAGCATCCGTTTTCATGATTTAATTCAGGGCTTAAAGACATTCGAACTACAGGCTATCGGGGATTTCATTCTCAAACGGAAAGATAATCTTTTTTCCTATCAACTGGCCGTTTCTATAGACGACGCCTATCAAAAGATTACTCACGTGGTTCGAGGGTATGATCTTATCGATTCGACACCCAGACAGATTTATCTACAAAACATATTGGGTTTCCCTCACCCTCAATACAGCCATTTCCCTGTAATCACACAGGCAGAAGGTGGCAAACTCAGCAAACAAAACCGCGCTCCAGCCATTCCTCTGGATGAGCCCCGTCCTCTACTATTAAAAGCACTTAAAGCTCTTGGGCTGGTTCCTGAAACGGATCTGTCAGGCAACTCTGTGGATGAAATTTTGCAGTGGGCTATTGCACACTGGCAACTGAAGACAGTCCCCAAAAAAGCAAAACTTCAATTATCCAGTCTCGATTAAAAAATCTTTCACTTTTCCCTGCATTGAGTAAGTGATATACATATATGTAAAAACTGATAACCCGAAGTAGATGTGTTCAGGGAGCGAATATGTCGATTACACGCAGGGCAATCATTCTTGTCTTTGCCAGCCTTGCCTTTCAAGGTCAGGCAAATCCACTGGCCAAAACCGATGCGCCGGTTAGTATTCCGGGATTGCGTCTTGATATCAGCGATTCAGAATTCTGTCGAAAGACCCGGCATGATCGGGAAAACAATATCGGCAAAGAACCGGATTTAACCCTTGATACTCCGGTACACGTGCGTGACTCAGCCATGTGCTTTTCTCCCGGCGAAAACCTCTTCTTTGTTGCTAATCAGGAAGCCCAGAAAATTCTTGGCCCCCATGCGCCATGGTACCTTCAAATCAGTTCTGAGTTCCGGGGAAGAGTCAAGGAAGCCTGTAATATCATGGGTTATGAGAATGATGAGATAAGTCGGGCTTATGATCATTGTATTGAAAACCGCTATGAAGAACTTATGGGGCCTTACGAAGACAAATATCGCCGCGAAGCAGGCAATTATGTTCGAAAACGCCGGCAGGTTGCCGAAAGCCTGGTGGTTCGGTGTGATGCCTCATTGAGTATCAAACGCAGCCGTTTACCTAAAGAGCTGCGATTTCCGGTTGCATATTTCGACCCAAAAGTGAGCTCTGTGCCAGGTTGGCTATTGGAAGAAAAACTGGGTGACCCCGACTGGCTGGAAAAAATCAGCAAATTAAAAGTTAACGACATTATGCACGATGTTCTTGGCAAAGACTGCCCTGGTGATATGGTATTCTGGGTTACCTACAATGCCCCCGGACTCTGAACTAGAGTCTATTAATAAAGGCCTGTGCCAATAACCGACTACTGTTTCCGTCCCATTGTTTCAATGGGACATCTTCCAGCAGTTTTTTTGCTGCTTTCCTTGTTGCGCCTTTTACTGATTGTACTAAGTCAGGAGCAGTGTGTTTTTTTCCCAGAGCCATCAAACAATCAAGCAGCGGTCGAAATGAAGTTCCCTTCTGGAGGAGACCTTCAGCATGTTCTTCAAGGTGGCTTACGGCCACTGGCTTGATAGGGTTGGAGCTGACCTCTTCCCAGAGGTGGTCGCACAGGTTTTCAGGTAATCCTCTCGCAGCCAGTAAACGTTTGATGGTTAGCGGCATTCTCTTAAATAAATCCCATTTATCTCTGACACTTATGTTTGGGTGATCCAATAATCTGCTGACCAGAGCCGGCGGATCAATCCTGATTAAAAGATCTATGACTTTGAATAATAAAGCCTGATTGATTCTGGTATCACTTTCCCAGACTTTTAGAGCCAGACCCAGAAGATTATCCTCTTCAGCAAAAGGCATCTGTTTCATTGCCAGATAACGCTCACTGTCCAATTCTGATAGCTGAAACCGTTCAAAGTATTCACTATAGAGCCATGGATAACTTTCAGCGCTTAGCTGCGAAAACTGGTTCAGAGCCTGCCCCAAAACATCAGTAGTCCATGTCTTCATGGTTGCTATGACATTTCTGGTGAGTTCCCCCCTGCTGGTCTGATGTTCCACTAAAGCCATAAATGCCTCCTGATGTTCAACCGCATCTACTTTTTTTTCCTGGAGAAGCTGTCCCAGGGTTTCAACTTCAAAATCCAGTGACGTTTCAGGATTGAGTTTCAATTCAACCCTGACCGCTTTAAAAAGAAAGTGCGACAGCATTTTTGACAGTACGGTTTTTTGCAAAACTCTGGATTTGATGGTCATGAACAACCTGATGGCTAACTGGCTGTTTTCCTGACAAGTCAGAGGGACAAACCCCATCAGTACGGCAATGGCACGCTCGGGAAAATCCGGAAACATCTCGCCTTGAATAGCTTGCATTTCCAGTAAAATCTTAACCACTCTGGCGGGATCTGACTTCTCACCCCCGAAAACCTGATGATCCAGCTCCGTTCTGAGCTGCTCTTCCCTCTGCTGTTGAAAATCGACTTCATCTACAACGGCAGGGGAACGACCAAAACCACGCGCCCATTCCAGTTCATCTGGACCCAGTGTCCTGACAACCACCTCAGTTGGCACCCATTGCTCCAGCAGATTACTCAGTTCATTACCCGCTTTTTCTAACAGCCTCGTTTTCTCTGGGTGTTTACTTGTCAGGCTGGTTAAGTGGGTTACAAACGCTTCCAGTTCACTTCGACGACAGGAAAGCAATAGATCAAGTTTTTCATCCGGCGAAATACCAGTCAGTTTTTCTACAAACATTAAAAAAGGATTGCTTCCTCCACTCACCTCACTGACCTCGCTTTCGTTCAGACACTTCCTTTGGGTGAGTAATGCAAGTCTCAAGGCAGGTATGGGAGAGTCGGACGCCATGGCTGCACGAATTTTAACAAGTCCCAGCTCTTTATTGATATCACAACCTGTTCCTGTATAAAGAGCCATTCCCTGGTAAAAAGTCCGTTCATCACTACTTATCAGGGACTCTCCGGTGAGATAGCGAAAGCAATCCTGTTTTACCACTGCGTCATCCGTTTTATTTTCAAGCACCCAATCCAGTAAACGACATTGAGCAGAAATATGATGATTCCCGGCAGCACGAATCAGTCGCGGACAAACTTTCTGGCTTTTCTGTTTTCTACTTCCCTGATCATGCTTCCACTCCATCATGGCAAGGGCATAAACATGGTTGGCAAAGTCGTGATCATCGGACAATCTTTCCAGAAGCCTGAATGCTGTTGTCAGCTCACCGAGTTTTACCAACTTCTGTCCGAGGATTAATTGGTGCTTGTAATAGGAGTCATGGAATTCCCATTCGGGTAAAGCGGTAAGCAATCGCTTTTTATCAGTTATTAGAAAGCAGGCCAGAAACTTTTTTTCACTGTCCTTGAACTTCAGTGAAGGTTGAATACTGAGAATCTCATCAGGTTTAATAATTCCCAATTCAACTCCAGTCACAAGTAATTCTATTTTATCCTCTGTCCACCGCGTGGGCTTTCGTATCTCTGTCAGAAGCAATTCACGGACATTTTCACCTTTCAGATATTTCCGGTAAATTCCCACTTTGGCGTTACGGAACGCATTGGGATACTCGGCATACTTCTCTTCAAGTGCCTGCCATTGAGCCACTGGCACTTCAAGCCCTCTATATCTGTCGAGCCATACCCGAATTTCAGCCGCATCATTCAGGTAATCAATAATGAATTCCAGCTGATCTGCAAAAGCAGATCCGACCAACTGGCTTCTCTGACGGTAACGGTAGTCTTTGTCTCCGTAGCTTCTGGACAATTCGGTACTATAAATCTCCGGATATTCATCTTTGAGTTCTGCAAGCAATTCTTTATGCCGACTTTCCAGTTTTTTGATACCACTCGCTTTGTTATTGGCTTTCAGGTATCTACTGATATGACTGAAAGCAAGTTGGGATCGCATTTTGCCCCTGTAGTTACGTGACGTCTGAACAGCATCAGTCAAATACCGAGCAAGCCTTTTCAGCAATTCACCTGTGTTTTCCGGAAGGGTCTCTATGTCCGTTTCAAATAACGGAACAATTACCTGGGTCAACTCAACAGGATCACACTGACTGCCAGAAAGGCACGCCAGTAGCAAATCAACCTGTTGTCTGAAACTGGTACAGTTTTGAACGGCAACCAAAGAATTTTTCTGCATGCCTGGCTTGCAAGGTCGGTCAACACGGGCCAGCCGGAAACCTTTAAGCCCTGTTTTTTCAAATTGTTCCGGCTCCGTACCCTGACTGGCTTTTTCCAATTGCCGAAGCGTTTTGAGTTCTCGCTCAAGAGTGTCAATATCTACACCCTCTACTTCAGCCATGATTTCCGGCTTACTGATACAGGTCAGAAAAGTCTGAATCGTCTCGATCAATAGCAGGCAGTTCAGTTTTTCTGAATGAGTAATGGCTTTTTCGGTCAGGGTTATAAGATGGTCACACTCCGCAACAGACATAAAACCCTGACTCAGGTTGATCATATTGCCCAGATGATAAACCCAGTATCGGTGGGCGCAGGGGTTCAGATCATTTGCCAGTTTATCTTTAAACTCCAAAATTTCCTTATATCTGCACTGCCAGTCATAAGAGTGATTACAGGCATTTTGCTGTTTCTGCAGTTGACGATAGGTTTCCGATGAGCCGTCTGCAACCCTGTCAAAGTCACTTTCTCCATCCCAGTAATGGCTTACATTCTCAAAACTGCTGTTTTCTATTTTTTCGACTTTTTTGAAATACTTCCTGCCATTGACCGGGTTACCTTTCCATAACTGTAATCGTCCCAATGCACTGTATACCTCCGTAAGCCTGTATTTGTGAACCGGGATTTTTTCTTTCAATGCAAGAATCAACTGACAGGCATCTTCTGGTTTTTCTCCAGCATGTGCCGGGTCAAAACAGATCGCATGGATAAGCTTCTCCATGCCTGGGTCATCAAACCAGCGCTCCATTCCCATTGCTTCAACACCTGAAAGGCGTACCACTTCTGTTAAGACCTGAAACCGGCTTACACCTTCCAGGCAATGATTCAGGGTTTCCATTCGATAGAATGGTGGCAAGTTCATCCACCTTTCTGGCATTGTCAATTAATGTTGTTTCTGCACAACCATGGATGAGAAATTGCTGAAAATGAAGAAAAACCAGAATCTGGGGATCCCCGCTGAACTCGAAAGATGCAAGCAGTTCACAGGCTTCAATCGGAAGAGGTGTGATTTTATCTGTACCAGATTCTCGCAGACTTGAATAGCCAGAGCATTTTTTACATAACAAGAACAGCTCTCTGGCCCTGGCATCCGGTTGACAATGAATAATGGCGCTGCTGTAGAGTTCCCGGACCTCTTTCTTTCTTGTTTCCTGGTACTGGGCACTTTTACTGGAAGATTTAACGGCTAACTTGGCTACGCTTCTTTTGCTGTCACAAAGGTATAAACGATAAGCAAGATCCGGATTCATTGTGAGTTCAGCTACAGTACTGTTCCCTATTACTTTCGTTGCATGGTGCTGGCATGCCCAGGGCGATCTCATTTGACAAACACCAATCCTGTTGCATATTCAAAAAGCTAGCTTTAAAAACTGAATTTTTGAGAAGTACAGGAAATTAGGCTTATTTTGGTACTTTTGTGTGCTGAATAATTAGCCAAACAGAGAAAGTTAGTGCCAAATGAGATCGCCCTGCTGGCATGCCTTGTCATTCCTGTTTGCCAGATAGTATTCAGCCAGCCTGTTCTGTGCAGCCTGCATACCGGAATCAGAAAGCCCCTGCAGCATTTTTTCTGCCTGTTCGTTTTTCCCTATTGCCATCAGATGAACCGCACCCCAATAGCCCATTCGGCCTTTGGTGAGCTCCGGCTTCCTCTTCTGGCTTGCACTTTCTGAACCTTTTCTTCCCGGAACCAATCGGGCAAAACACTCTGCCACCCGTTGATGATCAGGCTTACCAAAGGCTGGACAAATATACGCCCAGGGTGCCAGCTGTTTGACTAATGTGTTATCGGACTTCAAAAGCATCTCTGGCAGAGCCATTCTGCTCACGGATGACTTTTCAGCCATGCTTTCAGCCAGCTGGTTGATGACATTATCCAGATCACTGGTTACCGTCAGCTGGCTGTCGGGCCAACTTGCCGCCATAGCTGTTAGTACTCTCTCAGCCTCTTCAATGGCGAAATCAGGCTGTCTCTCATTTTGGAAGAGTAATTCAGTCAGTAACCAGCGTCTGGCTTCTGAGCTTCCCGCTTCAGCTGCCTGACGGTAACAATAGAGTTCGAGCAGCCTTGGGTTTTCAGTCTTAATTTGACCAATGCTAATGGTTTTAGCCATGGCCAGATGCCAATCAACAAACTCCTCCCGGGTCATCAGGGGAATAGTTGAAACTACCCAGGAAGGATTGTTTTGGATTTCATAGAGTGGAGAGGCTGCTTTTTCTTGCCTGACCATGCACCGAAGTCGATTAAGGAAACGCTTGATGACAAAGGCATCCGCTGGTTTCTCTTCGGCTTTTTTCTCCAGTTTTGTACAGAATGATTCTATTTTTCCATGATCACCCGACAGGTAATTTTTCAGAAGATGTTCCATTGGAATCTTAAGAAAATCATCTTGAGTCTTCGGAACCCGCAACTGTTCAGCTCTCAATAAGGTGCCTCTACAGGCTACCAGCGCTGCATTTTCATCTGCTTTGACCGATTCAGGTCGG
>CBDBOO010000064.1:0-76662 GCA_965208385.1 Endozoicomonas sp.
TTAAGGATTGTTATCAGCTGGGCAATATAACTTTCATTGAGTTCAGGCAATATCTGAGAATGGTCCACAGGCTGAAGCTGCTTGAGAAAATACCTGACTAGGGACCAGTACTGGTCAATCCAGAGCAGGAAGGATCCAGATAAAGCATAACAGGCGGTCACTGATGCCTGAGAAACCGGTAACTGTTGTTGATATGAAAAAGTGGATGTGGATACAGTGGCAAAGCTTGATCCTGACCAGAAGACGAGGGCCAAAATCATTAGGAGTACTCTGACAGAGCAGAGATGTATCCTGGTGCATAACATCCTTTGTCTCGAACACTATTTTCTGTAATAAGGGCTCTAAAGATAGCAGATTCTAAACCCTTTGAAATTGAAGGTGCAGTGCTGTTCTCTGCGTTCGCCCACATTATATTTGGTGTCATTTCCTCACCAGGAAAGATCGCCCTGCCCAACGATCTCGTCTTTGTTCGGATAAACAAGATCAACCAGGTGCATTCCATCAGGCGTTTGCCAGAATCGTTCAGGATGAAATCCCATTTTTTTATATAACGTCATGGCGGGCAAGTTTGCTTGTGCTGTACTGACTTGAATGGGTTTGCAAGGACTGGATATTATGATCAGCCTGAGAAGTCTACTGGCAAAGCCTGTGCGAAAAAAATCAGGGTCAACCACCAGACTGTGAATGCAGAGCTGGCTATGTTGCTCTTCAATCTCTATAAGTGCGGACAGGCGATTGTCGTTTATGAAACCATGAAAACTGCAGCTGGATTCCATAATGTCCTCCAGTGTCCGCCGCAGTGGTGGGAAATCCCTGGCACCCAATAAGTCTGCCTCCAGTTTATAGGCTCGCTGGAAGAGGGTATGAATGGCCTGAGCGAAGACTTTGTCGGTATGAGGTATGGTGTGGAAGGCGGCGTTCACCGGCCGCCGGCCAGATCAATAAATGTACCGGTAGCATAAGATGCTTCCGGGGAAACCAGCCAGCCAATCGCCTGGGCTACTTCTTCTGCTGTGCCACCTCGACCCATGGGAATCAGGTGCTTGATGCGTTCGATACGTTCAGGCTCGCCGCCATCAGCGTGAATATCTGTATGAATGAACCCTGGACGCACACAATTTACCCTGATGCCTTCTCTGGCTAACTCAATGGAGAGCCCTCTGGTGAGCGTATCGATGGCACCTTTTGATGCAGCGTAATCCACATATTCACCGGCTGCCCCCACACGAGAGGCTGCAGAGGAAACATTCACTATCGCGCCACCGCTGCCGCCATTTTTATACGCCATTCGTTTTATGGCTTCCCGACAGCAGATAAAGTAACTGGTGACATTGGTGGTGAGAATGGTATTAACACGTTCTGCGGTCATTTGTTCTACCGGCATCTGCGGCTGAAGAATGCCAACATTATTCACCAGGCAGGTAATAGTGCCCAGCTCATTGTCTATGGTTTCAAATAGTTTATTGACGGCCTGATCATCAGAAACATCGGCCTGGATAGCGATGGCTTTGACTCCCGTTGCCCTGACTTCAGAGATCGTTTGCTCTGCTGCCACTGAATTATCTTTATAGTTGATGCAGAGGTTGTAACCGTTTTCAGCCAGCAGTTTTGCAGTGGCTGCGCCTATTCCACGACTGGATCCGGTAATGAGAGCAACTTTATTTTGCATTAACTGATTCCTGATGCGGATTATTATTATTTTATATTACTATTTGAAAACAGCTCTTCCAAACAGCTCTTCTAAGAAGGAAGGTGAAAGAGCTGTTCTGTTTGATCAGGCTCTACCGGCTCAGGCGACGTCAGCCAATGGGGTATTGTCAGATATTTCTGCAATAATTGCGATTACCATCTTTGCTGAGTGAGTGGCAGCCGTTTCCAGAAACTGATCAAAACTGGTGCTGGATTCTTTACCGGCAATATCCGACAGTGAACGAATGATCAGAAAGGGTATGTCCATCTGATGACAAACCTGGGCAATTGCAGCCGCTTCCATTTCCACTGCTTTGGAAGAGGGGAATTTTTCCCTGGTTTCAGACACTCGTTGGGCACATTGCATGAACGAGTCACCAGTAATGATCAAACCCTTGTCGACCTGATGGTTGCCATTGAGCTTTTCCAGGGCAAGTAGCGCCTTGTTTACCAGTGTGCCGCAGGGTTCGAATGCCGCTGGTAACTGTGGCACCTGACCATGTTCGTAGCCGAACGCTGTCACATCCACATCATGATGTCTGACTTCAGTGGAAATAACCACATCGCCCACATTAAGGGCAGGGTCAAAACCGCCGGCTGATCCGGTATTAATAATGCAGGTTGGTTTGAAACGATCAATCATTAATGTAGTGCCAATGGCGGCATTTACTTTACCAATGCCACATTGCTGTATAACAACAGAGTTACCGTGTAACTCTCCAGAGTAGAATTTCATTCCACCAAGAGACATTTCCTGACAATTGTCGAGTTGTTCACGAAGCAGTGTCACTTCCTGATCCATGGCTCCGATTATACCGATCGTTTGTTTATTGTGGTTATACTGCTGGCTGCTCACGTTAATATTGTCACTGCTGTAGAAAAAACCGGATTATCGTACCAGAAGACGGGCTGCAGACGTAGTGAATAATTGCCACAGCGCAACACTGTCTACTACCAGGTCAACTGAGTATAATTGCCGTCTTTTTCAGGAGGATTATTGTTATGCCACTTCTAGACAGCTTCAGAGTTGATCACACCCGTATGGAAGCACCCGCAGTACGGATCGCAAAAACCATGCAGACTCCCAGTGGCGATACGATCACTGTATTTGATTTGCGCTTTACTGTACCCAATGACGCACTATTGACCGAACGTGGAATTCATACTCTGGAACATTTGTTCGCTGGTTTTATGAGAGATCATCTCAATGGCAATGGCGTAGAAATTATTGATATTTCGCCAATGGGATGCCGCACAGGTTTTTATATGAGCCTGATTGGCACACCGGATGAACAGCGAGTGGCGAATGCATGGCAGTCAGCCATGACTGATGTGTTGAAGGTGGCATCGGAGCAGGATATTCCGGAATTGAATGAATATCAGTGTGGTACTTATGCAATGCATTCTCTGGGAGAAGCGCAGAAAATTGCTAAAGATGTTCTCGCCAGTGGTATTAGTATTAATTCCAATGAAGCATTGAATCTCAGTGATGAGTTTCTGGCGAATCAGTAAAATCGACTCTGGTAAAACATCGGTCGGACTGAGTAATGCAGTCCGACGATGTTAATATTTCTGGAATAAAAAATGATCCGTACAAGCTTTCCGGATCAACAAAAGTCAGATTCTGCTGGAGTGTTTCAGGGGCTAAATTAGAAACGACAGAACTGACTCTTAAAACTGTTTTTATGGTTGTCTGATATCCATTTATTTCAAGCTTCTGTTTTAAAGTTTTTTTAAAACTTCTCATAAAAGCATTTCATAAAAGCATTTCATAAAAGCATTTCATAAAAGCATTTCATCAGCAATTCCCGATGAATGCTGAGCCCCTTCTGCTGCAAAGCACACAGGCAGGTTGTAAAAAAAAGCCCTCGCACAATTTTAATCAACTAAAATAGACACTTACTACATTACTGTCGTTTACCTGATTATGGCTACCGCTATTATGAAGTACAGCAAGCACTTTAATGCCACAAATCTTATCAACAAGGTATTCGAGTGCTTTGGTAGAATTAAGGATCACCGATCTAGAAGTTGTCCTATTCCTTTTGAAAACTTCCTAATGTCTGCCTTTGCTATGATGCATCAAAAGTACGATTCTCTGTTAGGATTTGATGATGAGCGGGTAGATAAAATCCGTTGCCATAATCTTGAAAAGCTGTATCACGTCAAAGATGGAAAAGTTCCGTCTGACACTCAAATGAGAGCAGTTGTTGATTTAATAAATCCTGACGATATTCGAAAACCATTTAAGAAGTTATTTTCTATTATTCAACGAAATGGTGCCCTCAACGGATTCAAATTCAATTGTGATAAATTGAAAGACCATTATCTGCTGCCAATCGATGGCACCGGACTTTTTAATTCTGGGAAATGTGGCTGTAAAGACTGCTGCATTAAAAACGAAGGAAAGAAAAATGGTAAGTACTCAAAAAGTCCTGATTTTAGGAAAAGTTCAGTCATGACACCTATGCTTGTCAAACATGGATACGTCTCTTTCTACGGCACATGCCAAGAATGAACACCCAAGCCAAAAGGTGTTGGAGTATTTTGTTCAGCTTCAGGAAGCCCTCGCGTTGTCACAGAAAGAGAACGCTCTCCAGCAGGAGTTGACTGCCAAGCTTCAGGCACAGGATGTTCAGCAGCAAGAGCAGATCACTCAGCTACAAGAGAAAGTCGAAGTCCTTGAGGTTGAGATCCGTCGCCTGAAAAAGCTGCCTTCCAGGCTAGACATCAAACCAAACAGCAAGCCCCCTGATGACTCAAACGATTCTCCCGGTGATCCACTGGCAGCAGATCAAAATGATGAATCTGACCCAGATGGCGTTCCAAAGCATGAGGTCAGCAAGCCGGATGAAAGCACTCGCAATCAACGCAGGCAACCACTAAATCCACCTCCTGAAAAGAGTATATCTGCCCCGGCCTGTGATGTTCCTCCGGGGGCTACCTGGAACGGCACTACCCCCTTCCATATCCAGGATCTGGAGCTCAAGGCAACAAGTGTCGAATACTTGTTTGACCAATGGATAACACTGGTCGGGAAAACGGTCACTGCCAAGGCTCTGGCCAGTTTGCACGGGCATCACTATGGGGCAACATTGCAAGCCTGCATCCTTCACCAGTATTTCGGTTGTGGTGTTACCCAACCGCAGCTGCTGGAATGGCTCTGGGATATTGGTATCGCCATCTCGCTGGGAGAACTCAGCAATCTGATAACAAAGGGCCATGATCAGTTTTACAGCGAAAAGGATGAGATTCTAGCCACTGGCCTTCGCTGTTCAAGCTGTGTTCAGACAGACGACACAGGTGCAAGGTATCAAGGTCAAAACGGTGTTTGCACTATTGTTTGCACCATTGTTTGCACCATTGTTTGCACCATTGTTTGCACCATTGTTTGCACCATTGTCTGCAACGAGTCATTTGCCTGGTACGCAACCACGAACAGCAAAAGCCAGGAGAATTTTCTAAGCCTTCTGCATCGACCCTTTCGGACGTACGCGCTGACAGAGGATGCCCTGGATTATCTGAGAGTACTTAAATATCCTCAAAAATGGCTGCGTGAACTCCAGCAGTACGTTGGGGTGACCTTTCTGAGCCATATGGCCTGGAAGGCCTGCATGAAAGACCATGGCCTGACAGGCAAAAAACGCCTGCAGCAAGCCAGTGAAGCCTTGATTTATGCCAGTTTGATAGAACATGGTTCAGGGCATCTGACGACCTTCGGCGATGGCGCACAGCAGTTCAATGTGTTCAAGCACGCTCAGTGCTGGATACATGCAGAGCGACTGCTGGCCAAGGTTCACCCTGTCAATGAGCCGCAGGCCAGGGCTCAGAAATGGTGCCGGACAGGGCTCTGGGTGATTTATGATGACCTGAAAGCCTTCAAGGCTGAGCCTTCCGAAGAGAACGCCATGAAGGTGCGACTTGGCTTTTTGGCTTTAATCAAGACACGCTCTGGCTGTAGTGCCCTCCAAAAAGCACTCTCAAGCCTTGCCGTCATAGAAGAAGAGCTATTGCTGGTACTGAAATATCCGAGCCTTCCGTTGCACAACAACCTGAGTGAAAGCCTGATACGGGAATACGTCAAGCGACGAAAGATCAGCGGCGGTACGCGAAGCGAAGCAGGACGGCAAAGTTGCGACACCTTTGTCAGCTTGAAGAAAACATGTCGCCTATATGGTGTTCCATTCTGGGACTATCTGACAGACCGATTAAACGGTACCGGCTTATTCCCAAGGCTGGGCGAGATCATTGAAACCGCTTCTTTCCTGCTACCCTGCGGCTTACCCAAGGTTACTGCGTGAAGTGGTGCAAGAACCTTCTGATACTGCTGATGGTGATAAGCTCTTTACGCTTGTCGGCAGGCATACTGGAACAGCCCCTGTTTCTTTTTTACGAAAATCCCGATGGCGTATTCTCCCCACCCCATGGTCGTTGGGGGAGTGACCCTATGGTGTTTCTCTCCCGTCTCTCTGGCGACCTGCCTGATTTTGGGCAGCATCCAGAAGTTGACCGGGATGGCGTGTCATTATGCATTGAACCCGATATGCCAGACCTTTCGCAGGAACCAGACATCCCCAGTTGTTTGCCCTTGCCAGAAGGGACCGACAGAGTGATTGTGCATATGGATGGTAATCACTCAGGCCAGCATCAGTCGGTCTTGATTTTTCCGGTCAATAAGATAGGGCCTCCAATAAATAGAGCCATTCCAGAGACCAATGAGAAGACCAGCGTCTTCCCCCTGGCCTGTGAGCAGGACGCTTGTGTTGCCTGGGATTATGATGGGCGAATACACCTATTTGATGTCTCAGAAGCCATCTTTTCCCCAGGGCTTGTGACCATTGAAACGAAAGCCCGAACGACTTGGGAGGTGGTTCAGTCCATCGATCAAAATGGCAACGTTATTTACTTATGGTATGACCAGGACGGTCACCTTCATACCATCAGTGAATGGGAGTTCAAGCGACGGCTTTCGATGTATTTTCAAAACTTGCTGGAGTTTCTGTATCCTGAGTATTTTGGCTCCTCTATCCCTGCCGGGGGAGGCTGGCATCAGTGGCAATACTGGAAAGTTCGCAGAACAGCGGATCGCCCGGAAAACACCGGCCAGCAGCGACGGTCAGCCCAGCAGGCACGACGCCAATCAGGGAGAAAGGTAAAGCTTGTTCCGTTTGTACCGCCAGAACAACAAGCCAGCCTCACACCACATCAGCCCCGTCATCAAAATGCTTGGCCATCACCATCACCATCATCATCATCATCATCCTCCTCACCATCACCATCACCATCACCATCACCATCACCATCACCATCACCATCACCATCACCATCAAGCGGGGCCATTGGGGGAGCTGTTGAAAATGAAATCGATGGATTGCTGAAGGAATTTACATCGGGTGATATCCAAAGAATTGCAGCCCAATATAATGAAAACTATCACGGCAGGAAACATGGCTCGTATTGTCACAGGATAAAACAAGCCACCCAAACCCGCGGGGAGCCACTGACCGATGCCGAAAAGCAGAGTTTTGTGCCATTCATGCTTCATTTATCTAAAGTCGTCTATTCCTTTCACGGAAGAAGTCTGAGCACTTGTACTCATAGCCTGGTGGTCAGTCAATTGCTCTACCCGCCTCGTTCTGCCAAGGAAAAAAACACTGAGCCAGACGACGGAGGCAAGGAAATAAAAGAAGCACAAGCGGCTCTAAATAAAAGCTTAATAAGCAGGGTTCAAACTCTGGCGCTGGCAAAGGCAAATAATCCAAAAGGCTTTGATGAACGGGCGATCAGTAACCTGTTATGGGCGCTGACGAAACTGGTGGAGAACGGAAAGCTCCAGCTGGATCAGGGCGGCCCGACCAGTCAGGCGGTGACGGCGCTGTTGCCGCAGGTGGTGAGCCATCAGGGCAAATTCATTTCTCAACACGTCTCCAACCTGCTGTTGGCGCTGGCGAAACTGGTGGAGCACGGACTGCTCCAGCCGGATCAGTGCGGCCTGACCAGCCAGGCGGTGATGGCGCTGCTGCCGAAGGTGGTGAGCCATCAGGGCGAATTCATTTCTCAACACGTCTCCAACCTGCTGTTGGCGCTGGCGAAACTGGTGGAGCACGGACTGCTCCAGCCGGATCAGTGCGGCCTGACCAGCCAGGCGGTGATGGCGCTGCTGCCGAAGGTGGTGAGCCATCAGGGCGAATTCATTTCTCAACACGTCTCCAACCTGCTGTGGGCGCTGACGAAACTGATGGAGAACGGACTGCTCCAGCTGGATCAGGGCGGTCTGGCCAGCCAGGCGGTGACGGCGCTGTTGCCGCAGGTGGTGAGCCACCAGGGCTATTTCACTTCTCAAGGGATCGCCAACCTGCTGTGGGCGCTGGCAGCGCTAGGAGATGGGGTTAGTCTGAATGAGGTTTTAAATATACTCAGAACGATGGACATTAATGCGATTGAGTTATGGCGAGATCAGGAAAAGGAAATGACTCTCTGGGCCTTGACCGTCTTTCTGGCAAGGGGTGGGGAAGCAAGCCTCCTGCGTCCCCCGATGAAGAGACTCTATGATGCTTTAACAGGCGAAAAAGGAAATAACTCAAATATCAGGCGTTCGATTATGCGGCTGTCCGGAACCTGGCTGGAAGAATCCCTGCGAGATATCCCGTTGCCCAAGTATAAAACCACTGTCTCCCATCCTCACAGGGAACTGGATGCGGCCTTAAGGCAAAACTTTCCTGATCACACTCTTGAAATGGAGGCCTCAGTTGATGGTTTGCCGCCGGTTGACCTTTTATTCCCTTTAAAAAAAGTGGTAGTTGAGGTGCAGGGCGCACACCACTACGTGGACAAAGGAAAAAAGCTCAGGAATGGGAGCACTATCCTTAAAATCAGTACCTACGAAAAGCTTGGGTACAAAGTATTTGAAATACCTGCCTCAGATGTGACTAACGTAGAAAAGCAGGAGCAATTGCTGAGAGAGCTGCGTGCTTATTTCTCGAATAAGGATAACTCAGCGGACAGCTCTGTTGAGTCAGATTTATGAAACTGCAGAGGAAGGCGAGGAAAAAGGCTGGTTTTCAGCTGCTGAAGAATCATAGCTGACAGGAGATGTTCGGCCAGTCCAGCATTTTCTGAGAACATACGAAAAATGAAGCCTTCTACCATAATATGATGGGAGGCTGCATTGCTCACCCTGATCAGAAAACAGTTATACCTCTTGAACCAGAAGCTATTATTCGTCAGGATGGGTGCACCAAAAATGACTGCGAAAAAAATGCAATAAAACGTTTTTTTGCGCACGTAAAACGAGTACATCCTCTGCTGAAACTGATCATCCTTCTGGATGGTCTATACGCTGACAACCCTACTATCGCGCTGATTAAGAAGTATGGCTGGCACTATATCATTGCCCGTATGGAAGCACCCGCAGTACGGATCGCAAAAACCATGCAGACTCCCAGTGGCGATACGATCACTGTATTTGATTTGCGCTTTACTGTACCCAATGACGCACTACTGACTGAACGGGGAATTCATACTCTGGAACATTTGTTCGCTGGTTTTATGAGAGATCATCTCAATGGCAATGGCAATGGCGTAGAAATTATTGATATTTCGCCAATGGTATGCCGCACCGGTTTTTATATGAGCCTGATTGGCACACCGGATGAACAGCGAGTGGCGAATGCATGGCAGTCAGCCATGACTGAGGCTATGTTCCCGCCAATAGTTGTATTGCTTACTCCCTATGTTTACAGGGCTACAGACGTGCCTTATAAAGTAGAGATATGACTAAATCTTGTATATTGCATTTGTTTATTGCCCAAAGAACAGCGATTTGTTCTGGGATACCTTCCTATCTCATGAATAGCCATATGTGGAGCAGGAAAATAAAGTTTTTATAGGACTTTAGTGCTCCCAACTATTGACGGGAACATAGCCCATGACTGATGTGTTGAAGGTGGCATCGGAGCAGGATATTCCGGAATTGAATGAATATCAGTGTGGTACTTACGCAATGCATTCTCTGGGAGAAGCGCAGAAAATTGCAAAAAGATGTTCTCGCCAGTGGTATTAGTATTAATTCCAATGAAGCATTGAACCTCAGTGATGAGTTTCTGGCGAATCAGTAAAGTCGACTCTGGAAAAACATCGCCCGGACTGAGTAATGCAGTCCGACGATGTTAATATTTCTGGAATAAAAAATGATCCGTACAAACTTTCCGGATCAACAAAAGTCAGATTCTGCTGGAGTGTTTCAGGGGCTAAATTAGAAACGACAGAACTGACTCCTAAAACTGTTTTTATGGTTGTCTGATATCCATTTATTTCAAGCTTCTGTTTTAAAGTTTTTTTAAAACTTCTCATAAAAGCATTTCATAAAAGCTTCTCATAAAAGTTTCTCATTACAGAAAGCCTTCTGCGTAAATATCAGCGATCTCTACACGTTATGTTATTGAAAAAAGTCAGGATAAACTTCACAAAAGAGTATTAATTTATTCACAAGTACGGATTTATTTGTGAAACTTTTGTGATCTTTGCATCTATCCATATGTGTATGTCGTACAGCTCTATAAGCTGCCATGGCATGGAATGGAATGAAATAAAGATGGAAAATAAAAAAATTCTGATTGTTGAGGATCAGCAGGATATTGCCGATCTGTTGATGCTTCATTTTAAAGATCTGGGGGCAGAAGTGACTCATGGCAGAGATGGTCACGAGGGAATGCGCTATGCCTGTGCCAAAACCTGGGATTTAATTATTCTGGATATACAGCTTCCGGGGCCCAGTGGACTGGAAATCTGCCGCAGTGTCCGACGAAACCAGAACTATGTACCAATTATTCTTTTAACGTCAAGATCTTCAGAACTGGATCGTGTACTGGGTCTTGATGTGGGCGCTGATGACTACTTAACCAAGCCGTTCAGTGTATTGGAACTCATTGCCAGAATACGGGCTGTATTCCGCCGAGCCAACGCTTTTGAAGAAACTGCGAATATTCCATCGGCCGATATTTTACAGATGGGTAATCTGCTGATTGATGAGCAGAAACATGAAGTGACACTGTCTGGTGAATCTCTTGAACTGACTGCGCGTGAATTCAAGCTGTTACTGCATTTCTGCAATCATCCGGGGCGGGTATTCAGTCGTACAGAGCTACTGGATAAGGTGTGGGGTTATGGTCACGAAGGTTATGAACATACGGTAAATTCTCATATCAATCGCTTACGTTCAAAGCTGGAACAGGATCCAAGAAACCCCGATTACATCATTACGGTTTGGGGTGTTGGCTATAAACTGGACGATCAGTTCTGTGGTGCAGTGCCCGTGTCGCTTAGTTCAGGCAGTGCATTGGGTGGCGTTCTGTGATTAATACTTTAAAAGCAAAACAGGTTCTGGTGTTGTTTTGTTTAATGAGTCTGGTGGGGTGTTCTGCGCTGCTGATCGGTCAGGCTGGCATGCGGCTTTATTACGAAGAATTGACCCAGAAACAGAACCAGAGCATTGCCATGTATGTTACCCGTGAGCATCGTTTACTGGCAGATGAAGTGAACAGTAAACAGGTCATTGATATGCTCTCACAGCAGGCCATGATTATAAATCCCATTGCGGAAGTCTATCTGCTCGATACAAAAGGCCGGATAATATCCCATTCGTTTTCCGGGGAAAGCATCCTGCGGAAAACCATTGACCTGAAGCCTATCAAAGAATTTCTGGCCAGAACCCAGCCATTCCCTTTACGAGGTAATGATCCTCAGGATGAACAGCTGGATAGAATATTTTCGGCATCTGAAGTTCACCGGGATGGTAAATTGCAGGGCTATTTTTATGTTGTGCTGGGTGGTCGTGGATTTGAGGATTTATACGGCTCGGTGAGCTGGAGCCATGTGGGTAAAAATGCGGGTGGGTTATTGATGATGATAATCATCAGCAGCCTGATTATAGGCTGGTTTGTGTTTAACCGACTGGTACATCGACTGACTAAGCTGAACAGGGACATGTGTAGCTTTTCACAAAAAGTATTAATGGGTAAGAATGAAAAAGCCTGTTCCGAATTTATGAGTGGGGATGAGATCGATCAGTTATCTGCTGTATTCCAGAAAATGTCGGAGAAGATTTGTCTGCAGCTGGAGCAGTTGAGAGAATCAGATCGCTTGCGTCGTGAATTGATCTCTAATGTATCTCATGATCTACGTACTCCTCTGGCAACAACTCAGGGATATCTGGAAACACTGATTATCAAAAATGACAGTATTGATAGTCAGATGAGAAACACTTATCTGAGAGTGGCTGAAAAAAGCTGCAGGCGATTGGGGCGATTAATTGCCGATTTGTTTGAATTGTCAAAGCTGGAGACAGGCAGTATCAGGCTGGAGTGTGAATATTTTTCCATTGTTGAATTAATGTATGACACTGTTCAGGGTTTTCAGATTGAGAGCCAGAAGAAAGGCATTTCAATCGGTGTTGACTGTCCACAAAATGATGTTCAGGTGCACGCTGACATTAGCCTGATCCAGAGGGTTTTTGAAAACCTTATTCGAAATGCCATTGCTCACACTCCTGACGGAGGTAGGGTTCAGCTGCAATTTACTGAAATGTTTTCTGATGATCCCTCAGCAGTGCATGTGGCTGTTGAAGATACGGGCAGGGGCATTAAAAGGCATGATATTCCCCATATATTTAATCGCAGTTACCGTTCTGCACAACAACCGCAATCGGTAACAGATTCCAGTGGTTTGGGGCTCGCAATTGTGAAAAAGATTCTCGATCTTCATGGTTGTCGCATTGAGGTGGTCAGTGAGCCTGGCAGGGGTGCCCGGTTTCAGTTTGACCTGCCAACACTGCCTGAATCATCTTATGACAATGAACCGCAATCACAATGGGTTGCTGTATAAAGGAGATCAGAGAACAGGTGATTCATTCAGGTTTTGCTGAATAATATCAGTATTCCATAGGTTAGAAAATCTCAGAGCTCTCGGGCAATGGCCATAGGATTCATCGACATCCAGAACCAGAGCCTGAAGAACTTTGGCCTTTTCATCCGGTTCAAAGACTTCCAGGGTCAGCTTGTCAAAAAACGACTGGCCCTTACAGATCACACTGACTCTACCGTTTACTCGGACACAGGTGTTAATGCCGGGAATGAAAAAGATTAATCCTGCCTTTGGACTAGTTTCGATATTTTCATAGGACTGGAACAAGCGATTGCCTGCCACATCAGGAATTAGTAAGCGAGAATTGTCCAGTATTTTAACAAAACCGGGCATTCCACCTTTTGGAGAAGTATCGCAATTACCATCCCTGTCGCTGGTGGCCATTACCATAAAAGGTGATTGTCGTATGAAGTTCTGTTCTTGTTCCGACATGTAATTCTTGATTTTATCCCTGGCACGATCAGAGGGGGTACCGAATATTTTCTGAGATTCATTCATGAATAATTTATTATTGAGTTGGCAGGTAAAAGAGCTTTATGATCAATCTAACGGGTTAGGCCGTTATTGGCACGTAATATTTTGTTTCAATTGCCTGCTTTGATCTGTATTTTCTGATTTATATTTTCTGGTTCATTGAGTGATTCTGGAAAAGGGAGCTTCAGAAGGTTATTCGGGCAGGCAAATTAATTTTATTTAACAAGTCAGCACTGAAGGGATTACCTCTGCGATCCAGTGCCAGCTCAAACTCTGCTTTGTAGCCCTTAATAGCGTATTTAAGAACTATCTTTTCGCCGTTTTGCCACTGATCACAATCAAAGACAAACCGGAACCACGCCCAGGGTCCCGTATAGTTTTTTCTGGCGAGCTTCAGATTATTGTTACTCATGGTTATTGTCAGATTTTCATCTTCGCCAACAGGCCATTTTCTTTTCTGCCAGAGTCGGGGTCCGTGTCGATAGATAAAGCGACCGTTGTTGTCTCTCAATGAAAATTCGGTAATATCCGATGTAAGTTCACGGGCACGCATTTTATAGTCAATCTGTAATGTTCCGTCGGCACTGAACAGTCTCTCTCTGAGAGTGCGGACCAGATTGAGCTGATGAATGGCTTCGTCTGTCATTTGAATCTTATTATCATTAAACGTTTTGATTCTCCAACCGGGAAGCGTTTCTATGAGAAAGGGGGATAGTGTGTTTTTTTCATAGTTTTCCAGCGTTCCTTTAGGTTTGAAAAATTCGATGAAATCGCCAATTCTTGTCTCACTGACTACGCCTGCCTCCAAGGGGAAACGGTTGCCCAATTGTTGTTGCCAGAATGGGTAGATTTCTGTATTCCATTGAGTCTGAATATAGAGCCCTGCCCCAGACATGTAACTGCTCCACACCATGTCAGCCAGCTGTTTGAGCCATTGTGACGCTCTGGTTTCATCTTCGGCAGCCTCCGTCCACAGGTTGTTCAGGTTACTGCTCTCATTGTTCATGACAATAATGGCATGGTCGTTCAGTGCCTGATTGGTATCATAATGGGCTATCACTCCCTGAATGTCCTGAAAGATAGCTTCCAGTACAGGGTTAACTTCCTTGCGCCGATTTTGTAAATAGCTCGCATAAGCTTTAAAGGCATTATTTACGATCTGGGCACTGTCCGAACTGGTGCTTTTTTCTATAGCAACATGAAGGCTGCTATCCAACAGGTTCGTATTAATACCCTGAGCCTGAATTTTACTGTCACTTTTTCTTTTTAGCTGGTTTTTAAGTGCAATCTCACTCTTGCTTATGGAAACAGTTTCAGCAAGATTTGTTTCGCTGGCAATCACGCTGATCAGTTTGTACAGCAGGGCATTATCGCCTTTATAAAGTGCGGCCAGATGGCGATTAATCTGAAGAGGACTATTCAGTGGTCTAAGGTCAATATTTTCCAGAAGACTATTCCACTGATGGATATATTCCTGAAAATAGAGTTCGCGTACTTTGCTGCTGATACTGATCAACTGGAACTGACTGACTTGATCTGTACCGTTTCTGATACGATTCAGACTGGCTATCTGTTTGCGAAGTAAATGTGATGTTGGTGATAAATCAAGAGATTGATAGGCACTGCGGGTAAAAAACCTCGGGAATTCGAAAGAATCTTTTTTTATTTCTGATCGCACGATAAAGAGGTTTTGAAAATCTGCGCCAAATAATTCCCTGAGATCAATATTATCGCTGAATTCAGGCATGGATTTGATTTGTTCATACACAATTTTTTCATCGACCTGGGAAGCCAGGCTGGCTTTGGCTCTGGCAACCAGTCTCCGATCCGGCTTTAGGGGAGCAACGTCTATGGACCACAAATCTTTCAATAATAATTTCAATGCCTGACGGTCACTGACTGAAAGCCGTTGGTCGTTCATATATACATGCTCAAAATGTCTTTCCAGAGCATTAGAATCTCGGATCTCGGATTGATATAACATCAGATAATAATGTAAATCATCAAATGCGGAAGTACTGAAATCAGTCAGGTTTTTTTCCAGTCTTTCCTGCTGCAGGTTTGAAAGTGGCAATATTAGTTTTTGTCGTAGCTGCTGATGATAGGCGATGGATACGCGGTGTGCTGTTTCGTTATCTTGCAGACCTATCTGCAGATACCATGCCTTGGGTTGATTGTACTGTTGATTGAGCTCTCGTAACTCGGAGAGAGGCTGAATCTGATTTATCAGGGGATTAATAGATGCCTGTTGCATCATGGACGTGTACGAAGCGAAAGTATTTCTTTGTTGATGAAGCAAGCGGCTGTTGTAGTCAATATTCAGACTGAATAGAGTGATGCATGCAATGATAATTAGAAATACACCAATATATCCGGTGATCATTTTTGTCATCCACAGTGCTCTGGCTTTCCTGTTTTCTCCCACAAGAGCGGTTTCACCGATGACTATGTTTTCAATAAACTGGCGGGTAAAAAAGCTCTGGCTATCCGGAGTTTGTGAATGTTCAGGAATAACGTTAAATCCATGCTTTCTGGCCAGCTCTGCTGCAAGGACATTGATGCTGTTGCCATACTGTCCACAGGCTAATGAGATAGGAAGGTATCCCAGAACAAATCGCTGTTCTTTGGGCAATAAACAAATGCAATATACAAGATTTAGTCATATCTCTACTTTATAAGGCACGTCTGTAGCCCTGTAAACATAGGGAGTAAGCAATACAACTATTGGCGGGAACATAGCCGACATTGATGCTGTTGCCATACTGTCCACAGGAACTGAACCAGACACCGCTCAGCTTCGGATCAGGAAGCCCATGTCGTGACAGAAATAGCTCTTCACAGAAACAATCCAGACGTTCACCCAAAAGGTCGAACTGCAGAACAAATCGAATCTGGGCCTGTCTGGTTCCATAGCCTCTGGCGTGATAAAGACATTCTGGTAGAGCGTCACATAGACTACGATGACAACGTAAAAAGGCATTTCTGAAGTGATCTTCCCTGTATCCGTCGGGTAATGAAAACCCCCAGGGTAGAGATTGCTTCTGGCTACTGGTGTGCTGAAAATATTCTGTAAACCCATTGAGTCGATCAGCCTGAGTCAGTAATAGCCAGCTAGGCAGGCAAAGTCCGGATAATCTGTTCAATTCCTGCAGGCGCCAGCGCAGTTGTCGTGCCAGTTCTGCCAGCCCCGAATGTTGGCGAGTGACCAGCTGTTCCATGGAGAGTGCAGCAATTATTCCTGTGATGGGTTGTCTGGGGCGGGTTATGTGCAACAGATGGATGAGGTGCAGCCAGAGGGATTCATTGACGGGGTCTTTTTCCCGGGTGTAATAATGACCGGCCAGTTCGATGACCACTGCATTTTCTCCCAGCCAGAAACAGATGTCGGATGATTTCTCTGCAGCGGCCACGGAAATTTGTTCGAAGCCGACATCCGTAAGCCAGCCTGTTTTACCGGAACCGTCGGTTCCGACCATTATCAGCCATGGCAGGCTGTAGGGTTTTTTCGTTGATTCCGGTGAGAGAGCTTTTGCCATAACTGATGCCATTTATGATCCAGTTGCCGGGTAGCGATTTTAATCTCGGATTGTTCATTGCTGGTCCGATGATTTTCAGAAGATATTGCGATGATTCTACGTATTTTTTTAAAAATCATCGGGCTGAGTATGAGCGACATAAACAGAAGAATAACAACTACCGTATAAAACCACTTCTGGTAATCCGTTTGCAGCCAGTTGATTGCAGGGTATTCTGCAGGAATCAGCCAGATAAATAGAATGGAAATCACAGCAATCAGTACGGTACCCAGCTTCCATTTTGTTTTCATGGCGGGGGATTCCTGGCAGAAGGGAGTGAATTTGTTTTTATTTCCTTTGTTGTTTTAGTTGCATTGAAACTCTGCCAATGACTTAACTGCTGCAATCCGCTGGAATAATCACTGTTGATATGTTTTATCCACAGGTGACAACCCAATCCGCAGGAAAGCATCAGGATAAGTGCAATGACAAGGTAAGGTTTATGGTTATATTGAGGTAATGGCCGCCATGGTTGCTGTGTTGGTTTATCGCACGATTTGGAATCTGATACAGGCAGGGGTTCTTTTCCTTTACGTATATCCCTGTAAAGGCGATTCATTAATTCAGTCAGGACATGACCATTACTCTGCTTGAACTGTCCACGATAGCCGAGACAAAGAAGCAGATAGGCCAATTCCATGAAATCAATCATTTTTCCGGCGTTCTGTCTCGCCTGATCCAGCAGTAAAAAAAATACTTCACCGGCGTTTCTCTGTTGAAACAGTTGACCAACCAGACTGTGGTTCTCCCAGCAGGCCGCTTGTCCCCAGACAGTATTCATAATTTCTTCATCGAACGCTGCACTGAGGATATAACAGGTTTTTTCCATAATCCTGGGTGAATAGTCTGCCTGTAATCCCCGGTTGTGCAATTCTGTTATTGAGTGGATCAGGTACTGATTGAGTTCAGGCAGGTTTGTCGGATTGTTTTGTTGTCCGAGAGTGGACAGTAAGGCCAGATGTTCTGCGCAAAGGTTCAGGAGTCTGTTATCAGAGGCCTCAAATGCCTGCAGCCGATAGACTGCATTATCTGAATTACAGGTGGCTGCATTGAATTCAGCCATGTCGAGAAAATTACAGTCATTCATTGCAGTCATTCATTGCAGTCATTCATTGCAGTCATTCATAGTGTGAATCAGCGAATAACATAACAGTCGATGACAACGTTGTCGGGCATCTGTTCATCAACGTGTAATGCCAGCATATCCTGTGTTTTAACCATCTCTATCCAGAGTTCATCACTGGTATCTATTTCAAAATAAACACTGTTGGCTTTGGCTCGTATTTCCAGGGGTGCAGCTGCCAGTGGATTGATTGGAATGGCGGATAAAGCACTGCGAACGCGTTCTGCTATACGTCCATGTCCGCAAATTTTGGCGGCTGCCAGAAAGGACTCTCGGGTTTTTGTTACTCCCAGACTGGAAGTAACAGCGAGTACAAAGCGACTTTCGTTAAACAATGTCTTGTCATCGATACGGGCACGTAATAATCGCCGTACACTGAAGAGCCTGTCGTCCCAGGTGATGGAAACCACCTTTTCATTACTGGCCTGACGAAGATTCAGCAGAAGACTGGAGATTACCGGTGCGAAAGATGAATAAATGGCGTGAAGATCGAATTTTGGAAATACAGGGGCAAGAGTTGTTGTGAATGTGGCCAGATCAGCGGCCATCACCACCAGATAGCGATAGAGTTCCCCTGCAGTCATACCCGCCTGTTGATTTAACAAAGTCAGCTCTGCTCCGTAGCGGTTAAGAGCCTGTAACCACATATAGGATATCTGCATGGTCTGGTAACTTTTCTGTTCACTTTCAACCCCCACCTGAGCGGCCATCATTGAGGCTCTCTGGCTCACTATAGCCTGCAGATTCTGAACCTGTTCAAGGAGATACCGGGATCAATGGCACTGACTTAAGGAAGTATCCCCTGAAACACTAAGGCTTGCTCGAGAAGAAAAACGACTATAAAAGCCGGTGTAACTCAACCACCCGAGCAAGCCATGAACAAGTGTAGTTCAGAGTATCTTTCTGTTGCTGACGATTGCCTTCGCCAGTTTGCACAAACCGATAACGATGACCTTTCAGCCGTTCTCACTTCAGAGAATCTTATCGAATTTCAAGACAGCTATCCAAATTCGAGAGTACGAATTTTCCCTCCAATCAAGACGCTCACTCTTTTTATGAAGCAGGTGGCCAGCGATACCAAATCCTGTCGTCATGCTTTGATTGATGAAGCAAAGGATCAGGTAGCCGCAGGAAATAAACCTTCCAATACACAAACCAGCGCGTACTGTAAGGCTCGCCCGAGGTTAACTGAAGAGTCTGTTAAGTCGCTGTTTTGTACTTCAGGTGACAACCTTGACAAGGTCAGCCCTGAATCCTGGTTGTGGCACCAGAGACGCGTTCTGATAACCGACGGTTCAACACTTCTGATGCCAGACACAGAAAAAAATGAGGAAATTTATCCTCAACTCAACACCCAAAAAAAGAACTGGGCTTTCCAATACTGAGGATTCTCGTTCTGATGAGTTTGGGCAGTGGTGCTCTGTTAGATTATGCGGTAGCTCCTTATGAAGGCAAAGAAACAGGGGAGCAAGCATTACTCAGAAAGCTTTTGTTTCGTCTTCAGGATGGAGACATTCTGTTGGGGGACGCTAATTTCGAGAACTACTTTCTGTTGGCTTTTTTGCTTCAAACCAAGGGTGACGTGGTCTTTGAGAAAAATGGTTCCCGTATTATTGATTTCAGAAAGTGCTTCAAAAAACTGACTAAAAACGATGGGCTGTTCAAACTTCACAGATCAGTTCGTCCAGAGTGGATGAGTCAGGAGCTGTACAATCAGATGCCTGAAGAGCTAATCATTAGGGCGGTTAAAAATAAACGTCGTATTATTGTCACTACCTTACTGGATGCCGAAGAGTATCCTCGAAGCGAGATTATTGCCTTGTATCTGAAGCGCTGGAACGTAGAAATTGATTTTCGTGTGATCAAAACCACGATGAAGATGGATATGCTTCGCTGCAAAAGTCCGGAAATGGTACGAAAAGAAATCTCTGTCAATTTATTGGTCTACAACCTGATTAGAGCACTGATGGCAAAAGCCGCACAAAGTATCGGAAAAGTGCCCAGAGAAGCCAGCTTTAAAGCGGCGCAAGAAACACTGGTTTCTTTTCACCAGACGTTGCTGCAAGCGATAGTTCAAACTTCACAGAGAGAGCCCGAGTAGTCAAAAGACGACCAAAGCATAAAAAGCTTCAACACTCAAGAGCACAGGCTCGGAGGCTCAAGAAATACAGGGGGTGACTTAAGTCAGTGCCATTGGCTTAATACGTCTGCTGGATGAGTACTACCAGCGATGGGTGCCCAAAGAAAGGTTATCAGTATGTTGGAAATAATCGCTCAACATCTTGTAGGCAATCGTCCGGGAAGGTCAGAGCCACGAGCAGTCAAAAGACGACCAAAGCCGCATCGCAATATTCTGTCTCATTATGGTATTGCTGCAAAAAAGCTTCAACACTCAAGAGCACAGGCTCGGAGGCTCAAGAAATACAGGGGGTGAGCTCTTAAGTCAGTGCCATTGGCTTAATACGTCTGTTAAAACCAGCCCGCCCAAGCTGGATGAGCCGTGAGTACTACCAGCGATGGGTGCCCAAAGAATTGACTGTCCGAGTGATTAAAAACAAAAAACGAATAATCGTGACTACCCTGCTGAACGCAGAGGAATACACACGATCCGAGATAGTCAGTCTTTATCTGGCACGTTGGCATGTAGAGCTGGATTTTCGATCCATCAAATCCCTTATGGCGATGGATATACTGCGCTGCAAGACTCCGCAAATGGTCAGGAAGGAAATCACGGTGCACCTGTTGGTTTATAATTTGATACGCTCATTAATGGCACGAGCGGCAGTAAAGCTCAAAAACCTGCCACGACAAATAAGCTTTAAAGCGGCTCAGGAAACCATTCAAGTCTTTCACGTGCTTCTGCTACAGGCGACAACAGAATTGCTATCAACACTGGTTGACAGTATGGTGCAAATTGCTTCGGAACATATCGTGGGCGATCGACCGGGGCGAAAAGAACCGAGAGCGATTAAAAGACGGCCAAAACCCCATAAAAGACTTCAACACCCAAGGGCGCAGGCGCGCAGACTCTTAGAATATCAAGGTAAGAAGGCTTAAGTCAGTGCCATTGGATACCGGGATACCCTGTAATCCAGACATTGAGGAATAAAGGGGCTGTCGAGAATCAGTTCACCATCGCTGCGACATTCCTGAACCCGGGCTATGGCCAGTGTCGAATAATCATCACGGGTTTCACTTTCCAGCAGCAGGCTGGGATTCAAACGACAGAGTTCAAGCTTTACCGGGTCATTCTCGTCATTACTGCTGTCTCTTACATCCCAGTCGAAGCTCAGTTCTGATTGTCCGACACGCTTTCTCCCTGGGAGTTGTGTCCATGTGTCCTGCTTTTATCAATGGTATGGCCAGATATAAAATCAATCCGGGCGGGGCCCCCTGAATATCTCGAATAATATCTTCTTCAAGTGCGAATGGCGTACCATCCGGAAACAGGCCACGGGCAGTCCTCAAACAAATCTTCCCTGCTTTCAACTGGTCAGTATCGATATGCAGTTGGGCAAAACCGACCCGGTCAGGATCCAGCATGCTGGCGAGTTTATGAATATAGCTTTTCAGGTATCTTTCCTGCTGCTGAAAATGCTGTGGGCTGAGAAACATGCCTTCCAGCCAGACTACTTTATCGTGACTGTGATCCATATTGACGTCATTCTCCGGATGGAATGGGTTGAGTCACTGAAAGACGGAGCTTGTTACCATTGATGTTCAGGGTCTGGATATTGTTCTTTGAGGGGTCTACAGGGATTACAGCCGTCGATTCTGATGAACCGTATTCTGCAAATTCTCCCAGGATGGCAATGTAACGGGTTGAGGCATCAAGTGTAAAACTGAGTGTTGTTCTGACCCCGGGTTGTATTGTCGGTAATCCATGTTTCCTGATCAGGCTGTCCTGAAGAGTAGCAGTGTCCTGAAGATAGAGATCAAGAAAATCAGCCTGTAGAAATAAAATGCTCCCCCGAAGTTCATAACCGTCATTCACCACCTACTTTGATATTTCCCCTACCCCTGCAGCGCAAGGGTTTTGAAATTTGACCACCTTATTGTAAGCATAAACGTACTTCTCCTGATAACGAGTACCCAATCAACCTTTCATGGATATCCATTCATGAAAAACACAAACAAGAAAAAACCTCACCTTCAGCAGCCGGAGATGACAGCAGGGCGATCTCATTTGGCACTAACTTTCTCTGTTTGGCTAATTATTCAGCACACAAAAGTACCAAAATAAGCCTAATTTCCTGTACTTCTCAAAAATTCAGTTTTTAAAGCTAGCTTTTTGAATATGCAACAGGATTGGTGTTTGTCAAATGAGATCGCCCTGAGATGACAGGGACAAGCCTCCGTGCATTGATCTTGCTGCTCTCACACTCCCTCTTGAGTCAGGAATAAATTGATTGGTACGTTGACCCTAATATAAAGATAATTGTCGCCTGATTCTCCGAGATGCCAATCACGTGCTTCTCCGTTCCGTTGATCGTCTGCACATAAATGCCATCAAAGCAGCAGAAAATCCATCTGCCCGTTGGGTTCTGGGCTGGCTTTTTCTTCATGTCCGGGAACGTTCGGCTCTGCTTCTTCAACTCATAACGGATTCGATGTTGGATAGCAGCATAGACCATCAGGCAAAGTGTCATCACCATTAACAATGCCTCAATGCGTTCCGGTTTCTTCAGATAGAGGGAAGACACCAGAAAGTCCGGACTTTTTAGAAAGCGAAAGCCTCGTTCAACCTGTTGCTGTGATTTGTACGTCCTCAGTAGTTCAGCGCTGTCCAGTCGAGTAGTATTAATGTCGTTGGTAGCCAGCACAAAACAACCCAGTGATGCTTCGGTATCCTGCCGGGTTTGCACAGCGATCGAGCAACAACTTGTTACGTAATATTCCAGGTGGTCGGGTTCCGCTCCATTAACAGGTCGTCCTTTGCTCTTGTAGCAGGGCTTGGCGATAACCTGAGCCTCAGCCTGACAAAGTTCAGACTGCTTCTGCCATTGCCTAAAGGCTTCCATGGCCTCCCCTTCGCACTGGAACGCTTTTTTGCTCAACTTTTCCAGTCTCTCGCACTCTTTCAGAGACTTTTTCTGCATACGCCTTGTCAGCGTCTTCTGTTCGGTTTCCTGGCGTTGCTGGTTGCGAAACAAAACCCAGCGTTGCTCTACGTTCGCATAATTAGACGACACTTCTGTAGCTTCGTAATGGTCAAACCCCTCCACTGCTTTCATGGTTCGTGAAGGCGCACTCCTTACCAGCTCTTTGGCGGCACCAATATTGAGAGGAACTCTGGAAATAAACAGCTGATCCTGCTGGTCAAGTTCCTGGATTGTCCCTGCCACATACAATGCTGCATCGCCAATAAAATAGCGGGCTTCCAGTGCGGCTTTGAAACTCTTCAAGTGCTTGGAAACCACCTGTTTGAAACTGGTCTTATCAGTTACATTGCCACTGGTTGCTTTCATAAACAACGGGATGCCTGCCCGGTTTTCAGTCAACAGAAGCAATATGGCCTGGTTCAAATCCGGGCGGTGATCCCGGCTGTAACCTTTGCAAAGCCTGATGCAGTTGAGGTCTTCATCGCTCAGATCGCTATCGCTATTATAACGACCATCGACGTGGAAGCCGGTGCCATCAAGGTTCAGCGCGTCGCAAGGCAATTTGAGATGAGTTGCAACCTTGATAGCCAGCTCAAAATAGACTTTACTGACATCCAGATCAAAGAGTTCATCCAGTGCTCTTCCCAGAATCTTGTCGTTTAAATGCTCTGGTTTAATCCCTTCCCTGATCAGTTTGTTGAGAGGTTTATTGGCAAAGAACTGGGGGAACATATGGAGAGATTGCCCCGTAAAGCCGAGGCCATTGAGGATCATGCCGACAATGGCTTCACCGTGGGAGACATTCCATTCATCCGCTACCTTGGGTGCACGTCTGTCAATGTGATCGGCTATGCCCAGCTCTTTGCACATACCTGCCACCAGGCCGAGGTGATCCATGTTCTGAATCTGAGTGCGATATTGAATAGGAGGCATAAGGCTGTTTCCTGATATTTGCTTTTTTGATAAATAGCAGAAATCAGGAAAATGTCAGGTTAGGTGGTGAATGTCGGTCATAAAGTCGTACCTGCAGCGGTGCTGCCGGTTCATTAATTTCAGAGTTGATATCGTAGTCAGCTTTAATATGAAGATTAAGAATGGTATCAGGCACAATAACTTCAGGTTCTGGTGTTGAACTGCAGCCGGATAAAGTCAGCAACAGTATCAGTCCGAACAAATATCGTCTTATAGAAGCGGTTGAATAATACCTGGGCATCAGGAACTCTCCGCTTCTTTCATTGCTGTTCGAAGCCGGTTCAAAAACAATAGCCGGTAACTGTTTTCTGACATCAAACGGCGATGGTAGCTTTGATAAAAAAGCCATAACTCCTGACCAGAGACTGTCTGTTTCTTTCTGAAGCTGCCAATACAACGCTTAATGAATCCTCTGTGGTTACGTTTTTTTATAAAATGAGCTTCCATTGACTCCGGAGAAAACTCTGTCATGGCCATATCCAGGGCCTTAATCATGGCATTGAACATTGTCTTTTTTCGGTGAGCCTTTGAGGAATGAAGCGGCGAAGAGATAAGAGGTACAGGCAGATCAGGCGTTTTAATGGCATCGATAATATTGACATCACCGTTGAGCATTTTTTGGGCTGTTGAATCATTTTTTGATAGCACAGGAATTTCAGCGTGCTCATCCATCCTGTCTGACAATTTTACATTTGCACTAGCTTCTGTAGCAAAGGAGGGGGTATTCCAGAGACTGCGATTGATACTCCAGTTGTCTTCGTCATCGGACCCGTTATCTGCAAGAACATCAATGAGTCCAGATGTCTCGGATGTTATGGGTGAGGTTTCATTTCTACCGATATCGGTCAGGGGTATAGCGTGATTGAAATCAGGTGTGTCGGGTGAACTCTGTTTTTCTGGTACGACTTCCTCTATGACAAATGGATCATCGATGTTGTCATTCAGGGAGGAAGTGGCGTGGTTGTCCAGAAAACAAACGTCGGGAGCCTGCTCTTCCAGAGAAGGAAGTTCTGGTGCAGAAAGCCCTGACCTGGGGTTGGATTGCCAGGGAGAAAAATCGCTGATCATTAATCGATAGTCTCCAAGGGAAAGAATATCACCGTCACATAAAAGCTGTAGTCTGTTATTACCCAGAGGATTATTCAGCTGGTTAATGAATAATCCATTCAGACTGAGGTCTTCGATGTACCATTGGTTATCTTCCTGAATAATGTGTGCATGACGCTCCGATACTTTCTCTGTCCGGTCGGGAAGTTGTAACTGGCATGAGTCTGTTCTGCCAATAAACAGGCCGTCATCAGGGACGTTACAACTGAGGCTGGCAAGATGTTCACCTTCAGGGATATTAATAATTACAATCTGCATGCTGTAAGTCGTGCCGGTAAACGATAATATATCTGGTTGGAACAGTTTAGATGCTTTGCTGAGTTGCGAAAGGAACTATTATTGGCCAGTTCACTGACAGGGGTGATCAATGAGAATTATATCCAGAGGGTTTCATGGCTGAACTGCCCGGAATGAAAGCTGATTCACAGACAGATACCAGACCCATTGGCTTGTTGTTAATGGAAGGTTTTTCAATGCTGTCGTTTGCTTCTGCCATTGAGCCCCTGCACATTGCGAACCGTATTGCTGGTAAAAAATTGTATCAGCCAATCGTTATTGCTCTCTCTGGCGATGCTGTGGTCAGTGCTTCGGGTATTTATGTTTCTGTGGTCCCTGTTGAACACCAGCCTGAACAGTTTGACACTCTGCTGGTGTGTGGAAAAGCTGATGGACGACAATCGTCTTCCATTGATGAGAATCCGGATAATGTATCTAACCTGAATGCTCTGCTGACAAGGGCTCCGTCATTGGGGGGAATCGGTACCGGGGCTCTCTGGCTAGCCAGATCGGGAAAACTGGATGGTTGTAAAGCGGTGCTGCATGGCATGGATCGGGGACAGGCACAGAGGCAGTTTGCCCGAATAAGGGTTTCAGGTAACCTGTTTGAAGTCGACAAGCAGGTCTATACCTGTGGCGGAGGTTCTGCCGCTGTCGATATGATGCTGGCACTGATTGCCAGGCAGCATGGCATGTCTCTGTCTGCTGCGATTTCAGAAAACCTGGTGCGTGAACGTCAGGGTCAGACTTCTTCTGCCGCCGAGAAAATCAGTACCATAAAATCAGGTCAACAACCCCGCCTCAGGGATGCCCTGGATTTGATGCTGGCTAACATTGAAGAACCATTGGGAGCCGATGAACTGGCATCATTGGTGGGTATATCCAGACGTCAACTTGAACGATTATTCCGCAAACATCTGGATACAGTCCCTTCCAGACACTATCTTCAGATACGTTTGGAACATGCCCGAAAACTGCTGCAGCAGGAAAATGCTCCGGTGGTGCAGGTGGCACTTGATTGCGGATTTGCCAATGCCTCTCATTTCAGTACTGCCTACAGAAACCAGTTTGGCAGTACCCCCAGCGAAGAGCGACGCAAAAATCAGTAACTCTTTTTACAGCTAACACGAGAATCAATTCGTTAACTGTTCGGTTTGCTGAATCCTCTGAATTATTGACTATGCTTACTGCCATCAAAAATGGATAGCGGTAACACTTTGCGGCCTTTCAACCCTGAATCTATAAAACATATAAGAATTGTAAGAAATATAAAGATTGTTAAAAAGATTGTTAAAAAGATTGTTAAAAGGGTTATTAAAAGCCCAGTGGACTGGCGTTAATCCTTTTTTTCTGGCTGACAATATCTGTTGTTGAAAGCGCATCGGCTGTCATAAAGAAAGAGCATCCTGTCAGGCTGGGATTTGCCGGAGCCAGCATCACCTCCGGATTTAACTCTCAGAATTCTTTTCCCAGTATTGTTTTTAAAGGTTTCCGGCTGGCAGAAAGTTTTGAACGGGCGCTGAAGGAGAAAAGCTCCGTTACTTTTCTCGATGAAAGCCCCGGATTGACCGATGCGCCCTTTATGATGCTGACCCGACTTCTCTACTTTATGTATCTCCCGGCCTGATGGCCCATCATCAGGTGCAGAGGCTGGTGTCTGGTCAGGCGCAGTTTGTTATTGCTGTAGATCTGTTATTTTGGCCTCTCTATGGTTCTTTGAAACAAGGACGGTGTGACTGGTATTTGCAGCATACAGAAGGCTATATAAAACTGGCAGATCAATTGGATGAACCACTGGAAAGTGCATCACTCTGTTCACTCTATTTCCGTCTCCAGAGACTGGAATATCTGCTTCATGTTCTATCCTGTTTCCAGCAAACCCGATTTCTGGTTGCTTACATCCCGGACATTTCAGTGTATTTGGGAATGCCTTTTTATCATTTTATGGAGGCAGATCTGAAACCCGGGGAAGTTAATCTGGCGAATGCACTGATAGCCCGTTATGTGGCTGATTCAGTAAACCTGTCAGTTATTGATTTACGTGGTATCTATGAGAGAAGGGCGCTCGTTCGCTGTGGCAGTGATGGGCTTTTAATGGAGCCTTCCGGACTGCTGGCAAACGACAGACTGCATCTGTCAAAAGCCGGGTATTTGTGTATGACTTTGAAGATTCTGAACTGGATGGAAAAGGAAAGTGCAGATTTCGAAAAACTGGCTGCATTGTTTGATACGGTGACCTTGAAACAAAATCTGAGTCCGTGAAAAATGGCAGCCAGACCCGGCCTGCCATTGCCCAACACGTATGACGGTATTTATCCCCTTCTTGCACTCAGCAATAAATACAGCACGGGCACAACAATCAACGTTAGTAACGTTGATACCAATAAACCTCCGATAATCGTCCATCCCATGGGTGACCACATTACAGAACCTGACAACGTCAGGGGCAGCAAACCTCCGATAGTGGTCATTGTGGTCAGCAATATTGGCAACAGACGGGTTTGACCGGATTCAATAATTGATTCTCTGATATTCCAGCCATCCGCTCTCAACTGGTTGGCGTAGTCCACCAGAATAATGGAATTATTGACGACAATGCCCACCAGAGATGTCAGTCCGATAAAAGCAGTGAACGAAAAAGTCAGGCCCACCATCCAGAGAGTCAGAATCATTCCCGTAACGGCAAAGGGAATGGCTGCAAAGATGACTGCAGGCTGAGAGAAAGAATTGAATTGCAGAACCAATACGGCAAATATTCCCAGTAGTGCAATCAGCAAGACCTTGGTCATACCGGCAAAAGATTCTTTTCGTTCCTCCTGTTCTCCTCCAATCTGATAGCTGACACCTCGAGGCCATTGAAACTGATCCAGCTTGATAATTATTTCATTGGTTACCGCTTCAGCTTGAAAACCGTTCTTCAGGTCTGCAGTAATACGGGCCATTCTTTCGGTCATATGGTGCTGAAATCTTGGCAGTGCACTTTTCAGTTCTAAGGAAACCAGCTGTTTAATGGGAATCAGCTGGCCTGAGAGGGATTTCACCATCATGTTATCGAAATCTTCAATTTTAGGGCGATTCTCACCCTGAGATCGAACCAGAATCGGATAGTTTTCACCGTTCTCATCACGATATTGACTGACCTTTGTTCCCACCAGACTGGCGCGAATTATCTGGTCAATGGCACTGACGGCCACGCCATACATGGCGGCTTTTTCCCTGTTGATGTCTACATGAAGATCTACTTTTGGTTTATCCAGTGGATTATCAACATTGACGGTGCCTGTTGTTTCTGCGACCAGTTGCTCAATCTCTCTGGAAGTCATCAGAACCTGGCTCAAATCATCTCCCACGACACGAATGGCAATGGGGGCTTCGTAAGGAGGACCTTGAAGAAGTTCTTTTACGGTAATTCGGGCACCGGTAACATCGGTAAATTCATTTCTCAGGGATTCAATAAAAGGCGCTACAACCGATATTTTTCCAGTGTTCAGTCTGACAACAAGCTGGGCGTAGTTAGGTACCTGTCTGCTGGGAAATATATTGTAATAAATTCTCGGGTTGCCCTTGCCAATATTAGTGGTTATGGAGCGTACCAGAGAATAGGGCTTTATGATGGTTTCTGTGCGAATAGCCATGGCTTCAGTCTGGTCAAAGCTGGCACCTTCGGGCAGCTCGATATTAACCAGAATCATGGGCTTTTCAGCTTTTGGAAACATACTCACGCCGAGCTGACCAGCCAGCATTACAGAACCAGCCAGCATCATAACGGCCAGAGACAGGACACGAAAGGGATGCCTTAACGACGCAGAAAGAAGCGTCTTATAAGGGCCGTGGGAAAATCGGTTCAGGGCACGAAGCATTAAAGGTGGCCTGGTTTTTTTCCCCTTTAAAACAAGGCTGGCCAGCAGCGGTGTAAGACTCAGTGCAATCAGTAGTGAGGCAATCAATGTCAGGATAACCGTCACTGGCATCGAACGCAGGAAAGTGCCAGCGCCTGTCTGAAGCAGCATGATAGGTACAAAAGCGAGCACTGTCGTTAAGGTGCCGCTGGCTATAGCCCAGCCAACCTGGCTGGCGCCTTTTGCTGCAGCTTCTCTGGGAGAATGCCCCTGACGTAGAAAACGATCTACATTCTCGGTGACAACAATGGCGTTATCAACCAGAAGGCCCAGGGCAATAACCAGTCCGGCAATGGACATCTGCTGGATGCCAAAGCCTGCCAGATCCAGCCAGCCCAAACCAATCATGACGGACATGGGAATCGCTAAAATAACCACAAAGGTTGAACGTGTGCCCAGAAATATCAACGTCAGCAACCCTACCAGTAACAAGCCCTGCATGAGACTGTTAAAGAATTCACTGATTCTTTCATCAACCGATTCTGTCTGATTGTGGGCGAGTGCAATGGAGACACTGTCTGGCAGTTCTTCCTTGATGGTGTCCAGGGCATGGTCAAGTCCCTCCATGACTTCGAAGATGTTACTGCCTTCACGCTGAACGACACTGACAAAAACGGATCGTACTTCCTGATAGCGAGCCTGGTAGGTGGGCAAGGCATTTTCAAAAGAAATTCTGGCAATATCTTCCACATAAATAATATTGCCGGGACTGGAATGAACAGCAGTCCTTTTCAGTTGTTCAACGGATTTGAAATCTCCACTGGTTCTCACTGTAAATCGTCGTTCACCAGACAGAACATGACCGCCGGGAAGATTAACTCCGGACATTTGAATAGCCTGAATCAGATCTTCCAGGCCAATACCCAGTTCCTGCATTTTGGCCAGATTTGCCTGTACTTGTAATTGTTGTTCAGGAAGGGCTTCTACTGTGGCTCTTTTGACTCCGGGTATCCGTTCGAAACGTTTTTCCAGCTTTTCAGCAAACGCTTTCAGGCTGCGATAGTTTTCGGTATCCGAGCTAATAGCCACCTGCAAAATATTGACATCAACGGGGGATATTTTATCGATAGCCAATACGGGAATATCGGAAGGTAGTTCATCCCTGACTTTGGCGACCTGAGATACGACATCATCGTATTTTTCCTGAGGATCAGAGCCATACAAAAATTCCACACGGATAACGGCAAGGCCGTCTTCAATATTGGCTTTGAGAACCTTGATATCGTCTAATTCATTAATGGCTTCTTCAACAGGGTCAACAATGAGCTTTTCCATGTCCATAGGACTGGTGCCCGGATAAACGATGCGAACCATAGTGGCCGGGAACTGAAACTGAGGATCTTCTGAACGAGGCATAGATTTCAGAGAGACAAAACCCAGTGCCACCAGAAGCAGCATAACCACCAGGGTAAAACGATGATTGTTAATGGCAATGGCTGGTAATTTCATGGCAAGGGCACTCCGGTTTGATCCCCTGATATGTATTTCTTCAGTCCTTTAGTGGACAACCGGGCTTTTTCTCCATGCCTGAGCAGGCCTGCACCGGTCGTAATCAGTAATTCGTTTTCCTGAAGGCCACTACTGATGGCAACCTGTCCCAGCTCCATAAATTCAATGTAAACCTGTCGTTTTTCTGCTGTTTCACTCTGCGGGTTATAGATCAACACACTGGCATTGCTGTGACTGTCAGTTTGGGCTGCAATAACGGCTTCAACAGGAACAAGAGCCAGATTTTTCATGGTTTCTGGCAGTATTTTAATTTGCCCTACAAACCCGGAGCGAAGCTGCGAAACAGCAGTAGGCAGTGATATTTCAACTTCAAACGTGCCGGTTCGCTCATTGGCAAGTGCCGCCAGTTCAGAGACTGTTCCCGTAAACACCTGATCAGGAAAGGCGTCAAATATAACTTCTGCCCTGTCTCCTTCCCTGACCCGGACTATGTCCTGATCAGTGATGCCAGAACGAATAACCCATCCCTGACTTTCATCAGCAAGAATAATGATGGGTTGATAGGGCGATACCAGTTCGTTTTGCTCAACATGACGCCGTAAAATAAGGCCATCCGCAGATGCCTTGATGCTGGAATAGTTCCTGTTGAAGAGGGCGATGCGCAGTTTGCTCTCTGCGACGGCAAGATCGGTTTCTGCCGCCTGTAGCTTATCCAGTGAAAGTACATTGTTATCATGGAGTTTGCGGTATCGGGCCAGACTGCGTTTGGCCATTTTCACTCTGGCTTTTGTTTCATCTACCTGGGCATTGATTTCATCCAGCGCCAGACTGGCCAGTAATTGCCCTTCTTTAACTCTGTGACCTTCATCAACCAGCATCAGGCTGACAGGACCGGCCGTTTTGAACGACAGTGTCTGTTGTGACTTATAGGAAAGGATGCCACTGGTTCGAATGGGGCGGGCGTATTGCTGAAAATGTACCGGGTTCACTTCAACGGTAACGGGTGCTTTGTCCTCTGCTTTCACTTCATTAAAAGGCAGACTTAACAGTGGAATTATGGCTAACGTCCATAGGACGGCTGTTCGGAGCATTATGACAATTCCTTGAAACTCAATCCAGTGAGTCAGATTATTTTTAGAGTAATTGCGCAGTATGCTAGGCTTGGATGTGTTCACTGTCAACAATGTTGACGATAATTACATTATTGTTCAGGATGTCTGTGAAGACTTAATGACGGTTTAACAAAACGAGCCTATGACTAATTATCATCATGGAAATTTACGGGAAGCGTTACTGGTGGAAGCCAGGCAACAATTGATTGAATCTGGCCCGGAAAAGCTCAGTCTGCGTGCATTGGCTCGATCTCTAGGCGTTTCACAGACAGCACCTTACCGTCACTTTCCGGATAAAACGTCTTTGCAGGTCGCGTTAGCTGCCGAGGCTTTTAACCGTTTCAATAAACAAATGTGGGATGAAGCTGATAAATCAGAAAGTCCCCATGAACGAATGGTTGAGCTGGGGCTTACCTATGTGAATTTCGCCTGTACAAATCCTGAACTCTATAAATTCATGTTTGGTCCGATTCTCAATGAAATAGAGTCCTCTCCTGAGCTGGAAACGGCCTGTATGGAAGGCATGGGATTATTGATGGATGGCGTGCGAAGTTTACTGGATACTGAGAATGAATATATTTTATGGCAGGCAGCGGTAAGTTGTCGTGCATTTGTGCATGGGCTGGCCTGTATAAAAATGGATGGACTGGACATGGAGTGTCCGATTACCGGAAGAGCTTTTAATCTTCCAGCTTCGCTTCACTTTATGCTGGCCGGCCTTTCCGGTTTTAATACCGATAAAGAGTTTTTGTGATAAACACCCTGCTAAACTTCTAACAAACGTGCTCCTCTGCCCGTTTTGCCAAGTTTATCTGCAGGGTTGGTCAGGTTGCATTTGTCCAGTGACAGGCATCCGCAGCCAATACATTCCGACATTTGATTCCGAAGCTGGGTCAATTGAAGAATCCTGTTATCAAGATCTTCTCGCCATCGGGTAGAGAGCTCCTCCCAATCCTGTAAAATAACTTTGGCTCGATTGGGCAGATTGTCCAGCTCTCTGGCGATTTCTTCCAGTGTGAACCCTACATTCTGGGCAACGCGAATAATCGAGACGATTCGAATCACTACCCGATTATAACGACGATGGTTAGCTCTTGATTAAAACCGCAACGAACGCAACATTCGTTGTTATGATTAAGGCTCAAGCTGCCTTGTTAAACTTTTAATAAATACGTTACGGGAGCCATTAATATCACGATCAACGGTGAATCCATCACCCTTTATAACCTTTGACGAGCCAAGCCGGTCGTTAATGGTGCCATCCCACGTACGGGTTTTTGAGGTGTATGCCTCATTGCAATCGACAACGTGTTTACCGTACTTTTTGGCATACCACTTAAGACGCATCTTAAACCCGTAGTGGTTAAGGTCTAGCATCTGGCGACAAGTGTTTCGGCGAATAATACGAACCTTTTTGTCTTTCCGTGTGACCATCCCTCTGGTTTCAAAGGTGGGTAAAAAGATCACGTCATAGCTAGACACAAGCTCGAACGCCAAGCGGTTATGCAAGTCCAGAATGATGTCATCCTTCTTACACTTCAGGCGATTGATTTTACGGTTAAAGTGAACAATGCAATCTCGCGCCCACTGAGGCATATCAACGAACTTCACGCCCTTTTGCACATTGAGAACTTTTTGTTTTTGACCAATCAGCTTGTCCACTTTCTTCATTAATGGGAACAGCTTTTCTTTGGCAAGGTTATCGCCAGCAATTAAAGCATCCTTATCGCTAAAACAGGTGGCGAAGGTTCTCACTCCGGGATCAATACCAACACAATTTACTCCACCTTGGATTTCGGTATTGAGTTCGATGTGTTGTTGCACCTGAATAAACCAACGACCCTTGTCACAGGTGATAACGCATGATTTGCCAATGGCTTCGTCGGGTACATTTTCAGTCAGATGAATTTTACCCAGCGCATTGACGCAGGGGTTTAGCCTCTTTGGTAGCCGGTCAATTGAGAAAGAATGCTTGCTCCCTTTGCGGCTTTTAAATCCGACCTCTGCAAAACCTCCTTTGGCTCCTTTCAGTTTTTTATTCTTGCTGCAAACCGCTTTAAAGGTGGTTGCCGCTGCAAGTGTTCCATTGTCAGAAATTAATGAATTATAAGCACGACCATTGTCTTTCTGTTCTTGCTCTACCTGTACCTTTATGGAAGGGCGCATGTTGATGAACTTGCCGCTTTCATCCTTGTATTTGTCGTTACGGAAGTGGTTTACAGCTAGATTGTATGAACGTCTATATAATGCAAGTGCGTCCCTGTATGCCGACTCATTTTCCGGATAAAACCTTATCTTTTTTGATGCTACTATTTTTACGCCTTTCAGCGGAACGCTTTCCGTAGTGGCTATTGCAGAATAAGGTAATGAAACCGACAAGCTCTGAGGTATCAAAGGCTTCACAGGAACCATTCGAGTCATCCAGAACTTCGATTTGTCCTCCCGATAATTCAACGAGCCATTTGATAAGCTCGAATCCTGATCGTGCAAGTCGGTCTTTTGTGGCAACCACAATGTGGGTTGGATTTCCGCACATTGCTGATTCCAGAATGGTTTGCAGCCCTTTTCGTTTAAAGTTGAAAGCACTGGCAATGTCACTGATAAATTCTGCGTCAGGATGCCTTTCGAGCAAGATACGCTTTTGCGTATTGATGCTGGATTTTTGCTTCCCTGAGCTAACCCTTGCATAGCATATCTTTCTCTGCTGGTTGATGAATATGCGGTAGTGACCACCGCTCGTTTGCATTATTTTCTCGTAATGACCGCTTTCGATCTTTCGCCTTATTGTCTGGGAGGTTACGCCCTCAATCTTGGCAAGTTTGGTTGTGGATACCCACAAAATAAACGTCTCTGGTTATTAATTCAGAGACAGCATAGCACGCTATGTTGCGTTTGTTGCATTTTTACTGAACTGTATTGCGGGTGCTGCTGATGAGACCCTTTTTCTCATAAAAATGTATAGCTGATATGGCTAACCCGGTACGTTCAGCT
The DNA here is from genome assembly GCA_965208385.1 of Endozoicomonas sp. Taxonomy (GTDB): domain Bacteria; phylum Pseudomonadota; class Gammaproteobacteria; order Pseudomonadales; family Endozoicomonadaceae; genus Endozoicomonas. The sequence continues at coordinate 34,690 of CBDBOO010000064.1, forward strand.
AACTCTCCAACGGATACCCACGCTGGAATTTTTTTGTTTTCCACGAGGAAATGCCTTTACCTGAACTTATATTGAGGTAATAGAGTAGCGGCAACCTGATCCTTTACAAGAGAAAACTACATTGAAAAATGCAGGCATTCAATTTATTCCCGGCGCTATGCACGCTTCTGGTTTTCAGGGGGCTATCAGTATTTCTTACCCCATGAAGAAAGCTTTTGATGGAGGACTGTATTGATGCGTACTTTAATCGGGGATCGTCGTGCAGTTAGCCTGTTGCTGGTTTCAACGCTGACTATTATGTCCGGTGCCACCATTGCACCCTCACTACCAGGTATTGCGGCCGAGTTTTCAAACAGCCCAAATAGTGAATTTTTGACTCAGATGCTGCTTTCTCTTCCAGCCCTCTTCATTGCTTTATTTGCTCCTCTGGCAGGTATGGTGGCTGATCGTTTTGGACGACGCAGTCAATTATTGTTCTCTGTTTTATTGTTTGCAGTGGCCGGTACTGCCGGTGCACAGCTGGACTCTCTGGAAGCTATGCTGGTGAGTCGTGCAATATTGGGAATCGCTGTTGCCGGAATAATGACTGCATCAACCGCACTGATAGCTGATTATTTTTCAATAAGTACCAGAACCCGTTTTATGGGCTATCAGCAGGCATTCTCCAATATTGGAGGTATCACGTTCTTCATCAGTGCAGGCTATCTGGCCGCTATTAACACCCGACTGCCATTTTATATATACGGCGCAGCAATTTTACTTCTCCCCTTTCTATTCATGTGGATTACTGAACCACCAAAGAAACTGAAGCCGCAACAGGTTGCAGATAAAACCGATACCGAGAATCGCTGGGTAATCACCTTGATGGCTTGTTGTGTATTGATCTTTTGTCATTTTATGGTCTTTTACGTTATGCCGACTCAATTACCGTTTTTTATGAGCCATATCGGTATTACAGATCCCAGCCTTCTGGGGCTTGCGATGGGTATGACAACATTGACAGCCGCTCTTGCAGCTCTGGTATTTAATCGGTTACTGAAGGTTTTAAAGAGTCATGGCCTGACGGCAGTAGGTTTTATGACCGTCGCGAGCGGTTCTATGGTTCTATCCGTTGCACACAGCTTTTCGTATGTTGTTCTGGCTTCTGGTCTGGTGGGTGTTGGCATGGGGCTGATACTGCCAAATTTCATGGCTCATGGCATGAATGTCGTACCAGCTCATCGGCGGGGACTGGCTTCGGGTGCATTAACAACCAGCATTTTCATAGGCCAGTTTGTATCACCTTTAATGAGCTCTTTTCTGATTGATTCAGTGGGTTACCGGCAGACATATCTGGTTATTGCTGTATTTTTACTCGTCATTGCTGTTTTCGCCTTTTTCCTACTGAAGTGGCTTGAAAGCATTTCTAAACCTTCCCATACCTGATCAGAATTCAGAGCTGATTTAATCACAAATGGCCGTTTTTTTATTCACACGTTTGACTGGCGTTCGTCGTAAGTCTCAGGGTAGACATTAAGAAGTATATGTTGGGCGTAAGGGCTTCAGAGCAGGTTGGCAATCAAAGATTGCATTAATGCGTTATGGTCGTATCGATGCAGCCACAGAATCCGTTTTAGATCGGCTATACGAGTTACCCAAAATGCTTCTACCGCCCTTGCTAGTAGCGAACAATTGCTTAATATCTACCCTAAGAGGGGAGGCAACGATATCGTTAAAAATAGATGAAGGTAATTGTTCACCTGCTTGCCAGTCAATATTGCATTTCAGCGCAGTAACAAAACAGTTTTCCAGTTATTTATACAGACTAAAGGCAAAGAAAAATCAATCCTATATTGTAATGCTAATCATTCTCATTATAATTCGCCTCATAATTATCTCATCGAATAAAAATATATGGAGTGTACAGGGATGGTCTTTCGATCTTCTTTAGCCAGAATCAGTACCGTTTTTCTTGCTTCTGCCCTAATGGCAGGATGTGGCAATGATGACAGTAGTAGCCGTGATGACAAGAGTGTCAGTGCAGTCAGAGAAACAAAACCAGCAATTGAACAGTCTCGTGTCGAGACCAGTCAGGGGAAAGCAGTTGTAGAGCAATATGCCAATGTCGCCCAGGCTACATTTGAAGATGCCCTGTTAACAGCCCGTGAACTTAAAACAGCATTGCAGGCTCTGGTTGAAAATCCCTCTGATGAAACACTCAAAAATGCTCGAGTTGCGTGGAAAGCAGGCCGTGTTCCCTATCAGCAGAGCGAAGTATTCCGGTTTGGCAATCCCGTGGTTGATGATTGGGAAGGTCAGTTGAATGCCTGGCCACTGGATGAAGGTCTTATTGATTACGTTCAATCAGGTCGTTACGACTTTGAATTGGGAAATGATGGCGCCTTGGCGAATATTGTCGGTAGTTCTGAACTGAAAATTGCCGGAGAAACGCTGGACTTAACAACACTGACTCCGCAATTGCTGGCGGATTTGAATGAACTGGGTGGCAGTGAAGCCAATGTGGCCACCGGCTATCATGCTATCGAGTTTCTACTTTGGGGGCAGGATTTGAACGGTACTGAATCCGGTGCAGGAAATCGTCCTTTTAGTGATTTTTCCACAGGCAGTGATTGTTCCAATGGTAACTGCGCACGTCGGGGAGACTATCTGATGGCAGTGGCTGATCTGTTGATCAGTGATCTGGAATTTATGGTGGAACAGTGGCAGCCAGGTAGTGCAGATAATTATCGCACGATACTGGTGTCTGAATCTGTAAACCAGGGATTCAGAAAAATGTTATTCGGCATGGGTAGTCTTTCTCTGGGAGAGCTGGCCGGTGAACGAATGAAGGTGGCACTGGAAGCAAACTCTACTGAAGATGAGCATGATTGTTTCAGTGACAACACCCACAATTCACATTTTTATAACAATCAGGGCATTCGAAATGTCTATACCGGTAGTTATTCAAGAGTGAATGGCGAAGTGATATCAGGACCAAGCCTGAAGGATCTGGTAGAAAAAGAAAATGCCGATCAGGGTGCGGTCATTCTGGCCAGTTTTGATGCCAGTCGCTCTTCGCTCCAGAAGCTGGTGGACTCGGCTGAAAAAAATAATATCGCATTTGATCAGTTAATTGCAGCGGGCAATACAGAAGGTAATGCGCTGGTTCAGTCAGCAATAAATACCCTTGTTGCCCAGACAGAATCCATTGAACAGGCTGCAGGCTTGATTGGAATTCAACAACTGAATCCCGATACAGCGGATCATGATTTCTAACAATAAATAATAAGTATTAAATAATAAATCTGGCTGATAATAGCGATAAATTATTATCAGCTGGAATTCCAGAGAGATGTATTAAAATGCAAATTCGAACCCGCTGGTTCGCTTTTCTTGCCCCATTCATTGTAGTGGGGCTTTTGGGTTGTAGTGAAACAGCAGAAGTCACCTTTGAGCCAGGAGAACAGCGTCCTGGCGGTGCTGCTTCAGTCAATGCTTCCGGTCGAAATGCCTTTTCCCTCCCATCCGCCAATATGGCTGTCAGTCGTCGTCTTGATTTCAGTGTAGGTAACAGTTTTTTTAAAAACCCGTGGGTGGCTGCACCGGCCAGTACCACAGCACGCGATGGACTGGGGCCGTTGTTTAACACCAATGCCTGCCAGAACTGTCATATCAAGGATGGACGTGGTCATTCCCCGGAGAACGGTGAATTCAATCGTGTTTCCATGCTGGTACGTTTGAGTATTCCTGAAAAAACTGAGCCAGGGAAAGATGCTCTGGAAAGGCAGAAAACGATGCCTGATCCGGTTTATGGTGGCCAGCTTCAGGATCTTTCTTTACCAGGTGGGGAGGCTGAAGGTCGGGTTCGAATACACTATGACTACAGCTTGATTTCATTTAAGGATGGCTCAACCGTTGAATTGAGAAAACCCGAGCTGGACATTACTGAGTTGGCTTTCGGGCCTTTCTCCAGTGACATCATGATGTCAGCGCGAATAGCACCTCCCATGATCGGTCTTGGGTTGCTTGAATCCATAAAGACCGTTGATATTCTTGCCAGAGCTGATCCTGATGACGTTGACAGGGATGGTATTTCGGGTCGGGCCAATCGTGTCTGGAATCAGAACCTGGGTAAAATGTCTGTTGGTCGTTTTGGCTGGAAAGCTGGGCAGCCCACGCTCAGGCAGCAGAATGCCGCTGCTTTTAATGGTGATATGGGATTGACGACGACCCTTTTCATGGATGAAAACTGTACGCAGAGCCAAAAAAGCTGCAGGCAGCAAATGGCGGGAGGTCACCCCGAGGTGTCTGATAATATTTTGGATAAAGTGACTTTTTACTCAAAAAACCTTGCCGTGCCAGTGAGAGTAAATGCGAAAACTGAACCCGTTCTAAAAGGAAAACAGCTGTTTTATCAGGCTGGTTGTGTTTCATGTCATACTCCGTCGTTTACAACGTCGGATAACGTTTCGCCTGAACAGTCAGGACAATTAATATGGCCATACACTGACCTGCTGCTCCATGACATGGGTGATGGATTAGCTGATAATCGTCCAGAATCACTTGCCAATGGTAATGAGTGGAGAACTCAGCCTCTATGGGGTATTGGTCATTCTAAAGTGATAAATAAGCGGGCAGGTTTTCTGCATGATGGCCGGGCGAGAACTGTGATGGAAGCTATTCTCTGGCATGGCGGTGAAGCTCAGGATTCCAGAGAGCAAGTAATGAGTATGACGGCAATTGAACGCAGTTTATTACTCGAATTTATTGAGTCTTTATGAGAAGAATAACAATAGTTACATCTGTTTTGCTTTTTATCACGGGTTGCAGTCAGCAAACCACCGGTGAACGTTCAGATTTCGAAGCCCTGTTAATCGATCAAATTCAACCTCGATACACGGCGTTGGTTCAGCAGTCTGAAAATTATTCCACGGCCATCAGGGAGTATTGTTTTCAGCCGAACGCTGAGCGTCTTGAGCATACGCGTGAAAATTGGCGCTCTGCCATGTTGAGCTGGCAGTCTGCAGAGACGGTAAGTCAGCTTATGCTTGCAGAGGATATGGAAGGATGGCGTTTTCAATTCTGGCCGGATAAAAAAAATCTGACCGGTCGAAAAGTAAAGCAGAGAGTTCAGCAATCAGAACCGCTTGGTCTGATGTCAGACAGCGTAATTCTTCAGGGTTTTTCTGCATCTGAATATCTTCTTTTTGATTCTGAAGTGGATTTCTTGGAAACCAACAGAATAAAAATGAACTGCGTTTTCCTTGAAGCTAATGCCAGTGCCATTGTGACTAATAGTACTGAACTTCAGAATCGCTGGATAAATTCCGGATCTTATCAAAAGCGTTTACTGGCGCTGGAGAGCGAAACAGGCAAGCTGGATATGTCCGGTTGGGTTCTGAATACTCTGGATGTCCAGATTGCCCGGTTGAAGCGCGAACTATCCCTGCCCCTGGGCAAAAAACGTCCCAATCTTTATCTGGCAGAGTCATGGAGGAGTCAACAATCATTACAGAATATTCGGGAATCCCTGACTGCGATGTTGTCTATGGTTGCACTGACAGGAGCCCGTGCCGGTAATGAGAAGCAGATAGCACTCTGGGCTGATCTTTCACGGCAGATTATTGCTGTTCAGGCGTTGGCCCGACAATTACCAGACGGATTTTCCGAAGCTATTGATTCAGGCAAACTGAATGAACTCAGACATTTGGAAGTAGAGCTGAAAGTATTAGGGAAACAGGTTGTATCGGGCGCTAAAACCCTCAATGTTGCTCTCGGTTTCAATGCCAGTGATGGGGATTAATCAGTATGATTTCCCGAAGAGATCTGATGAGGTCAGGGCTGATCCTCAGTGGCGGTATGATGTTAGGGGCTGGTTGTTCATTCACTCGTGAACCCGTGCTGGTGAGTGCCGCCAGAGACGGAAATGGTCAGCACAGCATTCGGGTGTTCAGTGCCGACAGAGTTCGTGAAACAATCATTCCACTGTCGTACAGGGCACATGATGTAGCTCTTCGTCCTGATAGCCCTGAAATTGCTGTGTTTGATCGAAGGCCTGGTCAGCGTTTGACTATTTTTGACTGGCAGAATCCAGGGAAGTTGATAACGGTACTCAATGATCCACAACGACATTTTTATGGTCATGGGGTGTTCAGTGCAGATGGGCGCTGGCTGTATACCACTGAAAATAATATGAGTTCATTGAGCGGTGTTATTGGTATCTACGATGCGAAAAGAAATTATCGTCGTGTAGGTGAGTGGCCCCTTGAATTGCCGGGACCTCATGAGATCAAATTAATGCCGGATGGTAATACCCTTGTGATTGCCGTGGGTGGTATTCAGACTCATCCAGACAGAGGGCGTGCAACAATCAATCCGGATAATCTGCAACCTGCACTCATTTATCTGGATAGAAACACCGGGAAGATTCTGGAGCAACAACTCTTTATTGATACGGCTCTGAGCATACGGCACCTGGATGTTTCAGATGAGGGTCTGGTGGCTATTGGTATGCAGTATCAGGGTGAGAATGATGAAGCTCTGCCTCTGGCGGCTTTGCATTCAAGAGGTGAACGCTTGCAGGAGATTAAAGCAGAACCACAGCACTGGCTGTCATTCAATGGCTATGTGGCCAGTGTAGCGCTCCTGCCCGAGGCCGGAACCCTGGCTTTGACTTCCCCCAGGGGGAATAAACTGGCTCTGGTGGATATTGGTTCATCAACACTGATGTCGTTGATTCATAACCGGGATTGCGCAGGCTTGTCTGCTATTAACGGGAAAAATCTGGCCATCAGCAACGGTCTGGGAGAAGTTCAGGTTCTGGCCTGCCGAAATGGCAGAGGATCTGAGCTGAATCGCATCCAATATCTTGATTGCCACTGGGATAACCACATGATTGCAATATGAAAGAAGCGTTTTCAATCAGCTTCTTAATTTAATTTCTCAGCAGCTGCTTCTAACATGGTGTTTGCAACTAATGTATAAACTGTTGTCCAGGCTTCGCGTACTTCCTTTGTAAAGGTGTCTCCAAGTTCATGTTCCAGAGACCAGAGCAGGGATCTGGCAACAGTGCTGTAATCCTCTGTTTTAACGCCATAATGTGCATGGCGGCGCCCCATAGCCTGAATGGAAGGCTGGATCTCGTTTAAACAATTGAGTGAATTGACTACAACCCCAAGCATCTGCATGAGCTTTTTACCCTGACTTTGAATATCGCCTTTAAATAGATGTTTAAGGTTCGAATCCAGTTCAAATAAACGATGATAAAAAAGTTTGGCAATAGTCTCCTGGATAGGAACTACTCTCTGCCAGGACTCTGTTACAAGATCGATTTGGGATTTGGTTAATGACATATGAATCTCATTTAACATAAATCATTGCCTGATATTGCACGGCAGCTGTTAGCTAAAAGTTCGAGTTTCAGCATGAGACATAATAAAAAGAATAAAAAGTAAATGTAATATTGTAATTCTCAGTGCAGAGTATCAGAGGCTTATTGATCGGTATCGGCCTGTTGAATGTCATGCTGTATCGCTGCCAGTAGGTTGTCAGGCAGGGTTTCGGGAAATAAATTCGGCTCTACCTCAGATTATGTGGCTGTCGCAGGGTGTAATTAAAAGTGTTCCATCTACCCATTATCCAGCTTGCTGCCAGTACTGATCCCAGTCCCCGTTAGAACGCAATGTTCTTAAGCAAAGCATTGCTCCTGCGATGGAAGGCTTCCACCAAGCACCCGGTATTTTTAGTCGCATCTGCACTACTGCACTGTTAGAACTTTCTATTTCGCCAGAGCCAATGGGAAGATTGGCTGCTTCTGCTGCAGCATATTCGAATTGCCCTGGACGGTTTCGGATATATCGGTGACACTCCTCTGGTTTATTGGCTGCTTTGCCTTTCTTTCCGTTTCTATGCGGATCAAGCTCTGCCATGACGGCATTAACATTGCCAGATTTCATGCGTTCCTGCTGGATATGCCGCCACTGTACACGTGTTTCCTTGTTAAACCCGACACACTCTTCTGCTGCATCAGCGAAGTGCTCAGAGAGATGATAATAGTCAACGAGGAAACTTCCTTGCTCTCCAAACACTCTCTTTGTCTGGTTGGCAATCCAGGTGGCTCCATCACTCACGCAATGGATAGAGGATTGCCGGTTGAGCCCCTGCTCTATTGCACAACTCAACCACTGGTCACCTGCTTCATCCGGCCCTCCCATTGTGGCCTGATGACGTTTATCTGAACTACCCAGCTTATAGACCTGGCAAAGTTTAGCCTCCTGCCATTCAGTTTTACGTGCTTTGCGTTTGTCACCTTCTGCCTCTTCATCAATGAGGACAACAGGAATCATGCTTCCATCCATTTCTCCTATGAACTGGGCAGCTTCACCGAGGCAGTCCTGACGATTTTGTGATGCACTGATGGAATCATTTTGCATACAGCTTGCGTGCTCAAGAGTTATGGCTCGAATAGAAGACTCAGGCACATCAATACCATAATGTTCATGTATTTTTTTGCAGCTGCCTGAAAAGAACTATCTGCACCAAAGTCTACAATTTTACGTTGAATTGTGCGGGAGTAGTCGCGACAGTGAATATGAGCGGCATGACTGAAAGGTCTGACCCGATGCTTGTCTACCGTCTGGCAGCGTTCAAGAACTTCTATTTTCCCATAGGTGCTCAGCCAATAAGTGTTTTTTTTTGAGTTTTAGCTCCGGGGTGCTTCAGGCAAGCCTCGCCAAATTTTTGATCTTCCTTGTAGGTACCCCAGCCAGTAAGCAGTTCATTGCCCATTTCACGCAGGTGGGCAATGACGGCTTCTTCAGCATCATCAGCACGATCCAGGAGACCTGACTCGGCTTCAACAATATCCAGAAGTGCAGAAACTCTAAGCTCAAGCTCGGGGTGGGCTGCAAGTCTATCAGCAAGAGAAATAGGTGAGGGCATAATACTGACTAGGGTTGAGAAATACTCTTACATTATCGTTCATATTGAGGTTTTGTGGGCAGAAAAACTTCTAATGAACACTTTTAATTACACCCGCTGTCGCAGAAGAACCGCAGAAGAACTGTCCTTGCCGATGGCGCATTGAAAAATGACTCGAAATGCCCATTTATACCATTACCGGGCTAACCAGCCTGTCACCCCTTCTAACAACTTTTGGAATAATTGGGCCTTCAGCAGGTCAAAGTCATAAATACATTTCAGGAAGACGTTCTATGGCTACAGGGCATTCATATTCAGTTGGCTCAAACGGTGGTGTTAGGCCACACAGAGCGGCAGACATTTCGCCAAAAACAGACTGTTCAAATGCACCGTTCGCCCCGGGAACGGTTACACTCAGCGAACCTCCCAAGCCTCCAGTTAGTGAATCATTGGCCACTGGAGGTAGCCTATCCGGAAAGAATCTTACAGATAGGCTTGCTGAATTAAAATTGTCTAAAGGCATTCAAGAGCATAGTTGTGCTAATCGTTGGCAAGCTCTTGAACGTTTTTTTGGAATTAAACCGTTGGGAAAGATTCCAGGGCCTGGTAACTATGGAACGATTTATAAGGGCTTAGACAGTAGCACAGGGAAGATGTACGTCATCAAGGATATTAAAATAGATGATGATCATTTCACTAATTTTGTGTGTGGTGAATCTGCAGCTTTGAGGCTTCCGAATCATCCCAATGTTGTAAAAACTCACGCTTTGATTGTGTGTCATGAAGCTTCACGTATCAGAAGAAAAAGCCCAGGAAATAACTACTTTGCAGTAGTGGACCATGCATCAATACACCAGATTGACCGGACGAAGTATTCTGAATATACAGTTAAGCTGGTCGTTTGTGATCTGGTGGATGGAGTGGATCTGATCGATATATCAGGATCTGAAAAGGAGTTGCCTTTCTGTGCCGAAAGCGCAATCAGGGCTGGTTCTGACATAGCGCAAGGCTTGATGTTTCTGCATGCACACGAAGTAGCTCATCGAGATTTGAAACCAGAAAATATCATAGTAAACCGTGCGGAGAAAAACAGATTACAGATACTGGATTTTGGGTTCAGCAAGACTATGGAACAGAGGGATCTCACAAAAACACCCTGTGGCAGTCCAATGTATGTTGCTCCAGAGGTAGTGAAGGTGTCCAGACACCCTGAAGGCTCTCCTGGATATGGCTTGAAGGCGGATGTCTGGGCTCTGGGAGCCATTTTGATGGCTATGTCAACAGGAGTAAGCCTCGATCATTGTTCCATGTATGGGGTCGTTGATGAAGCGCCTGGAATAAGGGGGTTCAATAATATATTGTATTTCTCCAGCTTGCCAGACCAACAAAAACTGGACTATATGAAAAAGCATTTTCATGATTTACATAGTGAATCCCCCGGATTGGTTGACTTGATTGTTTTATTAACCCGGGGCGAGCCAGATGAACGAATAACAGCGGCTCAGGTCGTGAACTATTTGGATTTATTGCGTTCGAACCCGAAAGCACGTTTGGCCCAAACTGAATATCAGGAGGTATTCACGAGTGAATTTATGGATGACCAATCTATGTAAACACTTTGCTGATTTTTATTTTAATGGCTGTATACATCTCGTCGAAGATGCAGAATTGTTGACTGCTCTTACTAACCTGGAACGACAGTCCGGCCCAATCACATACTCCATGTAAGATCCCGAAGTTTGCTTGTTTGCCCTCTGACGGCATCTCCAAATGCTTGGGTATAGTCAATCTCGGATTGCAGGATATTGAAGGCTTTTAAAAGTGATATTGAAAAGTGATATTGAGATTTTAGTTCGCAGTATCAAGGCTTACTGGCCGATTTCTGCCTGTTGAATGTCATACTGTATCGCAGCCAGTATCTGCTGAAGGCTGGCATCGTATTGTTTCAGGCTATCGCTGAATTCAGGCATCAATGCCTGAAGTGTTATGCCATTCTGTGCCAGTAGGTTGTCAGGCAGGGTTTCGGGAAATAAATTTCCCAGCATGTAGAGTCGCGTTTCGGCCTGATTTATAAAGGTCATCAGTCGTTCATATTCGATGCCTTGATCATGCAGTACTGGCTTTCGGCCTGACCGGGACAGTTCCATTCGATCAAATACCTGCTGTAATTGCATATCATGGTTGGATAGCACGTCATTGATATGCTGTAGTCCTGAAATATAAGCGCTTGAGCTGCTTTTCCCCGTGGGCGCAATGGGTGTTGACTTTACCTCATTAACCGCATCAATTGTGGCAATGTCGGGTTGCTTACTTTGGCTCATATCGGGGCGGAAAGGATTGATGACAACAATCTGTCCCAGAAGCTCCTGAATGACGCCGTAGTTCATTGTCAGCATCTCTTCCATATTACTCCGAGCTGTTTCAAAGCTTATTTCTACCTGGGATTCTGCTATATCCACTGCCCCGGGGGACACTTCACGATCTGCCAGGGGATTGGGCTCCACCTGTCGGTCATTGATGTTATCCAGTCCCATTCCAGGTTCCTTTCCTTGAACAATATTATAAACAGTTTAGCAAAGTTCATGTTCATTTCAGAGACTCTGCAAATCTGATTCTGAATCAGGATTCTTATCTATACTCTCCTTCCATCCTGCCTTTAATTACCCCGGGAAAATATGAAGCACACTGGATATCATTCTATTTTCCTTAAAGTGATTTTTTCTGTTTTTTATATCGGGGCGGTGACCAGTCAATGTGCTTACAGTCAGGATTATGATTCAAACTGTTCTCTCTGGGAGGATGATGACATCGATACAGGCAGTGATTGCTGGCTTCAATATATTGAACAGCTTCAGAAGGTGGAGCCGGTAACATTGCATGTGGTGACTAAGGAAATGAGTGACGAAGAGAGTGAAGGCAAGACTCATTCAACTGACTTTGATGTTGAAAAAATAGATGAACAGTGGAGCGTTAAAAAAATTGTAGGATTCAAATATATTCATGAAAACCGAGGTCTTATTAAGAGGATTATAGAAAAGTCGGATGGCAAGCTCTGTCGAACCACAGTTGGTTGGATTGAATCGGAAGTGTGCATAAAACACTGGTTTTCGATTCAATGCTTATCTGAAATCTGTGGCTTATGGGTAGTTTATCTGGAAGAGGCTCTCACAGGATTGTTGGAGATTACGAATCCGGATAAAGATGGTTATGCCGAGATAATCATCATACCCTTCGATGGAAGGGGATTGTCAATGGTGGTACCTGTTTTTATTTTGCAGAGAATAGTTGATGAACAGAAAGCCTATCAAGGCATGAAAATGAGCCTGAGTAGAAAAGACCTTGAGAGATATTTTGAAGGCTATGGTGCAACTGTAAGAACTATTCTGGAATTTCTGCCTTCTTTCGAATTTTCTCAAAACATGATGAAAGCTGTTTTTGAACATGTTGATCAAATGCGCAAGTATCAGGTGTTTTCATGTACTTTTAGTGAATTTTGGTGCCCCAATATAGATAAATTACTCAATGACGATCCTATTCTGTATATGGATATCTATTTTTGTGGGTATAAAGTTGTTAATTGGCAGGAGACGTATACTTTTAAGAGTTCAGAATATTTTTCAAAAATTAGTTTAACCCGGTTAAAGCAAGATTTAAGCAAGTTGATTTACGGGTTTGATCACCCGTTTTGTTTCCACAAAACCACAAAAAAGTGGGCTGGACCCAACCGTGGTAGATTTTAATATTGGTCTTGTCCCATTCAGGCCTGAGTACGTGGTAAATGGGTACTTATTGTGTCGCAGGTTATCATTACAGTTCAGTTACCGGAAAAATAACTCTTGAGGTTCTTACAAAAGAGCCATTTTATAGATTCTGTTATACCTTATTATTTAATAACCTGACTTTCAGCCACAGCGCCTTTATTAAAACCTTCATAAGCCATGACTTTTATCTGATGGCCAGGTCGCAGCAGGGCGGTTTTCTCGGCCATGTGCTGAGCCAGAAGTTCAACCGTGGAGTCTGTATCAATCAGGTAGCAACGATCTGCAGCAATGGTCAGTTCAAAGCTCCCCTGCTGAGAGATGTAAGCGAAGTGATGGTGGTCGATACCTGCAAGCTTGATGGTTTCCTTGAAATCTTCAGACGTTGCGATGTAAATATCTCTCCATCGATTGGCCCAATGTTGCTCCAGTTCTGAGTCACGCTGGTTATCCACATAAACCCTGATCTGAGAACGATGGCCGTGTGCTATGCGCTGGCAATCCCCCAGATGTTTTTTCAGACCGTGGCTGTAGTGGTAAAAGGCACCGTCTATGGCTTCATTATAAAGAGATAAATTGACGGATTTGACGTTTTCAGGTAATTCCCGGATGAGAGCCTGTTCAAGGATGGGTTTCAATACGGTTGTATTTATGGTGTCGGACTCAACCAGCAGTATGGCTTGAGCGGGCGCTTTGCAGATGATTTGTCCCTGTTCAGTCATCATGTGCACAGAGAGAGCTTTATCATCATGACTGACTGAAATCTGTGATGATTTCATTGGAACCAGCAATCGATGATCGGCCATAAGATCGAGCAGTGACTTAATTTGTTTTTTGACATGACCAAAATCAAACACCATGCCCTGTTCATCAAGATCACCGGAAAGAGTGACATCAACCAGCCAGCTTTCTCCTACAAGCCCCCGATTGGGACAAAGATAGCTGAAATCAAGGGTTGTAAGTTGCTGGACGAACAAGGCTGTCATGGTACTTCTCATGGTACTTCTCACGGTACTTCTCATGGTACTTCCGATTATGATTATGGTTTCAGGTACTCAGTTTAGAAGCTCCTTGCTGGTATTGAGAGACCAATTGAACTCCTGCCAACTGAAACTGAGTTGATTCTTCTGTAACACCAGTTGGCGAACAATGTTTTCATCCGGGTGATGTTTGATCAGGAAGGCTATGATACCAGCATCGTTGCCAAAGTCTTTCTTATACCAGCGAAAACATTTGGGTAAATGGACATGCTTCCCTCTTATACGAACCTGACGATGAAGAAAATCGGCGGTGACTTCATCCAGTTCTTTATCCAGAGTATGAGCGTGATACGCCTTCATTGGCGCTGAAGACACACAGGCACAAAATAGCGCCATATGAATCCGGGGGTCGGTTTCCGATAGCACCAGTTCCAGCTCTGGTTGCTTCTTTTTGAAAGGACGTGTCAGCTGTGCATAGCCGGGTTCGTTATTTCTGAGTATGCCATGTTCAATTAAATCAAGATTTAACAGGAAATCATCAATCTGATAATGGAAATCGGTGAAGATGTTTTCGATTTCGCGAATACTGCCTTCAGGCTGTTCGGTCATCACTGAATGGAGCATCAGTAAATTGTATACATTCAACCAGAATGCTTTGCGATCATTCCGTGAGGTCAACTGGGAAGGGTTGTATTGATTGAGAGCACGAGCCAGCATAATCAACTGATTATGCTGTTCTGAGTCAGGGAAATTTTCATAAGAAAAGGAGTGAGACATTGTGTCATAAAACTGGCGTGTAACATCGTCCAGGAGTGTAGCCAGTTCGGTAGCAAGATCTTTATCTCTGAGAAAACGACTGGTCCATGAGCCCTTGTTCAGTGTTGGCATTTAAATTATTCCTTCCTGTATAAATCGAGAATGCACTCTCTATATTTCAGTTAATACGTATGAAATTCACTTGTGGATGTTACTTCATAGTTGTTACTGATTACCATGCAGGCTATCTTCATCGCTTTAATACAAGCTCTATACCCATCGCCTTTCAAGATGATGCGTTGTTGTCTGCCCTCGTTCACCCCGATCACTTACTATTTGTAAGCTCACGGGGCTTCACTCGGTTGACGCCTAGCCTCATCTTGAAATCCAATGGGTATATGTTGATGCATTGACGTGATATTACTCAAATATACGAGGATTGTCGCTTGAAGAATACAGTTACCCGGGATGATCTGGCTTTTGACTCTGAGCATATCTGGCACCCCTATAGTACGGCCCCTAATCGGGTTGAAGTGTTTCCTGTCGAAGCCGCCGATGGGGTCAGAATCCGGTTAAGTGATGGACGTTGGCTGATTGACGGCATGTCCTCCTGGTGGAGTACTGTGCATGGCTATAACCACCCTGAAATGAACAAAGCCTTGAAAGAGCAGGTGGATCAATTTTCTCATGTCATGTTTGGGGGGTTAACTCATAAACCTGCCATTGAGCTGGCCCGTAAACTGGTGGATATGACGCCTGAGCCAATACAGACAGTGTTTTTTGCTGACTCGGGCTCAGTGGCCGTTGAGGCAGCCATAAAAATGGCCATGCAGTACTGGCAATCCCTGGAACGGGGCGAAAAGCATAAAATGCTCACTGTCAGAGGAGGGTATTACGGGGATACCACCGGTGCCATGTCAGTCTGTGATCCAGAAGGCGGTATGCATCACTGGTTTTCCGGAATACTGCCAAGGCATCAGTTTGTATCGCGACCTGCCTGCACATACCAGGATGATTTTGAAGAAGAGCACATTGCAGAACTCAAAGCACGATTTGACGAATTAGCTGACCAGCTGGCCGGAGTTATTATTGAACCTGTAGTACAGGGAGCCGGCGGTATGTACTTTTATTCGCCGAATTATCTGAAACGGCTGCGCCAGTTATGTGATGAATATGAAGTGTTGCTGATTCATGATGAGATCGCTACAGGATTTGGTCGTACGGGTAAATTATTTGCCTGCGAACACGGTAATGTTGTACCGGACATCATGTGTGTTGGTAAAGCTTTGACCGGTGGCTATATGACACTGGCAGCGACTCTGTGTACTGAAAAAGTCAGTCAGACAATTTCGTCCAAAGGGCCGTTTATGCATGGGCCAACTTTTATGGCAAACCCTTTGGCCTGTGCTGCTGGCTGTGCAAGTCTGGATATTCTCAACAGGGGAGAATGGCAGCAACAGGTGAACACTATTGAATCAAGCTTGTGGGATGGCTTGTTGCCCTGTTCAGAAATGTCTGGCGTCGACAATGTCAGGGTGCTGGGAGCCATAGGCGTTGTTGAAATGAAAGAACCTGTAGTTATGACAGATATTCAGCCCAGGTTTGTTAAAGAGGGAATATGGGTACGCCCCTTTGGTAAACTGATTTACATCATGCCGCCCTACATCATAAACGATGACGATTTATCAGTGCTGTGTCGTGGTATTCAAAATGTTATTTATAATCAGTAGTGAACCATTGCTTTCGCCTGTTTTTGGAGGTTCCTTTTCCCACCCTCCTTCATCGCAACTCAGGTTACATAGAATGCTATGCGCCCGACGTTGTTTTTTGAAGGATGAAAAAGATTCGTGCTCAAATATTACAAAACAACCGTCCATCTGCTTACAGTCTCTTAAAATCAGACTTTGGGATACCAGAGTCTTATTTTAACTGGTGTGATCGTTTAATTGTTCAGAGGTGGGTAGATGGTTTTCCACTCCTTCTTCATATCTACCATCGTCCAGCCTTTGGCTTTGGCTTCATCCATGGCTTTGTCCAGACGTCCTATAGAAGAGTCACGATCATAGGCCCACTCTCTGGCGGAATCGGTGTGATGCACCAGCCCCTGAAAGCTTAAATTACTGCTGGCATCGGTCCACTGGAGCATCTGGTGGTCTCCATCAGAATTACCAAAGGCAAAGACGGGTCGTTTACCGATAAACTTATGAATAGCCACAGGTTTGTCGGCTTTATCATCGATAAAATCTACTTCTGGCATTCTTCTCAGCACGGGGCCTGATTCGGAATTTTCAAACTTGACCTTAATGCTGGACCCGATAACCTGCTCTGGAGGAATGCCGTACACTTTTTCCGCCCACGGACGCATAAATTCAATGCCGCCGCCGGAAACAATATAGGTTTTAAAACCGTTATCACGTAAGTAATCGAGCAGTTCCAGCATCGGTTGGAAGACCATCTCTGTATAGAGTCGATCGGTGGTTGGATGACGTGCTGTGGTAATCCAGTCATTGATGATTTTTTCAAATTCGACGGTGGTCATACCACCATGAGTCGCCATAACCAGTTTGATCAATGCGTGCTCTCCACCGGCAAACACTGTTTGTAGATCATTGTCGATGGCCGCTTTAAGAATAGGGTCTTTTTGCCATTTTGGGTTCAGGGGAGCCAAAGTTTTAACCCGGTCCAGAGCGAAGGCGAGTTGGAAATAGAACGGCTTTTCAGACCAGAGTGTTCCGTCGTTATCGAAGACCGCAATACGATCGGATTCTGCAATGTAATCCCTGCTATCTTTTGAGATGACTTTCTCGACGTAGTTGATGATGGACTGTTTTGACTGACCACTTTGCCAGGAAGGTAGTGGATCAGTAGCCGCTGCGGCATTGATGGAACTGAAGATTAGTATAATAAGTGAGGCAAATACCGTTTGAACGTTAGATGACCTCATATTGGATACTCGATGAAAGGTGAAAAAAATCAAGAAACGGGTGATCGATTTTTGATCGTCAATTCAATCGTTAATTTAATGTTTTGGCATAGCGATATACCATTGCCGGTTTCTAATAGGCGTTGTGAGTCTGAAAGACAGCGTAATAGCATAATTAGTATTCGGAAATAGTATGTCTGGTTCACTGAAAAACAAGTGATCAGTTATCAAGGTGAATGCTGTGTATAAGTAGATTAGTCGGTATGCTTTTGCTTTCGTCAATTTGTGACGGTGTCTTTTTCCACCCTATCGTCATCATAATTCGGGATGTATAGCTTGCTATGCGACCGATGATGTTCTTTGGAGGAAGAAAAATACTCTCGCCAAAATATCGCAAAATATCCGTCCATCTACCAAAAGAAAGAACAATACTCTCCCTGATAGCCATGTGTCCGGTAGTGCTGCACTACAGACAAAAGAGAGTTTAGTTTATAGAGGTTCAGGTGGGTAAGTTGGTAAATTACGAATGCTTACTTCGTTTTATGCTCATTGGTGCCTCAGAAGAACTCAGTGGCAGCTCCAGAGATGAGAGTTCACTGGCGACTAATTCTTCATTCACCATGGCGGTTACACAGGCATCAGACCAGACGTTAATGGCACTCTCAAGCATGTCAATCAAGGCATAAAAGGGCAGTATTACTACCAGAAGTTGCAAAGGGATTCCCATGGCTGCCAGAAATGCACTGGATAGCATATAGCACCCCATGGGAACTCCGGCATTCCCCACGGCAGCGATAGTGGCAATGATGACCCATGAAACCATTTCCAGTGGCGAATAGATAACGCCATTACTCTGGGAGACAAACAACACGGTGATCAGAATAAATGCAGCGCAGGCATTCATGTTGATAGTAATGCACAGAGGAAGGCTGAATCGGGCTATTTTACTGTTCACTCCCATTCTTTTTTCAGCACAGTTTACTGCGGTGGGCAGCGCTGCAGTGGACGATTTAGCGAAAAATGCCACAGTTAATGCAGGCCACATGGCTTTGAGTGCGTATAAAGGGGGTATCCCCTTTGCTTTCAACAAAGCCGGTAATACCAGGGAGGCCTGAATGATGTTTGCCAAAAGAACACAGAGCAGATAAAGGGCTATTCCCTGGATGATATCCTGATTCTGAAGTTCCTGAATAAACAGGGTAATAAAAGCCCAGACGGCGATAGGCATCAGCTTCAGAATAAAGCTGGTCATTTTCATTACAGCGGCAAACATACTTTCAAAAAAACCATGCAGAATGGTTTTGTGTTCATGTTCAAGAGAAATAATAGCGGCACTCATGAGCAAGGCCAGAAACAGAACGCCCATCACATTATTACTTCTGAATGGCTCAACCATGTTGGATGGAATAACACCCAAAAGGTATGACCAGTATCCTGTGACTTCCGCTGTGTCGGGACTGCTTCCCTGAAGATGGCTAACATTAATGACCGGATCAATACCCAGATAGAGAAGGAGAGCCAGACTGGCAGCAATCAGGGTGGTTAATAATGTGTACTTTAGTACCTTTCCAGCCAGTAGTTTTACATCGGCCGCCCCTCCCATTCCGGAAAGAGTAGCAACCAGAGAGAAAAAGATAATGGGCAGACTCACCAGCTTGAGTAGACGGATAAAAATATCGGTGACTATATTACAGACCTGATTGACCCACTCATTATCAAGCCAGCCTGTCAGAAGGCCCAGCAGTGCTGCGATCAGCAGTAAAGCTGTAGGACTGATCAATGGGTTCTTCTTATTATTGTTATTGTTATTGTTGTTGTTGCCTGCGTGGCTCTCACACATGGGAAATACTCAGGAAGAACAGAATATGAGTTAGAAGGTTAGCTGTGATATTCAGTAGGATTATGTCGATTTGGCATTTACATATCAGTATTTGTTTTTATCCGAACGAAACTGATAAGTTATACCATTGCCGGTTTTAATAAGCGTTATGAGCATGGCTTTCAGGCTCAGAGACAAGGCGGAGTGACGAGACATAATTGAAGCTATGGCGAGGAACTCTAACGCCGTATTTGAGTATGAGAGGCCGCTCACTAACATAATTAGAATTCGGACATGGTATTAGTTCAAAAGTACCGATAAATCTTGTCTACACTGTCTGGCTTGATGCGGGCATGGCGTAAGACGTTCCCCTTGGTAAGTGATTTGCAAGGGTAAGTGATTTAAAAGGGTAAGTGATTTAAAAGGGGTGAGTGATCTGAAAGTTCGGAGTTTGATCGCATTAAACTCCGATGAAAAGAGAAGTTATAATATTCCTGATTTTCAGCTAGCGGAGTTAAATCCATTATGAGAACAATGAAAGTACTCACGAGAGGTTTCTGGACTATAGAGCTGGAAGAAGGTGAAGAGTCAGAAGAATACAGTGAGGACAGGGTCTTTCCATATCCGGTTCAAAAAATGAAATCCAGCCATATAAAAACCGGAACTATCAGGAACAATGGTTTCGAAAGAGTCGATGCTTCCGTAAGAGCCAATGGTAGAGGAATAGAAAAAAAACAGCGCGTATTACTAATGGGTCAGTGATTCACAGAAAGTAAATATTGGCAGGTCATACTTATAGTTTCTACTGATTTACTAAGTCAGAGTGGTTGTATCACGAGATGATCGTGTGTTCATATTTTGCAGTGATATATTTCTTATACTGGTTGTTTGGGTTTTATTGCGATACCCACAGTACTTGAAAGCAGAAATTGAATGCAGTAATTGAAGCTACAGTTAAACGACAACGATCTTGAACACTCCTAAAGCTAAACTTCTATGAACCAGTGATCTCTGTGATAAGAAGGTGAGCAATTCAGACAATAACCCGTCATTTCAAGTACGAAGGGAATATAAGGAAATAATACGCCAATGAATAATGGGAAAAATACTCAGGGCGGAATAATTCTCGTCCGTCACGGGGAAGCAGAACATAATATTGCACAGGTATTTAATAGTTATCCTGGGAATTCAGGCTATAAAATAGCCCGCCTTACTCCTACAGGGCGGGAACAGGTTGAAAATACTGCCAGATTGATGATTCAGCAGGGCGTGAGCAGGGAAAATGTCAGTAAAATAATATCATCACCTTTACCAAGAACGGTTGAAACGGCAGAGATACTGATGAGTCGTTTGAATGTAAGAGAAGTAGACACTGAGGTGGATGCCAGACTCATTGAGTTGAATATGGGTGCAAGGGAAGGGCAGTCAATCTCTGACTTTAACGATGGTGATCCCTGGTTTCCGGATAATCCGGAACAGTTTGGTGGAGAAAACACGAATCAAGTCATGGAACGAATGGGTAATCTTTTACAGTCTATAAAAAATAATCCCGAATACAGTATTGAAAATAAATTCATCATTATTATCAGTCACGGGACTCCCATTTTCTGTGCTCTGAAGCACCTTACCGGACAGGGAGACAGACTGAATACCGCCGGATATAGAGTTGTTTCTTACCCGTAGATTGTATAAAGGCTGTGGAAGGCTGATTGCAATGAAACAGCCATCCACCTGCCCAGTTCAGCTTTCGAATATTTTTACAATTTTCTGTAATTCAACCACTTCAGATTCAGGGATTTCCTGTTGGGGCATTGCTTTACGGACTTTTGCAGTCAACTGACGGGAAAAAACCTGATATAACACCCGGGTTTTTATTGTGAGGGGATACTTCAGTTCCTGGGGTAAGTTGAAGGTTTCAATCCGTGTTTCATCCGCCTGAATACGAGTATCTTTGGCGATTTTGTCGATCCGCCAGAAACGCTGTCCAACAGGAATACCGTGTTTGTCAGCACCTGATTTTATAAATTTCCGTGCATCCGCTGGTATATAACCCTCTTTCATCACACCACTTTCAAAGACCACCTTGTTGTTGGCATCTGTTGCGATCACTTCCAGCCAGACCTGCCGGCGGGCTCCACCGGGCATGGCATGACCGGAATTGACATTGGTAATACTGGCTTTCAGCTGGCTGCCCAGTTTTGTTACTTCCAGCTTCAATGAAGCCTTGAGCATATCTTTGCTCAGTTTTGCATGTTCTTCATTTCGCATACCGGTGAAATAATAGTTTCCACCGGTAAAATTATGAACACGAATATCAGACTTCATCGGGCCGTCGTTGGTTGACAGACCACCAACACGATGAGTGAAATCAACGACATCTGCCGTCATATGACAGTCAATACAGCTTTTGTTCTCAGCCGGATTCGCTGGATTATTATAGCGGGAGGCCTGCCACTCACCGAAGTTATCATTGATATTTGCGCCGGGACCCGAGGTGAATTCATTGTGGCAGGTAGCGCAGTACAGGGAGCTGTTATACAGATCCTTATTGGAGTATGACGCTTTGTGATGTTCTGGCGCAGCGTTGATCTGGCTTTCTGCCAGCCATTGAGTCAAACCACGGTTGGCCCTTTCAAAAATATAACCATCCCGATCTTTCAGATTGACGGTCAAATCAGCATTACCCCCCGCATTCTCTGCCTTGGTAATTCGATGACAGAATACACAGCCTGTGCCTACTTCACTGACTGCCCCCGATTCCTGATAAGCAGCCATCAGCGCATTGCCCTGTTTGTCGTACACATCACCCAATGCTTTCAAGGGACCTTTATCACCATTGATCACCATTTGAGGCGCGTGGCAGCCGCGACACAGGGTTCGGAATTCTTCCCCTTCGACATCTGCCGCATAATTTTCATGTTGACGATAATAGGGATTATCCATTTGCATGCCATGGTTGGAATCTGCCCACTGGTTATAGATTGTTGTATGGCAGGAAGCGCAGGATGCCGAATTCAGCCATTCTTCCTTATGGGTATAGCGTTTATCATCGTCCAGTTTCAGCCAGGTAGAAAGGTAAGGCAGGTTTTCTCTGGCTGTGATATACCGATTCAATGCCGACATCATTCTGACCGCTTCCTGTGGCGGATTGTCGATATTAACTTTTTCTGCTTCCGGGGTGACCGGATTGGCACCCATCCCTCCCTGAGTTTTCTGGATTATATCGATATAGGCTCCAACAGGATCGCCGGCAATCATTTTATGGACATCGGAATGACCGGTCAGGGCGTTGTCGAAACGATCTTTTTTTCCGTCCTGCATCAACTGGCGGTTAGTAAAGTTGAATCCATCGAAGTGACAGGAATTACAGCTCATCCAGAAATCCCCGGTCATGGGGAAGTCAGGATAATCAGTCGGATTGGCGTTGTTAAACAGGGTTTTACCAAGGCGCATATCGCCTGTCAGCGGATCGTTACCAACCAGACTGGCAAAGTCGGGTTTCACTGGTTTTGCTTTACCGAAAGGGCCGGGAGCACCGGTATTGAACTTGACCAGATCAAGACTCATGGCATTCTGTACAAACAGGTCCTGACCTTCAATTAACAGACCTCGGGGGTTATCGCCGGGAATGTTACGGTAAATCTGTGTGGCTTTGACACCTCCCTGAAATTTTTTACGACGATGGCGTTTTTTGTTTTTCTTGCCCTGACGTGACAGGTCAAAGACCATAAGATCTTCAGAACCGGCCAATGAGACAAAAAGTTTCTTACCATCGTCTGCAAATACTGCATCATGTGGATTGGAAACAATACGGGTTTTATTGCCACTTTCGACAATATTGATCTGCCTGAACAGTTGTTTGCGCTCCTCAGTAATCTCCTTTTCGTCGCCAGGTGTCAGGTCGAGAATGGATATGGCAGGAAAGACGGTAGATTGAAACTGGAAATTCTGAGTAAACGACCATAGTACATGGGGCAGCCAGGCTCTGGAACCATCAGGGGATATAGCAATGTTATCCAGTAACCTGGGTTTGCCCTGGGGTGTGGTACGCTTTTTATCAACCGGTGTATCAACCAGCTTAATTATTCTGCTCAGTGCCGGTGTTGCTGTACTGACATCGTAAATTGAAACTTCACCTGACAGTGCATGGGTCATAAGGAGGCGTTGATCATTGGTCAGGGCGAGGCCTCGTGGTGTATCTGCGGTATCAATCGTCTGGGTGATTTCACCTTCTTTACTGATGACAAGAAGTTTTCGGCCTTCAAACGCAGTGGCATAGAACTGGTTGTTTTTATCGTCAAAGAGTACGGCAAAAGGTCTGGCCGGTGTTTTAACGCGCTGTTTTTCTTCCAGAGTTTCAGCATCCAGCAAAATCAGCTCATCAGCCAAATAATCAGAAGCCAGTAAGCGGCTCTGGTCGCTGTTAAAAGCCAGTCGACGAATGTCTTTACCCAGTATGGTCTCTTTAATGAGATCACCGGAGTATCTGTCAATAATACTGACACTGCCGCCATCAAAGTTGCTGCTGTAGATTTTTGACTTGTCTTGAGACCAGCGAATGGAGGTACTTTTGTCGGCAGAGTAAGCCGGTTGGAATACCACCAGAGTGCACAGTGAAATAAACTTCAGGCAGCGCCTGAAAAAATGACCACTCATAAATTCCTTAACCATAGAGTCTGTGTAAGATTCATCCGGAAACCCTTACCAGCCGGATTCAATAAATCGATAAAGATAAAGTGTTTTTTCGCCCGTAAATCTGGCTGGGAATGTAGCAATTAATTGCATTCCGGTTTGTTCTTTGCCGCTGAGCCGATAGCCCCCGCCTGCTTGCAAAAGGGCTTCGCTACTTGGGTAGTACATGTCGTATATCTGACAGTCTGGGAGGGTCTGTCGCAATAAACTGACTGCATAGTTACTGGCAATATTACTGCCAGTCTTACTACTAGCGTTACTACTAGCGCTACTACCAATCTGTCCGGAATTATTATCACAGGCATTCATCTGAAACCATTCAATAGCCTGCTCTGTGGGTGACTGGACAGTGGTAAAGCGAACAGATGAAAGAAACAGTACAAGACTTATGAATACGATCAGAAGGCAGGCCCACAGGCGGTCGGAGATCTGTGTTATCAGTATCGGTATCCACAGCATAACCACCGGAAGTATATGTCTGGGATTGTCCGGGTTTTGGGCACACAGCACCCAGCCGAGATAAATACAGATAACCAGTGCCAATGGGCGCAATGTGGCATTTTTCAGGGCAGAAAAAAGTGAAAGTGTCAGAGTCAGCAATAATGGCCAGCTGTATATTTCGGCAAGATTGAACAGCCATTGTTGCCAGGAAACGTCGCTTTCAGCGGTATTCCCCCAGATCTGAAAATGCCCCCGGGTAAATCTTAGTGCTTCATCAAAATAGGCCAGGCCGTCTCTTGCCAACACATAGAGTAATGAGGGCAAAGCGATAAGCAGAACCCCAAGCAGTCCTTTGCCGTATATCTTCAGGAAGTGCCGTGGCAGATGATTCGCTTGCATTGGAATCAATGGGATACAGACTGCCATGCCAATAGCCAATGGGAAGTATGAAGGGCGTGTGGCAAGCATGATGCCCAGAAGGATGCCGGAAAACAGATATCGCTGATGATAAACCATCAGCAGTGAACTGATGGCAAAGAGTAATCCGGCTGTATCTGAAAGGCCGCTGAGGGCGGTAGCCGCAAGTAATGGTTGCAGGATACAGAGTAGTATCAGTGTGAGCAGCGGGAAGGTTGATAAGTGACACTGGTTGATATTCTGATAGAGAAGAATCAGCAGCCAGGGAATCAATGCAGCAGACATAAGGCTGGTCAAAACAACGGCCGTTTCACTGTCTGTAAAAGCATTGGTTACCCTGGCCAGGGCAATAAAGACGGGATATCCGGGGAAGTGAGGGCTTAACTCGACTACGGAGAATCGTTCTACGCCTCGGGAGAAAAACAGGGCATCGTCACTGCTGATCTGCAGCGGAAACTGGAACAACCAGATCAGCCAGACTCCCCAGGTGACAAACATCAGACAGGCAACAAAGCAGCGCAGTACATTAGCGCTGATGGGTGGCCGTGATGTTTGGAGCTGTCCTGTAAGGTGCATGATGCTGTTTATAAACCGTAGATTTGCAGTGCTTTCATCAGTAGCTGGTGAGAGCGAGTCAGGGCTTCCAGATCAGCAGGCTCTGCGCCAACACCGAAAACACCGGGATTACCGATAGCTTTCAGAGCCCCCTGAATAGCCTGTACTGACATGGAGCGTTCTTCAGGTGCCAGTTGTGGTGTCAGTAAATCCAGAAACAGTTTACTTTTAACCACCATAACCTTGGCAACCTGATAGTCATTGATATTCTTCTCAGCGCCGGTGATACGACGGTCAATCTCTGCGGTATAAATCTGATTCAGGGTGTGATTTACCTGCTCGGGCTTTTTCTCGGCAAGCGCTTGGCGCATCGGTGTATCCAGATCTATTCCATACTCTGTTTTGAAGTAAAGAACCTCATCGGCCAGTTGGCTGTAAATGCTGGTGGCCGCTGAAAAGTCGCCACTGTGTACGGCAACAAGCAGTGCTTCACGGCCGTCAATTAGAGGCTCTTTTCCTGCAGCCGAATAGGTATAGGCTTCAGTCAGGGCACTGAATGAAAGCAGCAGTGCAAAAAACATACTGACTTTTTTCATTTTACAGACTCCTGATCAGGCGACACTCTGCACCTCAATCACCACATTTTCATTTCGGAAATCGAATATTTCACGACGCTTGTCTTCATCATCAATAATGGAACGGGCAGCCAGTTGTCCCATTTCCATGGCTGTATCAGTAAATATATAACGGAAAGAACCCTGTCTTCCGGACATGATCAGGTTGTCAAACTGGCAGAGATGAGTGATGGCCTTTTCGCGTTTGTCCTGATATTGCACGTCCATCAACGGGTAAGCATGTTCGGTGTATGCGGTAAAGTATTCACCGTTAGATAGATTACGATTCACGCCCAGTGTTTCAAGATCGGACAAAACCCTGTCCCGAAGCTTGCCGCCCTCCATATTCCAGACATCATCGCCCTTGTTGCACGGGATTTCGATCATAACTGACGTCTTACCCTCCGGAGCCATAAAAGGCGATCTGCGACGGGGTTCCTGCAGCCGGGTTCCCAGAATTTCCGGATCAGAGAGATATTGCCAGGTGTTGTCGGAAATGTTTTCAGTGTCCATGGGCATATTAATGAATCGCAGGGAACGAAATTCCAGTCCACTGTCAAAATTGGTCATACGGCACATGTCAGACAGGGGAATCGTAGAGATAACAAAATCCACATCGATTTTCTGTGGCTGACCTTTTTCAATGATGCCAACGGCTGTAACACGATTTTCGGAAGTGTATATTTCAGCCACATCAGAATTAAGGCGAATATCGACACCCTTTTTAACCAGCTCGTCTCCAAGGCGTGTATACAAATGCCCAAATCCCAGCTTCGGATAACGGTACTTGCGGGCGTAGGTACGTGGTGTATCTTTCTTCTGTGGCAGCAAACGACGGGCTACGTCTTTCAGATCCAGCAGGCTGATACGCTGGGATGCCCAGTCAGCAGACAGGCGAGTTGGTGATATACCCCAGAGTTTACCGGTGTAGCCTTCAAAGAAGTGCTTGTAGAGCGTTCTTCCAAAGCGGCTCTCAATCCATTCGGCGAAGCTGGAATCTCGACGGTTCTCCGGACGCTTTTTAAATGGTAAAAGCAGCAGATCAACCAGAGCACCGAAGAGCAGAGAGAATGGCGCGTTTTTCAGCAGATCGCCAATGGCCAGAGGGTACTGATAAATCCGGCCTTTGAAACGGATGACACTTTTTCGTTCGGCGTAGAGTAGGTCATCGGCCATTAATTCGTCGACAAACTTGAGCAGATCCGGGTTATGGGTAATAAACCGGTGTCCGCCATAGTCAAAACGATAGTCACCATGCTTTCCTTTAAATTTCAAAGTGGCGCACATGCCGCCCACTTTGTTATCCCGCTCAAGAACGGTGACTTTATAACCGGCTTTATTCAGTTCCCAGGCGGCCATCAGACCGGCTGGGCCACCACCCAGAACAGCAACATGTCTGTCTGCTTTTGTTTTACTCATACTGGTTGATAACTCCTGTTCCAGAAGCGAATAAAGACGATGAGGTACAGCCCCCACACCAGTAACTGGAGGAGCCCGGGTGACGAGTTATAACCAAATAATGCTCGCAGGAAGGTTCCGAACAACCCTCTATCATCAATAATATGGGAGATGTTAAAGATGGCTGCTTTTAAAATCGGTAGTACTTCAGCTGCCTGCAGCATATTGATCGCAGACGAGAGCAATCCGGCAGCAATGATAATTATCAGTAAGCTGGTCCATCGGAAAAACGGTTGCAATGATATCTGGCGGGTGCTTCGCAGCAGCATCCAGACAAGCAGTACTGACGCCAGTAATCCCAGAAAACCACCGATTAATCCGCCCTGCAGGGTTACTCCCTGCCCGGAATAAACCAATGCAGAGAAAAACAGAATGGTTTCGAACCCTTCACGCAGTACAGCAAGAAAAGACAGGAAAACCAGCCCGAACAGATTGCCAGTGGTCACATACAACTCAACATTTTTCTGCATTGTTCCTATCTGAGCTTTTGCGTGAGCCTGCATCCAGACTGCCATATAGCTTAATACAGCCGTGGCAAACAAGAGGATTCCGGCCATCATCAGGTTGCGGTAATGTTCGCTGGAAAACTGGTCAATCAGCACCTGGAATACAAAAGCAATGACCAGTGATAACAGTAGACCAACAGTGACACCAATATAAATATACTTGTTATGTCGTGAAGCATTGAGCCGTGCAAGATATGACAGGGCTATTCCCACAAGCAGAAAAGCTTCCAGACCTTCACGAAAAGTAATTAGAAAACTTGCAAACATCAGTATTTTCCTGATGGACCTGATAGTAATGAACGACGGCTGAATGACTCAGCGGTCACCACAGAAAACGTTTAGTACCGTCCAGCGTATGGCATGCCGGAAAACTACAGGGATCAGCAGTATTGAGCTGTAAAAATGTGCGTCCTGAATAAATTGTCCGGCAAGATTTCCCGGGTTGCCATAAATTAACAAATAGATGCCGCTGGACGTGCAAATAATCAACAACCACTCGACCAGTGTTCCCGTTGCTTTGAGAAATTTATTTTTTGACCGACTGATCAGGCTTCGGTGTGATGTCCAGAATAAGCCAACCAGCAAAGGATAAAATGTTAGCCCTGCCAGAATATGAGACAGCAGCATTACCCGTTCAATCTGCCAGTTTATGTCAATGAAATCCCAGACCAGAAGGCCTGAAAAAAACATCAAATATAATGTTGCTTCAGCGTATTTATGCCGGTATGCCAGACGTTGCCATCCCGCACGAAAACTGCTTATTAACCCTGTTAAAGGAAGATGACTGGCTGGCGCTGGCATAAATCCCCTGTCTTCATATCATTTTTTAGAAAAAAGAGTGTCAATCAGAACGGTAAAAAGGCACTGGTACATCATATGTACCGGCACCTTTACACTATTCTCTCAGAAAGACTGATTTTCAGTTTCGGAAGTTACTTTGCACTGACTCTGGCTTCTGCAGCCATCACCATGGCCGTACCAAATTGCCCACCGGCTCCGATAATCTGTGGTACACCGTCTTCATCAGTGTCTGTGGACGTGCTGCCTTTCAGCTGGTTTTCACCACTGTCACCCATCCATTCAGCCATCTGCATACCGCCATTAATAACGGTGCGGAACCAGCTTACATAGCGATTGGTCAGAGCCTGTAATTCCAGTTCTGGCTGATTTTCACCTTCTTCATTGAGCAGTTGTAGAATGGTTTCACGTAATCCACCGGAAATGGCTGCAGCAGTATATGGTGTGTGAATCGTAGCTTTGCCCGGCACCGTAGCCCAGGTACCCAGCTTTGAATCAAACATGTGCTTTTCTACCGCCAGATAAATATTGCGTGCAGCGGTTCGGTAGGATGAATCGCCAGTGGCCAGAAACGCTGCAGAAAGGCCACGCAAAGCGGCAAACTGAGTATCCAGAGACTGACTTTTATTGACTTCCCCAGTCAGTGTAAGACCGTCGAATACCAGACCATTTCCTGCTGTCAGACGATTAACAATAAAGTCCGCCTGCTGTTTAATCATGGCCTGCGCCTGCTGGCCCTGTTTGGTTTTCAGATCAACTACACTGTCATCTGCCGCTGCATAGCCTACAGGCAATGCATCCTGGGCACGCTGGAAGATAGACAGAGAGACCAATGCATAAGCAGCGTCGTAAGTATTTACAGTGGAGCCTTGTTGGCCCTGCTTGTATTCAGTAACAAAGGTTCCGGCACTGCGGTTGAAATGCAGAGCCATCATGTTTTTGAACAACAGGTTGGAGAGGTTGCTGGAAACTGAGAATGTATCGTTGGCCACAATATCGTTACTCAGCTTGCTATCAATATTGGTGGCTGGTGCAGCTGCAAATGGCGCACCGTCAAAAACTGCTTTAAACGCAGGATTCTGGGCTGAGTTTGCTGTTCGCTGATCACTGAAGGCATAAATCTCACTGACAGGCCACAGCAGCATCCAGGTATCACGCAGAGTAGAACGACTGTCGGTTACTTTCAGGTCGGCAATGGCATTAACACCATTTATCTTTCCTTCGGTGACAGCGACTTTGTTGGCGAACCAGACAGGTTTTTTTTCAGGGTCATAGCTGGATCCAAATTTCACACCCAGTGTTTTTCCATCGTAGCCCAGTTGGTTTTGTAAAATCAGCATTTTGTCGAGGGAAAGTTCTGTCAGCAACATGCCGTTAAAGCCATCGGCAGCGGATACCCCCAGACTATGAACCCCATCCTGATCCATTTTCATGGAATCGGCTTCCACTTCTTCGTCGGTTTCAGTGACGTGCATGCCACCCAGAAAATCTTGAGCCCACATGATTTCCTTTAAAAGAATACCGCCTGTGGAAGAAGGGCTGAAAGATTTATTGAAGCTGGCAGGGTTCCAGGCCAGAGACTGGTAATCACGGAAGTAGGCAGGTACAACCGTTTGAACCGTTTTTTCTGAACCCCTGGCAGTCAGTATTTCAACTTCGTCACCGTTAACGACGGTGGTGTCGGGTTTATTCAGAAATTCCGGAATGCCTGATGTGTAAGGCATGGAAATAGGGTACATGTTTTGGGGGATTTCAGTGGCAGGAAAACCTACCGCCTGTGCCATTTCAATAACCCGCTTGCCCAGATCCTGCATCTTGCCACCACGGGCTGTATTGACGGGTCCGTTAACGAGATGAGGCCCCATGGTCGACTGATAATTCAGTGCATACATAGCCTCTTCAGAGTATTCGTAGCTTTCAATACCTGCAGCAAAATCAAAGGCAGTCGGATCATCAACACGGTTTGGGTCAAGGATATCCAGATCCAGACCCAGCGCTTCAGCCAGCGGCTCGCCGGAGAGTTCAAATTCAGTGTAAGCCAGGAACTGGCCAGCAGGATTGTGTGCCTTACTGAGTATTTCTATGCTGGCAGCGTTCAGTGCCCCTGCGTAAATGACTGCAGAAATAGCAGCACCTAGTATTGCTTTGCTCAAAGAAATTTCCTCTAACCGAGCTGGCCGAAAACAACAACTGACCCGTTATTTATCAGGCATTGAGTTGTTATTATTGGTGTAATGAGAATTGTTCTCATTATCTATTGTGGCGAGAGTTAAGGAGTTGATCTGGATCAAGATTGTTTGAAAATTATTCATACAAAGGTGATTGTTCAAGATTGTTTCAGCAATAAAACAGTCTGTACCAATCTATAAACTGTCTTATACCTGTCGTAAACGAAGTGTTTGGCCGGTAACCGGTTACCTTGAAAAGATCTTCACAGTCAGCCCGGGTTTCATGAACATCTCCGGCTTGCATAGGGAGCCATTCCAGTTTTGCTGTCTTCCCGGTTTCTTCCTCAATTTTTCGCACCATATCCAGTAGCTTTACGGGCTGATTATTGCCTATGTTATAAAGACTAAAAGGTGCTGTGCTGGTATCAGGTTGAAGTACATTACTGTTGTTTGATAAGACAGTGGACGGTGTTGGAATAATGTCAGAAATTCTTAAAACACCGGTGACAATATCATCAATATAAGTGAAGTCGCGATTCATAATGCCGTTGTTAAACCAATGGCACTGACTTAAGCCTTCTTACCTTGATATTCTAAGAGTCTGCGCGCCTGCGCCCTTGGGTGTTGAAGTCTTTTATGGGGTTTTGGCCGTCTTTTAATCGCTCTCGGTTCTTTTCGCCCCGGTCGATCGCCCACGATATGTTCCGAAGCAATTTGCACCATACTGTCAACCAGTGTTGATAGCAATTCGGTTGTCGCCTGTAGCAGAAGCACGTGAAAGACTTGAATGGTTTCCTGAGCCGCTTTAAAGCTTATTTGTCGTGGCAGGTTTTTGAGCTTTACTGCCGCTCGTGCCATTAATGAGCGTATCAAATTATAAACCAACAGGTGCACCGTGATTTCCTTCCTGACCATTTGCGGAGTCTTGCAGCGCAGTATATCCATCGCCATAAGGGATTTGATGGATCGAAAATCCAGCTCTACATGCCAACGTGCCAGATAAAGACTGACTATCTCGGATCGTGGGTATTCCTCTGCGTTCAGCAGGGTAGTCACGATTATTCGTTTTTTGTTTTTAATCACTCGGACAGTCAATTCTTTGGGCACCCATCGCTGGTAGTACTCACGGCTCATCCAGCTTGGGCGGGCTGGTTTTAACAGACGTATTAAGCCGTCTTTCTTTCCCAGTTTCTGGTCGCATTTTCGGAGATCAACGTGCCGGGCACCATTTTTTTCAAATACAACGTCTACGCCACCTAATTGCAGCAGTGCTATCAGGAAGTAATTCTCAAAAATAGCATCACCCAGCAGGATGTCGTTGGTTTTAAGATGGCTCAAAATCTGTCTGAACAAAGCAACTTCCCCCGTCTTTTTGCCTTTGCAGGGAGCCACTGCGTACGAAAGTATTGCGCCACTGCCCAACACCGACAGAATTTCTATTCTCAGCAGCGGATTTCCAACCCCTTTTTTTGAGCACCATGTTGAGGGTAAGCACTTTGATTTTCAGTAGTGTCTGGCATCGAAAGCGTAGAGCCATCCGTCATAATGACTCGGCGATTATGCCATGCCCATGACTCAGGGCTGGCGCTGTCCAGATTGTCTCCTGACTCCGTCAAAAGAGCTTTGATGCTGGGTTCCGTAAGTCGCAATCTGGCCTTGCAATATGCGCTGTTGCGGGTCGTATTCGCTTTCTTCCCCATAGCAATTTGATCTCTGGCATCAGAGATTAGGGTGTTACGGCAGGACTTATTTTCGCCTACAACCTGCTGCATAAACAGACTGAGGGTTTTCAATGGTGGATAGTTTCTAACTCTACTGCCAGTGTACTGAGACTGGAAATTTTCAAGATTATCCTGAGTAAGCACGCTGGAAAGATTGTCGTCACCTGTCTGTGCGTACTGTTTAAGGAGATCGGCAGCAAGGTTGAAGTATTTTGGGCTAAACTTGGTCATGGCTTGCTCGGGGAGAGGAAATATACACGATATTTATAGTCGATTTTCTTCTTGGGCAAGCCTTGTTATTTCTGGGTTGGATTCCTTAAGTCAGTGCCATTGGTTGTTAAACAGCTGAATGGTTTGCCCGGCCAGAATCTTCCGGGTGAAAGAAAAATAGGCCATGTCGGGACGACCCCAAGGCCCGTAAACAGTGAAAAAACGTAACCCTGTTGTAGGTAATCCAAATAGGTGGGAATAACTGTGTGCCATTAACTCATTGGATCGTTTACTGGCCGCGTAAAGGGATACCGGATGATCTACGGCATCTGCTGTAGAGTATGGCTGGTGACGGTTCAAGCCATAAACGGAACTGGATGAGGCATACACCAGGTGGGGTATGGAAAAATGACGGCAGGCTTCCAGTATATTGGTGAATCCGACAATATTGCTGTTGATATAAAGTTGATGGTTTTCCAGTGAATAGCGTACCCCAACCTGAGCAGCAAGATGTATAACCCGGTCAAATCTGTGCTGCCTGAATAGGCCTGACAGTGATTCATAATCGGTTATATTCATCTGCTCGAAATGGAAATTTTCAATGTCAGTCAGCTGTCTCAGTCGTGCAATTTTCAGATCAGGATCATAATAGGGATCAAGGTTGTCAATTCCGATGACATCATGACCTTCGCTGGATAACTGGCGAGCAACATGAAAACCGATAAATCCGGCGACGCCTGTGATTAGATATTTCAATGTAATATTTTCCTGATTTTATACGACAAAGGTGTTTTCTGTTGATGAAGGCCGACCGATGGAATAATAATGAAAACCTCTCTTTGCCATATCAGATGGCTGCCAGATATTACGACTATTCAAATGACCGGATGTTTCAGTCTTTGTCTCAGAATTTAAAAATAGCCAGCACCAAAAACAGTGATCTGCATTAATTCTCCGGAGTCTGAGAGACCAGCGGGGGGTAGAAGTTTACTGGCAAACTTTGTAAAGACAATGTCGTATGTTTTTACGTATCCATTACCCTGTCTAGAAAAAGATCATGTTAATTTAAGGCTCACTCCGGGTTCTTCAGTTGTACTGCTCCGATGTGGTAGTGTCAGGCTGTAGCTATCTGGTTCAGTTTGAGAATCCGGAGTGACTCATCCTTTTTTAATAACGGATGTTATAAATAAAAATAACGCTTAGAATCAGGACAGTTCAAATATAGGATGTTCAGGGTTTCATGACCTCTTCAACCACCTTTATCCGGCATACCTTTGTGGGTCCCCTGCAATGCAATTGTACGATTATTGCCGATTCCTTGACCCATAAAGCATTTATTGTTGATCCGGGCGGGGATGCAGACCTGATTATGAAATACGTCAGGGAGAAGAGCTTGAGAATTGTTGCCCTGATTCATACGCACGCTCATCTTGATCATTTTCTGGCCAGCGGTGAAATCAAGAAGCAAACAGGTGCGCCTATCTATCTCCATGAAGGTGATAAATTTCTCTGGGATAACCTTGAGATGCAGTGCCGAATGTTTGGTGTTCCCTATTCTCCGGTACCCGCTCCAGATGTCTGGCTGAAGGATGACGATGAGCTACCCTGTTGTCAGGGCGTAGCCATGCACACTCCCGGACATTCGCCGGGTTCCATGTGTTTCTGGTTTGAGAATGAAAGTCTTCTCATTGCCGGGGATACTCTGTTTCGCCGTTCCATAGGCCGTACTGATTTATGGGGCGGGGATGCAAAAGCTATTGAAAAATCCATAAAACAGCGACTCTATGTACTGAACGAAGACGCACTGGTGATTACCGGGCATGGACCGGAAACCACTATTGGTGAAGAAATTCGAGAGAACAGGGTTATCCGTGGTTAATGATATTTTACAGATGAAGGTGGTAAATATGCAGTTAAGGAAAGTTCTTGCTGTGGCGTTTTTAGGACTGGCTCTGGCAGGTTGCCAGACCACTAACCCTTATACGGGGCAGCAGGAAACCAGTAAATCAACTAAATATGGTATTGGCGGAGCACTGGCCGGCGCTGCTCTTGGAGCTTTGGCCGATGGTGGTGATGGCGCACTGAAAGGTGCTGTTATAGGTGCCGCCGCCGGTGCAGGATACGGTCATTACACCGACCGTCAGGAAGCCCAGCTGAGACAGCAACTGCAAGGTACGGGTGTACAGATTTATCGACAGGGAAATGATCTGAAGCTGATCATGCCATCCAATATCACCTTTGATTCCAGCAAGTCTGATATTAAATCGTCGTTTTATCCGGTGTTGGGTTCTGTGGCAAAAGTCTTTAACCAATACGATAAAAATTTAATTGAAGTGGTGGGTTATACCGATAGTACTGGCGGCGATAAAATCAATTTTCCCCTGTCTCAGCAAAGGGCAGACAGTGTGTCCAACTATCTTAAATATCAGGGTGTTTCTGCGACACGAATGACAGCTTATGGCCGTGGAGCAATGGATCCCATTGGCGATAACAAAGTAAAGGAAGGGCGCGCCATGAACCGTCGGGTAGAGATTAACCTGAGACCCGCACCACAAAAATAAACTGGATTATTAATATCTGGATAATAGAACAAGGGGCGGGGGAAACTGGCCTTTGTAGGTCAGGACCTGCCATTGGCGTAAAGGATGGCGGGTTCAGGAATAAAGGCTTCATAGGGTGTGTGATTTAAACAATGTCAAGAAAAACGACTACACTAGTATGGTCGTATAGGCTTTTTGGCGTTGAGAAATATGTACAGCTCAGTCCTTTCATCCAACGATGAAATCACAGAAATCGTTATCAAAATCCCGCACAATCGCTCAATGGTGGATTTCGAAAATCATTTGCAAGATGCCTTAAATGAAGCGGGACAACTGGGAACAAAAAAGCAACTTGAGTGGCTTGATACTGACGGTTCTCCCATTACGCTTGGCAATGTTCGGTTGACCAGTAAAAGTAAAAAAGAATTGAAGGTTTATGAAACTCCATGGGGAGCGGTTAGGGTCAATCGTTTTATCTATCAAAGTCGTGAAGGCGGTGCTATTTATTGTCCCCTTGATCAATCTGCACGAATTGTTGTTAATTCAACCCCGCGACATGCCTGCATGGTCAGTTGGAAGTTTGCCCACATGCCTTCCACTGAAGTAGAGCAAGATTTTCTAAGAAACCACGGACGTAAAATCCATCGAAGAACCGCTAAAGACCTGGCAGAAGTTGTTGCCAGTATTGCTCAGGCCAAAGAAGAATCCTGGACTTATGAATTACCGGATTTACCCGAGCCAGTAGCCACAGTTAGCTTGGGGCTGGATGGTGCAAACTTGCTTTATAAAGAGGGCTACAGAATTGCAATGTGCGGAACTATTGCGCTTTATGATGAAGAAGGAAATCGAATGCACACGGTGTACGCTGCCGCTGCCCCCGAATACGGAAAAGAAACTTTTATAAGGCGGTTCTCTTCTGACATTGAGAAAATGAAGTCTCGTTTTCCTGATGCCACTTACGTTGGAGTTGCTGATGGGGCGCCAGATAATTGGACGTTTCTTGAGCCTGTTACATCGATTCAAATTCTGGATTTTTATCACGTTAGCGAATATGTGGCAGAAGCGGCAGAAGCTATATATCCGGGTAAAAAAATGCAAAATGAACGCAAAGCCTGGTTAAGATCAACACTGCACGAATTAAAAAACACCCCTGGTAAGGCAAAACGTTTATGGTTGGAATTAAAGAAAGCAGCTCCCGGGAATGAACGTCTTGTTTCTAAAGAAAAACTGGATAAAGCCAGAACTTATTTCAAAAATCACTGGCACCAAATGATTTATCCAGAAGCGTTGGAAAACAAGTTACCAATTGGTTCTGGTGTAACAGAAGCTGCTTGCAAAACGCTGGTTAAGCAGCGCATGTGTAAGTCAGGCATGCGATGGAAGGAACAAGGGGCGTCAATGCTATTAACATTACGAGCTCTGGCGAAGTCAACGGGTTATTGGGATGCTTTCTGGTCGAAGATGGATCGCTACGGGTTTCCAGTGGCTCACAACCTGCATGCCTGACATTATTCAAGCCACACACCCGCTTCATAGGCCTTTTTTTCCATCTGTGAGGTGGGGCAGGGAGCATTGCCGTGAGAACAATAAACGCAGCAGTCACCACTTTGTGGAGTGATCAACTTTTCACAATTTGTGCATTCGTATAAATTGATACAGGCATCAATCGGCATGGTTTCCAGAGAGCTGTGATGGCAGTCAGGGCAGGTGATGACAGACGTAGTCTGGTATTTTTTCATTATAATTCTCCTGACTCAAATCTGAGTCAAATATTTCATTTTTCATAGGGGCATAGGATTAAGATATCGACGTTAATAGTGATTTCTTTAAGGTTCAGCAGAAGAATAACGTTGAATTATGACAATATCGAGACGACAGAAAAATTTGATAAAGTGGGAGCCTGCTGGACAATCCTTATTCAGCAGGCCTGGATCTTATCAGGCTTTGTCGGTTTCAGCCTGAATAGCGGTCAGGGCAATGGTGTAAACGATGTCATCCACCAGGGCACCCCTGGATAAATCGTTTACAGGTTTGTTCAGTCCCTGCAGCATGGGGCCAACACTGATAACACCAGCGCTTCTCTGTACGGCTTTGTAGGTGGTGTTTCCGGTATTCAGATCCGGGAAGATAAAGACAGTTGCCTTGCCTGCCACATCACTGCCCGGAGCTTTACTTTTGGCAACCGATTCCACTGAGGCTGCATCGTATTGCAATGGCCCGTCAACAATGAGATTCGGGCGTTTGGCACGGACAATAGCGGTGGCCTCCCTGACTTTATCAACATCTGCACCAATGCCGGAGGTTCCGGTACTGTAACTGATCATGGCGACTCTTGGCTCAATACCAAAGGCAGCGGCAGATTCGGCACTTTGAATGGCGATGTTGGCGAGTTGTTCTGCATCAGGCGATGGATTTACTGCACAGTCGCCATAAACCAGTACCTGGTCAGGCAGCAGCATAAAGAAGATAGAAGACACCAGTCCACCGGCTTCAGGTTTGGTTTTCACCAGCTGGAATGCAGGACGAATCGTATTGGCTGTTGTATGTACGGCTCCGGACACCAGACCATCCACTTCATTTAAAGCCAGCATCATGGTACCCAGTACCACGGTATCTTCCAGCTGGGCTTCTGCCATGGGTGCATTAAGACCCTTATGCTTGCGCAGCTCAACCATAGGCTCTACATAACGACCACGAATACTGTCGGGTTCCATGATGATCAGACCTTCGGGCAAGGTAATGCCGGTGTCTTTGGCTACCTGCTCAATAACGGTACGCTTACCCAATAATATACATTGTGCAATTCCCCGCTCCTGACAGATTGCAGCAGCCTGAATAGTTCTGGGTTCATCACCTTCAGGCAGAACAACACGCTTTTTGGCATTGAGCGCGCGTTGCACCAGTTGATAGCGAAAGGCCGGAGGCGACAATCTGCGTTCGGCCAACCCTTCGCAGTGTTTTTTGAACCATTCGGTATTGAGGTGTGAGGCCACCGTGTTCATAACATTTTCGACACGGATATGATCATCAATTGGCAGCTCATTGTGCATACGGTCAAGCTGGGTAGCCGTTTTGTAGGAATCACTTTCGGTCAACAGTACAGGCAGACCACTGTCTATGGCCTTTGCGCATAAATCCATAATGGGTTTGGATGGCTGAATACCACTGGTGAGTAATAATCCTGACAGGGGGACGCCATTGAGCGCTGACAAACAGGTGGCCATAATAATGTCATCTCTGTCACCGGGTGTGATCACAAGATTCCCCGGCTTCAGATGATGAATCATATTGCTGGGAGTACGGGCACTCAGGGTATAAGAAGTAACACGTCGGGTATCCATTTCACCTTTGTTGATAATTTCAGCATTCAGGTGTTCAGCAATATCCAGAGTCCGGGGTGATGAGAGTGCACTATCCCATGGAATGTATCCCAGAGGCTGGAATGATTTTCGGGTAAACTCAGGTAATGCCTTGAATTGACCATCGCTGACCAGCTTCGACAAGCTTTCACTGTCCAGTTTATTCAGTGTATAGCCAATGACCTTGGGGTTTTTAATACCGCCAAAACTATCGGCAGCAATTTCCAGCTTGTCAGCCAGATCTTCAAGACTGTCTTCACCGGGTTCGGATACCAGGATAATGTCAGCATTAATTGTTTTGGCAATATCGCTGTTCAGGCGATTAGCGTAAGGCATGTCCCGAGTGGGAACCAGTCCTTCCACCACGATAACTTCAGAATCCTTAGCGGCCTTGTCAAACAGTGCGACAATCTCTTCCATAAGCACGTCACCCTTATTATCACCCAGCAAGTTTTCTGCATAGTGGGATGAAATAGGGGTGGGAGGTTCATGGTCCATGATTCTCTGAACCAGTTTGGTCGAGCGCTCGGGACCTTTGTCGCCAATATGCAGCTGGGCGATGGGTTTGAAGAATTTTACTCTCAGCCCCAGGTTGTCCAGAGCTCGAACCAGCCCGAGAGTAACGGATGTCAGACCAACGCCATAGCGTGTGGGTGCCAGGAAGAATGTACGCATGACCGGTTTTTCCAGTAATGGTTGAATACTATACAATACTGGCAGAAACGTATTGCCAGGATGTTACCTGTTTATCCTGGATTCAGCAGTTGGGCGCTAGAATTTCCCTCAACCCTTGGAGTTAAAGCCTTAGCGACGAATTTCCTGCTCCCCTTCTGAGTGAGTCGGAGTTCGCTCTGCGGTTTTGTGAAAAATCTGAACGTCCTCAGCCGCGTTGCGCCGTTTGCCAAGGACTACGGCCATTGGCTGCACGTCGCGCCTTGCTGAGAACGCCCAGATTTCCCACAAAATCCGCATCCAACTGCTGAATCCAGGTTTATAAAAAAACAGGAGGACAGTGCCTCCTGTTTCAGTTCACTGAATCAAATCAGTGAATCAAATCAGTTAATCAGAGCATCGGTGTCTCTGGCGATTAACAGTTCCTCATTGGTGGCTACCACCATGGCCACGGTGGTGCCTTCTTTGGTAACGACGCCGCTCTTGCCTCTGAAGGTTTCATCATTGGCTTTCTCATCCACTTCAAAACCGAATATAGCGAGGCGGTTTAGAACATTTTTGCGAATTGTACTGGAGTTTTCACCAATACCGCCCGTAAATACCAGCGCGTCAATCTTACCCACTTTAGCTGCAAATCCAGCCAGTTTCTTGGCCAGCACGTTGCAGAAAATATCCAGAGTCAATTGGGCTCGCTCGTTACCTTCTGCAGCTGCGTCTTCAATGACCCGGCAATCGTTATCCATTTCAGAAAGACCCAGTAAGCCGGATTTTTTATTCAGCAGGTCTGTGATTTCGTCGAGGCTGTAGCCGCATTCTTTATTCAGAAAGCTGAACAGGTTGGGATCAACATCTCCGGAACGAGTACCCATAACCAGACCTTCCAGCGGTGTCAGGCCCATTGTGGTGTCTATAGACTGACCGTTTTTGATGGCGCAGGCACTGGCACCATTGCCAAGATGGGCAATCAGTATTCCGCTGTCATTGATGTCGAGCTTCAGCATATCCGCTGCAGTCTGACTTACATAGCGATAGCTGGTGCCGTGGAAGCCATAACGACGCACGCCATGATTTTCGTAAAGGCTGTAAGGAACAGGGTAGAGATATGATTCTGCTGGCATTGATTGATGAAATGCCGTGTCAAAGACGACGGTCTGTGGCAGGCCGGGGAAACATTTCTGGGCAGCACGGATACCGCTCAGATTCGCCGGGTTATGCAGGGGGGCCAGATGAATGGTGTTTTCT
This sequence comes from Endozoicomonas sp., assembly GCA_965208385.1. GTDB lineage: Bacteria > Pseudomonadota > Gammaproteobacteria > Pseudomonadales > Endozoicomonadaceae > Endozoicomonas. The sequence continues at coordinate 75,217 of CBDBOO010000064.1, forward strand.
ATAGCCGTCAGTACTTCATCGGTGACCAGGCAGGATTCGGTGAAGGTCTCACCACCATGAACTACCCGATGCCCTACAGCGGCGATACTGTCGATGAGGTTATTGTCACGGAGCAAACCAAGCAGTGCTTCGATGGCTGCTTCATGACCTGCGTCACCCAGTGTCTGGGTGGACTTGTTACCATTCAGTTTCCAGGTAAGGGATGCTTCAGTGCTGTCCAGACGTTCAGCGATGCCATTGATGCTCTCCTCTTCATTTTTCGGGTTGATGACCGCGAATTTCAGGGAAGAGCTGCCGCAGTTGATAACCAGAACGCTGTTTTTGCTCATAAAACTATTTACCAATGGAATAAGGCCGATGGTGGATGTAAAACAGAACACCTGCAGTTTCGGCCATTCATTATCGTAATGACGATATCAGAATTTGCAGGATGTTTTGCCTTTCGCCATATGACACCAAAAGTTCCGGATGGTTAAACAGAATATTTGATTCGATGTGGCGAACTGCTGAAGTTTCTTTTCGACAACCTGAGTAAGAATAATAAGTAATTCTGAACGGTTTGATTCACATCATGGTAATGATTATAAATCACTCAGCAGGTGTCGAAGTAATGAATGCAATTATAACCATTGACCCAAATCAATGGACTGCGTATTGATGCGTATTCGGGGGCGGGGGTTGTGCTTAATGATTCCGTATAGGTGTTCGGGGGTGAGTGTGCAAACAGGGTTATACCACTATTGAATAAGTTGTTGCGCATCTGCCAGCACATGAGCCATGTCCGGAAGCCCATCCACCAGAAGAACGATTTCGTCAAGATGCAGCCAGCCTGAAACGCCAGCGGTTATGACCAGTAGCAGAGGAATCCATAACCCGAATAGTCTGACGAGATTGCCGGGTTCTGCTGGAGGTCGGCCATAGCTGTTCCAGTTTTTGCTGCCACTGACCAAAACCAGCCAGAGTAGAAAAGAGCAGATTTAGACCAGGGATAATCAAAAACAGCCATAACCATGCGCTCCGGTTTAAATCGTGCAGGCGCATGCCAGTGATAATTAACAGTGTAATCCCCGGCCATGGTATGAAAACCGGCTACGGTAAGAAGGGTCTGCTGAATGGTTAATATCGAACCAAGGATTTGTGGCAGATAATCCGGGAGTAACCAGGCACCGCATTCGAAAAAAAACACCAGCCAGACCAGAGCGAGGTACTGAATTCGGCCAAGACGGTTGCTCGGATGAAATGAGGTATTATCGTCAGAATGGCTGTCCTGCCGAGACGCGGTTATGGGTTCCATATCATTATGAATCACCATGGCCTCCGGATTTAAAGGAGGCAGCACTTCTTCACCTTTTACGGATAGAATTTTGCAGACTGCACCGGCTTTAATCAGTGCCTTTTCGAATTCACGAACTTTCTCTTCACTGAGGTTTTTACGAAGAATTACGG
>CBDBOO010000065.1:0-10584 GCA_965208385.1 Endozoicomonas sp.
AGTTCCGCGAAGCCCTGCCCCAAAATGCTTGCAAACTGACCTGTGTTTCTGAGTGACTCACTCTACAAGCCTTGGTATTACAGGGTTGATATTTTGGCAACACTATACCGAAAATGACCTGATTGCTATGTGAGTTACTCAAAGATGCGCGCCAGCATGTATAGAGACATGCTGGTTATACGTAACACTCTGCGAGCTACAGCCCTTGGTATAGCTGGAGATAAAGTGTCACCTATAAACAATATCCATCTGTAAGTCAGTCCGCTAAACAGTAGCATAGAACCTGGTGAGAGCCTTGCATTATCACATAATAGAACTTAACTGACAGTTCCAGTTTCCATATATGAGATACAACAAAAATTAGGATGACGCAGTCACTTCAAATCATTCACTGTTTTTTCCAGTTCGCTAACAGAGCTCGTCGATTTTTACTACTAGCAACTCTGTTGCTCTTGCTAGCAACAGCATCTGGAGCCATGAGCCTCAATGAATATTTGAAACGAAGCGCTCCTTATCTTGAACTAATATCAGATCGCACCATGGCGCTCTATTATCTGATGGACCTTGCACCGCTACTGTTAAAAAACTACAAGCTCTCTTTAATTAACAATACCGAGGAGCGGGCACTGGCAGATCTGGATAGTTTTACCCAACTGATTATTGAGAGATCGGCGGACGATCTGGCAGATATTTATCAAGAGCTATTACAAAATCCTGCCATCAGTCAACACTCTGAGCATTTACCGGAAAATTTCGATCGTTATACAAACTGGCTGGACCAATACATACAAAACATTCTTAAAAAGATTGAAATATTGGAGATTGCCTCAGGCAAATCAGATCTATCATCTCTGGAAAATGAACTTAACTTTATTCTGGGGTACTACCCCATGATTTACATGAGCAAAGATAATGATAAGAGAAGCATGATCAGCAGGGTTGGAAAAGCTCTGGTCAACTACCTCCACTCTTTGCCCTCAGAGCAGTCAGAGCAAGAAAGAACCCGTTTTGCAAAAGCGATTTTGTTTGCCACTGACGGACTGTTGTCGATCAGTACGAGATATCCTGATATACAGATGGGCGAGTTGATTATTGATTTACTGGGCCACCTTTATAATCCAGAGCCTTCCCGGGAATCAGGGACAATATCAGGCAGCATCGTGGTTGCAGACCATCCCGAGCTTTATCAACTGCTCGTAACCCAACTGCCCGGTGTGGATGCCTCACTATGGGAATCGCATTCATTACATCCCCTTTTGGAATTAACAGGGGGCGAACCGGGTGCGTCGGCAACCTCTGGCCAGAAGCCGGACGGCCTCATCATTCCTGAGGATAATATCAGTAGCAGCGATGACGAAGGCTTTGTGGACGAAGGCCGGTCTTTCACAATTGAGTCAGGGCATGAGTCCGTGGTGAAAGAACTGAAAACTGACCTCCCGAAGGATCCCAGGTTCCGTGATAAACTGAAAAAACTGTCTGAGTTCAGTGTTGTCCGGCACGACTCCCCACACATTGAGCTTTATGGTAGCCAGGCTTTGCTGGCCTTGTGGCAGGAGCTTTACCCCGAGAGTGAAGTGACTGGTTCCTCTGCCAGGATAACCCCCGGTGACTGGGATTTTAAAATTTACAGAAAGGATCTTGGAAGATGGCTGGAACTTCTGGATATTGAAACCGAATCCCGAAGCCCCGTTCTGGCACAGATGGATACAGCGCTGTTTGAGCCTATGATGATTGATGAACCCGGAAACGTCAAAGTCGGGCTATCACCCCTGCCAACGCCCGACAACTCTAAACGTTGGTTTGGCGTGAATATCAAGTGGTACCAGCCCAACAGCTCCGGACAAGGGTTCTCTCGCCCCCTCTCCATTGACCTCACCTTCACTCAGGAAATGGATAACACCCAGGTTAAATGCTTTCATGACCTTGGCAGTTTTCCGGTCATTGATGCTACCGGAATAATCACTCACTACGAGCAGTTAACCGGCAGTAGTCTCTACCCTGAAGAGAAACACGTAAGGCGCATCCGGGACTGGCAGCAACTGGAGGCTCGTTATCAGAAACTCACTCCTGAAGTTCGCCAGAGGTTAAACAACCTGCTTGCTCCAAAACAGGAAGCAACAAAGGAAGAGCAGCCCGCTCCCGTATCGGAAACGCTGCCATGGAAAACACACCATTACTGCATGTTCTGCCGTGATGTGCTCACCGATCCTCAGCAGGTTGAGGTTTGTGGTGCATTGTACTGCCGGGGGTGCATTGACCAGCTGGAAAATGACAGTGACGGGAATAAAATCTGTGTCTGTCCGGCTCAGGAGGACTGTGGTGGAAAGTTTTCAATTAATGCCATCCATGCTGATCGGGGAACAGCCAGAGAGATAGAGAAAATAAGAACGGAATACAATGAGGAAGCGCCAACCTCTGGAGAAACCCGCCCAGCCCCGAAACCTCTGGTGCAGAGTTTTGTCAGCCTGGGCCAGGGACTGGAGGTTGGGAATTTCCTTCCTGTGGAACAAAGAGAGCTGACATATACCCTGAACTCCCCGGAGCCTGGTGCCAGAAGGCGGGAGCGCCGGACAAATCCAGGTGCAAATCAATTCACTAAAGCGGTGGCAGAGTTTCAGAATAGAGTCAGCATTGAAAATAAAGTGTTCAAAGACAGTTTTCCGCTCCCTGAGGACAGTACGCAGGAGTTTGTCTGCACGCTGGCTGATTTGCAGGAACGGTATCAGGTGTTTTTAAAGGCAGTTTCACAACTGGCGTCTTTCCAGACTGAACTCGATCAAATTCTCCGGCTACCCGTCGTTGGCCGGGCGCGGGGGCAGTTGACTGGCAAAATTGAGGAAATGAAATTTCACGCCCTTGCCACACTCGTGTTGAACTGGAGTCGCCTGGCTCATTATGCCAGCTTTATGGCTGACCGTGTTTTTAAAGACCACCTAGCAACCATTGATCCTGTTGCTTTAAACACGGCATTGCAGTGGGATACCCTTGCGGTGCAAATGGCGCACCAATATCGAATACAGGAGCAAAGGTTGTCGGAAGACTATCCGAAATTGGCAAAACGGGGAGAATTCAAGGATGAGAACATCGATCAGGAGAAGTTTCTTGAGGATATGTATCTTCTGGTCTATCAGGTGTTCACCCTGAATCTGCAATCGGACCTGCGTGTCCTGGACTGTTCCAACCCCAAAGAGCGCATTCAGTTATACACCCACCCTATACTGACCGAGCTGATGAGATGGCGGGACACAATCGGGCAACTGGACAACCTCGCTGGAAGGCCCCGTTTTCCCGACCAGCCAGACATTGGCCACTTCAAAAGCCAGATAATTCGTTTTCAGATGTTTGGCCTGACGCTGATGGATTTGAGGATGGGGATCGAGCAGTTGATCAGGGCAACAGAACTCCATGACCAACTGGTTGACAATGATCATCATCTGTTGTCTTTGACAGAATTTACAAAACTGGAGTCACAGTACTTCTACGGAGCCACTTTATTTTTGCAGCTGGTTGACTTATTAGACTGGTCTTGCCCGGATAATGCCCAATACAAGGATAAGCTCGAAGAGCTTGGAGGTGCCCTCAAAGCATTAAAACCTGGCAGCGAGGAAAACCAGTCTGCTCTTGATCATCTCTGGATAGTGACCAGTAAAGTGCTGCTACGAAATGAAATAAATGAAATTCAGGATGTATTGAGTCAAACCAAAGAGGTGTGCAACAAGCTGGTTATGGCTGAAGAGGCAATCAGTCAGATAGAGAAACAAGTAAATACGGGAAAAAACCAGTTGGCACAAGCTCGTCGGCAATATCAGAAAATGCAGGCTTCATGGGAGAAGCAGAACCTTCAGGAGAAAGAACCGCCAGCTTCAGACCCACGAAACTCAAAAGCCTCCACTCAAGCCGTAAATAAATCAGGTAAGAGTAAAACACCGTCTTGGCAAAAACAGCGAAAACAGGCAAATACTGCATTCTTGAAAAAAAACTACAGTAAGGCGATTAAAAGCTATTCTCAGGCAATCAGTCATTGTCAGGGTCCCGAAAAAACCTTTCTGTTGATAGAGAGGGCCGATGTCCGCCATGCCATTCTCAACGATGACATCCATGAGGTCATTCAGGTTATGGGGCAACTGGGCAGTTATCACAAAGACTTTCGACAGGCTTGCCTGGCACCGTCCCCCCATCGTCTGACCACTACCCGCCAGCAGATTATGGATAGCTCTGCAAGGTTTGTTGAATTGGCGAACCAGCACACCCGAACCATTGAAGAGATTCTGAAGGAGCAGCAGGAAGCCCATGGTCAGTTGCATTTTCACTCAGCAAGGACTGACGACAGTAGCGCCGATGTTGAGGGCAATATCTGGTTTCTTGGTCAGTCCATCCAATACCTGGTTTTGTTGCAAGATCAGCTTCGCAAAGGCTTTGAGGATATTGAACAAATATTATTATTACGCAGTGGTTGGCTCAAAGGTCTTGCAAACAGAAATGCTCTTATGCAAAAGAAGGATGGTGCCATTCCTGATCTGTTAAAAAGGCTCGACAAGGCTTTGTCTTATCATCGTTCTGTTATGGAGCAGACCATAGTTTTCCAGAACCTGTTGAAACCTTCTTTGGAAACCCTTGTGGCACCCGTTAAGTCAGATATCGAAGGACATTCCCCACCGGGTTATCAGCGTATCAATATAAGAGGTGATGGCAACTGTCTTTTTTCTGCGATGGGTATAGCGTTAAACCGTTTTGAAAATAGCAAACGCTATACCCAGGCAGAAGCCCGACGGCTGATCCATGACTTGCTCCAAAAAGTGGTCAGCTTTGCCAGTGGTTCAGAAGAGTTACAAACCCAACTGACTACCTTACTGGGGCAGAGTATTGATCTTCTGCAAATTTCCGTGAATTTTAATACCTTGCTAAAAGGTGCCCAGCAGGGATTGTGCGCCGAGGGCGTACTACAACAATATGGCGAGTCTACCATGACCGCTCTGATCCCTTTGCTCTATCCAGTTCAGTTTTCCGTAACCAGTGATCATGACTCACAGCCGCAGGTGAATGGCCTGAACCTGTGGCTGAGGTATGCCCGAACTCTTCTGAAGAAAATGATCGAAGCGGGAGTTGTTTCTCTGGATCACTGGCCCCAGAGCCATCTTTTGCTTCAGGCTCTGGAATCCCAAGAGATGGCTGATGCCCTTGCCCAACAGATTGAACAGATGAACCAGCCGTTTCTGCTGGAACACAGTAATTCCAATCCATTGCTGCAACATTTCAACCTGGCCATAAATCCAGAACTGCTCCACCACTTTCCCATCACCATCCCCATCCCCGGCAACTTCACTGCATCAGAGCAGGCGTCGGTGGTTGCGCCATTTCAGTATGAAATAATTGGTAGTGGGTCAGACTTGTGATTTTAATAATTTGTAGGTCTAGCTACCACTGATGCTGCGGGATTATAAATCGCAGGTTTGACCCACTATCGTTATTTCGACAAGGGGTTTTTATCAGCTACAACACATAAAAGAGCATGATAAACGTGATGTGGTATGAATTTCATGAAATGGATTTTGATAATGAAAACAATGACTTAGAATACAAGGATCAAAATTAGGTTACAATTTCATTGCAACCTAAGATTCGTAAATGGTACCAAACCGTACGTTCTGAAAAAGTTATCGTGAACGTTATACCGGAAAAATCGTACCGCACGACATCGGGGAGCCTGATTCCCCGATGTTTTCCCCAAACGTCGGTAAACCCGCCTCTATCGCATTTTTTCATCACCTCGAATACAGCGACCACCCTCCCCTTCAAACATCGCCCTGCAACGCCCCAAATGCGCCCTGCTTTATCCGTACCGTAGTGCGCACTAACTTTCGCTATTATTCTCCAGCTTCACAGCCATGAATTGCCCTCCTACTTTAAATAAACGTCATCAGGCAGCTATCAGTTCTATCGCCTGATGACAGCAAGGACTCACCCACAGGGATGCGATAACAAAACAGTGAGAGAAACATCATGGCTAAAGAAAAGAAAGAACAGAAAAGCGCACTGAAAGAAGAGACGAAAACCAAGCAGGAAAAATTTGTGGCGCTGGCTGAAGTCAGAATCCCAAAAGTGCTGAAGCAGATCGCAACGGTGGGTAACCTGTCAGACCGGTCAAAATTTGACTACACCGACAAACAGGTGAAGCAAATTTATGACGCTCTGAAAGATTCACTGGATCAGATGAAAGCCCGGTTTGAGAATGGCGAGCAGAAGGAAGCATCGTTCAAATTGTCATAATTTTTCAGTAAGGATGAAGCCCCCGTTGTGGGGCTTTTTTTGGCCTGCAATTTTTCGCTATAGTTTTTCCATAAGTATAAGTACAATCGTTTCACATAAAGTTAGCACAACAGAAAGCTATCGAGACCCAAGCTTAGCCAGTCAATACAAGACCATGGCCGCATCTCCGGGCGGTAGCGTGCTTGGAGTTTAAAAATATCCCTTGATACCCGTAGGCATATCCAAGCAGGGCAAGTACGTTGTACAGCCTGCTTTCTTACTTGGGCGGATAATAATCGTTAGCTGTATTAAATCAACCTCAACACAATATAAGCAGTAGATATGAGTTATAAGGGAACTGTAGTAAATTGGAATGAAGCCAAAGGCTTTGGTTTCATCAAACAAGAAGGTAACAAGAAAGAAATTTTCGCTCATATAAGTGACTTTAAATCTGGAGTACCTAAAAATATCGTTGGTGAGGAAGTAACATTTAATACGACAAAGGACGATAAAGGCAGGATTTGTGCAGCCAATATAAAAACCAAGAAACCAGTAAAGAATACTTCATTTCTCTCTATTGCATATGTACCAGTTATTGCATTTGTAGCTGCTATTGGCTTTCCAATATATAAAAGAGAATATCCTATTGAAATTGCTTACTGGGTTGGGGTTCTAAGCCTTATCACCCTATTTTATTATGCACGCGATAAGGCAAAAGCTCAGAGTAATAGCTGGCGTATAAGTGAAGACAAGTTACATTTATTTTCTGTTCTTGGTGGCTGGCCTGGAGCTATTATCGCGCAGCAGATGTTCAGGCACAAAACAGCGAAGAAGTCGTTTCAACGAGTATTCTGGGCAACAGTTATAGTTAATTGTGGTTTGGTAGCATGGAGTTTTACTCGAGAAGGTGCACCATATATGTATGAAGCAATTTTCAGTATCAAGTACTATATATCGAGAGTTATGTATGAAGTAACTCCAATCATCAACACCTTACTCAACAAATACAGCTAACGAGCAAGGATAGACTGCGCCTCGCCCCAAACTTATCCGGTTGTTGCACAAGCTCCAAAGCAAAAAGGACACCCGCAGATTTGACCATTTTCACTGCGGATAACAATTGGCATTTTTATCAAAGCCTCATCTGCCCAATGACTGTATATTAATTCAGCAAAAATAGTTCGTATAAGCAGATTTTCAAGAACTCTGTAACACTATGAAAAAGCAGAGAAAATATTGGCTTGACAGATGTCTCTTTACTTAAGCGAAAAATATACAAATCACGAAATGCGAACCCTGTAATAAGACAGGCTCAGCCGGTAGCATCTTGAAGGCCTTGCAGGACAAGGCGTAATATATGTTCGCATAATAAATCTACAGCATCTTATGCGAACTGAGGTCGTGTAAGCAGCTGTTGTACGCGCCAGCTATCGCTGGGGAAACCTGATGGCGGGATTGTGTTCTATCCTGAGAGACTCCAAAACAAACTTGGCTCTCTATGGGTACGACCGTTCAAAGCATTTTCAGACAGTCATTCGAAGACTATACCAAAAATAAAAAACTACCACTGCATCACTATAAAGCCGCTAACGATTTCATCGCTTGTCGAACTGCTGCTATGGGTGGGCACATACAAGCCTGCCCTGACGGGCATGTCGAAAAGATCTGTTACAACTCTTGCCGACACAGAAATTGTCCGCAATGCAATAAAATTCAAGTGGAGCGATGGCTCGACAGCAAGAAACACTTGCTGATTGACACCGCACATCGTCACCTTGTTTTCACAATGCCTCACGAATTGAATGAACTCTGGCTAATGAACACCAGCCTGATGACAGACCTTCTTTTCAAAGCAGCGAGCGAGACGCTTAAGGAACTCTTCAGAGATAAGAAATATTTAGGCGCCGATACTGGGTTTCTTCTTAATCTGCACACATGGGGGCGTAACTTAAGTCTGCATCCACACCTTCATTGTTTGATTACCGAAGGTGGGCTCACCGATGAAGGTGAGTGGAAACAGCCAGTGAAGAAATGCTTTCTGCCTTACCGTGTCATTATGAGAGTCTTTAGAGGCAAACTTTGTGCCTTTCTCAAATCACAATTACAAACAATCCGTCGACCAGAAAACATGAGTCAGACCGTCTACAACAATCTAATGAACCAGCTGGGTCGCAAAAACTGGCACGTTGAAATCATGGAACCCTATGAGCATGGTGAAGGTGTCATCAACTATTTGGCACGCTATGTAAAAGGAGGGCCGATCAACAACGGGCAGCTTCAAGAAGCAGACAACAAGGTGCACCTAAAATACCAGAGTCACCAGACTCGGCAACAAGAAGTGCATTGCTACAGTCGCGCCGGATTCATCAGGCAGTTATTAATACATGTTCCGGATAAAGGAAAGCGTACCTTACGTTTTTACGGGCTTTATACCAGCGGCAAACGTAGAGCTCTGGATCGAGCACGAGCAGCTCATAAACAGCCCCCTGTAGAAAAAGCGCCTTCCCTTTTTGACTGGCAAACCTATCTGGAAAAGAAAGGCTATGGTGAGCACATACGATGTTCTACTTGCCAGAAACTATTAATCCCGAAAGAACGACTGTTCCGAGGAAGAGATCCGACCAAGTCGTGGCATTATATATTGAACAATTTAGAACAATTGAACCTGGCCTCTTGAGCCTGGTTGTCGTTCTTTATCTAAATCCTAGAAACCGGCAAGAAATCGAATAACATGTTGAAGAAAACGGCAGTTAAAGTGATAAGTAAACGGCCAGATCAGACAAGAAATCGAGAGATTCAAATACAAACGACGACAGTCGAACACAGTTAGATCCATAGACGGGAGCTCCGAGTTGGGCGTCCGTACAACAAGTCGTTGCAATCGACCCGATCATTCCCTCATAGGCTGCCTAAACTCAGAGCATACTTTGAGGTCCTTTGTCGGGCGACTGAACTTAAGCGTTAGGCTACTTTCCAGCACTGGAGCAATAATGAAGTTAGGTACTAGATTCGAAAAGCTTACGGAGAGAATTTTTACACAGTTAGTAAAAAATCCTGAATATGAAAAAGTAGAGCATAATGTAAAACTTGATGGTAAAGATGGGCCAAGACAAATTGACGTTCTTGTTACATCGGAAGTTACTGGCATGACCATTAAAACGATTATCGAGTGTAAGGACTATAAAGGAAGAGTTAGTGTAGGTGTTGTAGATTCACTTCACTCCGTTATGGAGGATGTTAATGCAAACAAAGGAGTATTAGTATCTTCAAATGGATTTTCATCAACAGCCATAAAAAAAGCAAAAAGGTTAGGTATTTCAATCTATACAGCGCATGAAGCATTAAGTGAAAAATGGAATATTGATATTGAAATACCAATTCTTGTTCGAGAATTTAAGACTAGTGGTTTTGGAATAACCAAAAAGATAAATGCAGAGAAAGGTATGATTATACCGAAACAAGAAGTATCAAAAATTAACGATAGAAATATTGAAGATGTAGTCAAAGAGTTTTGGAACAGTTTCAAAGTTATTGATTTGCTAAAACTAGAGGAAAAAGGTAACTCCCTTATCCCTAAAAATATATCTGAACCATTCTATATTAGAGATAACAACCGAAATAAAATTCCAGTTTCAGTTTTTCGTATAAATTTCAATTTGTCGATAAAAATGTTTTTTGGATATGCTAATGAAAAAAAGAATACTTTATTTCTAAGAGATATAATCAAAGATCAGTCAAAGTTAATAATTGACCAAGAATGTATATTCAACTACAAGAAAGAGTTGATTGAAGTTCAGAAAAAAGAAATACCTAGCTTTGATAAGATAGAAGTTGGCTTTTTAACCAAGTTAAATATAGCAGATGTTGAATTTACACCACCGACAATATCCGCAATACCAATAGCCTAACAAGCGGCTGCATCGGACAGTTTTTCGCTGTCACCTTTTTTGTGAAAAGACGCAAAAAGCCGCCAACAAAAATCTGCCGGTGAGCCAGGCGTTATGTGAACAAAATTACAATTTCATGGACGGCAAATGCTTATAATACAAAGCATCTATTTTTCAGCTATCCGGTACGTTCTTAAAGCAACTCGGATGGGCTTGCGAATAACAAAAAAGGATGAAGTTAGAATGTTGTCGAACAAAGTTAATGTGAATAAGCCAACCTCGTCATATATTGGTGCTACTTGGGGAGCATTAGCAATTGGTGTTCTTGGGTATTTAGTGGGGTTGTGGAATGCTGAAATTGAACTAAATGAAAAGGGTTTTTATTTTGCAGTATTTCTACTTGCAATATTTTCAGCTGTAACTCTACAAAAAACAGTTAGAGACCGTGAAG
>CBDBOO010000066.1:0-225860 GCA_965208385.1 Endozoicomonas sp.
CAAGGCAAGAGGGAATCGCCCATTGCCATTGCCAGGGCTCATTTCAAGTTATCTGAACCAGAGAAAGGCCTTGATTGAGCGTGGCAGGCTGTTTAAAGTGACTCGCCATTTCATTTAAGGATTATCCGGTTAGTCAATATGAGCAGAACATTTGATATTGCGGTTTATGATGCCATGTCTCTGGCCGGAGAAACTCTGATTCGTCTATTAGAGGAACGGTTTGTGCTGGCGGGTGCTTTTTATCCGCTGGCAGAAATCTCTGATGGTGCAGAAACTGTTGAGTTTAACGGTGAAGATGTCGATGTTCTGAATCCGTCTGGTTTTGAATTCAGCGATGCCGACCTTCTGTTTATGCCATCAGGTTGTCATCACGATGCCGACGTGATTGACAGGGCCAGAGATGCTGGTTGTATGATCATTGATGGTTCGGATATTTTGCATGGACAACCGGAAAATAACATCTTATTGCCAGGTGTGAATGACTATCGGGCTGAGGATTTGTGTCAGCATCGTTATGTGCGTTTACCGGGAAGTTCTGCTGCGATTATGCTACCAGTATTGCAGGCGCTTCATACTCGTTTTGGGCTTAACCGGGTGAATGTCACGGCTTGTCTTTCCGTGGCACATATGGGGCAGGTGGGGGTTAAAGATTTAAGATCCCAAACCATTCAGTTGCTCAATGGCAAGCCTGCCGAACAGGGTGAACTGCAGCATCGCCTTGCCTACAATATAGTGCCTCAGTCCGGTGCCATCAGTGACTCAGGTGTCAGCGCCAGTGAACAGCGTCTGAAAGAGGACGTGCTCGAAGTTCTTGGCGAGAACATTGATGTTCGTGCAACCTGTGTGACCGCCCCCGTTTTCTTTGGGTGACAGTCTGGCGGTTGATCTGGATATGGATCAACCCGTTGAGCTGGCAGAAGTGTCTGGAATTTTTTCTGATCTTAAACAAGTGGCTGTGTCTGAAGGGCAGACGTACGGAACGCCAGAGGAAGTAGCGGGAACGGAGGAGATGAATATCAGCAGGTTAAGGCAGTCTTCCGGTGCCGGTATCAGTTTTTGGCTGGTGGCTGACGGCGTAAAGAATGATGCGTTAACGGCGTTAAATGTTGCCGAATTAATGATCAGGGATTCATTGTAAAATCCCTGAGTTTCTGTTGGTGGATGTTGTGTGAATGTTGTGTGGAGGTTGCTCATCTTTCTGTGAGTACTCCACCACTGTTTATTTTGTCTTATTATTCTGCTCAGAATCGAATTCACATTTAATGGATGATGATACGTTATCATGGACGTACTTATCGTAATCGATATGCAGGAGGCATCGTTTCAAAAGTCTGATCAACACGATCTTGATGGGTTGATTTGGCGATTGAATCGATTGTTACGGCATTGTCGAGAAAAAACTTGTCGAGAGAAAAGTTGTCGAGAGAAAACTTGTCGAGAGAAAACTTGTCGAGAAAAAATAGTAGAGTGATCTTTATTCAGCATGATGGAACTGCCGAGGAAGGGCTCATACCCAATACACCCGGTTGGGATATTTTAAAGCCTCTGACTAAAGATAAGAATGATATCGTTATCAGAAAAACAACGAATGATGCTTTCTATGAAACAGAGCTTCATAAAACCTTAGGGCTGCTGGATGCTGAAAACATTATTATTGCTGGTTGGGCAACGGATTTTTGTGTTGATACAACTATACGATCGGCAGTGAATCATAAATACAATGTTATTGTTGCAGCTGATTGTCACACGGTAAGCGACAGACCACATCTGTCGGCTGAAAAGGTGATTGAGCACCATAACTGGATATGGAAAAATCTGATTTCTCCGGTAAAAAATGTCATCGTGATGACAGTCGAAGATCTCTGTGACAGATGATTCGTTCTGAAAAAGGGGTTTTCTGGCTTATCAGGTAATACGCTTTGATTTAAGGAACCGTTATTATTGGTTGAAGGTGGTGCCTTTGCCTGTTGATCTGTATACGAAATCTGAAATCTGAAATCTGAAATCTGAAATATTTTCTGAACCTGGATCAAAGCAAACCAAATATGCGGCATATATATTCAGTATTGCTATATTTAAATATTTTTATATAAAATTTTGAAATATATAATAAAAACAGCAGTTTATGGTCGATAACAACATGTGAGCAAGATTATCAGTTGTTGCGTGTTTGTGCGTATTGCATGATATTTGCTGATTGTGTAGTTCTTTTGGTGTCAGTTAATATAATGTAGAGTTACTTCTTTCAGAAGAAAGTAATGGCGAACACTTTATATAAATATATGATTTCCTTGTGATTTGTTGTTGATGTCGGAGGGCGATCATTGGTGTTGGCTATTGATAAAAGACTTTACAAAATGATAACTTAGCCGGAGTAGATGTGCCTGCTTCGGGGTGATAATGCAAAACTGATCGCTGCTTATGGGGAAAATGCCTCGTTACCGAATGAGTCACTGAACAGGGTCGTCAGTAATTGCACAGAACAAGGATTCACAATGAGATTGCAAAAGCTTGTGGTGGTGATGGCTTTGGTCGGAGCGATAGGCGCCGAAAAAGCCAGTGCCCTGGGGTTGGGGGAGGTCAAGTTGCACTCGGCTTTAAACCAGCCTCTGTTGGCCGAGATTGAATTGCTGCAAGTCCAGGGATTAACTAAAAATGAAATACTGCCGAACCTGGCCAGCCGAGCTGATTTTGAGCGTGCCGGTATTGCTCGTCCTTTTTCATTAACCGATATCCGTTTCAAAACGGAAATTGATGAAAGAGGCCGTGCTGTTATTAAAATTATCAGCCGAAAGCCTATTCAAGAACCTTTTGTAAACTTGCTTATGGAAGTGCATTGGCCCAGTGGTCGGTTGCTTCGCGAGTACACGTTGTTACTGGACCCTCCCGCGTTCAGTGATCAGCTATCTGCGCCTGTTCAGCCTCCAGCAACCCCGTCACCCAGTGGTTATGGTGCATTTCCTGTGCCTTCTCAGGAAGTGGCCACAGGAAGAGATTTTTTACCGCCTCCTAATGAATTCAATAATCGCACCGGCAGTTCTGAGCAGATGCAACAGCCTGACAGAAGTGTGCGAAAAACAGTTCAGGCTTCTCAGTCCCGGCCTGCTACAGGTGAATCCTATAAAGTTCAGAGCGATGATAATCTGTGGAATATCGCTGAAAGCATCCGTGGGAACCTGACTGTTCAACAGGCGATGGTAGCTATTCAGCGAGAAAATGCCGGTGCCTTTATCGGTAATAATATTAATAGACTGAAAAGTGGCAAGGTTCTGCGTTTACCTGATTCAGCGGTTATTGGACAGATAACCGTACGAGAAGCAATTACTGAAGTTGCCAGGCAGAATCGTGAATGGCGTGATCGTGGAAAAGTAGCTCAGCTGGATGCAACTCGTCGCTCAGCGGCCGAGACGGGTGGCAAAAAACCTGAAGGGGATGGCAAGCTGGCTATAGTCTCAGCCGATAGTTCGACCGGTCAGGGGCAGGACCTGGGAGGCGGTGAGTCCTCTGAAGCCAGTGGTGCGGTTCAAAACGAACTGGCCATGACCCGTGAGCGACTGGATGCTTTATCCAGTGAAAATGCCGAGTTGAAGAGCCGACTGAAAGATCTTGATGATCAGGTGGCAACTCTCAATCGCCTGGTCACTCTGAAAGATGACCAGATGACAGCGTTGCAGGCTCAGGGACAAAAAGAAATCGCGAAACCTGACGTTGCGGATAAACCAAAAGAAAAGAATGTACCGAAACCTTTGCCTGAATCGAAGGTTACTTCTGAGCCGGGTATTATAGATTTTCTACTCGGAAATCCGTTGTTGATTGCTCTTGTTGCAGTAGTCCCTTTGCTGTTGGTTGGTTTGTTGATGTACAGAAGGCGGCGTCAGGAAGAGGAGTTTGATGAAGATGATCTTGTAGAACCTGTTGAACTGGGTTCCGGGCTTCCTGAAATGCCTGAGCAGGATGATCTTGATCTTGATCTTGATCTTGATCTTGATCTCGATCTTGAGTTGGATGAATCCCTTGAGACCGATGACAGTCTTCCGGAGCTGGGAGACGAGGAAGAAACCACTCAACAGACAGAAGACGCCATCAGCGAGGCTGATATTTATATTGCCTATGGTCGTTTTAACCAGGCAGCTGATTTGTTGGTTCAGGCTATTGGCAGTGAGCCGGAGCGAAGTGACTTGCGCTTGAAGCTGTTGGAAGTTCATGCTGAAAATAATGATGTTGAAAGTTTCCGGGATGTTCTTGGGCAGCTAGAAAAGCTGGGTGACCAGGATGCACTTCAAAGGGCGGAGGTGTTTAAAGCACGCTTTCCTGCTGAATCCTTCTCTGGCGTGACTGCGGAGGATACGGGGAATGATCTGGTGGATATAGATCTGGATGATCTGGATCTTGATGATGATCAGATCGAAGCCTCTGCAGATGTTGATCTGGATGATTTTGAGTTTGATCTGGATGAGCTGGAAGACGAAGCGGTTAATGCCGGTCCTGATGTAGAGGAAGCTGGATCGAAAAAAGATGATTCTCTGGGCTTGGACCTGGATGCTGATGAGGCACCTGTAGCTGCATCTGTTCAGGAGGAGGTGACTGCGTCGGAGTTGGCAGATCTGGATTTGAGTGACTTCGAGCTTTCAGAGGAGGATCAGGTTGACTTTGATCTGGATGATCTGGACCTTGATCTGGATGAGGTGCCCGTTCAGTCTGAAGCTGCCAGTGATGCGACGGCAGCATTTTCTGATGAGGGTGGATCCAGTCTCGAAAGTGTCCTGAATGACGATGATATGGATTTCCTTTCCGACGATGATGAGGTTGCTACCAAGCTTGATTTGGCTCGGGCGTATATGGATATGGGTGATAATGAGGGCGCGCGGGAAATCTTGCAGGAAGTTATTCAGCAGGGAACCGACGAGCAGAAAAAAGAAGCTGAAGGTTTATTGAAGCAGGCTGTTTAACCTGGCAGGTTGATGAAAATCGACTTTGATAAGATAGTTGCGAGCGTTAAAGGCGAATTTCTAATGAAATTCGCCTTTTTTGTTCTGCTGTAACTCGCTTTTCTGTTAAATTTCATCTCTTTTTTGTATCCAGCTAATGAGAGTTACATGTCGCGTTTCGCAGCCAGTGTCCAATATGATGGTTCAGGGTTTCATGGTTGGCAGATTCTGAAAACAGGATTGCCCACCGTTCAGGCAGAGGTGGAAGCTGCGTTTTCCAAGGTCGCCAATCATCCTGTCTCTGTTGTTTGTGCCGGAAGGACAGATGCCGGTGTTCATGGTTGTAACCAGATTATTCACTTTGATTCGGATTCAATAAGAAGTGAACGTGGTTGGACCTATGGTGCCAATACCAATTTACCTGATGAGGTGGCAATTAACTGGGTAAAACCGGTGAGCGATGATTTTCACGCGCGGTTTTCGGCCGGTTGGCGAAGGTATCGCTATGTGATTTATAACCACCCGATCAGGCCTTCACATCTGCACAAAGGCGTAACCTGGAACTATAGACCGCTGGATGTTTCCAGAATGCAGTTGGCCGCTGATTATTTGCTGGGGGAGCATGACTTCACCTCGTATCGGGCAGTGCAGTGCCAAGCCAAAAACCCTGTAAGAACGGTTAGTCGGCTGAATGTAACCCGACATGGCCATCTGCTGGTTATCGATATTCAGGCGAATGCATTTCTGCATCATATGGTGCGTAATGTGGCGGGAGTATTGATGACGATTGGTTCGAGTAAGCGTGAACCTGTCTGGGCAAAGGAGATCCTGAAAGCGAGAGACAGGACTGAGGGTGGGGTAACCTCAGGACCCTACGGATTGTATTTTGTGGATGTTGGTTATCCGGCAGAATTTGGTCTGCCGGAGAGTCAGCCTAATCCGCTGTTTATTGCGCCTCTTTTATCCTGGTAGCAGTGCAGCAAGTTCTTTTCTGATGTCTATCTACAGGTATCCACTATGGCGGTTGTCGATGGCGACAACGCCAGGGGCAATCTGCTACTATCACAGCTCGGTTCCTTTCGTAAGGTGCTGGCCTGTGATGCAAGTTGTACTGGTTTTATTATCTGTGCAGATTGTTATATCGAATAAGCAACCATTAAGCAGCTATTAGTAAAGATGACTCCATCAGTTCGAATAAAGGTCTGTGGCGTTACCAGCGTCGCTGATGCCCGTGCGGTAGCTTTGTCTGGCGCTGATTCAATAGGACTGATGTTCTATGAAAAAAGTCCCCGTCATGTAACGATTCGACAGGCTGCAGAGATTGTGCGCTCGCTCCCTCCCTTTATTTCTGTTGTGGGTTTGTTTGTCGATGCGGATGATGTCGACATTGAAAATGTATTGTCAAATGTGCCGCTTACATTGTTGCAATTTCATGGTAATGAAACAGAATCGCAGTGCAGCCGATGGGGGCATCGTTATATCAAGGCATTCAGGGTAAAACCTGATGTGTCTGTTTCTGAAATGGTAGCGCCATACTTTTCAGCCAGCGGCTACCTTCTGGATAGCTACCGCAAGGGAGTGCCAGGCGGAACAGGTGAAAAATTTGACTGGCAGCTGGTTCCGGATAATCTGGATAAGCCGGTCATTCTGGCCGGGGGGCTTGAACCTGGCAATGTTGCTGAGGCTATCAGGCAGGTTCGACCATACGCTGTAGATGTCAGCAGTGGTGTTGAGAGCAGCCCGGGCTTTAAGGACCAAAAGAAAGTTAATGCCTTTATCAAGGCTACAGGTAGATAATTGTGGATCAAGAAAGACCTGACTCTTTATTTGAATTGTTAAAAGAGTTACCTGATAAGTCCGGCTATTTTGGCCGTTTTGGCGGACGCTATGTGGCAGAGACCCTTATGAGCGCCCTGGAAGATCTGGATAAGACTTACCGCAAACTCTGGCGGGATGAAAAATTTCAGGCTGATTTTGATCAGGATCTGGCTCATTTTGTAGGAAGACCTTCGCCTCTTTATTATGCGGAGCGATGGTCAAATGAGCTGGGTGGCGCAAAAATCTATCTTAAACGTGAAGATTTGAATCACACCGGTGCCCATAAAATCAACCATGCGGTTGGTCAGGGGTTACTGGCTAAGCATATGGGGAAAAAACGAATTATTGCTGAAACGGGTGCAGGTCAACACGGTGTTGCCTCGGCAACAGTCGCAGCGCGGCTGGGTTTGGAATGTGTCGTTTACATGGGTGCTAAGGATGTTAAGCGACAGGCGCTGAATGTGTATCGGATGAAACTTTTGGGTGCCACAGTTATTCCTGTTACAACCGGTTCGCAAACATTGAAAGATGCTATTAATGAAGCACTCCGTGACTGGGTAGCACGTCCTGAAGATACGTTTTATCTTCTAGGAACCGTTTGTGGTCCCGCTCCTTATCCAGAGATGGTAAGGAATATGCAGAGTGTCATTGGGCGTGAAGCAAGACGCCAGATTATGGAACTTGAAGGCCGGTTGCCAGATGCCCTGGTCGCCTGCGTTGGGGGAGGGTCCAATGCTATGGGGCTGTTTCATGAATTTATTCAGGACGAAGATATCAAGCTTTATGGTGTAGAAGCTGCGGGTCATGGTGTTGATACAGACAAACACGCAGCAAGAATGACTTCTGGTCGGCCTGGTGTTTTGCAGGGAGCCCGTACCTATTTGATGACCGACGATGATGGTCAGATAATTGAGAGTCATTCAGTTTCTGCTGGTCTTGATTATCCGGGAGTGGGACCTGAGCATAGCTATCTAAAAGAGCTTGGTCGTGCAGAGTACCCTTATGCTACCGATGATGAAGCCCTGGAAGCGTTCCGAACACTGACTAGGATGGAGGGTATTATGCCTGCGCTGGAAAGTGCACATGCTCTGGCCTATGTCAGCAAGTTGGCGCCAACGATGACTAAAGATCAGATTATTATCTGCAATTTATCCGGTCGCGGTGACAAGGATATTCATACTGTTGCGAGTATTGATGGACTTGAAGTTGAGGGAATATAGATGAGAATCAAGTCATGCTTCAGTCGACTTAAAGCCGAAGGCAAAAAAGCACTTGTGCCGTATATTGTGGCTGGTGATCCCAGGGGCAAGACCGTTGAAATCATGCATCAGATGGTGGCAAGTGGTGCAGATATAATTGAACTGGGTTTTGCTTTTTCCGATCCGGTGGCCGATGGACCTGTTATTGCGCTCGCCCATGAAAGAGCATTATCACAAGGTGTTACATTGAATGACGTTTTTTCAATGGTTTCCTCCTTCCGCAAGAGTGATAATCAGACCCCTATTGTATTAATGGGTTATCTCAACCCCATTGAGATTATGGGTTATGACGTTTTTGTTGAACGCGCCAGTGACGCAGGTGTTGATGGTGTGCTGATGGTGGATCTTCCACCAGAAGCAGCTGGAGGGCTTTTGGCCCTGCTTCATGAGCGTGGAATGGATATGATCAATCTGATTACACCAACCACATCGGATGAGCGGATTAAAAAGATCTGTGGTGTTGCCAGTGGCTATCTCTATTATGTATCACTGAAAGGTGTTACTGGCTCTGCTGCACTGGACGTGAACGAAGTGCGTGAGCGGGTTGCTCATATCAAGCAATTCGCAAAGGTGCCTGTGGCTGTTGGTTTTGGCATTCGGGATGGCGTGTCGGCAGCAGCCATCGGTGAGGCTGCAGATGGTGTGATTGTTGGTAGTGTATTGGTGAATGAACTGGCGAAATATGCAGAAGAAGGCGATGCCTGTTTAAACAGCATGTCTTCTCGGTTGGCTGAAATGCGTTCATTCATGGATCGATAGATCAATATTCAACAGATATATAGGAAATGCGATCTCTGAAAAATAGCCATCAGGTTATTTTTCAGAGAGCCCAGTTAATCTGGTTGAGATAGGTCCGAAGCTCTTTGCCCGATGTGGCGAATTTTGTAGAAAGCCCTTCGATGGTAACAGGATGAATAAATGAGCAACTGGTTAGTCGATAAACTCATACCTTCTCTGTCTCGTTCTGCCAGCTCGCAGAAAAGTAGCAGTGTCCCGGAAGGTCTATGGCGAAAATGCGTCAAGTGTGACTCTGTTTTATATCGTCCGGAACTTGAACGAAATCTGGATGTTTGCCCCAAGTGCAATCATCATATGCGTGTTGGTGCCCGAAAACGGCTGGAATATTTCTTTGATACTGATGGTAGGGAAGAGTTATTTGCTGATCTGGAGCCCGTCGATAAACTCAAATTTCGTGATACCAAAAAATACAAAGATCGAATTGCTTCTGCTCAAAAGAGCACCGGTGAGAAAGATGCTCTGATTGCTATGCGTGGTCAGGTGGACGAAGTTCCACTGGTGGCGGTTGCATTTGAGTTTTCTTTTATGGGGGGTTCAATGGGGTCGGTGGTCGGTGAGAAATTTGCCCTGGCTGCAGAGCTTTGTCTTGCTGAGCGAATTCCTCTTGTTTGTTTTTCAGCCAGTGGCGGTGCCCGTATGCAGGAAGCCCTGTTTTCTCTGATGCAAATGGCGAAAACCAGTGCGACTCTTGAACGGTTGAAACAGGCAGGAATTCCTTATTTTTCAGTGATGACTGATCCGGTTTATGGTGGTGTTTCTGCCAGCTTGGCAATGCTGGGTGATATCAATATGGCTGAACCCGGTGCTTTAATTGGTTTTGCCGGTCCACGGGTTATAGAGCAAACCGTCAGGGAGAAATTACCTGAAGGTTTTCAGCGCAGTGAGTTTTTGCTGGAACATGGTGCTATCGATATGATAGTGAAGCCGTTCTGACTTGCGAGCCACCATTAACTCGTCTCTGTCGTAAAATGCAGGGAATGGTTACGTCTGATCATAACTTTGACGAAGAGTTGGAGTTCGATGAATCAGATATTCCAGAAGAGTTATTTCCTGAGCAGCCTCAGGCGTCCTAGTTCATAGCTTTTCATTTGTTCTATTTCGATTCTGTCAGCGTGATCAATTTATGCTAAATGATTTTTTGATAAATGCTTTTTGAATAAAAGTCACGCTGACCTCCCTGGCTTTATATTACTGACGGAGTCTCTGATTTGAACCAGATGTTGCCAGCTAAGTCTTTGAGCGACTGGTTGAATTGGTTGGAAAACACTCGACCTGAAACGGATATTGATTTAGGGCTCGATCGAATTCAATTGGTGGGTTCAAAACTCAATCTTCTGACTCCAGCTCCCTATGTTATTACGGTCGCCGGTACTAATGGTAAAGGGTCGACCATTGCGTTGCTTGAAGCCATTTTTATTGAAGCGGGGTACAGTGTTGGAGCCTTCACTTCTCCTCATTTCCAGAGCTTTAATGAGCGCATTAGAATTAATGGTGAGATGGTGGAGGATGCATCTCTCTGTAGTGCCTTCAATGAAATAAATCAGGGAAGAGCCAGTACCTGGCTCACCTACTTCGAATTTGCCACACTGGCCGCAGTGAGCTGCTTTCAGCGTGCCGATGTTGAAATTGCCCTGATGGAAGTGGGGTTAGGGGGTCGATTGGATGCAACG
Organism: Endozoicomonas sp.; assembly: GCA_965208385.1. GTDB lineage: Bacteria > Pseudomonadota > Gammaproteobacteria > Pseudomonadales > Endozoicomonadaceae > Endozoicomonas. The sequence goes on from CBDBOO010000066.1 coordinate 10,474, forward strand.
AATGCCATAGAGCCAGATCTTTCTGTCATAACTTCAATTGGACTGGATCATCAGGATTGGCTTGGATACTCCATTGATGCCATTGCCCGTGAAAAAGCAGGCATAATGCGAACAGGTAAACCGGCAATATTTGGCATGAAAAAGATGCCCGGCACTGTGTTGGAGCAGGCAGTGAAGCTTGATGTACCTCTGTTCCGAAGGGCTAAAGAATTTGATTTTCGTGAAAGTAATGAAAGCTGGTGTTGGCAGGGTGTAACCATCGAAGGTGCTTCGCGTGAGTTGAATGATTTGCCGATACCCCATCTTGTTATCGATAATGCGGCCACTGTGCTTCAGGCTTTGGAATTTTTTCCGAAAGTTATAAGTGATGAAGCTCTGAAACGTGGTTTAAAGAAAGCCCGGTTACAGGGTAGAAATCAAAAACGGGTCATGAAGAATGAGATGGGCCATGACATTGAGGTGATTTTTGATGTGGCGCATAATCAGCAGGCCGCTGAGTTTTTTGTCAAAAAACTGCAGTCTGATCCTGTGACTGGTAAAACATCTGCTGTGCTTGCAATGTCCAGTGATAAGGATTTCAGTGTTGTTATTGATGAGCTCAGCGAAGTAGTTGAGATCTGGTTTGTTTCAGAATTTGAATCCTCCAGAGCGCTTTCCTCAGAATCATTGTTGGGTGCGCTTCAGGCCAGGGAATACAACTCGCGCTCTTGTGGTTCAGTTGTAAGTGCATTGGAGCAGGCAATTGCAGAATCAGTGGCTGGTGACAGGGTTTTAGTCACCGGATCTTTCATGACGATCACAGAAGCCTTGACGTACAATGCATAACTTTGAAAGTATAAGTGCAGCTAACTCAAAATACTGGAGCCTGAATTGGGGCAAGGATTGAAACATCGACTGCTGGGTGCAGTTGTTCTTATAGGTTTACTGATTTTACTGGTGCCTGAATTTTTTAGCGGGGGGCTGTCCCATCCGTTGGTTAAAGATACGGAGTTGGCTTCACCTGCAGTCGCTCCGGACGTACCTGCTTTTGTACAGGAACTTGACACGCCTCCTGAAACGGTTGATGTGCTGAAATCCGATCAAATAGAAACGATTCAAAATCCGGAGAATGCTTCCTCAGGCCTTGAAAATGGGCACCTGAAAGTATGGACGCTCCAACTGGCGACCTTCTCCGTGAAGGATAATGCAGAAAAGCTCGAGCAGAGCTTAAGAGAGTCAGGCTATTCATCGTACCTCCGTGTCTATAAGAGTGGTGCAGGCGAGGTATTTTATACCGTAAATGTTGGCTCTGAAGTCAGGGCTGGTGACTTAACAGAAGTAAAGAAGAAATTAAATAAAAAAATGAATATGAAGGGCGTTATTGTTCGGTTTACACCGTGAGAGTGAGTCAGTTCACAATAATGAGATGTTCGCAAAAAAAACAGTTAATTATATTTACGTTGTCGTGTAAGGTGCTTGCTGGGAAAAGTACAGGTCTAAGTTGAGCCTGTAAAAGGCAGATTTATCAAGCCCTTGAAAATAATTTGATCAGGTTCTTTCAGTAAATACTATGACTGAAGGGCGGTAGCGTGTAGCGGGGAAAACTATTATTTTTCTTGCGCTATATAAGTATACGAAACAGGGATGAGCACGAAAGGTGTTGCAACGCACTGGCTACAGCTTAATTCTGAATTTTAAGTTTATTTTTAATAGTTAGTACAATGATCCATCGCCTGGCTGTGACTCAGCAATATCAGTGCGTTAAATTCTCTCGCATATATGTATTTTGCCGCTTTCTTTCTATTACCATCTTTTGGCTCTAGACGTCTCAGTAATTTCACTCTAGGTCAATGACCATAAAGACAGGGAAAGAGCATGAAAGCCCTCGCTACCACTGGCCTTAACAACAATTAGTAACTATCTTTTATTCACATTAAGATTAATCTTGTGGTCTTATACGTCATATGACGGATATTAGGCTGCAGCAATGAACGCAATAAATTTGATTGAGCAACTTTCAGTTATTCAAGATCCTCGTCAGGTGTGGAAAGTTGATCACAAGCTGTCCGATATTCTTTTGCTTACAATCTGCGGTGTTATTGCTGGTGCTGAAGGATGGGAAGAAATAGAGGATTTCGGCCAAGAGAAGCTTGATTGGCTCAGGCAATATGGTGATTTTGAGCAAGGAATACCTGCCCATGACACGATTGCTCGAGTCATCAGTATTATCAATCCAAAGCAGTTTCAGCGTTGCTTTAGCGACTGGATGAGAACTTGTCATCAGGTCACTAAAGGTGAAGTTGTTGCGATTGATGGTAAGACCGTCAGAGCTTCATACGACAAGAGTAAGCGTCGTGGGCCGATTCATATGGTGAGTGCATTTTCTGCCTCAAACAATGTTGTTTTAGGTCAGGTAAAGACTAGTGAGAAGAGCAATGAAATTACGGCTATTCCTGAGCTTTTACAGCTTTTAGAATTAAAGGGATGTTCTTGTAACCATTGATGCCATGGACTGCCAGAGAGATATCGCTCAAGCCATCGTAGATCAGGGTGCTGATTATTTATTGGCCGTTAAGGGTAATCAAGGACGACTAGAGAAAGCTTTCAAGAAGCACTTCTCCCAGGAAAAGCTCTTGGATTGGGACGGTGATAGTTACCAGACGGATGAGCAAAGTCATGGGAGATTTGAAAAACGACTGTACATTGTCAGTGATATTTTTGACGAATTTGTTAACTTCTCTTTTGACTGGGCTGGTATGAAAACATTGGGTATCGCACTTTCTGCCAGGATGGTTGATGGCGAAGTATTTGATGCTGATGATATTAGTATTCGGTATTACATTAGTTCTGCAGAGCTAACAGCTAAAGAGTTCGCTCATGGTGCCAGAGAGCACTGGATCATCGAAAATAAGTTGCACTGGAAATTAGACGTTGGCATGAGAGAGGATAACTGTCGGATCCGGCGAGGTGATGCTGCAGAGCTACTCTCGGGAATAGGTCGTGTGGCAATTAATCTACTGAATAACACGAAAACCTTTAAAGCCGGCTTAAAACGAAAGCAAAAGAAGGCGGCGATGAGTTCACGTTACATGGCTGAAGTCCTCGCTGGCAAGAGCTTTCGTAATCTTGCCGTAGGTAGCCAAATAGTTTGCTTGTTTAAAACAAGTTTGGCCGCCTGAGATGAGTTGTGCTTTCAGTATTGGCTGTCTTTTTGGATCACAAGTATAGATGCTCCAAAATGGGCTCTGTGGGCTGCACGGATACGAAATGATGGGTTTGCAATCCCTAATTTCCAGCTTATTTTGAAGACCTTGCGCCAGAACATATACTGCTTAATGTCTACCCTAAGGATATTCGTAATTACATTTTATTTTCTGATTTAACAGCAGCTGATTTAGTGTAACTATTCAACACCCCCACAAAAAAGGTGAACTTTGTGAAGAGCCTGTCCCAGCAATTCCCCACGTTTCATTAAACCCCTTGGTATCACTAGCGTACGAAGTCGTATATATTTTGTATGCTCGTGATAAATAGTCGAGTTTTTGGGAAAAATTACATATCTCAACACGTAAGCAGCTGTAGCTGCGCCCTGCGTGTGATGCTTCTTATACGCTGTTACCGATGTCGTATAAGCATGGGGAATAGCTGAGCCTGTCCCGCAAGGGATAAAAAAATCCGACCAGAAAAGCAGATTCAAGAAAATAGCCTTTATCGTTGAAATAGAGCAAATAAACGACATCTGACTCTTGGTGAGGTGCTCAAAGCTCCAATCTTAGATAACAGTACAACAATGAGAGTGTCCAGAAGCCAAGAAAAGAGAAGGCTTATAACTAAAACCACATTTTACTCAATTATTGCAGGGGGTGCTGAATAGTTACGATTTAGTAAAAGTAGAAAGAGAATATAGGACAATTGAGAATGAACTCTATTGTCTATTGTGAAGATGGACGTTAAGTACCCGATCACTGTTTTTACACGTCATACCGCTACGGCTTGTGGGCTCTGGACGAGCAAGTATTCGATTACAAACGTCAGAGTACTTAGCATGAATGAAGAGGCTGAAGAAAAGCGACAAGAACATATAGCGTTGCAAGGTTTGATTTTATTTTTGGAATAACTATTAGTATATTTGGCGGCCTTTTGTGAAGCAAAGAAAATATTTGAGGAGAAATAGTCTTAACAGTGTTTTGTTTTTTTTGGGAACTATTACGTATATTTTATCGCAGTGGGTGGTTGTTTCATTTATTAATAAGTCTTATACAGTTGAGCTTGCAGGTATATATCTGGAAGCTCTCGCAATATGTGCGCCGATCATGATGTTTGCACAATTGGGTGTAAGAGTAAAAATCACTACATCGTCAAATGAATTTTCTGACTTTGATAGAGAGCTGCTTCTCGTAGTTGCTGTCGGTATTCTTGGAGTAATAATCTGTACTTTATATTCATTCCTATTTATAGATGGAAATATTGGTTACATTGTCTTCTTTATCTCGCTAACCAAACTTATTGATAATGTAGCCGAAGTCTATTATGGCTTTACTCAGAGAAAAGGGAAAATTTACAAAATTGCTATATCAAAGGGGGGGAGGTCAGTGCTTTTTTTAGGCAGCTTTATATTGTCCCTTGTTTTTACCGATGATTTGTTTATTGCCTGTGCTGTCCAAAGTATTATTTTATTTATTTTCTTTTTCATCTATGATCTCCGTTTGGTAAATAAGATATCACTTAGAAAAAGAAGTGGATATTGGAGTGTTTTAAAGGATTTGATTCCAATGGCCATCAGTATGATGATGGTTTCGGTAAATGCAAATATGCCCCGTTATTTATTGTCAGCCTATTTTGGTGAGTACTATGTAGGAATTGTAGGATCACTATTATATGTTTTTATCGCAGGAAGTATGTTTTTTGAATCGCTTTCACAGGCCATGCTTGTTCCACTATCAAATCTCTATAGAGAAAGAAAGTTTTTAGACTTTGGCAAGGTTGTACTGTGCATTATAATATTTGTAGTGATGGTAGCAGTTTCACTTTCTTTGGTGTTTTATAATTTTGGTGAAGTGGTTCTTTTCTGGCTTTATGGTGATGAATTTGTTGCTTACAGGGATCTTTTTGTTTTTCTCTCTATCGTTAGCTGTTTTTTATATCTTAATACAGTTATCACGTATGTGTTGTACGCGGCTGGCGAGCGACATAAACAGCCTTTTATCATAGGTTTAGCAATAATAATTAGTTTTATATATTTGATATTTATATCGGATACTAGTGATTATATGTCGGTTGTATATTTTTGGTCTGTCAGTGTTGTGACGAGACTTTTGTTCTCGGTGTGTTTTTTACTTAATAGGTTTCGTTTTGATTATTGATATAAGGTGGTGGTAAATGGTTAAAGCAGTCGTTGTACCAGCCTGCACAGATCTCAATAGAGGAGATCAGGCTTTAGTTTGGGAGGCTGTCGATTTTGTTTTAGAAAGTCAGGAAGTTGATGAATGCAGGATAATTAGCTCTGGTGACTCTCTCTCTGAAAGAGCATTACAAACAGGTCAAACTGTCAGCAAAGGCTATCGAGTTATAAGAAATGTTGTTGATCACCCGAGACGAGGTAAGGAAGGTGGGGTAAATGATACTTTCTTTTTGAAAGTAAGAATGATGCTGGTAGCTTTTTGGGATTTTTTTACCCTCAATCTGGTTGCGCTGTTTCCCGTTTTGGCTAAGGTAATATTTCACTTTGATAAAGATAAAATAAATACTATTGAATACATAAAAAACTGTCAGTATGTCATCGTTAAAGGGGGCGGTTTTCTTCATACCTATGGAAATATTTCCGATTTCTATTATGTTTGGTATCAAACCTATTATTTGCTGCTTGCTCACAGATTTAATTGTAAGGTTGTTATACTTCCAAATTCATTTGGGCCCTTGAAAGGGTGTTTTGTAAAAAAATATCTACAATGGCTTCTTGCAAAAAGCAACTATGTATATGCTCGAGAAAGGTCGTCTCTTGATGTTCTCAAAAATGAATTAAAATTAAAGAATGCAAGGTTTGGTCCTGATTTTGGATACTTTGTCAAACCTTGTGATGTTATGGGTTTTGTTATGCCAGAAGGTGAAAAAAACAGGCTCAAAGTAGGTATGACGGTTAGACCTTATAGATTCCCGATGTCTAATAATCCAGAAGAAAAATATAATAAATATATTACAGCCATGGCGAAGATGGCAGATTATTTAACTTATAGCGGATATGAGGTATATTTTGTAACTCAAGTAAGAGGGCCGAGTGCTCACGAAAATGATAATATTGCTATTACTGATGTAATAAGAAAATGTGAAAACAAAGTTTACCATGTAGATGACGACTTTAATTGTCAACAAATTACTGGAGTCTATGGCAGCTTTGACTATATTGTTGGCACAAGATTCCACTCTGTAATTTTTGGTCATGTTGTTGGTGTACCTGCACTAGCTATTGCCTATGGTGGAAATAAGTCCAGAGGTATAATGAGGGAAATTGGATTAGATGAGTATGTAGTAGATATTGAATCCTGCGATTTTGATGGTTTGAAAGCCATTTTTGAGAGAATGGTTAAAGATACTACGTATATAGAAAAATTAAATAAAGGAAAGAATGATTTTTTGGATATCAGAAATGAAATGCTGAGGGATATTTTTAAGTAGCCGGTCAAAATATGGAGGACTCACCTTACTTGTCCAAGTTTGATTTTAACGGATTTTTTAGAAGTGCGCTTCCCAAGTTTACGGAGTGAGATCCTCAATTTTCGGTGTAGCTCTTTCTCAATGAGTACTTTCAGTAAACTGCAACCGCGCCATGTTATCACTGATAATGACGGCTAAGTTGCCCTAAAAGGTTGATGTACACACGTTCCAGAATTTTATTGAATAAACGATCAACTGTTAATGTGTTAGCTTCCGTTAATATAGTATTTGAACAGTTTTACGTAGCTTAATGTCTACTCTAAGTTTAGGAGTTACCTTGAAATAAAATGAATATAAAAGTTCTGGAAGTTAACTCAGCTAGGTTTCTTTGTCTTTTAGTTTTTGTCTCTAAATTAATTTTGTATTTATACTTGAAGTCGAGTGATTCCTTTGTGGGTGGGGGTAACGACTCAGATTATTACGAATCTTATGCTTTAGGGTTTGATGGGTACGCTACTAGTGTATGGCCCGTGTTCTTGAGGTTTTTGAACGATATTGGTATGTATAATCGAGTGCTTATTTCGTTCCTGATGTTTTTGATATCTAGTTTTATTATTCCAGTTGTTTTTGCGAAATTGATTGTTTTGTCGTTCGATGATTTTCGTTATAATGTGAAAATCTATTGGAATAGTATATTCTTTATTTCACTGTATCCAATTTTATTTTTTATGACTCTCGATATCTATCGAGATGTTGTTATGTTTTCTGTTTTCTGCTTATCCTTGTTTTATGTTCAAAAAAAATACAATTCTCAAGGTTTTAGTTTTAATATATTCTACTTTTTAGGGCTTTCACTGTTGTTGTTTCTGTTAAGGCCTTATCTTGGCGTGGCATCTGTTTTAGCATATTTTATTGCTCCATTTATTAATATTAAGCGTTATTTGATTTTTCTTCTTATAGTTTATATCGTCGCTTTGATGGTTTTTTATTCGTTAGGATTTTTTGATTACTTGGTTCAATATCGAGGGGAGAATGGTTTTTCTACAGGGGGAACTTCTTTAGGTATTGGTCTTATTGATAAAAATCCTTTCGAATTTGTTTATCTGTTTCTTTACTCAATGTTGAGTCAACTTTTTGGTTTTTATTTTTCATCATTGCAGAGTGTTTTGGCTTTTTTTGCTGAATCTTTTGTGTTTGTACTTCTTTTTGTTTATCTGATTTCTAATCGAAAATTAATCACACCTTTTATCAATTTCTTACTAGCTTTTGTTGTGATATATGCGACTGTATGGGTTATCTCAAACGATAATCTAGGAACTGCATTACGTTTGAGGTTTTATTGTTATTTTTCTATTTTTGTTGCGTCAGTTTCTATTTTTTTTGCAAAAAGATTTGAGTTAACGTTGCGAGTATAATTGTCTATGAAAATCGCTATCATTGGAACTGTTTCTAGTTCTTTGTTTGGGTTCAGATCTTTGTTTATTCAAATGCTTATTAGAGAGGGGCACACAGTATATGCATTGGCAATGGATTATACACTTGAATCTGAAGCGAAGGTGAAAATACTGGGTGCTATACCGATACGATATGAAATTCAAAGGTTTGGACTAAATCCTTTTGTTGATATTAAAAACACAATAAAATTAAGGGGTGTTCTATCTGGTTTGCAGATTGATGTTTGTTTATCGTATTTTTCCAAACCTGTGATTTTTGGGACGCTTGCTGCCAGATTAGCTAAGGTTCCGAAATGTGTGGGTATGTTGGAGGGTTTAGGTCATACGTTTACCGTACCTCCCGAAGGTGCTGGTTTGAAGACCAAGCTGATTAAATTAATGCAGGAAATGCTTTATAAGTGTACTCTTCCACAACTTGATAGGCTTATTTTGCTAAATGAGGATGATAAACGGGATCTTATTGAGCGGAATTCCATCAATGTGAAAAGTGTAGTTGTGCTTGGTGGTATTGGCCTTGATCTTAATGAATTTCCTTATGTAAAGCCGCTAGATAGCGATAATGTTAATTTTACCTTTGTCGGTCGCCTTCTGAAGGAAAAGGGAGTGGATTATTTTATTTCGGCTGCAGAAATAGTTAAGGCTAGATATCCTCAAGTTACGTTTACTATTTTGGGGGCCCCTGAGGTAGGTAGCACAAGCTCCACCTCTATGGTGCGATTGAAGATACTCTGTCAATCAGGAGTTATTGAATACCCTGGTCAAGTGATGAATGTCCCTGACTGGCTTGCTGCCTGTAGTGTTTTCGTGTTGCCATCTTACTATCGTGAAGGTGTGCCTAGAAGTACACAAGAAGCCATGGCGATCGGCCGTGCTGTAATAACGACTGACGTACCTGGTTGTAGAGATACTGTTGAACATAAACGTAATGGAATACTAATACCGGCCCATGATATAGGTGCCCTTGTAGAGGCGATGTCCTATTTTCTGGAAAATCCTGAGCTGGTTACAAAGATGGGGTTGGAGAGTCACAAAATGGCCTTTGATAAATTTGATGCGAATAAAGTTAATGAAAGACTTTATCGTATGATCATTGATTGAATGCTAAATACTAATATCTTTCTGAGATTTCACTATGCTCAAACGCTTAATAGATATTCTTGGATCCGTGATTGCGCTCATTATTTTTAGTCCCATTATAGCGCTTTTATACTGGAAAATTTATTACAATATGGGCGGTCCTGTTATTTTTCGGCAAATCCGGCCAGGAAAAAACGGCATGCCTTTTATTATGATAAAATTCAGAACTATGAAAGATACTAGTGATAGTCACGGTAATCCCTTGCCTGACGAAAAACGCATAACAGAACTTGGAAGTTTTATGCGTCGCACCAGTCTGGATGAGTTACCAGAGTTCTGGAATGTATTAAAAGGTGATATGAGTCTAGTAGGACCACGCCCTTTATTAATGCAATATTTACCGATCTATTCGAAAGAACAGTTTCGACGTCATGAAATTAAACCAGGCGTTAGCGGTTGGGCTCAGGTGAATGGCCGCAATGCCATTTCATGGGAGGAAAAGTTTAAATTTGATGTTTGGTATGTAGACAATCAATCACTGTGGCTAGATATCAAGATACTTTTTCTGACAGTTAAGAAGGTTTTGTTTGAGGAGGATGTTAGTGCAGACAAACATGCTACTATGCCTGTTTTTCAGGGTTCTTCTTTAAATAGAGATTCCAATCATAAAGAATAAAGTATGCATAAAAATTTGCTTGTTCTAGGTGCGGGTGGGCATGCGAAAGTAGTTGCTGACTGTGCTTTTGCTACTGGTCAATGGAATAAAATTAGTTTTTTAGACGACCGTTTTCCCAAGTTGACAATGCTTAATAACTGGGAAGTTATTGGAAAAATATCTGAATTAAGTAAATTCTTAACAGTGTACCCAGAATTGGCTTTAGGCGTAGGTTCCAACTCACTACGTTTAGACTGGCTTCAATTTGGTCTTTCTGAAGGGTTTCATTTTCCTGTTATTATTCATCCATCTGCTGTAATTAGCTCCTTTGCTGACATTGATAAAGGTAGTGTTGTCTTTGCTGGTGCTGTGTTAAATATCCATGCAAAACTCGGCGCTGCTTGTATTATCAATACAGGAGCGAATGTTGATCATGATTGTACCCTTGCCGATGGAGTCCATATCTCCCCTGGTGCTTCTCTTGCTGGAGAAGTAATTGTAGGAAAAGAAGCTTGGGTATGTATGGGGGCGCAGATCACTCAAGGTAGAAATATTGGTAAGAGTGCCATTGTGGGTGCGGGAGCAGTGGTTTTAAATGATGTTGGTGCACATTCTACTGTAGTAGGCGTTCCTGCCTCTCCGGTCAATTAGCTTTTTTCTAAATGTTTACTGGTTAAAATTAATTATATGCTTAGCACACCTTTCTCACCTTGGCCTTCCTTTACTAAAGAAGAAGCCGATATTGTCTCAAGTATCTTATTATCTAATAAAGTTAATTATTGGACTGGAACTGAAGGTCGTGAGTTTGAAAAGGAATTCGCCCAATACACCGATAGCAAGCATGCCATCGCTGTTGCCAATGGAACTCTAGCATTAGACCTTGCTTTAAAAGCTCTTGATATAAAAGTAGGTGATGAAGTAGTTGTTACATCCCGAACATTTCTGGCTTCAGCAAGTTCAATCGTCACTGCTGGTGCAACGCCTGTTTTTGCAGATGTCGATTCTAATACTCAAAATATTACCACCAGCTCCATTCAAGCAGTTCTCACTGATAAAACCCGCGCCATAATTTGTGTGCACCTCGCTGGTTGGCCCTGCGATATGGATGCAATTATGGCACTGGCAAAAACGCATAATCTATATGTGATTGAAGATTGTGCACAAGCGCATGGTGCTAAATATAAAGGTCACTCTGTAGGAAGTATTGGGCATATCGGTACCTGGTCTTTTTGTCAGGATAAGATTATGACCACCGGTGGCGAAGGTGGTATGGTCACTACCAATGATAAAAATCTGTGGGAGGACATGTGGTCTTATAAAGATCATGGTAAATCCTTTGATTCTGTTTATAACAAGAAGCATCCCCCTGGTTTTCGTTGGGTTCATGATTCTATTGGTACAAACTGGCGTCTGACTGAAATGCAATCAGCTATTGGTAGGATTCAGTTAAAACGAATGCCAGAATGGAATAGGCTGCGTCGTCAAAATGCTGAAGCTATTTCGAATGCCTGCAGCAAATTTCCTGCCATACGCATTCCACAAATTCCCTCTGATATAGTTCATGCTTTCTATAAATATTATGTATTCGTTCGCTCTGAGAAGTTAAAAGATGGCTGGGATAGGGATCGTATTGTTAATGAAATTTGTGAGCAAGGGGTTCCTTGTTACCAGGGCTCCTGCTCAGAGGTTTATCTAGAGAAAGCTTTTGATGGTACTGGTTGCCGCCCAGAAGAGCGCCTGCCCATTGCTCGAGAGTTGGGCGAAACTAGTCTGATGTTTCTGATTCATCCAACGTTAATGCCTGAAGAAATACAGAAATGTTGCGATACAATTAAGAGCGTAATACTTGAAGCTTCCAAAGCTTGAGATGATTCTTTAACTTTAATCCATGCGACGACCCTATGCGTTTTCAATTATTGTCATTATCCCGTTCCCGTAAAAGAATAATAGGTGTTCTATTTGATACCTTGTCCGTATGGGGTTGCCTTTGGTTGACCTTTTATTTGCGTCTGGGTATTTCAAATCCATTTCAAGAGTATTTACCCGCCTTTTTGGTTGCTACTGCCACATCAGTACCTTTTTTTATTCGGTTTGGACTATACCGTGCAGTCCTTCGCTATATGGGGTCGGATTCTATTGTTACAATTTTTAAAGCTTGTAGCTTGGCAACCCTTTGTTTAATGCTTGGTGGCTTCTTACTTGGTCAAAATCATGTGCCTCGATCGATTCCCTTTATATATTGGTCGCTTCTATTAATAGTTATGACAGTGACTCGCTACGTCATGCGCTCATGGCTTTTAGGGCAAACCATCGTAGATATTTTTCCGGAATTTTTTAACCATAAAACTGGGCATGCTGGCCACGGTATTCCAGTTGCAATATTTGGTGCTGGATCATCAGGGGTGCAGTTAATGGTAGCCTTGGATAAGGGTATTGAATATCAGCCGGTGGCCTTTTTAGATGATGACAGTGACAAAACGAGTAGAGTTATTCAGGGTAACAAAATATACGCGCCAACACAGTTCAAGCAGATGATTCAAGAGCGTGGTGCACAGGAAATTTTATTGGCTATACCTTCAGCCACTCGTGCACGTCGTAGAGAAATTGTTCAAAGCCTGGAACAATACGGGTTACCAATACGCACTGTTCCAGCCATGGCCGATCTGGCCAGTGGTCGAATGAAAATGCAAGAAATACAACATGTAGACATTGGTGATGTGCTTGGCAGAGAAGAAGTTGCAGCTGATTCTGGATTACTTCAAAAGTGTATACTTGGAAAAACGGTTATGATTACAGGGGCCGGTGGTTCAATTGGATCCGAGTTATCTCGACAGATTCTAAGCGTTAAACCTGAAAAGATTGTACTTTTTGAACATTGTGAGTTTAATCTTTATGCCGTTGAGCAAGATTTGTTAAGAATACGCTCTACCTTACCTGAATGCTCCTCAGTTTCAATTATTCCGATTCTTGGTTCAATAAATAATCCTGCCCGTCTATTAGAGGCAATGAATAGGTTTTCTGTTGAAACTATCTATCATGCGGCAGCTTATAAACATGTACCTATGGTTGAGCATAATATAGAAGAAGGTTTACGAAATAATACGCTGGGTACTTTATACACAGCTCAAGCGGCTATTCTCGCTGGAGTTGAACGGTTTGTTTTAATTTCAACCGATAAAGCGGTTAGACCCACGAATATAATGGGAGCCTCAAAACGGTTGGCTGAAATGTCTTTACAAGCCTTGGCTGATCAGGAAAGTCTAACACTCTATAATTCTGAGCTTTATGGACCTGAATACGGTAGTTTTGTAGAGGTCCACAATAGAACGTGTTTTTCCATGGTTCGGTTTGGGAATGTATTGGGTTCAAGCGGTTCGGTTATACCTCTTTTTCGTGAACAAATCCGAACTGGCGGTCCGGTGACTGTTACACATCCTGAAATAAATCGATATTTTATGACTATTCCTGAAGCGGCACAACTTGTTATACAAGCAGGCGCTATGGCCTCTGGCGGCGAAGTGTTTGTACTCGATATGGGGCAACCAATTAAAATTATCGATCTTGCCAAGCGTATGATTGTACTTTCCGGTCTAACGGTTAAGGATGAGTTTATTCCTGATGGAGACATAGAAATTATTTTCTCAGGACTTCGCCCAGGTGAGAAACTTTATGAAGAGTTACTCATTGGCGATAATGTAGCAGGTACAGATCATCAAAAAATTAGCCAGGCGATGGAAAGTAAACTGAATTGGTTTGAACTGACATGTTTGTTTTCAAATATTACTGAAAGTATGTCAAAGAATGATTTTGAAAGAGTCAGGGATTTATTACGTGAGGAGGTAGATGGTTTTTTACCATCCAGTGGAATTGTTGACTGGATGGCTGAATCTTCTGTTACAAACCCCGGGCAAGAATCTTTGTTGTCAAAATCGAATGAGCTAAGACAAAATCTTCATTAAGAGATTTCTAATTATTTATTCTGTTATCATGTTTATATAAAAGGTTTAAATGGTAAGGTTAAAAGAATTTTTAGCGATGTACATGTTGCCGGTTGGGTTGTTTATTCAGCTTTCATGTGTCATATGGCTTGGTAGCTCGGCGCAATTAGCCCAAACTAATATATGGTTGTTATTTCCAGGCGTTATATTTATATTTTTATCAGTCTATAAATTTGGAACGCTTAAATTTAGATCGCTTAAATCTGATTGGCTGGAGATATTTGTTGGACTGTTTTTAGGATATGGCTTACTAAGCTTGGTTTGGTCCGACACAGATGAAAGCTTTTCTCGTATGTTAAAGAGTGGTTTATCAATTACCGTATACCTGTTTGTTCTAAAGGCATTGTCAGTTCAGCAGAGTCGATTAATTAAATTGTTGTGGGCGACATCTGTAGTTGTGGCGTTAGGAGCTATTTTATCTCTGATGAATCATTATTTGATTAATGGTGAACCTTTTGGGTACAGGTTGTATCGAGTTTATAGTATTGGCGTATCTGATTTTGGTGATTTTAAAAACCCCATTCTATCTGGCTTATATCATGCCTGCTTTACAAGCATCATCTTTGTGTGGTTATGTACTAATAAAAAAAATATGTTAGCTAACTCTGCTAGTTGTTTTCTGTTTTTATTCTTGCTTATTTACCTCTTGCTAACATGGTCCAGAGGGCCATGGATCTCAATATCAGTATCAATGGTTACATTGGCATTTTTGATAAATAGTAAAAAATCAAAATTATTTCTAATTACAGCAGGGTTGTTTTTTATTTTGATTGTGAGTCAATATCATCAGCCGTTGTGGACTATATTTTTTGGAGATGATCTTGGTGATGGTGTCAATAGTCGTTCTATGATCTGGAAAACAGCCATTGAGGATATTTTCCAAAAGCCCATTATTGGTCATGGGTGGGAAGCAAAATTTCTTGCGAAAGGGCCTGTTTATGCAACTCACCCTCATAGCTATTATCTCAAAGTACTTCATAATTTTGGTCTCGTTGGCGGTGTTTTCTTCACAGGCATAATTTTAAGTGCAATATATAAAATTAAAAAATATTGGAATGAGCCCGTAGCGAAATATGCATTGGGTATTCTTATCGTCGGACTAGTGGCTATGATAACCGACGTCTATCGTGTAATAGAGCGGCCTGGTTATGTATGGGTGATATTCTGGTTACCTATTGGCTTAACCATAGGATTGGGGCAACAACAGCAAGTTGATCCTGTAAACTCATGGGCTAAAACTGATAATATTCAGTAATTGTATCAAGTTAAGGATTTCATTGTGTCATTTACCTGGATTGACTGGGTCATTCTCATTGTTATTGTTGTTTCTTCCCTGATCAGTTTGAAGCGTGGTTTTTTCAAGGAAGTGTTGTCACTTGTTGCCTGGGTTGCTGCGATTTTTATCGCCTGGACCTTTGGTGGTGCTCTGTCAGTCAAGTTAGTTGATTATATTCAAACGCCTTCTGTTCGCGTCATAGTGGCCTGTGGTCTGCTATTTGTAGCGACCCTGCTGGTTGGAGCGCTCATAAACTATATTATTGCAGGCCTGGTTCATGCCACGGGTCTGACGGGTACGGATCGGTTGCTGGGCATGGCCTTTGGTGCACTGCGTGGCAGTGTACTTGTGATACTTCTTGTTGGTTTATTGAGTTTTGTGCCATTAGAGCAGGACATTGCCTGGAAAAATTCGGTACTATTACCCCACTTTCTGATGCTGGCGGACTGGTCAAAACAGATCGTCATGGAAATAGTGGGGCCTCTACTGCAGCAGCAACAATAATTACACTGCAGATTTTTGTCGAACTAAATCTATCAATAGCCAGCAATTCGGGAGTGTTGCGGGCTATTGCTGTTTCTGGGCAATGGAAAATAGGTAATCCGACCGTTGTGGAACAGGCAAATTCCTCAAAAGGCTGTCGGATTGCCGTACATAGCGTGCATTTTGGAACATAATTCTAACAATGTATGCCAATCACCTTATTACAATAAGGTGAGATATTAGCTGATCAAGCCTGAGGAAGTTTACATGTGTGGAATCGTCGGTATTTCGGCAACGGTCAATGTCAATCAGCTGTTGTTTGATGCGCTGACCGTACTGCAACACAGAGGGCAGGACGCTGCAGGGATGGTGACCATTAGTGATGGTCGTTTTTTCCTGCGAAAAGATAATGGTCTGGTTAAAGATGTATTTCGTACCCGGCATATGCGACGTCTGCATGGCACCATGGGTCTGGCCCATGTTCGCTACCCCACCGCGGGGACTTCCAGTTCTGCAGAGGCTCAGCCATTTTACGTCAATTCCCCTTATGGTATTGCTCTTGCGCATAACGGTAATCTGACCAATGCTGAAGAAATTAAACAGGCGCTGTTTGAGAGTGACCTTCGGCACATTAATACCCGTTCGGACTCAGAAATCCTCTTGAATGTTTTTGCTCATGAGCTGACAAAACAGGGAAAATTGAAGCCTAAAGCGGTGGATTTCTTTAATGCATTAACGGAAGTTTATCAGCGCTGTGAAGGCGGCTATGCAGTTGTTGCTATGGTCAATGGTCATGGAATGCTGGGCTTTCGGGATCCTAATGGCATTCGGCCACTGGTGTATGGCAAACGTGAAGCAGAGCAGGGTACTGAGTATATGTTTGCTTCAGAATCCGTTGCACTGGATGCTCTCGGCTTTGAATTGATAAGGGATGTGGCGCCAGGGGAAGCTATTTTTATTGATGATAATCATCAGATACACACGCATCAATGTGTAGAAGGGAAATTAAACCCGTGCATGTTTGAATATGTTTATCTGGCGCGTCCTGATTCAATTGTAGACGGTGTATTTGTCTATCAGTCCCGTTTACGCATGGGACAAACCCTGGCCAATAAAGTTCTTCGTGAGTGGTCTGATCATGACATTGATGTCGTTATGCCTATACCGGACACCAGTCGTAATTCAGCGTTGGAAATGGCCACGCGCTTAGGGTTGCCCTATCGTGAAGGGCTTGTAAAAAATCGTTACATTGGTCGAACATTCATTATGCCTGGACAGGAAATTCGTAAGAAATCCGTCAAGCAAAAATTGAATGCCATCGGGCAGGAATTTGCAGGGAAGAATGTCCTGCTGGTTGACGATTCCATTGTTCGTGGCACAACCTGTGAACAGATTGTAGAAATGGCGCGTGATGCGGGAGCCAAAAAGGTTTATTTCTGCTCTGCGGCACCCGCTATTCGTTATCCAAATGTCTATGGTATTGATATGCCTACGTCTGAAGAGCTTATCGCTTATGGCCGCTCTGAGGAGGAAATGTGTGAATTGATCGGGGCTGACAAGCTGATTTTTCAGGACCTGGATGATTTGAAAAAAGCTGTTTTATCGCTTAATCCAGAAATTGAAGATTTTGACTGTTCTGTATTTGATGGCAAATACCTTGCGGGCAATATTGATGAATCCTATCTTGCCAGGCTTGCCCTGAAGAGGAACTCAAATACCCGGGAAGCGGAAAGCGATATTATTGATTTGTATAACGAAGATGATGAAGATTAGATTCCAGCACCACTTTCAATTTTTGTTGCTTATTTAGTAGCAAGTTTAAATAGAGCGTGATTTTCTGTCTGTTCTACCTTCGGATCCTGTACGGGAGCTGATGCTAGAACAGGCAGACGTTATTCCTCGGTCTATCCACCGAAATGTCAATTCCTGTGTACTTGTAACACTCATCTGAACCTGTTAGCGTTCTCAATCAAACGATTGTATGAATTTTCCGTTGTCTTATTAATGTATTAAGTCATTGGGCAGTAGCTGTGTTGAATAATAATGATAAAAACTGATCAAATCCATTTCGTCCATGCCAATGGCTTTCCTTCCTCAGTCTATCGAAAACTATTTTCTGAACTGGATCGCTACGGTTACGCTACAGATTATCTTGATTGTCATGGTCATGATCCTGAGTACCCGTATACGGATAACTGGCAGCATTTAACCCTTGAACTTATCCATTATATAGAAGCCCGGTATAGTAAGCCGGTAATTGGTCTGGGCCACTC
Organism: Endozoicomonas sp.; assembly: GCA_965208385.1. Classification (GTDB taxonomy): domain Bacteria; phylum Pseudomonadota; class Gammaproteobacteria; order Pseudomonadales; family Endozoicomonadaceae; genus Endozoicomonas. Next base: position 28,320 of record CBDBOO010000066.1, read on the forward strand.
AATGGGTGGTTACTTATGCATGATGGCAGCAAGAAGAAGGCCTGAGCTTTTTAGTTCAGTGGTTGCACTTGATACGCCAGCACTGACCATTATTGACCGGAGTATGATCCGATTAGCCAAACAGTTCGGATTGGTGGATAAGATCACCCCAGCGGGCAGAACAGAAGGCCGAAGAAGTCATTGGCCGGATCGTCGGGAGGCTCTTGAATATTTTCAGAGCAAGAAACTGTTTAGTGCGTTCGATCCAGAGTGTCTGGAGGATTATATTTCATTTGGTTTAACGCACAATCCTGAGGGCTTGACGTTAAAATATGACCCTGCGGTGGAAGTGGGTATTTTTAGAAATGTGCCTGATTCTCAACCTAAAAGAGGGGCGGGTGATGAAGTGCCATGTGGACTGATTTATGGGCTGCAAAGCAACGTTATTACACCTTTGAGAGTTAAATTACTCCGTCTTAATACTTCGTTGAATCTGGAAAGCACGGAAGGGGGGCATATGTTTCCTTTTGAAGATCCTGCTAATACAGCGCATCGGATACATAAAATGATTGATGGGTTAACAGTATGATCCCCAGGGAAATAAAGATAAGGACACCCAATTTGGAGTTTGCCGCCATTGAATGGGGCGACCCTGAGGCAAAGCCGATAGTGGCCTTGCATGGCTGGATGGATAATGCTGCCAGTTTTACACCATTGGCTTCAAAACTGAAGGGTGTCAGATTGATTGCGGTTGATCAGGCTGGCCATGGTCTAAGCCAGCATCGACCTCCAGGCTTCAGTTATGATATTTGGCATTATGTTGAAGATTTAGTGGCCATTCTGGATGCTCTGGAACTCTCCAGAGTCAGTCTCCTGGCGCATTCAATGGGAGCTGTTGTGTCCACTATGGCTGCATCATCGATCCTGCTGGATCGTGTGAGTTCCATGGTACTGGTTGATGGTTTATTTCCGATGCCGCGTACAGCTGATGAGTCACCAATGTCTCTGACTGAGTATCTCACGGCAAGACAGGGTCTATCCGATAGTAAGCCAGGAGCTTATTACCGCACCCTTGACCAGGCTGTCCGGGCAAGGGCTATGGGGTTGTTTAAAGTATCAAAGAAATCTTCTGAGCTGCTGGTAGAGCGTTCCTTAAAGAATGACGGTGAGGGTTGGGTCTGGACGAATGATCCAAGATTGAAAATGTCTTCACCTGTACGGTTCACTCTGGAGCAAAGTCTGGCTTTCCCCAAAGCATTAAAATGTTCAACCCATCTGATTCATGCCGATGCAGGTTTGATTCAACAGCTGATCTTGCAGAACAAGGAGCAGCTTCCTGATATTCGTTATTATCCTTTGGCTGGGTCCCATCATCTTCATATGGACGGTTGTGTTGAAGCGGTTGCTGATATTGCAAACACTGTGTTCAGTGAGGCTATGTGATAACCTGATAGCTTCTCATCTGCGTTAATGAACGTTGGATGAATTTCGGGTTCAGGAGTGGAATGACAGAAATGACAATAACGGCAGAATTTCTTTCCGGGCGCTCCAGGGAGTCTTTTTTTTCTTTCTCTCTTATATTAATGCTTTTTTTTGTTTTCAATGAATCTGTTCAGGCTTTCGAACTCACCGCTTACCCCAATTCACGACAGGAGTTATCCGAGAGAGAGACTAAGGAAAATCATCCGGTTATTATCAATTTGATGAAAAAAGTGAATGGAATAGTCACTTCCGATGACGCTCAATGGCTGAAAGGCGACCTCGAAAGAGCTCTGTTTTTAATGCCCCAGGGGCATGACAGTCTTAGTGCCTTTGATTTTTTTCTGAATCAGTTTTTGTCAGCAGGAGTCAGTGAACGCTATAGCTGCAAGAGCTTTTCCTGTGGAGGCAGTAATTTCTGGGCGAATGATGTATTTGATATTGCCCGTCTTTATGGTCAGGATCGCTATCAGGCTTATTTTATCGGAGAGAAGGCTGGCGATTATTTCTCTGTGTACACCGTTCGAAGGGGTAATGGACGTGTATATGCTTTAGTTGACATGTTCAAGCCTGCTGTTCATAGGCAAGCAGTAACGGGATTGAAGCTCAGTGAGCAATTGCTTAATCATGAAAGTGCGAATATCTACCTGTCGAATAAAGCCTCTCTGATGGCTGTAGATCCTTCTTTTCAGGAACTGGGTGCGCTATTGATTTCAAATCCATCCTTGAGGGTTGTTTTGATCATTCAGGGGATTATGCCCGCTACATTAAATGAGTACGATCAGCTTGAGATCGATCTGAAACAATATCGGAATATATTATTAGAAAGGCTGGTTTCAGAGGGTGTGAAGCCGCGGCAGATCAGGCTAACCAGTAATATCGAACATTTGGTTCAAACGAGTAAATTGCCAGAAGGAAAGATTCAGCTTCGTATCGTCAAATTACCGTGATAAATACCCATATTTCCTGCTGATGGGTATAGATGAAATATATGCTCTCCAGTTGAGTATTCAGGGTTCGTACTACTAAATGCTTCCTTAATTCAGTGAATTTAAGCCTGAATAGCTGACTGGACACTCTCTAATACAGGTTCGATTTTCATCTCAACCAATTATTAATCAGGCTTGTGTTACACTGAATTATAATAAGTAATAGTTTCATTTTTGATCCATTTTTGATCCAACTTTGAGAGTTCATGGATGAACCTGACAACACGGATTTTACGAAGCCGCAAAGAAAAGCGATTTTCACAGCAGGCGCTGGCTGATCTGATTGGTGTTTCCAGAAGTGCCCTGGCACAGTGGGAAACGCAGATGAGCAGTCCCAGCCTGGAAAATTTGCGTAAAGTGGCAGAGATACTCGAGGTCTCATTCGAGTGGATTGCCACAGGCCGTGGCAATCAATATCTGACCAACGATAGTGACACCATCTGTGATACGGCGGTAGACGGTGAAATTATTGGTCAGTTGAATCGAATGAATAATAAAAAGAAGCGGGCCATTCTAAATGTTATGAGAGCCATGGCCTGATTTGAGTTCTGCTATCAGGGTTGATGAGAGAAAAGCGCCGAGGGCGCTTTTCCTGTTTATTTCACGTGCTCCCGTAATTTGTTACCAGGTTTGAATTGTGGCAATTTACAGGCCGGGATGTGAATTTCTTCACCGGTTTGAGGGTTTCTCCCCTTTCGTGCAGCACGATCGGCGACTGAGAACGTACCAAAGCCAATCAGTTGCACCACCTCTCCCCTGGCAAGCGTATCCTGTGTTGAATGAATGAAAGCATTAACGGCCATTTCGGCTTTGCTGCGTGACAGGTTGGCTTGATCGGCCACGTGTTCTACCAGTTCTTTCTTGTTCATATCCAGTCTCAGTAAATTACCAATATGCTGAAAGAAATACCTGACAGGGACTATCCCTACAGGTGAGGTATGTGTTCAAGCATGGGCTTAAACATGGTCAGGTTGTCGATTTTAATGATCACTACCTTGAATGACGTTCTGAGACTGCTGGGGGAAACCAGTGTGGAGAATGACGAATTTAACATCGAATTCGTCGAAGTTCATATCAGCAGTGTGTCTATCAGATGATTCATTCGTTGAAATAGAGGTGTAATTCAGTTATCACCCCCCCGACCTCAGGCTGCCCGAAGACTTCTTTGAAGGCTAACCTGACTCGAATAATATAGAAGCTCCAGACTGATTCGTCCTGTAGAGCAGTCACATCCAACGTATTCAAGCGGTAATCTGCAATTAAAATGAAGGGAGGAGCAATTGTTCATTGCTCCATTTTTTTATGACGTTAACGTGACATTTCCCGCTCCAACGGGATCATATGATGCTTGGGTTGAAGTATCAGCATATCGGTATCAACGTCTGCAATCAGCTGCTCGGCCGTATTGCCGATGGTCATTGCGCTTAAACCTGTGCGGGCATGTGTACCTATTATCAGAAGGCTGATTCCCAGCTGTCTTGCGAGTTTGGGAATGCGGGTTTCCGGAGGTCCAGGTTCGATGTGCTGATTCATTTCATGCAGGTCAAACTTGTCTCCGAGTTGCATGCAGTTTTTCCGGTATAAATCAAAATCGGTCAAACCATCCCCTTTATCCTGTATAGCCAGCATGGTCGTAGGGTACATAGTTGCCAGGTGGAGATCGGAAGTGAAACCTTCAGCCAGAGCCCGCGCATGTTCCAGAATGGCATGGTTCAGTACTGAATGATAATGATCTTCTGGATCAGCGTTGATGGCTGCCAGCATAGCGCTATTGTTCCAGGGGTTATCTGTTTTAACTAACAGGACAGGAACCCGGCATTGACGGAGCAGGCGCCAGTCATCAGGTGTAAAGAGTGCTTTTTTAAGAGTTCCCTTGAGGCTGGTTTCTTTATCACTCACATCCTTGATAACCATATGACACCGTTCCATCTGGCGTATATGAATAATTGTTTCAATGAGGGATTTATGCCAGGTTTCATGCAAATAGAGTTCAATACCTTCCTGTAGAAGAGGGAGGGCAAGTGCCTCAAGCCTTCCCATTGAGCTTTCATCAGTATTTGGCTTTGTAGCAAGAATGTGGAGAACAGCGCCGGTGGTCTGACTGATTTGTTCCGCTCTTTTCAGGGCTGATTGTTGCTCCTTACGGGTATCAACGACCACAAGGATTTTATTAATTCCTCGCATATGTCCTCCATCCTGTTGGGTTTTAATCTTGTTTTCTTTAGAGTGCATGAGTTTAGAGATTTAAATATTGACATGAATCAATAATGTTACTGCCATTGCTCAGGAACCTATTTTAGGAAATTGACAGTTGTTCTTGATGGTTATGCCCTTTATTCTCAGGGTGTTTTTCAGATCGATAAAATAAGACAGGAAAGATAAAACTCTATGAGTGAAAGCAGTAAATCTCAATTACCCCGGGAACTATTAGATTTTTTGCCCTGTGAAACCCCTGAGGCCTGGATCGAAGTGGCTGTGAATCAACAGGAGGTTCTGCTGATAGATCATGCCAATTGTGAAATAAATGCCAGTCTAATGGCCTGATAAAATCTATCTACTATAATCGCTCCTTGCTCCTTGCTCCTTGCTCCTTGCTCCTTGCTCCGGGTGTAATTAAAAGTGTTCATTAGAAGTTTTTCTGCCCACAAAACCTCAATATGAACGATAATGTAAGAGTATTTCTCAACCCTAGTTAGTATTATGCCCTCACCTATTTCTCTTGCTGATAGACTTGCAGCCCACCCCGAGCTTGAGCTTAGAGTTTCTGCACTTCTGGATATTGTTGAAGCCGAGTCAGGTCTCCTGGATCGTGCTGATGATGCTGAAGAAGCCGTCATTGTCCACCTGCGTGAAATGGGCAATGAACTGCTTACTGGCTGGGGTACCTACAAGGAAGATCAAAAATTTGGCGAGGCTTGCCTGAAGCACCCCGGAGCTAAAACTCAAAAAAAAACACTTATTGGCTGAGCACCTATGGGAAAATAGAAGTTCTTGAACGCTGCCAGACGGTAGACAAGCATCGGGTCAGACCTTTCAGTCATGCCGCTCATATTCACTGTCGCGACTACTCCCGCACAATTCAACGTAAAATTGTAGACTTTGGTGCAGATAGTTCTTTTCAGGCAGCTGCAAAAAAAATACATGAACATTATGGTATTGATGTGCCTGAGTCTTCTATTCGAGCCATAACTCTTGAGCACGCAAGCTGTATGCAAAATGATTCCATCAGTGCATCACAAAATCGTCAGGACTGCCTCGGTGAAGCTGCCCAGTTCATAGGAGAAATGGATGGAAGCATGATTCCTGTTGTCCTCATTGATGAAGAGGCAGAAGGTGACAAACGCAAAGCACGTAAAACTGAATGGCAGGAGGCTAAACTTTGCCAGGTCTATAAGCTGGGTAGCTCAGATAAACGTCATCAGGCCACAATGGGAGGGCCGGATGAAGCAGGTGACCAGTGGTTGAGTTGTGCAATAGAGCAGGGGCTCAACCGGCAATCCTCTATCCATTGCGTGAGCGATGGAGCCACCTGGATTGCCAACCAGACAAAGAGAGTGTTTGGAGAGCAAGGAAGTTTCCTCGTTGACTATTATCATCTCTCTGAGCACTTCGCTGATGCAGCAGAAGAGTGTGTCGGGTTTAACAAGGAAACACGTGTACAGTGGCGGCATATCCAGCAGGAACGCATGAAATCTGGCAATGTTAATGCCGTCATGGCAGAGCTTGATCCGCATAGAAACGGAAAGAAAGGCAAAGCAGCCAATAAGCCAGAGGAGTGTCACCGATATATCCGAAACCGTCCAGGGCAATTCGAATATGCTGCAGCAGAAGCAGCCAATCTTCCCATTGGCTCTGGCGAAATAGAAAGTTCTAACAGTGCAGTAGTGCAGATGCGACTAAAAATACCGGGTGCTTGGTGGAAGCCTTCCATCGCAGGAGCAATGCTTTGCTTAAGAACATTGCGTTCTAACGGGGACTGGGATCAGTACTGGCAGCAAGCAGGATAATGGGTAGATGGAACACTTTTAATTACACCCCCTTGCTCCTTTAAATAAATCTGTCTATGCAGGGTTTTGATATGCGTTATAACAAGAATGTCATTGGTTTTTTTCTGGGGGGAATAGGGCTTGTGGCTTCTTCCTTGGTGTTGTCTCATCCAGGAAGTGGTAGTGGACAAGATAAGCCCGGATACCAAGCCAGTTCAGATGCAATAGAACCGGATGCAATAGAAGAAGTCTCAGGTAAAGCAAAAAAACGAAAAAGACAGGCTGATCACTCTGTTGATGCTCACCAATATGGGATGCCAACCGAAATCGTGTCCTCCAAAAAAAACAGGGGGTTTCGAAAAATGGTTATCCGAATAATGAGAAAAGCAAAAAGGGCTGTATCAGAACTTGCTGGCCAGCTGAGCTGTCTGAATGTGCAGTCAACAGAGGAGTGTGTTGAGCTGGAAATAGATAACCAGCTGTTGACTCAATTCAGTCAGCTTTGGCTTCATCCCCCCACAGAAGAGCTACGGCCATATGATGCTATTGATCATACGTTCTATTTGAAGGCAATGAACCCTTCTCTCTGGGATCGCCTGGGTCTGGGGAGTTTGACGGCGGTTACTTTGCCCGAAAGTATGACTCAAACCAGTGCCGAATATTATCTCGGACAAGCGGCAGTGAGAGAGGTTTTGGCCCGTCAGGACGAACAGCATCCTGCTTTGCCCTACGTCGAGGTATTTCTACAAGATATGGCAGGGAATTCCTTTAGCCTCATAGAACTGCCTCAGAACTGGCTGCGCTCGCCAGAGGTGGTGCGTCATATCTCGTCACTGAATCTTCATAATACTGTTGCCGAATTTGATCGGGCTGCGGCTGGTGTTGAGCTTGTTCGACAATTATTTAGTCTGCTGTCTGATATCCATCAGACGAGGGATAGTCAGTTGGCGAATTTATTAAACCAGTGCGGTGCCCGTAATCTTGCTCTGGGCATGTTCAGAGATGGCCGCGGCCTGAGTGCTGCAGACCTGGCTATTGAGGAAGGCGCTAGCGGAAGCCAGATCAAATTGATACACGCTTCCGGTCAAGTGGCTTTTAACGAGCAGCACTGTGCCATTGTGGTCAGGAATCATTCTGGAGGTGATCGCAAGGAAGGGGGGGCAACAAGAAAAAGGCTGGAAGAAATTCTTATGGCGTCCAAGCGGGACCAGAAGCCGTTTCATCTGGATCAAGTCAAGACTGAAAGTGGAAACTTATTAAAACTGGCCATCAAAAACAGACTGGATTACTCGTCACTGTATCTTATCATGTATCCCTCTTATGGAGAGGGGGTAACGCCTGATACAGACGATTTTATAGAAACCCTGAGGCAGGAGCTGGCGGAGACAAGCCATGACTTGGTACCCGGACATATCACCAGATTCTTGCCGGAGGGCAGCTTGACAAGTTGGGAGCAGTGGCGGGACGATGAAAGCGGTCGTACTCTGCTTGATATTGTTTTAGCGACAGAGAATTCTCTCTATTATTTTCGACGTATCCACCCTTTAGGCTTTCCCGCCCAGCTGGATGACCTTCCCGCTATTTTGCGCGATACCCGCAGAAGGGATGAACTTGAGTACATCCTCAATGATTATGGTCGCATGCTAGGCAGTGAAGCACTCAAGAACTGGCGGGATAGTGACGGGCGTACACTCTATGAGCATGCATTATTTCACAATGCACCCGTAAAGGCGCTGGAAATTATAGACATGCATACCGGTCAGGCCGTTGACTCAGGCTCGCAAATTCTCTCTGGGAAGCCTGCTTCAAAAATATCATGGCACCGTAGTTATATCAGAAATTTATTACAGCAACAGACCGGTCGATCTGGAGTTTCCTCTTCCTATACAACCGCACTCAACCAGTTGCTTCGTGACAAAGGTTTACAGCAAGGGAGTACTCCAAAAGATGGACTGTGTTTTTATCATGCAGTTGCCAGTCTTTTTAATGTCTCAGAAGATGCGCTTAAAGCGCAAATGACGAATGTGATAGAAACGGCACTCGCTGGTTTTCAAATGCATCAGAATCTTCATCAGCACCATGTCATATCTCACGGTATGGGGGGGCAACAAGGCATGCAGTCCGCTTTGCAAGGTCTACAAAATTCTCAATGGGGGGAGTTATCCTGGTTTCCTGCGGTGGCGCAAGCTCTGTATCACCTGAGTCCTGATTTTGCTGGATTCCAGGTTATTACGCCTGGTTATGACGCATTATGCACTCCGGTTATTACCCTGTTTCAGTTTGATGGCACACCCGTTGAAGTTTCTGGAGTAGACACGGATATTCCGGTTATTATTCATGATGGAGTAAACCACTGGAGCTTTGCTGAGTATATTCCAACAACCATCGTTAATGGTCAACTTGAAAACAATAGTACATCTCAGGGGACAAGTGATTCAGACAGCATTATTATACCTGCACAGATGTTTCTGAATGAGCAGCCATCAGCAGAGTGGTGATATGACTGCACTTATTTGACGAAAGTTATGATGGATTACAAATGATTCATTGCCTACCGACTGTAAACTTAAAACATAAACCTGAATCAATGCAGACAGATATCCAACCGATTATAGATTTCTTGCCATGTAGGACGCCTGAAGTGTGGATACAGGAAGCTATCAAACCGGAAAACCTCGAAAACCTGCTTATTGACCATTGCAACAATGAGAAAAAGGCTGCGGCTACCGCGTTTAATTTGATGTTCCGGTATGTTGATAAGCCTGAATTACTGAGCAAGATGTCGCGTTTGGCCCGGGAGGAGTTACGCCATTTTGAGCAGGTTGTGGCGCTGATGGTGAAACGTAATATTGGCTATCGCCACATGAATGCATCAGGTTATGCAGCAAAGCTCAGAAAAGGGTTTAGAAATCACGAGCCGGCAAAGTTGATTGATACGCTGATTATTGGCGCTTTTATTGAAGCGCGTTCCTGTGAACGATTTCATGCCCTGGCGCCTCACCTTGATCAGGAACTGAATAAATTTTACTTATCACTATTGAAATCAGAAAGCAGGCATTTTCAGGATTATCTGACCTTGGCACGCTCATACGCTGACGAACCCATAGAGAGTCGTATTGAACATTTTTCAAAACTGGAAGCCGATGCCATTCTGTCTGCTGATAACCAGTTTCGTTTTCACAGTGGGGTTCCTACGTCGGGCAGCTGAAATAGACAGAGTTACGGGGGAGTGATGAAGTAATATCCGTGTCTTGGGTCGGTCTCGGATACTCATAAACCATTATTCACTGATCACAAATTCATGCAGTTTTATGTCTTCTTCGGTGAGTTCCAGCTCCCATCCTTTTTTATCCCAGTCTCCCAGAACATAACGCTTGCCGCTTCCGCTGGTCAGATTGACATCATGAATTGCAGGGCGATGCGTATGCCCGTGAATAAGTATCCGTACGCTGAATTTATCCATGAATCGGCTAACTTCCGAGTTCGTTACATCCATGATTTCCAGGGATTTGGTGGTTTTAGCCTGTCGGCTGTTTTCGCGAATTTGAAGTCCAAGCTTTTTTCTGTAGGACAGCGGAGTCAAACGTAGAATGCCCAAAATTACGGGGTTACGTATGATTTTTCGATATCTCAGATACTGCTGATCCCGGGTGCAAAGTAGATCACCATGCATCAATAAAATGTTTTTATTGTACAGTTCAACCAGGGTTGGATCCTTCAGCCATTGCGCGCCAGTGATCTTGAGAAAATGTTGCCCCAGGGCGAAATCACGATTACCCGGCATTAAATATAATTTCTTACCGCTGTCGGTGTATTTTTTCAGAACCGCTGCAATGTTTTCATGAAAGGGTTCCATGGCGTCATCGCCCAGCCAGTATTCAAAAAAATCGCCGAGTATATATAGAGCTTCCGCTTGTGGTGCTCGTTGTTCCATATACAGGCAGAACGCCCGGGCAATAGCCGGGCGTTCTGGGGTTAAATGAAGATCTGAGATAAACCGAACGGTCATTCGGTGATTTCCGCAGACTCAATGATAACGTCATCCACAGGAACATCCTGATGTCCGGCTCTGAAAGTGGTTTCTACGCCCTTCATTTTATTGATGACATCCATTCCCTGAGATACTTTCCCAAATACACAGTAACCCCAGCCGTCCTGAGTTTTGGAACTGTGATTTAAAAATGCATTATCAGAAACGTTGATAAAAAACTGTGAAGAAGCCGAGTGTGGATCCATTGTTCGTGCCATGGCAATGGTGCCGACGCTATTTTTTAAGCCATTGTCAGCTTCATTTTTGATGGATTCTTGAGTTGATTTCTCGACCATGCCAGGTTCAAAACCGCCACCCTGAATCATAAAGTCATTAATTATCCGGTGAAACACCGTACCGTTGAAATGACCGCTTTTAACATATTCAATGAAATTAGCTACAGTCTTGGGCGCTTTTTCTGCGTCCAGATCCAATGTGATATCGCCAAAATTGGTGTGTAATACAACCATGGGGTTACCGTCTTGTTTGTGATGCCCGTGAAGTCGGGCAGGAAAACCACCAAGTTTAGGTGTTTATAAGGTTTGTGTAAAAAACTATCTTGGACAATCAGTCGCTTTATCAAGCGGTGTTAATGGTTTGGTTTAAGTCACTCCACTTTTTTCACAGCGTCACAGCGTCACGGTGTATTGATAACCGATTTTTGAAAACGGGATGATATTCTGAGCAATTCATTCTCCATGAAACTTAAAACACAGACAGGCCAGAAATAAAAAACAAAGCGGATTAACGGGTATACTTGTGCGGTGAGCGATTTTACCGCTACTCAGGATATGTTAATCTCTGCCAGTCATGGCAATAGCCTGTTGTATTATTTCAACAATAGGGCCATTCCCGCCAGTAACTCTTCATAGATGCATCAGTGACAATGAGCACAACAGATAAACCCAGTAATTTCCTGGAACAGATTATTGAAAAAGATTTGGCTGAAGGCCTGGTCTCTACTGTTCATACCCGCTTTCCGCCAGAACCCAATGGTTTTCTCCATGTGGGGCATGCGACGTCCATTTGTCTAAACTTTGGTCTGGCTGAAAAATATCAGGGCCAATGTAATCTGCGTTTTGATGACACTAATCCTGAGAAAGAAGAGCAAAAGTACGTGGACTCTATCCAGGAGGATATCCGCTGGCTGGGTTTTCAATGGTCCGGTGAGGTTTTGTTTGCTTCCAGTTATTTTGATCAGTTTTATGACTGGGCCCTGCATTTGATTCGCGAAGGCAAAGCCTATGTGGATCATCAGGATGCTGAAACCATGCGGGAGCGTAGGGGGAACTTTCTTAAGCCGGGTGTCGATAGCCCGGATCGTAATAACAGCGTTGATGAGAACCTTGCCGGGTTCGAAAAAATGCGTGCCGGTGACTTCGAGGAAGGTGGCGCCTGCCTGCGAGCCGTCATTGATATGACGAGCCCGAATATGAATCTGCGTGATCCGGTTCTGTACCGTATACGTAAGGTAGCTCATCACCAGACCGGTGATAAATGGTGTATTTATCCCACGTATGATTTTGCCCATGGTCAGGAGGATGCCATTGAAGGTATTACTCACTCCATCTGCACCCTGGAGTTTCAGGATCACAGACCACTGTATGAATGGTTTATTGAAAACCTGCCTGTACCCAGTCGACCCAGGCAATACGAATTTGCCCGTACCAATCTGAATTACACGGTAACGTCCAAGCGTAAGCTGAAGCGGCTGGTGGATGACGGAGTGGTCAATGGTTGGGATGACGCGAGAATGCCAACCGTTTCCGGTATGCGTCGTCGTGGGTATACCCCTGCATCCATACGCAAGTTTTCTGAAATGGCGGGTATCAGCAGAACCGATGGTGTTGTAGATGTATCCATGCTGGAGCATGCCATCCGTGATGATCTGAATACCAATGCTGCCAGGGCAATGGCCGTTCTGAATCCTTTGAAACTGGTTATTTCCAATCTGCCGGAAGGTGAGGTTCAGGAGATGAAGGCTCCGGCGCACCCGAACCGTGAAGATATGGGGTCACGGACGTTGCCTTTTACCCGTGAAATCTACATCGATAAAGCTGATTTTACCGAAGATACCACGCTTTCCCGCAAGAAATTCAAACGCCTTGTTATTGGTGAATATGTACGCTTACGCAGTACCTATGTCATTAAGGCAGATGCAGTCATCAGAGATGATTCGGGTGATATTGTTGAAGTGCATGCTTCTTATGTGCCGGGAACAGTGGGTGAGAATCCACCTGAAGGTATCAGGCCTCGTGGTGTCATTCACTGGGTGTCAGCCAGTCATGGCAAACAGGCTGAATTGAGAATGTATGACCGCCTGTTCACTCATGAAGCGCCGGACAGGGGTGATGAAGATTTTATGACCCATGTGAATCCCGATGCTTTGAAAGTACAGACAGCCTGGGTTGAACCTGGTCTGGCTGCTGTAGAACCGGAGCAGGGTTTTCAGTTTGAGCGGGAAGGATACTTTGTTGCTGATCGTTATGACCACTGTCCGGAAAAACCAGTATTTAACCTGACTATAGGGTTAAAAGACACCTGGGCGAACAAGGTTTGATCAGAGCATAAAGGAATACAGAACGTGTTACAGATATACAACAGCCTGACCCGAAAAAAAGAACAGTTTACGCCTATCGAAGGCAATAAAGTAAAAATGTACGTCTGTGGTAACACGGTGTACGACCATAGTCATTTGGGGCACGCCAGCACCATGGTGGCCTTTGACGTCGTTGCCCGATATCTGAGAGCTAAGGGCTATGACCTGACGTATGTGCGGAATATTACCGACATCGACGACAAAATTATCAATCGTGCTGCAGAGAATGGCGAATATTTTACTGAACTGTCTGAGCGAATGATCGCGTCAATGGATGCCGATGCAGAAGCACTGGGTATTCAGAAGCCGGATGCAGAACCCCGTGCCACTGAATACATTGATGAGATTGTCGACATGATGTCCACTCTCATAACGAAAGGCTTCGCCTATGCGCCTGGAAATGGCGATGTTTATTACCGTGTGCGCAAATTTGAAGGGTATGGCAAGTTATCCGGCAAGGTTATTGAAGAGCTGGAGTCCGGTGCGCGCGTTGAAGTGGACAATGTAAAAGAGGATCCTCTGGATTTTGTGCTCTGGAAAGGCGCTAAGGAAGGCGAGCCCAGCTGGGAGTCACCCTGGGGTAATGGTCGGCCAGGCTGGCATATTGAGTGCTCAGCCATGTGCAAACATTGCCTTGGGGATACCTTTGATATTCATGGTGGCGGTCCTGACCTTCCATTTCCTCATCATGAGAATGAAATTGCCCAGTCTGAAGCGGCTAACGGTGTTGAGTTTGCCCGTTACTGGATGCATTCAGGTGCCTTGAGGATGGGGAAAGAGAAAATGTCCAAGTCCCTTGGCAATTTCTTTACTGTTCAGGAAGTGCTGGAGAAATACCCTGCGGAGGTTGTTCGATATTTGTTGATTTCCAGTCATTATCGCAGTCATACCAATTACTCTGAAGAATCTCTTCAGGAAGCCGGTGTGCGCCTGGAGCGTTTTTATACCGCACTCAGGGGTGTTGAATTAAGTGGAGTGAAAGCAGAAGAAGGGAGCGACTTTGAACAACGCTTCTATGCTTCCATGGACGATGATTTTAATACGCCAGAAGCATTGGCTGTATTGTTTGATCTGGTCCGTGAAGTGAATCGTCTACGGGCTGAAGATGAAACAAAGGTGTTGTCTCTGGCGGCTCTGCTGGTGAAACTTGGAGGGGTTCTTGGGCTTCTTCAGGGCTCGCCGGAAGTGTTTTTGAAGTCAGGCTCTGATGCGGATGAGTCCTGGATTGAATCTATGATTCAGAAGCGCATTGATGCGAAAAAGGCAAAAGATTTTGCCGAGTCTGATCGTATCAGGGATGAGCTGGCCGCCCAGGGCATTACCCTGCAGGATGGCAGTGGCGGGACAACCTGGAAAATAGAACGTTAAATTCTTAGGCTGAAAAAGAAACCCGCTGTAATTAATGTTACAGCGGGTTTTTTTATGGCCAGTCATCCTGTTCCAGTTTCCGATAGCCTGCTCCAGTTTCAGGTAGAATGAGCTTTCGATTTCACAGCAGTATGGGAATCTACATGTTCGTCTTCTCAATTTCTGATCAACAGGTGAATTTACTCTTTAAAGACCAGATGTTTATGCAGGGGCTCTCGGTGGTAGCCTGCCTTGATGATGGTATGGAATACCGATGTCAGGCAGATGGTACTGAAGGCGGTTTTTTCTATGAAGATAGTCTCTCAATAAAATTAAGCCTGAAAACATCAGGTCAGCATCTGGTTGTATCTGTATTGGCTGAGATTTCAAAAGGAATCAGCTGGCCAGGGAGAACCTGGCACCCTCTCAATGCAATAAGGCTGCAGATTGATAACCTGGGATCGATAACGGGCCTGTGTGCTCATTATCTTTATAACAGCTGGTGGACCCGACCGCATTTTGGTACGGATTTATCGTTATTACCCTCATCCAGTCAATCGGTTCTCTGGGAGGCGAGGGGTCAATATTGCCACCTGATTACCTTCTGTGATGAACAGTTAACGTCATTTGTGAAAGGAAAAGCAGAAGGGGGTGTCGAGCTGGTTGTTTCGCCGCAAAAATCCGGTGTCCGGTATTTTGGCGGGACAATCATGATTGCGGGTGTTGGTGATGACCCTTATGGCCTCATGAATGAAAGTGTTGTGGTGGGGCGGAATCAGCTTTCATTTCACTGTAAGCAGAGAGTTGATCGTATCGTTCCTGAAGTATTTGATTATCTGGGCTGGTGCAGTTGGGATGCCTGTTATCTGGATGTCTCAGAAGAAGCTGTTCTGGCCAAGGCGAGAGAATTTTCGGATAAAAATATTCCGGTTAAATGGATGTTGATAGATGATGGCTGGTCCGAAGAAAAAGATCGTCGGTTATCTTCATTCAAAGAAAATCGTGAAAAATTCCCCTCTGGCATCAAGGGGTTAAAGGAAAAACTTGAAACTGTATATGAAGTTAGATGGCTTGGTGTCTGGCAGGCGTTAACCGGTCAATGGGAAGGGTTGGATGCAGGGGCAGGGCTGCCTCATCAGGTGTCTATAGATTCGCAGCGGGCATTGCCGCCTGTTGATTTTAATGACGCTTTTGATTTTTGGAACCAATGGCATCAGTACCTTGCCCGGCAAGGCGTTGACTTTGTAAAAGTCGATGTCCAGAGCAATCTTGCTAATCACTATCGTTATTGTGAATTCCCTGGCGAGGTATCGATATCGGTTCATCAGGCCCTGGAAGTTTCTGTGCAGCGACATTTTGACGGTCGTTTGATCAATTGCATGGGGATGTCGGTGAGTCAGCTCTGGAACCGGCCTTCATCTGCCGTATCAAGAAACAGCGATGATTTCTTCCCGAAAAATGATAATAATATTCGTGAGCTCGCTTTACAAAACAGCTATAACGCCTTGTTTCACGATGGATTTTATCAGGGTGACTGGGATATGTGGTGGAGCATGCACCAGGATGCAGAAGCTCATGGTCATTTACGTGCCGTCAGTGGCGGGCCGGTATATACCAGTGATCCGGTTAATAAAACCGACGCAGAGATGCTGATGAAGCTGGTGTTCAATGATGGTCGAATAGGACGTTGTGATGGTCAGGGGAAAGTGGCTCGTGACGGTCTGTTTGAAAATCCACAGACATCAGGAAGATTGTTGAAAATATGGAATTATCTGGGCGATGTCGGGGTGTTGGGTGTTTTTAATATTGATGGACAGTCCAGGACGCTAGTTGAACGAATCAGTAATAATTTTCTTGAAGGCAGTGAAGGGCGGGACTGGATTGTATATCGACCGGCGACGAAATCCTGTTTCAGTGACGGCGAGGTTCCGGAGTTATCGTTGGCCAGCAATAAATCAGAACTCGTTTTTTTCTATCCGGAGTCTGAGTTGTGTTGTTTCGGGTTAGTTGATAAATGGCTGCCTGCAAGTGCTTTGATACAGCAAATACGGTTCAGTGATGAAGGATGTCTGCGGCTGCTTGTGACGCTCAGACAGGGAGGGAGAGTAGTTATTTTCAGTCGGTCAAAAATGATTGGTCTTAAGGTGAATGGGCAGAGTTATTGCTGGCAGCAGTTAACAGAAGAGCTTTATGAGGTTGATTGTGCTGAATGGCGCGAAGAAGTTCATCTGGAATGCCTTGTGTCTGATTAGCAGAAATCTGGCGTGGCAAGTGGCTTTTTAAAAGCAGCTGAATGAACAGCAGCGTGCTTAATACGCTGCTGTCATGCTATTTAGAATGTTATTTCAGAATGCTATTTCAGAACGCTTCATCAGTTGTGTAAATGTTCAGCGGCATAGAGTGTGTTTTCGAGGAGTGTTGCCACTGTCATAGGCCCGACACCGCCGGGAACCGGAGTGATCCAGCTGGCTCTTTCCTTGGCTGTATCAAATTCAACATCGCCCACAAGTCGACCATCATTCATTCGATTAATACCGATATCAATAACGATGGCTCCCGGTTTAATCCAGTCACCTTTGACAAGGCCCGGTTTGCCAACACCCACCACCAGAATATCTGCTCTGCTGACCTCTGCAGCCAGGTCATCGGTAAAACGATGGGTGGTTGTGGTTGTGCATCCGGCCAGAAGCAGTTCCATGGTCATAGGTCTGCCAACAATATTGGAGGCGCCAACGATCACTGCGTTCTTGCTGCGAATGGGTTCATTGGTGCTTTCCAGCAACGTCATCACACCTTTTGGGGTACAGGGGCGTAATAAGGGGATGCGCTGAACCAGGCGGCCAATGTTGTATGGGTGAAAACCATCGACGTCTTTATCCGGACGAATACGCTCGATAACGAGATCTGTATTGATATGGTCAGGTAATGGTAGTTGTACAAGAATGCCATCTATTTCCGGATTCTCATTCAACTGGTCAATGAGCTTCAGCAGGTACTGTTCACTGGTTGAGACCGGTAAATCATGGGCGGTGGATTTAAACCCGATCCGTTCACAGTCTGCTCGTTTTTTGGATACATAGATTTTTGATGCAGGGTCATCACCAATAAGGATGACGGCGAGTCCGGGAGCTCTGAGCCCTCGACGGGTTCTTTCCCTGACCTGAACTGCAATTTTATCTGTAAGGCGAAGAGCTATAGCTTTACCGTCAATTATTCTCGCTGTCATGATGTCGCTTTGGCCTATTCATGGCAATTGGGATGATCAAGAAGATTGTTAGTTTACCAGTGGTTGGCGCTTCTTAGGTAGTGATCATCCATATATAAGAATAATGTTTTTTGAAATATCCATCGCTGATGATCTCAAACGGAGATTTATCGCATTTGAACGTGAAATGTTAATTTCTGGCGTTGACGAAAGGCGCTGACCTGAGTAGTATTCAGCGCCGTTGCACAGAGTGTTGCAGAGAGAGACTCTCTGGATACAGTGTCAATTTTCGGGGTATAGCGCAGTCTGGTAGCGCGCCTGCTTTGGGAGCAGGATGTCGGGAGTTCGAATCTCTCTACCCCGACCAGGTTTTTTTTGATATAAAGAAAAGATCGGAGCGCCCGTAGCTCAGTTGGATAGAGCACCCGCCTTCTAAGCGGGTGGTCGCAGGTTCGAATCCTGCCGGGCGCGCCAATATTCAAAACCATTGCCAGATTATAGATAAAAACTTAAAAAGTTATATTTATAGGGTGATGGACTTGAAAGAGTTTCTGGATTCAAGCAGAATCCGGATATTCAGTTTTTGAAAGATTTAATGGTGGGCGTAGCTCAGTTGGTAGAGCTCCGGATTGTGATTCCGGCGGTCGAGGGTTCAAGCCCCTTCGTCCACCCCATTAAATGCAATGTTATACATGCTTTGTAAAGCATTGTGAGCGGATGTGGTGGAATTGGTAGACACGCTGGTTTTAGGTACCAGTGTCGAAAGACGTGAGAGTTCGAGTCTCTCCATCCGCACCAGTCAATAACGGGGATAAGCATGCTTATCCCCGTTTTTGTATGTTTTTAAATGGCAAACTGCCCTGGAGCCAGATTAGTGCCACCAGATACTAGTCCTTCGCCCGAATGGTCGGGAGGAGTGAGAGTGTTGTGTTTTGAAGTGCAAAAAAGAATTGTCGTACTCAAAATGCTTAGTGGTCAGTACTTATCATGAATGGTTCTCCAGGTTTTGTGTTGAGGAACAGAAATGCAAGTCTCCCTAGAAACGGCCTCCGGTCTTGAGCGTCGCCTAACTATCACTATCCCTGCTGATCAGATCGATGGTGAAATCAACAAGCGTCTGCAGGATCTGTCCAGACGAGTTCGTCTGGATGGTTTCCGTCCGGGTAAAATCCCAATGAAGGTGGTTAAGCGTCGTTACGGTGCTGGTGCCAGACAGGAAGTACTGGGCGAGATGATGCAACAGTCTTTTGTTGAAGCGCTTCAGCAGGAAAAGTTGAATCCTGCCGGCGCACCTTCCGTCGAGCCCAAGGTTGATGAAGATGGTCAGGATTTTTCCTTTGTAGCTTCTTTTGAAGTCTATCCGGAAATTACCCTGAACGATTTCTCCAATATCGAGATTGAGCGTCCGGTTGCTGATGTTCAGGAAGCCGATATCGATGAAATGATTGAAACTCTCCGTAAGCAGAGCACAACGTTTGAAGATGTTGAGCGTCCTGCACAAACGGGTGATCAGGTTGTTTTTGATTATGCTGGCAGTAAAGACGGTGAAGCATTTGAGGGTGGCAGTGCTGAAAACTCTACTCTTGAACTGGGCTCCAATCGTATGATTCCAGGTTTTGAAGATGGCCTGGTTGGACTGTCTGCAGGCGAAGAGAAAGTCCTGAAACTGACTTTCCCTGAAGATTACCAGAAAGAAGATCTGGCGGGACAGGCTGTTGAATTTGCCTGTAAGATTCATAAGGTTTCTGCTTCCGTGTTGCCTGAGCTGAATGCTGAGTTCTTTGAGCGTTTTGGTGTGAAAGACGGTGCTCTGGACGATTTCCGTAGAGAAGTTTCCAAAAATATGGATCGTGAGCTGCGTCAGGCTGTTAAGGGAAAGATCAAGAACCAGGTAATGGATGGTTTGCTGAACAGCCACGAAGTTGAAGTGCCTTCGGCACTGGTTGGTCAGGAAATAGATCGTATGCGTGAGCAAGCCGTTCAGCAGTTCGGTGGAGCTCAGGGTGGCTTTGATCCAAAGCAATTACCAGCAGAGTTATTCGAAACTGACGCCAAAAAGCGTGTTGCTTTAGGGCTTCTGGTGGGTGAAGTCGTCAAGCAGAAAGAAGTTAAGGTTGATGATGATCGTGTTCGTACCATGATCGAAGATATGGCTTCTGCTTATCAGGAACCACAGCAGGTTGTTGACTGGTACTACAGTAACGAAGAACAGCTTTCTCAGGTTAAGTATGTTGTTCTTGAAGAGCAGGTAGTAGATACTGTTCTGGCAGCCTCCAAGGTCTCTGAAACGACCTGCAGCTATCAGGAAGCTATCCAGCCAGAAGCACCTGCTGAAGCAGCAGAGGCTGAAGCTGACAAGGTGGAAGCGGAATCCGCTGAATAATCCTCAATACGAAGATCTTACTATTTCTCTAATTCTGTAATTGTTGGGAAATAGTGACTAAGGTTTTAGCGGCTTTGGTCGTTTCAATCTAGTAAGCAGGCGGCTTGGTTTATTATAAAAGATAATCTGGCCGCTTCTCTTCGACTTGGCAAGGAGTGAAGACAGGACATGTCTATTCTGACAGACCCATACGCCGGTGTAATCACCAATTCAGGCCTGGTGCCTATGGTCGTTGAGCAGTCAGCCAGAGGTGAACGCTCTTACGACATTTATTCACGATTGTTGAAAGAACGGGTGATTTTTCTGATTGGTCAGGTTGAAGACCATATGGCGAATCTCGTTGTTGCTCAGATGTTGTTTCTTGAATCGGAAAATCCCGATAAAGACATCCATTTATATATCAACTCTCCGGGTGGTTCAGTGACTGCCGGAATGTCGATATATGACACCATGCAGTTTATCAAACCTGATGTTTCTACCATGTGTATTGGTCAGGCGGCCAGTATGGGAGCATTACTGCTTGCTGGCGGTGCTGCAGAGAAGCGTTATTGCCTGCCACACTCAAGGGTAATGATTCATCAGCCGCTGGGTGGTTTCCAGGGACAGGCATCGGATATTGAAATTCATGCCCGGGAAATTATGACCATCAAGCAAAAACTGAACAATGTTCTTGCTCATCACACCGGACAATCTCTGGATGTTATCGAGCGTGATACAGATCGTGACAACTTCATGGATGCTGAAGATGCTGTGAAGTATGGCATGGTCGATCAGGTTATGACTGAAAGGGCTGGTAGCAAGTAAACAGACGTTGGTTCTGTATTGTCCATCTCCTTTTTGCTGTACGCCTTTTGCAATGGATTTAAAGGCGTACTGAATGTCTGGATTGATGATAAAGCGCTATATTCAAACCTGATGAATCAAGGTGCTGGATCTAATTGTAAAAAATCCTTAATCCTGGCACTTGAAAATATGCCCCAATGCCTGCATCTTGTTTAGTACAGGCGTTGTCCTTATAACAGGGTAATCGAATGACCGACGAAACAAGCGGCAAGGGTGAAGATAACGGCAAATTGCTGTACTGCTCTTTTTGCGGAAAAAGTCAGCATGAAGTACGTAAACTGATCGCTGGACCTTCCGTTTTTATCTGTGATGAATGTGTTGATTTGTGCAACGATATCATCCGTGAAGAGATCCAGGACAGCGGTACCGAAGAGTCTTCCGAAAAATTGCCTATTCCCAGAGAGATCAAGGAAACTCTCGATGAATATGTAATTGGCCAGCCTCGGGCCAAAAAAGTATTGTCTGTTGCTGTATACAATCATTACAAGCGCTTGCGCTTCGGTGACAAGCAGGGCGACAAGAAAAAAGACAAAGATCAGATTGAGCTGGGTAAGAGTAATATACTGCTTATTGGTCCAACCGGAAGTGGTAAGACTCTACTGGCAGAAACTCTGGCACGAATGCTCAATGTTCCATTCACCATTGCTGATGCAACAACACTGACTGAAGCCGGTTATGTGGGTGAAGATGTAGAGAATATTATTCAGAAGCTTCTCCAGAAATGCGATTACGATGTAGAAAAGGCCCAGATGGGGATTGTCTATATCGATGAAATCGACAAGATTTCTCGTAAATCCGATAACCCTTCCATCACCCGTGATGTATCAGGTGAAGGTGTTCAACAAGCCCTTCTCAAATTGATTGAAGGTACCGTTGCTTCTGTTCCGCCTCAAGGTGGTCGTAAGCATCCACAGCAGGAATTTCTGCAGGTTGATACTTCCAATATTCTGTTCATTTGTGGTGGTGCTTTTGCTGGTCTGGATAAGGTTATTCGTGGACGCACAGATAAATCAAGTATTGGTTTTTCGGCTGAAGTGAAGAGCAAGGAAGATGGCAAGGATCTTGGCGAGACTTTCAAGGAAGTTGAACCGGAAGACCTGGTGAAATTCGGACTGATTCCTGAATTTGTAGGTCGTCTGCCGGTTATTGCAACCTTGGAAGAGCTGGACGAAGAAGCCCTGGTTCGTATCCTGGTAGAACCCAAGAATGCGCTGACCAAGCAGTACAACAAGCTCTTCGAAATGGAAGAGGTTGATGTAGATTTTCGTCAGGATGCTCTCGATGCTGTGGCAAAGAAAGCTATGGAGCGTAAAACCGGAGCTCGTGGTTTACGTTCTATCCTGGAATCAGTATTGCTGGACTCCATGTACGATATTCCATCGGATAAGACAATTTCCAAGATAGTTATCGATGGGTCTGTGATCAATGGTGATTCTGAGCCTCTGCTCATTTATGAAAATATTGATCCACCCAAAGCGGCTGCCCCTGATAAAGGGTAGATGCTGAAATAAAAAAAACCGCATTCATATGCGGTTTTTTTTTATGAAAATTTTCCGATTGGTCTTACTTACTGTGAAGGCCGACTTGCATCGCAATAAATCCTATTGAGTTACCGATTTGAGAACTTATTAATTATTTTTATTGATCTTTCGATGTAGAAGAGACAACATAATGTGAATATTATTCTTATTATGTTGCAGTGATATGGATTCATCAAATATAAAGATTCCAAGAGATTTCCTGATTGGTTCGGCGACGGCTGCGTTTCAAATTGAAGGTGCGGTCAGAAAAGATGGCAGGGGAGATAGTATCTGGGACACCTTCAGTCACCGCCCGGGTAAAATAGATAATGACCATAATGCTGATATAACCTGTGATCACTATCACAGCTATCAGAAGATGTCGACATTATGCGTAGCATGTCGCTTGATGCGTATCGATTTTCAATGTCATGGTCTCGTATATTTCCTGAAGGTAAAGGGAAAATAAATAAGAAGGGGTTGGATTTTTTACGACAGACTTATTGATGCTCTGATGGAGGCTGGAATATCACCCTATGTAACCCTCAGGGCGTAAGCTTCAAATAGACTGACGTATCAGTATTTTTGTGCCATACCTTTGCATTGCAGAGGTAATATTATCATGGCTGAATACATCACTCTATTCGACAGGTTACACACGCTGATAGATCCTCGTGATAAAGATCATGTGGTTTATACACTTCCTGAAGTTCTATTTATTGTCTATGTAAGCGTTCTAAGTGATTACTCGGAATGGGAAGACATGGAAGTATTCGCGAAGCATAACGCTGACTGGTTTCGACGCTATTTCCCTTATAGATTTGGGTTCCCTACACATTACACCTTACAAAAAGTCTGCTCACTCATTGACTCAAAAGCTTTCATGCAGCTATTCGTTGATTGGATGAGCGACCTGATCTCAGATATTAATACCCGTCGAATGGGGCCTTTTCCCGAAAAAAACGATAATGTCATCGCTATTGATGGTAAAGCGCTTCGTGGTTCACGTCCTGCAAAGGGAAAAAAAATGATCCAAATCGTCAGTGCTTACAGTTCCGAGCAGAAGCTGATATTGGGTTTTACTCCTATTGATAAAAAATCCAATGAAATTAAAGCCATTCCTAAAGTACTGGATATGCTTGTACTCGAAGGTGCTTTGATTACCAGTGATGCTATGGGGTGCCAGCGAGACATTTGCCAGAAGATCATTGATAAAAAAGCTGACTATTTGTTGTGCGTTAAAAATAATCAGCCTTCGTTGCACGCCAATATAGAGTCAGTATTTACTGAGCACATCGAAAATACGGGCTATGTTCCCGCCAATAGTTGTATTGCTTACTCCCTATGTTTACAGGGCTACAGACGTGCCTTATAAAGTAGAGATATGACTAAATCTTGTATATTGCATTTGTTTATTGCCCAAAGAACAGCGATTTGTTCTGGGATACCTTCCTATCTCATGAATAGCCATATGTGGAGCAGGAAAATAAAGTTTTTATAGGACTTTAGTGCTCCCAACTATTGACGGGAACATAGCCGAAAATACGCCTGTGGACTCCGATAAGAGTTTATGTTTTGCAGAAACCATGGAAAAAAACAGGGGTCGCTATGAGCATAAGCGTTGCTGGGTATTCAACGATATTTATAACAGAATTGATCCTGAAGATTTGTGGTCAGGGCTGAAACAGTGTGCCGCGATCCAGAGGGATAGACTAATAGGCACCAAGCAAACGACAGAGATCCACTTTTATATAAGCAGCAGAGTGCTGTCAGCTCAAAGCATGCTGTCATCGGTGAGGCACCACTGGAGCATTGAGAATGGCCAGCATCGTACTTTAGATGTCAGCTTCGGCGAAGACGCCAGTAAAATTCATGAACGTACAGCAACAAAGAATGTGGCAACCATTAGGAGGTGTTGTTTCAATGTACACAAACTCAGTTGTCGCTATGAGACAAAAAGCATGGCTCGACGGTTAAAGCTGGCAGGAATGGATGATAATTATCGAACAGAGCTAATATTAGAAAAATTCTAAACTATCGTGCTCCTGAAACTATTGCCCTGATGTAACCCTCTTTCATTGGGATACTCCTGAAGCTCTTTATAAAGCCTATGGTGGGTTTGTTGGTAGAGAAACCTGTTATCATTTTGCAGATTTTGCAAAAACGGTGGTTCACTATTTTGGCGATCGAGTTAAAAACTGGATCACTGTAAATGAACCATGGGAACATGCCACCTTTGGGCATCTATTTGGAAATCATGCTCCGGGCTTGAGAAATCCATGGAAATATTGGCAGGCTATGCATCATATTCTTTTGGGGCATGGCCTGGCAAAACAGGTTATTAGTTCAGAAAGGAGCGACGTCAGGGCAGGCCCGTCGTTAAGTTACACGCCAATGCATACCAGGGGGGGAGCGGCCTGTTGATCTTGACGCAAAAGTAACTGCAAATGCTTTTATGAATGGAATTGTTTTTGATCCAGTTTTTAAAAAGCGATACCCAGAGGTGTTGTGGAAACGTTTTCGCTGGTTTCGTCCAACAATAAAAGAAGGTGATATGGATATTATTGCCACGCCAAATGATTTTGTAGGACTGAATTACTACAGTAGGGAGTTTGTTAAAGGCAACCGTTTTATTCCAGGGCTTAGAGGGTCGTTTGTTTCAAGAAAAGCTGAACCAGATCCGTATAAATATACAGCAATGGATTGGGAAGTTTACCCCGAAGGTTTTACTGAACTGCTGACGATGATGAAAAATGTGTATGGAAATCCTCCCGTTTATATTACCGAAAATGGGGCTGCATATTTTGATGAAGTAAAGAGTGGCTCTGTGAATGATCAGCCAAGAATCAATTATCTTGCCAGTCATATTAATACGGTTCTGGAAGCAAAGCGCGCAGGTTGTGATGTGTGTGGTTATTTTGTCTGGTCATTACTTGATAATTTTGAATGGGCAAAAGGGTTCAGTGCTCGCTTTGGTCTGGTGTACGTAGATTATGAAACGAAACAGCGAACAATGAAGAACTCTGCCTATTGGCTTAGAGAGCAAATTTTACGAAGAAACCAACAGTGAATAGTTTGTCTGTGAAGTCGCCCCCTGAAACTGGGGGGCTTTATGGGCGTTTTAAAATTGATTACGAGCCAGTTTCAGGATCAGCGATTTTTGGTGGCCGCTTTGGAATATTTCAATTTATAGACAAATCTCATTAAAGCGGACTCAATAACGTTAATGATTTTTCCCCCTCCCAGAATCAATGTTTCGATGACGGCTTTGGAGTTTTTGTCCAGTACCATGGCCACAGCATAGGCATCGTCCAGATCACAGGATGCACAGAGTGCACCTCTGTCTTTCAGGTAGACAGCATTTCTGAATTTCAGCGCTTTACTCACTGAATCTAATGAAGGTTGGACAACTTTGCAGTTTATGCCGATAAGCTGGGCGAAATCATCAAATACGGGCTTTACTGTTTTTCCAGCCCTGGACAGAGTCAGGGTGCTGTCACCATAGGAGTGGATTATGGCATTAAATTGTTCGTGCTTCTTGTAAATGTCAGCGTGAAGGTTGGCCTCTTCGGGAAGTAGGTTTACCTGATTTGCTTCTATCTGACCGAAGTCTGCATCGATAAGATTAGCCGGGGTTAATTCCTGAATATTTAACCCTTCAGGTGTAATCAATAATCTATTGCCCTGTCGAACGCTAAGGCAGTATTGATTTTCTTTAAGGTAACCCTCTTTATGGAGTTGTTTTATCCACTGGATCATTTCTACTCTGCTTTCTGACATAATCAGAGGACCCTTCCAAGATAATATTGATGAATGTTCTCAGTGCTGGCCATTTGATTTGTCAGTTTTTCAAACTCACTATCAATAAATGCCTGTGCTGCTTTCTCAAGGGTCAGGGCAACATTGAAAGCATCTTCAAGGCTCGAACCGGTACAGATGACACCATGGTTTGCCAGCAGGCAGGCTTTTCGGTTTATCAGAGCTTTGGCTGCTCCTCTGGTCAGTTTACCGGTACCTGGCAGGGCGTAAACTCCGCAGCGTACCGTATTACCACCCAGAATTTTTTTCCATTCAGGATTGGTGACTTCAATCTCTCTTCTTGCACCACCAACAGTGGATGCTGCCATTTGATGGGTATGGATTACTGCACGGGTTTCCGGGTTTAATTGATAAGCAGCGGCGTGTATTTTCTTTTCACCGGATGGTTTAATGCGGCCCTCGTAGCTGAGATCAGCAATGTTCATTAAGACGATATCATCGGGAGTCATGTCGTCGTAAGTACGGCCACTGGGAGTAATTGCCATGTAGTGGGAATTCACTCTCATGCTCAGATTGCCCCATGTTCGTGCAATCAAGCCGGATTTCACCAGTTTTATACCGGTATCCACCACCATCTGTTTTGCGTCCTGAATGGTGTTTTTATCATGCCTGTTTATTTGATTCATAATGCAACTCCTTCTATGTTCCTGAAGACCCGCTCAAAACGTTTCAGGGCTTCATCAATGATGCTGTTGTCCTGCATGGCATTGGTATACAGTCGACTACCTGCAAGCGTAACAATTCCTTCTGCCATATAGGCGCAGCCCATATGCTCCATGATGGCTTTACGCTTATGAATCTCTTTGATAGTTTTCGGGATAGTCCATGGTTTGCGCCAGGGTACGTCGAACAGCATGGTGCCGACGGTTTCCAGATGAACAATAGAACCCTGATTAAAGGCAACAAAGGGTAGCTGGTATTTCTCAATTAATAATTGCAATCCTTTGCACAATCTATCACCTGCACGACCTGCAATTTCACAGGCATTGGTTCGTTCAATTTCACAGAGTGTATGATAGCCGGCACAAGCTGTTAATGGATTTGCAGCCATAGTGCCACCAACCAGTGCTTTTTTGACCTTCCCTCCGGCAATACCGGCGGACAGATAGCGCATGTATTCTTCTTTACCTCCCAGTCCACCGGCTGATGGATAACCGCCACCGATCACTTTACCAAATACGGTTAAATCGGGTGTGACGCCAAAATAGCCCTGGGCTCCACTCATGCCAATACGGAAAGCAGTTACTACTTCGTCAAAAATCAGCAAGGCGCCGTATTTATCGCACAGATTTCTTACTTTCTGGTTAAAATCCTTATCCAGCGGTCGCGTACCACTTTCCGGACCTATAGGTTCCATCAAAACTGCGGCCGTTCCACCCCGGAAACGATTCAGTCGCAGTTTGCGCTCTAGTGATTTAATGTCGTTCGGGTAAAACTCCTGAGTGTATTTGAAACAGTTCTTTGGAACCCCTTTGGCTTCCATGGAGCCTGTACCGGGTAAGCGTATGCCATAGGCCAGTTGATCGCTCCAGCCATGATAGGCCCCACCCATTTTCAGGATATATTTATTGCCAGTGGCCAGTCGGGCAACGCGAATTGCAGCCATATCGGCTTCAGTTCCTGAGCCAAGCATTCTCAATTTATCTACGCCAGGTATCACTTCAGCAACTTTTTTGGAGAGTAGATATTCATACTCATGAAATAAACCAGTTGCAGGTCCATCGGTATCCAGCAATTCCTTTACCTTGTTTCTGACGTAGGAAGGATTGGAGCCTAATACGGTTGGGCCGCCTGCCTGCAGGAAATCGATATATTCATTGCCATCTAAATCTTTCAGCGTACAGCCATTAGCCTGGGTAAACACCAGGGGGAAGGGGTGGTTGAAGGCCAGGTTGTGCTGAACACCGCCTGGAATATAATCCATGGCTTGATCAATCATGGCTTTGGATTTCTGGCATTTATCGTCGTAATACTTCAGATACTTCTTGTATGCCGAGTCTGTGATTGAACGAATGGGTTGATTGATCAACTGATTGAGCTGTTTATACAGTGCCTTGGTGTCGTGATACTCGGCAATTGCAAAGCCGTTGTGTTTGGACATGTAATTTACCTGAACTACTGGTTTATTATTATGAATGAGTCGTCACTCATAATAATATGATCTCATAAGAAACTAATTGCAACATGTTTGGAAGATAAGTCTGTATTTATTGGTATGTCCATTGATTATTGAACAGCTATAAAAAGATAAATTATCATAAGTATGAGTGACCACTCATTATTGTTTGGCCTTTTTATGAGTTGTCCGTTAATCTGTGTCGTAGCTTAGGAGTTGATAAATTGAAAAAATATCACAGCACTACTTTCGACAACATTTCAGATGAGAAGCAGCAACGTATCATTAAGGCTGCGATCACCGAATTTGCTTCCTGTGGTTTTATGGGGGCGAACATTAATCATGTTGCAGCTAATGCCTCTGTCAGCGTCGGTTCTATGTACCAGTATTTTGACTCGAAAGAGTCACTTTTTCTCACTCTGGTGGATATGGGATATCAGTATCTAAATAATAAATTGATGCCAATTATTGCAGGTAATGGTGACGTCTTTGAAAAAATTGAGCAGATACTGATTCAGGCTCGTGATTTTTCCAGAAATGAACCCGAAGTAATACAGATTTACCTGGACAGTTCTACCGAAAGAATGTCAGGGCTGGGTAGTGAATTATCAAAAAAAATCGAATCGATCTCGGCAAATTATTATCGATCGCTGGTTACAGCCGCAAGAAGTAATGGTCTGATAGATGTTGAGGTAGATGATGGCATTATTGCTTTCTTTCTTGATTCCCTGTTTGTCATGATGCAGTTTTCCTACGCATCTTCTTATTATCAGTCCCGAATGCATATTTTTCTTGGAGCAAAAACAGCCAGTGACGATGATGCCGTACTGAATGGCATGATGACTCTTATTCGGAGCGCGCTGAAGAAGCGCTGATATCCATCAATCCGGACATTATTTTTATACACAACACCGGGCAGGATGTTCGGTAGTTCTTCACTTAATAATAAGAATATGCGAGCTAAACTTGTCTTATTTAAACGACGAAAAATCAACAATTATTCTTGCGCATGACATCGGCACCACAGGCAATAAAGCCTGTCTGTTTCGTGTGACAGATAAAATCGAGCTATTGGCAGAGGCTATTGCCGAGTATCCATTGATTCTGGAGCCGGGCAAGGCAGAGCAGAACCCTGATGATTGGTGGGAGGCTATTTGCTCAACAACGAGGCTGGTGCTTTCCAGGGCAAATATAAAACCTGAATCTATTTCAGCATTATCTTATTGTACTCAGATGCAGGGTTTTATTCCCGTCGATGAGAATGGTAAGGCTCTTCGTAATGCCATGAGTTATATGGATAGTCGTGGTAGTTCTCAACGGAAAAAATATCTGGCTAATGGCTTGATTAAAGTTGCCGGGATTAACCTGATCAAATTATTGAAGTGTTTGCGTATCACCGGTGTTGTACCTGCTTCGGTTAAGGATCCTGTATGGAAATACCTCTGGTTGAAAGAGAACGAAACAGGCATTTATCAGCGAATGGCTAAATGGTATGACGTGAAGGAATATCTGCTTCATCGATGTACGGGTAGTGGACGTATGACGTACGACTCCGCTTTTGCAACCCTGATGTTTGATAGCCGTAAAGGGCAGTATCGCTGGCCCAGGTCTTTACTCAATATGTTTGGAGTGAAAATTGAACATATGCCTGAGCTTGCCTCGTCTACAGATAAGGTTGGCTCACTCACTGAAAATGCTGCAGTTGATTTGGGGCTTGTACCCGGTATTCCAGTTTTTGGAGGAGGAGGGGATGCAACGCTGATTCCCATAGGTGCCGGGTGTACACAGAAAGGTGATGGCCACATCTATATTGGAACCTCTGGGTGGGTCAGTGTTGTGGTTGAACATAGGGCAATGGATTTGCGAAATATGATTGCTTCAGTTATTGGAGCTATACCCGGGAAGTTTAATTATTTTGCTGAACAGGAGACATCGGGTGTCTGTCTGCAATGGGTAAGGGATCATCTTGCGCTGGATGAAATTAATGTTTTTCTGAAAAAAGAGCATGTTGCCGAGAAATCGGAGGAGTACTCGAGTCTGTATGAATATCTCAGTGAGGTCGTAGAGAATACGCCGGTGGGTGCAGGAGGGGTTATTTTTACTCCCTGGTTAAGGGGAAGCCGTTGTCCTGTTGAAGCTCCGGAGTCCAGAGGTATGTTTTTTAATATAGGTCTCGATACGGGTAAAAAAATGTTGATTCGATCAGTGCTTGAAGGTGTTGCATTCCATAAACGGTGGATGCTTGAAGCCGTGGAAAGCAAAGTCGATGCAGGAAATACTTTACGTTTTGTTGGTGGTGGTGCGAATTCGCCTGTCTGGTGTCAGATCATTGCAGATGTGACGGGTAAAAATATTGAAGTGGTTGATTCACCCCAGAATGCCGGAGTGACAGGTGCAGCACTGATTTGTGCTGTTGGTCTGGGTGTTATCGATTCTCTGGAAAGCGTGGATCAACTGATTAAGGTGAAAGCGAAATACTCTCCCAATACGCGACATAAAGCTATTTATGATCAGCAGTATCAGGTATTTAAAACCTTATATAAGAACAATAAGGAAAGTTTTGTGAGTTTAAATACCTGATTATTTTCTTCAAATTTCAGATCTGGCAGAAAATCTGAATTTTTTTCATTATTTGTTATTCTTCCTGAGGAAAAAGCTGTATATTAAAACCTGAAGAATATTTAGGTTTATACAATCGGCAGACATAAGTTTATTGCTTTATATAAAAAAAATAGCCGAAGGGGGAATAATCTGTGCGACGATTGACGACTAGAGAAAAGCTCATTTACAGCACCGGTAACTTTGGTACCGGGATATCCAATGGTCTGAGTATTTTCTGGCTGGTGTACTTTTTTTCCCACCTGAAGACGCTGGGATTCCCTATATCATTCCTCAAGATTCCATTTTTCTCGGGTTGACTGTAATTGGCTTGATATTAGCGTCGAACAGGCTGCTTGATGCTTTTACAGATCCGTGGATAGCGTCTATCTGTCATAAAAGCAAAAATCCCAAGGGGAAGTACATTCCCATGATGAGGTGGGCTTGTTCGGGTGTGATGCTGTTTCTGGCTGCGATTTTTTATGTGCCTGATTCGGAGAATATTTCCACAATAAATGTTATCTGGCTTGCACTGGCTATTGCTCTCCAGGCCTTTTTTGCAACCATGTACAATATTCCCTACTTCTCGTTGCAGGTAAAACTTGCGCCGCACCCTGATGATATTATCGATCTAGGCACCTTAATGGGAACTACCTGGTTTCTTGGATTTGTTTTGAGTTCTTTTGCCAGTGTGTTCTGGGGGTATTATGGTTCTGTATTTGGTCTGGATAAACTGTCAGCCATTCAATTGACCATGGTTACCTTGAGCTTGATTGGGTTTCTGGCTTATCTGGTACCCGCTTTTATGCTGAAAGAAACCGACTATAAAGCAGTTGGGGACAAGGGAGGGGCTCCTCTCAATTTTCTGGAAACCGTTAAATTTGTTTGTAACGACAAAATATACATTCGATTTCAAATGATTATCGGGCTGTATGGCATTTCGACATTTATGTTTGAAACAGGTTTGATTTATTTTATAACCATTCTTGCGGAAATGCCGGAGAACAATGTTGGCCTTGTTACCAGTATTACCGGGGTATTGCTGGATTAATACAATAAGTGCAATCGACTGAAATTTTAGATGTGAGCCAGCTGCTGATACATTTCGTAGCTCTCACACTCAGAAATGGACGTCAGGAATGAGTAAACAAACCAGACAATATAAGCAGCTGACCCTTGGACAACGATACCAGATCCAGGCTCTTCTTAGGAATGGACACATGCAGAAAGAAATTGCTGTATCTGTCAGTATCAGTGAAGGTGCTCTTTCACGAGAATTGAGCCGAAATACTGGGGATCAGGATTACTGTGCTGAGACTGCTCACGCTTTGGCAACCAAGCGTCGTGCATCAGCCAAAAAACACAGCAAATCCGATGAGCGACACATGCCCATTATTAGGAAGGGGCTGAACCTTGGATGGTCTCCTGAAAATATCGCCATCAGGATGAGAAGAGAAGTGCCCCATATCGCTCTCAGCCACACGACTGTTTACAGTCGTATCGTTGACGACAAAGCCCGTGGAGGCACCTTATATAAAGACTTGCCACGGTTTGGAAAAAGGCGCTGTAAAGGCGGTAAACGCAAGGCTGGACGATCCTTAATTCCTAATCGGGTCGATATTACCGAGCGCCCGGAGGTTGTCGAACTACGCTCTCGCCTTGGAGATTGGGAGGGTGATACAGTTTATGGACAAGACGCACATCTGGTCACTTTGGTTGACCGTAAGAGTCGCCTGACATTGATCGCTAAGACCAACACGAAACAGGCTGATATTGTGGCTGATGCCATGATCAAGCTTCTAAAGCGGACATCATCAGTCAATACGATTACCCTGGATAATGGTGGGGAGTTTGCTGCTCATGAAAAGGTGGCAGAAGCGGTAAATGCTGATGTTTACTTTGCCAAGCCGTATGCCAGTTATCAGCGGGGAACTAACGAGAACACCAATGGAATAATTCGGCGAATCTGGCCCAAGAAAATGACTCTCGGCCACCTGACAGAAACCGATTTGAGGACAATGGAAATATTGATTAATACTATGCCCCGGAAAGTTTGAGGTGGGCGCACACCGCTTGAAGTCTACACAGGGCAATCGATTGCACTTATTGCTTGAATCCAGCTTAACTTTACTTTGTTACCCTGTTATCAACAAACTGGCCAAGGCAAAAGGGAAAAAGAAATTATTGTCTCAGGGTTTTCTGACTTTTGGCGTGAGTCTGTTATTTGTTTCTCTCATGGGCGTTGGAAATATTCCTGCCATTGTCATGATTTGTTTGCTCGTTGTGATTACCCCTTTTTCGCAGGCAATTATGGCCACACTGCCGGGGGCTATAGGTGTTGATATTGCTGCTTATGCCTGCAGGAGGACTGGAGAAGATAAGAGCAGTGTTTATACGGCCAGCACCCTGTTTATTAATAAAGTAGTGGTGACTATCGGATCATTGTTGTTTACGTCATTTCTACTGCTTGGTAAAGATATCGGTGATGATTTTGGGTTGAGAATAATTGCTCTGACCAGTTTTAGTTTGTGTGTCTTAGCTTACTTTTTATCAAAAACCTATAACGAAAAAGAAGTAATGGATTTCCATAAAGATTATAAAGCAGACGCTATTTCTGAAGAGGGAATAATCAGTCATGCATGAAAAATCTTTCCATGAGTCAGTAGTAGATTGAAATCATTGATTCCAATCTCTTCTGCTGTCGAGTGAATATCAAGAACAGAAGAACCGGGATGATCTCTAAAAGTCCTTGATTGAGTTTCACTGTTGAAAAAAGGTAAGGAAACAAAAAATTAAATCATAGGAATATTCAATGATAATAAAAAAATTATATTCATTGGCAGCTGTCGCTGCCTTTAGTTCCGGGTTAGCTATTGCTGATACGCTGGAAGAACAGGCCGCTGCTATCAAAGCCCAAATTCAGGCATGCGAAACTGACGAATGTCGAAGCTCGGCTATTGCTAGTTTATTTGCATTATCCAGATCCGCTGCCGCATCCTCAATTGCTGCAGTGGCCAATGCGGTTTCTGCACGACAGGAAGCCGTCAATTCACTGGCTCGAGGCTGTTATGCAATTCAATCCCCTGCAACGGGGAAGTACGTCATTCGTGCACATAGGCCAGGCTATCTTATTGACGATGGGCTAACGTTCTCCATGCTGGGAAACAGTCTGAATGAAGCGGAGAGCTTTTTTTTCAAACCCACTGGGCTTTCCCGGTTCATGCTCTATGACACAACCGACCGATATCTTGCCGGTCATCAGCCTCTCCAGTTATCTTCCGGATGGTATGCTGGCAATTACGCAGAATGGCGCATATCCGTTGCTGATATGACGTCTGATACACCAGAATACCGCCTTGATAATATTGGCATGGGCAGGACCCTTCGCTATGCTACATGGGACGGTGGTATGTTCTATTCTCGTTTGGTGAACGGAGAACAGCAATTCAAGTTAATCCCTGCCGAGGGCTGTCACGCGTATCCTGAAGCAGAGCTCAATGCCACCAGAACCAACCTGCCGGTAACTATTCAGCACCCCCACAAAAAAGGTGAACTTTGTGAAGAGCCTGTCCCGCAAGGGATAAAAAAATCCGACCAGAAAAGCAGATTCAAGAAAATAGCCTTTTATCGTTGAAATAGAGCAAATAAACGACATCTGACCCTTGGTAAGGTACTCAAAGTTCCAATCTTAGATAACAGTACAACAATGAGAGTGTCCTGAAGCCAAGAAAAGAGAAAGCTTATAACTAAAACCACATATTACTCAATTATTGCAGGGGGTGCTGAATAGTTACACCTGCCGGAGCCTGACAGATCTAACACTGACGAAGTTCAGGGGTTTGCGGATGTTCATGCTCATCTGACTTCCTTCCAGTTTATGGGTGGGAAATTCCTGCATGGACAACCTTTTAACCGTTACGGTATCACTCATGCATTGGGTGACGGAGTTGGCACTCACGGCACCTGGGGATCTTTTGATGTGATCGGTAACCTCATGGGGCACGATGATGTGAATGCTCGTCACGATACCCGTGGATACCCCAACTTTCCTTCCTGGCCTACACAGTCGTCAGTGTCTCACCAGCAGGCGTACTATCGATGGATTGAACGGGCCCATAAAGCCGGTTTGAAGTTTATGGTGTCTCACCTTGTAGAGAATGAAGTTCTCTGTAATGCCCAGAAAACCATTAACCCTCTGAGCTGGATCCTCACGAACACCTGTAACACCATGGGAAGTGTCGCTGCCCAGCGTATGACGTTGACTGCCATGCAGGATTATATTGACGCTCAGGCAGGAGGCCCTGGAAGAGGGTTCTTCCGTCTGGTCACTTCACCCGCACAGGCAAGACAGGTGATCAGTGAAGGCAAACTGGCAGTGTTGATCGGAATTGAAACCTCCGAGTTGTTCAACTGTGGCTTTAAAGACGCTATTTGCACCAGAGAGACTATCGATGCGCAGTTGACTGCCATGTATGACATGGGAGTGAGAAGTATGTTTCCCATTCACCGGTTTGATAATCAGTTTGGCGGGGCTCGCATAGAGAACGGGTTTATAAATCTTGGCCAGGCTGTATCCAAAGGCACTCCTTTCATCACCAAAGCATGCAAGCCGGGTGTGGAAGGTCAGGTAATGACAGGAGGCTTCCCGGTATTAGGCGGTATTCCGGTTATTGGTAATATCATCAGCAGCCTGGGATTGAACACAAGCTATGATGAAACTCGCAGACACTGCAACCGCTATGGTCTGACGGATCTGGGTGTATATCTTGTGAATCGCATGATTGATATGGGGATGCTGATTGAGCTGGACCATATGTCATACGATTCTTCTGATGCTGTTTTGAAAATTGCTGAAGCCCGTAATTATTCCGGTGTTATCTCAGCTCACAGTCATACTCAGAGAGCGCCAGAGGATGAATTAAGTGATCTGCACGAACGCATTGCTGCTTTGGGTGGAATATTGTCGCCTTACAATGTAAATGCCACTGATCTGAGTACTGATATTGACAGAATGTCGTCTGTGGTCAGTCAGACTCCGTATCATTTAGGGATTGCCATCGGCACTGATATAAATGGTCTAGCGAAACAGGCAGCGGCGCGTACTGATATTGAAAGCAGTCCTGTGCTATATCCATTTACATCCTTTGATGGTCTGTATTCGTTTGATCGCCAGAGAACCGGTAATCGTACTTTTGATTATAACAACGAAGGTCTTGCTCATTACGGCTTGATGGCGGAGCATATCGAAGACCTGCGTGCAGCTGGTACTGACACCGCTTATCAGGCTCTTATGAACTCTGCAGAAGCTTATTTACAGATGTGGGAAAGAGCGACTGTTACAACGTCAGGTGTTTGCCGTGAAAATCCCCGAATTCAGGACGCAAACAGCCGCCCTGCACAGAACAAGGAACTATCGTATTAATTGTGGATCAGGTTAATTATCGAACCTGATCCAAATAGCCATACTCGTCCAGCCTGCGTAACCAGCGCGGTGCATTCTTCCTAACCATCAAACCCTCGTAATCAGTGTCAGGATCAATATAAGGCTGTCGTTTCTTGAGTAAGGTATAAATCACACGAATCAGTTTATGTGCAATGGCAATCAGACTTCGTTTGTGACCCCTGCGGATCACCAGACTCTGATATTTACCCTTGAACTGACTCTTGGTCTTGATCGCTGCATTCGCCACTTCGCACAGTGTCGTTTTGATCATCTTATTCCCTTTTCGGGTTCGACCACTTTTACGCTTGCCTGCGCTTTCATTATTGCCCGGGCAGAGTCCGGCCCAGGAAGCAATCTCCTTCATGCCGCCAAACTGACTCATATCATCACCTATTTCTGCGATCAGTGCTGCGGCACTCATCTCACCGACTCCGGGGAGAGTTTGCAGAATTTGCCAGGCTTCTTTCCAAGACTGAACCGTACTCAGAATCTGGACTTCCAGCTTCTGCTGCTGTTCATTCAGGAAATTAATGTGATCCCGGATATCTTTCAGCACAATAAGATGAGAAGGGGATAACTTCTCGTCCATACTGTCCATCAGCTGTTTTCTGTCTGCCTTCAGACGGCCATCCGCTTTCTTGATAATATCCTGAAGGGATTCACCATCAATCAGGGCGTTCACCATGCGCTGACCTGACTTGCCGTTGATGTCACTGATCAGGCCGCCGAGTCGAATACCGCTGTCGTCTAGTGTTTTATGAAGACGGTTCTTCTCATTGGCTATTTGCTTGACCATTGTATCTCGTCGGCGAGTCAGCAAACGCAGCTGTTCCTGATCCGGATGTGGCACAAAACTCGGACGAACCAGACCACAATGGGCAAGGTGAGCGAGCCACTGACTGTCCAGTGTATCGGTCTCAAGAGTGATTCCTTTCTTCAAATATTTTGCACTTTTTGGTAATGATTTGAATTTTTCGTACGGTGTCATCATATTTTCATAAAGATACTTTTTTCTCTCCTTACCTTTCTTGTCTACGACAGTTTCAGCAAAGAAACAGGGCCTGTGATAATTCAGGTAGGGGGTGAGATATTTTCGATTGAATTCATTTACTTCTGTCGCATATTTTTGTGGAATATGGGCATAACCAAGTATCTTTCTTATAACTGCACCGTTTTTACATTCTG
Source organism: Endozoicomonas sp. (assembly GCA_965208385.1). Classification (GTDB taxonomy): domain Bacteria; phylum Pseudomonadota; class Gammaproteobacteria; order Pseudomonadales; family Endozoicomonadaceae; genus Endozoicomonas. The sequence continues at coordinate 65,841 of CBDBOO010000066.1, forward strand.
CAAGCGCGTTGTCGTTTGTTTTACTTGATCTTGATTTCGTGAATTTTATATGAAGATTGTCGAGTAGTTTTGCTACGCTATAATTTATATACTCTGATCCGTTATCCGAGTGAAAACCCTGTAATTTAAAGGGGAAAGCTGCCAGAATCTCTTCAAGCACAGGGATCAGAAAGGCTTCGCTAATTCTCTCCACTGTGCAAACAATCTGGAATTGAGTCATCTCATCAACAGCATTAATGTGATACAAACCTTTCACTTTGTCTTTATCACCCTGATGAACCGTATCGATTCGAATAAAACCTGGTTGTCCTTCAGGAGCTGGGCGACGACGTGTGCCAATGGCTCGCTTTACTGGACGTGTGCAGTCCTTGTGGGTTCGGATATTACGATATGTATTTGATTGCCTGAGATTGTAGAGGTGTGAAACCGAGATGCCGGCCAGTCGCTCGTAACGCTCGTCACCCCGTAAAAAAGCCCTTTCACAGAGTTTCTTAATGGCTACCCCATTCAGGTCGTTATGCAATCGATCCGTCTCAGCCAGAAGCCTTGTATCGGCCTTGGTGTATTTGGATTTGAAACCATTGATTGTGCGCTGTTTACGCTTCAGAGTCCCCTTCGACTGACAGGCATGAATAAGGCGGGTAATCTGCGATCTTGAGTAGCCTGTAGCCACTGCGAGATAACGCTTAATGAGCCCCTTGTCGGGCCTGCTGAGCGCTCGATATTTGAAGTACCTTAAAGTCGCCTCAACCCACTGATAACATTCATCTTTTGATTCCCATCCGGGCTCAATATCAGGGGCGTAATGAAGCAGTTCTTGCACTTGTGACAGTGTCTTTATGAGCCTTGTATTCATGATAACTTTCATCCTGTAATCATGGACGAAAGATCCAATTGCGGCGGGCTCATTTCATATTGGAAATTAGAGCCTCCTTTAGGCTCATTTCATATTGGAAGAGACTACAGTTTTTCACAATGGGTTGCATCGTCTATGCTCCAAAGGTTCACGGAGGAACAGCAGAGCCTGACGGACTGGATCGGATCGCCATAGTCTCACTTGGAGAAAAGGGCTGTTTGCCGTGCATTCAATGTTCCAGAAATGGAGCCTTGATGGTGCCAGTTCTGAACCATGAGATAAGCGAGGGTGCGAACGATCCAGCCCAGGTCAATTTGTATTCAGGGTCTAAAAGCCACTGCAAAAACATCGACCACTGTCAGGCTCTGCATCAGATACATTGTGGCAGAGTATTATTTTCATGCTGCAGGGTGACCGAAAATACGGTCATGAAGATTTGTTGATCCGAATATAGGAAAGCCGTTTTCACTGGTGAGTCAGCGCAGTGGTAAATGTCTGGATATTGCTGGTGATGATAATAATGTCGTCAGGAATGCCAATATTCAGGTTCATAGCTGTGACCCGGAAGCCAGAGATCAGAAGTGGGTCTACCATCCGGCTACCGGCAATATCAGCAATCTGGCGAACCCTGGATTCTGTATGGACAATGAAGGCAAACGTCATAACGGTGCGCCAATGAAACTCTGGGAGTGTACAGTGCCTGCGCACCCTAACCAGACATTTGATTTTGACGGACTGGTTCTCAGACCACGTAACAACCATGGGTTTGCTGTTGATGCATTCGGTAGACATGATGGGTCTGATGTGTATCTATGGTGGGGCAATAACAGTCTGCAACAGTCACTGAGAAGACAGTTCAGTAAAAATGCAACAAACGCAACATAGCGTGCTATGCTGTCTCTGAATTAATAACCAGAGACGTTTATTTTGTGGGTATCCACAACCAAACTTGCCAAGATTGAGGGCGTGACCTCCCAGACAATAAGGCGAAAGATCGAAAGCGGTCATTACGAGAAAATAATGCAAACGAGCGGTGGTCACTACCGCATATTCATCAACCAGCAGAGAAAGATATGCTATGCAAGGGTTAGCTCAGGGAAGCAAAAATCCAGCATCAATACGCAAAAGCGTATCTTGCTCGAAAGGCATCCTGACGCAGAATTTATCAGTGACATTGCCAGTGCTTTCAACTTTAAACGAAAAGGGCTGCAAACCATTCTGGAATCAGCAATGTGCGGAAATCCAACCCACATTGTGGTTGCCACAAAAGACCGACTTGCACGATCAGGATTCGAGCTTATCAAATGGCTCGTTGAATTATCGGGAGGACAAATCGAAGTTCTGGATGACTCGAATGGTTCCTGTGAAGCCTTTGATACCTCAGAGCTTGTCGGTTTCATTACCTCATTCTGCAATAGCCACTACGGAAAGCGTTCCGCTGAAAGGCGTAAAAATAGTAGCATCAAAAAAGATAAGGTTTTATCCGGAAAATGAGTCGGCATACAGGGACGCACTTGCATTATATAGACGTTCATACAATCTAGCTGTAAACCGCTTCCGTAACGACAAATACAAGGATGAAAGCGGCAAGTTCATCAACATGCGCCCTTCCATAAAGGTACAGGTAGAGCAAGAACAGAAAGACAATGGTCGTGCTTATAATTCATTAATTTCTGACAATGGAACACTTGCAGCGGCAACCACCTTTAAAGCGGTTTGCAGCAAGAATAAAAAACTGAAAGGAGCCAAAGGAGGTTTTGCAGAGGTCGGATTTAAAAGCCGCAAAGGGAGCAAGCATTCTTTCTCAATTGACCGGCTACCAAAGAGGCTAAACCCCTGCGTCAATGCGCCGGGTAAAATTCATCTGACTGAAAATGTACCCGACGAAGCCATTGGCAAATCATGCGTTATCACCTGTGACAAGGGTCGTTGGTTTATTCAGGTGCAACAACACATCGAACTCAATACCGAAATCCAAGGTGGAGTAAATTGTGTTGGTATTGATCCCGGAGTGAGAACCTTCGCCACCTGTTTTAGCGATAAGGATGCTTTAATTGCTGGCGATAACCTTGCCAAAGAAAAGCTGTTCCCATTAATGAAGAAAGTGGACAAGCTGATTGGTCAAAAACAAAAAGTTCTCAATGTGCAAAAGGGCGTGAAGTTCGTTGATATGCCTCAGTGGGCGCGAGATTGCATTGTTCACTTTGACCGTAAAATCAATCGCCTGAAGTGTAAGAAGGATGACATCATTCTGGACTTGCATAACCGCTTGGCGTTCGAGCTTGTGTCTAGCTATGACGTGATCTTTTTACCCACCTTTGAAACCAGAGGGATGGTCACACGGAAAGACAAAAAGGTTCGTATTATTCGCCGAAACACTTGTCGCCAGATGCTAGACCTTAACCACTACGGGTTTAAGATGCGTCTTAAGTGGTATGCCAAAAAGTACGGTAAACACGTTGTCGATTGCAATGAGGCATACACCTCAAAAACCCGTACGTGGGATGGCACCATTAACGACCGGCTTGGCTCGTCAAAGGTTATAAAGGGTGATGGATTCACCGTTGATCGTGATATTAATGGCTCCCGTAACGTATTTATTAAAAGTTTAACAAGGCAGCTTGAGCCTTAATCATAACAACGAATGTTGCGTTCGTTGCGGTTTTAATCAAGAGTACATCAGTGAGTAAATTGACGCTCCCTTTCTGTTATTTTTTCAGATGACAGAGCGGGAGTGGTAATGATTTAACTTTCTCTATCCGGGGGATAGTTATTTACATTACTTTGTCGTGAGTGACTTTGCCCCCTTTAATAACCTGAGGGGTGTAAAGCCAAAAAAATTGGCTCAGAGTCTTTACTCAATCAAAGCTGTGACGAAATAATGGTGAAAACCCACTATCCTATGTACGGACAATACATAGAGTAAACCCAAAAATGAGATGCGATCTTTTTCGAACACGAATTTATTAACACTCTTCTGAGCAGATCTAAAACCTCTCTGAACAGACTCTTCGCAGGGCGATGTTCATTCAATGGTAGCTGATTCGTTTTGCCATATTGCCAGTGACAATCCATCATATACCTGAGAAAAGTCAGAGTTTAAATGGCCATAAGTTTGTCCATTTTCTCGTGCAATGTCAGGCAAACTCCACTCGAAGTTTACGCAGGGCAGAGTGCACTTATTGCCTGAATTCAGTGTCAGCTCATATCCTCAAAGTCTTATTACCTCTATCTTCAGAAAGTTTTGTCCCGTACACAGGCAACTAAGTACCCGGACTCGTACTCCTGAAGATAAGGGGGAATCACTCATTTGCTTCCTGCTCACATCAAATGGAAACAGGTATCGCTTATCGCTTGACCGGGATTAAGTGGTAATTGTGAATTTATTTTCACGTTGATATCAATTAGAGACTATAACAGAACATACTTTAATTACTTCGTTTCAATTCAAATATCAGAGAGGTTGATTATCAATTGTTCAGCTGGCTTTAATGTATTTTTTGCTAACAATTATCATTTTTTATCATAATTATTTGTAGAAAATAGGTTGGCATATCGAAATGTATTCGAGCTTTTGAGTAGTCATTTTTAGTATGGATGAACACTTAAATTGCGTAACATTAATACGAAAAATTAATAGTCATTATCTAGCTGTTTGTTGAATTTACCATAAAAGGAAATTTAATATGACTTGATTTGCTGCAATATTTAAATGGTTTTGAATTAAATAGTCGTTTTTTCTAACAATAATTTTATTGCGATATTTTATCGAGGCATTCATTCATGTATTTAAAGTCAATTCGTGGCAGGCATTCAACTATACCTGCAGTACTGCTTAGCAGTATTTTATCACTGGCATTCTCCGGAAATAGTGATGCCGGTAAAAAAAAGCTGATAAAGGCATCTGCATCTGCTCCCAAGGCGTCGAGCTCACGTTCAGAAACGGCAGAAGCTGTTAATACTCATCAAAGCTTGATTTTGACCGCATTCAGTACGGCCCTTGATAATAAGATTTTGCCCGATCTTCAGAGGGGGGATGTGGATTGGTCAAAAGTATTTGGCCTTTTTCTCCATGCGCTTAAATCTGACAGTTCTATAAAAAGCCTCGAAAGTAAAGTTGCCCTGATATATGAACTGACGGTTTATAACGCAATACATAGTAGGACGACCAGAACTAATGGTCATGATCTTGTTTTTTCGGGTTTGGTACATCTGATGGAGCAGTTGTATAAAGCGGGGCTCACCCAGTTTGATGAGCCTGAATCATCCATGCTCCACACAATTTTGCAAGAAAATCCAAATACCTATTTTCAGATGTGGCTGGCAAATATTCTTGCCGCCTATGTGAACTATGATCCGGTTATTGGTCAGGAAGAAGAGAACCAGCAAGATGTGGCGCCAGAAATTGCAATTAACGGCACTTCTCAGAATGTTGCAAGAACTATCATAGTCATGCAAAGGACACTGACACAACAGGGTGTTCAATTCGTAATGCCTACTTTTGGTCATGTTCGAACAAACATAGACGCCATGCTCCAGCAGGGGCGGTCGCTATTGCAAAATTCCATCAACCGGGGAGCGTTTCGACACTATAATTTTGCTGAAGAAAGCGGTGATCAATCTCTTCAAGACTACATTGCATTCATTCTCAGTGAACTAAACCCTGATAGTAGTGAAATTGCCTCCGGCGAGGGCGAGGATGAGGTGGAGAGTATAATGCCAAGTTTTTACACTGAGCCCCCGAGGAGTGCTGATACTCTGGCCGCAAATTCCGGAGGTGATTTTGCCAGGCTCATTGATTTGTTGCATGGGCAATACGGTACTCAAATTGAACTGGAATGTCGATGGGATCTGAAGATTCTGTTGATGTTCTTGAGATTGCATTTTTATAATTGTGATGTAGATGGTCAGCCCCTTGCCTCGCTGCCTCGACTCCGGCAGACATTTGCCCAGTTTATCTATCATAATCTCTGGCAAAACTCAAGCTCCGATCAAAAACAACAATTTATTTACTTCTTTCAATATGTACTGGGGTTCAGTTTTATCGAACACCTTCAGCCCCATCAGCAAGGAGCTCTGGCTTCAACGCTTTCCGCAATGGTTACTGAAATAAACGAAACTGTAGCTGCTGCAAATGCCCAACCTGCAGAGCCACAGACTCCAATTCAGTTCATGATGGCGGCGATGATGGGATCTGGAAGCGGGGGGGCAAGTGGAGGGATGGTGTTTATGCCCGTGGGAGGGGGAATGGGAATGAATCCTCCCGGTGGGCCTGGTGGAGGTGGCTCTGGCACAACCACCATGAGTGAGGGAGCGCGTCCTAATCTAACTCCAATGTTTCCAATACCGCAGGCAGCAGTGTATCAGTCAGGGCAGCCGCCGGGAAATGGTGCCTCCCGGCCGAGAAAGCCGAGAAATGATAAAGAAATTGTGTTTAGAAGTCATGGGTTACCTACTCTGGATACAATGGATACAATGGATACAACCACTCAGGGAGCAGATCCGAGATTAACACAACCTCCAGAGGACTCACCTCCCAGACGAGTGCAGCCCGTTTATCAGTCACCACAGGCACATTCGCAAGGCTCATCTGGAGGATTAACCCTTCACACACTGATGACTGAATTAAAGTCTGTAGCCGCACAGTGTTATAATTTCGGGCTTGTTCTGGGTATCATTGATAGTGATCTTCAGACTATCATGAGAGATAACCATAGGTCTGAAGATCAGTTAAGAGAAATTCTTAGACGCTGGCTGGAAATAAATCCTGAGGGAACATGGGCTGATATTATCGTTGTTTTAGAATCACAATTGGTTAAAAATTTGCGGCTTTCCAGAGAGCTTAAAGTCAAATTTGGCTATGAGATCTGGTGCCAGCAGCAGCTCCAGCTCCAGCCATCATATGATTCTACTTCAGATGGCGAGATTGAGCTATTTGAAGTAGCTCAGATTCTAAGCGAGATGAACCATGACTGGCAGAATTTTGGCCTTGCACTTGGGCTCTCTCCAGGAGCTCTCAAAACAATTAGAGCAGATAGTAGCAATACTACTGGGTCTATGAGAGAAGTAATAATTAGTGGATTGAATGAGTTGAAAATAACTGGCTGGCACAGTATCGTCCAAGCTCTGCACAAGATAGGCCAGGCAAGAATCATAAAGCGTATTTATGATCGTCACGGTAAGAAATAATCTTAAGGAAGACATTAAGCAGCTCCTAATGACACCAGACCCAATCGAGAGCGCCCATAACCGTTATCTCTAACAGGATGCTCTCGCTTGCCGCTGCCTTGCCAGAACCTGATCAGCTTTTCCAGGTAGCTGGTCAGGTTCTGGCCGTGCCTCATCAATGAAGCTATCATATCTCCGAACAGATTCGTGCCACTCTTGGCCACTTTATGGGTCGATATCTCAACATCCATATCAGACTGAACCGCATGTGCCAGATATCTCTTCAGAGTCGCCACTACAAATGACAGCAGAATCAGGCTGAATACCAGAGTTATTGACTTGGTATTAAAGCGATGCCAGCCGCCATAAGATTTTATTTCCTTGAATAGCAGTTCAATCTGCCACCTCAAGCGATAGGCCTGAAGAACGTCTGACAGGCTGAACTTGGCACGATCCAGGTTGGTGACAATAAAAACCCATTGGCCTTTCTCGCCATTCCAGCGAACGACCAACCGGAAAATACGACCTTTCTGTGATGACCATTCAACGTCCAGATCCATGCACTGATCTTTTGGGAAAGAAGATAGAACATCTTTCAGTTTTTGCCCTTGGTGTTACCGCCGCCATAGAATGAGCCCATTTCACCGGTTTGAGATGACCCGTTTTCGATGTATGTCTTTGACCTGAATTCATCGGTTAAGTTCATTTCTGTTGAATGCCAGAATAGTAATAGCAAGTTTTGTGCTTTCTAAGTGGAGTGACATCGAAAAACATATCGTTATCCACTTCAGAGCTACCGGATGGTGAGACATCATTTGATGAGACTGGTAAATTCGGTGCTTCTACTCCCCTAAGTTTCTAAGTTTCTAAGTTTTATTCGCCCTGTCCGTGCTTTTGGGCTTTATGAGTAGCCAAGGCTGAAGGATTCGTGAACCGCTGGGTGCAGCCAACAATGTCGCAAGCGTTTCCGCCATGTCCGTGCTTTTTGGCTTTATGAGTAGCCAAGGATGAAGGATTCGTGAACCGCTGGGTGCAGCCAACAATGTCGCAAGCGTTTCCGCCATGTCCGTGCTTTTTGGCTTTATGAGATTTCATATCTGAAGGATTCGTGAACCGCTGGGTGCAGCCAGCAATGGCGCAAGCGTTTCCGCCATGTCCGTGCTTTTGGGCTTTATGAGTAGCCAAGGCTGAAGGTTTCGTGAACCGCTGGGTGCAGCGATTAATGCCGCAAGCGTTTCCGCCCTTTCCGTGCTTTTGGGCTTTATGAGATTTCATCTCTGAAGGTTTCGTGAACCGCTGGGTGCAGCCAGCAATGCCGCAAGCGTTTCCGCCCTGTCCGTGCTTTTGGGCTTTATGAGATTTCATATCTGAAGGATTCGTGAACCGCTGGGTGCAGCCAGTATTGCTGCAAGCGACTCCGCCCTGTCTGTGCTTTCGGGCTTTATGAGCAGCCAAGGCTGAAGGATTCGTGAACCGCTGGGTGCAGCCAACAATGTCGCAAGCGTCTCCGCCCTGTCCGTGCTTTTGGGCTTTATGAGATTTCATCTCTGAAGGTTTCGTGAACCGCTGGGTGCAGTCATCAATGCCGCATAAGAGGCTTTTATTCTCGTTATAGGGGAGGCTACTTTCTGAAGGTGTTGTACGAAGTTTCTTTTTAGGTGGCTCACCAACTGCCTTAGAGTGACACTCGCTAGTAGGACTGAACGCTCCTGTGTATGGAGCAATAACCGCAACAGGCTGCGAAGAAACGGGTGTTTGTGTCGGAGGGGGAGGATAATAATTAACGTTAGCTACATACCTACCGGAACCCGATGCGAGCATCTGCATCTGCATCTGCATCTGCATCTGCATCTGCATCTGCATCTGCATCTGCATCTGCATCTGCATCTGCATCTGCATCTGCATCTGCACCTGTAATTGCCTGCAAAAACCATAATTGCAAGCAGGGCAGAATCTGCTGTAATTATGGTGTGATTTTTGTGGGGGGTTATCCCCACCACTATCTTCATTAGAAGAGCCAAGAATAGATGCAATCGAGTGATCAGTTGTTCGCCTGGATGTGGATAAATCGGGAGGTTGTTTCTGATGAGAAGCTTTCTGATTACCTCCCCCTGATCCAGATGTGCCTCCGCCACCATCAATTGGTACTGTGATGATCGCCAGACGAGATAGCCGGTTTTCCTCTTGTTCTTGTATCTGATTGAATAAAGGTTGCTCAGGGTTCCACTGCGTGCTTTCCAATCGCCCGATGATCACCGTGGTCACCAGAGGCAACCATGAATAAGAAAACTCATGCGCAGCGCCTTCTTTAGGGGTTATCATCAGCGAGTAGCCGACAGCACTTGTGGTCGCGTAAAGAGGTTGCCAGTACACGTATTCGATAAGAGAGGTGGCGTATTCCCACCAACCTCCGTAGGGTGGTTTGCGTGGTTTGTTATCATGGGGCAAATCAGAGCCTCCGTAGCCCGATGAACCTGTCTCTTCTTTTTCAGGTAATTCACCACCGTTGCGCCAGTGTGTATCCATAACATAGGCTGTATTTGAATCCGCTTCAATCGAAATGTTTCGTCTTGGCGATCCGGCACTCTGTTCAATTTCTACCGCGAAATTCAATGTTTCCGGCTGTGCTACGCCACTAAATGACCAGCAAAGCAGTAAGAGGTAAAATAACGTTTTGATGACCAAATACTCAATTATTTTGGGTGCAAAAGTGAGGGTAGACTAACATCCTATCCGCAGTTCCTAATTTTTAAATGAGTTTGAAAAATGTATTCTGTGGGAGGCAATGACATGCCGATCACGTCATGCCTCCGTTATTCCTTTTATGAATGGGCTTCGCGGCTCTCCTTGAGCAGACCTGCGTTGCGTTTCTCCTTTAGCTGGTAGCTTTCACCCTTGATGTTGAGTGTTGTCGCATGGTGAAGCAGTCGGTCAAGAATGGCGGTGGCTATGACCTGGTCGCCAAAAATTTCGCCCCAATCTGTGAAGCCTTTATTCGATGTCAGAATAATACTGCCTTTTTCATACCGGCGCGTTACCAGACGAAAGAACAGGCTTGCTTCGTCCTGACTCATGGGGAGATAGCCGATCTCATCCAGAACCAGCACTTTGGGACTGCCTAATAACTGCATCTGTCGTTCAAATCGGTTTTCCTGTTGAGTTTTTTTCAACGTACTCATCAGCTTATCCAGACTCATAAACAAGACCTTGTGTCCGGCTTCTGCCGCTTTCACGGCCAGAGAGATCGCCAGGTGTGTTTTCCCAACACCCGGCGGCCCTAGCAGGACAATATTTTCGGTGCGTTCGACAAAGCCTAATCCAGCCAGCTCCCGTACCACCTTGCGATCAATGGAAGGCTGGAAGCTGTAATCAAACTGCTCCAATGTTTTTATCCAGGGCAGCCTTGCCTGTTTAAGGCGGCTATCGAGTCCTTTTTGATGTCTTCCTGACCATTCGATTGTCAGGGCTTCGGTGAGGAACTCCCGATAATTCAGGTCTTGCTGTTGGGCTTGCTCACACAACCGGTCAATACTTTCCGTTAAAAATTCCAGTTTGAGATGGTTCAACAGTGTCGTCAGCGAACTCATAGCACCACCTCCTCATACTGACTCAGGTCGCGGGTTTCAACCTTCACCTCATCATACAAAGCGCGGTGATGCATTGGATTAAGTTGCCACTGATCTCTTCCCTCTTTAAGCAAATGGGTAGCAGCCAGAACATCATTGTCGCTATAGATCAGAAGCTGTCGGTCAAGACCGATACGGATACTCACCTGTTTGCCGACCAATTCGCTGGGAACACTGTATCGGTTGGTTCGGACATCAATGTACGCATCAACAGGCACCCGCCGTATTTCACGATAACTGGTATCGAAGCGTATGGCAGGCAAAGTGTTTAGTTGAGGCTTTTCCCGATGAAACCGATCGGCCACTTTTTCATTAACCGTGTTGTGTATTCTTTCGTCAGCAACGTTGATTAACCAGTCATCCAACTGCTGATTCAGGTGCTCAAGACTTTCAAATCGCCGGTAACGCTGGAAGAAATTCTCTTTAACGTAGCGCACCATACGCTCGGTTTTGCCTTTGGTGCGGGCACGATACGGCTTGCAGGCTTTAGGCTGGAAACCGTAGTGTCGGGACAATAATAAGAAACCTTCATTGAACTGCACTTTCCCATTAGCCGGATGTTTTAGAACGGCGGCTTTCTGATTATCAACCAGTACTTGAGCGCTAACACCGCCAAACCATTCAAAGGAGCGAATCAGGATTTCATAGGTGTGTTCCGCATCGTTACTGAAGGTAGCCCAAGCGTAAAAGCGACGGGAGAAACCCAAAGTATTCACGGAAAAGTAGACTTTACGGAGTTCACCATCTACTTCGACCATGCGCTCACCCCAGTCATGCTGGAGTTGATGGCCTGGGTCAGTTTCGTAGCGAGTGGTGGCTTTGCTTGTCCGTGTTGAGCGTTTGGGATGAATATACTCCCGAAGAATAGTAATGCCGCCGGTATAACCACACTCTTTGATTTCAGCAAAAATGACTTGAGCATTCCAGACATTCTCAGCAAGGAGATGATCGATCATCGGTTTAAACTCATCAAGCATGCTAATCCGAACACCGGAACGACGACGGGAAGGAGGTACCTGTCGCTTTAATGCCCGTTTTACCGTGCTGATGGAACAGTCTCTATCAGCGGCAATATCTTCAAGATAGCAGCCTTTCTCTCTGGATTTGAGAATCATAAGATAGTCCTCTCGGTTGATCATGGCTTACTTTCCTGAGTGTCTTTTACACTAAGGAAATCGGCCACAAAGTGTTAAATCGAGAGGTCATCTCAAACCGGTGAAATCAGTTCATTTGGGGGCGGTGGTAACACCTGGTGGCGATTGTGATTTTTGCCATCCTCTCTGATCGCCTTATGGATGACCGGGTTAATGCTTTGAGGAGCCTTGCATAGAAAACAGCCTTCACGGTCATCGATAGCGCAAAAATACTCCAGTTCAAAGTAACCCACATCAATGAGTATCAGGATGTATGCCAGTGATACGGGCAATTTCGGCAGACAGGCTCTTTCACTGCGGGTATCTTCAGTTAACTGCACCCGAACCACATTGTCCTTAAGAAAATCCATGGTCGTATGCAACGCCACGGCAGCAGGGCTCACTTTGCGAAATCTTCCCGGAAAGGCTTCTTTTAGAGTTTTGTAAACCGCTTGCGATGAACCGTCATGAACCCAGATATTCTGGAATTCAGCAAAAGGGCTGTTGCAGTCAAAAGCCATCACTTTACGGGAAAGTCTTGCCATACAGCGCATCCAAAGCCAAAGCACCAGTTCAGGCAGTGCTGGTTTCTTTACCTGATTCATCCAGGAACGATAAGTGATTTCCTGTTCAGCCATTTCATTAAACTTGCGATGAAGGTCAGCCAGAGTGGTGGCACAACCATCACCTCCAAGACAGGTTATGAGGGAGATAATCACAGGCAAAAACTCTATCTCCCTGTGCCGCAGGGTAAAGCCGAGTTTTTCAGCTTCAAGAGTCAGTTCAGACTGTGAAAAACAGCTCAGCAATGAGCGTTCAATGGTACTAATCTGGGAGGAGTTCATCTCGGGTAGCCAAATAGCCAGCAATTCCCTATGAATGCTGAGCCACTTCTGCTGCAAGGCACGCAGGCAGGTTGTAAAAAAGCCCTCGCACAATTTTAATCAACTAAAATAGATACTTACTACATTACTGTCGTTTACCTGATTATGGCTACCGCTATTAAGAAGTACAGCAAGCACTTTAATGCCACAAATCTTATCAACAAGGTATTCGAGTGCTTTGGTAGAATTAAGGATCACCGATCTAGAAGTTGTCCTATTCCTTTTGAAAACTTCCTAATGTCTGCCTTTGCTATGATGCATCAAAAGTACGATTCTCTGTTAGGATTTGATGATGAGCGGGTAGATAAAATCCGTTGCCATAATCTTGAAAAGTTGTATCACGTCAAAGATGGAAAAGTTCCGTCTGACACTCAAATGAGAGCAGTTGTTGATTTAATAAATCCTGACGATATTCGAAAACCATTTAAGAAGTTATTTTCTATTATTCAACGAAATGGTGCCCTCAACGGATTCAAATTCAATTGTGATAAATTGAAAGACCATTATCTGCTGCCCATCGATGGCACCGGACTTTTTTATTCTGGGAAATGTGGCTGTAAAGACTGCTGCATTAAAAACGAAGGAAAGAAAAATGAAGCCTTCTACCATAATATGATGGGAGGCTGCATTGCTCACCCTGATCAGAAAACAGTTATACCTCTTGAACCAGAAGCTATTATTCGTCAGGATGGGTGCACCAAAAATGACTGCGAAAAAAATGCAATAAAACGTTTTTTTGCGCACGTAAAACGAGTACATCCTCTGCTGAAACTGATCATCCTTCTGGATGGTCTATACGCTGACAACCCTACTATCGCGCTGATTAAGAAGTATGGCTGGCACTATATCATTGTGGCTAAGGATGGTAATCATGTATCGCTTATTGAGGCGATGAATGCACTATATGATGAGGGAGAAGTCCATCACCATAAAATCAATGATAAAAAAAATGGAGTCAAGCACAACTTTCGATTCGCTAATAACGTCTCACTGAATTTGCAAGATCAGGTTGAGAAAGTCAATGTTCTTGATTACATTGAAATCGACAAGAAAGGTCACCAACATAATTGGTGCTGGGTAACAGATATTGAATTAAATGAAGAGACAGTACACAGTGTCATGAGAGGAGGACGATGCAGATGGCATATTGAAAATCAAACGTTTAACACCCTGAAAAGCCAAGGTTATCATCTGGAACACAATTACGGTCATGGCAAAGAGCATCTGGCGATGAATTTTGCTTACCTTACATTTCTGGCATTTCTGGTGGATCAAATCCAGGAGATGTCCAGCCCGGAATTTCAAAAAGCATTAAAGAAGCGATCAAGAGGAACACGAAAATATCTTTGGAAGAGAATGACGTGTTTATTTATCAGTTGGATGGTTGATAGCTGGGAGGATTTATTTAGTGCAATCACAAATGGATTCAAGCCGGAAAAAATAAAACTAGACACTTCATAAAATCGAAAGATAGCCAGGTTTTCAGGGTTATATTAAATTCCATTCTGCCTCAATAGGAGTGCAGGCCTTTCTTTTGCTCTCATTTTTAAGTCTGTATTAAGTTGTCTCTAAGGTATCGGAATCAATTCGTCGGGAATAGCTGCCAAATAGCTTGCTTGTTCAAAACAAGTTTGGCCGCCTGAGATGAGCTTTGCTTTCAATATTGGAAATATTTGTAGGCTTAATGTCTACCTTAAGCAGAAATAAAAAGAGATTGTAATTAAATATTGTGCCTTTTCCCAATCATAAGCTGACCTCAGTCTGGTTTTTGATTGGGTTAATTGTAATTGCTTAAAAACTGCTGCAAAGCCCGCATGGTAATTTACGAGCCGCTTTTTCTATGAATTCACCAAGCCTCGGAAATAACCCGATACCTGTCAGCCTGTCTGTCAGCCTGTCTGTCAGATAGTCCCAGAATGAAAGTTCGTACAGGTGACACGTTTTCTTACGGCTGGCAAACGTGTTACGACAATACCGCCCAGTTTCGCTCATCGTTCCTCCACTGATCTTTCGTCGTTTGTCGTATTTCCGTATCTGGCTTTCGCTCGGGTTGTTGTGCAAAGGTAATCTTGGGTCGTTCAGTACCAGTAAATCGATGAAAGGTGTAATAAACACCTCAATCCAGCACTTTTCAGGAGTTACAGTGACCAGATATAACCTGTTTTAAATGAAACCATAGACTTTGATCGGTATTATTGATCGGTATTATTGGTCGCTTTATTGCGAGGAGTCAGTTGGAAAACTCTGTAAAACAGAGTCCAAAAAATTGATGCCAGCACTCCTTCTTCTTGGGTTTAAAGACGTATAAAAGTCCAGCCACAATTTTTGCTGCTTTATAATACTTCTGGTTTTTTCTAATGGGGCGTCAGCATTTGAGAAATCCGGCTTGAATGTTTTCAGTGATAACCTCATAAATGAGGAATTTAAGGTCGGAGACCCCATCTGCAGGGCTATTGCCAGGAAATGAAAGCGTGGGATCTCCTCTGTCATCTCGGGAGTTATAATATCAGGCCTTTCCGTTAACCAGGTTTCAACTGTACGAATCAACGCAATTTCAATCGAACCACTGTCCCTCGTCATTCTGTCTTGAATTTGACCTTGCGTATACTCCTTCATAAGAGAAAATTGCTTTTTACAAAGCCAATAAACCCCCAGAGAAGAGATTGTCCAATCATCATTGAGAAAGGAGTAGCCTTCAGGTAACAACTTTTCTGTTAATATCTTGTTCAGCTTTGCCAGAGGGGCACCTGCCAGCTCGGATGCAAGCGAGCGAACCAGATTTTTTGCGGCCGGTACATGGTTCCAGGCCAGAAACCAGACAATAATTGGGTAATTTATCAAAAGTTCATCATGAGCGATTACCAATACACGATGTAATTTCTCAGATGTGGTGGCAGCATCAACATGGATTGATTCAAGTTTTCCAAAGCTAATACCAAGTACTTCACCCAGTTGATACCACTGAGCTGGAATAGCACCCACAAGTATTGCATACATCTTATCAATATCAACTTCAGGCATCCGGTCTTCGCCACCCGATGCACCGGATGTGCGCTCTGTTCCGGAACACCCGCTTTCTTTCTCTGGTTTCTGTTCTTCAGCACCACCATCACCGTCCTGGGGTTCGCCTTCCTGGCCATGTCCGGCGAGTAAACCCTGATCTCCTGTTCTGGGCAGCGGGCAACAATGCATACCGGGCATCTGTCCGTTACTGCTCTTGCTGGTCATCTCAATGGCTATCTTTTCCTGTGACAGTGTCCTTCTTAGCTGGCTGTCGACCTGCTGCATATACTCATTTCGAACAGCGTCACCCAGCTCGGCCGCTTCCACCTGAATCTGTTCAGGTAATAGCAGGTACGATAGCTCTCGAGCAGCACCATCCCCCAGGTTTGTCCGAAAAGCGGCCACCAGTGCCTGAATACTGCGCACGCCATCATCACCCAGCTCAGCCAGCTGCTGGCCATTCAGGACAAAAACATAGGTCATGGCACCCCAGGTCAGGGTAATCTGATGTTCCTGCGCCGGTTCTTCCTCAGTGTTTTCTGAAGTTTTGTCCTCGTTCATAACCAGTAAAGGCAGCAGTTCCAGAGACAGGATATTCTCTGATTCTTCCTGTAAGGGGGGGCGCCCGCCAGGTTTTTTCCATTCATCTCCTGGGTTGTTACTGATACCCGAGATACCTGTCAGGCGGTATCCCGGTCGGACATCGGAGCCTCCCGGGAATAAAGGCAGAGTGTCGTTAGCCTTTGAGTCGTGGACAAGTGCCTTGCGCAGGCTGTCGGAGCGGAAATATATCAGTGAGCCTGCACTGTCATCATTATGATCAGCGCTTTCACAGGGCAAAACGTGGCCTTGATCAAGCTCAAGAAGAGCCCATCCTGCAGGATTCTGCATGGTCAGTTTGACCCGTGTTTCTCTTCCATTTCCGTCTTCGGTATGAATCGATACCTGGTCAGCCCCGGACCAATCCCAAATACCTCCTGTGCTGGTGCAGAATGAAATACTGGCACCCGATGACGCCATCCATCGAATATAGAAATGGGAGGGCTGATCTGTGATGGCTTTATGATCAGTAGAAAAACTGATGCTGCCGGAAGCATTAAATAGCTGCATCATTACCTGTGATTGGGTGTTTTCTTCCGCCAGTAGTTCCTGTAAACAACCTGACAGAGCAATAACTGTTATGAACCATATGGATTGAAACCACTGCAACATTGTATGGACCTCTATTTAGTGAAAACAGCCATTGTAATACTTGGATTACCGGGCTTCGAAAATCACCTCTAAGCAGGTGGATGGTTGTTTTGCGATGTTTTGGTGAAGTGAAAAATTTGCAAAGGCAGTTGTTCACTTACTTATATCTGTTTCAAAGGTTCTTCTTGAGAAATCTTATTTTTCTTTACTGCTCGGCTTTGAAAGCTTGGGTCATGAAAGCAGCTGCACAGTTAGTTCATAATGTCGATTCAGCAGTGGAAGATATAAATGTCAACTACTGCTGAATCGAATAACTACAACTTTCCTTGCATGGTTGTAACTATTCAGCACCCCCTGCAATAATTGAGTAATATGTGGTTTTAGTTATAAGCCTTCTCTTTTCTTGGCTTCAGGACACTCTCATTGCTGTACTGTTATCTAAGATTGGAGCTTTGAGCACCTTGCCAAGGGTCAGATGTCGTTTATTTGCTCTATTTCAACGATAAAAGGCTATTTTCTTGATTCTGCTTTTCTGGTCGGATTTTTTTATCCCTTGCGGGACAGGCTCTTCACAAAGTTCACCTTTTTTGTGGGGGTGCTGAATAGTTATACCATTTCCGAATTCTAATTATGCTATTGCGCTGCCTTTTCAGGCTTAGATCCTGCGTTGGAGTTCCTCGCCATAGCTAAGGCTATGACTCGTCACTCCGCCTTGTCTCTGAGTCTGAAAAGCCATGCTCATAACGCATATTAGAAACCGGCAATGGTATTACGCATGGTTTCCAGGAATTTTTTTAAGCCTTTATATCTTTGCTGTTTGCGAGGTACGTTCTGTTTTTCAATATAAGCATCAAATAGATGCATAACCTTTCTTGCTTGTTCAGACTGACTATCGTCCAGTTGCCTCTCATCTAATATTTGCTTCGGGAGATCTAACATTGCCCTCGGGTTGGAAAAACCAAAAGAAATAGCAACGGTAATTAAATGAAAGCGTGGAACAGGTTCTGGTAGATCTGAATGCGCATATGAAGGTTTTTCTCTCTTCAGTGTTTCGACTATCTGTATCAATTCAGCTTCTGTTGGATGAAGCTGTTTCTGTATTCTTCTTTGAATGTCACCGTTTACCAGCCTTTCCATCAAATCACTGTGTTTTTTGCATAGCCAGTAGACCCCCTGAGGGGATAGATTCCACTCATAGTCTAAATAGAAATAGCCTGTCGGTAGGATTTTTTTCATAATAATCTGATTCAGTTTTACTCTTTGATGGTCCGATAAATGAGTACTAATTGATTCAATGAGACGATGCCCGGTGGCAGGATCATTATGACTTAAAAACCAGATAATTATGGCGTAATTTAATAAATCAGAGCGCTCAGCTATTTCCAATATCGTTCGTAATTTTTTTTGCATCGTTTTCTCCTCTGCGAGGAGTTGCTCAAGTTTTGAGAAGTCTATGCCCAATACTTCTCCCAGCTGAAACCAATGAGCAGGTAAAGAATTTATCAATAGTTCATACATCTTATCAATATCAACTTCAGGCATCCGGTCTTCGCCACCCGATGCACCGGATGTGCGCTCTGTTCCGGAACACCCGCTTTCTTTCTCTGGTTTCTGTTCTTCAGCACCACCATCACCGTCCTGGGGTTCGCCTTCCTGGCCATGTCCGGCGAGTAAACCCTGATCTCCTGTTCTGGGCAGCGGGCAACAATGCATACCGGGCATCTGTCCGTTACTGCTCTTGCTGGTCATCTCAATGGCTATCTTTTCCTGTGACAGTGTCCTTCTTAGCTGGCTGTCGACCTGCTGCATATACTCATTTCGAACAGCGTCACCCAGCTCGGCCGCTTCCACCTGAATCTGTTCAGGTAATAGCAGGTACGATAGCTCTCGAGCAGCACCATCCCCCAGGTTTGTCCGAAAAGCGGCCACCAGTGCCTGAATACTGCGCACGCCATCATCACCCAGCTCAGCCAGCTGCTGGCCATTCAGGACAAAAACATAGGTCATGGCACCCCAGGTCAGGGTAATCTGATGTTCCTGCGCCGGTTCTTCCTCAGTGTTTTCTGAAGTTTTGTCCTCGTTCATAACCAGTAAAGGCAGCAGTTCCAGAGACAGGATATTCTCTGATTCTTCCTGTAAGGGGGGGCGCCCGCCAGGTTTTTTCCATTCATCTCCTGGGTTGTTACTGATACCCGAGATACCTGTCAGGCGGTATCCCGGTCGGACATCGGAGCCTCCCGGGAATAAAGGCAGAGTGTCGTTAGCCTTTGAGTCGTGGACAAGTGCCTTGCGCAGGCTGTCGGAGCGGAAATATATCAGTGAGCCTGCACTGTCATCATTATGATCAGCGCTTTCACAGGGCAAAACGTGGCCTTGATCAAGCTCAAGAAGAGCCCATCCTGCAGGATTCTGCATGGTCAGTTTGACCCGTGTTTCTCTTCCATTTCCGTCTTCGGTATGAATCGATACCTGGTCAGCCCCGGACCAATCCCAAATACCTCCTGTGCTGGTGCAGAATGAAATACTGGCACCCGATGACGCCATCCATCGAATATAAAAATGGGAGGGCTGATCTGTGATGGCTTTATGATCAGTAGAAAAACTGATGCTGCCGGAAGCATTAAATAGCTGCATCATTACCTGCGATTGGGTATTTTCTTCCGCCGGCAGATCAGGTATGGCAGCGGACAGAACTGTCATCAACACGGGCCATCTGAATTTTAAATACAACGGCAACATAGTGATACATCTCTTTAAAGCGTTAAACTGTTTCATTTCTTAAAAAGGTCGAATTATAAATTTTCAGAAAAATAATTACTCTCTGGAGGTAGCAGAAAATTCGTAACTATTCAGCCCCCAACAGGGATTGATTTTCGTAATTCTTCATTGCTATAAGCAGGGCTTCAAAAACGTTCTGTCCCTGCTTCCTCGCCGATGAGATATAGCTTCGTATCCGACAGTACCATTTCGCTCCTTTCTTGCTTCTGATACAGCCCGATATTTTCTGCTTTACCTTACCGTTTCTGATGTCTCGCTCACTGCCATTATTGTCGAAAGGAATGGTGAAGTCGGTCATGAACCTCAAGGTTTCTTCCTTGAACTCAACCAACCGCTTGAACAGGTTGAAGGCTTTCGTATTTTTGACCTTGTCATTACCCAGCCGTTGCCGGAGGCGTTCCATATATTCCGCCTCCTCCGCTTGCGCCCTTTTCGCTGTTCGCTCGAACAGTGAAACAATCCGCTGGCGGATGACCTCTGGCATTGCTTTCATGCCAATCTTTCTGAAACCGTTGCTGAGGTGGCAAGCCAGCCTTAGTAGCCGTTGAAGACGTCCAGCAAGATGGTTACAGTCCCTGTCAATAACACCCTGTAATTCTCTCAGGTGATGGGCGTTGCAAAGCACATGGAGGGCGGCATACCGGAAGTAGACCTTGTAGTGGTCATGAACCAATATCCCGGCAAAGACCAGTAAGATGCCCATTGACTCTATGGCTGTGTGGCCTTTACTGGGATCAAGGTGATACAGCGTCCATTTCTCGGTACGCAGAACATGCATCCACCACAGTGAACCGGCCACCCTCATGCCTGTTTCATCTGCGCCTGCAACAGGTGCGCTCTTGAGAGCATCAGCAATCGCCTGCTCTGTAGAAGCAAATTGATCATAGGCATTTTTCTGGAATGTACAGAGGGAGCCCGGGCTAACTTCCAGCCCGAAAATGTCCATGAAAAACTGGGAAGCACGCTTGAACGGCACCAGCTGGTACTGGCAAAGATACACGGCCAGCGCCTGGGTAACAGGGCCATACTGTACGTGGGAATCAATACCTTCCGGGAAGCTGCCGTGGGTTATGTGTCCACAGCTGCACTTTTTGACTTCTGCTACATGAGCGGTAACTTCAAAGTGACCCAAACGACCAGGTTCAAATACCTGTCTTTCAATCAATTTGATAACTTTTTCAGAGCGCAATGACCGACGGCACCTTTCACAATCTATGACTGGGTGATACTGGGTATGCTCAGGTTCTGCAACTTGTCCAAGCGTCGTGCCTTTGTGACCTTTCTGGCCACCAGGTTTGAGACCAGACTTCTTTCGCAGGCTTTTCGGATTGGGTTTGTCGTCTTTCGGATCACTTTCTGGAGTCGTGCCAGATGAGGCTTTTGCTTTGGCAGGGGGCTTGGCATAACCGTCTGTAGAAGGGGGTTTGCTACTGTTCCTGCTGTTGGTTTTGAGCCTGTCGGCAAGCTCTTTATTTTCTGCTTCCAGTTTTGCCAGCCGCTCCTGCTGCTCGCTTACAAGAGCAAGGAGGGTGACAATAATCTGGAATTCGGGAGCAGGTTGAATCATGGCAGGCAGTAGTCAGAAAACTATACTTCAAAATGGCACAAAATCAACGAATTTCCAGTCTATTTTGAGGGGCTGAATAGTTACGAAAATTCAGTAACTCTGTTATTAAATATCTTCGGGTAGACATTAAGCAAGAGCCCTTTGCTGGTAGAGCTGTGGAAGTATTTAGGATCACTTATATAGCAACTCCAAAAAGAATTCTGTGGGCTGCATGAATACGAACCATCAAGCATACACGCAATGCTTGATTGTCAACCTGCTCTGAAGCCCTCGCGCCACAACCTATACTGTTTAATGTCTACCCTAAGAATAAATATGGTAGAAAGAAAAATTGCTTTTTAAACTGTATGTTCATATTTTTTTCAGGATTTAAAATCTGTCAAAACCAAGTGCTCACATACTTGATACACCTCAATGGATAATCCGAAATTGATACAGCTTTATCTACGGTTTCTATCTAAATGAACGGAATTTTGAGCATTTATATCCTCACAATGAATCTCCTGTTTTAATCGATTCGAATAAACGATCAGATATGGTGAGATGTGTTTGCTCATTCCTGTCAGATTGTCCGAAAAATGTAGGATGTTTGTCACTGGCCACTAAGTCGTGTTTCCAGTTATACCAATCGCAATTTCCAGCTACTTTTTTCGCTGTAATTTCAACAGAGTATTCAATATTGAAATTCATTACTATATCCAAAGGGTATAAATATTTTCGAGATAACTCCTTACTTTGTCTTAATTGTTAACTAAAGTCCGCTTCATTATTACGAATCCTGAACGTTGATTGAAATTACTCTGGGTATTACTATCGGTTGAAAGTAAATGCTATAGTTTTTGGCTCTACCTCAGATTGTGTGGGTAAATTTCAGCGATTCACCCCTCTTGGATAAAGATCAAGGCCACCACAATGAAAGTAAATTGCAGTTTTGAACCTTTCTCTGTTTCTGTAGCCGTAGGCTCGACCCTTGAGTCGCTGTATCTTTCCATTCATGCCTTCTGCACGGCCATTGTCGGCTTTCAGAACTATTGCGTTAATAATTCCCCACAGGTGTTCTTTGATCATCTTGGCCACTTTACGAACAGGTTCAAGCCGACACCTCAGTGCCCAGCTCAGCCACCGTTTCCATGCCTTGATAGCCCAAGCTCGTGATGTGTAATTCCACAGTGTCATCGCCATCTCTTTGATGGCCCAGGCTCGTGCTGTTTTCAGCTTTGAATCACGCAACGGCTCGAACGCTTCCCACTTTTCATCGCTCATATTTTCAGGATTTGTTAGCCAGTCAAACCGGGTACCTTTGAGTAAGTCTGACCCTGTAGACATAAGCGCTTTATGCTCTTCTATGCGAACTTTATTGACCGCATTGCCTAAGTACTGGGCAACATGGAACTTGTCAAATGCTATTCGCTCCCTGGCTTCTGGCACATGCAATGTGACTGCCTTGATAAAGGGCTTCCACATATCCATGGTAACGCATTCAATACCGGCTTTCTGGTCTGGCGTCAGGGTCTCAAAGTACTCATTGAGGCTGTCAGCTTTATGGTTGTCGGCCAAATGTAAAACAATGCCTTTTTCATGATCTGTAACCACAGTGACCTACTCACGCCTCTTCTGGAATGAGGTTTCGTCAACGGCTAACCGTTTGGGATTGTCGTGTACTCTGCGTGCCAGACCTCTCGCTACTGCACGCTGTTGGATACCGTCGATGGCATTCCAGCTAAGCTTCATTTGTTGGGCAACTGCACTGGTTGTTGCCTCTTTCAGCCAGTCAATAACAAGTGCTTCAAACAAGGCCGTAGAACCAGAGTTCGGTTCAGCCCATGGAACCTGTATTGTTTTTACACCGTGATCGGAACATTGTGTACGCGGAACATCAGCAATAAGGATGGTTTGAAACTGGCAGGTATCCAGATGCCGCCACTTCTTCTGACGTCGATCGTAACCCGGAGAGGGTTTATCACAAACACTGCATTTAGAGGGCTTTTTGCCATCATGTTCGAGAAAGATTTCGACTTTTCCTTCAGTAATGGAGAGTTCCACGTGAGCGACATGCCACGGAGTTTCAACGCCAAGTATTTTAGAGTAGAGTTCTTTATCGCGCATGTCGGCATCCTTGCCTTGAAGTGTTCAATATAGATTAAATCACCCACTAAAATTAGGGAAGAGCCTAGTTTTTCAGTGTTTTGATCTAACATACTTTTCGAGATCTGAAGCTAATACATTTAAACTTGTACTTCTAAGCGCTTTAATCAATGCTTTCCATGTTGGTGATTCAGATTCTCTCAACCATCTTCGGAACACTTCTCTTATCATATCTACAGGGTTTCCGTTGTTAGTATTTTTTATAGTAGCCATGATTGATCCATTAGCATCGTTTAATAAAAAAATGCCAAAAGTTGATACATCTGGGGCGGCTTGTTCAGAAACTTTACTCAGCAATTCAGTCAACGTTGGAATTTGTTCAAGAGGGTCGACAGGCTCGGCCGTTTTCTCGTCAACATCAGTTGTTGGCTTGCCTCGCGATTTATCACCATCACCTCCAGCTCCACCTCCACCTCCAGCTCCAGCTCCAGCTCCAGCTCCAGCCTTACCCCTTGTACCAGTGCCATCACCACTACCCGTTGCTGAAGAACTTCCTCCCTGTGTAGAGTGGTTGTCTTGGTGAGACGTTTGCTGTTTACCAACAGGTGCCTGACGTACCTTATAATTGGCACTATTTAATGAGATGACATGCCCTGCGCGCTCTTCAAGCCCTTTTTTTGCTGAGAATAGTTGGGAATTCAACCAGAGTGTGGCCGAATCCATGGGAGGGGCATGGTTGAGGTGTTCTATGACTGATATGAATTCTAATTCCGAGAAGTAGTGGAGCTTGTCATTAATCATGAAATAACTCTGTTGAAAGTCCAGTTCAAGCACGTTATCAGCGACTAACAACACTTCTTCTTCACTACCCAGGCTACTAAGAAGATTGCAATGTTTGGACTCCTGCGTGTCAGTATCAGGTAATGACCAGGTGTCAATAGTGATGTCTCCTCTACCGTTAATTTCTTCAAAGCCTACCTGTTCCGAACTGCATAACAAAAGTTGTACAGGTTGTAACGACTTCAGTTTTAAATAGTGCGGATTTTCTTCAATAACTGACAGTTCATTGTCTCCTATCACGTCAATCCCTGATTTCAGAATTCTATTCGATAATACCAAGCCATATTGTTCTGACCAGGAATAACTGCTGAAAGCCGCCAATGCCAGCACAGTGCTACTGTACGGTAAATCGGCACCTGCATGGGTATTGGCCGCCAGTTGGATACAGCCTGTAACAATTAGTGCGTTTTTTAAAAAGCTTCTGCTTAATTTGAAGACTCCTCTTTTTTCTGGGCTAGAACAGAAGTCATTGTTTGGCTGACATAAATCAGCTGCTGAACTCATTGATGTATTGAAAATTTTCATATATAGATCCCTGGATAATTGAGATTAAACGATAGATTGTTGATAAATGGATGGCCCTTTTTGATTAATAAATAAGCTTTGAATTACTATTTTACTAGAACGAGTGTCAGGAATGTTTGAAGAATCAAATAATCCGGTTTTTTAACGACTTTAATCACAGTTTGTGCTCCAAGGCGAAAACAAGATCTTTAATCAGTTTTTTATTTTGAGGCATTTCTTCGAGGACTAGTAATATTCCACCCCAGGTTGTTGCTTCTCGTCCATACCAGTTTCGATTTAATGAACTGGTTCCCATGCTAAGTATTTTTTGAAAGATAGTACGCAATGAACCAACAGAGCCGCCGGTAGAGCTTTCTGAATTTTTCACCATATAATTCTTCATTCCAGTCCCAGAAGCAAAGCTTTTCCAGTCAGGGGCTAATTCATCCATGAGGCGAAATCCATCAGATTTTCCGTTTTTATTTTTAAAACGAAGAAACTGTAATGTTCCCAAATCAAAGCGAGAATTAAACCATGCTCGACTTCTATACTGGTCTGTTTCAGGTCCAATGGGTGATGCGCCTGTTGCTTTCCCATGTTGGGTGGTCGTCAGTGAAGCCAGCTCTTGCCTCAAATTACCACTGTTGTGCTTTGAATCAATCCATTCTTGTATAACATTCGACAGGTTCAAACTTTTCTGCGAACCCCATTCTTTAAGTAACAGGTTTGAATCTAATTCAAGGTTATCATTATCTGCATAGATATTTTGAAATGCTCTGGGTGTTATACTATTTCCGGTTATATGGTTATGCAACTCTGTCAACTCACCAAATTCAATTGCACTAAATAATTGCTCTATTAATTCTAGATCAATGCTTGGCGATGCCACTCCACTGCTTTGCAGTTCGGTGTGCAGTAGGTTAATTTGATGCATTTCTGGGAATAACCGAAATTGCTGTGTTTTATCATGCAAGACGGGGTGCCATAAGTCGGTCAAATCGGGCATATACGCCATCTTTCCCCGCATATTTTCAAAAGCTTCTGCGATATCCTGGGCCATGGCTTCATTCATGTCAAGACGATTGAACAGAGGCATCTCCATCATTTTTCCATCAAGCACGAGAGGCATTCTGCTATGCCCGGGTACGTCTGGATCATCATTGTCAGAGGCTCCACCACCAGCGCTATAGACTAACGGCTTTTCATCTCCCTCATGGTTGTTAGAGTTACTATCAGCGTGTGAAATATCCAGTAGTACAGCACTACCCTGTTTTGTTTCGTGCAGTCGTTGAATAATGAGTTCAAGATTCTCCTTATGGCCTGTCAGCCATTTATTAGCTGCTATGCTGGGATAAGGGTGTGTTGTAGAGTCCTGGCTGTTTTCTACTTCCGTATCTGCTTCAGATTCTTCATTAAGCCATAACAAGGCAGACTGTTTATTCACGGTCGATATTACAAAAGGGTATTCTTTCGATCGAAAGACAAAAATCAGTTTATTATCGGTAGTAAGGAGGTTGACTTTATGCGTTTTTTCAATGCCATCGGATACAACAGTGATAGTTTTTTTGTCTTCATCCTGATGAGTCACAATGAAATCTTCTTCTCTCTCTATGGTGACATCAAGAAATTTCCCCGATGAAGAAATATTCATTCGTGAAATACTATCCAGATCAATTACAGTATTACTGCCTTTATCCTCATCTTGTTCGTTCTCTTGTTCGTTCTCTTGTTCGTTCTCTTGTTCGTTCTCTTGTTCGTTCTCTTGTTTGTTTTCAGCGACTGCAACTACAGTTTGCAATAATGCGACAATTGCTACGATCAGTTTCAGGGCTGAGAATAATTGCCGTCTTATCTTAGTCATTTTATCACCACTCTTACTGACTTTTGTGTTTAATGACAAGCTTTATCAAATAAAACCAGTCACTAATCGTAATGAGAGATGAATTGTAGTAAATCCGACATTCACCACCTAACCTGACAGATTGTGCAAATATCAGGAAACAGGCCTCCTATTCAATATCGCACTCAGCAGAACATGGATCACCTCGGCCTGACAGGTATGTGCAAAGAGCTGGGCAAAGATCACATTGACAGACGTGCACCCAAGGTACGGATGAATGGAATGTCTCCCAGTGAAATCGGCATGATCCTCAATGGCCTCGGCTTTACGGGGCAATCTCTCCATATGTTCTCTTTGCCAATAAACCTCTCAACAAACTGATCAGGGAAGGGATTAAACCGCATTTAAACGACAAGATTCTGGGAAGAGCACTGGATGACTCCTGGATGTCAGTAAAGTCTATTTTGAGCTGGCTATCAAGGTTGCAACTCATCTCAAATTGCCTTGCGACGCGCTGAACCTTCTGGCACCGGCTTCCACGTTGGTCGTTATAATAGCGATAGCGATCTGAGCGAGAGACCTACTGCATCAGGCTTTGCAAAGGTTACAATCACCGCCCGGATTTGAACCAGGCCATATTGCTTCTGTTGACTGAAAACCGGGCAGGCATCCCGTTGTTTATGAAAGCAACCACAATGTGACTGATAAGACCAGTTTCAAACAGGTGGTTCAAGCACTTGAAGAGTTTCAAAGCCGCACTGGAAGCCCGCTATTTTATTGGCGATGCAGCCAGGGACAATCCAGGAACTTGACCAGCAGGATCAGCTGTTTATTTCCAGAGTGCCTCTCAATATTGGTGCCGCCAAAGAGCTGGTAAGGAGTGCGCCTTCACGATGAAAGCAGTGGAGGGGTCAATTCCTACAGTCGTCTAATTATCGAACGTAGAGCACGCTGGGTTCTGTTTCGCAACCAGCAACGCCAGGAAACCGAACAGGCTCGTATGCAGAAAAAGTCTCTGAAAGAGTGCAGACTGGAAAAGTTGCAAAAAATCCAGTGCGAAGGGGAGGCCATGGAAGCCTTTAGGCAATCAGAAGCAGTCTGAACTTTGTCCTGAGGCTCAGGTTTCGAGCCCTGCTACAAGAGCACGACCTGTTAATGGAGCGGAACCCGACCACCTGGATTACGTGTTGTTGCTCATCGCTGTGCAAACCCGGCCCCCTGTGTCAGCATAGTTGTCGCCCTTCTGAGGGGGCGGTCAGTGAGTAATCAATGTCCCCTATTCAGAAGAGTTCAAAGAGCATCATTTGATGCCACCCAATAACGTGCCGGTTTCTCAATGTACGTGATACTGGTATCTCGGATGTGACTCTGTACACTTGGCGAAAGAAAGCAGTTTCTAAAAGTGCCAGGCGACGGAAAGCAGATCAGTGGACACCTGAAAACAAATTTGCCGTGATATTGAAACGGCGGCGTTGAATAAAGCGGAAATAGCTGAATATTGTCGTAAGAAAGGCTTGTTTTCTGAACACATCCAGCAATGGAAAGGCGTCAACAGTGCTTCTTCCCAGCCTGACAGCCAGCTAAAGGGCATTGTCTAACGAGCAGAAAAAAGACAAGCAAATTATCCATTAGAGCGTGAACTGAATCGCAAGGACAAAGCGTTAGCAGAAACTGCCGCCTTGCTGGTACTCGCAAAAAAGGCCCGAGAGATCTGGGGGGCGCCAGAGGACGATTAGTCATCGACAAAACGCTGTCAGCCTGATTAAACAGGCCACTAAAGACGGAGCTCAGTCAAAAGCCTGCGAGACTCTTGCTGTCAGAAAGAACCCTTCAATGGATAAAAAGTGATGACGTGGCGACCGACAATCGTAAAAATGCTGACAGGCCTGAGCCTGTTTATCTCGATGACGTCTGTAACAGCGACCGTTTTAAAAGCCTTCCACCGAGCCGCCTACATTAGTGGATGAGGGCATGGGTTCCGAGAGGACATTTTACCGGGTACTTCATGAAACAGATCAACAGAATCGTGGTCGTGCGGCTCAAAGCGGCTAAGCCGACGTCATATTACCGGGAGGTGTGGTCTTGGGTGTTTTTACGCTCTCCAGTGCGAGGCCAGTTTTATTACCTAGACATCTATAGCCGTATGGTTGTTACTGGGAAATTCACATCGGCAGAGCATGCTTCGGATATCACTAAGGCCTGTATAAAACATGGAATTGCAGCCATGGAGAAACCAGTGTTACATTCAGACAACGGTAGCGCCATGAAAGGCGGCACGATGCTGTCAACTGCAGAGCCTTGGTGTTGTGAGTTCATTCAGCCGTCCACGGGTCAATAACCCCTAAGCCATGCTTCAAACTGAAGTACCGTCCAGGGTCCACGAACCAGCACGTGGCTGGGTGCGGTTTTGCCCAATGGTACAACGGAACCAAGCACAGTGGGCTGAAATTTCTGACACCCGGTCAAAGACACCGTGAAATGTTCATGGATAACCGTAGAAAGGTTTATGAACAGGCTGTGCTGGGGAAAAAGGCCGACAAGGAACTGGGATCTGCCAGATGAGGTCTGGCTGAATCCAGACAAGCTTGCTGATGAAACTAAGCGAAGTCGCAGCGACAACTATGTTGACAAACACCGCCCAGGATGCCGAAGCATCACTGGGTTGTTTTTCTGGCTACCAACGACATTAATACGACTCGACTGGAAGCGCTGAACTACTGAGGACGTTCACAGCACAGGTTGAACGAGGCTTTGCTTTCTAAAAAGTCCGGACTTTCTGGTGTCTTCCCTCATCTGAAGAAACCGGAACGCATTGAGGCATTGTTAATGGTGATGACACTTTGCCGATGGTCTATGCTGCTATCCAACATCGAATCAGTTGAAGAAGCAGAGCCGAACGTTCCCGGACATGTGAGCCAGCCCATGAACCCAACGGGCAGATGGATTTTCTGCGCTTTGATGGTATTATTGCAGAGTCAACGGAACGGAGAAGCACGTGATTGGCATTTATCAGGCGACATTATCTTTATATTAGGGTCAACGTACCAATCTTTCCTGACTGAGGGAGTGTGAGAGCAGCAAGATCAATGCACGGAGGCTTGTCCCTTCATCTCCGGCTGCTGAATGAGGTTTTTTCTTGTTTGTGCTTTTCACTGAATGGATATTGAAAGGTTGATTGGGTACTCGTTAATAAAACCAGTCACTAATCGTAATGAGAGATGAATTGTAGTAAATGATTATAACTTCACATATATGATTTCTCTATTTACGATGGAATGAATGATTGATTTTTATGTGTCTTAAAACTGATTTATTTTTTCTGTCCAATGATTAACATTAAATAAAATATATTAAAAGTTTTTCTAAATAATCTAATTTTTTATTGTTTTAAATGTTCGGTTTTTCAGTGTGTTATAAATAGTAATCTGGTAGCTTTTGGTGAGCAGGAAACTCAGGGGTATCTAGAAATGTAGCTGTTCTTATAACGGCACTCTCAGATTTCTGATTCTTATTACTATCCGCGAAGAACCACTGTTCATCCATCTCAGAATAGTGGCCCCCATAAAATGGAGAGCTCGCTAATTTATGTTTTCCGACTGTATGATGTCCTTTCAAGAGGGATAAATGACAGTGAGAAAAAGGAAACATCATGCACCTGAGTTTAAGGCTCAAGTGGTATTGGAAGCCTGCAGAGGCGACAAAACAATTAGCCAGCTCGCTACCGAACACGGCATTGCAGCCGTCCAGATTAGCCAGTGGAAAAGAATTCTACTGAAGCAGGTTTCAGAACTCTTTGGACGAACATCGCCAGATATTGATCCGGATGAGTTAACAGCTCCGCTTTATCAGGAGATCGGTCGGCTCAAAATGGAGCTGGACTGGTTGAAAAAAAATCTGGCGCTATCCGTTGATCAAAAGCGTGCATGTATCGAGGTTAACCATGCCGTTCTGAGTGTCAGTCGTCAGTGCGAGCTGTTAGGGCTTAATCGATCCAGCTGGTACTACCAGGCTCACCCTGCACAGGAAAGTGCTGAGAACCTGAACATCATGCAGTTGATTGATCAGCAGTATACTCGAACACCTTTTTACGGAAGCCGTAAAATTACGGCATGGCTGGAGACACAAGGCCATGAAGTTAACAGGAAACGTGTACAGCGCCTGATGCGCACAATGGGCATTGTTGGTGTTGCGCCGCAGCCCGGTACAAACCGGTCAGTTTATCAGCCAGGTTTTCTTGAAACCTTTACTGGCTAGGGATATCAACATCAGTATGGATGGCAAAGGAAGAGCATTGGATAATATTTGTATCGAACGGTTCTGGCGCTATGTGAAATATGAATGGCTTTATATGTACGAGCTCAAAACAGTGCTGGAACTTTATGCTGACTGGAGAAATACTTTCAGTTCTACAATATTGAGCGGACTACACCAGTCGTTGAACTACTAGACACCTCAGGCAATACATTCCTATTAGAACGTAGCAAACCAACTTTCTTGAGTCTGGAAACCACTGTCGGAACATAACTTAAAAAAACCATTTCGTTGTCTAGACAATGGAGGCCACTTTACTTCTGGCTTGCGTTTCCACATAGCCATTTGCAGGGAGTCAGTCACCAGCGTGGCTGTCATTCTATTACTCATAGACCAACCCACTACTGCTCTTGAGCACAGGTTTACGAATTCCGACAGATAGAGCCAACTTTCACGAGTTGGGACGTACGTAATATCGCCGACATAAGCGCGGTCAGGCTGTTCTCGGTGAACATCACGCTTCAGCAAATTATCAGCCACCGGTTTGTTATGACTTGAATTTGTTGTTGCCTTGAACTTACACTTGGTCTTGCAGGCGAGTCCTTCTTCTTTCATCAGGCGACTTATAGGCTTGCGGCTAACTGTTTTTTTGGGTCAGCAAGGTCGCCTTAATACGGCGTTCTCCGTAGACTTGACGGTTATTCTCATGTCTTTCTTTGATATCTGCCTTCAATGCCTGATCCTCCTGAGAACGTTTGGATACTGAGCGGGAGCGCCACTCATAGTTAGTAGCCGCTGCGAGACATTGACATGACCCTGCACATGGCTGAGAGATTGAACTGCTCCCGATAATCACTGATGAATTGAAATCTCGGTGACACTCCCAGGCAAAGAAGGCATCCGCCTTTTTAAGATGGCTCTCTCTTCTTTTAACTTGGCATTTTCTTTGCGCAAGCGCTTGGGTTCGTCGTATATGTGGTCGTCATTTATTCAGTCTTGATGGCTGTTTTGGGCCGATGATACTTGGCAATCCAGGTATGAAGGGTACTGGAATTAACGTCAAGTTCTTTGGCAGTTACAGCGACTGATTGATCAGATTCAACAGCCTGTTTGATTGCAGATTCCTTAACTCAGCTGTATATGTTTTTGTTTTTTTATTTGACATTTGGACACATCTCAATGGATTTCGATATTACCCGTATATATGTGTCCGGAGTACTATAGCCACATCACTTTACACCCAGTCTGATTTTCCACGGTGGCCATGACTCTCCATAAAAAAGCAACCTATCTAAATATCATTGATATTTTATATAAAAACACTATTTTGTATATGAAACAATTTCAAGCCAACATTTACTGCATTCACTCTTTGGGTCTAGTTAAAAATACAAATAATGAAAACGGATAAGCGACTTCTATTACTCAATGGAAATGACAACATTCTTGTGTGCTGTCAGTCATTACCTTCTGGTCAGGCAATAGCACTGGAAGGTCATCGTTTGATACTCCCTGATCCGGTTGATTTAGGCCATAAGCTGGCACGGCGGGCCATTGAAAAGGGTGAGCGGATTATTCGCTATGGCGTTTCTATTGGCTCAGCAACTGAAAAGATCAAGACCGGAGAGCATGTTCATTTACACAATATGAAAAGCGATTACATAGCTGTTCACACGAGAGAGTGGCAAATGGATCCGGAGCACCATGAGGAAGAGATATGACACAGATTCAGGGTTATCTTCGACAGGATGGACGAAAAGGGATACGTAACACCATCGTAGTGGCCTATCTGGTTGAGTGTGCTCATCATGTGGCTAGACAGATTGTTAATCAGGCGAATCATCAGGATATTCAGTTGATTGGTTTTCCTGGCTGTTATCCCAATGATTATGCTCAGAAAATGCTTCAGTGTTTGTGTACCCATCCTAACGTCGGTGGTGTTTTATTGTTGTCACTGGGTTGTGAGGGGCTGGATAGAGATAAGTTGCACAGCACTATTGAGGACAGCGGGCGGCCTGTAAAAACGCTTGTGATTCAGCAAAATGGTGGAACCCGGGCATCCATCAGTACAGGTGTTGAATGGGTCAGAAGTGCCCATGAAGAAATATCCCGCATGGTACCGGTGGAAATGGGGCTTGATGAATTGGTCATTGGCACTATTTGTGGTGGCTCTGACGGAACCAGCGGTATTTCGGCTAATCCCGCAGTAGGGCATTGTTTTGATCAGTTGATTGTTCATGGTGCTACCTGCATCTTTGAAGAAACAGGTGAATTGATCGGTTGTGAGCAAATCATGGCTGAAAGAGCTATAACCACCGAATTGGGAGTAGAGATAAGGGAATGTGTATCCAAAGCCGCTCGTTACTATTCAAAAATGGGATACGGAAGCTTTGCTCCTGGTAATGCTGATGGCGGCCTGACGACCCAGGAAGAAAAATCCATGGGGGCTTATATGAAATCGGGTGCTTCCCCTATCAGTGGTCTTATCAAACCGGGCGATCGTCCGCTTTCTAAAGGACTTTATCTGCTTGATGTGGTTCCCGATGGAGAACCAATGTTTGGTTTTCCCAACATTTCCGATAATGCAGAAATAATGGAAATGATTGCCTGTGGTGCGCATCTAACTCTGTTTACGACGGGACGAGGATCTGTGGTCGGCTCGGCTATTTCTCCGGTTATCAAAGTTTGTGCAAACCCTGATACCTATGAGCAGATGAGTGAGGATATGGATATTAATGCAGGTCAGATTATTACAGGTGAAGCCTCTCTTGAAAAGGTAGGCATGGCGATTTTTGCAGAAGTTATCAGAGTGGCAAATGGAGAGAAAAGTAAGTCTGAAGCCCTGGGGCACCAGGAGAGTCTTTTGACTTATAAGGTATTTGAGTCAGGCACGCCTGCATGTATGTCATTTTCCTGATCAGTAATACATGGGCAGCCATATCTTCGCTGCTTGATCTGGATGGGTTCATCAATAAAAATAAAGAAATAAATTATATGAAAAGACTTGAAGGTAAAATTGCAGTGATCACTGCTGCCGGTGCTGGCATCGGTCGATGTACAGCGCAGAGGTTCAGTGAGGAAGGTGCTTGCGTCTGGGCGACTGATATTGATGAAGCTGCACTGGCCAGTTTGAAAGAAGCCTATCCATCCATTAATACCTCTTGATTAAAACCGCAACGAACGCAACATTCGTTGTTATGATTAAGGCTCAAGCTGCCTTGTTAAACTTTTAATAAATACGTTACGGGAGCCATTAATATCACGATCAACGGTGAATCCATCACCCTTTATAACCTTTGACGAGCCAAGCCGGTCGTTAATGGTGCCATCCCACGTACGGGTTTTTGAGGTGTATGCCTCATTGCAATCGACAACGTGTTTACCGTACTTTTTGGCATACCACTTAAGACGCATCTTAAACCCGTAGTGGTTAAGGTCTAGCATCTGGCGACAAGTGTTTCGGCGAATAATACGAACCTTTTGTCTTTCCGTGTGACCATCCCTCTGGTTTCAAAGGTGGGTAAAAAGATCACGTCATAGCTAGACACAAGCTCGAACGCCAAGCGGTTATGCAAGTCCAGAATGATGTCATCCTTCTTACACTTCAGGCGATTGATTTTACGGTCAAAGTGAACAATGCAATCTCGCGCCCACTGAGGCATATCAACGAACTTCACGCCCTTTTGCACATTGAGAACTTTTTGTTTTTGACCAATCAGCTTGTCCACTTTCTTCATTAATGGGAACAGCTTTTCTTTGGCAAGGTTATCGCCAGCAATTAAAGCATCCTTATCGCTAAAACAGGTGGCGAAGGTTCTCACTCCGGGATCAATACCAACACAATTTACTCCACCTTGGATTCGGTATTGAGTTCGATGTGTTGTTGCACCTGAATAAACCAACGACCCTTGTCACAGGTGATAACGCATGATTTGCCAATGGCTTCGTCGGGTACATTTTCAGTCAGATGAATTTTACCCAGCGCATTGACGCAGGGGTTTAGCCCCTTTGGTAGCCGGTCAATTGAGAAAGAATGCTTGCTCCCTTTGCGGCTTTAAAATCCGACCTCTGCAAAACCTCCTTTGGCTCCTTTCAGTTTTTTATTCTTGCTGCAAACCGCTTTAAAGGTGGTTGCCGCTGCAAGTGTTCCATTGTCAGAAATTAATGAATTATAAGCACGACCATTGTCTTTCTGTTCTTGCTCTACCTGTACCTTTATGGAAGGGCGCATGTTGATGAACTTGCCGCTTTCATCCTTGTATTTGTCGTTACGGAAGCGGTTTACAGCTAGATTGTATGAACGTCTATATAATGCAAGTGCGTCCCTGTATGCCGACTCATTTTCCGGATAAAACCTTATCTTTTTTGATGCTACTATTTTTACGCCTTTCAGCGGAACGCTTTCCGTAGTGGCTATTGCAGAATGAGGTAATGAAACCGACAAGCTCTGAGGTATCAAAGGCTTCACAGGAACCATTCGAGTCATCCAGAACTTCGATTTGTCCTCCCGATAATTCAACGAGCCATTTGATAAGCTCGAATCCTGATCGTGCAAGTCGGTCTTTTGTGGCAACCACAATGTGGGTTGGATTTCCGCACATTGCTGATTCCAGAATGGTTTGCAGCCCTTTTCGTTTAAAGTTGAAAGCACTGGCAATGTCGCTGATAAATTCTGCGTCAGGATGCCTTTCGAGCAAGATACGCTTTTGCGTATTGATGCTGGATTTTTGCTTCCCTGAGCTAACCCTTGCATAGCATATCTTTCTCTGCTGGTTGATGAATATGCGGTAGTGACCACCGCTCGTTTGCATTATTTTCTCGTAATGACCGCTTTCGATCTTTCGCCTTATTGTCTGGGAGGTTACGCCCTCAATCTTGGCAAGTTTGGTTGTGGATACCCACAAAATAAACGTCTCTGGTTATTAATTCAGAGACAGCATAGCACGCTATGTTGCGTTTGTTGCATTTTTACTGAACTGTGCT
Organism: Endozoicomonas sp.; assembly: GCA_965208385.1. Lineage (GTDB taxonomy): Bacteria > Pseudomonadota > Gammaproteobacteria > Pseudomonadales > Endozoicomonadaceae > Endozoicomonas. Next base: position 101,550 of record CBDBOO010000066.1, read on the forward strand.
GGTTTTGTCCACAATGGAACTATTCTTGAGTGCAGAGAACAAGATTGGAATAGATCATTTAATCTCAATGTAAAATCTTGCTATCAGATGATCCAGGCTTTTTTGCCAGGAATGATCAGAAGAAAGCAGGGTAGCATCATTAATATGTCCTCAGTTGCTTCCAGTATTAAAGGCGTTCCTAATCGTTTTGTCTATGGAACGACCAAGGCCGCTTTGATCGGTTTAACCAAGTCAATTGCTGCAGACTTTGTTTCTGACGGTGTTCGATGTAATGCTGTTTGCCCGGGAACTGTTGATACTCCTTCTCTTCAGGATCGTTTGAACAGCTATCCGGATTCCATTCAGGCACGGCAGGATTTTGAAAAAAGGCAGCCCATGGGGCAATGGCACTGACTTAAGAGCTCACCCCCTGTATTTCTTGAGCCTCCGAGCCTGTGCTCTTGAGTGCTGAAGCTTTTATACGGCTTTGGTCGTCTTTTGACTGCTCGTGGCTCTGACCTTCCCGGACGATTGCCTACAAGATGTTGAGCGATTATTTCCAACATACTGATAACCTTTTCTTCAAGCTGGTCTCCTATCGCTTGCAGCAACGTCTGGTGAAAAGAAACCAGTGTTTCTTGCGCCGCTTTAAAGCTGGCTTCTCTGGGCACTTTTCCGATACTTTGTGCGGCTTTTGCCATCAGTGCTCTAATCAGGTTGTAGACCAATAAATTGACAGAGATTTCTTTTCGTACCATTTCCGGACTTTTGCAGCGAAGCATATCCATCTTCATCGTGGTTTTGATCACACGAAAATCAATTTCTACGTTCCAGCGCTTCAGATACAAGGCAATAATCTCGCTTCGAGGATACTCTTCGGCATCCAGTAAGGTAGTGACAATAATACGACGTTTATTTTTAACCGCCCTAATGATTAGCTCTTCAGGCATCTGATTGTACAGCTCCTGACTCATCCACTCTGGACGAACTGATCTGTGAAGTTTGAACAGCCCATCGTTTTTAGTCAGTTTTTTGAAGCACTTTCTGAAATCAATAATACGGGAACCATTTTTCTCAAAGACCACGTCACCCTTGGTTTGAAGCAAAAAAGCCAACAGAAAGTAGTTCTCGAAATTAGCGTCCCCCAACAGAATGTCTCCATCCTGAAGACGAAACAAAAGCTTTCTGAGTAATGCTTGCTCCCCTGTTTCTTTGCCTTCATAAGGAGCTACCGCATAATCTAACAGAGCACCACTGCCCAAACTCATCAGAACGAGAATCCTCAGTATTGGAAAGCCCAGTTCTTTTTTTGGGTGTTGAGTTGAGGATAAATTTCCTCATTTTTTTCTGTGTCTGGCATCAGAAGTGTTGAACCGTCGGTTATCAGAACGCGTCTCTGGTGCCACAACCAGGATTCAGGGCTGACCTTGTCAAGGTTGTCACCTGAAGTACAAAACAGCGACTTAACAGACTCTTCAGTTAACCTCGGGCGAGCCTTACAGTACGCGCTGGTTTGTGTATTGGAAGGTTTATTTCCTGCGGCTACCTGATCCTTTGCTTCATCAATCAAAGCATGACGACAGGATTTGGTATCGCTGGCCACCTGCTTCATAAAAAGAGTGAGCGTCTTGATTGGAGGGAAAATTCGTACTCTCGAATTTGGATAGCTGTCTTGAAATTCGATAAGATTCTCTGAAGTGAGAACGGCTGAAAGGTCATCGTTATCGGTTTGTGCAAACTGGCGAAGGCAATCGTCAGCAACAGAAAGATACTCTGAACTACACTTGTTCATGGCTTGCTCGGGTGGTTGAGTTACACCGGCTTTTATAGTCGTTTTTCTTCTCGAGCAAGCCTTAGTGTTTCAGGGGATACTTCCTTAAGTCAGTGCCATTGGTGCAAGTCCCCTGTGGGTAAACCAGCATCTGACTGGCGGTAAAGACGCCTGCTGATGATAACCACTAGCTTAAGGCAAGTGCAATCTCGTGAGAGATTGTGCGGAGGCAGTCTGACTGCAAAAGTGCGAGCCGACGGACAGAAATCGCATACAAGGCCGACTTCTCGTGGGCGAGTGAGCCAAAGATCACAAAGCCCTCTGGTTTGAGAGATACGGTAAATGCGGCGGTTGTGCACTGACAGTTCATGTTCTTATCCGGGGAGATCTGCTCAACATGCGATCGGTCAATCCCAGTTCTCAGCCACTGGTTACAACAGGCTCGGCGAGCAGTGATTCATCACCCTGTTCGAGCAAACCCGATGACAACCGATAGCGCCTGCAGGAGCAATTTTGCATGGTGATTGGACAGAAGTCAGCAGAGGCCATAGTAGTTGTTCGACAGGAGTCGTCAACGAAGGGCTGAACATAGAAAGCAGAGAGGAGTCATTTGCCCTCAATAGCGAATGTGCCGACCGGCTCTTACTCGATATTGGCGACAGTTTATGAAACCAGCTCTGGTTAACATTGAGTGTGCATGGAACCAAACCTTGGACTCAAGAATGAGGATAAAGGTGACAGTTACAGGCTACTGAACTCAATGAAGGTTAAAACTTTCTGTGAACCGCCCGGTGCGGACCCGCAAGCCGTGGTGGTGTGGGGAGGGCTGGAGAAAAACCAGCCCTTACCCGATTCTATGGAACGACCAAGGCCGCTTTGATCGGTTTAACCAAGTCAATTGCTGCAGACTTTGTTTCTGACGGTGTTCGATGTAATGCTGTTTGCCCGGGAACTGTTGATACTCCTTCTCTTCAGGATCGTTTGAACAGCTATCCGGATTCCATTCAGGCACGGCAGGATTTTGAAAAAAGGCAGCCCATGGGGCAATGGCACTGACTTAAGAGCTCACCCCCTGTATTTCTTGAGCCTCCGAGCCTGTGCTCTTGAGTGCTGAAGCTTTTATACGGCTTTGGTCGTCTTTTGACTGCTCGTGGCTCTGACCTTCCCGGACGATTGCCTACAAGATGTTGAGCGATTATTTCCAACATACTGATAACCTTTTCTTCAAGCTGGTCTCCTATCGCTTGCAGCAACGTCTGGTGAAAAGAAACCAGTGTTTCTTGCGCCGCTTTAAAGCTGGCTTCTCTGGGCACTTTTCCGATACTTTGTGCGGCTTTTGCCATCAGTGCTCTAATCAGGTTGTAGACCAATAAATTGACAGAGATTTCTTTTCGTACCATTTCCGGACTTTTGCAGCGAAGCATATCCATCTTCATCGTGGTTTTGATCACACGAAAATCAATTTCTACGTTCCAGCGCTTCAGATACAAGGCAATAATCTCGCTTCGAGGATACTCTTCGGCATCCAGTAAGGTAGTGACAATAATACGACGTTTATTTTTAACCGCCCTAATGATTAGCTCTTCAGGCATCTGATTGTACAGCTCCTGACTCATCCACTCTGGACGAACTGATCTGTGAAGTTTGAACAGCCCATCGTTTTTAGTCAGTTTTTTGAAGCACTTTCTGAAATCAATAATACGGGAACCATTTTTCTCAAAGACCACGTCACCCTTGGTTTGAAGCAAAAAAGCCAACAGAAAGTAGTTCTCGAAATTAGCGTCCCCCAACAGAATGTCTCCATCCTGAAGACGAAACAAAAGCTTTCTGAGTAATGCTTGCTCCCCTGTTTCTTTGCCTTCATAAGGAGCTACCGCATAATCTAACAGAGCACCACTGCCCAAACTCATCAGAACGAGAATCCTCAGTATTGGAAAGCCCAGTTCTTTTTTTGGGTGTTGAGTTGAGGATAAATTTCCTCATTTTTTTCTGTGTCTGGCATCAGAAGTGTTGAACCGTCGGTTATCAGAACGCGTCTCTGGTGCCACAACCAGGATTCAGGGCTGACCTTGTCAAGGTTGTCACCTGAAGTACAAAACAGCGACTTAACAGACTCTTCAGTTAACCTCGGGCGAGCCTTACAGTACGCGCTGGTTTGTGTATTGGAAGGTCTTATCTGAGTCCTGCGGCTCCCCTGTTTCTTTGCCTTCATAAGGAGCTACCGCATAATCTAACAGAGCACCACTGCCCAAACTCATCAGACACGAGAATCCTCAGTATTGGAAAGCCCAGTTCTTTTTTTGGGTGTTGAGTTGAGGATAAATTTCCTCATTTTTTTCTGTGTCTGGCATCAGAAGTGTTGAACCGTCGGTTATCAGAACGCGTCTCTGGTGCCACAACCAGGATTCAGGGCTGACCTTGTCAAGGTTGTCACCTGAAGTACAAAACAGCGACTTAACAGACTCTTCAGTTAACCTCGGGCGAGCCTTACAGTACGCGCTGGTTTGTGTATTGGAAGGTTTATTTCCTGCGGCTACCTGATCCTTTGCTTCATCAATCAAAGCATGACGACAGGATTTGGTATCGCTGGCCACCTGCTTCATAAAAAGAGTGAGCGTCTTGATTGGAGGGAAAATTCGTACTCTCGAATTTGGATAGCTGTCTTGAAATTCGATAAGATTCTCTGAAGTGAGAACGGCTGAAAGGTCATCGTTATCGGTTTGTGCAAACTGGCGAAGGCAATCGTCAGCAACAGAAAGATACTCTGAACTACACTTGTTCATGGCTTGCTCGGGTGGTTGAGTTACACCGGCTTTTATAGTCGTTTTTCTTCTCGAGCAAGCCTTAGTGTTTCAGGGGATACTTCCTTAAGTCAGTGCCATTGGCCCATGGGGCGCCTTGGCACAGTCGATGAAATCGCTTCACTTATGGTGTATCTGGGATCTGATGAATCCAGTTATACAACAGGATCAGCTGTATTGATTGATGGCGGCTGGAGCATCTGAACTAAAGGAGTAAGAAATGAAACTGTTGCGTTATGGTGAACCTGGTCAGGAAAAACCTGGCATTATGGATGATCAGGAATGTATTCGTGATCTATCTTCTATCATTTCAGACATTGATGGATCTGTCCTTTCTGCATCGTCCTTGAACAGGCTCCGGGATATCGATCTTTCCAGACTGCCATTGGTCGAAAAGGGCGTTCGCTTTGGTCCCTGTGTGGGCAGTGTCGGTAAGTTTCTTTGTATTGGCCTGAATTACAGTGATCATGCTGAAGAGTCCGGTATGCCTGTTCCTCTGGAACCCGTGGTGTTTTCAAAGTTTACCAGTGCCATATGCGGCCCGAACGACAATGTTGTTATTCCCCGTAACAGTAAAAAAACAGACTGGGAGGTGGAACTGGGTATTGTTATAGGAAAGGACACAGCTTATGTAACGGAAGAAGACGCGGAAGAATCCATAGCGGGTTACTGCGTCATTAATGATATATCCGAGCGTGAGTTTCAATTGGAGCGAAGCGGGCAATGGGATCTGGGCAAAGGCTGTGACACATTTGGTCCAACGGGTCCCTGGTTGGTTACCCGAGAGGACGTTAAGGATGTTGAGAACCTGGAACTCTGGCTGGAGGTTAATGGTGAGAGAGTGCAGCAAGGCCACACTTCCCGGATGATTTTTAAGCCTGCTTATATCGTGAGCTATTTAAGTCAGTTCCTGAGTCTGCAACCGGGAGATATTATTTCTACTGGAACACCGGCAGGCGTGGGCTTAGGGTTTAATCCACCTCGATTTCTCAAAAGCGGCGACAATATCAAACTGGGTATTGAGCTTCTTGGTGAGCAACATCAGGTGTGCGTACCTTGGGAATAACATAAAGATACAATGTCAGAATTGATCATTCTGGCATTGTCACAAAGCTGGGGAAAGATGTCAGTACTGGTTGTACACCCAGAAATCGTACCCCCAGAAATCGTACCCCCAGAAATTTTAAGGAGTCTGTCTCGGGTGTAATTAAAAGTGTTCCATCTACCCATTATCCAGCTTGCTGCCAGTACTGATCCCAGTCCCCGTTAGAACGCAATGTTCTTAAGCAAAGCATTGCTCCTGCGATGGAAGGCTTCCACCAAGCACCCGGTATTTTTAGTCGCATCTGCACTACTGCACTGTTAGAACTTTCTATTTCGCCAGAGCCAATGGGAAGATTGGCTGCTTCTGCTGCAGCATATTCGAATTGCCCTGGACGGTTTCGGATATATCGGTGACACTCCTCTGGTTTATTGGCTGCTTTGCCTTTCTTTCCGTTTCTATGCGGATCAAGCTCTGCCATGACGGCATTAACATTGCCAGATTTCATGCGTTCCTGCTGGATATGCCGCCACTGTACACGTGTTTCCTTGTTAAACCCGACACACTCTTCTGCTGCATCAGCGAAGTGCTCAGAGAGATGATAATAGTCAACGAGGAAACTTCCTTGCTCTCCAAACACTCTCTTTGTCTGGTTGGCAATCCAGGTGGCTCCATCGCTCACGCAATGGATAGAGGATTGCCGGTTGAGCCCCTGCTCTATTGCACAACTCAACCACTGGTCACCTGCTTCATCCGGCCCTCCCATTGTGGCCTGATGACATTTATCTGAACTACCCAGCTTATAGACCTGGCAAAGTTTAGCCTCCTGCCATTCAGTTTTACGTGCTTTGCGTTTGTCACCTTCTGCCTCTTCATCAAAGAGGACAACAGGAATCATGCTTCCATCCATTTCTCCTATGAACTGGGCAGCTTCACCGAGGCAGTCCTGACGATTTTGTGATGCACTGATGGAATCATTTTGCATACAGCTTGCGTGCTCAAGAGTTATGGCTCGAATAGAAGACTCAGGCACATCAATAGCCTCCTGCCATTCAGTTTTACGTGCTTTGCGTTTGTCACCTTCTGCCTCTTCATCAAAGAGGACAACAGGAATCATGCTTCCATCCATTTCTCCTATGAACTGGGCAGCTTCACCGAGGCAGTCCTGACGATTTTGTGATGCACTGATGGAATCATTTTGCATACAGCTTGCGTGCTCAAGAGTTATGGCTCGAATAGAAGACTCAGGCACATCAATACCATAATGTTCATGTATTTTTTTTGCAGCTGCCTGAAAAGAACTATCTGCACCAAAGTCTACAATTTCACGTTGAATTGTGCGGGAGTAGTCGCGACAGTGAATATGAGCGGCATGACTGAAAGGTCTGACCCGATGCTTGTCTACCGTCTGGCAGCGTTCAAGAACTTCTATTTTCCCATAGGTGCTCAGCCAATAAGTGTTTTTTTTTGAGTTTTAGCTCCGGGGTGCTTCAGGCAAGCCTCGCCAAATTTTTGATCTTCCTTGTAGGTACCCCAGCCAGTAAGCAGTTCATTGCCCATTTCACGCAGGTGGGCAATGACGGGTTCTTCAGCATCATCAGCACGATCCAGGAGACCTGACTCGGCTTCAACAATATCCAGAAGTGCAGAAACTCTAAGCTCAAGCTCGGGGTGGGCTGCAAGTCTATCAGCAAGAGAAATAGGTGAGGGCATAATACTAACTAGGGTTGAGAAATACTCTTACATTATCGTTCATATTGAGGTTTTGTGGGCAGAAAAACTTCTAATGAACACTTTTAATTACACCCGTCTGTCTCAGCGTAAAAACTCACGCATCAGGTTTTGGTAATAAAAATATGCGATAATTCTGTTGAATCAAAGAAGCCCTTTTACTATTGCAATGAAATACAAAAAGACCGACTCAAATCCAAATTACTCTGCCCCTGCTCTTGAAAAGGGTCTTGATATTCTTGAACTTCTGGCATCAGAAGACCATGGATTGACTCAGAAAGAAATCGCTCAGCGTTTGTCCCGCAGTGTTGGTGAAATTTTCCGTATGCTGTCTGTACTGGAATTGCGTGGTTATCTCTTTCTTTCGCCTTTGACCGATCGTTATTCGGTTACCATGAAGCTGTTTGAAATTGCTCACCGGTCAGAGCCTGTGAGAATGCTCACAGTTGCAGCTACACCGGTAATGAAGCAGCTTGCTACAGAGGTAGGGCAGTCCTGCCATTTGTGCGTGGCAGGTGGTGACAAAGCGCTTGTTATTGTTAAGACTTCAAGTCCATCTGATTTGAACCTAAGCTTGAATCTGGGGGCGGAAATTGGTTTGCTGGATAGTTGTTCCGGTCTTGTTCTTATGGCATTCCGGGATGAAAAAGTTGTCAGAGAAATAGCTCGTGAGATTGGGAAGAGAGTGCCCGTTAAGGAACTCCGGCATGTTCGAGAGCAGGGTTACGCCAGTAAACCCAGTAAACGAATTCAAGGTGTTCATGATATCAGCTCGCCTGTGTTTGATTATAATGGCGATATTCTGGCGGCACTGACAGTGCCTTATCTTGAGTTTCTGGATAATTCACACTCCCATGATATTGAATCAGTCAGAATGGAGCTGGAAGCTGCAGCGTCTGAAATAACCCGGCGTCTCGGAGGGAGTTGATTAATGAGAGGCAAAAGGTAATACGGATTATTCTGTAACGGGAGTCACCCCTTTTTTTAGAAGAATATTGCCATATTTCATTGTTTCGCTGGTCATGACAATGGCATATGCGTTCTTTGCGCGTTCATAAAATGCAAAACGATCAATTCGCTGAATGTCTATCCCTGGTTCATTGCCAAACAGTGCTTTTCGATATCTGAGTTCAACGCTTTTGTCCAGCCTGTCATCGGATACTGCCTCCATCATAGTGAGTGGAGGGGAGTATTTGTCCAACTCAAAGAGAGGAATGATTGCAGCAAGTAGTTGATCAACATTTAAACCATCTGCTCGTATGATATGGGAATTAAAGCTATGCCCAGGGAAATGAATGTCAGCGAAAACAATTTCATCACCATGACCCATTTCAGAGAGGGTTTTGAGTAGCTCGGGTGAGATTAGATATGAAATGCCTTTTAGCATACGACTATCCTTATACAGGTATTGATTTTAGTTTGTCGTTGTCACTTCACAGAATGATTTTCTGCTTGTCGCATAAGTGAAGTAATCTTTATAAACGACAATATTTAGCTACAAAAATGTCATACATCCGGATAATATTTTGTTCGTAAATAAAGCGTTAATGCTAACAACTACTACAGGCTGCATCTGTGGTCGCGGTGATTGACATTTATCCTAGTAGTAATTAATGTTCAGGTAAATACAAATATAAAAATATATTTCATTGGTAAAAACGATGTTGATGAGTGATCACAATTCAATAAATCCTGTTCTCCGGAATCTGCCTTCACTGGGTCTTGGCGGGGCATCTTTGGGAAATCTATTTCGAGCAATGGAATGCAAAGATGCAATATCTACAGTTCAAGCCTGCCTTTCTTCAGGAATCAATTTTTTTGATACAGCGCCTCACTACGGTCAGGGATTGAGTGAAAGGCGGCTCGGAGATGCTTTGCGCGAGTTAAGAGGGGATGGATACATTCTTTCTACTAAAGTTGGTCGATTGCTGGAGCCAGCAGCGTATAAAGATATGCGTCAGGATTTTGTTTCGCCAATGCCATTCGCTGCATCTTTCGATTACACTCGATGCTGCAGTTTTTAGCGTTTGACAGGATATTCTGATGTGAATATCGAAACCAGACTACTGCTGCGCCTCCTGCATCAAGCCCAGCGAGATACGATCAACGACACAACAGCAGGCTGACAGGGTAAGATTGCATTCCCATTTTATAACCGTCAAGTGTCGTTAGTGCTAATTCGTCCTCTTTCTGTTGTTACTGTATTTCTGGATTCTTTGAGCGATTCACTGAAAAGCATTACGCCTTCTGCTCAACTCACAACGATCCAAAAAACAGTCCTGACCGCTCTAATTATGGGGATTGTTGTCACTGAAACACTCAACTGGGCGGCCTTTGAGCGAAGGAGTCTTGGGAAGTTCAAGTCGACCCGGCTATGCTGGATTTTCTATTCAGCAAAGATTGCATGGCATCGTATGCTGCAGGCCAGTGTTCGCAATATTCTGTCTCATTATGGTATTGCTGAAGGGACTCTGACGATTGATGATTCAGCCAAACAACGATCAAAAAGAACGACCCGGATCGAAGGCACTCATAAAATCAGAGATAAACCGACAGGTGGCTATATCAATGGTCAGGAGCTGATCTTTATGGTCTTGGTCTCGGACATTGCCACCTTTCCTGTAGGTTTCCGGTTTTACGTTCCCGATCCACAGCTGTCCGCTTGGCGAAAACACGACAAAGACCTCAAGAAAGAGGGTGTTGCAAAGAAACTGAGACCTAAACGTCCAGAACCCGACCACAACCGCTTTCCAACGCTTCAAGCGCTGGCATTACAGATGATCCGGGAATTCGTTGACCATTTTCCTGAAGTAGTGATTAAAGGTGTTCTGGCTGATGCGCTCTACGGTACAGGAAAATTCATGGATGAAGCGACAGCCGTAACAGATCAGGCGCAAGTCGTTAGCCAATTGCGCTCCAATCAGAAAGTGGCCAGCAGAAATTCAGAAGCCACCCTCAGGGATTATTTTGCACGACAAAAAGGCGTTGAAACGCAGTTAATTATTCGTGGAGGAAAAGAAAAGCGGGTGACCATGCTCGCAGCTCGCCTCTACATCAAGGCACACAACAAGCGTCGTTTCGTTGTTGCTCTGAAGTATGAAGATGAAGAAGAGTACCGTTATCTGGTCGCTTCTGATATGTCATGGCACCACGCTGATATAGCCAGGCTGTATTCGCTGAGGTGGTTGGTCGAGGTTTTTATTCAGGACTGGAAAGCGTATGGCGGCTGGAACCGACTGAGCAAACAGCAAGGCAAAGAAGGGTCTGAGCGTGGCTTGATCCTGAGCCTGCTGTGCGATCATTTGTTGTTACTGCATCCAGAGCAATCAGCCCGACTCAAAAACAAACAACCCGGGTTGCCCGCAGGTTGCCTGATCGAACGCCTCAAAGCTGAAGCATTGGTTGATACGGTCAAAGAAGTGGTCGCATCAGATGACCCTGAGGCTGCGTTGAAATCCTTAACGAAAGCCTTGGACGATGTGTTGCCAACAAGGGAATCCAGTAAGCATATGGCTGGTCGCGATCTGGGCAAACAGGAACCCACTGCTTCGTTGAAGTATCACGCTCAGAAAGCTGCGTGAGCAGAAGTGTATCAGTCAACAACTAAAAACTGCAGCATCGAGTTACAGCTATGACGGTATTATGCGCTCTTATGAACACAGCCTTCAACGACTGGGCCTAGACAGAATTGATATTTTATTGGTTCATGATCTGGGAGAGATGACTCATGGCTGCCAGGCTGATAGCCATTTCAAGATATTTGTTGAAAGTGGTTATCGGGCATTGGATGAATTGCGATCGACCAATGACGTTAGTGCTATTGGTCTTGGTGTTAACGAAACAGCCATCTGTGAAGAGGCCATGAAATATGTAGATCTGGATTGCATTTTACTGGCCGGACGTTATTCATTGCTGGAGCAGGAAAGCGCTATGCACTTTCTCCCTGCCTGCCATAAACGCAACATCAATATTATTTTAGGTGGGGTGTTTAACTCCGGCATACTGGCCACCGGAGTTCGAAATCATAAAACGCCTTATTATAATTATCGCCCAGCACCAGGGCGCATTATTAAGCGTGTCGCTCAGTTAGAGGGCTTGTGTGAAGCACACTCGGTTTCTCTTCCGGCAGCCGCTATACAGTTTCCACTGGCAAATCCCGCCGTCAGTACAATCATACCCGGGTTGTCATCCCCAGAATGGGTTGAACAAACCCTGGCTATGCAATCTGAAACCATACCTGAAGCATTCTGGCGGGATCTTCGTGATTCAGGACTGGTGAATTCAGATAGTCTTTGCCCCGACGAAGTCAGCAAGATTTAATTATCCGGAGATTGACCTATGCGTATAGATGCTCACCAGCATTTCTGGACGTTGCAGCGCGGTGATTACACATGGCTGAATGCCGGTCACGGAAAGCTCTACAGAGACTACTTGCCATACGACCTTGACCCACAACTTAAGAAAGCAGGGATCGATCGTACTATTGTTGTCCAGGCTGCCAGTACAATGGCAGAATCGGCGTTTCTGCTTGAACTTGCCAGTACGACGTCATTTATTGCAGGTGTTGTTGGCTGGGTCGATATGGAAAGCGGCAGCGTTGCGGAAGATCTGGATACGCTATCGAGGCATCCATTGTTTCTTGGCATTCGTCCTATGATTCAGGATATTGCTGATCTTAACTGGATGTGTCGAGGTAACCTTTCTACAGCCTACCATGCCCTTATCGAACGGGATTTGACTTTTGATGCCCTGATCAGGGAGGAGCATCTGCCTAATCTTGTGAAAGTGATGGAGCAACATTCTGACCTTCGAGTAGTCGTAGATCATTGTGCGAAGCCGGATATTGGTTCTCGTTCATACACAAATTGGGCTCAATGGATCAAAGAAGTTGCAGCCAATCCAAAAGCACATTGCAAACTTTCTGGCTTATTAACGGAAGCGGGGGCTTACAAAACCAGAGAAGAGATCCAGCCATATGTTGACCATGTCATTAACTGTTTTGGAACTGCACGCTTAATGTGGGGGAGTGACTGGCCAGTATTGAGGCAGGTGGGTGAATACGAAAACTGGCTTGTTTTAACGGATGAGTTGTTGGCAGGGCTGACTGATAATCAGTGTCAGGAAATTATGGGAAAAACGGCCGCCCGTTTTTATCAGTTAGATTGGCTGGCTTCACAGGAAAAAGGGAAGAGCTAGAATATCTAAAAACGATTGCCATCGGCTTACAGATTATTCAATGCTTATATTTGTTGCTATTTTTATGGCTCTGCAGATTATTGTTCAGAATGATTTGGGTATTATTGAAATGATTTTCCCATCAAAATTAATAATGACATCAATTTGATAACCTTTCCGAAAGAGCCGCTCATCGTTTAATGAACGGCTAATATCTTTTTTCTGGTTCTAGAAAATCGCCAGATCGTAAGTTAGAAAAATCCCCATGCCCTGCAGGGAGGCCTGATTAGTTTCCAGCCCACCTACAACTCGAGCAGACAGGCCTTCAAGAGGTCCGGTTTTCCAGGCATAAGTAAGGTCCATTAGAGTTGCATGAAACTTTTTCTTTCCGCTCAGATAATAACCAAGATCGCCATTCTCTCTCATCTGATCCAGATATATTCCGCTGACCTGAGCGGAAATAAGATTGGTTGTTAAACCGGGGAAGCCGAAGTTTTTCCAGTCGTAACTGATAACGGCTGTTATTGTCTTCTGGTTGGCAGCCACTCCCTTTGAATACACGACGATGACAGGTCTATTTCAAAAACATACCCTTAACTTTAGAAGACAAAACTATACCTTTCAGCTAATAAGCTGACTTGGGAGTCAATCATCTACGCTGAAAACCGGCACTACCTTCCTGTTATGACGTGTCAGGTATCAGACTGCGAATATGAGTGATTGGCCTGTGTTTATTCTTTGATTTCATATAGGCAACCGCCTTGAGTCAGCTATTCCCCATGCTTATACGACATCGGTAACAGCGTATAAGAAGCATTACACGCAGGGTGCAGCTACAGCTGCTTACGTGTTGAGATATGTAATTTTTCCCAAAAACTCGACTATTTATCACGAGCATACAAAATATATACGACTTCGTACGCTAGTGATACCAAGGGGTTTAATGAAACGTGGGGAATTGTTGGCCTTGAGTAGCTCACACCATGTGTCTATGGCAAATCTATTGAAGTGATTGCGAATGCATTCCCACAATTTTATTTTGGCACGGCACCCTTTCCATGCCTTGTTAAACAAAGGGCAGGATAACTGTTCTATCTGGTCAATCAGGAAAGCCAGGAACATTAAACACGCCAGATTACTGGCAAGATGTTCATCGCCATGGCCGTAGTTGTGTTCAAGTTGGTAGCCTTGGGTTTTCAGCGTATTAAAGGTTTCATTTTCAATTTTCCATTTAGCTCGCCCTCCTCTCATGATAGACATGCAGCGCTTTCGACCTATGCGTAGGCTGGTGACCCAGCTGTTGTTGTAACATTTCTCACCTTTCTCGTTGTACTCAATGTACTCCAGAAAGTTAACCATCAAATCGTTATAGGTTTTGTTCAGTGGAACTTTGTTAACAAATCGGAACCAGTGCCGGTGCCCTTGGTCGTCTGTATACTCAAATCGAGTGACTTTATCCTGTTTGTCCAGTTCATCCACGGCTTCAAAAAGGGCGACATGGTCACTTTCCTTGGCAACGCTAATGTAGTGATGGTTATAAGACCGAATCAGTGTAATGGTGGGACCCTTGGAATATAGGTCATCAAGATTCAATACCAATCTTAGCTTCGGGTGATCCTTGTGAATGTGTTCAAGCGCTCGCTTCAGGGCATTGACTTCGCAATCGTTTTTAGAGGCATCTACCTGTTGAATGATGGGTTCAGGCATCAGTGGCAAGACTTCCTTAATTCCAGGTTTAACGATGCAGATGCCCAGCAGTTGGTGATAATACAGTGGGTTTTCGCTGTCGGGTTTCTTGATGCAGCACTCGCTACAACTGATCTTTCCAGAGCTGAAGTGCCCGGTGCCATCCATTGGAGCAAGATAACCCTCCTTAAAATATCTGAACTGCTTCAATCGTCCACTGCGCTGAACAAAATGGAATAAGGCGGTAAACAGCCGAGACAGTTCTCGAGTGGGCACTGGGTCCAGCATGCAGCGAATATGAGTGTCACTGGGCACTTTTCCCACCCTGTATAGGGTGTTTAGGTTGTATTCGATTTCTGGTTCGCGCCTGTCTTCATCAAACTGGAGTAGGGACGAGAACTTCAGATGAAACATGGCCAGAGCAGACATAACGGCATCATGCAGTGGGATTTTGTCGTCGATCTGATTAGGACGAGGGTCAGGTATTTTAGCCGCTTGGTCAGAGACGACCTGAATCAGGTCATCGGCAAGGGCTTTCTTTTGGGAAGCAGGCATTGTGGTCTGACTGAGTTCTTAATACGAATGACTTCACGAGAGTTAAAAATAGCAGATACTCTGAAAGCCTTGCGAATTCTGTTCAGAATTAATCTTTGGGGAAGTGCTGATGCGTCGTAGTAATCCATCGTCATGTTGACGGGCATAAAAGTTATCGAGGGACTGAACGGCCGGAAAGATGTGGTGCCCGTATCGGGCAAACATAACAATAAAGGTTATATCCCATTGAAAAAGACAATCATCACTAAAAGCGGCATCCAGCCAGTTTGACACCAGAGGGGAGTCCGCTTTGGGTTGTCGTATATTACTGAATGCAATTTCCCATGCGCGCCAGTATAAATTAATCCAGTCTGGATTAGAGTCCAATATTGGCTCGGGGAGATTCTTCTGAAGATTGGAAAATGCTGGTGGTGACTCCGGAGTATAGGATTTCTTGTCAAAGTATATTCCTCTCCCCTCTCTGCGAATAAAATGATAGCGAGTTAAAGCTGCAAGTCCGCCTGCCCCAGCAATAACTGCCAGGGTCCAAAGAAATGTTAAGGGTAGGATCATGAATCTTTCTACCTTGTGAAGAGATATTGTCCGATTTAAACGATATCTATAAACAGGTGGGCAAAGGTATTTCTTTACCCGGAAGATCGACGATGTTCATATCTTTCTATTAAAGCCTTCTAACCATCCTGGCTAAAGACTCATCATCAGGTGATTTTAACTGTGAATCAGGTTCATTCTCATGCTTTTTATTATCCGTTTGAATGCCTGTAGAAGAGACATGGCTTCTTCATGTTCTGCCATTACACAAAGTCTGATAGTAGAGCCTGCCAGATGTGACAT
Source organism: Endozoicomonas sp. (assembly GCA_965208385.1). GTDB lineage: Bacteria > Pseudomonadota > Gammaproteobacteria > Pseudomonadales > Endozoicomonadaceae > Endozoicomonas. The sequence continues at coordinate 117,124 of CBDBOO010000066.1, forward strand.
TAAAATAGCATTTTGCTCAAGCATGGGCAGGTCTGCTTCAGTAACGAACGGTGATAGCCGTTCAACGACAATGGCAGCAGAGTCCCGGCTGCTTTGCAATTCACTTTCGTTCATGGATTTATCAGCAGCCATGCCAAACCAGATATCAGACACAGCGGGTTCAGATTTGTGCCAGTGGTAGTAATCATCCATAAAGCCTTCTAATGATAGAAAGCCTTCATCAAGATTAGATATATTTTCTAACCGGGAAACCAGCAGCTTATAAGTGTCATCAATATAACGATTGTTGAGAGCATAAAGAATGGCTCTCTTTCCCGGAAAATACTGATAGATAGAGCTGGGTGTGACGTCTGCACGTTCTGAAAGCTCCTGGATTTTCAAACCCGAGGAACCTTTTTCCATGATCAACTGCCGAGCTGCGTTCAGTATGGCATCGACACGGGTGCGGCTTCGTTGCTGTGATGGTGTACGGCGGGATTGGGACACTTTAACTGGCTCTGACATCTGGTTCATCGAATAACTTATAAAAGTTGTTTGAAATGAAGGTAACATAAATTAAGTTCATGTTCTGCTGTAATCAGGCTGTCGTTCTACAATTGGGCATCTTCCGGCTTTTTTTGACTTTCTGTTTTCGGTTTTGAAGTTGAATCGCGGTTAGAAGTTGAAACGCTGTTAAATGACTTCACTTCAATTTGGCGTCTATCGCTCTGCATAATATCATCGATGACATTGATCATATCCTGATTGATATCCCCGGGGGCACTGCCGGCATTGAGCTTGCTCTGGATTTTCATCAGCTGGCGGGCTGTTTTTATCCGGCTCTGAATCTGCTCTTCATCGGCTTTATTTTTCACACGTTGTTCATTGAATCGAATCAGGTCTTTGGTTTCACCTGCAATCAGGGATTCAACGGTGCTTACTAATCGGTTCAATATCCGGTACAGCAGTGCGGCTGAAAACCCGCCCAGCAGGGCCAGTAGTGGTTTGCCGAAAAGCTTTGTCCAATCCCCGGCTTCTTCGTTCACCGGTATCAGGGTGGCCAGTAGCAGACCTGCAATCAGTCCCAGTGAAATACGGGCCCAGTAAGTGGCTTCATAGCGCGGCTCGTAAGTTCCGGAAACCACATAGCTATTAGCTTTGAACAGGGCCGAAAAGCAGGCCCCAAGACCCGCTGCTGATAGCAGGAATAGCAGGTTGAGTAATAAAGGGAGTCCTTCGGAAGCAAATAGTCCGGCTTCAATATTTTGCGTGTTTACATCAGGGGAAAGACTGATAAAAACGAAACCGAGCAGGAATATCAATGACGCAATCATAACGTGTCTTATCAGGGGAACTGGTCCGAATACCTTGAGCGGTGACTTGATTGTTTCTTCCTTTCTCAGGAGCAGGATGGCCCTGGGACTGGCTGGACTGATGATTCTGGCTAATTCGTTATGAATTCGAGTGAGACCTTCGGCCAGGTCGTCACTGTTAAGAGTGCCGTATGGGTGGTTGATGCTTTGACCATGTTCCGTATGCGCTTCTAATTGCAAATAACATGCACGATAGTTTTCCATATGACGAACCATCTCGGCCGGAATCTGCATGCCGCTTCCCAGGGCATGCGTTATCATGGCTTCAGCTTCTTCCAGCAGAAGTTTGATGATGGAGCTTCCTGCCTGAATCACATTCCCTTGCATCAGTACGAATCCCTGCGATCTAAAGTGACTTCTATGCTATAGAACAGTAGGGCTGGGCGCCAGCTTCGGTTTAACTGGGAGCAAAGGTATCTTCAAGGTAGTTGTCGTCTATAATTAGTGGATGAAATCTACGCCTCTAGTTTCATCGCTGGATTAATGTCTAAGTCGGGGGGCTCTCACTGTCGCTTAGAGATTCTTGATATGAGTCTTGATATGAGAGTGGAATATATCAGGGTATAAAAAGGCAATATCAGAATCCTGCAACTCACTTATGCACTTTATGATGGACTGAGATGCTGTGTATCAGGAAACAAAGTGACAATTGCATACTCCAACTGCATTAAGACTATTGAAATTCTACAGGAAAAGCCCCATCTTAGAACTATAGGCTAATGTCTGTTTCCCAAGCATCGGGGGCAAAGATACCGATGCCACTATCCATTTTGATATCCGTGAACGGAAATGTTCAGTTCACGGATATCAGGAATAAATCAAGAGCTGTCAGAAGGGGCTTGAGTTATGAATAATAACGATACCATGCATCCGTCAGAGACGTTTGAACTATCAATGCTGCCCCTGCGTGATGTTGTGGTTTATCCACATATGGTCATACCGCTGTTTGTTGGACGTGAAAAGTCCATTAAGGCACTGGATCTTGCCATGTCCGGGGACAAGAAGATTTTGCTTGTTGCGCAGAAGAGTGCCCAGGTCGATGATCCCCTCGAAGAAGATCTGTTTACTGTTGGTACGGTCGCCAGCATTCTGCAATTATTAAAATTGCCTGACGGAACGGTGAAGGTTCTCGTCGAAGGTGAATCAAGAGTCAATATAGAATCAATGAATGATCAGGACGATATGGTATCGGCCCTGGTTTCCGAATACAAAGATGAAGCAGTCAATGAGCGAGAAGGTGAATTGCTGATTCGATCACTGATGTCTCAGTTTGAACAGTATGTCCAACTGAGTAAAAAAGTGCCCGCCGAAGTCCTGACATCGCTGTCCGGGATTTCAGATCCGTCGAAGCTGGTGGACACAATCAGTGCCCATATGCCCATGAAGATCGAAGACAAGCAAAAAGTGCTCGAAATCGAAGATCTGGGTGATCGCCTTGAATACCTGATTGGCATAATGCAGGGCGAAATGGATTTTCATCAGGTTGAGAAAAAAATCCGGGGCCGTGTTAAAAAGCAGATGGAGCGTAGCCAGCGGGAATACTATCTTAACGAACAGATGAAAGCGATTCAGAAAGAGTTGGGTGATATGGATGAAACCCCCAATGAACTTGATGATCTGAAAGCGAAAATCGATGAAGCGGGTATGCCTGATGAAGCCCGGGATAAGACCCTGGCAGAGCTGAACAAGCTAAAGATGATGTCACCCATGTCGGCAGAAGCGACCGTGGTGCGTGGGTATATAGACTGGATGATCAGTGTACCCTGGAAAAAACGCAGTAAAGTCCGTCATGATTTGATGCGTGCACAGGATATTCTTGAGTCCGATCACTACGGTCTGGAAGAGGTAAAAGAGCGGATTCTTGAATACCTTGCAGTACAAAAAAGAGTTCGCAAGCTGAAAGGTCCGGTGCTCTGCCTGGTGGGTCCTCCGGGTGTGGGTAAAACCTCTCTGGGAGAATCCCTGGCTCGAGCCACAAACCGGAAATATGTCCGAATGGCTTTAGGGGGTGTTCGTGACGAAGCAGAGGTTCGGGGTCACCGTAGAACCTACATTGGTTCCATGCCGGGTAAACTGATTCAGAAAATGGCCAAGGCCGAGGTTCGTAATCCGCTCTTTCTGCTGGACGAAATCGATAAGATGGGTTCCGACATGCGCGGTGATCCTGCTTCTGCTCTGCTGGAAGTTCTGGATCCTGAACAGAACAATGCCTTCAATGATCATTATCTTGAAGTAGATTACGATCTTTCTGATGTAATGTTTGTCTGTACCTCAAATTCTATGAATATACCCGGTCCCCTGCTGGATCGTATGGAAGTTATTCGAATTCCAGGTTACACGGAAGAAGAGAAGCTGAATATTGCCGTGCGCTACCTTATTCCAAAGCAGATCAAACGCAGTGGTTTAAAGAAGGATGAGCTCTCTTTTGAGGAAGACGCTATTCGCGACATTATTCGTTATTACTCCCGTGAAGCGGGTGTTCGTGGCTTAGAGCGGGAAATTGCCAAAATCTGTCGCCGGGCGGTTAAAAAAGAAGCGCTGGTGGAGAAGGGCCGTACTGATAAAGTCAGTACAGACAGCCTTGAAGATTTTCTGGGTGTTCGTAAGTTCAACTATGGACGGGCGGAAGAACAGGATCAGATTGGTCAGGTGACTGGGTTGGCCTGGACATCGGTGGGTGGTGAGTTGTTAACCATTGAATCAGTGGCTGTTCCCGGGAAAGGACAGATCATAAAAACAGGTTCTCTGGGTGATGTAATGCAGGAATCGATTCAGGCTGCATTGACGGTGGTTAGAAGTCGAGCAAAAACTTTAGGGATTTCTTCTGATTTTCATCAGAAAAACGATATCCATATTCATGTTCCTGAAGGCGCTACGCCGAAAGATGGTCCCAGTGCAGGTGTCGGCATGTGCACTGCTTTAGTCTCTGTTCTGACAGGAATTCCTGTGTGTGCAGACGTTGCCATGACCGGAGAGATAACGCTTCGTGGTGAGGTTCTGGCCATTGGTGGATTAAAAGAAAAACTACTGGCAGCCCATCGCGGAGGAATCAAGAAAGTAGTGATTCCAGAGGAAAATCGTCGTGATTTGAAGGAGATTCCTGATAATATCAAGGCGGATTTAGAGATTCTTCCTGTTCAGTGGATTGATGAAGTTTTGGAAATAGCGCTTCAATATAAACCTGAACCTTTGAAAGATGAAGCTGTGAAACTGTCTCAATCTGAAAAAACAGATGATAAAATAGACGAAGATCGAGTTAAGACGCACTGAGAAATTTAGTGTACGTTTGTTTTATTTGAGTTGATTGTTCAGTAATGACGCGGCTTTGCGTTTGATTTGGTGGTTGACAGTGATGAGCCCCCATTGGTATAAAATGCGGCTACCTTAAAGCTGACGCTGTAAGTATTGGCTGGATAGCTGGTATTGCGTCAGTGTTTTTGGATTTATTCCATTAATCTGCTTGACGGCGGGTTGGGAAACTTCATACTGCAGTGTCTGTATGGAAGTGTTCTTTGTAGTCAGGTTCTATTGTACTCTGATACGAACTGCACAAATTCTGAGTTGATGGCTGTTACCCGGTTTATCTTCGGGCTTACAGTGATCAGCAAACATTCATGGTGTGTGAGCTGTTGCTTGAGTTTTTATTTCATAACAAGCAGCATATCAGTAACACCGGTTGGGTCTGACATTTGGCAAAAGTGCCATTATGTCATTAGCTATTTAGCTAGTATTTAGCTAAGAAAGTATCCTAGAAAGAAGGGGAATAGAGTGAACAAGTCCGAGCTTATCGATTCCATTGCCGCGTCTGCTGACATTCCAAAGGCTGCCGCTGGTAGAGCCCTGGATGCCGTGATCAACTCTGTCACTGGTGCCCTGCAGGATGGTGAACAGGTTGTTCTGGTTGGTTTCGGTACTTTTTCTGTTAAAGAGCGTGCAGCCCGTACTGGCCGTAACCCGCAGACAGGTGAGCCTATCGAAATTGCAGCAGCCAAAATCCCAAGCTTCAAAGCGGGTAAGGCTCTCAAGGACGCGGTTAACTGATTTCGCGTTGTAACGAAGTAGTCAATGACTTCGTAATTATAAAGAGGGAGCGGGATTGAAGAATAATGGTAGTGCAACGAAATTTGCGTCTGCTTCCCCCCTTCATTCCGTAAAGGCGCATCTTTGATGCGCTTTTTTTTTGTTTTCGACCCGGTCTTCATCACCGGGGATGAAGAGCAACGGGTGTTTAAGTCTGTCTATTGCGGCGGCTGTTTTCAGTTCCGCGTTGTAGAGAACAGCGCGCTGATACAGCGAGCCCGGGACCTGAGGTTTGTATGCTGCAACTGATGAGGGACAAGGCGAAAAGCTGGGTAACATTTATTGTTGTCGGCATTATCGCTTTCATGATGGCCATTACTGGTCTGGAAACACTGGCACCAAATCCGAATAATCCGGATGTGGCAAAGGTGAATGGTAAGGAAATTACTCGTGCAGATCTTGCTCAGGCTGTTGAAAGGCAGAGAAGGGCACTGATCCAGCAAATGGGCGACCAGTTTGATCCAACTATGCTGGACGAGAAATTTCTACGAGAAGCCGTCTTAAAATCACTGATTGACCGTGCCCTGATGCTTCAGGATGCTGAAGACAGTGAGATGGAAGTTGGAACTGAAGCACTGGATAGAATGATCGTGTCCATGCAGGAGTTTCAGCAGGATGGCAGCTTTAGCCAAGAACGGTTTCAGATGATGGTAAGAAGCTACGGTATGACTCCGTTGCAGTTTAAGAACATGCTGCGTGAAGAGAGTCTGCTGATACAGCTTCGTTCTGGTCTTACCAGTACTGAATTTGTCACCAGGGCCGAGCTTGATCGCTTGAATGCTCTGGAAAAACAGACGCGGGACATTTCCTGGCTGATTCTAAGCGCTGAAAAAGTTCGGGAAACGGTTCAGTTAACAGATGACGAAATCAATGCTTATTATGAGGCGAATAGTGATCGTTTCATGACGTCCGAGCAGGTGATTGTCAGTTATGTAGAATTAAAAAAAGAAGATCTGGCAAACGCTGTTGAAGTATCTGAAGACGATGTTCAGTCAGAATATCAGGCCAGAATTGAGCAGTTGAAGGAAGACGCTACTGCTGAGCAGCAGGTTTCTACCATTTTGATTGCTACAGGGGGTAAACGAACCCTGGAAGAGGCGAGAGCCAGAGCTTCTGAAATTGAAGGCAAACTAAAAGACGGTGCTGACTTTGCTGATTTGGCGAAGGAGTATTCTGATGATCCTGTGACGGCCTCTAAAGGTGGGGATATGGGATTGGTTCAGGTTGGCTTTTTTGGTGATGATTTTGATGATGCCATATCCGGATTGGACGTTGGTGGTGTTTCGGCGCCAGTTGAAACTGATTTTGGTTTGCAGATTTTAACGGTCACCAATCGCAAGGGGCAGGATATTCCTGCACTGGAAGACCTGCGTGCTTCCATTGAATCTTCCCTTAAAGCTAGGGAAGTTGATGATCTCTATCTGCAGCAAAGCAGGTTGTTAGCAGATATCAGCTTTGAATCAGCTGATCTGGGGCAACCAGCTGAACAGTTGGGTCTGGTCATTACCAACAGTGAGCCCTTTGGTCGTCAAGGTGGTATTGGTATTACTGCTAACCAACAAATTGTTTCGGCAGCTTATAGTGATGACGTTCTTGAGCTTGGCGCAAACAGTGAGTTGGTAGAAGTATCACCTGAACATGCGGTTGTTGTTCGTGTCAGTAAGCATCTGAAGCCTGAATTAATGCCTTTACCCGATGTCAGAGAGGGGATTGTCAGTATTCTCAGGAATCAAAAATCAGAAGCACAGATGAAGTCCCATGCTGATGAGCTGGTAACCAAACTCAAAGAAGAGGGTGCCAACAAACAATTAATCGCTACGGCGGATAGTTTAAGTTGGGTTGAAAGTGCTAAAACAACACGTGTTCAGCAGGGCGTTCCCCGTCAGTTATTGCAGACAGCTTTTAAAATGTCCCATCCAGGCAGTAGTGTCGCTTATGACACTACTGTGCTGCCTAATGGGGACCTGGCTTTGATTGCACTGACTGCTATCAATCCGGGTGTAACATCTGAAGCGGATGAACAGAGATTACGTGGTTTGGGGCAGTATCTGGCGAATAGTAATGGCCGGAATCTCTTCAACGAGTATCTTCGCAGCATTAAGGATGGAGCCAAGGTAGAGTTTATTAAATCCGAAGAATGATCCGTTTGTTCTCGAAAAGAAGGCCACCTTTCAGGTGGTCTTTTTTTTGGCATGTTATCTATAAATCTGCATCAAGATCACATTTGTTCAATTCTGGTCAGGCAGGTATGAATAAGATTTCAGTTCCGGGATTTCTGGTTTTAGTGCATTTTATATCTTTGAATATTAATCTTTTCTGGCAGGCTTTCGTTGCCAAAATTGACGATAATCATCTGGCAGCAGTAGCCAGATGATTATAGAAGAGAGGGGTTATGCGTTTTCCAGGTTACCCATAGCGGTGATATTGAAACCGCCGTCAACGTAGGTGATTTCACCACTGATGCCTGAGGCGAGATCCGAACACAGGAATGCGGCAACATTGCCTACTTCCAGTTGTGTTACATTACGGCGCATGGGTGTTTGCAATTCGTTGTAAGCCAGCATTTTGCGAAAGCTGGCAATGCCAGAAGAGGCCAGTGTACGTATCGGTCCTGCAGATATGCAGTTAACACGAGTACCCGTTGGACCCATGCTGGTAGCCAGATAGCGAACGCTGGCTTCGAGACTGGCCTTGGCCAGTCCCATTACGTTGTAATTGGGCATGGTGCGCTCTGCGCCCAGATAAGACAGGGTCAATATGGCTCCATTACGACCTTCAAGCATTTTTGCACCCGCCTTGGCCAGGGCAATAAAACTGTAAGAGCTGATATCGTGGGCAATTTTAAAGCCATCACGTGTTGTGACTTCGTGGAAGTTGCCACTGAGTTGATCGCCCGGGGCGAAGCCTACGGCATGAACAATAATATCCAGGCCATCCCATTTTTTGCCCAGTTCGGTGAAAACCGCTTCAATCTGTTCATCGTTGGCAACATCACAGGGGAAGCAGAGTTCTTCATTTGAACCCCATCCAGCGGAGAATTTTTCAACACGAGGTTTCAGTTTTTCATTCTGATAAGTGAACGCCAGTTCAGCACCTTCGCGATGCATGGCTTCAGCAATACCTGCGGCGATAGAGAGTTTGCTTGCAACCCCTACAATCAGGACGCGTTTGCCACTCAAAAAACCCATATTCAGTTCCTTTTTGCCAAATGAATTACCGCTTGGATTGCCGTTATTTCATGAATTGAAACCAGCTGCGGTGACTGACGACTGTCCACTGTTATCCGGGCACTCGTCAGTGTATTGTACTTTTGTTTACAATATTGTTCTGGGCAAATTATAAAGGATGGCTCAACGAAATTCGATAGATCCGCTGTAGCTGTTTGTAAGCATAATTATCCTGCGGTTACTGAGAGGCGGATGGAATTATTCACATTTCATCAAGCCAGTCATCCATAAGCCAGTCACCTGTCATCCAGTATTGATCAATATCTTTGCTTTTTACGGAATAATTACCGGTTTTCCACATTTCCTTAGCCTCAGAAAAGGCATCGACGCATTCTTCAGGTAACACAGGCTCCTGAATGTTCAGGCTTTTTCTGAATGCTTCAGGAAAGTTTTTCAGATAGTCTTTCATTGGTAAATTAGGGTCTTCATTGCACCAGACTGATTTGATCTGTTCCCTGGATGCACCATAAATAATCTCAGTGATATTAATGCCCTGACATCGAGCACTGAATAATGATAGAAGGCTGGCATTATCCATTTCTGCAGTGGATAGCATGGTAAGAGACTGATTGTTTCGGCAGGAAAAATGACTGAACAGTGAATGGAGGGCTAATCCTTCAGCGGTATATAGAGGGCTTATATGACTGGCGTTACAGGCTGTTACCAGAATTTGTCCTGAGGAATCTATGATGCAGGTTGTAAACGGTGCAACAGGGTTAGCGTTTATTCCCAGTTCAACCAGTTCGCTCATTAGCTCATTGTAATCTGACATTAATCTGATCCTGAAAATACAAAACTGTTTTGTCGATAGAAACATAGATGATTTCTGGTGATTCTTCCCATTAAATATGAAGATCTGCGATCTGAATGAGCCGTTGTACTGATGGCTCTAATTGTTAAAACAGGGTGTGGTGAGTATGAGAATCGGGATTGATCTGGGTGGCACTAAAACTGAAGTGATCGCTCTTGGTCCTTGTAATGAAGAGCTCTTTAGAAAGCGTGCTCTTACACCCAGGGGGGATTACCCGAAAACGATCTCTTTGGTGAGTCAATTGGTTTTTGAGGCTGAATCTACATTAGGTCATCAGGGCTCAATAGGGGTTGGTATACCTGGTAGTCATTCTCTGGTGTCAGGTCTGGTAAAAAATGCCAATTCGACCTGGCTCAATGGTAAGCCATTTCATGTGGATCTCCAGAAATCGCTGGGTCGTGAAATCCGCCTTTCCAATGATGCAAATTGTCTGGCTGTTTCCGAAGCTGTAGATGGCGCAGCTTCTGGTTATTCCTTTGTATTTGCTGCCATTCTTGGAACGGGTTGCGGTGGTGGATTGTCGTTCGATGGCAAGGTGATCAATGGACGAAACGGTTTGACGGGTGAATGGGGGCATAATTCGTTGCCCTGGGGCGTTGAAAGCGAGACGTCTCTGGCTGGATGTTATTGTGGTAAAAAGGGATGTAATGAAATGTGGATCTCAGGTACTGGCTTTTGTCAGTCTTATTTTCGGGAAAGCGGTGAGTTGCTGTCTGGGGAGGCGATTGTTGGCAGATTTGAGAAAGGAGAGTCATTGGCTGCGAGCATCATGGGGGACTACGAAAACAGGTTGTCAAGAGCTTTGTCATCGATTGTTAATACTCTGGATCCTGATGTGATCGTGCTGGGAGGTGGAATGTCTAATGTGGGGAGTCTTTATAATAACCTCCCCGGACTTATGAAACAGTGGGTGTTTGGTGGGGAGTGTGATACTCCGATACTGAAGGCGCATCATGGTGATTCAAGCGGTGTGAGGGGTGCGGCGTTTCTCTGGCCTAATCCAGACTGATGACTTGACCATCATAGGTCGCTTTAACGTTGTCTGGTAATTGAAACCCTGGTTGTTCGAGCCATCTATCCATATCGTGGCCAATGTGAGTGAGCAGGGTAGTTGCAGGCTTGATTTTCTGATGCAGATCAAGCACTTGAGTCAGATCATTATGAGAGCCTGGTTTTGAGGGAAGATCTGGCGGGTAACTGCAATCAATGATCATTACATCGATGGCATTGTTCTGGAGGAATTCAATCGTCTCTAATGGCAGCCCATCGGTATCAGTAAGATAAGCCAGGTGTTTGTTTTCATTTCTGAAGGCGTAGCCGAGCACGGGTTTTGAGTGATTCAGTGGCAGAGGCGTTATGGTCATGCCTTCCATTTCAATAACGTTGAAAGCAGAAGCAGGCTCAGAAAACGCAAGAATACCCGGGTGCTTTTTTAAGTCTCCCAATGAACCAGGATCGTCAGGACCTGTAACGGGTATGGAAAGGTTTTCTCCCCATCGGAGACTATACAGACCGGCAATATGATCCATGTGGTAGTGGGTTAACAAAATTAAATCGAGGCTGCCTGAAGTGAAAATGTCTTCCAGATGGGTTATGCCGGCATCAAGCAGAACCTGTTTGTTGCCCAGTTGCAGCAGGGCGGATGCTGGACGTCGTTGCCATTTGCTATTACCTTTTGCCTTCAGGCAGGCTGAGCACTGACATCCATACACGGGCCTTCCTTTGACGCTTCCGGTACCCAGTAATGTCAGACTGTTAGAGCGTTCCATAATGTCACCTTGTTTTGGCGAATATACAGAATAACGTATTGAGTTTACATTTTTATTCCACTAAAAATTTAATCGCTAGGTAGGTGTAAATACGTATCAGATGCGGCTGATACGTATTTCCTACCATATTATTACGGAAATTAGTTAGTATCATGGTTGGATCAGATCCAATTTGTTGAATTAATAAGTATGTTGAAATACCAGTCAGAAATAAAAAAGTTACAACAACTGAGTTTAGAATTAGAAAAAATTCATCAACTATTTCCTCCCCAGTTATTACAGGTTTTTTCACTGGTCGCCAAATCCGGGGAAAGAGGGATATCTGTTTCCGAGCTGGAGCACAAAGGGGATTTAAGCAAGGCTTCTGCCAGTCGCCTGGCGCGGAAATTGTCAGACCGGCTGACGGCCAAAGAGGAAGGTCTGAAATTGGCTGAATGGGTTGAGGATCCCAACGATATGAGAGTAAGGTACCTCAGATTGAATGCTGCCGGTAAACAGTTCCTTGATAGATTGTGTGATGTAATCACCGATTGAGTATCAGAACTCCAGGGGAAGCGCTGTCGATGATTTTATGGTTGACAGTGCCATCGATGTTTTCACATGTCCCACGCCGGGCAATTTCATCAATTCATTCATTAGAAACGAAGAGAGCTCTTTCTGGTTAGGAGCAACAACTCTCAGTAAATAATCACCATCTCCTGTGATGGCATGGCATTCCAGAACATGAATCATCTCTTTGATTTTGTCCTGGAAATGGCATGCGTGATCATCATCGTGTTTTATCAGCGTCACGGTTATAAATGCCTCAACATCCAGACCAATAGACTGAGCATTAAGTAGTGTTACCTGTTTACGAATAAAACCGGTGCTTTTTAGTTTACTGATTCTACGAGAACATTGGGATGGTGAGAGCTTAACCAGTTCTGCCAGTTCATTGAGTGAGAGTGCGTCATCGTTTTGCAGTGCTTTTAATAACCGGATGTCATAAGAATCTAAAGGATGCCTGGCCATTTCTCATCTCTTTTGAAAAAGTCGATGCAAATATTTTGCATGATATTGCTCTACTCCAGCAGATATCGCAACCCTTTTGCACTGGGAGATCAGTATACTTGATTCATTGGTGCTCAATCGACAAGAGAGATAATAAAATGACAGCAAGCACATCGAAAATCAGTTCAATAAATCCGATGGGAACCGACGGTTTTGAATTCGTTGAGTACGCTGCCGAAGATCCTGCAGCTCTCGATGAACTATTCCGAAGCTTTGGGTTTACCGCCATTGCACGTCACAGATCAAGAGATGTCACCTTGTATCGCCAAGGTGATACTAATTTCATAGTGAATGCTGAGCCAGAATCATTTGCTCAGAAATTCGCCAAAGAACATGGGCCCTGTGCCTGTGCCTTTGCCATTCGGGTAGAAGATGCATCCTACGCTTTCAAGCGGGCTCTGGAGTTGGGCTACAAGGCAGGTCCCACCACCCACGGTCCTATGGAACTGAACATTCCATCCATTATCGGTATCGGTGGGAGTCTGGTGTACCTGGTGGATCGTTATGGTGATAAGGGAGCCATTTATGACGTCGATTTTGTTCCACTTGATGGTATAGATCAGAATCCGACCGGTCTGGGAATGACTCAAATCGATCATCTGACACACAATGTATATCGTGGCAATATGGATAAGTGGGCTGGTTTTTATGAAGAACTCTTCAACTTCCGGGAAATTCGCTACTTCGATATTGAAGGGAAGCTTACGGGATTGAAATCAAGAGCGATGACCAGCCCCTGTGGTAAAGTCCGGATACCCATTAATGAATCTTCAGATGACAAAAGTCAGATAGAAGAGTACCTCCAGGAATACAAAGGTGAAGGTATTCAGCATATAGCGCTTGAATCCAGTGATATTTATGATTCAGTGGAAAAAATGCGCAATATAGGCACTAAATTTATGACGCCACCTCCACAGACCTATTATGAAATGCTGGGCGAACGTCTTCCCTGGCATCAGGAAAATGTAGAAAAGCTACAGAAGAGCTCCATTTTAATGGATGGTGCTCCTACTGAGGATGGCGGTCTGCTACTGCAAATATTCACTGAAACCGCCATAGGTCCAATATTCTTTGAAATTATTCAACGAAAAGGTGATCAGGGTTTTGGTGAAGGTAATTTCAAAGCGCTTTTTGAAAGTATGGAAAGAGACCAGGTGCGTCGTGGTGTTCTTCAGGATCATTCCTGAGACAAAGAGAAACTCAGGTAAGGATAGACATGAAAGCAACTAAATACGTCGCAAGAAAACCCGATGAAAATGGTTTCATAGAATACTCACGAGAGGAACATGAAACCTGGCGTATTCTCTATCAGAGACAGATTAAACTGGTCGAGAAAAGAGCTTGCTCAGAGTTTTTAAATGGCCTCGATAAATTTGATTTCGCTGATGGTATCCCTCAACTGGACGATGTTGACCGAGTATTAAATAAGACGACTGGGTGGAGTGTTTCCAGAGTGCCTGCTCTGATTTCATTTGATCGTTTTTTTGCACTGCTTGCCAACAAGCAGTTCCCGGTGGCAACGTTCATAAGAAGCAGGGAAGAGCTTGATTATCTGCAGGAGCCGGATGTTTTTCATGAAATATTCGGCCATTGTCCTTTACTGACTGATCCTGATTTTGCCGCATTCACCGAGGCGTATGGCGAACTGGGTCTTTCGGCCAGCAAAGAAGAGAGGGTCTATCTGGCCAGATTGTACTGGATGACGGTTGAATTTGGATTGTTGCAATCTGAACAGGGACAAAAGATTTATGGTGGGGGGATTTTGTCCAGTTATGGGGAAACACTGTATTGTCTGGACAGTACCGTACCGGAGAAATTATCTCTTGATCCCATGATTGCTCTCAGAACACCCTATCGTATCGATATTCTGCAACCTGTTTATTTTGTTATTGAAAATATGGGGCAACTTCAGAAGTTAAGTGAGATGGATATCATGGCAATGGTGCATAAAGCCATGAAAATGGAACTGTTGCCTGCTCGTTTTTCTCCGAAAAAAGCCAGTTAGTCCACGATTATCCGGTACAAGACCTGTTTGTCGCAATAGCTGCGATTAACAGGTCTTGGTGTCGTTTTCAATTATATGTATCCTGATAATATACAATCATAATTGATGATTCTGATATTTAGTCAGAAGATTTGTACCGCAGCTCCTTCATTGTCAGCCCTACCTCAATATCAAATTTTAATGTGGCCAGGGTTCTTGATACCTTTGCATGCTCGGCCTGTTTAATAACTTTTCCTGCCGGACCTCCTGGATTCTCATCCTGGGTCAATAACTGATCCAGTGATTCATACTTCTGCATAAGTTTCAGTGCACCTTTGTCTCCTACACCTGATACGCCAGGTATGTCACCGATTCCGGCAATGGCCCAGAAATCGACCAGTTGTGAGGGGGGAAGGGAGTAGTGTTCTTTTACGAAATCAGCCCTGTGATCCATTTTCTGAAAATGATCTCTTTGAATAACAAAAGATGAAGACAGCAGCTGTTGGTAAATACGATCAGTTGACAAAATTGTTGTCGTTACACTGGATTGAACCGCTTTGCTGGCAATGGCTCCAATCACATCATCGGCTTCGAAACCATTTCGACGAAATGTCATAATGCCGAGTTCTCTGATGGAGCGGTTGAAATCAACCAGCCTGTTTCTCAATGCCTCGGGCATGGGTTTTCGCTGACTTTTGTAATCGGGATATAAAGTATGACGCCAGGTTGGCGGATCACCATCAAATACGGCAAGAACGTGTGAGGGCTGGCAGTCCCTGATCGCTCTGTTAAACGATGAAATGGTTGACGACAGTGCACCATCAACCTTGCTGTTCTCATCGGGCGCTTTCACGGCGGCATGCACGCGACGTATCAGGTTAAGAGCATCGATCAGTAACAGGTGTGGTTGCATGTAAGGTGTCCGGCATTAATTTGAAGACTCACTTTAACATAATCACAAAAATCAATGAGCCTGTGGGGGAGTATTTGATTTCAGCCACAGTGAAAGCTGCTGCTATCACCGGTTGAATTTGCTATCGTAGCGGCTGATCGAAATGAATGAATAGAAATTGTTTCACTGTCAGGATAATCAATGAACGAGAATGACCAGAAGGTTCTCCCTGTTGAAGACTTTTCCGAAGAAGGTATTGGCTTTGCCACCCAGGCCATCAGGTGCGGCACACTTCGCAGTGATCAGCGAGAGCACAGTGAAGCACTCTATCTGACATCCAGTTTTACTTATGATAACGCTGCGCAGGCTCAGGCGGTGTTTGCCGGTGAAGAAGAGGGGAATGTCTATTCCCGTTACACCAACCCGTCCGTTCGAATGTTTGAGGAGCGAATGGCTGCTCTCGAAAAAGGTGAGCTGGCCTGTGCAACGTCGTCTGGAATGGCGGCCATTCTCGGTACCTGCATGAGCCTTCTTGAGAGTGGTGATCATGTTGTCTGTTCACGAAGTGTATTTGGGACAACAGTAACGGTTTTTGCTAAATACTTGGGTAAATTCGGTGTTAAAACTACCTTTGTTGATCTGACAGATTACCAGCAGTGGCAGGATGCTATACGCCCGGAAACCAAACTGCTCTTCCTGGAAACACCGTCTAATCCACTGTGTGAGGTTGCCGATCTGTCGGTACTTTCTCAAATTGCGCACGAAAATAATGCATTGTTGATGGTGGATAATTGCTTTTGCACTCCAGCCTTACAGCAGCCACTGACTTTAGGGGCTGATCTGGTGGTTCACTCGGCTACCAAATATATTGATGGTCAGGGGCGATGCATGGGCGGTGTAGTAGTCGGGCGAGAAGAACTGGTGAAAGAGGTTCATCTCTGGCAGCGTGCCGCAGGGGCAACCATGAGTGCTTTCAATGCCTGGATTTTCTTCAAGGGTTTGGAAACGCTCTCTATCCGAATGGATGCACATTGTCGAAATGCGCTGGAACTGGCCCAATGGCTGACGAGTCAGCCTGCAATCAAAACGGTTCATTACTGCGGGCTGGAGACTCACAAAGGGTTTGACCTTGCCAGAAAGCAACAGAAATCTTTTGGTGGTGTGCTTTCATTTGAAGTTAGTGGAGATAGGGAAGAAGCCTGGAAAGTCATGGATTCGTTAAGGGTTATTTCCAGAACGGCCAATCTTGGTGATACCCGTTCCACCGCTACTCACCCTGCCACAACAACGCACTCCAGATTATCCGATGAAGATAAGGCTCGCGCTGGTATCACCGAAAATCTGGTTCGGATTTCTGTTGGACTTGAAGATATTGAAGATCTTAAGTCAGATTTGAACCGTGGTTTGCAGTTGATCTGAGTCAGCATAACGGCAGGTGCTTCGTCATCTGTCCGTAACATATAATTTCAATGAAAATATCGGTTGAGCGAAGCATGTCATCTCGTATCACGGAAAGTCTTGATAAACTGTCTGAAATTATCCGGGGCAAGGAACGGGAAATACACTTGTCCTTATGCTGCCTTCTGGCAAGAGGTCATCTGTTAATAGAAGATCTTCCCGGAATGGGTAAAACGACACTGGCTCATGCTCTCGCACGAGTGCTTGGATTGGGTTATCAGCGTGTACAGTTCACCAGCGACTTACTCCCCGCAGATATTCTCGGAGTCTCTGTTTTTGACAGGGAAAGTTCCTCATTCAGATTTCAGGAAGGACCTGTTTTTTCACAGCTGGTGCTTGCGGATGAAATTAACAGAGCCTCTCCCAGAACACAGAGTGCGTTGCTGGAAGCCATGGAGGAACGTCAGGTTACCGTAGATGGCAGTTCTCGTGAATTGCCTGATCCGTTTATTGTTATAGCAACACAGAATCCGGCTTCACAGGAAGGGACGTTTCCTTTACCTGAGTCTCAGCTGGATCGTTTTCTGATGAAAATACAACTGGGTTATCCTGATCCAGAATCCGAGAAGGCCATCCTGAAAGGGGATGCTGGTCGAATCAATCTGGATAAAATAGGTCGAGCATTTTCGTCTGAGCAATTAAGAGCCTTTCAGTGTGAAGTCGGGAATATTCATGTCAGTGATATGCTGCTTGACTATGTCTTACGATTGATCACATTTACTCGGGAAGCGGGGCATTTCAATGCAGGGCTTTCTCCCAGGGCAGGGCAGGCACTTCTTCAGTCAGCCAGAGCCTGGGCCTTTATCTCAGGAAGAAGTTTTGCCATTCCTGAAGATGTTCAAGCTGTTTTTGAAGCGGTAGCCGGGCATCGATTGCAGGCAAAAGATCATGGTGTCTCTGTTCGGGAAATTTTAAAACTTGTTGATGTAATGCAATGATGCTCAATTGGCGTCAATCCGTTTCCAGATTGTTCGATAACTGGCTGGAGCAACGAATTCCTCCTGCTGAGCGCGTTACGCTTGATCAGCGTCGAATATTTATTGTTCCCACGGGTTCTGGTTTTTTCTGGTTGCTGATTGCATTGATCGTCTTTTTATTGGGCGTGAATTATCAGAACAATCTCGCCTATGGACTTTGCTTCTTTATGTTGAGTCTGTTCATGTTGTCCATGCTTCATACCTGGCGAAACCTTGCCGGTTTGACTCTGATCTCCAGAGGGGCTCAGCCCTGTCATGTGGGGCAGGATATCAAAGCCAGTATTGCCTGTCAGGCAGGCGACCGTGAACGCGTAGCTATATCCATTGGCTGGCCTGAAACAGAAAATCATTTTCTGAGCTTTTCTGCAGGTAGCGAGTTTACTATTCAGACGCTGGCAAATAGGAGAGGCTGGTTTAAACCTGCGCGAATAAAAGTAGAAAGTATTTACCCCCTGGGGCTTTTCAGAAGCTGGAGTTGGGTAGCGTTGACATTCAAAACACTAATTTATCCTGAGCCTGATTACTCTTGTCCTTTACCAGAATTCAAAGCCGGAGTAGATCAGGCTCTTCATTTATCAGCATCCGGGCATGACGAGTTTGCCGGGTTCAGGCCATACAGAGAAACCGATAGTACGGGTCAGGTAGACTGGAAAGGTTATGCCCGTTCTGGTGATTTGTTTACAAAGCAGTTTGAGAATCCCATTGGCGGCGATATTTTATTATCGTATCAACAGGCACCAGGGAGGGATATCGAAAGCAAGTTATCCGTATTGGCAGGCTGGTGTATTAATTGTGAACATCAGCGAACGCCTTATGGGTTACAAGTAGGTGAAAAATACTTCAGTGCATCATTAGGGCAGGCGCATTTGATTCAATGCATGGAAGCATTAGCTCTCTTTCATGCAGAGGGTAAATGATGGCTGAGTACCGATTTTCAGTGTCCAGAATTGCAACGCTGTGGTTGTTTGCTGTTCAGATTATGGTCTTGATCCCGGTTATCGATGTAGTACCGTTGCCCGTTATTTTTCTGGCAGTAGTAGCGTTTATCTGGCGACTATTGATCTGGTTTGGACGGGGTATATGGCCTCCATTATGGATTCGACTGATCATGGTGTTTCTGACCATAGCCACAGTGATGATCACTTTCTCCAGGGTTGCTATTCTGGAGTCTGCCGTGACCATTCTGGTGGCGGGTTATTCAATGAAACTGTTGGAAATGCGTTCTCGCAGAGATGCGCTGGTGGTTGTTTTTATTGGTTTCTTTGTGGTGGCTACCGGAGTCTTGTATTCCCAAAGTCTATTGCAGGGGATTTACCTGCTTCTTTGTCTTGTGGTTCTTATAGGGAGTTTGCAGACAATATATCGACCGGTTGATTCCCAGCCACTGATGAAAGCTCTACGTTTTTCCTGTGTTCTTGTTTTACAGGCATTGCCATTAACCATTGTATTGTTTTTGTTCATCCCTCGCATAAACCCGTTATGGACTGTTCCTTTGCCTGACCACAGTGCAAAAACAGGTCTGTCCGATCAGATGAATCCCGGTGATATTGCTAAACTAAGCCAATCGGATGAACTGGCGTTTCGTGCGAGATTCAAGGGTGCGATTCCCCCGCCAACAGAGCGTTACTGGCGGGCAGTCATTATGGATCGTTATGATGATGGGCTCTGGCAGCAAACAAATTATTCAGGGTTATCACGCCGGTATCCTGCTGTTCCTATTCAACAGAAGGACTGGCAGACATCGGATCCTGAGTCGGCAGGCTGGTGGCTTACAGCGCAACCAGATTATGACTATGAAATTATGATGGAACCCCATGGCCGTCCCT
The DNA here is from genome assembly GCA_965208385.1 of Endozoicomonas sp. Lineage (GTDB taxonomy): Bacteria > Pseudomonadota > Gammaproteobacteria > Pseudomonadales > Endozoicomonadaceae > Endozoicomonas. The sequence continues at coordinate 136,550 of CBDBOO010000066.1, forward strand.
GGCTTATCACACTGGGGCAGGCAGGCGGTGTCATTGATAATAGTATTGCGTTCAGAACAATGCGTCTGGAGGCCGTTAAGCCCGTCAATGAGAGGAAATTGTATTTTCCGGAGGAGGGCAAGCCGGTACCGGAATCGGTTGTCATGCCATCCTGGTTAACAGCACTGAATACAGATTTACCCGCTGGATCAAATCCTCGGAGCAGGACATTAGCAAAAAGACTGTTATCGGAAAACAATAATGATCCGATTAAAATGGCTGGTGCCATTATGGCAATGCTGCACCAGGAAGCATTTTATTACACCTTGTCACCGGCGCTGCTTGGTGACAACGAAATTGATGATTTTCTTTTTAAAGAGCGACGTGGATTTTGTGAGCATTATGCCAGCGCATTTACTTTTATGATGCGTGCTGCCGGGGTTCCAGCGCGTGTTGTCGCTGGTTATCAGGGAGGAGAATTAAAGACGGATGAAAGTGTTATTCAGGTTCGACAGTTTGATGCCCATGCCTGGAGTGAGATATGGGTTGAAAACCGCGGTTGGCTCAGATTTGATCCTACCGCAGCAGTCTCTCCAGAGCGAATAGGATCCGGGCTGGATGAAGCATTAAGAGGAGAGGGAGGCTTCTTGGCCAGTCGTCCACTGTCTCTCTATAAATACAAGAATGTTGCACTGATTAATCGCTTGCGGTTGGCTTACGAAAGAGTGGAGTACAACTGGCAGCGATCAGTTATTAATTATCAGCAGGAACAGCAGGAAAAATTTTTGCAGAATCTGTTCGGATCGAAAACGGTTTACTGGCAGCAGGTAACGGTTCTGGGTGTTTTGTTTTTTCTGATTACAGGTTTTCTTGCTGTTTTTATGTTTTATAGAAGACAAAAAGTGGACTATTTAACGCGTATGTGGCGAAAGTTTGAACGTAAACTGGCAAAACATAACTTTATTCGGGAGCACGGAGAAGGTCCGGAGGATTTTGCGAAACGGGTTTGTTCTGAAGCGCCATCATTAACCGTTCCTGTTATGGGGTTTATCGAGGTTTTTATAAAGCTTGGTTTTGATCAGAAAACAACGAAGCGCAGTGATGATCTGGTTATGTGGCTGAAACGATTATAGGCATGATGGGTTACAAAGCTGAATGATATAGAGTCAAATCAGTCTCAGTCTCAGTCTTCATGGGGCTCTGATTCCTCTTTATCTGATTCCTCTCTATCTGATTTCTTTTGATCAGACTTAACGGGTGTCAATTCATCAAGCTTTGTTATCAGTGATTCAACCATTTCAATCTTCTGTTGTAGCAGTTTTTGCGCTGTGAGATATTCCTGCTGTGAAACCTGATTTTTTTCTGCTAAATCTGAGAGCTTCATGAAGGACTTCTGAAGGTCTGAAGAAAGCCGCTCCAGACGTTTAAATGGATAATGCCCATTTGAAATGGAGTGCCATAATTTGTTGGTTTCTCTATCCAGCCATTTTATTTTTCTTTGACTGGTTAAACCATATGACAATGGAAGTGTTTTTCCCAGAATGGCTATGCCCACATTTTCAGGACTGGTTTTTTTTGAGTGGTCTTTCGGGGGTGACGGTTGTGCCTCTGGCATAGCATTTAATCGGGTTCGCATTGCCCTGTATTGTTCTCTGAAAGATTTATTGTTGGGAAAAATGAAATAAATTTTTGGTGCCTTTTTCCCCATATCAGGATGTGTCTGAAAAGAGTTTGCTGCAGTTAAAGCGATATGACAGGCTTCTTCATGGGACATCCCTGATTCCGGATCCCCTGAAACCGGTATGGCTATAGATCGGGCCCCGCAAGCGCTGGCTTGTTGCAATGTGGTCAAATAGGAAAGGAAAAGCCTTTTTCTCGGTTCATCTTCAGTTGGCTTTGGTGTTGCTGAAAGAATAATATGTTTTACACCTTGTTTTGAAAGATTTCTGGCCTTAACTGCAAAGGATTGTCCTCCTTCTGCTGCACTTAGTTGATCTTGCAGCTCTTCAGTGGCGAAATCCGGTTCAGCTCTGAGGAGTGATTGACGATGTGGGTGGTTTTTGGAGTATGTTCCGTCAGAGGGACAGGCAATGGCATCTACTTTCAGTTCTGACTCCCAGGGTGGTTTGGTTATGTCTCCCATAAGAATATTAATCTTATCATTTTGATAGCCTTTCAGGGTTGTTGCCAGAATTTTCTGAATGACTTCCTGTTTTTCTGCTTCCGTTCTTTTTGGCTTAACCGGAGTTGAGATTCTACTGGCTTTGGATGGTTGATCTTTCAGTGATATAGCCGGCTGGTATTCTTCACTGGGCTGTTCACTGTTAAATAGAAGGCGTAGAGGTGGGAGAAAATGTTCAAGTTCAGGAAGCTGTAATCGTTCGAGTCTGGCCCGAATCGCTGGGCCATCATTATGAGTAATGGCTTGTCTCAAATAATTACATTGTTCTATCAGGGCATTGTTTTGTTCATCAGCGGCCTGATGTTGAATATGACGAACACTATTTGTTAGCTCGTATCTTAATTCATCAAGAACATGTTTTTGTAATAGCGGAGTTGGTTGTCCTTCAGGGATTTCTATATCAAATGCATCTTTTGTTAACTGATAATCAGATATCAGCGCGTTTCTGGTTAATGTCTGTGAATCAGGATTCTCCGAGAGGGACGGGATTTCATCAACTTCTTCTGGTGTGTCTTCTGCAAGTAAAGGTTCTGCTTCGGTGCTTTCTGGATTCACTGTTGATTTATAATCAAACCCCTGTTCGTCTTCTGGTTCAGTATCAGAAGAACTGCTTTTTTTTGGGGAGGAAGACGATTCCATATGTCGAGCTTTGGTGGGGGAGACTGCTGCTTTTCGCATGCCCAGTTTTGTTTTCTTGTAATCTTCAGCCGACATTCGGTGCTGTTTCGATGGATTTGACAAAACTTTGACAGATCTGTCCTTATAACGTCCTATGGTATGGTCGTATAACTTATCTTTGACTGAGTGGTAGAAAGCGCCCAATCCGGAAATCATTATCAGAGTATTCCTTTACCTGAATAATCTTGTTACATAAGTATAACCCTCATCAATAGTCTGTGTTGAAATGGTTTATGGATGATTTTCCAGTGATTAATCTGACACTATACCTTTTGGTCTGACACTGTGCGTTTTGGTCTGACAATGTATAAACCTGTAAAACTGGCGACTTTCACTTCACAGGAATACAAATCAACAGTCAGCTCCAGCTTGGCTTTTTTGTCATTGTGCAGATTTTCATTAAATTCATCGGGAACCAGTGAACTGCAGACAGCGGAGAAGCTGCCATTTCCCGGGGCATGAAAACTCATGCGGGAGTCGACTATCATTGCTTCACAGTCCTGGCGAATAACCCTTGAAGCGATCATGGAAAAAGTCCAGCCACACACTGTTGCCAAGGCTGTAAGGCTGCCACCAAAAACTGTGTGCTTGTCATTGATGTTGGGGCCAAGGGGGCAGCTCATTGTCAGAGCGTTATTTTTAAAGCTGTCGAAAGACACTTCCATCGATTTCAGCAGTGGAATACTGTCGAGAATCCACTGTCTGAATTCTTCTGTGAACTCTTCTGTAAATTCGTCTGTAAATTGCTTCTGCATGGACCTACCTGCTTCAATTATAAAAAAGCCCCTGAAACAGGGGCTTTTTTTACCAGATCGATTTATCAGCCTGCTGAGGCAATGATGTCATCGGCGGCATTCTGGTATGACTCAACTTTGTCAAAGTTCAGATACTGGTAGATATCTCCGGCCATGGAGTCCAGGTTTTGGACATATTCCATATACTCTTCGTAAGAAGGTATTTTGCCCAGAATTGCGCCTATCGATGCCAGCTCTGCTGAGCAAAGATACACGTTGGCTCCATCACCAAGACGGTTTGGGAAATTCCGTGTAGATGTTGAAAGAACCGTTGCGCCTGGTTCAACCCGTGCCTGATTACCCATACAAAGCGAACACCCGGGAATCTCGGTACGCACACCGCTTTTGTTGTAGATATCGTAATAGCCTTCCTGTTCCAGCTGCGCCTTGTCCATTTTGGTGGGAGGGGACATCCAGAATCGGGTTTTCAGAGGGTCTGAATTCTGTTCAAGCAGCTTTCCTGCGGCCCGAAAATGACCAATATTGGTCATACAGGAACCAAGAAACACCTCATCAACCTTGTCACCGGCAACATCAGACAGTGTTCTGGCATCGTCGGGATCGTTTGGTGCACACAGAATCGGTTCTTTTATATCGGCCAGATCAATCTCGATGATCTCAGCGTATTCGGCATCAGAATCTGCACGCATCATGGCTGGATTGGCCAGCCATTCTTCCATTTTGCGAGCACGACGTTCCAGGGTTCGCCTGTCGCCGTAGCCTTCACTGATCATCCAGCGCAACATGGTGACATTGGAGGTCAGGTATTCGGTAATGGAGCTCTCGGATAGAGTGATAGTACAACCGGCAGCCGAACGCTCTGCGGAAGCATCAGACAGTTCAAAGGCTTGTTCGGCGGTGAGACTTTCCAGACCTTCTATTTCAAGAACCCGTCCGGAGAATGCATTCTTCTTGCCTTTCTTCTCAACGGTTAGCAGACCCTGCTTTATACCGTAAAGAGGAATGGCATGAACCAGATCCCGCAGAGTAATACCAGGCTGCATTTCACCCTTGAAGCGAACAAGAATTGATTCCGGCATATCCAGCGGCATAACGCCTGTGGCTGCAGCGAAGGCGACCAGACCAGAGCCTGCCGGAAAGGAAATACCCAGCGGGAAGCGTGTATGGGAATCGCCACCAGTACCCACAGTGTCAGGCAGTAGCATACGGTTCAGCCAGCTGTGGATGATGCCATCGCCTGGGCGCAGGGCTACACCACCACGGTTCATGATGAAGTCGGGCAGGGTGTGATGAGTTTCAACATCAACAGGCTTGGGATAGGCAGCAGTGTGGCAAAATGACTGCATAACCAGATCGGAAGAGAAGCCCAGACATGCCAGGTCTTTCAGTTCATCTCGGGTCATAGGACCGGTGGTGTCCTGAGAGCCAACAGTAGTCATCTTTGGTTCACAGTACTGGCCAGGTCGAACGCCCTCTACACCGCATGCTTTCCCTACCATCTTCTGGGCAAGAGTGTACCCTTTAGTGGAGTCGGCAGGTGATACAGGACGGCGGAAGGTCGTTGATGGGCCAAGATCCAGTGATTCACGAGCTTTATCGGTCAGGCCCCGACCAATAATCAGATTGATACGTCCACCGGCTTGTACTTCATCCAGTAGAACGTCTGATTTTAAAGAAAACTCGGAGAGAACTTCACCCGTTTCTGATAATACCTTGCCATCGTATGGACGAATTTCGATGACATCTCCCATGTTCATTTTTTCGACAGGGGCTTCAAAAACCAGGGCTCCGGCATCTTCCATGGTGTTAAAAAATATCGGTGCAACTTTGCTGCCAATACAGATACCGCCGCCACGCTTGTTTGGGACACCGGGGATATCTTCACCGAAGAACCACAAAACAGAGTTTGTAGCAGACTTTCTTGAAGAGCCGGTTCCAACCACATCGCCGACAAAGGCAACAGGATGTCCTTTTGCCTTGATCTCGTCAATCAGCTGAAGAGGTCCGGTAACGCCATGTTCTTCAGGCGTTAAACCATCCCGTGTCATTTTATACGCGGCACGGGCATGCAGGGGAATATCGGGACGTGACCATGCATCTGGTGCAGGGGACAAATCATCGGTGTTTGTTTCACCGGTGACTTTGAATACGGTTACTTTTGTACTCTCCGGAACGGCATCACGGTTGGTAAACCACTCGGCCTCAGCCCAGGATTTCAATACTGCCATAGCATTGGTATTGCCTGCTCTGGCTTTCTCTTCTACATCATGGAATGAATCGAACACCAGCAGAGTGCTTTTCAACTGCTCTGCAGCCAACTCACTCAGTTCTGAGTTATCGAGCAGGTCAATCAGTGTTTCAATATTGTAACCACCATGCATAAGCCCCAGCAGCTCTACGGCTTTTTTATTGCTGATCAGTGGTGATTCAGCTTGCCCTTTGACAATGGCTGATAAAAAACCGGCTTTAACATAGGCAGCCTCATCGACGCCGGGCGGTATTCTGTTTTCCAGCAGATTCAGCAGATATTCTTCTTCGCCAGCGGGTGGATTTTTCAGTAAATCAACCAGACCGGTTACTTGTTCTGAATTCAGTGGCTTGGGTGGGATACTTTCTGCAGCACGCTCTGCGACGTGTTTTCTATAGGCTTCTAACACGAGTTCTACCCTCATCATCTGTGGCAGGACCTTGGGCGATCCTTCGACATAACCGTTATGATAGTTATTGGTTAGTCAGATGTTCCAAGTAAGTCTTCAAACCAGCTCAGTAAATATTGAATCACGACGATCAGTCGTGAGTAATGAATGACGCAAACCGGCTTTTCTCAGTGAAAGTGAGTATGTAGCGCAGAATGCGGCCAGCTGTGTACTGGTGGCGCGGGCAGTATAGCGAAAGTCTAGCTGTAAGTCGCTAGTATCTTAGGTGAAGACCGAAATACCCATTATTTTTTTAATGAATGGGAGTGAGTTATCTGAAAATTGGTTTTGAGGTCAGATTCCCGAAGGCGCAGATTGCCTGGGAATCTGGTAATCGAATAGTAGTGTCAGACGGTTTCAGCCTGTTTCTCTATAATATAACAAGGCTGATAATGGCTGCCTGGCAGCTTCATCCGGTGATCGCTGGCAAAGGATGTCAGCAGGGTATCCATCTTATCCATCAATCCGGATTCACCTCGTAATTTGTAGGGTCCTTTTTGCCTGATCAGATTTACGCCTTCTTCCTTGATATTTCCTGCGACAATACCGGACATTGCGCGACGGAGGTTGGCCGCAAGCTGATGTGGTGGAAGTTCTGTGTGAAGTTGCAGATCCGCCATATTTTCATGGGTAGGCTCAAAGGGAGCCTGAAAGTCATGATCTATTTTCAGTAACCAGTTGAAATAATAGGCATCACCCTGTTTACGCCTGAATCGTGTGATCTTATCCAGTTCCTGTCTCATGGTTCTGGCCACGGCAATAGGATCATCAATAATAATCTGATACTTGCTTTGGGCTTCTTTCCCCAAGGTTTCGCCAATGAAATAATCTATTTGGCGGAAATAATTTTCTGAACTTTCAGGTCCAGTAAGTATCATTTTAAGCGGTATATTCTTGTTGTCAGGATGAAGCAGTATGCCCAGTAAATAGAGGATTTCTTCACAGGTGCCAGGACCTCCGGGGAATACGACGATACCGTGACCCAGCCTGACGAAAGCTTCCAGTCGTTTTTCAATATCAGGAAGAATAATCAGCTCATTAACGATAGGATTGGGAGACTCTGCGGCAATAATGCCAGGTTCTGTCAGGCCGATAAATCGGCCATTTTTGACGCGTTGTTTAGCGTGACCGATATAAGCGCCTTTCATGGGGCCTTTCATGGCGCCAGGCCCGCAACCGGTACAGACATCGATACTTCGAAGTCCCATTTGATAGCCAACCAGCTTCGTGTATTCGTATTCTGTACGGCTGATCGAGTGACCGCCCCAGCAAACCACAATATTGGGAAGTTGCTTAGTAATAAAAGCGTCGGCATTTCTGAGTATTTCAAAAACCTGATGTGTTATATCCGAGGAATTGCTGCTGTCGAAACGAGGGTCATCAGTGATGTGTGAAGAGACATAAAGGATATCTCTAAGAACGGAGAAAAGATTTTCGCGAACCCCCCTGATCAGTTTATTTGCTACAAAAGACGATGCCGGTGCATTGATCAGTTCCAGTTTCAGTCCGCGATGTTCCTGAACAATGCGAATATCAAAATCACAGTATTGTTTCAGTAACTCTTCAGCATTATCACCTTCTTGTTCACTGCTGAGGACTGCGAGAGCACACTGACGAAATAAATGATGCAGTCCGGTATTACTTGTATCCTGGAGGCGATTCACTTCCCGGCTGGAAAGTACCCTCATGCTACCAACCGGATTGACAATAGCGGAAAAAATGTTGGTATCAGTCATTCAGTCCTCTGCTTCTGTGAATTAATAATGAAACTCTAAGTATTGTCGGTCTCTGTCGCTGGTTGTTGAGATATTCTCATTAATAGAACGGGTCTGTATGAAAAAGAAAAATAACGAGGCAGTTTGTGAAAGCCTTAAGTTAAGATAACATAGGGATCTGTGTCAGTAACAATAATAATGATCTGTTTTTTGCAGGAGTTTTATTTCCATGCCCGCCCAGCAAGAATCACTTCCAGCCGTTGAAAAAGTACTGATCGTTGATGATCACAACCATGTGTTGGGTACTACTCCAAGAGAGCGAATGCGTGAAGAAAAGCTTTGTCATAGGGCCACCTATGTTTTTGTCTTTAATTCCAAAGGCCAGCTGTATGTTCAGGAGCGAACTCTCAATAAAGATCTTTTTCCGGGGTATTTCGATCCTGCCACTGGTGGCGTTGTAACAGAGGGTGAAAGTTATGATGAAGCCGCATACAGGGAGTTGGCAGAAGAACTGGGTATAAATAATGTCCCGCTAAGCTCTCATTTCCACTTCTATTATCATGATGATGAATGTCAGGTATGGGGCAGGGTTTATAGTTGCCACTATGATGGCCCACTGATGCTTCAAAATGACGAGGTTGCAAATGTTGTGATGGAAGAACCACAGGATGTGCTGAACAATCGGTTTCACCGGAATTACACACCAGACAGTGTTGCGGCTCTGGAACGGTTGTCACACTGTATGAAGAGATTATGAACCATAACATCGTCTGATCTATTTTGTTCAGGCAGCAGCAGCTGCGAGATGCACTGTTGCTGTTGGAATGGTTTTTATCGGGCGTAATAAAGCTTTGCCCTGTTTGGGATCAAAGGGAGCTCCATCGGCGCCGTTTAACAATTTGACGCCTAATGCGTAAGCAAAATCATCGGGAACCTGTTTTCCGGCCTTCCGCAGTTCCTTATATTTAGCCAGTTGTTTTTGAGTGTTTTCATAAGCTGGGAGGTTTTCAGTATGAAATACATGTCGGCCATTTTTTTGTCGAAGGCTTAATAATTCTATCGCTTTCTCTTTAACCCCTCTGGCAGGGTCAGCCTTGAGAATCAGTTCAATCCGACCAATGGCATCGAAGAAATCTTCACGGCTCTGTTCCTGTGAGAGCTGGATAACCGCCAGATGGAGGCTGGCTTGATGTGCAATATCTTTATCGACATGTTTTTCCAGTTTCAAAAGTTTTGATCTCACTGTCTCATTCCCAGCTGCCACGGCTTTCGTTAGATCAACCATACCCTCGGACAATACGCTTCGCTTTTCTTCCGGGTCAGTCAAAACACTGGCGTTCTGTACAAGTATCTGACCAGCTTTCGCATAGGCCAGAGGTAACGATCGTTGCTTGTGGATAGCCTGCTTAAAGCATTCCAGAGCCTTGGGCATATTGTCATGCTGTTCATAGAGCAAACCTACGGCTGTGGGGTCAACAGTATCTGATGTTTCTGCTTTGAGCTGAAGCGCTTCAAGGTATTTGGTGTTTACTTTTTGACCGGTAATCCTGCGTAGGCGAATAGCAGAATTCTGCAATCTTGGAAATTTCTGGAAGAGTTCAGTCATAGCGAGTAGATCATCATATATGTCGCGATTTTTTCTGAATACTTCTTCTATTTTATCCATGGGCAGTTGTCGGGCAATGAGGTGGATCAGACCTTCCTGTGCGGCATGACCCTCAGAATCAGCGATAAGAGCAAATAGTGTCTTTATCCCCTTGGCATTGGCAGAACCCAGCTGGGCAAGACCTTCTTTTGCCCGGTCAATCATCTTTTTAGGCGCTATAACAATATTGGCAGATTCCTGGAAAACCCTGGCTAAGGATATGGCATCATTTTCCTTGTTGATAAACTGCGGTGGAACCGGCAGGGCAAAGGATCGTTTGGTCGGCCCTATATTTAAACTGAGTACAGGTCTGAGTACCTGTCGTGATTTTCCAGCGGTAGTTTCTGTGACGGTTTTAAAATCAAACTCGAAATTCTGTAAACGCTTCAGCACCCTGGGGGCAATTATATTAAACAGCCCTGTAACCATCCGACCAAGTACTCCTGCAGAAGGAGCTGCAGAAAATTCAAGTTTGGAGGTTCTCAGACCTTTCAGGCTCAGTTCTCCATCTTTGATTTGTGTGCTCACTGAAAAGCTGCAGGACATGTTTCTCAGGGGCCATCGTATATAAAATGGAAATGGATTTTTCGATCGATTTCTGATTCCACCAGCGGTTTGAGAGGGACTGTCCGCTTCATTTCGAAATAAGGCATCTAGATCAACATTGATGCCTTTTGCATTCAAAGAACCATTTGACTGTTCATCCAGATCTACGCTGATATCATCAAATTTTACCGGGCCAAAGTCTGTTGCATTCAGTTTAATGGATCCTGAGGTTGCCACCAGTGTTGTATGAGCCTGGCCTGTATCAGCATCCTGATTGAGTAATAACTGATGTCTGGTGTTTTTCAGATCCAGACTAAAGTTAAGGTCAAATGTCTGACGTCGGCCTCCCGCCCTCACTGTCACTTCGTTTGTACCTTTTAATGATAACTCGGGTGAAATATCCAGAGAGTGCGCTGTTTTTACCAGATCAATATCTCCTTTGGCTGACAACGAGGTATCTTTTGGCAGGAAGACTTCAATATCTTTTTCTTTTTGTTTGCTGGCTGCTATTGGTAGCGTTTTCTCAACATTTGCGAGGAGTTTGAAACTTGTTCGCTCCTTGATTCTTGCAGTAACAGAAGGCGCGCTGATTTTAAGGGATTGCTGCTGGTCGGAAAGGTCACCCGATAACTTGATTCTTGCTGTCGTCAGGTCAAAATTACCACTGAATTCCAACTTCTTCTTTTTTAACTGATCAGGCACTGCTCCATTGGGGGCCTGCAGGGTTAAGGTAGTCCTGCTATCTGGCAATAGTCCGGCAAGACCTTGGCTGTCAGCGCCAAAAGTAAGTTGGAGTTTTTCATCTTCCAGGTGCTGGACTTTAAGTCCGTGACTGCTGTCGAATTGCAAGCTGGCAGACTCAATATCACTGACCAGTTGCAGGCCACCGTTTATCTCAGGCTTTACAGCAAATTTTGGTACGAATAGTTTGGCAGAAACACTGACATCACCCTGGTTTTTCAGTTCGATTCTTTCGGCCTCGAAACCGGCTTCATTAATACCACTCAGCTTCCAGCTTTTTTTCTTGAAAGGCCCTCTGGTTTTACTTGCAGCTGTGTGTTCGAGTGTTCTGGTCAACTCGACTGAAGGCTTTACGGCTGAAAGTGTCAGTTTACGACTGACGTTGGCCAGCTTCCCCGGATTTAATGATTTTGCAGAATGTGTGAGGCCGGGAATAACCATTCGTGGATCTTCAACAGACAGTTTCGACATCAGTTTTTCAACAAATGGTAATCCCTTGTTGACTTCTACACTGGCAGAGTGAGCAGCTAAGGAGAGTTTTCGATGAATTGATTGCTTTTTCTTCACGGGCTCGGGATCATAATCAACTTTGGCCTGTTGTATGCCCAGTTTAGTATCAAGCTCTCCTGTTGTCCTGACGCTGACGCTGGCGAGTTCCGCTGACACTTTGAAACCCAGAGATTCGAAAATAAGGTTGGGAAGTGAATCCGGCGTGGATTGTGCCTGGTTAGCCAGACTTACAACAGTTGCGGCATTTAAGTCATCCAGTTGAATGTTCGCCTGCCTTCCTGAAACCTTAATATGTCCTGGGATATTCTCAATCCGTCCCATAATACTTCGACCGGCAGATTTAAGTCCTGCCCAGACAATATTACTGCTGCTAACATAATTGTAAACAGTTCGGCCAATATTTGAATCGATGGTTATATCGAGATCTTTCATGTCTAGATTTAGTTTGAGAGATTCACCTTCTGGAAGATCAATCGCGACTTTGGCCTGTACTCTTTCTATACCAAATACAGGGATTTGATGGCCTTCAGAATTTTTCTCAAATCTTAATGTTTTTAGTTGAAGTTTTAGATCAGATATGTGAATTCTTCCGTCAGGCTTATCAATAACCAGTTTTTTTACAGAAAAGCTTTGTAATTTTTTGATTCTTGGGTCGGAGTCAGGAACTCCCTTGTTTTTTAGGCTTTGAATTCCCCTTAGAGAAGTTAAAAATTGAACAGAAAATTTAACAAGGCTGTTAGTGTTCATTTTAGCTTGCTTAAGATCACTGTGAGCAGTGGCCAGTTTCTTTTTTGAATTATCATAAGGTGGTGTTAATTGGTTAATTTCTTTTTTTAAGGTGATTATTTTCTTGGTAAGATTTTGGGCTTCGCCTGTGTTTTTATGTTTTTGAGCTTTCTTATGTTTTTTTTCTGATTCAATCAATGTATTTTTTTTTGTTTTTAAATCTTTTTCCAACGCTAGAAGTTGCTGTTTGGCCGATTCGTAATCGGCCTTAAGCTCTATCAATTCATCTTTATTGAATGTGAGAAATGGTGTTACTAGCGATGCCAGATTACTGTAATGGTCGCTGGAGATTACTTCGGCTTCTTGAGTCTCAGCCTCAGCCTCAGCCTCAGCTTCAACCATAGGTGCCTGTTTAGTGGCCTCCTGATAAGAGGGGGGCATGGATTCAGCGGTTTGATATGAAGGTGTTTGTTCATAGGCTGGAGGAGCGGTATACGGTGACTCGCCTGGCGAGAACGCTTCTATACCATATGGCCGGTGGTCAGCGGATGGATTGTCTGTAACTAACAACCGTGGAGTCCCGGTTTTTGTTTTTTGTGTTTGTCGGGTTGCTATGTCCTGTTGTTCAACGATTGTTTCATTTGGCATCAGCTTTGGTTTTTCACTTTTTGTGTCAACTTCAATAACATCACGCGCCTTCAGATGTCCTTTTTTAAAGTGTTTTTTAACACTCGACTTGAACTTCAAGAACCTTTGTGAAAAAGTTTGAGATTTGCTGACCTGTCCTGGCATTTCACTATCCCTGAAAACTATTTTGGATGTTATTTTGATTCAATAATTATCCGGATCGTTTTTTTAGAGATCTGGAAGAGAATCGTCTTTCGAATGTTTTTTTAGCGTTAGATAATTCTCTTGCAACAGGTGTAGGTACATCATTAGAAGGTGTTGAATCTGGATCTCCTGCAAGAGTATTCGCTTCTTTAAGAATGAATTTGAAACTTTGTTCGAATTTCCCGTCATCAATTAATGTATTTACAATTGAGGTCAGAGATGTCAGTGTGAATTCCTGACTTGATGAAATGTCAGTCTGAAGAAGGGCGTCTGATAATTCAGATGAAATGGCTCGTAGTTTCAATAAAAATAATTCGGGCGATTCTCGCTCTACTGTTGTTATTGTAAATAGTTTCTTTGCAGTTTCTTGAAAATGATTTGCCGGTAGTGTCTCAATCCACTCTGATGAATGAGGTATACTATTTTGCCATAAATTTATAAAGAGAGAGTGTGCTGCGATCCTCATTTCATCACTTTGATCTTCATCGGATAAAATATCTGAAAGAGTGCTGTAGGCAGTTTGGTAACTCTCTGGATGATAAGGCTGATCCTGAATAAGACGTTTGATTCTTCCCTGCAGAGATGCCGGGTCACTATTTTTTATTCCTTGCTCTAAAAGTAGTGTTGCCTGTTCAGTTTCTCCCAGTGCATATCTGATTGTTGCCGCATCGTTAGACAAGCCATTTTTAACCATAACGAGTTCAAGCGATGTTAGAGCATTTAAAAATTTCATATTCTCTTGAGCCGCTTTCGATAATGCGTATTGAGTTAGCTCAAGCAAGACCCCTTTGTTTTCTTCTTTTAGAACTGATTCCATTCTGTTCATTAGAGAAATCTGCAATTCAGGATTTTCAGAATAGGGTGGTAATAGAAGTGATTTTTTGAGTAAGTCAGCCATTTTGGCTGGTGGATATTGATCTTGGATACATAGGTTACACAATCTTGAAATGGAATCTTCTTCGGGGGCTGCCTGGGCTAGAAACTCATATATATCGATGGCTACAGCTCGCTCATCAGCTTTCAGCATATTCAGATTTTCTGCTGCTTTCATCATTGCTGATACATTGAATTCTCTGGAAGGATTGGATAAGTTTTTGCCTCTGAGGGAATGTCCATAAAGGGCAATGGCTTTATCCTGATCACTATCAAGTAATTGGCATGCGATAGTGTTCAGTTGTTCTGATGACAGTGTTCCGTTCTCACTCAGAGCAACAAACGTCTTGAATGGAATGGTTTCCATAAGTCTAAGGGCAAGATCGTTATGCCCGTTGATTTTCAATCCCTCAGCTTCGCTCAGAAGAGTCTCGGCTGCAATTTGAGATCCACTGGCAGCGTCACAAGCCAGAGTTTCAAGTCCCGGTTTTACCAAATGTACTTTTGCAGGGGCCAAAGACCATGCGTTCAGCAACGAAGTAAACAGGTTAGACAATAATTCTGTCGTTACTATTTTTCCACCTGAATCTGGCTTTATTGAAACCCCTTTAAGAGAATCAGGTAAAGGAATGTCGAATGATAGAAGTCTGTCTATTCCAGGTAAAAAACTTAAACTATAAAGAAGTGGTATGTGAATATGTAATCTGGGCTTACCATTTTTGCCAGATTTCAGACAAGTCTGATCGGATGATAAAGCCAGGTTAAGAAAGTACGCTACTAACTTGCTTCCTTTCCCCCCAGCAGATTTAACGGTTAATCCTTTTCTGAGATCGGAAAAGTCGATCTCTCCTTTCTTTACTTGTGAGTCCATTGCTACGCTGAGTTTGAAGTTATACATCCATTTTGGATGACCTCCATAGCCTTCCATTTCACGAACTTTATTCAAATCAAGAGTCAGGTCGGCTTTTATATTGCCATTAAGATCATGATCAAGACCTGTAGCATCGACAGAATGGAGATCCATCAGTAAGTTGGGGTTGGGCTCATTGTTCAGCTTGAAATCCTCAAACTGAACAGTGGATGATTGATTAGAAGGCGCTGTCAAAACCTTAATGGGCCTGGAAAACCGCAGATGTTTGAATTCAACGCTTCCCTTGTTAAATCCTAGTAGACCGGTGGAACCAGCTTGAGTCGGAGTGCTTGCAGATAAGGGTGTAACACTGGCTATTTTGTCATAACGGATGACTGCTTTTTCTGCCTTGAGGTCAATGGCTGTGTTGTCTGCAGGTAAATCGGCTGAACCCTCTGAATATAATTTCCAGTAATCGGAAAGATTTGCATCTCTAGCGATGGCTGGCAGGTTGCTGCCTACGGTTAATACTGCTTTGGGTATTACAAGGCGTAGTTCAGATGGTGCTGCCTCACCACGGGGGAGTCTAATTCGACAACTGAAATTCTTTATTTTAAGAGAGCGTCTGAAACTTTGGGTTTGGATGGAAGAGCAATCACTTAATAAAGTGGTTGAGCTTACATCCAGTCTTAAATCGCTAATTATTATGGGGTGTGGTTGCCCTATATCCACATGAATTTCATTTAATTCAAGATGCTGACTTCCTCCTTCTAATAATAAAGTCATTACTTTATCAAGAACGGCCTTGAATTCAGCATCCGTCAAATGGGGAAAGCGAGTACTTAACTTATTTTCCAGTATCGAACGCGCGGTGGAGTGAAATTGAGATACGGCCAGGTTTGATGATGCCCTCCCCGCGACGCCACCAGTGAGATAATTGATTCCTGATATTCCCCAGGCTGTCCAACCTCCAAGAAAGTTTCGTACCTTAGTCAACTTGGATCGTTTGTCTGGTGCAGTCTGTTCAGCTCTTGGCAGAAGTGCTGGCTTGGCCTCCGTTACTTCAACTTTGTTACCTGAAAACCATGATGGCCACCAGCTGGATGTCCTTGCCTTTGGAATAGGCTGAACCCCGGTAACATCTCTTTTGGTCAGATCATGGCTTTCTGCGACGGAACCTGAATCTCGTTGCTGGTTCACTGTATCCTGAGTTGATATAACACTTTCAATTTTTTTACTACTAGCCCAGGGGTTGATATACTGGAGCCAGGAGCTGATCATATTTTGTTGTTGCGGCTCAGTATGTTCTACCTTGAGTTCAGGAAGGCTTACTGAATCAGGGCGTTGCCCTGTGTGTGAAGGGGTTCTTGGTTCGGTCGTCGTCGGGGTGATCTGCTGGCCAGAACTGTTACGGCCGGCATTCCGGGATGTAGCACCTTTTGTAGTAGGTGCAATAGGCGGATTCTGACCTGAAACAGATCCTGCCTGATTATGATTTGAACTTAAATCACGAGGTTCCATATTCTTAGAAGGGCAATATCCCTGCCCTGCTTCATCCCTGATTGGCTACACCTCAGTTTAGACAAGAAACCTGGATCAACTGAGCGGATTAGGAATAAATAAATGAAAAGGTCATATTTGGGCGTGTATAACAATCACTCTGTTTATGGATAGATGATCTTAGAGATTATTGGACAAGCAGAGGAGGGAGTATTATAAATAAAGGGCTCACTAGCGTGTCCAGACAAGATTCGATCTTGTTGCAAGTTAAAGCATTAAAGGCTGTGCCGCCCCAGACGAGGCGGCATAGTTTTATTAGAATATAGCCTTATCAGGACTTTTACTTCTTACGCTTCCCCTTTACTGATGTTTTCTTACGTATGTGTTTTGCAGGGAAAGCCATTTTTCTGACATCTTCATACGTTGTAGCAAAGTGAACTGTTAAACCTTCTCTAAGATATTCTGGCAGTTCGTCAAAGTCCCTGCGATTATCGTCAGGCAGGATGAGCATAGTAATTCTCTGCCTTCTGGCTGCAATAACCTTTTCTCGAATTCCACCGACAGGCAGCACTTTACCTGTAAGCGTTAATTCACCTGTCATCGCCATGTTTTTACTGGGTGGGATATTAGTTGCCAGTGAAATTAATGCAGTGGTCATGGTCACGCCAGCACTTGGACCGTCTTTCGGCGTCGCTCCTTCCGGGACATGAAGATGAATAAATGCTTTTTCAAAAAAATCGGAGTTGATACCAAATTCTTCAGCGTGACTGGTGACAAAACTGTGCGATATTTCTGCAGATTCTTTCATCACATCACCCAGTTTGCCTGTGAGTTTGAATCCGGCTCGTTGGTTGTGAATAAGAGCGGCTTCTACAGGTAATGTGGCCCCGCCCATGGAAGTCCAGGCCAGCCCAGTCACCACGCCTATGCCATTAAGCAGGCTCTCCTGCCTGAAATATGGAGCTCCAAGGAAACCCTCAAGACTTTTTGTCGAAACAGAAATACTCTTTTGATTGTCTTCAAGAAAACGGACTACTGATTTCCGTATGATTTTCTGCAGTAATTTTTCCAGATGACGGACACCGGCTTCCCGTGCATAGCCGTCGATTATAGTTTTGAACGTCGTGTCAGTGATTTTAAGCTGGCTTTTTTTCAAGCCTGCGTTCTTTAATTGCTTTGGCCATAGGTGATTCTTGGCTATAGCGAGCTTTTCTTCTGTGATATAGCCTGAAAGACGAATCATATCCATCCGATCAAGAAGGGGACCTGGGATAGTGTCCAGTTGATTGGCAGTACAGATGAATAAGACTTTCGAGAGATCGATTCTCATATCCAGGTAATGGTCGAGAAATTCTGCGTTCTGCTCAGGATCAAGAACTTCGAGCAGCGCCGAAGCCGGATCGCCACGAAATGAAGCACCGATTTTGTCAATTTCATCCAGCATGATAACCGGATTGGCAACATTGACTTCTTTCAGTGCCTGGACCAGTTTGCCAGGCATGGCGCCGACATAGGTTCTTCGATGCCCTTTGATTTCGGCCTCATCACGCATTCCACCCAGACTGAAACGATAGAATTTTCTATCAAGGGCTCTTGCGACGGATTTACCAATAGAGGTTTTCCCCACTCCTGGCGGGCCTACAAGTAGCATGATAGAGCCTGCCACCTGTTTTTTGTAGGCGCCTACTGCCAGAAATTCCACGATACGCTCTTTAACGTCATCAAGGCCGGAATGATCAGCATTAAGGATATTTCTTGCGTGCTGGAGGTCTAAATTATCGTCAGAATAGATTCCCCATGGTATTGAGGTTGCCCAGTCAAGGTAGTTTCGGGATATAGAATATTCCGGTGAACCTGTTTCCAGAATAGAAAGTTTGTTCAGTTCATCATCGATTTTAGAACGTGACCCTGAAGGAATCTCTAACGATTCCAGCCGCTTTTCAAATTTTTCCAGCTCTGCGGTTCTATCATCCTTTGAGATACCTAACTCTTTCTGAATTACCTTTAGCTGTTCTTTTAGAAAAAACTCTCTCTGATGTGTACTTATTTTTCGGTTAACTTCAGCATTTATTTCACTCTGAAGCCGCGCTACTTCCTGCTCTTTGCGGATAAGAACCAGAACTTTTTCCATTCGACGTTGAATGGGGAGTGTATCGAGTACTTCCTGAAGCTCCTGCCCCGGTGCAGTGGTGATTGCAGCGGCAAAATCTGCAAGAGGCGAAGGGTCTTTAGGGCTGAATCGGTTCAGATAATTCTTCAGTTCTTCACTGTAAAGCGGGTTGAGTGGAATGAGTTCCTTAATAGCCTGAATAAGAGCCAGAGCATAGGCTTTTATTTCATCGCTGTCTTCGTCAGGACTTTCTATGTAGTCGACCTGCACCAGATAGGGCGGGCGACGGCGCAGCCACTGACGGATTTTAAACCGTTGCATACCCAGGGCTATAAATTGAATTTGTTCCTCATCAGCGACAATGTTATGGATTTTGACTACGCAGCCAACGTCAGGAAATTCATCCGGTGAGACATCGCCCCCGGGGATCCCACCAACAAAGCTTAGGCCAAGGACTTTGTGAGGGCTTTGACCAACACGCTGGAGTGTCTCTTCCCATTCGGTGCTGCTAAAAACCAGAGGCTGTACCTGGGCAGGGAAAAAAGGGCGGTTAGAAACCGGAATCAGATACAGCTTGTCAGGCAAGGCCTGATGAGGCAGTACCAGCTCTGTACCGGTTTCCTGAATATCGTCTTCCCCATTAAGTATTTCTGGGGCTTTGGGATCCTGATCTGTCATGGTAATTCTGTTGTCGTACCAGATGAATGATTGATTGGATTATGTTTAATTACTATTTGGTGACTCATCCTGCATTTTCAATAGCAGGTGCAATTAAGTATGGTTGAGATCGTCATAGTTGGCATAATCTTATCCAATATCGGGCGCAGAATAATGAGTGATATAAAGTACAGTGAGGTTCTTGAGTTCTGGTTTTCAGGAGCGCAACTCGGGAAAGAGCAGATGGACAGGTGGTGGAAGAAGAACCGTGAAGTGGATGAAATTATTCTGAATCGCTACTCCCGCCTTGTTGTTGATGTCGCTTCAGGGCTCCATAAGGACTGGGCTCAAACGCCAAAAGGGCGCCTGGCTGCGATTCTTTGTATGGATCAGTTCCCCAGAAATATGTATCGGGACTCCGGTGATGCATTTCAGTACGATTCACTGGCAAGGGATCTGGTGCTGAAAGGACTGGAAACTGGTCAGGATCTTTCGCTGGGTACACTTGAAAAGAGCTTTTTTATAATGCCTCTGATGCATGATGAAAACCTTGAAAATCAAAAGAAGTGTGTTGACTATTTTTCTATGCTTGTTTCGGAATCCAGTGGGGCTATAAAAACATATATGGCTAATAGTCATCAGTTTGCAATTCGCCACGAGAGAATTATTCGAAAATTTGGTCGTTTTCCACACAGAAATAATCTTTTATCCAGAGACAGTACAGAGTCTGAACGATTATTCTTACTCGAGCCCGGATCTTCTTTTTAAGCGCTTTAACAGTGCTAATTCCTAAATTCAGCATCAAATTGATGGGAAGGAATAAGACTCTCATGTAGACTGCCATGTGATAATAATAGAAAAGACAGTGTTGAGATTGAGGGATCTTTATGAAATGTCTACGTACTACTATCTTGCTTGTCATGTTGATGGGAACTCAGGCTGTGCAGGCCGTCGTTCTTGAGGGTTATGAGATTCCTGATGCTGTACCGGCAACGGGTACATCTCCGGAGCTGAAGCTACAGGGCGCGTCAGTCAGGGACTGGTATCTGGTTGTTAATGGATACATAGGTGCTTTGTATCTTGAAAACCCCAGCTCAGATGTTGCTGCCATATATGCTGATAAAGGTTATCAGCGAATGACATTCAAATTACTATTTAAAAAAATGAGTGCACGGAGAATTGCCAATGCTTTTTATGAATCTATACAGCTGAATACCACACCTGAAGAACAGAAAAAATATGAGCCGGAGTTGAAGGAGTTTTTCGAACTGGTGAATGGCACGCTTAAGAGAGGAGAAGAGGGACTTTTCGAATACATTCCAGGAAAAGGCGTGCGTATCGTGATAGCCGATGTAGATAAAGGGTTTTTGAAGTTCGATAAGGAAGTATTTAATTTGATTCTCAGAGTCTGGATAGGTGATGTTCCTCCCAATAAGAAGTTCAAGCAGAGTATATTAGGTTTGAAATAATAGTTTGATGGTAGCTCGTTTCTTTGCTTCTCATTTTGATGAGCAAAGAGACAATGCCGATACTACAAGCTGATATTACATGTTGGCATTACCATCTTCTTAATAGTGCATATAATTCTTTCAATGTGGTTGTTATCTTTCTATTGCTCAACTTCACTGTTTCTCAAGGGATAGCGAAAGTTTCATATTCGCTGCATCCGGACCAAGGAATGAATTGTTAATACATGGAGTTAATAATATGTATAGAACAGCTATGGCATTTTTAGCCGCACTTGTTTTCAGTGTGAGTATTTTGGCTGCAGACAAACCCTCTGGAGGAAAGCAAGGGCCTAAGATCAACATCAATGAAGCTACCATTGAACAATTGGATGAGGGTCTATTGGGGGTAGGTAAGCGAATAGCGACAGAAATTGTAAAACATCGTGAATCAAATGGCCCGTTCGAGAATCTGGATGATTTGGATCGAGTGAAGTTTGTTGGTTCCAAAGTGCTGGAGAAAAACAAGGATCGTATTGTTTTCGATAAATGAAACTGTTTTTTATCATACTCTTGTAGAAAAATGCCTGGCTATGGTAATGGTCAGGCATTTTTGGCTTAATATTAAATTTTTATGTTTTTTCAGTTAGCAAAACAATTTATTTACAAAGTTTTTGAGACATGGTTTTTTATTCGTCAATACCCAAAATATACTAAGTTGTAGAGTTAGATACATAGCCAGCGATGTTGGCCTCAGTTGTAAAAAAATTGGGAACTGTTGTGAAGAAATAATGGTAGAAAAGACACCGCTAAAAATAAGTAAAGACAAGTATTCTGCTCAATGGCAATGTCCGTATTTCTGAGATATCACTACCGTCTAAATGCCGATGTCTGTCGGACTTTTGATGGGTAGTTGATGGATAGTCTCCATCAGATTTCCCCCATTATTCCAGTGTTCAGAAAAGTGAATTTCTGTACGTAAGACCAGTGTCATCATCTGGTTGATTTTATGGTCAAGCCAGTTATTGGATAAAAAACCAACTCTTTTGTTGCTGTTCATGCAAAAAAATAATTTAATGTCCGATTAGAAATTGCTTACTGATGTTGAACCCTGTCTCAGTCTTACTGTCTAAGCCTCTTGAGCTGTACCCAGTATCAGGACATTGATAGAGGTTTATTGTAGCGCTGTGCTTCTGTCTGATCATATTTTTTGATAAATCAAGCTATAAAGCCGGGGTTAAAATAGGGATGTCTGAGGTTTCTTATTCATACGAAGTTCGTATTAGGCCATTGTTAATCTGGGCTTCGATGATCATGGCTCCTATGGCTGCATTGTTACTGTTATCTTCATTTAATGAATCACTTTTTTTCTATCTGAATGAAAATCTGCTCTTATGGCAGGGTGATATATTCTGGGCTCTGCTTACAAATTTTGGTGATGGTTTTTTCCTTTTTCCTCTGACCATGCTACTTTTCAGGCGGAATCAACAACAACTGTCTGTCATATTGGCCATGATTGTTCTGGCTATAATCATTAATATTCCGAAGCAGATCATCGATGCATCAAGACCCGCAGGGCAGCTTGATATCATGCTCATCTCAGTGGTTGGCCCCCTGTTAAAAAGTAATAGTATTCCTTCAGGGCATGCTGGAACGGCCTTTCTTCTGGCAGGTCTGGCATTAATTCATCTCAAACGGCCTGTTCAAGTGTCAGTTCTTGTTGCCATGGTCCTGGTGTGTGTATCCAGAATTGCGGTTGGAGCACACTGGCCTTTCGATGTTGTTATTGGTGCCTGGCTTGGGTTGGCTTCAGCGGCAATAGGTTCGATTCTTGCGAATAAATTTCAGGCCGGTTTCAAAACCCGGATTGGGTTTATTCTGCTGGGCTGTTTATCAGTGGTTGTATTGCCGGGCTATGATAATGGCTTTCAGGATTTTCTGATTATCAGGCTCTTTCAGTATTTCCTGGCATTGATGGCAGGCGTCATAGTTTTATCCGAATTATATGATCTTTATAAAGAATTCTGGCCATCACATGAAAAACGACAAATACAGTATGATTTGATGACAAGGATTTCTCGGAAATTCTTTAAGTTCGGTTTGGTGGGCGGTAGCGGTTTTCTTGTTGATTTGGGTATTTACACGCTATTTTTGTCTATTACCGGTATGTCACATGATGTGGCCCGGGGATGTTCATACTGGTTTTCTGCCAGCTGGAACTGGTTTTGGAATCGTACTTTTACCTTCTCAGAAGTAGCGAAAACAGAAAGACTGCGACAGTGGATTAAATATCTTGGGATGTGTGTTATCAGTTTTGTACCAAACTGGGGCGTATACTATTTATTGACTTCTTTTGTTCCATTTTTTACAGAATATAAGCTACTGGCGCTGGTGGCTGGGGTAGGTAGTGGAATGCTGTTCAATTTTTCTATTGCATCTCTGTTCATTTTTTCCGGGAACAATATGTTAAGCGGTAAGGAAGTGACAAAACATGAAAGTTGATACTATGCGTGTAATAGATCGCTACGCAGGCATTCCTTTATGTTTCCTGATTGGCTGGTTTTACAGGTTGGTCGAAATTGTATTTACAACAAGACCGCAAGCGCCTGAAAAAGTACTTTTCGTTGAATTATCTGAAATGGGCAGTGCTATTCTTGCTGATCCGGCCATGCGCTGGATGAAATCCAGAGATTGCGAACTTTATTTTGTGATTTTCCAGGATAATGCAGTCAGTCTTGATTTGTTAAACACAGTGCCAAAGCAAAATATATTCAAAATCAGACCTGATAATATTCTTACTCTTGCCTTCGATTCATTGAAATTTCTGCTCTGGTGTCGTAAAAAAAATATTGATACCGTTATTGATCTGGAACTTTTTTCGCGATTCACATCAATACTGTGTCGTATGTCAGGGGCTGTGAATCGGGTAGGATTTGACAGGGTTCATGAAGAAGGTCTCTATCGTGGTAGCTATCTGACACACCCTGTCATGTATAACGCCCACCTGCATATTTCTCAAAACTTCATGGCCCTGGTGCAGGCCTCAGTGGTTCCTGAGTTTCAGCCATATCAGCGGTATGCGATTAACAAGGATGATATTGAACTTGCTAAAGCAACAGTAACAGAGGAGCAACGTCAAGAGGTTATCTCAAAGCTACATACGCTGGCGCCAGATTTTCAGCCGGATAAACACCGGTTAATGCTGGTTAATCCGAATGCCAGTGATCTCTTGCCGCAACGACGATGGATGTCTGATCGTTTTGCTGGGGTAATTCGACAGGTATTGCATACTTATAATGATTTATTCGTTGTTATTACCGGAGCGCCAGCTGAGCGAAGTGATGCAGAACGACTTTCAGAATTAGTCAGTCATGAGCGCTGTCTCAATAGTGCCGGGGTATTCAAATTCAATGAACTGGTTCCCCTGTATTCAATTTCCGAAATTATGCTTTCTAATGATTCTGGCCCGCCCCATTTTGCGGCTGTCACTGAGTTGCCAACTTTTGTGATATTCGGTCCTGAAACGCCGGATCTCTATGGTGCTTTGGGTAAATCTACCCCTATTTATGCTGGATTGGCATGTTCTCCCTGTGTCAGCGCCGGCAATCACCGAAAAACCAGTTGTACTGATAATCAGTGTTTAAAAGCAATTTCAACCAATGATGTTTTGAAGAAAATAACACCCGAACTGGAATCGGGTATCATTCTCAGGCAATAAAGTTATGGGGTTGCGATGTCCCATCATCCTGTTGATGAGGGGCATCGAGCCTTATTGTCAGGACAGAGACATCTGTACAGTAGATCTGACAGTTATCCCAGGTTCATCTCTACAGTGATCTGCCTGTTATCAGGGATTTCATTATACGAAAGAACGGATAATTCAGGCGCACATAGCCGTGCAAATCGAGCCAGTAATGGGCGCAATTGTGGAGCAACCAGCAGTATTGGTGTTTTTCCCGTATCAAGCATCTGCTGTGTGATTTCAGGCATTTTCTGCTGAATCTGGTTGGTCACATTGGGTTCAAGGGGGATGGCATCTGGCGCAAACTGCCCACCTTGTTGCTGTACTTTTTGATACGATTGGATCAGTAATTGCTCCAATGGCTGGGCAACAGTCACCACTGGCACCATTGGGTTCATTCCAACCAGATCGTCCAGTATGGTGCGTCGCAATGCAATACGAACTTCCTGGGCAAGCGCTACAGGATGATTGAGACGACTACTTGCGTCCAATAATGCGCCACTGATGGTACGAATATCCGTTAAAGGGACGTTATCTAACAGCAGTGTTTGAAAAACCTGCTGGATAATATTGGTGCTGAGCTTCCCCGGTGTCAGTTCTTCAGCCAGATTAGCAGCCATATCTTTCAGCTTATCCAGAATGTGCTGGGTTTCTTCATAGCCAAGCAGTTCATGGGAATGGTCTTCCATGATTTTGCTGATATGGGTGGCTATCACTGTAGCAGGATCAACCACGGTATAGCCCAG
This sequence comes from Endozoicomonas sp., assembly GCA_965208385.1. GTDB lineage: Bacteria > Pseudomonadota > Gammaproteobacteria > Pseudomonadales > Endozoicomonadaceae > Endozoicomonas. The sequence goes on from CBDBOO010000066.1 coordinate 161,477, forward strand.
AGTAAGGGCGTCATCCCGCTGATGATCATTTATCCAGACTGCAGGAAGACCGTAAGCCGGATCGGAAGTTTCAGTGCCCTCGAGTGTTCCGAAGACTTCACCGGGATTCAGTGCAAGCAGTTTCCCATACTGGATACTGCCTTCAGCAATACCAACACCCTTAAGGTTCACTCTGTAATCTGTCGAATTCAGTTGCAGGTTGTCACGTACATGAACAGAAGGTATAAGAAAACCTACTTTTGCAGAAAGGCTCTTTCGAACGCCCTTAATTCTGTCCAGAAGTTCCCCATCACGTTTTTCATCAACCAGTCCCACCAATCGGTAGCCCAGCTCCAGGCTCATGGTGTGGATTACGGGTACATCATCCCAGCTGAGTTCACGTTTTGCCGCAGATTTAGGGTTCAATTGTTCTGCCAGTTCATTGGCTGAAATTTCTGGAATAACCGGTTCGTTCTTTTTCTGTCCCAGTCTCCATGCCATGAATGCCACGATAGCACCCAGACAGAGAAACGCCAGGTGAGGCATGCCTGGTACGAGTCCCATAATAATCAGGATGACGGCTGTGACTATCAGTGCTTTATTGGACCCCAGCATTTGACGGCGAACCTGAGCTCCCATTTCTTCTGAATCGGTAACCCTGGTGACCATAATAGCCGCCGTCGTTGATAGAAGCAGCGACGGAATCTGGGCCACCAGACCATCACCAATAGTCAGAAGGGAGTACGTTTGAAAGGCGTCGGAAAAACCCATGTCATGTTGCAGAATACCAATGGTCACACCACCGATGATATTGATAAACAGAATCATCAAACCGGCAATGGCATCACCCCGGACAAATTTACTGGCACCATCCATAGAGCCATAAAAATCAGCCTCTTGTCGTATTTCATCACGCCGGGTACGGGCTTCTTCCTGGTTGATCAGGCCGCTGTTAAGGTCGGCATCTATGGCCATCTGCTTACCCGGCATGGCATCCAGGGTAAAGCGAGCTGATACCTCTGAAACTCTGCCACCACCCTTGGTCACAACCACAAAGTTGATAATCATCAGAATGGAAAATACGACAATACCCACCACATAGTCGCCGCCGATAACGACATTACCAAAGGCCTCAATGACTCGTCCTGCAGCATCACCGCCATTGTGTCCATTTAGTAATACAACACGGGTAGAAGCAACATTCAGAGCCAGTCGCATGAGTGTGGCAATAAGAAGGATTGTGGGAAAAACACGGAAATCCAGTGGTCGCAATGTATAGACAGCAACCATCAATACCACAAGGGAAAGGGCGATGTTAAAAGTGAATAGGGCATCCAGCAGCAGGGGGGGGATCTGCAGAATGATCATTGCCAATAGTGACAGCAGTATCAGCGGTGCACCCAGTTGATTGCCTAGTACAGGCATGATTTTTTTTACAGAAACGCTATTCATGGTACTCCGATTTCAGCCCCTCTTGATGGCAGAAATATGTAATTAAGTGAAATTATTGTTTACCAGACCTGATTCGGTCGCTCTCTTGATAGCTATCCGGAATCTCTAAATCCGGGAAAACGGGTGCTCTGGATACAACGCCTTGTCTGAATTCACGCAGCTGATGGATATGAGCCAGCACCTGGGCAACGGCAAGATAAAGATCAGCTGGAATTTCCTGGTCGATGTCAGTGGAGTAATAAATAGCCCGGGTCAGCATGGGCGAGTCGATAACATCAATGTGGTTATGACCGGCGACTTCACGGATTTTCAAAGCCAGATGGTCGGTTCCTTTTGCCAGAACATAGGGGGCACTGGCTCGCTCCTGGTCATATTTCAGCGCGACGGAATAGTGACTTGGGTTAACGATGACCACATCGGCTTCCGGTACCCGTTGCATCATGCGACTGTTGGCCATTTGTCTCTGCAGCTGGCGAATCTTTTGCTTTACTTCCGGGCGACCTTCAATATCTTTTTGCTCATCTTTCAGTTCCTGACGCGTCATTTTCAGTTTCTGCAGGTTATCCCATACCTGAAACGGTGCATCCAGAGCACTGATTAACACCAGAGTCATGGCAAAGGAAAACAAGGCTGTGGCCAGAGTTTCAAGTCCGAATGTGATAGCCAGATTTAGAGGCATACGACCAAGGTTTAATAATTGTGGGTAGTTGTTCCAGAGTAGCCAGATCAGACAACCAACAACCAGCATTACCTTGAGTATGGATTTGACCAGTTCAACGGCGCCCCGCTTGGAAAAAACTTTTTTAGGCCATTGTGCGGGATTCATTCTGCTACCCTTGGGTGCCAGTGAATCAAAGTTGAATACCCAGCCCCCCACCAGGGTTTGTCCTACTATACCGGCGAGCATCATTCCCATCAAAATTAGTCCCGCCAGTGGCACTATGGCTTTTCCAGAAGCCAGCAGGTGAGCGCTCATGGTTTGTGGGTCGAACAGAGCGTCCCGGGTTACTGATAAGTTGTAAACAAAAATATTCCGGAAGCTGTTGCCGGCAGGTTCTGCAGCAAAACTCAATATCAGGCTGGATGATAAAAGCAATAGAGCTGATGTCAGTTCACGTGAGCGAGGAACCTGCCCCTGCTCACGGCTTTTTTTGAGCCGTCTGGCACTGGGTTGTTCGGTTTTTTCCTGACTGGATTCTGACATGTTCAGGCCCTGGCAAAATTTCTGAGCATGCCCAGGGCGTATTCAGTCATATCCACAAAGACACTGGGAAGGCTGATCATTACCAGGAAAAGCGTGAGCATTCCAAACAGCATTGTCATGGGAAAACCGAGGGCAAATATGTTCAGTTGAGGTGCCGCTCTGCTCATAACACCAAAACTGATGTTAACCAGAAGCATGCTGAATACTGCGGGCATAGCCACAAGCAAGGCTGCACTGAACAGCCATGAGCCTGTTTTTGCCAGATCAAGAAAAATATCTGTCTGGATTCCGGTTCCGATAGGGATAGTGTAAAAGCTGTCAAGAAGAATCCGGAAAATGACCAGGTGGCCATCCATTGCCAGAAAAAGCAAAAACGTAAATGTCTGCAACCATTGGCCTAACAATGGCACGCTGGCACCACTACCAGGGTCGTTCATTATGGCCATGGACAATCCCATCTGCATACTCATGATTTGTCCGGCCAGGGTGAAAACAGTAAAAAGCAGGCGCATGATCAAGCCGAATGCCAGTCCAATTAAAATCTGCTCAAGGGTGATCAGAATGGCAATGGGTGACAGGGGATCGACAACCGGTAATGGTGCAGGCAATCGGGATGAAATCATCACTGCCAGTGCAATGACCAGGGCAAGCCTGGCATGGCGGGGAGTGCCTTTACCGCCAAACATCGGCATCATCCAGAGTGCGGATGCACACCGGAACAGAGGCCATAATAATTGTCCAAGCCAGCTGGTGATTTCTGCGCTAGTTATCATATCAACCAATTAATGCTGGAATGTTCATGAAGATATTTTCTGTGAGATCCATTATTTTCTGCAGCAACCAGGGGCCGGAAAAAACCATGGTCAGCAAAGTGACAACAAGCCGGGGTAGAAAGCTCAGGGTTTGTTCATTGATCTGGGTCGCTGCCTGCAAAATGGCGACAACCAGTCCAACGATTAATCCCGGTCCGATCAGAACCAGTACCATCAGAACAATCAGAAACTGTGACTGGCGAAAAATATCCAGTACCACTTCAGGTGTCATTCAAAGCATCCTTTCATCCGTAACTGGCCGCCAGGGTTCCGACAATTAAGGTCCAGCCATCTACCAGCACAAACAGCATGAGTTTAAAGGGCAATGAAACAACTAATGGAGAAAGCATCATCATACCCATGGCCATCAATACACTGGCAACCACCAGGTCAATCACCAGAAAGGGTATAAACAGCATGAAGCCAATCTGGAATGCCGTTTTTAATTCACTGATAACAAAGGCGGGCACCAACACATCTAATGGTACTGTCTGTGGATCTGAGACCTTAACATCAGCGATATCAGCCATCTGTTGAAGTGCGCTGGCGTGGGTCTGGGAAATCATAAATCTGCGAAAGGGGATCGTTGCAGTATCAATGGCTTCTTTAAAGGTCATCTCCTCCGCCATCCATGGTTCTACAGATGTAGTCCAGGCTTCATTGAAGACAGGCTTCATAATGAATAGTGTCAGAAACAGTGCCAAACCGATCAGTACAGGATTAGGCGGAGACTGTTGTAAACCGATCGCCTGACGTAGCAAAGAAAGTACAACAATAATCCTGGTGAAACTGGTCAATACCAGCAAAAGGGCAGGAAGAAACGAGAGTGCACTCAGCAATAACAAAATCTGCATTGTCGTGCTGTACTGCTGTTCTTCGCCGGTATTCGCGATACTGAATATGGGAATATCCACTGCGGCAAATACGGGTGTCGACAGTGCTAACAGCATAACAACAGTGCTTGTCTGTATAAGTCTATGGGATTTTGTATTTACTGTTGAAAAATGCTCGGGTTTACTCATCAGGATTAACGGTACTCATACTGTGCTTCTTGTTCAGAAGTTGATGTGCCCAATCCATGACTTGTTTTGGTCGTTCAGAACGGGTCAGCTGATCAGGTGTAAATTCATGTAATTTATTAATGCCATTCGCAGTGACGCCTATCAGTAGATAAGCCTCACCAGCCTGAACTATGCAGATTCTTTCATGCCGGCCCAGCTGAATACTTTCAAGAATGTTCAATGATTTATGATTACCCTTTTGGATCATCTGGCTCTTTCGAACCAGCCAAGCCAGAACTAAAATCACAGACACGACAACAAGCAGCATGAATGCTGTCTTGATCAGGCTGCCTGCCAGTACGTTATCCTGAAGCCCTCCCTGCTCAGAATCTGCCATTGAAGAAAGCGACAAACACCAAAGGGTAATAAATCCGGATAGCCTGTAAAAGACCGGTAACTGATTATTAAACATACCGTAATACTAAATCAGGATATGGAACTAAAGCGTTCGCTGGGGCTGACTACATCAAGTATTCTGATGCCATATTTGCCATTTGACTCAACAACTTCGCCGTGGGCAATTAAAGTGCCGTTGACTTTTACGTCAAGAGGCTCGCCAGCTTTTCTGTTCAGCTCAATAACCGAGCCCTGAGCAAGAGACAATACTTGTGCCACTGTCTGCCTGGTACTACCGACTTCCAGTGAAAGCTCAACGGGAATATCAAGAATCATTCCCAGATCGGGAGAAATCATGCCTTCGGGATTGATAGTAGCTGCCGAAGGTGTATTGGCTTCCTGTGCTTCTTCAGCGGGTGTGGTGGTCTGATTCATTATTCAACTCTTGGCGTATTTCTGATTCTGGCTGACGGGCGAGGTTCTGATGATCCTGCCTGCTTTCGTGTTTGTTGCTCTGAGGTCCTGTTTCTTCCCCTGGACCGGGAAAGTCTTGTAGACCGGGGTTTATCCACTGTGGAACCGCTGCTTAGTTCTTCATTGCTGGTTTTTTCCGAGTTATCTATCTGTAAGGAAATGCGGTTGTTGTTGGTAAATATTTTTGCCTGACAGAATGGTCTGTCACTGACAAAGACATCCGCTTCCATTGGCTCGGTCAGGGGGAGTATGTCGCCCTGTTTTAACGATATTACCTGGCGAAGAGTGCTGGTCTGTTTCCCGAGTGTGGCAGAAACCGGCAATTCCACTGATGCCAGTGCCTGCTTTAATTGTTCTTCAATATGTTCACGGTTAAATGACCGGTTGCTGATTCCAGTGGTTGCAATCAGTGTTGATGGCATATAAAGCTGCATTTGTCCGGTAGTTTCTGCCATGGTAAGTGTATAGTTAGTACACACAACAAAGGTTCTCTGATTTTTGTAGAGACGATCAGCCATGGCATCTTCAGCCTTGGATGTCAATGCCATTCTGATAGGCGTGAGTGGTTTGCAGACTTCATAGACGCAATCGAAAAGAGCGACGATCAGATTTTCAAGCATGCCAAACTCACCTTTGGTAGGGTCCAGGCTCTCTTCACCTGTGTCTTCCCTTCCGCTTCCACCACAAATAAGATCCAGACTGGTTCGCGAAATTTGTTTCTCAATGGCAAATGCACCGTAGGCATTGTGGTCATCATTGATTACAACCCAGCTTCTATAATGAGTCTGATCATGATTTGATTTCAGGATAGTCTGCTCAACCCAGGTCTCTGAGCTGACAGTAACTTCTTTCTGCAACAACTGAATCAGGTGTTGTTCCAGTCTCTGTCCAACCTGAGAGGCCATTTGTTCAAAAAATGAGCCTAGTTCATGGATCAGGTTTCCAGCGAGATAAAGATCAAAATTCTTTATCTCGGTTTCTGAGTCATCTTGATGCACAGGATTAAGAGCCAATTTAGCTAATTAAAATTAACGGTGAATTATACGTATTAATTGAATTAATTCCAGATTCTGATTTCTTCTGTATCTGAAAGTTAGAAATTAATAAGTCGAGTTGTGGCGATTTTATTTAATTGACTGAAGGAATGCTACTGGTGAAGAGTAATTAATTTAATTTTTTACACTTAATTTAATTTTTTGATAGTCGTATGAAAGTTGATCTTTTGTAATGTAGGGGTTGAGACTGACCAGAGGGTGCCCTGAATATTGCGTATGTATTTTTTTTATGCAAACATGAGTTCGTTTCATTTATTGTGATGACATTGTTCTTTAAAGATTATACTGAAATTAAAGAAAATTTATTTGCCTGAGTTTAGTGGGCTCTGAAGCTTCTCTAATTAGTGCATGACTGGCTGCTAGTGGTTTATACGTACTTACTTGCAGCTTTTAATTATGCAATTTCCTTTAGAAAATTACGGCTAGACCGTAAATATCTAAAGCGGTCAATATCGTATAATTCGTGTTCAGTGAATTGTCTGGCAATTGACAGAGAGATTGCTTATTCATATTTGCAGCTTTGCCTGCTTGATGATGTTTTTTGTGCAGCTGCACGGATTTTGAAATTGGAAGTATATCGTGAAGTTTGGATTTCTATTAGCGGTAGTACTGTTTCTAGGGGGCGGTTTTAATGCCGCCGCGAGTGATTTTAAACAGTCTCAGTGGCGGGTTGATGCAACCCGGTTTGATGTCAGTCTTGTTCTTGAATCTGATTCAGGAATACTTTTTGAATTTTATCAAAATGCAGGCTTACCACTGGCCTTTAGATTTTCAGCTCCTTATCTTTTAAGAGAGGCTGAATCGGCGAATCTTTATTTAATAAATTCGCCATTGCAAAGTGTGAAAGAAAAAAGCTTGATCGATTCATGGATCTATCAATCAGATGATGCCTTTATTAGCAGTGATATGCTGGGATTTGATAAGAGTATAAGCGGTTTTGTTAACCACATGTCCGGAGGTGGTTGGGGACGCCTGGAGTTGAAAGATAAGTCCAGCGTTAACTACACCATGGATATACCCTCTATTGATTTCAATCAAAAGCTATCTGACTTTAACCGGTTTAGAAGTGATCTGCCTGAATTGAACTGGACGATGGCCGAAAACAGTCGTGTTTATTTTGAAATTGGGCAGGCAGGACTTACGGCGCTGGAGCTAAGAAAACTTGATAATCTGGTGGAGTACATTGAAATTGATGGCGCTATAGAGGCTATCTCTATAGATGCACACACCGATTCGACCGGAAGGCGTCTCAATAACCTGACTTTATCAAAACAAAGAGGTGATGCAGTCCGTGCGCTCCTGATGGAAAAAAATGTTAATCCTGACTTGATTAACACGGTCAGGTATCACGGTGAACGTTATCCCGTTGCTGGTGCCGGAGGCAGGGAAAATCGTCGTGTTGAGATCAGGTTATCACGTCAGAAAGCCCCTGTTACCCGCAATGATCAGATCATTGAATAAAGCAATGGTAGACCCTATGGGAAAAAATCGGGAAATTCTCCAGTTTGGAGGGAGTGAAAAGATTGAACATGCTCTGAAAGAGATTTTTTCTGCTCCGGGTTATCGTCTGATGTGTTGTCAGTCAGTGGCAGAGTTGGAGGTTCTTCTTCCCAATGCGGATGATGGACTGGTACTTCTCTGCTGTGAAAGTCAGGATCTGACATGTGATCTGTTAATCCGGAAAATTCATTCCCTGCGTCCTGGTTTGGCGGTTGTTGTCATCGCGTCTACTGCCTGCATTGATCATGCCGTTAGCGCCATCTCTTCTGGTGCTGCAGATTATCTGGTGTATCCCTTTGATCAGAAAATCATGCTTGGTAAAATTGATCAGCTTTTGATACCTGACAGTAAAGAAGGGTTGGTGGCTAAATCGCCTTCCACCCGACATTGCGCTCAACTGGCCAGACGTGTTGCCGGGACAAATGCATCGATACTCATCTCCGGAGAATCGGGTACAGGCAAGGAAGTTTTTGCGCAATATATTCATAATCACTCCGTCAGATCTTCTCAACCATTTGTGGCTGTGAATTGTGCGGCTATTCCTGAAAACATGCTTGAATCTATTTTGTTCGGGTATGAAAAAGGAGCGTTTACCGGTGCTGTGCAGAGAAGCCGGGGGAAATTTGAACAGGCTGATGGTGGCACATTATTCCTTGATGAACTGGCAGAGATGCCACTGGAGCAACAGGCAAAGTTATTACGGGTGCTTCAGGAGAAGGAAGTAGACAGATTGGGGGGAGCTGCACCTGTTCCGGTTGATGTAAGAGTGATTTCGGCAACAAATTGTGACCTTGCTGAACGAGTGAAAGATGGGCTGTTCAGGGAGGATCTGTTTTACCGTCTGAATGTGTTTCCTCTGTATTTACAGCCATTGAGAGAGCGGAAGGAAGACATATTGCCCATAGCACGAAAAATGCTGGGGAAGCTGTCTTGTCAGTCTGGACAACCTGTGCTGGAGCTGAGTGATCATGCCGTTTCAGTGTTGTTAGAACATAAGTGGCCGGGCAATATTCGTGAATTGGAAAATGTGCTGCACAGAGCCAGTATCCTGAAAAAGGGTTGGGTCATTATGCCGGCCGATTTAATGTTGCCGACGGTCTCATCTGTGCAGGATTCTCGTGCCGAAGATCTGCTGTCAGAATCAATTAATTTATCCAGCCTGAACTCCAGTCAGAACTCCAGCCTGAAAGAGTATCAAGTCAAAACTAAAGTATCGGATGAAATTGCAACACTGCCGGGATCTGCATTGAAACAGAGAGAATGGCGGCATGTTCTGGAAGTGTTGCAGAGAAATTCCGGAGCAAGAAACAAAACAGCAGAACAGCTGGGGATGACGACCCGAATGTTGCGTTACAAGCTGGCTCAACTCCGGGAATACGGTGTTGATGTGGATTCGTTTATTGCTCGCGGGGCAATAGCATCTTAGCGGATAAGTCTGCTGATTATTTTCAATTTTAGAGAGTTTTTTTCTTAAATGCAGGACATGAATAGCATTGCCAGTCTGACATCAAATCGAATCACTTTACCGGACGGCCCGGCTATGGGTGATGGGGTTATTGCTTCAAATCCTGTCTCTGGTGCTACAAGCTCTGATTCAGTGGATTTTGCCAGTGTATTTGATGGTGCTCTGTCGCACGTTAGTGGCTTGCAGGAGAGTGCGGGTACTATGCAGACAGCGGTTGAAATGGGGGTTTCTGAAGACCTCGTAGGTACCATGATTGCCAGCCAGAAAGCCTCGCTTTCATTTCAGGCGACTATTCAGGTGCGTAATCGAATTGTCTCTGCCTATGAAACTGTTTTCAATATGCCCGTTTAAGGCTGGAGGTTAGTTTGTGAACGCAACAGTGAAAACTGTTCCTCCGAATACAGTTCAGCGTGTCCGGCAGGGAGCTGAGGATCTGAAGAAAAAGGTTCGGGGTGATCTTCCTCAACTCATCAAAGATAACCAGCTTTCATTGATGCTAATGGCTGCAGGATTGGCAGCAGTACTGGTCGTAATGATGATCTGGAGCAGTAATGGCGATCTCAGACCTCTTTTTGGTCGTCAGGAGATGTACGACACCGCTGCCGTACTTGAGAGCCTGGATAGCGCGCAGATTGACTATCAGATCCATCCGGAAAGTGGTCAGGTTCTTGTGGCAAGAGAAAACATGAGCCGGGCAAGAATGCAGCTGGCCACAGCCGGTATTCAGGCTAAATCACCTGCGGGTATGGAGTTGCTTTCCAGTGAGGGGCAGTTGGGTCGCAGTCAGTTTGTAGAGAGTGTTCAATATAGAGAAGGGCTGCAAGGGGAGATTTCCCAGACTATTACCAGTCTCAGACAAGTGAGATCTGCCAGGGTTCATTTGGCGGTTCCTGAACGAACCGCTTTTCTCAGGGATCAGGCAGAGCCGTCTGCTTCGGTTTATGTGGATCTTTATCCAGGAGCTACGCTGGATAATCGTCAGGTCCAGGGCATTATAAATCTGGTTGCAGGCAGTTTGCCTCAGCTGAAAGCTGAAAATATCACGGTGCTGGATCAGAACAGCAATCCATTAAATAGTGATATGGATACAGGTAATGAAGAGGCCGACCGGCAGCTGGAGTATATACAGAAAATTGAGCGGCAGTTTGTCCGACGACTTTCGGCATTGCTTGAGCCTGTTGTGGGACCGGGGAATTTGAGAGTGGCTGTTAATGCCCGGGTTGATTTCAGTTATCAGGAAAATTCACGGGAAGGTTTTGATCCGGACAATTCTGTTCTGAGAAGCGAAAGCTTCAGTGGTACAGGTCAGGATAATACCCGAACCCTGGCGTCGGGTGTCCCAGGTGTAGTGGCGAATACCACACCGAATGCAGCACAACCGGATGCTGAGCCAGAATCATCAGTGTCACGAATACGCAACTATGAAATGGGGCGGACACTGAGCTTTCAGAGACAGGACGCTTTTCGTCTGGAGCAGGTGAATGTTGCTGTCATTCTGAATAGAAATGTTGCCGGACTGGATGGTGAGGGTGCTGAACTTACTCTTGAGGCAGTCAACAGTCTTCTCAGTAATGCTGCGGGGATCGATGTTAATCGTGGTGATCGGGTTACAGTGCAGGCTCTGCCATTTTTTGATGTCAGGCAGGAAATAAACCTGGCGACAGAAGGAGGAGTCTTTGAGAGTAACAGTACTCAGCTGATGGTATTTGCAATCATTGGGCTGATCGTTGTTATCGTTATAACTATTTTGGTTGTCTATCTGGTAAGAAGGCGCCGGGATAAGCGTAATAAACAGGAAATTGAGCAGGAGTTGGCGATGCTTGATGCCAATGGTGATATCCATGACGCCCGTGATGGTGATCTGGCTGCTTCCGAGTTCCGCTCTGCAGATCGGGTGCGTGATCTGGCCAAGTCCAGTCCTGAACAGATTGCCGGAATCCTTGAACGCTGGATGAAAGAGGGTGACTAATGAGTACCGCAGCAATGGATGATAACCCGGTTGCATCAACACGTTCTGATATTGAGCGGGTTTCAATTGTCTTACTGGGGCTGGGTGAAAATCTTGCTCCCCAGGTTCTGAAGCAGATGTCTGCCAAGACGGTAGGGCAACTTTCACAGGTTTTGCCTAAAGTCAGTGGTGTTGTTGAATCTGAACTGGAGGCCATCATGAATGGTCTAATCCAGGAGTGTGACGACGCACCCTTGTTTGCAGATAAAAGTGGTATCAATCATGCCTTGCGAAAGGCTTTGGGTGAAAAAAGAGCGGCTGATCTGCTGCAGTCTGAAGAGGGGGCCCGGTACAGTGAGGTTCTCGAAAAGCTGCATATGCTTGATCCTGCTTTGATAGCCCGGTTGATTGTTCACGAACATCCGCAGTTACAGACCATTACCCTGGCCTGCATAGACCCTGCTAAAAGTGCGGCTGTTTTGTCGCATCTTGATGAGGAGACTCAGGTTGAGCTGGCCGTTCGTCTGGCTAATCTCGATTCAGTTCCGACCTTATCTCTTCAGGCTGTCAGTGGTCTTCTTGACAGTCTCACTGAATCCGAGGTCAGTACCTACAATATTCATGGTGTTGGCCAGTTGGCAGAAGTACTCAACCATATGGATGCTGAATCCGGTGATGCTCTGCTGGAAACAGTGAGAAAGAATGATTCAGAGCTGGCAGATCGTGTTGCGTCTCTGAGATTCACCTTTGAGCATGTGCTTGAGTTGGAAATGTCTGCGTTGAGAACGTTGATTGAAAATGTCGACAACGATGTACTTGCTCTGGCTCTGCGGGGGGTTCCGCAACCCCGTCAGGAGTATATCTACTCTTGTCTTGGCAAGCGCTCTGCAGCCATGTTGCGTGAAGAAATTGAATCCGGCGTTAGTGTTCGTGCGACCAGGGTCAATGAAGCCCGGTCACAGATTACGGCTCTGGCGCGCCGATTGGGTCGTAATGGTGAAATAGAACTGGTCTCCTCCCGTGAAGAAATGGTGAGTTGATATTGGAAGTACTAGGAATAGCGAATGATGAAAAAACGTTCTGACGTCAGTGTCTTCCGCTTTCCCGGATCAGATCATAGTTCGGAAAAACAAAAAACTGAATCAGTGTTTCAGGCAATGACTCCGTTTTTTGTACCCGATGCTGAACCGACTTTAGGAAATGAAGTCGTTTCCTCTGAAGATGAATTTCAACCGATGATGGTTGATAAGGGTAAGCCTTTAGAGCTTGATGAGCCTGTCTATGCACCGATGGAAATACCGGAGCAATTGGCTGAAATCGAAAATACGGACCCCGCTGATATTGAGTCAGAGATTGAGGTTGGTTCGGAAACGGCGTTAGCAGGAGTACATGACTCAACTCCCCCAAGCACCAGTACTTCTGATCAGGACAATGGGCCGAAAATGGTTCAGCAGGTGCTTGATGAGATGTATTCCAAAGGTGTTGAGCTTGGCAGGGAAGAGGGGAGAAGCGCGCTCGAACAGGAAATTCGACAGCAGGCCATGGTTGAAGGTAGAGCTATTGGCGACGCTGAGGGACGGGAAGTCGGTTATGAGGAAGGGCTCAACAAGGGCTCTGGTGAGCTCGAACGACGCCTGTCGATCATGCAAAGCATGAATCAGGAGTTGGAAGACAGAAAGCAGGTACTTAATTCCGAGCAGGTGGTTCTTGCGGCAAGGTTATTGGAACGACTGGCTATGGAGGTGGTGAGAGCCGAGTTAAAAAACTCTCCCGAACAGATCGGTAATCTTGTCCGTGAAGCCACCCGAATTATGGAAAAGGCGGATAATGAACATCTTAATGTCCGTGTTAACCCCGCGGATATTCCCTGGCTTGAGGAATTAATTCAATCCAGTGCCCAGTCTTATGTACTGGTTCCGGATGAGAGTATATCAAGGGGCGGTTGTCGTATAGAAGGTTCGTTGAGTGAAATTGATGCAACCCTGGAAAAACGGATGGAAGATGGTATTCATCAACTGAGATCTTTCCTGCTGGACAAACCGGAAAATGCCCCTCCGGTTGACCTGTCTCCAGTACTGGATGATATCAATGCGCCGGATTCCAAAGAAGCGTTAACCTTTGAAAAATTTAAACCTGATGATGATTACGCCAGCGTTGCGGCCTCTGTTAACAGAGAAAATCAGGTGAAAACCCGAGGTGCAGTTCCCACATTCTTGAATGAGCAGGGCCACCCGGATCAATCAATGTCAGCTGAACCAGATGATTCCTTATCATCTGGTTTGGGCGCCTGGGGAAGCCTGGGCCAGTGACAAAGTTTCAGGAGAGAGTGAATGACATCACTGGTCGTTATTGATGAAGGGTCTGCTCAGGCGAAAGCCACTTTTCTTTCATCATCGGGTGACGTTGTTACCCGGATAATACCTTCACGGATAGCGGAACAGGCCAAGGTTGACTTGAATGGGTATTCCCCATCGGCTTATTTTACCGGTGAAGGTGGAGAGTTTACGGTTGATGGTGATTTTGACGATATTATTCGAACCAATATATCGTCCTATCAGACGTCGGAAGCCAATCGTGCACTGGTTCATGAAACGCTGCGTCAGTGTGGTTTTGCGGGACAGCCGGTAAAAGTGGCTGTGACGTTACCCATGAGCCAGTTTTTTTCTAAAGTGCAGGGAACTCCGATCAATCAAAAACTGATTACCCGGAAAAAACGAAATATTCTTGGTGATATTCGTTCAGCATCAGGGTTGCCACTGGCTGAAATTATTGACTGTATGGTCTATCCGGAAGGTATTCCGGCACTGTTTGATACTATTCGAAATGATCAGGGTGATTTAAAACCCGGTTATGAAGAAGGAATGAAAATACTGGTGGTGGATATTGGCGGTACTACTACGGATGTTTCTGTGGTCACTCCCAAAGGAACCATCGAGGCATACGACAGTTTCAATACCGGTGTACTGACCATTGCTGAGCGTTTTTCTGAACTCGCCGCGCCCCAATTTGGCCTGAAGCGTATCCCACGGGCAACCGCTGAACAGGCGCTGAAGGATGGCAAGTTGAAAAACATTGACGTCTCCCGGGTTGTTCATAAAGCCTGTCGTAATGTAATGCTGACGATTCTGCGTGAGCTGGAGGCCATGGCGCCAACGCCTGCACTGCTGGATTGTGTATTGATTGTCGGTGGTGGAGCCGCACTGATTGGGGAAGAGCTGGCCTCTGAGATGGGCGTTAAGGCACTGATTCCAGACGATCCTGATATGGCTATATCCCGCGGAATTTATAAACTCGAAACCCTGAAGAGTGCGTCCTGATACCAATGAAACTTGATGATCTGTCTGCTCGATTAGCTGAAGCAACCGACAATGTTCAGGTGCCCGTTGGCCAGGCACTGGGGCGATTGCAAAGAGTTAAAGGTTACTGTCTGGAAGCTACAGGCTGCAAGCTCAGTACCGGCCAACGTTGTCGGATTGGTAGAGTTGATGGCTCAACGCTGGAGGCGGAAGTCGTCGGTTTTGATGGTAATCGTTTGTTTCTTATGCCTCTTGAACAGCCATCAAGATTGAGCAGCGGTGATTGGGTTATGCCTGTGGATGCTGACAGCCATATCCCTGTGGGTCCTGAACTGCTGGGTCGTGTTATCGATGGAACCGGTAACCCTCTTGATGGTAAAGGCAGTTTAAATGCCAGTGATCAGACAACTCTGCAGGGAAAGGCCATCAACCCGCTGTCACGCAGACCCATCAGTGAACCACTGGATGTGGGGATTCGGGCAATAAACAGTCTGCTGACTGTTGGAAAAGGCCAGAGGCTGGGTTTGTTTGCAGGCAGTGGTGTCGGTAAAAGTGTTCTTCTGGGAATGATGACACGGTATACCAGTGCTGAAATTACAGTGGTTGGTCTTGTGGGTGAGCGTGGTCGGGAGGTGAGAGAGTTTATCGAAAACAGTCTGGGCCCGGAAGGTATGAAACGTGCCGTGGTGGTAGCTGCGCCG
Source organism: Endozoicomonas sp. (assembly GCA_965208385.1). Taxonomy (GTDB): domain Bacteria; phylum Pseudomonadota; class Gammaproteobacteria; order Pseudomonadales; family Endozoicomonadaceae; genus Endozoicomonas. The sequence continues at coordinate 176,760 of CBDBOO010000066.1, forward strand.
GCCGACAGTTCACCGGTCATGCGAATGCGAGCTTCGCAGCTCTGTCATAGAATTGCTGAATATTTCAGGGACTCAGGCAAGGATGTTTTATTACTGATGGATTCCCTGACTCGTTATGCTCAGGCCCAGCGGGAAATTGCCCTGGCTGTGGGTGAGCCTCCGGCAACTAAAGGCTATCCACCGTCTGTGTTCAGTATGTTACCTGCATTGGTTGAGCGTGCGGGTAACAGTGATTCGGAACATGGTTCTCTGACCGCATTTTACACCGTATTGTCAGAGGGTGATGACCAGCAGGATCCTGTTGCTGATGCTGCTCGAGCCATTCTCGATGGGCATTTTGTACTGAGTCGTGAGTTGGCGGAAGCAGGGCACTACCCTGCAATTGATATTGAACAATCCATCAGTCGGGTGATGCCTCAGGTGGTGAGTCAGGAGCATATTAAGAGAAGCCAGTTATTTCGCCGCAGTTACTCCACTTATCGCAAAAACAGTGATTTGATGACACTGGGTGCTTATCGTAAAGGTACTGATCCCAAGATTGACGACGCGATACGCATGTATCCATCTCTGGAGAAATTCCTGTGTCAGTCAATGTTAGAGGCATCGCCTTATAACGAGTCCCTGCTGGCGCTGGATTCACTTTGGTCAGGTAAGGGATCATGAAGAAAAAACGACAGCTCAATCGATTGCTGGAAATCAGGGAAATACAGTGTCGACAGGTTATGGTATCGCTGTCAGAGGAAGAAGGCAGGTTGCAGCTTGAGGAGCAAAGGCTCAATCAGTTGGAAACTTATCAGAAAACCTATGAATGGCAGGAAGGGACTCATATTGATGGCCTTGCATTGACAACGGCTCAGATGATGTCTGTCACGGTTGATCGGGCAGTAAGGCATCAAAAACAGCAAGTGGCCGTACAGCAGGTTCAGTGTCGCTCTGCCCGGGACAGTTATATTCAGGAAAAGCGTCAGGTGAGTACCACTGAAATGCTGGTTGAAAAGCATAACAGGGTGTTAGAAAAGAAAAGCAGTAAAGCTGAGCAAAAACAGATGGATGAATTTGCCATGCGCTCTGTTCAGATGTCATAAACGACAGTAAAAGAGCTTTGTTTCTGCTAACGAAAACTGTCGTAAGAGAGCTGCGCTCGCTACCTCTTTCGACAGCCTCTACGCTGGGTGTGTAGCTGGGTGTGTAGCTGGGTGTGTAGCTGGGTGTGTAGCTGGGTTAATCTTTCAATCTTGCGTATAAATGCAGCATATCCAGCGCTACGGTAGCTGCTGCCAGGGCTGTTATTTCTCCGTGGTCGTAAGCGGGAGAAACTTCCACAACATCCATTCCGACAATATTCAAACCCTCTAATCCCCTGATCAATTTCAATGCTTTATCAGTGGTCAGGCCGCCGCAAACCGGTGTTCCGGTTCCCGGTGCATAAGCCGGATCCAGACAGTCGACATCAAACGTAAGATAGATAGGAAGCTTGCCCGCTTTCTCGTGAATCTGATCGAGGATTATCTGAGTTGATGTTTCGTTAACATAATCGGCTTCGAGTACGTTAAACCGTGTGGAATTTCGGCTGAAGGTGGTCCGGATGCCAATCTGTGTTGAGTGCACAGGATCGATCAGATTTTCTTTCTGGGCGGTATGAAACATGGTTCCATGATCAAATTCACCACCCTGATCATAATCATCGGTGTGTGCATCAAAGTGAATAAGTGCAAGCTTTCCATAATGAGCGGCGTGGGCACGAAGCAATGGCAATGTCACGAAATGGTCACCGCCAAAGCTGAGAACTTTTTTACCTGCAGCCAGCATTTTTCGGGTGTGGCTTTCCAGTCTCTGGCTCATTTGAGCCGCATCACCACAATCAAACACCAGGTCACCACAGTCAACCATATTGAGCTGGTCAGAGAGTTTGAAATCCCATGGCCAGCGAATGGGTTCCCAGGCCAGATTCATTGACGCTTTACGAATGGCCTGTGGTCCCATCCGGCTACCACTTCTGCCTGTGGTTGCCAGATCAAAGGGAACGCCGGTTATAACTATATCGGCATTGCTTTCGGAGGGTTCAAAATCCAGAGGTTGACGAAGAAAACCAAAGGCATTGGAGTATAAAGAGTAGTCTTCGTGATCAGCCAGTGTTGCCATTTTATGTTCCCTGCAGCCAGAGTTATTCTGGCTGCTGTTTCAATCAGATGACCATCGCTTTTGCGAGAGTGTGTTGCTGTTGCTGTTGCTGTTGCTGATAATGGCGAAATATCATGTTATATCCGCAACTCAGGTTTATATGGCTACTGCAAATAAGACGGGTATTGTCGTTTTCAATGATTGCTGGTGACGAATTGAAGCCTATAAGATCCCAGCTGCCAGGATTCAATGTATCAAGCATTCTCTGCAGAACAATGTGGTTGGCTCCGGACAGGTCAAGATTGGTTTCAAAACTGACATAGGACGAGTTTTCCTGGGGAGTGATATGCATGGTTGCATAGCGATCGCCCCTGATGGCATTCATGGAGTAGCCAAAGGGTTCAAACAACCAGTCCGAAATCAGAAACCCCGGCAGACTCTGTTCGAGCGACAGGGCATCTCTGACACCTTTAGCGGATTGACCTTCACTGCGAAGGTAGTCTGCTGAGTCACCTCGGATATGATACATCAAAAATTCTGTGGTGGTATCTTCAGGTTTAGGATGGTAAGGCTTGTCGAGATGAAAGATATAATTATGGTGGCTGTCCAGATGCCCCAGCAAATAGCCTGTACCTGAAAATCGTTCTCTCAGGCGAATAAGGTCGGCTTCGAAGGATGTTTTTTGCAGATGAGGCTGATATTCATTTTTTCGCTGATAGCTGATGTAATCAACCTGTTCCATATCATATTGATCAAGAAACAGGAGTACCGCATCCACCAGGGTGGTTGTGCCGCAGGTGAGCATGAGAAAGCGGTCATGCCAGACAAAGAGGCTTGATTCAGACAGCAGATAGGCATCGCAGTATTCATTGCAGATTACCGACAGAATTTCTGCTTCAGCTTCAACAACCACCTGATTCCAGAATGGCCGGGGATGGCTTCGCAGTGATTGCATGCCGGGTTTGAGGATGACTTCTACTTTTTTTTCGGATCCTTCAAAAAACATTATGCTTTCTGCTCCCAGTCCCGGATATCTTCAAGGTAGGTGTAACCCTGTAAACCCGCTTCAAGCTCTGCCAGAACAGAGCTCTGTTCAGCTGCAGGAATATTCTCCCGGACCAGTTGTCGATAGGTGTGTAGAAAACTATCTGGCTCAAGGTTAACGTAACGCATGACATCTGCAACGCTATCGCCGGGTTGATAATCACTGATGTGTATATCATTGGTCTCGGACAGATGTATTGATACGGTATCAGTATCACCGAAGAGGTTGTGCATGTCGCCGAGAATTTCCTGATAAGCGCCCACCAGGAAAAAACCGAGCAGGTAAGGCTTATCAGAATGCCATGCGGGTACTGGCAAGGTCGTTTCAATTCCCTGGCCATCAACGTACTGATCGATAACGCCGTCAGAATCGCAGGTTACATCCAGCATCACGGCTCGTCGTTCAGGAGGATGATTAAGTCCTGACAGGGGCAGTACCGGAAATACCTGATCAATGCCCCAGGCGTCGGGCAGCGACTGAAACAGCGAAAAATTCACATAGAACTTATCAGCCAGCTTTTCGGAGAGTTCGTCGATAAGCGGTCGATGAAGTCGATTGCGGGGGGAAAGGTGTTTGGACAGTTCATAACTGACTCCCAGATTAACGCTCTCTGCCCAGGCCCGCTGGCTGAGGTTTAATAACCCCATGTTAAATTTTGTATGAACTTCTGCAAGATCAGCCTGGCTGTCATGAAATATTTCCACCAGTGCCCGGTGGGTGATCTGGCCTTTGACTTCCTTCCAGGACAGCCACATGTTTTTTAATAACTGGGGAGCATCATCTTCCGGTTTTTCCGGAGTGGCTGGATTGTATTGCTCAACGCCCACTACATCTGTAATCAGTACAGCATGATGAGCTGTCAGGCTGCGGCCGGATTCTGAAATAATGCGGGGCATGGGGAGCTGGTACTGTTTGCACAGATCACCCAGGGTGTAGATGATGTTGTTAGCGTACTCCATCTGGCTGTAATTCATGGAGCAATGGCTCTGGCTGCGTGTACCTTCGTAGTCCACGGCCAGACCGCCACCCACATCGATACAGTCAATGCTGGCACCGAGTTGAGTGAGTTCTGCATAGATTCTACCGGATTCACTGATGCCTTTACGCAGGTCGCGGATATTGGCGATCTGAGAACCCAGATGGAAATGAAGCAGTTGAAGACTGTCCAGCTGATTTTTTTCTTTCAGTCGGTCAACCACCTTTAATACTTGGCTGGCGGCCAGTCCGAATTTGGATTTCTCTCCACCGCTGGCCTGCCATTTACCCATTCCCTGCGAAGCCAGTCGTGTTCTTAATCCAAGGCGGGGTTTGACGCCTACTTTCTCGGCTTCCGAGAGAATCATTTCCAGTTCAGTCATCTTTTCCAGGACGATATAAACTTTATGACCCAGTTTCTCGCCAATCAGGGCAAGGCGGATATACTCTTTGTCTTTGTAACCATTACAGACAATCACGGAACTGGCACGATTGGCCATGGCCAGTACAGCCAGTAATTCCGGCTTGCTGCCAGCCTCAAGCCCCAGTTGCCTCTTCTGGCTGTCACTCTGGCTTTTCAGAATCTCTTCAACAACGACTTTTTGTTGATTCACCTTAACGGGGTAGACCGCCAGATAATCGCCTTCGTAGCCATATTCACTGATGGCCTGATTAAATGCGCCACATAAACCATTTACCCGGTTATGAAGTATGTGAGGGAAGCGGACCAGTGCAGGGAATGAAACACCCTGTTGAGACAGTTCTCTGGCAATAGCTTCCAGTTCGACGCCCGAGCTATTCTGCGGATGTTTTACTACAACAGAACCCTGGACATTGATATCAAAAAAACCCTGGCTCCAGTACGGGACGTTATAGGATATCTTTGCATCCTCAACGGTCCAGTTGTTGGTGCCGCTGGATGAAGCCGGTTTTTCTGTTACCTGATCAAATACTGGCTTGTTCAATGGCTTCTTCTACATAACGTGGCAGCGCAAAGCTGGCATGGTGAATGGCGGGTGTGTAATAGCGTGTTTTGATGTCGCTTTCGGCAAAACGCTGTTTCAGTGTTTCGAGAGTGAGTTGCCTGGCGTTGACATTGTCGGTGCCCCAGGCAAAGGTCATTACGCCACCAATATAAGTAGGCACTGCCGCAGTATAAAACCAGCAGTCTTTAACATAGCTGCCCAGACGTCTGACGGTATCCTGAACTTCTTCTACCTGAAAAAAACAGACGCCATTCTGAGCGACAAAAATACCCTGCTCGCTCAGCAGTCGCTTGCAGCCCTGATAAAAACGTGAAGAGAACAAGACTTCGCCAGGACCTATAGGGTCGGTGCAGTCAGAGATGATAACGTCAAATTCCTGCGTGCTGTTGCTGACAAACTCAACACCATCATCAATGACCAGATTGACCCTGGGATCATCATAGGCGCCAGCGGAATGATTTGGCAGAAACTCTTTGCACATATCGACAACAGCGCTGTCAATTTCCACCATAGTGACGTGATCCACAGATGTGTGCTTCAACACTTCACGCAGCATGCCACCATCGCCGCCACCAATGATCAAGACACGTTTTGCACTGCCATGAGCAAGGATAGGGGTATGGGCCAGCATTTCATGATATATAAATTCATCACTTTCTGTGGTCTGGATAATGCCGTCCAGAGCCATTACTCGTCCTGCTTTGCTATTTTCAAAGATGACCAGATGTTGATGATCGGTTTTTTGTTCAAACAGGATTTTGTCCTGTTCAAAATACTGGCCGTAGGGACCATGGAGAGTTTCAAAATAGAGCTTGTCTTGGTTCATGCTACTTAACCCAGAGTAGTGAAATTCTGTAGACGGATTGCAACAATGCTGAATGCATTGTTGATGTCTAATGAGTTCGTTTTAAATCTGTCTCAGGTTAGATATCTGAGATTTTTATGTGAACAGGTCGTTATTTCAGCTGCATCAGAGTCAACAGCTTAACTGCGGCATTTAAGCCGGAAATTTCATCAGAATCAAGCTTTGATCACTTTTGATCACTGCCTTAAGGGATTAAGGGCGGTGATCCTTGCAAAATAGCTGAAGAGGAGCGATGTTATACCATTTCCGAATTCTAATTATGCTATTGCGCTGCTTTTTCAGACTCAGATCCTGCGTTGGAGTTTCTGAGCCTGAAAAGCCATGCTCATAACACCTGTTGGAGCCGGCAATGGTATTATATTCAGGCCTGTAACTGCAGAGTAGAGTTTGTATGACGTTTTGTGGTGCCTGTGGCGGAATAGGATATTTCTTTTTCCTGCCTGTTTTCCAGTCGATCCAGAATTTTGTCGGTCATCTTCTGTTGAAGATCCAGAATCTGACCATTGTCCAGATTGATCTGTTTACAGGTTTCAACGACTTCGGTTAACGCCTGCCAGTTATCGTTCAAATCCTGTTTGTTCAAATCCTGTTTGTTCAAATCCTGTTTGCTCAAATCCTGTTTAAAGTCGGTTGTCAGCCCGCAAAGGTAATTTTCCATTTCGAGCTCGTTATTCTTTATACCTATTCTTCCCAGGTAATCTGATCGTTCCTGTCGCTTCAACCTGGCTTCTCCCATCAACCGGAGAATAGCCTGTGCTGTTTCACCCAGAGCGGGAGTGTCCCGATTGATTAACTGTTGCTGTTGCTGCAGCAGTACATCATGGAGTTGGGAAAACAGTGTCAGTTCATCTTGAATAGTGTCAGCTATGCTGGCATCAATATCGTGCTGGTTAGACATAATTCTGTTAGTCATCGAACAAGGTAAGTTCAAACTCAAGCATTTTTTGTGCCAGGCGTTCGTGATTGATAGTTAATTTTCCGTCGCGGATGGCTGATTTAATATCTTCAACGCGAGCTTCATCCACATCTTCAGAGCTTGTTGCAATGTCCTCGGCCTCAGCGAGTAATGCTGTGGTCGGGCTTATGGAAACGGTATCTTCATTGTCGACAGGCTTTACTGTTGTGGACGTTTTTCCGGAAGCGGATCTTACCGGTTGTGGTCGTGAAATATCGGTTATAACTGTCATGGGCCGTGTCTTTGGGGGTTCGCAATATTCATTATCTACACCGGAAACGACCATAGCAAAAGATTGTTAAACCGGAATGCAATTTCCGATGATTAATAAGTGACCAGTGCCTGCAGGATGTTACCTGACCTCTACTATACCGATTCCGGTAATGCGGCCACGTATTATTTTACCACTGGATAAATTACGTACCTTTATATACTCCTTAAGAGCGCCATTCTCCAGGGCTTCTCCCGGCATACTGATTTCGAAGCCATTGTTTTTTGCCGTCAGAGTAACCCGGTGTCCTCTTTTTATGACTTGTGCCGGTTTAATCATGCCCGGAGTCAGTGGTTGCCCTGCGGAGACCTTTCGCGTTAATTCCATATTCGTTATCTGTTTCGTGAGCGGGATATAGCCTCGTTTGAGGCTGCTGATATCCATTTCTCTGGTCATCACATCTGAATCACTCAGGGCGGTTCCTCTGACCAGAGAGTGGCGACTCACCAGGATGGGAATAAAAACCCGGATATTTCCTTTCAGATACAGTGACCACCCGTCCTTGTCTTTGCATCGAATACCGATGCGCTGTTGACCCACAGGTTTTTCAGACAGGATTCGGGTATCCGGAGATGTGCTGCAGGCTTTCAGGTTAAGACCGGAAGGAGGGGGGCTGATACTGACATCGTACTTTTTGCTGTTAAGGGTTTCTGCACTGTTTTTTGCTTTCAATAGAAGGGCGGCATAGGCAGTAGACGTCAGTTGGTTTTTGAATGCTGTGGTCTTGTCAGCCGAGGCCAGAACCTGAGGGGTTAGAGCGATCGTAAGAAACAGGGTGGTGATAATTTTGATAAATGGCTTCATAAAATGAAAAGGGGGGAAACAGTTTTCCGGTGGTAACACAGAATCAGAAGGCGGGCATCTTAACACGCTTGGTCAATAGTGCCAGCGAATGCGCTGGCGTTCAGGGTGAGGCGAGAGGGCGAGAGGAAAGAGGATGGGTGACGTTTGATGTAAAAAACGAAGTTGGCATAATAATTGCTTTTTTCCTAAGTCGAATATTTACCGAAGCCATTCTGAGGATTGCATGGCCATTACGTTTGAAAATGCCCTGGGTGTGATGCCCGATACCTTGCAGTACCGAACACAACGTACCGAAGTGCTGGCCAGTAATATAGCCAATGTGGATACGCCCGGATTCAAGGCAAAAGATCTTAACTTCAGCACAATGCTTGGTCAGCAGAAAGCCATGCTGACTTTGGATAAAAGCAATCAGAACCATTTGACCCTGCCGGGGAATCCGGAAGTGGCTGGCGCCATAGAACAGCGTGAAATACGTCAGCCGTCTGCTGATGGTAATACGGTTGATCTGGGACAGGAGCAGGCTGCATTTATGCGCAACCGAATGGACTACGAGGTCAGTTTTACTTTCCTCAATATGCGATTCAAAGGGCTGGAAAAAGCCATTGCCGGGCAATAAGGATTAAAGAAAGAATATGTCATTAAATCAGATTTTTGATATTGCCGGCTCCGGCATGTCTGCCCAGACCCTGCGTCTAAATACTGTAGCCAGCAATATGGCGAATGCGGAATCGGCCGGACGTACTCCGGAAGAGGCCTATAAAGCGCGTCGCCCGGTTTTTTCTGAAGTCTTCAGTGATGTGAAAAGCCAGATAGGCAGTCAGGTGGAAATTTCCGATGTGCTTGAGAGTGATGATGAGCCTCTTATGCGATATGAGCCGAATAATCCCATGGCCAATGAGGATGGCAATGTCTTCTATCCGAATATTAATATTGTCGAAGAAATGGCTGACATGATGAGTGCTTCGCGCAGTTATCAAACCAGTGTTGAAGTGATGAATAACGCACGTCGTATGCAGGAAAGACTGCTGACACTGGGGCAATAAACAGTGTCATTGAGGATAACAAAGAAAACCATAACTGCGGGTTGTCAGAAATTCTCTGCTCATCTGAGCGTGTGTGCAGGCTTTGTAACCCTGGTGTTGAGCCTGACTGTGTCAGGTGTTGTAGAGGCCAGTGACTCTCTGGATTCAGATGCCTTTATGCAGCTGCTGTTGACCCAGCTGGCCTATCAGGATCCCACACAGCCCATGGATAATGCTGAAATGGTTTCCCAGTTGGCGGATCTGACCATGCTGGAGCAGAATGCCGAGCTGGTCAGTGCCATGGAAAATCTGAGCAGTCAGATATACGACTCCCAGGGACTGTATGCATCCAGTCTTGTGGGAAAAGGCGTCATGGTAATAGCCAACCTGTTTGTGGTTGATGATGGCCGTATGCCGGAAGGTGAAGTGCTGCTGAACTATGCGGCTGAAGATCTGAATATTGAAGTGTACGAAGAAAAGGTTGCACCAGACAGTGCTGAACCTCAGGCCGTTTTACCAATGGGGGTTCAGAATGAAAGCGGTCAGATTCCCTATAACCTGAAAGATCTTGAAACCGAATTGCCGGATGGCAAATACATGATGTATGCCTATGCAAAAGTAGACGGCAACGACATAGAAATGATGGTGGTCCAGCGTAATGTGGTTCTCAGTGTCGTTATTCCCGGTGGTGGTCAGGATGTGTTGGTGGAAGTAGAAGGTATTGGTCTTGTGGCATTAACTTCCATAACAGAATTTGAAGGTGACTACACACCCTCTGAAGAGCCTGTTGGTGATACCCCTGCTGACCCTGCTTCAGGCGATCTTCAGGAAATTATGGCGGCCAATGGTGTAGATCTGAAAAAGGCTGTCAAGAAAGTCGATCGTGAGGGTAAAACCTGGACCTCAAATCCTCTGTTTAATACCAAAAAGTCGAAAAAAAGCCGAAAGAAAAAACCGGTTTCCTATCGTCAGGCCATGTTCAGGACGCTCTGATGAAAAATATTTTGATTAAGAAAACAGCCCAATCTGTTTCAGGAGTTACTTTGCTATGTCCATGAATACCGGTGTCAGTGGTTTACAGGCTGCCAATGAAAGTCTGAGTGTTATCAGTAACAATATTGCCAACGCTAATACCACAGGTTACAAGTCCATGGAGGCGCAGTTTGCGGATGTTTATTCATCCACCAGCGCCAGTGGCGGGGTCTACGTTTCAGACATTGAAACCAGCTATGCCCAGGGAACCCTGGTTTACACCTCCAGTGCAACGGATATGGCTATTGATGGAAACGGTTTCTTTGTTATGGAAGATGCCAATGGTCAGCAGTATTATACGCGAGCCGGTAATTTCAGTACCGATAAGGATGACAATCTGGTTAATGACCAGGGTCAGGCACTGATGGGATACGGTGTCGATGAAAACGGTAATCTTATTGATGGTCAGTTGCAGCCATTGACGGTAAATACAGCAGACCTCCCTGCTCAGTCCACCAGTGATGCTGAAATCGTCGCGAATATGGATGCCCGTGAAGAAGCACTTGATCCTGTCGCATTCGATCCTTCCAAGCCAGACACCTATCACAGTACAACGTCCACCGTTATTTACGATAGTCAGGGTAATGAACAGCGCCTGTCTTCTTATTATATTAAAACTGGCGAGAATGCCTGGGAAGTCATGTATGAAGTGGATGGTAATCCGGTTCAGTTTGATGACGGCAGCGGCACCATGGTCGATTACTCTGTGAGTCTTGAATTTGATGAATATGGCAAGATAAAAACCAGTTCCGATTCCCAGAGTGGCGCGCACACAACAGCGGGTGAATTTTCTATTCCGCTGGATTTCAATAATGGTGCTGCGGATATGGACTTGTCCATGGACCTCACCGGGATGAGTCAGTACGGCAACGATTTTTCCGTGTCCAGCAATAGTCAGAATGGCTATCCTGCTGGTCAGTTCTATGGCGTCAGCGTCACTAAAGAGGGCGCTGTCGTTGCGACCTATTCCAATGGTGAAAGCCAGGTTCAGGGGTATGTTGCCTTGGCCACCTTCCCTAATGAAGGCGGCCTTGATTCATCGGGTAACACCAGCTGGTCCTCCACACCTGAGTCAGGTGAGGCATTGATTGGTTTGCCAGGTACCGGATCCAAAGGTTCTGTCAGTGGTAATTCACTGGAGAATTCCAACGTGGATATGAGTGCTGAGCTAGTGGACATGATTGTGGCCCAGAGTGCTTATCAGGCGAATACCAAAACGATTTCTACCTTCGACGAAAATACTCAATATCTGCTGAATACTTTCTAGGAAATATCGGCGAAAAAAATGGATTGAACGGATGGATAAGGCTCTATATACGGCGCTCAGTGGTGTTTCCCGAACCATGGAAAGTCAGCAGGTCAGGGCTAACAATCTGGCAAACATCTCGACAACGGGTTTCAAGGCAGATTTTAACACTGTTATGGCTGACACTATTGGTGGTGCCATGGGTGGTGCCATGGGTGGTGCCATGGAGGGTGACAGTTTTGACAGCCGTGTGCATGCAGAAAATCGTTCCCAGTGGACCGATATGACTGGGGGGTCCCTGATGTTCACCGGGCGCAAGCTGGATGTGGCTGTTCAGGGCGAAGGCTGGCTAGCGGTGATTGATGAAACGGGCAATGAAGCGTTTACCCGTGCCGGTAATCTGCATGTTGATGGCGAGGGTATTCTACGGACGGCCAAAGGCATGATGGTTTCAGGTGATGGTGGGCCTATTCAGTTGCCGCCTTTTGAGCAGGTAGTGATCGGTGAAAGTGGTGTGATTTCTATTCAGCCTGATGGTGCTGGCAAGGATCAGATTGTAGAAACCGCCCTGCTGAAACTGGTTAATCCTGATGTGGCCAATCTCAGAAAGGATGATCAGGGGTTGTTTCGTTTGCCGGAAGGAATACCGGCAGAGGCTGATCCCTCGGTGACGGTGGTGTCCGGTTATCTGGAAAACAGCAACGTCAATGCAGTGAGTGAAATGGTGTCGTTTATGACGCTGAGCCGAACCTTCGAAACCCAATTGAAAATGATGCAGACCACTCAGAAAATTGCCGAAACAGGTGATGTACTCCTGCGTGATTAATAACAGATGAAGTCCCAGTGAAGCGGGACTGATTCAGCTATTTCGTTAGAAGAAATTCGTTAGACAGAATTTGTTAGCGAGTGTTCCCTGACAGGAATAGTAACAAGCAATAAATGAGGAAGAGAGTTAATGCTTTCAGCATTATGGACAGGGCAGACCGGTCTGGTTGCCCAGGATAAGCAACTGGGGGTTATTTCCAATAACCTGGCTAACGTTAACACCGTTGGCTTCAAGCGCGACCGGGTTGTTTTTGAGGACCTGTTCTATCAGGTTCAGCGTCAGCCCGGTGCTGATAATGCTGAAGGAAATGAAATTCCTAATGGCACGCAAATGGGTACCGGTGTCCGTGTTGCCGGTACCCAGAAAGTGTTTACCACCGGTTCATATCAGATGACATCTGATGCACTGGATATGGCCATTGAAGGGGAAGGTTTTTTCCAGGTACTGCGTCCGGATGGAACGCTGGCCTATACCCGAAATGGTCAGTTTCATTTGAACTCGGACGGTGCCATGGTGACCGCTAACGGATACCCTATGGAGCCGCAGATAGAAGTGCCTGAAGACGCCATCAGTCTGACTATTGGTGCGGATGGTGTGGTCAGTGCCACCATGGCGGGCGATCCGGCTCCTCAGGAATTGGGTCAGATTGCCTTGGCTAACTTTATCAATCCGGCTGGTCTTGCGGCTATGGGTGGCAACCTGTTTGCTGAAACCGCTTCCAGTGGCCAGCCTGTTGAAGCCATTCCCGGTGAAGACGGTGTTGGTGAGGTGAAGCAGTACACCCTGGAATCTTCCAACGTCAATATGGTGGAAGAAATGGTCAATATGATTACAGCTCAGCGTGGCTATGAAATGAATGCAAAAGTCATTTCAGCAGCTGATGAGATGCTGCAATTTGCCAATCAGACCCTGTAGCGGAGTAAATTGATGTTTCGTTACCTGTTGCTGGCCCTGTTGGTCTTGTTGACCGGTTGTACCTCAACCAATGAGAAAGAGCCGGATTGGGCTCCTCCTCCACTGGCCAATGCAGAGCCGCAGCAGGTTGTTGAAGGCAGCCTGTTCAATCCTGCATACGCCAATAGTCTGTTTGAAGATCGTATGGCCTATCGTGTGGGCGATATTCTCACGGTTCGTCTGGATGAACAGACCCGTTCCAGGAAATCCTCTGATACCAATTTCAATAAAAGTGGTGGAGCAGCCATGGCGGCTCCCGTGGTTTGGGGGAATACGGGTAAACCAATCAATTACGATCTCTCTCGTGATTTTTCCGGGGACAGTAGCAGTTCTCAGGAAAATATGCTCAATGGTTCCATTACCGTATCAGTGATTGCGGTATTGCCCAATGGCGCCTTAAAGGTGCGTGGCGAGAAGTGGATTCGGCTCAATCAGGGCGATGAATATATCCGGATTTCCGGGATTCTCCGTCCGGAAGATATAACACCAGATAATGCTATTTCCTCTCAGCGTCTGGCTAATGCGCAAATCACTTATTCCGCAGAAGGTGCTTTGGCTGAAGCAAATGAAGCTGGATGGTTTACCCGGTTATTGAATCACCCGTTTTTCCCATTATAAACAAGAAGGCTATTTTCGATGGTTAGTATTAAGAGCTTTCTGATTCAAAAGAGCTTTCTGATTCAAAAGAGCTTTCTGATTCAAAAGAGCTTTCTGATTCAAAAGAGCTTTCTGATTCTATTGGTTGGGTTGATGTCTTTTAATGTTCATGCCGCCAGATTGTTGGATCTGGTGGATGTTCTGGGCGTCAGGGGTAACCAACTGGTGGGTTATGGGCTGGTAGTGGGTCTGGATGGTACGGGTGATAAAACGCGACAGACAGAATTCACCGCGCAGTCTCTGAATAATATGTTGCGACAACTGGGCATTCAGTTACCTGCAGATGCGAACCCTAACCTGAAAAACGTTGCGGCCGTGTCGGTGACAACGACGCTGCCGCCTTTCTCGGGGCTTGGGCAGGAGCTGGATGTAACGGTGTCGTCCATTGGCGATGCCACCAGCCTACAGGGCGGTACGCTGCTGATGACACAGTTGAAGGGTGTTGATGGCAAGGTTTATGCGTTGTCTCAGGGGAACCTGGTGGTCACCGGGATTAATGCGGAAGGTAATGATGGTTCCAGTATTACGGTCAATATTCCTACCGTGGCACGCATTCCCAATGGCGCGATTATAGAACGCACCGTGCCAACGAGTTTTGCTACCAGGGATCATATTGTTCTGAACCTTCGTCAGCAGAGTTTTACCACGGCGGGTAATGTGGTTCGGGCCATCAATAACAAATTTGGTCCGGGCACTGCTGCGGCTGAAAACGGTGTCACCATTCGGGTTAATGCACCAGCAAATCCCAGTCAGCGTGTGGCTTATATGTCTGTTCTGGAAACCATGGATGTTGATGAGGGAGATACCCTGGCCAAGGTAGTGATAAACAGCCGAACCGGTACTGTGGTTATGAATGAGCACGTTACTTTGAAGCCGGCGGCAGTCAGTCACGGTAACCTGGTGGTAACCATTCGTGAAGATTATGCGGTGAGTCAGCCCTCACCTTTGTCAAAAGGCGGGGAGACTGCCGTTATTCCAGACAGCAATATTGTGGTTGACCAGGGTGACAAGCATCTGTTTATGGTGCCTAAGGGAAGCACTCTGCAGGATGTGGTGAATGCCATTAACAGTGTAGGCGCAACACCGGCTGATTTAATGGCGGTTTTGCAGGCACTGAAAGAAGCCGGTTCACTTAAGGCTGAACTCGTTATTATCTGAATCTGGCCGGAAATAAATTTCCGGCCATCCAATAAGCAGTACTATCGGAATAGCAATGGAAACGACAAATCTACCCCCCCAGTTAATGGCCGTAACACGCTCTGCGGTAGAGTCTACGGGTGGCAGTACAGATGCTCAGTTGATAAAAGGTCGCTCAGAATCGTCTGAATCGCTTAAAGAGGTCGCCCAGGAGTTTGAAGCGTTGATGATGGAGCAGGTTTTCAAAAGCATGCGAAAAGCGAATGAATCGCTGTCAGAAGATGGATTGTTCAATAGTCGGGAACAGCAGTTCTGGACGGAGTGGCAGGACAGCCAGATGGCCATGGAAATGGCCCGGATGCAGGGGTTGGGTTTGGCTGAGCAGCTGGTGCGTCAGGTTAACCAGATTCAGGGTGAATCGGTTGCTGAAAACCCTGCAGGGGGCTGATGGTGGAAGTTCTGAGGCACTCTGCTATTAATTTTTCTGAAAATACCGGCTCATCTCTAAAACTCCCCCCCCCCCCCCCCCCGACTGCGTTAAAAATACATTTTGTCAGTCAGTGAGCCGGGGTTGCGTTAAAAATACTTTCCTGATCCCGGTTTGTTCTGTTATTCCTGTAAACCATTTTAACGACTATGGGGCTTTTGCCATAGCAAGCTCATGGATCCAAAGGATTTGGAGTTGCTACACGGCAGCAAAGGTGTGAAGTCTTTAGGCCCTCAGGTCCCGGGAGCTAAGACAATCTAAGGAGTAGTCTAAAAATCAATGGCACTGACTTAAGCCTTCTTACCTTGATATTCTAAGAGTCTGCGCGCCTGCGCCCTTGGGTGTTGAAGTCTTTTATGGGGTTTTGGCCGTCTTTTAATCGCTCTCGGTTCTTTTCGCCCCGGTCGATCGCCCACGATATGTTCCGAAGCAATTTGCACCATACTGTCAACCAGTGTTGATAGCAATTCGGTTGTCGCCTGTAGCAGAAGCACGTGAAAGACTTGAATGGTTTCCTGAGCCGCTTTAAAGCTTATTTGTCGTGGCAGGTTTTTGAGCTTTACTGCCGCTCGTGCCATTAATGAGCGTATCAAATTATAAACCAACAGGTGCACCGTGATTTCCTTCCTGACCATTTGCGGAGTCTTGCAGCGCAGTATATCCATCGCCATAAGGGATTTGATGGATCGAAAATCCAGCTCTACATGCCAACGTGCCAGATAAAGACTGACTATCTCGGATCGTGGGTATTCCTCTGCGTTCAGCAGGGTAGTCACGATTATTCGTTTTTTGTTTTTAATCACTCGGACAGTCAATTCTTTGGGCACCCATCGCTGGTAGTACTCACGGCTCATCCAGCTTGGGCGGGCTGGTTTTAACAGACGTATTAAGCCGTCTTTCTTTCCCAGTTTCTGGTCGCATTTTCGGAGATCAACGTGCCGGGCACCATTTTTTTCAAATACAACGTCTACGCCACCTAATTGCAGCAGTGCTATCAGGAAGTAATTCTCAAAAATAGCATCACCCAGCAGGATGTCGTTGGTTTTAAGATGGCTCAAAATCTGTCTGAACAAAGCAACTTCCCCCGTCTTTTTGCCTTTGCAGGGAGCCACTGCGTACGAAAGTATTGCGCCACTGCCCAACACCGACAGAATTTCTATTCTCAGCAGCGGATTACCAACCCCCTTTTTTGAGCACCATGTTGAGGGTAAGCACTCTGGTTTTCAGTAGTGTCTGGCATCGAAAGCGTAGAGCCGTCCGTCATAATGACTCGGCGATTATGCCATGCCCACGACTCAGGGCTGGCGCTGTCCAGATTGTCTCCTGACTCCGTCAAAAGAGCTTTGATGCTGGGTTCCGTAAGTCGCAATCTGGCCTTGCAATATGCGCTGTTGCGGGTCGTATTCGCTTTCTTCCCCATAGCAATTTGATCTCTGGCGTCAGAGATTAGGGTGTTACGGCAGGATTTATTTTCGCCCGCAACCTGCTGCATAAACAGACTGAGGGTTTTCAATGGTGGATAGTTTCTAACTCTACTGCCAGTGTACTGAGACTGGAAATTTTCAAGATTATCCTGAGTAAGCACGCTGGAAAGATTGTCGTCACCTGTCTGTGCGTACTGTTTAAGGAGATCGGCAGCAAGGTTGAAGTATTTTTGGCTAAACTTGGTCATGGCTTGCTCGGGGAGAGGAAATATACACGATATTTATAGTCGATTTTCTTCTTGGGCAAGCCTTGTTATTTCTGGGTTGGATTCCTTAAGTCAGTGCCATTGGTCTAAAAATAACGTCCTGATTTGCTTTAGGGTGTCATAAAACATACCACTATCGTAGGTTGGTGCAGAACGAAGTGAAGCCCAACATTGGCAGCAGAGCGTGCTGACAGAATTGTTGGGCTTCGTCCCTCTGCCCAACCTACGCAAACAAGTCGATCTGTACGATGAAAATACGAAACTTATTTTGAGACTATTCCTAAGTGACCGGGGTGAACGAGCGCCGCAAAAAATAGCAGTGTTAATCCGTGCAACGTGAATAGACCTATGACTGGCATTCGACGTAAAAAAACGCAGCTGTATGGCTGCGTTTTTTCGCTTCAAACTTTTTTAATTATGGGCATTCCGCAATATCGAGCTCTGCAGATCTTCTCAAAGCCCGGGGTGATCGACATTTCCTGCTCATGGCTGTTTGATTCAAATTAAGTGGGCAGAGGTGAATTATACCATTTCCGAATTCTAATTATGCTATTGCGCTGCCTTTTCAGGCTCAGATCCTGCGTTGGAGTTCCTCGCCATAGCTACGGCTATGACTCGTCACTCCGCCTTGTCTCTGAGCCTGAAAAGCCATGCTCATAACGCATATTAGAAACCGGCAATGGTATTAAACATCGCGTCCACTGAGTTATTTTCTATGGCAGCTGCTTGATTACCTGTTACTGTTTTTTTATCTTCAGTGCTTTTATATTCAGTGCTACCAGTTACGGATTGGTCTGTCTCTGGCTCAGTACCTTCTTTGGTATCAGCCATGGACTCAACAGGAGCGAATGCCTTGGAAATAACGGGCCATTCACGGGCCACACTGTTGAACTTGGCGGTAGGGAATTCCTGACTGAGCCTGATGTAACCCTGCATCTCGGGGATGCTGTTGATTTCCTGAATTTCAACGATTGGTGTTGTTAATTCTTTGTGTATCTTTTGTGTTGATGATTGGCCAGCGTAGGATATTTCTGTGGTTTCAATCACGGATTTCTTGCCCAGCTGGGAAGATACCCACTGAGGTGTGCTTTGATCATGACTTTTCATGGCCACCCAGCTTTCACAGGCGCGGGTCATGCGGTGTACCGCTTCCGCGCCAAAGGTGCTGCGCAGTCGGGAGAGTGATTGAATGGCCAGTATGGCGCAGCTGCCAATTTTGCGAGATTGCACCATAAAGTCTGGCAGGGAAGGGATGTTGTTGAGAGAGTTCAAGTCGTCGATTACCATGAATGTCCGGCGCAGGTGATCACTGGGCAGGCTCATCATGGCGCAGCAGGCAAATTCCAGCCAGACGGTTGCCCGTGGCCGGATGGCGTCTATATCTTCAGAGCAGGAACTGATGAACAGCCAGCTGTCGTTATTCTCGTTATTGCACCATTGTCTGATAGAGAAAGACTGTGTTTTATCATGAATCATTTCTTTCAGGGGTTGAAGGGACGCAATCAATACGCCTCTTATGCTGATGCAGGCGGCTTCTTCATTTTCTGCAATGATAGAGGCGAGTTCTGTCTGCTTCAGAATCTCCACCATTTTTTCATTGTGGATCTCATTGATTGAGTTTTTCAGCTGATCGGCACTGCGGCCTTCTTTTTCGGCCATCTCTTCAATCAGGTGGGCAAGAATAATTCGTGCTCCCCTGGACCAGTCATGATTGCTGGTGTGATCCGGAATGACAGCTGAAGCAATACGCAGAATATCGCTATGTCGACGACAGTCCTGCCAGATATCCCATGAAGCAGATCGTTTATCCAGAGGATTGAGAATAAAGTCTTTACCGGGCCGGTAAAAATTACTGATGAACTCGCCATTTAAATCGTAGACGATGGCTTTTTTCTGCCCCCTGCGAATGCCCCCCAGTATTTCCTTGATATTGATGGTTTTTCCCGAGCCGGGTGAACCTGTCACGATCAGATTGGTTGTATCGGATTTGTAGGGAAAGGGGATGCCGGAAAAACTGATTCTGGAAAGACCGATTTTTTCCATGGTGAGTTTGCGAAGCTCATCCGCCTCAATAACCTGATCGTTGGCAGAGTTGTTGTTGTTTTGTTTTTGCCCGGTAATAAAGCGTGTTAAAAAAGCTTTAAAGAGATACCAGGAAAACAGAAAGGACAGAAACGAAACACTTAATTTAATGAAAAGAATAAATGCCGTAACGACATTGTCAGAATTCTTCAGAATTCGGGTGCCTTTTTGAACAAGCATGGCGCTGGTTTCGTTGGGGATAACCGTGGCAAAGCTCATGTTCTGAAAAATATGTACATTGATAATGGACCGAACGACAGCCCAGGATTGATCCCGCTCCTGGCTGGTGGAGATTACAAAGAAAAAAGATGCCGCCAGTAGTAAGGCCAGCGTTGGAGATAAAATCCTTGAAAGCAGTGGGGAATTAGATGGCATGAATGAATATCCGAGGCATGAATGTCAAGCTGTTAATTCACAGAGTACGGAGTTGTGAAAAAAATCTTAAATTAGAGGATAAAGCGTCGTTTACAAGGTAACAGCTAATTCAGGTCGGATAGTTTTACATGAGCATGATCTCAAACGGTGTAGCGGGCATGACGGCAGCGTCTACTTCGCTGACCATCACCAGTACCAATATTGCCAATGCCTCTGTGCCCGGATATTCCCGCCAGCAGGCTGTTTATGATGTGTCGCCGACCGGCACGGTCTATGTCAGTGAAGTGGAACGCATAACCGACGAGTTTTACGTTTCTCAACTGCAGGATGCCAGTAGTACCCTGGGCTATACCACGACCTATGCCAGTCAGTCGGGTAAGCTGGAAACGACTCTGGGCAGTGATTCCATGAGTCTCTCACCCTCTTTGAACAGTTTTTTTGAGTCTCTTGATGCGGCGCAGGCTGATCCCATGGATCTTGCTTACAGACAGCAGATTCTGGCTGACGCCGGTAACCTTGCCGCAAAATTCAACAGCTTGTCCGGTGATATTAATAATCAGCTGAATGATATTAATAATGAACTGGAAACCATGGTGTCTGAGGCTAATGTGCTGATGAGTCAGCTGGCCAATCTGAATGAAGAAATTGCCCAGGCCAATGCTTCCGGCAATGTTAATCCTCAGTTGCTGGATGAGCGGGACAGTACAGTGCAGCAGCTATCGGAGATGGTAGGTATAGAAGCTGTTTATCAGGATGATCAGACGGTTGATCTGTTTCTACCCTCCGGTGAGCCTTTGGTGGTGAATGGAGAGCCCAGCCAACTGGTGCTGGTGGAGGGTGATCCGGACAGTGATATGAAACGTATTGCTCTGGATACCGGTACTGATGTCAAGGTGATGTCAGAGGTTGGCGGTGCCATTCAGGGGCAGATAGATTTCCGCGATGAAGTGCTTTTACCGGCCCAGGATGAACTGGATCGAATGGCACTGGTATTTGCAGATGCCGTTAATAAACAGCTGTCTGAGGGCTTCGATCTTGAAGGTGAGCAGGGCGCGGCTCTTTTTAATGATATAAATTCCGTAGAAGCACAGAGAAACCGGGCTACCTCGCTGGATGGGGCTGATGCCATTCTGGCTGTAGAAATATCAGACAGTAGTCAGTTAACGGCTGAAAATTATCTTATTGAAATGGAGGGTGATCAGCCGGTAGTGACTGTCTATCCCAGTGGTGAATCCTTTGAGCCTGAAGTGGCGGAAGACGGCACCATTAGCTTTGATGGCATCACAGTCAGTGTGGCGGAAGGTGAATGGGAAGATGGCGATAGCTTTTATATACAGCCCGGCAATAATGCCTCCGCTAATATGGATGTTGTTCTGGATGACCCTTCGAAACTGGCATTCTCCAATGATTCTGATGAGCCGGGTAATAATGAAAACCTGTTGTTACTGGCCGACCTTCAGGATGAAGAGCTGGTGGGCGGTGAGTTGAGTGTCAACGATGCCTATAACAGCCTGGTTATTGAGGTGGCAGGGGAAACAGCCAATGCCATGAGTAATTATAATGCGGCTTCTCTCGTCTATCAGGATGCCAATAATAGTGTGCTCAGTGTGTCCGGTGTGAATATGGATGAAGAGGCGGCGAACCTGATGATTTTCCAGCAGGCTTATGCAGCCAATGCCCAGGTAATCGCCACGGCTGATGAGATGTTTAACACGCTGTTGTCCATTTAAAACGGTCAGAATGAATTTCCGGAGAATATAGTAATGATGCGTGTAAGTACCATGCAGATGACCGGCACCATGCAGTACAATATGATGTCGACTACCCAGCAGATGAATCAGACACTGGTTCAACTCAGCACTGGCAAGGCGATTAACAAGGCGTCCGATGATGTGCTGGCTTCTACCCAGATACTGGGTATTGAAGATGATAATGCCCAGTTAGAATCCTACGAGAATAATATTAATTCCGCAGAAAATGCCCTGGGAATGACCGAGTCCATGCTTATGGACATAAATGACTCCTTTAACCGTATTCGTGATCTGGTACTGGCCATTGGTGGTACACCACTGCCTTCTGATCCTGAAGATGAAACCGATCCGGCTGATCCTGCGGACCCTGCTGATCCGGCTGACCCTGTAGATCCGGCCGATCCGGTGGACAATGAGCCGGTCAGCAGTGCCGATATTGCTGCCTACGCCACTGAAATTGATATGATGGTGGAAAACCTGGCGGATATGGCTAATACCCAGAGTGCCAGTGGCGAGTATATTTTTGGTGGCACCCAGGGTGATCAGCCTGTAGTGGTTTTCAATGAAGACACCGGTTTATATGAAGTGGGGGGGAGTGATTCATCCCGTGAAATTCAGATCAGTGATTCCCAGTCTGTTGAAATGGGCGTTGTGGCCAGCAGCCTGTTTGGTGAAGGTGACGATAATATCTTTAATGAGCTATTGGCCTTTACCGATACGGTTACCGACCCTGATACCACTCAGGAAGAATTTGATCAGGCCATAGATGATGCCCTTAATGCTATCGATGAGACTCAGGCAGCAGTTAACCAATCCTTAACCAGGGTGGGTGCTTCTCTGAATACTCTGGACATGGCTGCCGATACCAACTCCACCATGCAGACCTATAATAAGGGGCTGCAAAGCGGGCTGGAAGATGTGGATTTCGCTGAAGCCACGGTGCAGGTTACCATGCTGCAAACCCAGCTTGAGGCAAGTCATAAAGCCTTTGCCCTGGTTAACAGTTCTTCCCTGTTTGATTATTTTTGATCGTTGAGACTCTTGATCAGTTGAGATTCTTGATCAGTTGAGACTCTTGATAAAAAGTATGAAAGGGTGTTTAGCGCACCCTTTTTTTTCGTCTGGAAATCACTTCTTGTGCAATGGGCTAACGGCCAAGTCCATCAGTCATATCAATAATGGCGTCAAAGTAATCTTCTTCATAAATCGTATCCGCCACGGTGTTGGCGTGAATCAGTACAGGATGGAAAGATACCCCTTTTGGATTGGACAGCTTACTGATCTTATCAACTACTTCTAAAACGACCGAACTGGGTATTTCTGACGTCGATAGTTTACATTCGCAGATGTAGACCCGGTTTCTTACCTGAATCAGTAAATCGATTTGACAGCCTTTTCTTTTTGCAGTGGAGGTCTGAGAATAAGGGCCGGCAAAGAGTACGTCTTCCGGATTAATATTCAGCTGCTCAAAGATGAACTGTCTGTTATTAAACGCCAGATTTTCAAATTGAAGCCCCATTAATGACGCTAGATTTTTTGGCTTTCCACCCGTACTACCACTACGGCGTTTATTTTTTAGAATGGCCCGGAAGTAGAAGGCGGTATAATTATCACTGAGTCTGATAACGTTTTTAGTCCCAGCCTTTCTAGTGGAAAGATTCCAGGAATGTTGATGCCTTAAAAAACCAACCTCGGACAACACGTTGATTGCGTTTGTGTAGCGACCGGAGTAGGTCAGCTCCATCTTATGTGCCAGTTCCTTTGCGGTTAGCAATGTACCCGATTCGCCCACGGTCTCCAGTATTCTTCGATAGAACTTGTTCTCCCTTGAAAACAGGTCATAGAACATTTTTTCAAATTCATCATGGAGCATGCCGGTTTCATCAAAGGCGATTCTCTCCAGATTCGCCTCGGCAGTCTGCTCTAAGTTCAGTTCTTCCAGGTAACGTGGAACGCCTCCCAGTGCACTGAGCATTTTGATTACGTCAATGCCAGGTGTTTTCAGCAATCTAGAGCCGAAGAACGCCAGCATATCGTTCAATTCCAGTTCTCTTAATGTAATGGAAACGGAGACACGGCCTACAAATCCCTTGTTCATCAGGATGTTTTCTTTCATCCACGAAGCGAGAGAGCCAGACAGAAGCAGTATAAATTCAGGTTTCTGTGAAAATTGCCGTTCCCAGAGTTCAAACAATACGGCTATGAAATCGGGTGACCTTGTGGCCAGCCAGTTCACTTCATCGATAGCCAGAATGGTTTTTTTCTCTGAGCAGGTATCTGCCAGAAAAGAAAAAAGTTCACGCCAGGTGTCATGGGGCGGCATGTATGACAGGCTGAACTCTGCTTTTACCTGCTCCGCGTAGAGTCTGCGCTCCTGATCATCGGTCACCTTAGGCTCTGGCGGTGCAGAGGTCAGGTAGCGCAGTACAACACCTTTTCCTTTCTTTCCTTTCTTTTCTTTATAGGCCAGCTCTTTTATCAATCGTGTCTTGCCTATGCGCCGCCTGCCTCTCAGTACACACAGAGAACCTTTGCTGCGGTTGAAACTGTCCAGCAAAAGCCGGATCTCTCTTTTTCTTCCTGCAAACACTCTGAGTCTCCTGCTGTGGGCGGTTGTCGGCTGGGTATCTCCCTTCGGGGGAAACCCGGCTACATGGTTTTGCGACAACCTTCGACGATTTTTCCTATACATATATAAGTTCAAATACATTTTTATGTATAGCATAATCTTATTCCAAGCTATACATGATTTTATATTTTAGTGCATTCATGTATAGCAGGAGTGAATGAGGAGTGATAGATAAACCACCACCCATCCAAGCACATCGTAGGTTGGCGCTGAGCAAAGCGAAGCCCAACAAACCACCCATCCAAGCCACATCGTAGGTTGGGCTGAGTAAAACGAAGCCCAACAAACCATCAATAATGGTTCAAAACCCCGCCATACCTCCCGAACCAAACTGATGTTCTGGTAATGAGCCTGGTGATCGTATGTATAGGGTTTTGGAGTGGTATTGGAGTTTTGGGGGGGCTTTGGCCCCTGTTGGGCTTTTTAGCGCCAACCTACGTATTCACTCGGGTTTGTACGGGCGGGCATGCACCGATGAATACGGCCAATCGGTAGGTCGTTGAGCATACCCATGCTTCACCGGATTGTTGTGGATGTACTCAATATGATTCTTCAGATCATTATCGTCTCTGATCACATGCTCCCAGAATCGTCGCTGCCAAATACCTCTTTCTCTTTTGCCACTCCGACTTTTGGAGATGGTTTCTCTTTGTGGAATACCCCTTGAAAATTGTGACTTGAACTTTAATAATCGCGATGAGCTCATGTTGAGAATTGCATTGAGAATTGCATTGAGAGTCACGTAGGTTGGTGCTGAGCAAAGCGAAGCCCAACAAACCACCAGCTATTCCCCATGCTTATACGACATCGGTAACAGCGTATAAGAAGCATCACACGCAGGGCGCAGCTACAGCTGCTTACGTGTTGAGATATGTATTTTTTCCCAAAAACTCGACTATTTATCACGAGCATACAAAATATATACGACTTCGTACGCTAGTGATACCAAGGGGTTTAATGAAGCGTGGGGAATTGCTGACAAACCACCACCCATCCAAGCCACATCGTAGGTTGGCGCTGAGTAAAGCGAAGCCCAACAAACCATCAATAATGGTTCAAAACCCGTCATACCCCCAAGCCAACCTGATGTTCTGGTGTTGAGCCTGGTGATCGTATGTATAGGGTTTTGGAGTGGCATTGGAGTTTTGGGGGGCTTTGGCCCCCTGTTGGGCTTTTCAGCGCCAACCTACGCACTTACTCGGTCATGCCAATACTGTACGGGCGGGCATGCACCGATGAATACGGCCAATCGGTAGGTCGTTGAGCATACCCATGTTTCACCGGATTGTTGTGTATGTACTCAATATGATTCTTCAGATCATTATCGTCTCTGATCACATGCTCCCAGAATCGTCGCTGCCAAATACCTCTTTCTCTTTTGCCACTCCGACTTTTGGAGATGGTTTCTCTTTGTGGAATACCCCTTGAAAATTGTGACTTGAACTTTAATAATCGCGATGAGCTCATGTTGAGAATTGCATTGAGAATTGCATTGAGAGTCACGTAGGTTGGTGCTGAGCAAAGCGAAGCCCAACAAACCACCAGCTATTCCCTATGCTTATACGACATCGGTAACAGCGTATAAGAAGCATCACACGCAGGGCGCAGCTACAGCTGCTTACGTGTTGAGATATGTAATTTTTCCCAAAAACCCGACTATTTATCACGAGCTTACAAAATATATACGACTTCGTACGCTAGTGATACCAAGGGGTTTAATGAAACGTGGGGAATTGCTGACAAACCACCACCCATCCAAGCCACATCGTAGGTTGGCGCTGAGTAAAGCGAAGCCCAACAAACCATCAATAATGGTTCAAAACCCGTCATACCCCCAAGCCAACCTGATGTTCTGGTGTTGAGCCTGGTGATCGTATGTATAGGGTTTTGGAGTGGCATTGGAGTTTTGGGGGGCTTTGGCCCCCTGTTGGGCTTTTCAGCGCCAACCTACGCACTTACTCGGTCATGCCAATACTGTACGGGCGGGCATGCACCGATGAATACGGCCAATCGGTAGGTCGTTGAGCATACCCATGTTTCACCGGATTGTTGTGTATGTACTCAATATGATTCTTCAGATCATTATCGTCTCTGATTACATGCGCCCTGAATTTTTGCTGACTAGCCCCTGTGGATGAGGGTCTGAAGCATGGATTCTATATTACATATTCTGTCGCACAATTCTCTTTGCCCCGTTTCCAGATTTTTCTGGCCCTCTTCCAGATTTTTCTGACCTGTTTTCAGATCTCTTTGCCCCGTTTCCAGATTTTTCTGGCCCTCTTCCAGATTTTTCTGACCTGTTTTCAGATCTCTTTGCCCCGCTTCCAAATTTTTCTGGCCTGTTTCCAGATCTTTTTGTCCCGCTTCCAGATTTTTCTGACCTGCTTCGAGGTTTTTCTGACTCATTTCCAGATTTCTTTGACCCATTTCCAGAATTTTCTGACCTGTTTCCAGCTTGTGAAGTCGGAGGTCGATGGTGTCAAAGCGTCTGTCATGTTCATCCAGTTTTTTAAAAACAAGATCAAACTGCTTCCGCTGTTCTTCCAGCATATCGTTCATGGGCTTTGCCCAGAACTCGCGTTCCTTTTCCAGCAGGGCTACCCGGGTGGGCAGGGTCTCGTACGCATGGAGTAATTCGGCAGGATCAGACATGGGGCACCTTCTGCTTATTTTTAATGATGCCAGTATAGGTGTTGGTGGTTTGATGACTGATTGATATTTTCTATAAAGACTGGAGTTTGGTTCACAACTCCAGTCTGTGCAGTTATGGGTATTATTGCTGTTTTAGCAGGCTCAGAATCTGGGTGTGCATGCCCATGTTTTCATCCCTGAGGCTGGAGTGCAGGTCTTTCAGATAGCGGCTGTTATGGTCGGAACTGCGGGAAAATGAATGTACCAGTCCGATCAATAATTCTGAATTTTTTCCTTCTTCTGCCAGCATTTGTGCATAGAAGCGAATAATGACGTATTTCAGGCAAAACTGCGCATAGCTGTTTAGCAGGTTGTCCCCGGTTTGACGACAGGCATCGCTTGAATAGACCCAGTGGAGCATCATGTTAACCAGCCCATGTCCACAGTCGTTTACAAATTCATTCAGTGCCGGTAAGTGATCTCTTAATAAAGACTCCATATCAATATTCTGGTGATCGCTGTAATCATCCTTTAATTGGGTCACCAGTTGATGATGATAATCTAGCAGTACTTTGTTTTGTCGGTAAAAGGTCGTTTCGGTGAGCAGCTTGCGCAGGATAATGGCCAGTCCCCGGGTGCCGGGCTGAATGGTTGAGAAGGTGTGGCTGAGGCGTCCATCGTTACACATTCTGGAAAATTCTGCGCAGGTGTTGGATATATCCTGATTGTTGTTCTGTTTGGCGGCGACCAGGCTAAACAGTACGCCTATGCGGAACAGTCTTTCATCAGGCGTTCCCTTTTCCCCCAGCAGTGCCTGAAATGCGGTGTGGCGCAATAAGTCAAATTGTTTGGGAAGGTTGTTAATTTTACGAACCTGGGTATCTCCGGGTAAGCGGCTTTCCTGATCAAAGGTCATGGCTGATGGGTTCAGCAGAATCTGTCGCGCAGCTTCCGGGCAGGAAAGAGTCAGGCTGGCTTCAAATCTATTGGCCTGAAAGGTGAAGAGGCGGGGATAGGTTTTGCAGGTGTTAGAGAGAAGTTGCTCACCATGTTGGCAGTGAACATGGCAGGTCTTGTCGTCATTCTGTAATGGGCAGCGGCCGTTGGGTTGCAGTTTTATACGACGATAATCACTGTCAGTTTGCTGACGTGGTCGGGTCATCTGTTCGTTGGTGATTTTGATCAGTTTAGGATCATCACTTTTTTTATAGGCTTTATAAGTTTTGCGGTCTATAGATATGCGCCAGTTCTGGCAACAATCGTGTTCGCAGGCGGGCCCTATGCAGGAGAAGCTCTGATAGAAGTGAGGTATTAGTGTTGAATTTGCAGGCATGGGAGTTATCTTCAGTCGGTATGATGGGTAAACGACCAGACGGGGCGTGGGTTAAATGGAAAGCTGCTGGTTCTATTAATAATGCTTGAATGAATTGTATGTTCTCTTGTGGTTGAGCATGTCTTTCTGGATGGTGTGCATATCTTTTGCATATCTTTTTCATTGCGCCGGGCTGTGAAACCATGAGAAGGCAATGGTGTGAGTTATGGGTGAGGATGTATGCCGGAGAAGAATGGCAGGAAAGTTAAAGTCATAGGGGAATAAGATTTAAGGGTAAGGGTGTCTCGCCGTACTCAAAGTAGAATGCACTGATTTACATATCTCGGTGTGTTAATAACCTATTTTTGGAGTAAGGTCATGATTACTATTAATGCCAGTTCAACGGCTCTGATGGCACAGAACAACCTGAATAATACTCAGGATGCTCTAAGCGATAACATGCTGCAGCTGTCTACCGGCTCGCGCATCAACTCTGCAGCGGACGATGCGGCTGGCCTGCAGATTACCAATCGTATGGAAACCCAGATTAATGGTCTGGATCAGGCTCAGCGTAACGCGAACGATGCCATCTCCCTGGCACAGACTGCTGAAGGCGCTATGCAGGAAACCACAGACATCCTGAATCGTATGAACGATCTGGCTCTGCAGTCTGCTAACGACACTAACACTACAGCGGACCGTACTGCTATCCAGGAAGAAGTGGTTCAGCTTCAGGATGAAATCAACGATATCGCAGCGAACACCAACTTTGCCGGTCAGGAGCTGCTGAGTGGTACATCCTTCACTTTCCAGGTAGGCACAGGTACAGATTCCACTGACACCATCAGCATCAACATTGATGATATGAGTGCTTCTGCCCTGGGTGCGGATATCACTACATATGATTATGCTGCTGAAGTTGACGGAGCTACAAAAGACATGGGTCTGGACGCTCTGATTACCGACGCCAATAATCGTATCGATGGTGATCAGACTCTGACTGTTACTAACGGTGATAAAAGCACTACCGAAATCGAACTGTACAATGGTATGTCTACCACTGAAGCTGCGGAGCAGATCGAAAGTGTACTGGGTGGTAATGTTACTGTTTCATCTGCTACTTTAAAGGGCTCTATTGCATTTGATGCTGAAGTTGGCAAGTATTCCGACATGGACACGATTGTTGCTACTCAGACCGATGGTACAGTGACTACAACAATTGATACCAGTACTGAAGCTGGCACCCCTGGTTTTGAAAGTGTTAACAATATTAACCTTTCTTCCAAGGACGGTGCTACTGGCGCCATTATGGTTCTGGAAGGTGCTCTGGCTCAGGTTGATGCTGAACGTGCCGAGCTGGGTGCTACCCAGAATCGTCTGGAATCCAAAGTTGATAACATGTCCAACATCGAAGAAAACATGAGTGCTGCTCAAAGCCAGATGCTGGATGCTGACTTTGCCCAGCAGACCACAGAAATGACCTCTAACCAGATGCTGATGCAATCCGGTGCGTCTGTACTGAGTCAGGCCAAGAGCATGCCACAGTACGCGACTATGTTGATGGGTTAATAGGTTAATAGGTTAATGGGTTAATAGGTTGATAGGCTGCTGAGCTGATGGCTCAAAGCTTGATCCCTGATGCAATCTGTTGAACAGATAGTGTTTGGAAAGGCGGATTCCTTCTGGAATCCGCCTTTTTTTTGCATCAAAAAAATGAATCGATAATAAGACGTTGAAGTAGTAAGACTATAGGGTTGGAAAAACTACTATATAAAACCATTTAAAATAGTAATAAAAAAATTTTAAGTGGTGAAATTGGCTGTCGTTTACTCAGATAACCGCACTGGGACTGCAAAGTCCGGTGCAAAAACTGAAATATAAACAGTAAACGGAGATAGAAAATGATTTCTATTAATGCCAGCAGTACTTCCCTGGTTGCCCAGAACAATCTGTCCAATACCCAGGACATGCTGAACGACAACATGCTGCAGTTGTCTACCGGCAAGCGCATTAACTCCGCCGCTGACGATGCGGCTGGCCTGCAGATCACCAATCGTATGGAAACCCAGATTAGCGGTCTGGATCAGGCGCAGCGTAATGCAAACGACGCGATCTCCATGGCTCAAACCGCTGAAGGTGCCATGCAGGAAACTACTGATATCCTGAACCGTATGAATGATCTGGCGCTGCAGTCTGCTAACGACAGCAATACCGCTGAAGATCGTGATGCGATTAATAAAGAAATCAATCAATTACAGGATGAAATTGATGATATTTCCAAGAATACTAACTTTGCAGGAATCAATTTGCTGGATGGTTCTGCAGACCTGTCTTTTCAGGTAGGTACAGGTACCGATTCCAGTGACACCATTGCCATCAGTGTCGGCGATATGAGCTCGGGCAGTCTGAGTGCTGAAGTTACAACTTATGACTATTCGTCTGCGGTTGATGGTACTTCCGGTAAAGGTGATGCCATGCTGGAGATTGATGCCAACGGTAATCTGGATGGTGAGCAAACCATGACAATAACTTCCGGTGGTGAAACTCAGGATATCGTGTTGGATCATGGTACTTCCCTGGGTGATGCTGAAGAACAGCTGGAAAGTGTTATGGGTGGTAATGTCACACTGACCGATGCGACACCGGGTACTGCGGGTACTGCCGATATGAAGTTTGACAGTAAGGTGGGGCAGTACAGTGATATTGATTCCGTTACCACAGCGGATAGCGCAGGTGGAGCCATAGGTTCTGTCACTACTTCAGGGGTATCTGGCTCTCTCTCAACAGAGTCAATCGCTAATATTGACCTGAGTACTCAGGAAGGTGCTACCGGCGCCATTATGGTGCTTGAAGGTGCCCTGGCTCAGGTGGATGGAGAGCGCGCTGATCTGGGTGCTGTTCAGAACCGTCTGGAATCCAAAGTTGATAATATGGCTAATATCGAAGAAAACATGGGTGCTGCCCAAAGCCAGATGCTGGACGCTGATTTTGCCCAGCAGACCACCGACATGACGTCTAACCAGATGCTGATGCAGTCTGGTGCTTCTGTTCTGAGCCAGGCCAAGAGCATGCCTCAGTACGCGACTATGTTGATGGGTTAATAGGTTAATGGGTTGATGGGTTGATGGGTTAATAGCTTCATGGCCACAGGCTGAATACAGTCGGTGCCATTGGCTATTGAATTAAAAAGGCGCACCGGTGGTGCGCCTTTTTTTATCTGGAAAAGATTGTTTTGAATAGATTGTCGGTATTTTCAGTAATAGAAGACAATTGTCTATAAATTGATTTTAGAGATGCCGGTTTCAGACGTCCTCTTAATAAGAACGTTGGACACATTTATCCATTGAAGGTACAGATATCCATTGAAGGTACAGATATCCATTGAAGGTACAGATATCCATTGAAGGTACAGATATCCATTGAAGGTACAGATATCCATTGAAGGTACAGATATCCATTGAAGGTACAGAGTAATCCATGGAATACGATTCTGATTTACTGGCCGAGTTGTCACCCCATCGTCGTACAGATCCTGTGGCTGAAATTGAACCGGTAAAACCCGTCAGGGAAGAGGAAGAAGCTGTCGCGGCTTCGGAAAAGAATTTCCTCTCCCGGTTACAGGGTGCGCTTCAGAAATTGAAGCAGCGGGATGACCTGCGTGGTTATCGATTCGAGGTAGATGTAGATGATGGTATTGGGCTGATTGTCCTGATGTTTGATCCTGACGATCGGCTGGTGGCCCGTTTTAAGGCTGAACGGGCTATTGCCATGGCTGAGCAGCGCTCATCGGATGGTCTGATGATCAAAGCCGAATGCTAGTGGGTAGAAAGCCGAATGCTGATGGCATAGAAAGCTGATGGCATAGAAAGCCAAATAGTAATGGCATAATAATTGCTTTTTGAATTTAATTAAACGCAGTTGGTTGAAAAGTCACTGGTTGCTTTACACGAGGTTAGGTTTCAATGGATTCCAGTATCAGCATGGCCGGTATGGGTACAGGTCTTGATGTATATGGTATGGCAACCACCATGGCGACGGCTGAAACATCGGCGAAGTCAAATCAGCTGACTGATAAAGAGACAGAAATCAACGAAGAGATCGCTTCACTTGAAGCGATAGACAGTGCTTTGAATGGTTTCTATAACACTTTGAATAAATATTCCGATCCCAGTGTCTTTGGATCAGTTACCGTGAATATGAGCGGTGATGATAAGGAGTTCGCCAGTGTAAAGGTGGATGATACTGCTGTACCCAATACCTACGAAATGGAAATCGATCAGCTGGCGACTCAGCATAAAATTCAGTGGGCCAGTGATGACGCTGAAACGGGTTCTATTACGCCAGGGGATTACACGTTGTCAGTGGGTGGTGAACCTATGACGTTTACGGTAGAAGCGGGTGCGAACAGTTATGCGGATGTGGCTGATCAGATTAATGATGATCCCAATAATCCGGGTATTACCGCCAGTGTGTTGACCGATGGTGATCAGGCTTATCTGACACTGACTGCCAATGAAACCGGTGCAGACAATACGCTTGAAATCTATGAAGGCAGTACGCTGGTTGTTCCGGAAGAAGAACTTAAGGCTGCTCAGAATGCCATGTATAAAATTGATGGTGTTGCCCTTACCAGTCCTGATAACAGTATCGATGATGTGATTGAAGGGGTGACTATTGATCTTCATGATGTCACCACGGGGCCTGATGACGGACCCATCAGTTTTAAGGTTGAGCCCGATGTTGAAGTGATGGAAGCATCCATTAATGCCATTATTGATTCGTTCAATGGCGTTATGACCACCATTGATAATCTTACTGAAACCTCCTTCGATGAGCAGGGCAATCCCATGAGGCAGGCGCTCACCGGCGATGCCATGCTCAATTCCGTTGAGCGGGAATTGCGGGATGTCCTGTACACCTCATTTGATGACACATTTTCTAACATGGCCAGTATCGGCATCATCACGGATACCAATGGCAAGCTTGAAGTTGATGATGAAAAATTGCAGGACGCCCTTGAAGAAGATGCCGATGCAGTGGCGGATATGTTTGTGGAAA
Source organism: Endozoicomonas sp. (assembly GCA_965208385.1). Taxonomy (GTDB): domain Bacteria; phylum Pseudomonadota; class Gammaproteobacteria; order Pseudomonadales; family Endozoicomonadaceae; genus Endozoicomonas. Next base: position 209,671 of record CBDBOO010000066.1, read on the forward strand.
CCGATGGCATAATCGACGGGTTTCAGGATGTGACAGCCAAGTATGTGGGTCGTGCAGAGGAAATGACTGACCCTGAAGGCAATATCATTGATCCTGAAGAAGATAATAATTCCGATTATATCTCCTCAACAGGCCTTATTGATGATCGTTTGGATGGCCTGCGTGAAGAACAGGATGACGTTGAAGAAGAATGGCTTGAGCTGGAATCTCGCTATGAGTCTATCTACGAACGTTACCTGAATGAATATATTGCCATGGATCTGGCTGTTGCCCAGATGAATAGCTCATACAGCTACCTCTGACAGACAGCCATGATTAATGAATCAAGAATTTTCCGTTTATGGGCCATTGAACGTTCATAAACGGTATTGATAAGTTGTAGACATATGAAAGGAAACAGGGCACTGAACGCCTATCAAACCAATCAGATCCGTTCTCGCGCTGATGTTGCCAGCCCTTATAAGCTGGTTCAGATCACCTATGAAAACCTGCTGGATAATCTGGCCAGGGCAGCAGGTGCCATAGAACGCAGCGATGCGAAAGTGCGTGGTGAATGCATTGGTCGCTGTATGGATTTGATTAATGTTCTGCGCAGTGCCCTGGATCATTCAGTGGGTGGGGAAGTGCCCGGTAACCTTGACCAGCTTTATCGGTATTGCAATCGCTGTCTGATGACGGCCTCCCGCCATGACAATCTGGAAAAGCTGGACGAAGTGGTGGGCATTATCAGCCAGATCAAATCGGCCTGGGACGAACTGGGAGTGAAGCTTAATGGCGCAGGCTGATTTGCTGCTTACCCTGGCTGATCTTCGCTATGAATTGCAGGAAGCCAGTGAAGATCTTGACTGGGAATCTGTAGCAAAAATTGATCGGGAAATTCGATTCTATATACAGCCCCTTACCGAGCAACAGCGTATAGGTGCTTTGGCCACTGAGATTCGTTCACTGAAAAGTACTTACGAGGGTGTGTTTGCAGCCGCCAGCGTTCGTAAGGGCGAACTGAACCACAAGATGAAAAAGATGCGACAGAAAAAAGACGCCATGAATTGTTATAAAACAGCGCTGTCTGCAGGGAATATTGAATTGAGGGCCAGGGCATGACGACGGATTTCATTTCAAATCTAACGGGTGTGTCAGCCACCAGTGACACGGTGTCGGGGAATAACCGACAGGTTCGGGATTCTGGTAATTCAGACCGGTTTGGCGACATTATTGATCGTCAGGTTGATAGGAGTGCCGGTGATCGCAATGAAATCGGTGATCGCTATAAATCAGAAGCGAATGGTAGCGAGGCTTACGTTGAAAGGCTGGAGGTGCTGCGGTCAACTGTCGAGGGTATGGACGACAGTGAACTTGTTGGTTTTATGGCCATGCTGGAAACCCAGTCAGGCTGGGCCGCAGAAAATGCCAGGACAAAGGCCAGGACTGATGCCTATTCCACGCTGAAGGCGGATCCAACAGTACAGAACCGAATCACTCCTAATGGTCTACCGGCTGATACTCGATATGGTGCTGTTAGTTCAGTGTTGTCTACTGCGCCTTATGGCTCAGCAGAAAATAATCTTGCTGGCGCCATTAGCGCAGGTCTGGACAAAGCCACCGAAAGTTATATTCCTGCAGGGCGAGAGCAGGGCGATACAGCCCGGTTTCCTGTCAGTGATATTCGTGCCGAGATGAGACCCGGTGGCGAGCTGAATGATCTGTCTGCCAGTAATGTTCAAACTGTTCAAACTGTTAGGACCTCGGTTTCAGAAACCTTCACAGGAAGCCTGTTACGAACAGAAGTAATGGCATCGGGTACGGCCAGTGCAGATCCGCTTCCGATAGCTCAGGAATCATTTTCGTCAGGCTCTCAATTGCAGGGTGATGGACGTATATCAGCCGCCAGTATCCGACATAACGGTCAGACAACGGCTGAGTACCTGAATGATCTCCGGCCTCAGACGGCGAACAATGCCAGTACATGGTCTGAAGCGCTTGGACAGCGATTGGTTACCCTGGTGACCGATCAGCGTCAGGAAGCACAGTTACGACTGGATCCCCCCGAGCTGGGTAAGCTGGGTATCAGGCTAAGAGTGGAAGAGGGCGGAGTCAGTATTCAATTTCAATCTTCGATTCCCCAGGTGAGGGAGTTAATTGAAAGTCAATCTGATCGTCTGCGTCTGGCAATGGAACAGCAGGGCATGAATCTGCTGGATGTTAATGTCGGTGATGATTCCGGTGATGATTCCGGTGATGAATCCAGACAGCAGAATGAGAATACCCTGCTGCAAGAACAATTATCCGTTACTGATGGTTCAGAAATGGTTATGACTGAATTGTCATTGCCGGTTCTTTCTGTGCCTGAAGGAATGATTAGTACATTTGCCTGATGGAGTTGTCGTAAATGGCTGAAAAAAAAGCAGGAACTGGAAAAAAACTGGGTGTCTTTGTTGTGGTGGCTGTGGTCATTCTGGCTGCGGGTGCATTTTACAAAACAGATGGTTTCACAAAGCCGATACTGGCGAATCCTGATGCAATAGAAGCACCATCCAGCACTCATTATTACGAGCTGGATCCGCTGATTATAAATATTGCCTCACAGGGCAGTACCGTACGCTTCCTCAAGGTAAGGCCAGTCATTGAAATTAAAAATGCCGTGCTGTACGAGCGAATGAATAAATATGAACCTATTGTCCGCAACGCACTGCTGTCTCTGTATACCCAGACTCCGGCCGTTGACATGATGGGTGACAATGGATTTGATAATTTACGGACTCAAAGTTTGAAGACTTTGCGTTCCACTCTGCAAAACAAAACCAGTGGCGATAACATCTCCGATGTGCTGTTCACTGAATTTGTCATTCAGTAAAGAGGTTGTGGTTTGCCTGCTGTTGCTCATTCCTATTCTTCCCGGGGCATGCTGAATCGTACCGTGAACGATTCTGCCAGACTTTCGGGTACTCAAGGTCATGATCATGGTCAAGGTCATGGTTCGGATTCCGGTGATAAAGCCAGTGATTTGCAGAAACGCGATGCCCTGGTGCTTGAACATGCACCGATGGTTCGTCGAATTGCTCTGCATCTGGCTGACCGGCTTGATGGTGCGGGAGACGCGGACGATCTGATTCAGTCGGGTCTTATCGGTTTGCTGGAAGCTGCGGAACGATATACCGAGATCGAAGGTATTCCATTTGAGGGATACGCATACCCCCGAATAAGAGGGGCCATGATGGATTCCCTGCGTCGTAACGACTGGTGCCCGAGAAATGTTCGCAAACAGGCCAGACATTTGCAGGAAGCAAGAAGGCGGTTGCAGCAGGAACTGGGAAGAAATCCGGATGAAATTGAAGTGGCAGAGCAGGCAGGGCTGAGTCTGGACGAGTCCAACCGTACTCGAATGGCCCTGGACAGTGCAGGAATTGTCAGTCTTGAAAATGTTATGGAATCCGGTGAAAGTCTGCTGCCCGTTGACATTGATCGAGCGTCTGTTCCCGTAGAAAAACAACGCTGGCAGAAGGCTCTGGTCGCCGCTTTGAAGCAACTGCCAGAACGGGAACAGATCATTATGTCACTCTATTATGATGATGAACTGAACCAGAAAGAAATAGCATTGGCCCTGGAACTGACCGAAGCAAGAATATCTCAGCTAAGAAGCAAAGCGATTAAAACGCTGAGCAAGAAACTCTCTGAATGGATGTAAAGTATGATTCTCAAGCTTGGTGGGGTAGCACTCCTTGGCATCAGTGTGATCGGGGGCTTCATAATGGCAGGCGGCAACCCGATAATTCTCTGGCAACCACCGGAGTACATTGTGATTTTTGGTGGAGCACTGGCGGCATTCCTGATATCCAATACGGTACAGGGGGTTCAGAATACCGGTAAGGCCCTTGTGCAGGTGTTCAGTAAGGGGCATTACGATCAGAATTATTATCAGCGGTTATTAACCCTGCTGTATCAGTTGTTTGAACTTCGTCGTAAATCCGGTGTTGCGGTTCTGGAAGAGCATATTGAGAAGCCGGGTGAAAGCTCTGTTTTTACTGAATCAGGGGTGTTGGAAAATGAACGCCTGACCAGTTTTATCTGTGACAACTTGAGGCTTGTGACATTGGGGAAAATCCAGCCCCATGAGTTGGAGGGGCTGTTGGATAGTGAGCTGGAAACCCTGGAGGAAGATCTTGGACGTCCGGCTCACAGTATACAGACAGTGGCTGAAGCACTGCCCGGGTTTGGTATCGTGGCTGCGGTTCTTGGTATTGTGGTCACCATGGGCGCCATGGGTGGTCCAGTGGAAATGATCGGAACCTCCATCGCCAAGGCTCTGGTGGGTACATTTCTTGGTATTCTCTTCTGTTACGGCCTTTTCGGACCCGTGGCACAGGCAATGGAACACAATGTTCGCGATGAACTCCTGCTTTTTGAGTGCGTAAAGACAGCCATTATTTCCCAGATAGCAGGACGTCCCTCTGCCATTGCCGTTGACGCCGGGCGACGTGTTTTGTATTCAGAGGTACGACCCAGTTTTGACCAGATGGAAGGCTGGTTGCTGGAGAATCGCCAGATATGATGAATCGCGATTCAATCATTGTTGTTAGAAAAAGGCGAAAAAAACGTGAGAAGGGACATGGTAGCAGTGCCTGGAAAATAGCATTTGCTGACTTTACCCTGTCAATGATGGCGGTATTTCTGGTGCTCTGGCTGGTCAGTATGACCACCCAGGATCAAAAAAATCTGATTGCTAAATATTTCCAGGATCCCGTTGGCTATTTTGAAGATGGTGGAGGTCGGGATCCGATCAATCTGGATGGTTGGAATAATGCCCGGGATAGCAATGTTGAAAAACTTATGCAGCGGCCTGAGGATGTGCAGAACATGCCTCTATGGCAGGTTTTCGAGGAATTAAAGGAAACCGGATTATCCAGGATCATGCAGGATTTCAGTGGTAATCTGAAACTGGATTATTTACCCCAGGGCGTTCGAATTACGATAGTGGAAGACAGTGGTCACCCCATGTTTCACAAGGGCGATTCATACCTGACACCCTATTATGAAGACCTGATTCTCAGATTGGCACCCCATTTACGAAAAACCCAGCGTGCCATTACCGTTGTGGGGCATTCGGATTCCAGTGTCTTCCTGAAAAAATCGGCCAGTGATAACTGGCGTCTTTCGTCAGCAAGGGCAAATGAAGCCCGCCGAACCCTGGTGTATGGAGGCTTTCCTGAAGATAAAATAATCCAGATTACGGCTATGGCCGATCAGGCACCTCTCAATCGTGTTGACCCCTCTGATTCAATTAACCGGAGGGTTGAATTTATGATTTTGACAAAAGAGACGGAAGAAATTCTGGTTCGGATATTTAATCCGGACAAAAAAAAATCACCTTTGAACAGTGGTGAAATGAATGATGCACGTAAAGGGGCAAGATTGAACCAGCTTCCGTAATCATTCTATACCCGTTTTCTTTGGATATGTGAGCAGCCAGTAACCTCACATGTTCAAGGGGAAAGGGGAAAGGGGAAAGGGGATAATCCTGGATTCAGCAGTTGGATGCGGATTAACTGCTGAATCCAGGATAATACTATTTCTGAATTCTGAGTCTGAAAAGCCATACTCAAAACACCTGCTGACAAAACTATTCATACTTTGTTGATTGAAGGTCCAGCCATTGCAAGCGTTGATCCAGATCAAGATTCGATTCTGAGCAACTGAATACAATGAGGGCAATTGTTAATAATAAATTTGATACCAACACAACAATCGATAACAGGGCTTGTCATGATCAGGAAACCTCTCTCCGCTGCGATTCTTGCCGCTCTTTCTATAGGTGCTTTCACCGCTCAATCTGCACTGGCTATCCAGGAAGGTGATTTTATTGTTCGTGCAGGGTTTGCCAGTGTTCAGCCGGATGTTGACAGTGGTGGCTTGCAGGTCAATGGTGCTGAAGACAAGTCATCCACTGCGGATGTCGATGATAATATCCAGATTGGTCTTGCTTTCACCTATATGTTCACAGACAGCATTGGTGTTGAACTTCTTGCTGCCACACCCTTTCAGCATACATTGACAGGCGAGGGTGGCTTGGCCGGTCTTGGGGATTTTGCCGATGTTAAACACTTACCGCCAACCCTGAGTGTTCAGTATTACCCTCTGGACAAAGGCTCGGATTTTCAGCCTTACTTTGGTTTGGGTTTGAACTATACCTTTTTCTTCAGCGAAGACTTTAAAGGCGCAGCTGATGCAGCTTTTAAAGATCTGGAGCTGGACAGTTCACTGGGGCTTACAGGGCAGGTCGGATTTGATTACCGGTTCAGTGAAAACTGGAGTGTTAATGCCGCAGTCTGGTATATGGACATTAATACCACCGCTGAATTCAAGGATAACGACAATACCCGTTATAAAATGGATGTAGAGCTTGATCCTCTGGTTTATATGGCAGGTTTATCCTACGCATTCTGACTATTCCGGATTCCGGAAATATCGTTAAATGAGAGCCGGCATCCGCCGGCTTTTTGTAAGTAGCCAGACAATAGCTTTCATATATTAAGCACATCTACAGAGTACGATATTTAACGAGCTGCTGTTTCGAGCCTTATGTTATGAAGAAGTATGAGTGGCTGGATATCATGAAGATCATCAATTTTGATGAGTTTTAAAAAGAGCTAAAACGTGTTTTTGATGTGCTCGGAAAAGAATATATGATTTCATTTGTCCAGGTATTGACGTATAAAATCCGGGATTTACGCTATTGATAATAGCGGCTGAATAATTGCAGTACTGAAAAAGTGGAAAGAGAAATCCATTCAAGGTAAGTGGGGACCTGAAAATAGTGTATATTCTTTCTTTCGGGTGAGATATTCAAATAATAATTGAATATTTAGTATTGATAATAACACTGTTGTTTTACTTCAAAACAGTCAATCACTTCATAAAAAATTGCTGCTAGACTTCACGCGACGCACTTTCTATCCACATAATCCTCTCTGGAGGATCAGCTATGCTTGCCTTAAAAAAAAACTCCAAGCCGGCTCTTACTCTTCTGTGTTTTATCCTGAGTATTATTTCAATACCCCTGTTTGCTGAAAGTTCATCATCCATGCTGGCCATTCAACCCAGTAATACGACACCTGTTTTAAGTAGTACTGCTTCGGTGGCACTGACACTTACTCCCACGTCAACTCCAACGTCTACTCCAACCATGTCACCACCAGTGATTTATTACACCGCCTGTAATGCACTGGCTGATCAACCTGCTGCGGTAACTCGTGTTGTTGATAGCCTGACAGAAGACCTTCAGCGGGGGAACTGTGCCGTTTTACGCTTCGGTGAGTTCGACAATATAGCTCCGGTGATTAATTCATTGCCGGAAAACACCACGATTATTCTTTCATCGGAGCCCCTGATATCGCCAACCGCCAGCACTCCAGCTCAGGCGTTGGCATTTATGGCCAGTTCAGAACTGATTCTAAAAAATAGACAGCATTTGCTTGGAGCAGATGAAGGTAATGAGGATGTTCTGTTTATTACACCACAGAGCTTCAGCGATATGCATATGGTGTCTGTGGGAAACGGCCTTTCATTTCGAAACTCCAAAAATGAAACGTCACTGATCCGGGATATTCATTTCAAACCCTATAAGGATGCGAGCAGGGATACGGTGGACTCTATTATTTTTGCACAGTGTTATAATCGTTTGCTCAGGGTCGAAGGTAACACATTCACTCTGGATCGCAGGGCCAGTGTTTTTCTCGACTGCAAACAGAGTAATTCCGAAGTCCCGGCTCCTGCTTCACTACAAACCACCAACGAACAGATGGACGGATCCATACGCGGTGGCCCTGGTCTGCAATTTAACAGTTCAGTAAAAATGCAACAAACGCAACATAGCGTGCTATGCTGTCTCTGAATTAATAACCAGAGACGTTTATTTTGTGGGTATCCACAACCAAACTTGCCAAGATTGAGGGCGTAACCTCCCAGACAATAAGGCGAAAGATCGAAAGCGGTCATTACGAGAAAATAATGCAAACGAGCGGTGGTCACTACCGCATATTCATCAACCAGCAGAGAAAGATATGCTATGCAAGGGTTAGCTCAGGGAAGCAAAAATCCAGCATCAATACGCAAAAGCGTATCTTGCTCGAAAGGCATCCTGACGCAGAATTTATCAGTGACATTGCCAGTGCTTTCAACTTTAAACGAAAAGGGCTGCAAACCATTCTGGAATCAGCAATGTGCGGAAATCCAACCCACATTGTGGTTGCCACAAAAGACCGACTTGCACGATCAGGATTCGAGCTTATCAAATGGCTCGTTGAATTATCGGGAGGACAAATCGAAGTTCTGGATGACTCGAATGGTTCCTGTGAAGCCTTTGATACCTCAGAGCTTGTCGGTTTCATTACCTCATTCTGCAATAGCCACTACGGAATGCGTTCCGCTGAAAGGCGTAAAAATAGTAGCATCAAAAAAGATAAGGTTTTATCCGGAAAATGAGTCGGCATACAGGGACGCACTTGCATTATATAGACGTTCATACAATCTAGCTGTAAACCGCTTCCGTAACGACAAATACAAGGATGAAAGCGGCAAGTTCATCAACATGCGCCCTTCCATAAAGGTACAGGTAGAGCAAGAACAGAAAGACAATGGTCGTGCTTATAATTCATTAATTTCTGACAATGGAACACTTGCAGCGGCAACCACCTTTAAAGCGGTTTGCAGCAAGAATAAAAAACTGAAAGGAGCCAAAGGAGGTTTTGCAGAGGTCGGATTTAAAAGCCGCAAAGGGAGCAAGCATTCTTTCTCAATTGACCGGCTACCAAAGGGGCTAAACCCCTGCGTCAATGCGCTGGGTAAAATTCATCTGACTGAAAATGTACCCGACGAAGCCATTGGCAAATCATGCGTTATCACCTGTGACAAGGGTCGTTGGTTTATTCAGGTGCAACAACACATCGAACTCAATACCGAAATCCAAGGTGGAGTAAATTGTGTTGGTATTGATCCCGGAGTGAGAACCTTCGCCACCTGTTTTAGCGATAAGGATGCTTTAATTGCTGGCGATAACCTTGCCAAAGAAAAGCTGTTCCCATTAATGAAGAAAGTGGACAAGCTGATTGGTCAAAAACAAAAAGTTCTCAATGTGCAAAAGGGCGTGAAGTTCGTTGATATGCCTCAGTGGGCGCGAGATTGCATTGTTCACTTTAACCGTAAAATCAATCGCCTGAAGTGTAAGAAGGATGACATCATTCTGGACTTGCATAACCGCTTGGCGTTCGAGCTTGTGTCTAGCTATGACGTGATCTTTTTACCCACCTTTGAAACCAGAGGGATGGTCACACGGAAAGACAAAAAGGTTCGTATTATTCGCCGAAACACTTGTCGCCAGATGCTAGACCTTAACCACTACGGGTTTAAGATGCGTCTTAAGTGGTATGCCAAAAAGTACGGTAAACACGTTGTCGATTGCAATGAGGCATACACCTCAAAAACCCGTACGTGGGATGGCACCATTAACGACCGGCTTGGCTCGTCAAAGGTTATAAAGGGTGATGGATTCACCGTTGATCGTGATATTAATGGCTCCCGTAACGTATTTATTAAAAGTTTAACAAGGCAGCTTGAGCCTTAATCATAACAACGAATGTTGCGTTCGTTGCGGTTTTAATCAAGAGTTAATACGCTGAAACACGTTCTGAATGATATATCTGGTTATAACTCAATTTAATACGACCGCACGACCGCACGACCGCACGATCGCATAGATGCAGGAACTAGTGCAGCACAGGAGCAGTTACCGCGTAGACTGACTGTTCTGGGTCAGGCTCCCGGGTGCTTTGTTGAGCGATAACCGGAATTTATTAACCCGGTGTAAAGGCGAAAAACCCATAGTTACAAATAAAATTACAGCTAGAGAACAGCTCATTGTTTTCGGGTTATATGAGAATACTTGTACCGGGGCGGAAACCAATAAAGTTTGTGAATGATGGTATTTATATAAACCTCGTGATTTACGCCATCTTTAGAGTTCAGTGTTTGCCTTTTCCTGGTGATTGTCCTGCACATCGTCGTTTTCTTCTGATTCATGATCTGAGGACGGAGGCTCACATTCAACCGATCCGCCTGTTACAATCACCAAATTAGAAGTTTTCGCATTAAAAAAAATGTCATGCAACACTGGTGAAATCAGAACGGCATTACGACTTGATTCAATGGCGGATTTACAGTGCTTATCAATTGATACTGCAATATTGATCAGTACGGATTTTGCGGATCCTTCCGGAAAATTCAGTTGCATTGTATGAAACAAAAACTTCGAGTCATGATGCATGAACAAGCCGGGAATTCGAACCCCTTCGAAACTATTTCCTGGTTGCCATTCGTTTTCATCCAGCAGTAGCGGTGCACTCCGTTTTTCAGCACTTTCCGCATGGCTGGATACGTCATCTTCAGTTTCGTTCGAAAATACCAACTGTGTCTGTAAGAAAAATATCAAGCTGGAAATGAGTAATCTGGTAATGACTGTTATTAACTTCATTATTTGAATCCCTTATCCGGGTTACAGATAATTTTCTTAAGAAGTTATTAAGGTAGATCAAGGCTATGTTCCCGCCAATAGTTGTATTGCTTACTCCCTATGTTTACAGGGCTACAGACGTGCCTTATAAAGTAGAGATATGACTAAATCTTGTATATTGCATTTGTTTATTGCCCAAAGAACAGCGATTTGTTCTGGGATACCTTCCTATCTCATGAATAGCCATATGTGGAGCAGGAAAATAAAGTTTTTATAGGACTTTAGTGCTCCCAACTATTGACGGGAACATAGCCGTAGATCAATGTGAAGAAGTATTCATAAAATATTAGATCGGAATTCATCTTTCAAGGAAGTTGGCTATGAAATATTGCCGATGCCGATGCCGATGGATCCCGGGAAAAATCTGGGACTTGTGCCCCAGAGTATTATTATTTTTATGAGGTCATCAATTCTGGCAGATAGGTGACAATGGATGGAAAGACTATTATCAGGAGTACTGCCAGCAACAGTAAAAAGAAAAAGGGCAGTGCGGCTCTGGCAATATAAAGGATATTTTTCCCCGTAAGTGACTGGATTACGAACAGGTTGAAGCCCACCGGCGGGGTGATTTGAGACATTTCCACCACCAGTACAATATAAATACCAAACCAGAGTGGATCGATGCCTGCCTGAATAATGGTGGGTAATACAACAGAGGTCGTAAGAACAACCACGGAGATACCATCCAGAAAACAACCCAGTACCACAAACATCAGAGTTAGAATCGCCAGTAACAGAAAGGGCGAAAGCTCCATGACTGCAATCATTTCGGCCAGCATTCTTGGAATACCAATAAAGCCCATGGCGACCGTTAGAAATGCGGCACCCGCCAGTATCAGGATTATCATGCATGAGGTGCGTGTTGCACCCATCAGGCTGGCTGAAAAACTGTCCAGTGATAAGGTGCCTGATACAAAAGCCAGAAACAATGCACCGATAACACCGAATGCAGCGGCTTCGGTGGGTGTGGTTAATCCTGTATAGATCGAGCCCAGTACAAAGAGAATAAGTCCAAGAATGGGTGCCAGACGTACCAGCGCCAGAAGCTTGGAGCCTTTTGGATGACCGGTACTTTCTGGCAAGCGGTGAGCGTTTAACAAAGACCATAAAACGGTGTAACCCATAAAGAGAAAAATGAGCAGCAGACCTGGAATGGCACCGGCAATAAACAGTCTGCCAATGGAAACCTCTGCGGCGACACCATAAACAATGAGAATTATGGAAGGCGGAATCAATAGTCCCAGTGTTCCTGAGCCTGCCAGTGTCGCGATGGACATTTGATCATCATAACCCTGTCGTTTTAGTTCCGGGAGGGTCAGTCGGCCAATGGTTGCGGCAGTGGCAGCAGAGGATCCGGAAACAGCTGCAAACATCCCGCAACTGAGGATGTTCACATGAAGTAATCTTCCGGGAAGGCGTTCCAGTCAGGGTGACAGGCCGTCAAACAGATCCCTTGAAAGCCGGGTGCGGAACAGAATTTCCCCCATCCAGATAAACAATGGCAGGGCAGCCAGCGACCAGTCTGATACAGCCCCCCAGGTGGTTGTTCCGTAGATCAGGCCAATGGCACTGTTGCCCAGTAGCGACATGCCCAGTAATGCAACGGATAAAAGAGACAACGCTACCCAGAATCCGGATGCCAGCAGAGCGAACAGGGTAATGAGCAAAATAATACCAATGGCCAGAACAGTCATTCCTTTGCCTCGGGGGGAGTGATGGAGTCGTGGTGGGGCTTTTCAATGATACCTTTGGCAGTGATATCCTTGCCAGTAATGTCCTTGCCAGTAACATCTTCACTGGTGAAAGTATTTTGTGGTTCCTGTTGATCCATACCGGGTAAGTCAGCCCTGTAACGGATATTCAGATAGGTCTGATCGAATATTGCCAGGGAAAAAACAGCCATTCCGATGGCCACAGGCAGCTGCATCAACCAGAGGGGAACCGGAACATATCCCGTGGTCATTTCCTTGAATAACCAGGATTCCCAGACCAGATATCCCAGATGGTATGTGAGATATAAAGTGAGCGCCGAAGCCAGAATCAGAATAGTCCGTTCAGAGTAAAGGGTTGCTGTTTTGCTGAACCGGGAGATAAACAGGCTGACCTGAATATGACCTCCTGTGCGAAATGTATACGCCAATCCAAGAAAGCTGCTGGCAGCAAGGAGATATCCTGCAAAATCATCACTGGAAGGAACGACAATACCAAACCATCGGCCAATAACACGAGCCAGAATCAGCAGGCAAACCAGCACAATGCAGGCAGCGGCTGATACCGCTGCACCGCCATAAATCCAGTCAATTAATCTTCTCATCAACTGCTTTACCTGGTTATTGTTTGTAGGAACTTAAAATGGCCTTGCCGGTGCTGCCTGACTCCTGGGTCCATTCACTGGCCATGGTCGAACCCACTTTGCTGAGTTGTTTCATTAATGCGCTGCTGGGCGTGGAAACGATCATGCCATTCTCTGCCAGCAAAGCGGTTTTTTCCGAGGTTTCCTTGCGAGCCATGGCCCAGCCCCGGGTTTCAGCATTCGCTGCAGCCGTGAGTACGGCCTGCTGTATTTTTTCCGGAAGGCGTTGAAAAGCCCGCTTGTTGACGACGACCATGTTTTTGGGAATCCATGCTCTGACATCCGTATAGTTCTTAACAAAATCCCAGGCCTGGCTGCTGACGCCGGTACTGGGTGAAGTAATCATTGTGTCAATAATACCCGTGGAAAATGCCTGGGGTATTTCTACCGTTTGAACGGTTGTTGGTGAAGCGCCAATCAATACGGCAAGGCGGGATAACGTAGCGCTGTAAGCACGCATTTTTGTTTGACTCAAATCACTGATGTCATCCACTTTATCTTTACTGTAAATACCCTGAGGTGGCCATGGCACGGCATAAAGCAGCTGCATGCCATCTTTTTTCAAAACAGCTTCAACCTGAGGGCGAGAGGCCTGCCAGAGTTGTTCGGCCTGATCAAAATTGGTTGCCAGAAATGGCAGGTTATCCAGTTTGAAAATCGGATTCTGATTGCCCAGTATCCCCATGAATACTTCACCCAGTTGAACCTGACCAGATCGTACAGCTCTTGGGATTTCCTTATGTTTAAACAGGGAACCGCCCGAGTGCACATTGATGGTGAGTTCAGACTGGGTCAGTGAATTCACTTCTTTAGCAAATGCACGGATATTTTTGGTGTGATGGATACTATCCACATAAGGGGTTGGCATATCCCATCGGATTTCTGAACTGACTGCCTCTGGTGTTACCAGTGTAAGAGCGCTCACGGCCAGTAAAGAGCCTTGCAATAGTGTTTTATGAAAAAAACCCATTCGCTGTGTTGTCATAGTTTGCTTCCATCTATTATTTTTATTTGAGTTAAGCAACTTTTTCTATCAACGGCCAATTGAGAGGCAATGCATAATCCCAATGGTCAAATCAAAATGTTAGTAAAGATTGTTGGAACGTTACCCTGTTCATTGCATGTACGTCTATAGATAATATTTTACTTACGATATCAATCTGACACGGGCAATTTTTCAGAGCTATCGATATATTGCCATGTTGAGGTAAGTAGTTTGAGGTAAGTAGTTTGAGGTAAGTAGTTTGAGGTAAGTAGTTTGAGGTAAATGGCTTGAGGTAAATAAGTTGAGAAAAATCCTGTTGGGATAAATCGAATACTGTGACGAAGTAAATGAATGAGGAAATTCTATTTCTTAGACCTTGGTCTTACATTGTTCATTCCGTTTAGCGTTTACCTGAACTTATAGCCTGTGCTAGTCTCATTTGCACAAAATAAGAACAATAAAAATTTTTCCAGCAGTAGTCTCAACAGGTTTTGCCAATTATAAGCACTACCACTAAAGGTTTTGCCAACAATGTTTTTTGCCAATATCTCTCATGGTTTATGGAAGCTGTGAGGACGAATATAATTTGTATCAGCATCTGATCTTTTAATTCAATGGGCAGGAAAAAGATAATAAAGGCCATAAGATGAGTCATTCTGATCCTCTGCTTGTAACAGAAAATATTTCATTAGCCTTTGGTGGTGTGAAAGCACTTACAAATGTCAGTTTTTCAGTTAATAAGGGTGATGTTTTTTCCATTATCGGACCCAACGGTGCGGGTAAGACATCCATGCTTAATTGTATATCCGGTCGATATCAGCCCGACCAGGGCTCAATACAATTCAAAGGCCGGGAAATGATCGGGTTGAAACCCAATAAACGTTCTGTACTGGGTATGGGGCGGACATTTCAGAATCTGGCACTCTTCGGGCATATGTCGGTGCTGGATAATATTCTGGTGGGAAGACATCACCTCCTCAGGAATAATTTTGCCACAGGTCCACTCTATTGGTTTTCAGGTGCCCAGAAGGAAGAGATTAAACACCGCAGAGCGGTGGAAGATATTATTGATTTCCTCGAAATTTCCCATATCCGAAAGAAACAGGCGGGCACGCTTTCTTATGGTTTACGCAAGAGAGTAGAACTTGCCAGAGCCGTAGCGTTAACTCCGGAGCTTATATTACTGGATGAACCCATGGCCGGGATGAACCAGGAAGAAAAAGAAGATATGGCGCGGTTTATTCTTGATTTAAATGAAGAGTTTTCAATGACTGTCATGATGATTGAACATGATATGGGCGTTGTGATGGGAATTTCCAATCGAGTTATGGTTCTGGATTTTGGCAAGAAAATTGCCGAAGGCCAGCCCGATGACATTATGAATAATGAGCACGTAAAGAAAGCCTATCTGGGCGAAGAAGATAATGTGCTTATGGATGAACCATTGGAGGAAATCGCCTGATGTCATTTCCAGATATAACCGTTCAGGATACGTTTCCAAAGGTGTTGGCCTGGAATGCAGAGCACTTTCCTGCTGATATTGCTCTGAGAGAAAAAGAGTTCGGCATCTGGCAGGAATTTACCTGGCAGGAATACAACAATCAGGTGAAATGGCTGGCACTGGGTTTAAAGGAGTTGGGCGTTAAAGCGCAGGAAATTATTGCCCTGCAGGGGGATAACCGACCAGAGTGGCTCTGGGGCGAACTGGCTGCCCATGCCCTTAGATGTTATTCCCTGGGTGTCTATCAGGATTCACTGCATGAAGAAACCGAGTATCTGCTCAATTTCTCCGGTGCCAGCGTGGTTATTGCAGAAGATGAAGAACAGTGTGACAAGCTTCTGGAACTGGACGATAAAATACCCACAGTTAGGCTGATTATCTACTGTGATTCGCGGGGAATGAGAAAATATCAGGACAAGCGGCTGATTGATATCAGTAAGGTTTATGAGATGGGTAAGGCATTGGATGACACCAGTCCTGAACTCTATGGTCGTTTAGTAGCGGCCACCAGGGGCGACGATCTTTCCATTCTCTGCACTACTTCAGGAACGACTTCCAGACCGAAACTGGCCAAACATCATTCCGGGCCTTTTCTTGGGCACTGTGCGGCCTATTTAAGGGCTGACCCGAAAGAACCCGGTGATAATTATGTGTCCGTATTACCTCTTCCCTGGATTATGGAACAGATATACGCGGTTGGTCAGGCATTGCTGAAGAGACAGATAATCAATTTTGTAGAAACCCAGGAAACCATGATGTCGGACCTCAGGGAAATCGGTCCGAATTTTGTTTT
>CBDBOO010000067.1:0-35460 GCA_965208385.1 Endozoicomonas sp.
CATGCAAACGGCAATGAATACGAGGTGTGAAAGTGGGTAGCGATGATTATCTGCACGAACTTCGGTCAATTCTGAAAAAGTATCCAAGAGAGTCACTTACGGCATCCTTATTATTCAAGCATAGGATGCCAAATTTTCAGAATGTTTTATTGTACATTCTGCCTATTTCAAAGTGTTATTTGATGGTTAGTGCCAAATGAGATGGCCCTGGAGTTTCAGCGCTGTCAACGGACAAATTCGAGGCGCAACCCGGCTGAAGAGTGAGGGTGTCAGTCAATAATTTCATAGCCGTTATTTTAACAAAACAGGGGACAAAATGCGCCTAAAAACAGCTGTCGTAATGACATTTTTTATGGGGTTTCATAAGACTGATGTCGTATCCATCCAATAGCCAGTTCAGCTGCTGCCCCGTCAGTGTCACCAGGTCGTCTGATTTTTTGGGCCACTTGAATTTGTCTTCCGCCAAACTTTTGTAGTACAGCACAAAGCCATTATCTTCCCAGAACAAACACTTGATTTTATTGCGGTGGCGGTTGGTAAAAGCATGCAAACATCCGCTAAAAGGGTTATGACCCAGTTCTTGTTCAACCAGTACGGCCAGCCCTTTGAACGACTTGCGAAAATCAACAGGCTTACGATAAAGGTACACATTGGTGAGCGTTACTGATGGACGCATGATGGCGGTCATTTTAGCAACTCGATCAGTTGCCCGGCGAGCGAGAGATTATTCTGATCAATGCCGGATACCGTTAACCCGTTGGGTAATGCGACGGTTAGTTCTGGTGACGGTCGAATTTCCTGAGACAGGGTAACCGGTACAAAGCCGTTTTTTAATGGACTTGAATGTTGAGAGACACCCAGCTTTTTCTTCCAGTACCAGAATTGAGGCTGCTTGATGTGGTGCTGAGTACACCATTCTTTCTGGCTTAAGCCAGAATCGCGCCAGGTTTGAAGTCGTTGCTGCCACTGCTTCGTTAAATCATTAGGTGCTTTCATCATTGCCTCCTCAGTATTGAGAAGCTTATGATTTCCTATCCGAGGTTAATGCGGTAGGACGTGGGTTTAATTCGCGCTTACGGTCAACAGCATCACTTACTTGTAAAAAATCCATTTATATATTTTTTTCATCTTAAAAAAACCTCCCTCTTGCCCCATCTCTTTAGCATTTACATATAAACTTTCGGAATAGTGTATATTTTATGTATTGCCTTCACCAAGAGATGTAGTGATGTCTATAGCCACCAAACTTCAATCGTACCTCAACCAGCATCATGTCGATTACGAAGTAGTCAGCCATCCCTATTCCGAAAGAGCATTGAACACCGCACATGTAGCCTGTGTTCCTGTGAAAAACATGGCAAAAGCCGTGGTACTTAAAGATCAGGAAGGATATGTAATGGCCATCATACCCTCTATGAACAAGGTTATGCTGCGCTGGCTAAATACTAAAATGGATCGTCATTTGAATCTGGTCACCGAGCAACAGCTCAGAGCTCTGTTTCCGGATTGTGATCAGGGGGCTGTTCCGGCAATGGGCACAGCTTATGGAATGAAAACCTGCTGGGACGATGAACTCAATTCTGTTCATGAATTGTATTTTGAAGCTGGAGATCATAGAGAACTGATTCATTTACAGAGAGAGCAATTTAAGAAGCTATTACAGGGACAACCCCATGCAGCCATCAGTTGTGATCCGGAAGAAACCGAAGCTTACCAAACCTGAGAGTAAACATCCCTGAAAACTGCATGCTCACCGAGTCATTTTCTTTACAAAAACTACGACAAAAAGAGCCAGGGAAAAGCTACCAATAAACGCTTCAAACGCAGCAATAATTCTGGAAAAACCCAGCGGGATCAGATCACCATAACCCAGGGTTGTGAAAGTCACCACGCTGAAATAGAGGCTGTCCAGCCACCCAATGACATTACTGGCCAGCCCTGATTCAGGTTGGTATTGAATGACCACTCCACCATCCTGAATGCCTGCAAAGTAATATACCAAAGAGCAGAAAAACACCAGCAGACCAGAAAACAGGATGACACGTATTGGCTTTTCACCATAGCCACAGACATTATCGACCAGCCCTGAGAACAATCGCTCAAATGAGCCTTTTGGCAGCCCCATTCGACGAAGCACCATTTCCTGATAAAAGAATTGACCTGCCGTATCCAAAAGCCCTTGATTTTCACAGTTCTTGCGAATATTTCTGGCCACTTCTTCAGCCTCCTGAAAAAATACCGTGGCGTTATGAGGGTGAGTTTCTGCCTGTAATTGCTGGTAAATTTTCTTTCCCCACTGAGCATACTCAAGACGGCAACCATCGAGATTCACGCCCAGTAAATTACACCCGGTTAAATCCGCACAATGCATATTGGCCAGACTCAAATCAGCCTTTAACAGATTTGAGTCACTGAGATCTATCTTGTAGAGATGAGCATTATGAAGATTGGCTCGATTCAGGTTAGATTTTATCAGTTGAATTCTTTGTCCTTTCCGGTACGCAAGATCCAGATTTTCCAGATTGGCACCTTTTAAATAGAATCCTTCCATGGGTCTGCCTGTTTCGGCCCTTTCTTCCAGCAGACTTTTTACCTCATCACCGCTTTTATCAACACTCTGATCATGCCAGAAGCAATATTCACTGCCACCAAGTAACGAGTCTTGACAGACAACGCCATTATCACAAATATATCCACAGCCTGTTGGTGTTGATGAATCCATTAATCAATCCCTGATACAGTCCCTTAACTCTCCCCTTTATCGGCCAAAAACGCTGACGCTGTTATACCGGTTAGGTTGAAGATGAGGGCAGGTGGTCAACGAACGTACCCCGGAAGCTTACATTCAGTCAGTAACCGCGATGAGAGAGCATCCGGCAATGGTTTAAGCCGGTGAGCGATCATTTACGCTTAAACGTTACAACCTCTTTTGATAGAACGAACTTTTGCTGTCAATTCTTCATACATAAGCTGTCTAAACCATATATGACCTGGATCCTTCATATGGCGCTCATGCCAGATAATGGAATAGGTAAACTCTTTCTGTTCAAGGGGGAAAGGCAAAATTTTCAGTCCATATTGTCCTGCACAGCTATTTGCCAGACCATAAGGAATGGTCAGGACAAGATCCGTTCTTGAAACCAGAGCCAATGCCGAAATAAAGTGAGGAACCCGCAGGGCAATTCTTCTTTTCAGGCCCAAATCTTCCAGTAAATGATCAATGGCACCTTTTCGCTCTCCTCCCATGGTTATCAGCGCATGAGAAAGGCTGGAATAACTCTCCGGAGTCAACCCCTCCCCAATCTGAGGATGCGACTTTCTTAGAACACAGACGAATTTATCCTGCCCTATTCCCCGACCATGGATACCAGCTGGGGCATCATCCAGAGTGCAGATGCCCAAATCAATATCCTCATGATTCAAATCATGCAACAGGTTTTCCTGCCAGGGTACTATTTCAAGATTGACACCAGGTGCCTCCGATCTCAGACGTTCCATCACTGATGGTAATAAAAGATGTGTACCATAATCGGTAGTAGCCAGTCTGAAGCTGCTTGTTGCGTCAACCGGAATGAATACCGGTGTTTCTATAAGCTGACTGATTCCCTGCAGGTGCGATTGCAATTGCAAAGCCAGAGCTTCCGCTCTCGGGGTGGGTAACAATCCCTTGTGAGTACGGGTAAAAAGTGGATCATTAAACAGTTGCCTCAATCGAGCCAGGTTTCTGCTGATGGCCGGTTGAGTCAGACTCAAGCGACCTGCGGCTCTGGTAACATTCCTTTCTTCCAGTAACACCTGGAGAACTGGCAACAGGTTTAAATCAGAAGACGACAGATTAGATACGCTCACTCATTATTACCCTGAGTAATTACATACATTCAGTATAATGCATTGGATGCATATATAAGACAACGGTAGATTACTTTATTCGAATCCTCAATGAGCAACATCATGTACATTGCACGGAATCGTGAAATTCATCTCAAGCACCGTCCTTCCTATATGTCTGAATCAAATGACTTTGAGCTGGCACTAGTCCTGTAGCAGGGTGTGTGGCTTGAATAATGTCAGGCATGCAGGTTGTGAGCCACTGGAAACCCGTAGCGATCCATCTTCGACCAGAAAGCATCCCAATAACCCGTTGACTTCGCCAGAGCTCGTAATGTTAATAGCATTGACGCCCCTTGTTCCTTCCATCGCATGCCTGACTTACACATGCGCTGCTTAACCAGCGTTTTGCAAGCAGCTTCTGTTACACCAGAACCAATTGGTAACTTGTTTTCCAACGCTTCTGGATAAATCATTTGGTGCCAGTGATTTTTGAAATAAGTTCTGGCTTTATCCAGTTTTTCTTTAGAAACAAGACGTTTATTCCCGGGAGCTGCTTTCTTTAATTCCAACCATAAACGTTTTGCCTTACCAGGGGTGTTTTTTAATTCGTGCAGTGTTGATCTTAACCAGGCTTTGCGTTCATTCTGCATTTTTTTACCCGGATATATAGCTTCTGCCGCTTCTGCCACATATTCGCCAATCCCGGATATATAGCTTCTGCCGCTTCTGCCACATATTCGCTAACGTGATAAAAATCCAGAATTTGAATCGATGTAACAGGCTCAAGAAACGTCCAATTATCTGGCGCCCCATCAGCAACTCCAACGTAAGTGGCATCAGGAAAACGAGACTTCATTTTCTCAATGTCAGAAGAGAACCGCCTTATAAAAGTTTCTTTTCCGTATTCGGGGGCAGCGGCAGCGTACACCGTGTGCATTCGATTTCCTTCTTCATCATAAAGCGCAATAGTTCCGCACATTGCAATTCTGTAGCCCTCTTTATAAAGCAAGTTTGCACCATCCAGCCCCAAGCTAACTGTGGCTACTGGCTCGGGTAAATCCGGTAATTCATAAGTCCAGGATTCTTCTTTGGCCTGAGCAATACTGGCAACGACTTCTGCCAGGTCTTTAGCGGTTCTTCGATGGATTTTACGTCCGTGGTTTCTTAGAAAATCTTGCTCTACTTCAGTGGAAGGCATGTGGGCAAACTTCCAACTGACCATGCAGGCATGTCGCGGGGTTGAATTAACAACAATTCGTGCAGATTGATCAAGGGGACAATAAATAGCACCGCCTTCACGACTTTGATAGATAAAACGATTGACCCTAACCGCTCCCCATGGAGTTTCATAAACCTTCAATTCTTTTTTACTTTTACTGGTCAACCGAACATTGCCAAGCGTAATGGGAGAACCGTCAGTATCAAGCCACTCAAGTTGCTTTTTTGTTCCCAGTTGTTCCGCTTCATTTAAGGCATCTTGCAAATGATTTTCGAAATCCACCATTGAGCGATTGTGCGGGATTTTGATAACGATTTCTGTGATTTCATCGTTGGATGAAAGGACTGAGCTGTACATATTTCTCAACGCCAAAAAGCCTATACGGCCATACTAGTGTAGTCGTTTTTCTTGACATTGTTTAAATCACACACCCCTGTAGCATGGCTCAGTGAAAATGATGTTCAGATAAGAAATTTGTAGATATTCATGGAACCGATCAAGCAGGACTGGAGGATTGAATAGAACCGTATTATTAAACCTTTTGCAAAGTGACGCCTAGCGGTGGAGCTATTGGAGAAATGGTGAAATCGAGGAGCCTATCGGCACGACAAACGCCTGAATTGACAAACTGAAAGGCTTCTACGAGGTAGATGAACTATTATTTTCACGTGCTTTTGGGGATGACTTTATACATCTATACTTAGGGTAGACATTAAGCCCAAGCCACTGCCAATCCTGTAGCAGAGCTCACCTTGAGCAGCCATACTTAGAATGCAAAATCACAAGACAATGGCCACTCAAGATGAACATACCTCATGTTAGATCAGTTAAAAAAAAATGCTGACCTGTTTCTCTCAATCTGAGCTTGCTCAGAAAGCTGTCCTGTTTGGCTTTACTTACAGAGAGCGGGCTATCCTGCCTATCGACTTTAT
Source organism: Endozoicomonas sp. (assembly GCA_965208385.1). Lineage (GTDB taxonomy): Bacteria > Pseudomonadota > Gammaproteobacteria > Pseudomonadales > Endozoicomonadaceae > Endozoicomonas. Next base: position 5,983 of record CBDBOO010000067.1, read on the forward strand.
TATGTCGTTGATTTCAGCCTTGGGTGGCGACGGTAATGCAACCACTCTGGCTGACCTTCATCGCAAGTTTAACGAGCTGCCGGACATCAGTGTGACTTATCGCTCCTGGTGCAATCAGGCAAAGAAAGCTGCGTTACCTAAACTGATCTTCTGGCTCTGGATGCGCTGCCTGCAAATGTTTTCCAAAAAGGTGATGGCTTTTGATGAAAATAGTCCTTTCGCAGAGTTTGAACAGATCCTGATTCACGATGGCTCTTCCCAGGCAATTTATAAAACATTGCAGGACAAATTCCCCGGGCGGTTCTCAAAAGTCAGTCCGGCAGCAGTGGAACTCCATACGACGATGGATCTGCTGAATGACAATATTGTACGTGTTCAGTTCACCGAAGACACAAAATCGGAAAGAGCCTGCCTGCCACCATTACCGACATCGCTGGCACTGGTACTCATGATGTTTGATGCCGGCTATTTTGATCTGGAATATTTTGCGGCAATTGATGACCGGGAAGGTTCATTTTTATGCAAGGCACCGCAGAGTATCAACCCGGTTATTCATCATGCTGTCAGGGAAGATGGGAAAAACTTCAATCGTTACAAAGGCAAGAAACTGAAAGAGGTTCTGTCACGGTTTCCCAAAGATCAGTGCATGGATCTTGATGTTGAATGGCCTCAACTTAAAGGCTGGATATTTCGGGTGGTGGTTCGCTGGAATGACAAAAAGCGAAAGATCGCCGTAAAGAGTTGATTTACCAGCAATTTCTTGACAGTTTATCACCCCTCCGGCACAGATCCGTACGGGCACTACTAATGCATACGGCTCTTACGGAAAATCAAACACACTGTCGCATACTTGGATATGGATGGAGTATTTTCGCGCTTGGAATAAACAGTTTGAAGACCTTCTGCATTTTCTTCCATGTTATGCGGTGTTTTTGACTGCGCTTTCTTAATGCCTTTACCCAAGCTCTGCAGACTTCTCTACGAAACTGGTTTAATGCTTTAAGATTGCCGGGAACTGCAAAATAATTATTGTGTCCCTGAACTACGCTTTTCAGCCATTTACCCTGTTCGAATACATCCCTGTGCCGGTTTTTCAGTAAAGTCTGTTTTATGTCTTTGATTTTTGCTCTCAGCTTCTTGGCTATCGTAAATCGTTTCAGCATGAATCCTCCGTCTGAACGGCGCACTGAGCAGATGTGTGTAAAGCCCAGAAAATCGAAGGTATCGGGTTTCCCCTGTCTCCTCTCCTTTCTGTTACTGATTGCAAATCGACCAAACTCTACCAGCTTTGTTTTCTCACCGTTCAAACTCAGGCCAAACTTTCCTAACCGATCTTTCAGGGCTGCCATAAAGTGCAGGCCATCCGAACGGTATTGAAATCCCAATACACTATCGTCCGCATAGCGGACAATATAACACTCCCCTCTGGCGTTTCTTTTCCGCCATTGGTGTGCCCATAAATCTAAAACATAATGGAGGTAAATATTCGCCAGTAATGGTGAAATAACTGCCCCCTGTGGTGTTCCGACCACTGTTTTAGAATACCGGCTGTCTTCTACTACTCCCGCTTTCAGCGTTTGCTTTATCAGCTGGAGTAGTCGTTTGTCTGCGATTCGGTGTTGTAAAAACTTCATCATCCAGTCGTGATCTATTTGATCAAAGAATTTTCTGATGTCTGCATCCAGTATCCAGCTGACTTTCTTTTGGGTAATCGCCACATAGGCTACATTTAATGCCTGATGCTGGCTATGTTCCCGCCAATAGTTGTATTGCTTACTCCCTATGTTTACAGGGCTACAGACGTGCCTTATAAAGTAGAGATATGACTAAATCTTGTATATTGCATTTGTTTATTGCCCAAAGAACAGCGATTTGTTCTGGGATACCTTCCTATCTCATGAATAGCCATATGTGGAGCAGGAAAATAAAGTTTTTATAGGACTTGAGTGCTCCCAACTATTGACGGGAACATAGCCCCTGATGCTGGTTTCGATTGGGTCGAAACCCGTAGCTGAACCCAAGAAAGTCTGCTTCATAGATGGTTTCCAGCACCCACACTAACGCCTGCTGAACAATCTTGTCTTCCACCGAAGTGATTCCAACCGGACGACGATTGCCATCCGGTTTGGGTAGCCAGATTCTCAGGACAGGTTTGGGTTTATACCCTTGTGTATGAATACGGTTGTGAAGCGCCGTGATTCGTTCCGACAAATGTTTGCCGTAACTTTTCCAGCTCTCCCCATCAACACCTCTGGCCGATGTCCGATTCAGACGGTTATACGCCTTTGTCAGCATGACCACAGTGATATGGTGCAACAAATTATTGAACCGCAGAGACCGGTTCCTTTTTGCTTTGGTATGTAGACGCATCAGCCCTGACGATCCTGCTTCTGCACTCTGTGTTGCAGTCAGATCCGGCGTGTTGCGCCATTCTTTGCCGTTAGACGACTTCGCTCCACCGACTCCGCTATGGTCTGGTTGTTTTACCTGCATATTGTTCGCCGGTTTCTTCACTACTATTCGTCTATCTGACTCCCTGCCCGCGTAGGTATTCAGCCTTTGTCGTTCTGACTTCGCTGAATCCGACCCGCTGTGAACACTCTCATTGAGATCAGCGAATCACTGACAGGGTCTCCCGAGTTCCGCACAAAAGACATCAGTACATGCACCAGGTCTACTGACTCCGGAGAACCAACAGTAACACTTGCAATAGCGTGATTCTGTCGTATTGCCTTCCCCTTCACCCAACAAGGTCGGCGTTCTCGATGATGGTTTCGGAGCTCAATACTGAGCCTGTACCTTCCCCTGTCAACGCTTAACCATTGCCATTACTGACAACCGCCCATGACTCGGGGTTCCGGCGGATTGCTAGACCTTACCGGATGAAGGACTTTCACCTTCAATCTCTTGCCGATTTATCTCGGCGCACTGGGTGTTCATTGTCACCAACCTTGATCGTGCTGAATTTACTCTGAGTGAGGTGCTTCAGGCCTACCGGCTGAGGTGGCAGATTGAGTTGATATTCAAGGAGATCAAATCCTACTCGGGCTGGCATCGGTTTAATACAAAATCAGCTTCTCTGATGTTTAGCCTGGTGCTGCTGTCGTTTGTAGTGGTTACGCTGAAACGTTATCTTGCTCATGCCGCCCAGGCAGGGCTGAGCCTGTCTGGCAGCTTGGATGAAATATCTACGCACAAGGCAATGAAGTGTGGAACACGTTTTTATGGCAATGTGATCTCAGCAGTACTGATTGGAGGCAAGGCGCTCATATCAGTTATTGATGAATTGCTTTCCTTTTGGGGCTCTAATGCGAGACGGGAGCATCCAGCGAGAGATGGTTGCTCCGGGCGGTCGCGGCTGGGTTTGTGCGCTGTGGGTGGGGCTTAATGTCTACCCTAAGTACATCTATACATAATCACAACCGTTCACCAACTCAGGATATTCCAACAAGCCCTCTGTGAGTATTGTTTCAATGGCCATTTCCTTCGAGAACACCTTGAAAATATAATCATAAAATAGACAATTATACGAATAGCTGATGGAGACAGTCACAAGAACAGGTTATTCTTCACACAATTTTTTTAATGCTGTAATAAACGAATTCATGCTGACCAGACACGCCAAACTTATTCTTCCTCTGTGCACACTTCTGGAAAAAAGAAACTTGTCTAATGCAGCGGATGCACTGGCATTGAGTAAATCTGCAATCAGTAAAATTCTGAAAAAAGCTCGGGAAGTCTTTGATGATGCTCTGCTGGAGCGCTGCGGTAATGAAATGTTTCTAACCCCAAAAGCCATGGAACTTCTACCCAAATTACAACGTTTGCGGGCTGCTGCATCAGAATGCTTTCCGGATAAAACTGAAGATATTTCTGATTTTCATGGAGAAATATCTATTCAAATGAATTGTGACCTTTTGCATGCAGCAGGCGCATCAGTTATAAAAGCTCTGAAAGGACAGTTCCCCAACATACTCCTGAATTTAAGTAGTCTGAATGCCTCATATCAAGACAAACTGGCCAAAGGCGTGCTTGATTTTGCTATCTATCTTGATTCAAACCTTGGTAACCCATTTATCTCCAAAAAACTGTTCAAAAGCACTCCCAAGATTTTTGTCCCTCACGAGCATCCACTGGCTCACCAGACTATCAATTACAACCAGCTATTAAAGCACGAGTGCATGGTTCCGAATAATTTTATAAAAGGCGCGAAACTTGAAGCCGCTGTCAAGCTGATGCAAAAGGATTTCTCGACTCAATACTCTACACTGAAAACGGATAATATTTCCCTTCTTTTCCAATGTGCCATAAATGATAATTCATTGGTTATTGCCAGCCGCCTTCTGATGATTGATCCTTTGATTCAAAGCCATTTTTATATTACCAATCTGCCCGTCCCGTTTGACGGCCTCTTTGATATGCTGGATCAAAGTTTAATATGGCATCAAAGAACCGAACATTCACAGGTCCATATTGTTGTCGCTCAAGTAATTGAAGATGTTTTCAATGAATTATTCAAGAGAATACCGGTCCCCGTTACAGATGGAGTACTACCCATTATTGTAGAGTGAAAAAATCAGAAGCTATTTTTCAATAGCAGAAAAGATATCGAACAATTATTCACAAAAAGACACAGCGTTGCTCGTAACATCACTTTCAGAACCAATGATTTATTACCCCGAGACTAATCCTCCCCTTCATCCTCTCAATCCTATTTAGAGATTTAATAATAAGCTTCTTCGCTTGAAGTTCCCATTCACATCAAAAAAGTAATTGGTTCGCTCATCATTCAGAGCATCTTTTTTGGACTTGGTGTGAGTATTGAGAATATTGCCATAAAATACATAGCAAATTTTCTGTTCACTATTCAACGGGGACTTCTTCACCCCAGTGATCTCATACAATTCAAACTGCAGTTGTCGGCTAAAGGTTCTCGACACCTTTAGCGCCCTGACACTCCCCTTAACACACTCTTTCTCTACATATCGGACTATGGATGAATACGTTGGAATTGAACTTACGTCGAACACCGCTCGCTGACCATACTTTTCAATATGATTATCATTTTCAAAGTTATTTAGATACAACATCAATGCAAACTTATAAACAAGACAAATCAAATAATAAAAACAGAAAAACCATCCTGATTTTTTCCAACTAATATCAAAAGAAAAAACCCTCATTTATCAAACATCTGAAAGAACGACATGCCCCTTACCGTATATATCCAGATATTCGGAGAGTAAACTATAAATGAGGGTTTAAAACAGGTAAATCAATAAACCTAAAACAAAGAATTAAAACAAACTCAAAGACTGCACACACTTTACCTAAAGACCTAATCACCTGGGAATTGAATTTCTCGACTCAACATTATTTCCAAAATGGAAACACCGAACACAGATCAGTTAGATCACCCTTGAGCCAGCTTTAACACTAAGCCCAAGAACTCAAAATAATACGTACATCGACTTTCACTTCAACTCAAAAAAGTGCATCGATGTTTCGTGCCAATTGAAAATCTTTATCCGTGAGAGAGTTTCCTTCGTCATGGGTTGTGATATTGATAACACACTTATTAAAACTCACTTCCATATCCGGATGATGCATGATCCGGTTCGCTTCCCAGGCCACCGCATTAACAAATGACATGGTTTTCAGAAACCCTTTGAACTCAAATATTCTTCTCAGGCCCTGCCCCTCAACCAGTTTCCAACTGCTTTCGAGGGTAGCCATTTCAGCATTGATATCCAACATTTGTCTCTCTTCTCTCTGTCTGAAATTCGCTATCATACATTGACAATGACCTATTCACACGGATGCTGGAACAATCCTGACTATCCAACTATAAAACTATCAAACTATCAAACTATCAAACTATCAAACTATCCAGACTATCCAATCATCAACATCATTCATCAACTTCCTGAATATATCGTGTCAGACCATTTCCCAGCTGGTCAAACATCAGAAAGCCACCTTCCAGAAGGTTAACTGAAAAATATGCGCGATCTGCAAGCGGATTAAACACCATGCTTCGAAACAACCAAACCGGCATTGAAGATCTTAATGAGAGCTCAGGCTCACTAAAGTCATATCGCCCAACTTCCCTGAGATTACCTGAACCCGATACGGCCAAAATAGTTAAAGCACTGCGACTGGTCAGCCACTCCCTATAAATACACGACGATGACAGGTCTATTTCAAAAACATACCCTTAACTTTAGAAGACAAAACTATACCTTTCAGCCAATAAGCTGACTTGGGAGTCAATCATCTACGCTGAAAACCGGCACTACCTTCCTGTTATGACGTGTCAGGTATCAGACTGCGAATATGAGTGATTGGCCTGTGTTTATTCTTTGATTTCATATAGGCAACCGCCTTGAGTAGCTCACACCATGTGTCTATGGCAAATCTATTAAAGTGGTTGCGAATGCATTCCCACAATTTTATTTTGGCACGGCACCCTTTCCATGCCTTGTTAAACAAGGGGCAGGATAGCTGTTCAATCTGGTCAATCAGGAAAGCCAGGAACATTAAACACGCCAGATTACTGGCAAGATGTTCATCGCCATGGCCGTAATTGTGCTCAAGTTGGTAGCCTTGGGTTTTCAGCGTATTAAAGGTTTCATTTTCAATTTTCCATTTGGCTCGCCCTCCTCTCATGATAGGCATGCAGCGCTTTCGACCTATGCGTAGGCTGGTGACCCAGCTGTTGTTGTAACATTTCTTACCTTTCTCGTTGTACTCAATGTACTCCAGAAAGTGGCTCTTCCCTAATTTTAGTGGGTGATTTAATCTATATTGAACACTTCAAGGCAAGGATGCCGACATGCGCGATAAAGAACTCTACTCTAAAATACTTGGCGTTGAAACTCCGTGGCATGTCGCTCACGTGGAACTCTCCATTACTGAAGGAAAAGTCGAAATCTTTCTCGAACATGATGGCAAAAAGCCTTCTAAATGCAGTGTTTGTGATAAACCCTCTCCGGGTTACGATCGACGTCAGAAGAAGTGGCGGCATCTGGATACCTGCCAGTTTCAAACCATCCTTATTGCTGATGTTCCGCGTACACAATGTTCCGATCACGGTGTAAAAACAATACAGGTTCCATGGGCTGAACCGAACTCTGGTTTTACGGCCTTGTTTGAAGCACTTGTTATTGACTGGCTGAAAGAGGCAACAACCAGTGCAGTTGCCCAACAAATGAAGCTTAGCTGGAATGCCATCGACGGTATCCAACAGCGTGCAGTAGCGAGAGGTCTGGCACGCAGAGTACACGACAATCCCAAACGGTTAGCCGTTGACGAAACCTCATTCCAGAAGAGGCGTGAGTACGTCACTGTGGTTACAGATCATGAAAAAGGCATTGTTTTACATTTGGCCGACAACCATAAAGCTGACAGCCTCAATGAGTACTTTGAGACCCTGACGCCAGACCAGAAAGCCGGTATTGAATGCGTTACCATGGATATGTGGAAGCCCTTTATCAAGGCAGTCACATTGCATGTGCCAGAAGCCAGGGAGCGAATAGCATTTGACAAGTTCCATGTTGCCCAGTACTTAGGCAATGCGGTCAATAAAGTTCGCATAGAAGAGCATAAAGCGCTTATGTCTACAGGGTCAGACTTACTCAAAGGTACCCGGTTTGACTGGCTAACAAATCCTGAAAATATGAGCGATGAAAAGTGGGAAGCGTTCGAGCCGTTGCGTGATTCAAAGCTGAAAACAGCACGAGCCTGGGCCATCAAAGAGATGGCGATGACACTGTGGAATTACACATCACGAGCTTGGGCTATCAAGGCATGGAAACGGTGGCTGAGCTGGGCACTGAGGTGTCGGCTTGAACCTGTTCGTAAAGTGGCCAAGATGATCAAAGAACACCTGTGGGGAATTATTAACGCAATAGTTCTGAAAGCCGACAATGGCCGTGCAGAAGGCATGAATGGAAAGATACAGCGACTCAAGGGTCGAGCCTACGGCTACAGAAACAGAGAAAGGTTCAAAACTGCAATTTACTTTCATTGTGGTGGCCTTGATCTTTATCCAAGAGGGGTGAATCGCTGAAATTTACCCACACAATCTGAGGTAGAGCCCAGAAAGTTAACCTTCAAATCGTTGTAGGTTTTGTTCAGTGGAACTTTGTTAACAAATCGGAACCAGTGCCGGTGCCCTTGGTCGTCTGTATACTCAAATCGAGTGACTTTATCCTGTTTGTCCAGTTCATCCACGGCTTCAAAAAGGGCAACATGGTCACTTTCCTTGGCAACGCTAATGTAGTGATGGTTATAAGACCGAATCAGTGTAATGGTGGGCCCCTTGGAATATAGGTCATCAAGATTCAATACCAATCTTAGCTTCGGGTGATGGGTGTGCTGCCTGATTAATGTAACAAAAGAAGGTTGTGTGCAACCGGATATCCGTAACGGTTCATCTTTGACCAGAATTCATCCCAATATCCTGTTGAACAGACAAGAGCTCTTAAAGTCAGCAGCATGGATGCACCTTGCTCTTTCCAACGCATTCCTGAACGACACATTCGTTGCTTAACCAATGTCTTGCATGCAGCTTCCGTTACACCGGAACCTATCGGTAATTTTTTCTCCAATGCTTCTGGGTAAATCATTTGTTGCCAGTGATTTTTAAAATAGGTTCTCGCCTTGAGCAGTTTTTCCAGCGAGGCGGTTCGATTATTGCTTGGAGACACTTTCTCTAATTCTCGATGTAACCGTTTAGCTTCACCTTCATTGTGCTTGAGGTTATGTAATTTCTCTTTCAGCCAGGCATGGCGTTCACCGGTCAGTTTTTTCCCCGGATACAGGGCTTCGGCTGCTTCAGCGACATACTCGGAGACATGATAAAAATCCAACACACTATAAGATGTAAAAGGCTCAAGAAAGGTCCAGTTATCAGGTGCACCATCCGCAACACCTACGTAGACGGCATCAGGGAAGCGCTCTTTGACTTTGCGAATTTCTCCTGAAAAACGAGCAATGAAGGTTTTCTTTCCGTACTCGGGAGCGGCTGCGCAATACGAGGTGTAAAGACGTTCACCCTCATCGTCATACAGCGTAATGGTTCCACACATAGCGATTCTGTAACCTTCATAATACAACAGGTTAACGCCATCAAGCCCTATAGCGACAGTAGTAACCGGCCTGGGTAATTCAGGTATGACGTATGTCCATTTTTCTTCTTTGATTTGAGCGACACTACCCACCACGTCAGCGAGATCCCGAAGTGTTGCACGACTGCTCTTTCTGCCATGATTTTGCAAGAGATCCTGCTCAACTTGCGGAGCGGCCATCTGTGCGTATTTCCAGCTCACCATGCGCGCAAAAGCCGGTGTGGAATTGACAATAATTCGCGCATTTTGATCCAGAGGACAAAACGTTTTACCTCCTTTATTACTCTGATATACGTTGCGAGCGACCTTTACGGCTCCCCATGGAGTCTCATAAACCTTAGGTTCTTTTTTGCGTTTACAGCTCATACGGACAGATCCCATTGTGATAGGTGATCCATCTGTATCCATACATTCCAACTGCTGGCCTGATGCCAGTACTCCGGCTTCATTGAGTTCAGTCTGAAGCCGATCCTCAAACTCCAGCATAGAGTGACCATGTTGGATAGTGATAAGGATTTGGGTTTCCTGATTTTGTGTTGAGAGGATGCAAGCGGACATAGTAGAAAACTTTATGTTAAGACTATCGTGAAAATAGTTCATATGACCTGACTTGGCTCACATTAATTAGGCTGAACACCCTCGGGTGATCCTTGTGAATGTGTTCAAGCGCTCGCTTCAGGGCATTGACTTCGCAATCGTTTTTAGAGGCATCTACCTGTTGAATGATGGGTTCAGGCATCAGTGGCAAGACTTCCTTAATTCCAGGTTTAACGATGCAGATGCCCAGCAGTTGGTGATAATACAGTGGGTTTTCGCTGTCGGGTTTCTTGATGCAGCACTCGCTACAACTGATCTTTCCAGAGCTGAAGTGCCCGGTGCCATCCATTGGAGCAAGATAACCCTCCTTAAAATATCTGAACTGCTTCAATCGTCCACTGCGCTGAACAAAATGGAATAAGGCGGTAAACAGCCGAGACAGTTCTCGAGTGGGCACTGGGTCCAGCATGCAGCGAATATGAGTGTCACTGGGCACTTTTCCCACCCTGTATAGGGTGTTTAGGTTGTATTCGATTTCTGGTTCGCGCCTGTCTTCATCAAACTGGAGTAGGGACGAGAACTTCAGATGAAACATGGCCAGAGCAGACATAACGGCATCATGCAGTGGGATTTTGTCGTCGATCTGATTAGGACGAGGGTCAGGTATTTTAGCCGCTTGGTCAGAGACGACCTGAATCAGGTCATCGGCAAGGGCTTTCTTTTGGGAAGCAGGCATTGTGGTCTGACTGAGTTGTTAATACGAATGACTTCACGAGAGTTAAAAATAGCAGATACTCTGAAAGCCTTGCGAATTCTGTTCAGAATTAATCTTTGGGGAAGTGCTGGCGACTGGTGACAAACAACTGTCGGCTGTCAGGATGAAACTGAATCGCTGGTAACGCAGGCCAGCCGGAAGAACCGTGGATCACCTGAGGCTGATCTTCAACAACCCTACCATTCTCTCTACGCCATAAACGCACTTCAAAACCATCATTATTGTAACCGGCTGCCAGCCATCGTCCATCAGCACTAAACGCCGTCGAATATGGCTTACCAGGTCGGGTAGGAGGTAAAGTGCGGCAATCAAATATCTGGCAGCTATCATTGTCCAGACGACACTCATGTATAGAACTATGGTTTTCATCAGCAAAACCAATCGTCTCGTCCGGCCCCCGACTTAAACCAATAACACCAAAATTCAGCGGGTAAGGCGCAAGGGCTTCAGGGTCATTCTGCTCAGGAATAATGATACGCCGTAAATGCTTCAGGTTAGTATCCGGCATTAGAAGGCATCGGCCAGAGGTGTTGAAAACGGGCCTGAAATGCTGATTAACAAATGGATAGTGAGGTGATTTCCCTGATATCTGGTCTTCCTGCCATTCCGCCCGCGATCGCTTCCAGAGGCTCAAACCACCCCGGGTTCCGGCTGTTGCCACCAGCCGTCGCTTATTATGAACCGTCACCCAATCACGCTGACTGTCATAATTCAGTTCATAGCTCAGTTCATAGCTCAGTTCATTGGAAGCCGGATAGCTGTATACCGGAATGTTCTGCCAGTTCAACCTTAACTCAATCAGCTCTTTTCTGTCATAGGTTGAAGCTATTATTGTACGCTGTAGCCTGTCAGCAGAGGAAAAGGTCAAATACTTGTCATAGGCTTCCGGCACCTCTTTTCTGTATGTCACTTGTCCAGCGTAGCGCCACCCCGAAGGCTTGATAACATTATCCCATATATTCTGTGTAACGCCGGTTCCCATCACTGGAGCAAGATCTATAATTCTGTCGCTGAGCACGGCCTGTAAACGACTGCCGGCTTGATTCCGTTCAGCTTCTGGCCATTGATACAACTTTTTACCGTCGGGTAAGAGTCCATAAATCTGATACTCCGTGCCCTGATGCAGAGCCGGACGAAACCGGATAGTCAGAAACAGACATTCGTTCTTCCAGGACTGATCAATAATCTGGAAAATTTCATTGAGCTCAGGATCTGATATCTGCAAGAACTGCAGGTTATCCCGTGAGATGATATCCCCACAAACCCTGATTTCTCGCAGTTCCTCATAACCTGCCGGCACATGACCAAAATAGGCCGAAGAGGGTGATACGTACAGTTCCGACCAAAGAGGAGGGGCGATCAAAAGCCAAATCAGTGTAATCAGTCGGTGCATCGTCAAACCAGATTCCCGGATACATAAGAAGTCATCGGCCAATGGGCGTCATATTTGTAGAGAATCCTCCGATCACCCTGAACTTCCCCGCATGAGTCCGGCCGAGAATAGCGTTTGTAGCGATGATTGTAGAAAATCAGAGATGACAATTCGGTTTTAGAGGCTAATAACGAGCTCTTCAACGAACAAAAGCGAATTTTCAAACCAATTTGCTACAACCACACGACTGCATGGGTGCAGAAGCTAGTGCAACGCAGGAGCAGCTGACGCTCAGGACTGCGGTTCTCGGTCAGGCTACCAGGTAGATCTCCTGACTGATTACTCCCATCAGCTGGGAACCCAATACCTGACTCCAGAATATTTGATTTCATATGCAGGGGTACTTATGTGTATTATCGCAATATCAAATCCAGAACTGACTGAATCATTTTCTTTTTATGGGCAACTATGAGTAACACCCTGACCACCCTCTATGGCATCAGCAATTGCAATACCATCAAAAAAGCAAAACGATGGCTTGACGATGCAGACATCGAGTACCGTTTCCACGATTACAGAAAAGACGGGCTTGAAAAACAGATACTGCAAGAATGGGTCAGTGAACTGGGCTGGGAACAAGTACTTAATCGTCGTGGTACCACCTGGCGAAAACTTCCGGATGAAACCAAAGCTTCTGTAGATCAGGGCCAGGCTATAGACTTGATGCTGGAACAACCCGCCATGATCAAACGACCGCTACTGATAAATGGCGATCAGAAACTTCTCGGATTTTCTCCACAGCAATACAGCGAACTCTTTTCTCTCTGAAGGAATCATCAATGAGCAACCGTCATTTCAGTCTGGCTATAGGTATTGGAACAAAAAACACAAAAGGTGAATGGCTGGAGGTCTTCTATCCAAAACCCATCATCCACCCTTCTTCCGAACTGCTGGACAGCATAAAAACGCTGGTTGACTATCAGGGAGGCAATTCCTATATAGAACTGGGCAGTAAAACCTGCCATGCCCTGGAAGATCTTTTTGTCCATGATAATGAAGACGAGCTGGCAAAGATAATGCTGGATCTGGAAGAAAGTAATCAGCCGCGTGTGATCACTTTCATTGAAACCGATGAAGCCCTTACCAGCACACCGGAAGCCTATCTGAAACTGCAACTACTCTCCCATCGTCTGGTAAAACCCCACAGTGTAAATCTTCAGGGTATTTTCCCGTTATTGCCCAATGTCGCCTGGACAAATGAAGGTGCCATTGACCTGAATGAACTTCCGTCCCGACAGCTTAAAGCCCGATCAGAAGGTCGTCTGCTCAGTGTCAACTCTGTGGATAAATTCCCTAAAATGACCGACTACGTTGTTCCTTCTGGGATACGTATTGCCCATACTGCCCGGGTACGACTGGGTGCCTATGTAGGCGAAGGTACCACTGTAATGCACGAGGGCTTCATCAATTTCAACGCCGGCACAGAAGGCAAAAGCATGATTGAGGGGCGAATATCTGCTGGTATCATGGTGGGTGAAGGGTCAGACCTGGGTGGCGGCTGCAGCACCATGGGCACATTGTCTGGCGGCAATGATATCGTTGTTTCCCTTGGAAAAAACTGCCTGATAGGCGCCAATGCCGGTATCAATATTCCCCTGGGCGATCGTTGCACCGTGGAAGCTGGTCTGTATTTGACTGCTGCCGCTAAAGTGACACTTCTGGACAGTGACAAAAAGCCTGTTGATGTAGTGAAAGCTTCAACTCTTTCAGGGCAGTCCGATCTGTTGTTCTGGAGAAATTCCCAGACAGGCGCCATTGAATGCCTGACCAACAAATCATCCTTTGCCCTCAATGAAGAGCTGCACGCTCATAACTGAGCAAAGTGCTAATATCTCCTGAAACCCACAGTTGCAGCGTTGCAGTTTTTATTAAGGGCCAGAACCGTTAACCATAAACTACACCCTGTCTCTGTAGGCTTCAGGTTAGGCTGAACGCCTGCAAGACGTACTGGCACCTTCCAAAGCAGCAGTTACCTGGATGTTAATCCATTCCGGAATCCATATTTGATAGGTTCCTCTGAATATTTTGATCCAGCGAGACTTATTAAATCCAGCGTTCGCTTCATCTTTTGGCAGGAATAGGCAGGGTTCTGGTAAATCCAGAGCAAGAGCCATTCTGTCGAGTAAAAACAAAGGGCTCTACCTCAGATTGTGTGGGTAAATTTCAGCGATTCACCCCTCTTGGATAAAGATCAAGGCCACCACAATGAAAGTAAATTGCAGTTTTGAACCTTTCTCTGTTTCTGTAGCCGTAGGCTCGACCCTTGAGTCGCTGTATCTTTCCATTCATGCCTTCTGCACGGCCATTGTCGGCTTTCAGAACTATTGCGTTAATAATTCCCCACAGGTGTTCTTTGATCATCTTGGCCACTTTACGAACAGGTTCAAGCCGACACCTCAGTGCCCAGCTCAGCCACCGTTTCCATGCCTTGATAGCCCAAGCTCGTGATGTGTAATTCCACAGTGTCATCGCCATCTCTTTGATGGCCCAGGCTCGTGCTGTTTTCAGCTTTGAATCACGCAACGGCTCGAACGCTTCCCACTTTTCATCGCTCATATTTTCAGGATTTGTTAGCCAGTCAAACCGGGTACCTTTGAGTAAGTCTGACCCTGTAGACATAAGCGCTTTATGCTCTTCTATGCGAACTTTATTGACCGCATTGCCTAAGTATTGGGCAACATGGAACTTGTCAAATGCTATTCGCTCCCTGGCTTCTGGCACATGCAATGTGACTGCCTTGATAAAGGGCTTCCACATATCCATGGTAACGCATTCAATACCGGCTTTCTGGTCTGGCGTCAGGGTCTCAAAGTACTCATTGAGGCTGTCAGCTTTATGGTTGTCGGCCAAATGTAAAACAATGCCTTTTTCATGATCTGTAACCACAGTGACGTACTCACGCCTCTTCCGGAATGAGGTTTCGTCAACGGCTAACCGTTTGGGATTGTCGTGTACTCTGCGTGCCAGACCTCTCGCTACTGCACGCTGTTGGATACCGTCGATGGCATTCCAGCTAAGCTTCATTTGTTGGGCAACTGCACTGGTTGTTGCCTCTTTCAGCCAGTCAATAACAAGTGCTTCAAACAAGGCCGTAAAACCAGAGTTCGGTTCAGCCCATGGAACCTGTATTGTTTTTACACCGTGATCGGAACATTGTGTACGCGGAACATCAGCAATAAGGATGGCTATGTTCCCCTTACTAGTTGAATAAGCTAAACTTCCCATGTCTTCTATGTTTCAGGGGCATGTTATGCAATCTGAACTCTTCCAGAATTTTATTAATTCCATTTCATTATTAACTAGTGAGCAGCGGGATATTCTCAACAGTACACTTCTCAGTACCCGGATTGATAGCGGAGAAATAGCAGAAAAAACTGATTCATCACTAAATTGCAGTGAATCTTGTTTGAAAAATAAGCTCCCTGATTCCGACTTGGAAATGAGCATACTTACCCAGTTTTCAGAAAGTCCACAGTGTCCCAAATGCACAAGTCAGAATATCGGTCTCTGGGGTACTCAAGGAGGGAGGCAGCGCTATCGCTGCAAGACTTGTAACATAACTTTTAATGCCTTCAGTGGAACGCCTCTGGCAAGACTTAGACACCCAGAAAAGTGGAATACCTATTTGACTGGTATGACTTATTCCCTGACCTTACGATCATCAGCCAATGAGTATGATATTGATTTGAAAACAGCCTTCCGCTGGCGGCATCGCTTCCTTGAAGTGATAAATAATGATCAGGCAGAAGAGCTTTGCGAAATTGTCGAACTTGACGAAACTTTTTTTCGGGAATCCTTCAAAGGACAAAAAAATGACCTTCCAAGACCTTCACGTAAACGTGGTAATGATCCGAATAAAGCCCGAAAAGTCCCGGTAATGGTGGCTCGTGACCGTAAACGACACACTGTAGATGGCATTTTGAAAAACGAGAGTGCCGATGAACTGTGTCGCCATTTGAACGGTCGCATATCGATTTCTGCAACGGTCTGTGCAGATGCACACCTTGCACACGAAAAGCTTGCGGAGAAACTTGGATTTGAGTTCAAAGAACTGGTGACATCAGCAGGTCAACATGTTCTGGAAGGTATTTATCATATTCAGCATGTTAACACCTATCACAGCCATTTAAAGCGCTGGATTAGAGGTGCGTTCCATGGAGTTGCTACCCGCTATCTCCCGCATTACCTAGCTTGGAGGCGTGATTTAACAGGAACTATCGAGTTAACAACTGACCGATTCGTCAGCCGAATAGTGGAACATTGGTGCTTTCAACTATTAACGGGAACATAGCCAATAAGGATGGTTTGAAACTGGCAGGTATCCAGATGCCGCCACTTCTTCTGACGTCGATCGTAACCCGGAGAGGGTTTATCACAAACACTGCATTTAGAAGGCTTTTTGCCATCATGTTCGAGAAAGATTTCGACTTTTCCTTCAGTAATGGAGAGTTCCACGTGAGCGACATGCCACGGAGTTTCAACGCCAAGTATTTTAGAGTAGAGTTCTTTATCGCGCATGTCGGCATCCTTGCCTTGAAGTGTTCAATATAGATTAAATCACCCACTAAAATTAGGGAAGAGCCAAACAAGCAGACGAAAAACATAAGTACTGATCAATTATGAGATCCCTGCCTTGATCCAAACGGGTATTGATCACAGCGATACCCTCTCCGTTATCAGTAATACAACTCTATGGCATTAAGTCTCGAAGACCTTTCACACAAAACCATGTTGAATACCAGCTTTCGTCAACCGGCGGAATGATATAAGCCAGCAAACTTAACTCCATGCCCTCTGTCAGGGAGGCTTCACAAGGACGGGATGAACTACTGACATTACATCTGGATGTATAATCACTTTCGTTATAGAAATAACGATGAGGTGAATAGATGTAGTTAAACGAAATATTTGCAGGTGTCAGAACCGTGATGAACAGATTGGTATTAATACTGGTGTCGTAGGTCATGGTTGTACATTTTCTGCTGCCAATACCAATAGTTGCTTTCTTTTGAGCAACAGACAGTATTGCTCCGGATTTCGGGTCGTCCTGAAAATCTTTATACTTTTGCTCATCATTAAATATTAATATTGTGGCATCTTCATAAACAGGCTGTTTGCTGCCAATACAGAAGGTGTATGTCAAACTGGAGCCGGAGAGGAAATACCGGTATCTAATCAAACCTGCTTCAGTACTCGGTTTCTGGTTTTCTGACGGCAGAGACTCTTCTGTTTTTTTGTCCAGATGAGGGGAGAGTAATTTTTCCCGGTGTACAAAAAATATTTTACTTTGCTGATAGGCTCCCTGGAACTGTGAAACTGAAACCTGAGAGTAATCACGGCCTCGAACTTCACTGTCAATTACAATCATCTGGCCAGGTTTCCCCATAGCCGGAGGGTTTATACATCCGTCTTCTGTGGGGACAGGTTGTCTGTGAATGGACAACGCGCTCTCCTGACTCCATTGTTTAAGGGAAACAGCTTTTGCATGCTGTATAGCGCATGCAATCGGTACGATACAGAGAGCAAAAAAAACAAACTTCTGTTTCATCTTTACAGCCTTCAAATATGACCAGTGCACCATTAAGTTAGTAGATTATTCGCACATACAAGTGACTATGATATTTATGCACTTCAGGGAATTTATTCCCTTCAGGCTAGTAAAGAAAAAATCACGCGTCAAAATATCACATAATAGCTGTACATCTTTCCGGATAAAAAATTCTATTTTAATCTCTTGCCGGTTTGTTTCGGCGTTCAGGATTCTCCGGGAATACCGGAAACTTAAAATCATAAATATATCTTTCTATTTATTTTTTAGATGGATTCAAAATTCTTCATGATGTGTATGTTCACATTTTGTTTTTCGCTGATTTTGTGACATTTCACATCCTTCTCTTATAAATAATGCATACTCATCAGAGTCCAACTCTAACCTGCCAATGAAGTCAGAAAATTTTTCCAATAGTAATTCGGAAGTGAATTTATCAAGATCATGGTCATGGGGGATATAATTGATTGGAGATGCGTTTATCTGATCATTATTGAGTTTTTCAAACCACTTTATCAGTAATTTATTAATCGATCGCACCTCCTTGCCACTGCGGGGTGTAGGAAAAAAACGATATTCAAATGTTCCCGTTTCAGGCTTATAGATAATATTACCAGCTTTTGACATGGCGTTATCTTCGGGATTAGTTAGCTTAATTCTTGGCATGAGTGGAATATACCTATTTTCTATATCAAAGCTGCAAATCCATATTTTCTTTATTTTTTTCAATGTTTCCTGCGTGCGGTTATAGGGTAGTATCTTTGGTGTGACTGTTCTGGCAACCTCATTAAAGCTCTTCACAATTTCTTCAAGATGCTCATGCTGATTTCTTTGTACCACATAAACGAATTTTGATTTTGGATCACCTACAGCACCAGATGTTTGTGAACAACCAAAAACCTGAGATAACCAGGATTTATCTTCAACATCAATCATGGCTATGTTCCCGTCAATAGTTGGGAGCACTAAAGTCCTATAAAAACTTTATTTTCCTGCTCCACATATGGCTATTCATGAGATAGGAAGGTATCCCAGAACAAATCGCTGTTCTTTGGGCAATAAACAAATGCAATATACAAGATTTAGTCATATCTCTACTTTATAAGGCACGTCTGTAGCCCTGTAAACATAGGGAGTAAGCAATACAACTATTGGCGGGAACATAGCCATCAATCATCATTCGAAAAAGCAGTTCCTGATTATTTCCGATTGAGTTAATCACATCAATATGTTTATGACCAGAAGATGGCCTCAATTCTAACTGATCCGCTATATCGAAGATAAAAAGATCGAAGAGTTCGTAAACTGAATATTGTTTGCCTGCAATGGCATAGCTTTGATTATATCGATACGGTGAAGTATTAATTTCAAGAAATAACTCAGCTGGATTTACTGGCCATATATCAACGTAGATACGACATTGCCAGTCACCAATAAAAATGTGAAGAACTTTTATCCGTCTTGATTGAATATCAAACACTTCTCCATAATCAGGGTAACCCTGGTTCTCCAACTCAAGATGTAGCCATTTTGTGGGATATTAAGAGAATTCAGTTTTACCTGTAGATTTTCTTTCCATTTATCGAGATAACCCAGAGCAGTTAACATATCGTTATCAGACACATCCAGCCAATATTCGATTTCTTCACCAAATAGAAATAAATCTAGATTAAGCTGGTGACTGGGGGTGTAATTAAAAGTGTTCATTAGAAGTTTTTCTGCCCACAAAACCTCAATATGAACGATAATGTAAGAGTATTTCTCAACCCTAGTTAGTATTATGCCCTCACCTATTTCTCTTGCTGATAGACTTGCAGCCCACCCCGAGCTTGAGCTTAGAGTTTCTGCACTTCTGGATATTGTTGAAGCCGAGTCAGGTCTCCTGGATCGTGCTGATGATGCTGAAGAAGCCGTCATTGTCCACCTGCGTGAAATGGGCAATGAACTGCTTACTGGCTGGGGTACCTACAAGGAGATCAAAAATTTGGCGAGGCTTGCCTGAAGCACCCCGGAGCTAAAACTCAAAAAAAAACACTTATTGGCTGAGCACCTATGGGAAAATAGAAGTTCTTGAACGCTGCCAGACGGTAGACAAGCATCGGGTCAGACCTTTCAGTCATGCCGCTCATATTCACTGTCGCGACTACTCCCGCACAATTCAACGTAAAATTGTAGACTTTGGTGCAGATAGTTCTTTTCAGGCAGCTGCAAAAAAAATACATGAACATTATGGTATTGATGTGCCTGAGTCTTCTATTCGAGCCATAACTCTTGAGCACGCAAGCTGTATGCAAAATGATTCCATCAGTGCATCACAAAATCGTCAGGACTGCCTCGGTGAAGCTGCCCAGTTCATAGGAGAAATGGATGGAAGCATGATTCCTGTTGTCCTCATTGATGAAGAGGCAGAAGGTGACAAACGCAAAGCACGTAAAACTGAATGGCAGGAGGCTAAACTTTGCCAGGTCTATAAGCTGGGTAGTTCAGATAAACGTCATCAGGCCACAATGGGAGGGCCGGATGAAGCAGGTGACCAGTGGTTGAGTTGTGCAATAGAGCAGGGGCTCAACCGGCAATCCTCTATCCATTGCGTGAGCGATGGAGCCACCTGGATTGCCAACCAGACAAAGAGAGTGTTTGGAGAGCAAGGAAGTTTCCTCGTTGACTATTATCATCTCTCTGAGCACTTCGCTGATGCAGCAGAAGAGTGTGTCGGGTTTAACAAGGAAACACGTGTACAGTGGCGGCATATCCAGCAGGAACGCATGAAATCTGGCAATGTTAATGCCGTCATGGCAGAGCTTGATCCGCATAGAAACGGAAAGAAAGGCAAAGCAGCCAATAAACCAGAGGAGTGTCACCGATATATCCGAAACCGTCCAGGGCAATTCGAATATGCTGCAGCAGAAGCAGCCAATCTTCCCATTGGCTCTGGCGAAATAGAAAGTTCTAACAGTGCAGTAGTGCAGATGCGACTAAAAATACCGGGTGCTTGGTGGAAGCCTTCCATCGCAGGAGCAATGCTTTGCTTAAGAACATTGCGTTCTAACGGGGACTGGGATCAGTACTGGCAGCAAGCAGGATAATGGGTAGATGGAACACTTTTAATTACACCCGGTGACTGGAATCGCGAATAAATAAATACCAAAGGTCATTATTGGGGCAATGTATTTCCTCTGAAGCTTTAATCTCTACCGACTTCATAGTAACCAGCAACACCAACAGGAAGGGCAAAAACAGAATCTGCCTACTTGTGTTTTTTTGTGTACATTGCATGCTACACCTAAATAATCAGACTTTATGAATCAATTGTTTGCTTATTTTATTAATCAGGTGAACAATTCATTTCACCTGTTTTAAAGCATCTCTTTTACCACCCTTACGTCACCACAACTCTAGCTACATCGCCTAAAATGTTTGAAACAGCAGTTCCTATAGTATTCATATAGTCAATAATAAAGTGTATTGAGATAAAAACCGTCAAGTATCTTTGATGACACGGAATCAATGGAGAAATAATGGATCTTTCGAAAAACATCTGATTAATAAATGTCGACGCCCTGATCATTTAAAAACAGATCATAAAACAAGCGCCTTTTCTGTTTTCTTACATATAAATACCCGGTGCGTGAGTTTTCAGGCTGAGATCATATGCTCAAATTGAATGGGAGCATGGCCAACCTGAATGTTTAAAAAACTCCAACAGTATATCCAAGAAGCGCTGCTCATTCGGCTCGTAAGGCGCCACAATTCGCGGCAACGAATACGTTCAATCTCAAAGTATTCTGCCAACCAGCAATTCCCCACGTTTCATTAAACCCCTTGGTATCACTAGCGTACGAAGTCGTATATATTTTGTATGCTCGTGATAAATAGTCGAGTTTTTGGGGAAAATTACATATCTCAACACGTAAGCAGCTGTAGCTGCGCCCTGCGTGTGATGCTTCTTATACGCTGTTACCGATGTCGTATAAGCATGGGGAATAGCTGTCTGCCAACTGTCCCTTGATATGATGGATCAGACCTGTAAGACCTGTCATACCCAGAAGAAAGAATATCTGCTGGTGAAAGCTCATATCGAAGCGGGTGCTGCCTGGAAAGCCGGTGCTACCGAAGCTGAAATGCAACCTGTTTTGACTCTGATTCGTCACTCACAATGGCGCTGGGACTTCTCCATTGATTCCCATGGTTGCAAGCGTAGTTAATGCCAACTCAAACCCGTTAAGTCAGGTTGTAGTGGACAATTGTTGTACGACAACAACTGTCCACGGTTTAAACTGTATCAGTTCTCAAATCTGATCGAATACAGTTCACCTGTTTACGCTCCAAAATCTATAACTTAAAGTAGCTTTACTCATTCAAATACAATTCAGCCATCCCATCCAATCGACTCTTAACTTCTTTCCACTGAGGCATAACCTGAGTCAACAACCGCCAGAACCGTTCACTGTGATTATGCTCGGCAATATGACAAAGCTCATGGAGTATTACGTAGTCGATACATTCCTTCGGGGCTTTCACCAAGTGAGGGTTAAGCATCAGCGTTCCTTTAGCTGAGCAGCTCCCCCATTGCTTTTGCATGGGAAGAATTCGGAAGCCAGGAATCCCTTTCACCCACGAAGCTTGAGGCAGCAGGTACTGTAGCCGTTCATGAAAAATACGTTCGGAACGATACTTGTACCAGTCGTTCACCAGTCCCCTGGTTAAGCTGATTTTTCGCTTGTCGAAGGTTGGAAGCGTGACGAGAATTTTGCCTCTGTCCATTTTCACAGAAGCGGTAGACTCTTTGTCTTCCACAACTTTTAGTACATAACGCCTGCCAAGATAAAACTGCATTTCTCCACTTACATAGTTCTTGTTCTGCACATATTTCTGATGGTTACGAAACTCGACAATGGCATCCCAAACCCATTTGGCTCGCTTCATCACAGCTTCGTGAATATCTGTGTTCTCAGCATCATCTGGAGCGGTGACAACAACTTCGCAGTCAGGGTGTACTCGTATAGTGATTTTCTTTGCCTTACCTTCAGGCAAATGTTTTCGAACAACCTCATAAGAGACAGCTTCGTCACCATAGACAAAGCTGTACTCTTCTTTCGTGTGCCCTTCTTTCGTGTGCTCGTTTGAACTCACTGATGCCATTATTTATTCAAGCCCGACAGACCCAAACGGGTAATTTGAACAACATCTGTAATGACAGCCTGTGCTTTTTCAATACCCAAGTCTCCAAATAACAAGGGCAGCAGGCCAATAGTAATCTGATTCTCGATTTCCTGAGGGTTAATGGAGAACTCAGCCACTGACTTTCTCACCACAGCATCAATCTTAATGGCATAGTTGAAGCACTGCTCCTCTGTCACTGTTCCTTGTCCTTGTCCTTCAGAGGGAAGAGGTTCACCCAGATGTTTCAGGAATAACCCATAGTAAGCCTGCACATGGTGTTTGATCTTAGGGTCAAGCTCATTAAAGCGATCTGCAGGGATACCTTCCACCTTTCGCTTTTTCACCTGTTCTTCAAAGTCAGCAAACAGCATGTACTGTTTTACGGGTGCATCAAACATCTCTTTGGTTTTTTCGATGGCTTGCTTGAGAAGCTTTGAGAAATATTCCTGAGCGTAAGGATCGTCAGCCAGATCTTGCTCGATCATTTTGGTGACTCGACCTGTTATCTTATCTTTTTTGTTTCGGGCTTCATCGTCAGTCATCTGCTCCGGTTTGGCATCCTTCCCCATATTGCCAACCAGATAGACACCCTGTGACTCCTTAACCTCAACGCCACCAATATGCTTATCCAACAGCGCTCGGATGTCGTCAGAGTACTCATCGTAGTCAACAGTCTCCTCTGCATCTTCCTTCACTTGTTTGCGAAGTTGGGACATCATTTTCAAAGTGTCTTTATAGAGCTGGCGTTTGTCATCAAAGCTTTTGTCTTCAAAGTATGTGGCGGATTGCAGGGCAACCTTCAGACAGTTTGTAAAGTCGGTGAGGGCACTATAAAACTCATCACGCTTTTTCAGATTGGTGTCTGTCAGCTGACCGTCCACGGTATCAATCTTGGGAGCCAGAACCTGACGTAGTGCTTGACCATCCTGCTTGTTCTTTACCCCATCAAAAATAGCCCAGAGTTCTACGTACAGGCCAGGTAGCTTCTTATACTCTGTGTCCATCCGGTTATAGAGACCTTTAAGGTCATCAATATCAAAACCACCCTGGGTACGCTCAGCCAGGTCCTGATATTTCTCAATGGTTGCATCCAGCTCTTTCAGAATGCCTCGGTAATCGATCAGGTAGCCAAACTGTTTCTTGCTATGGAGGCGGTTAACCCTTGCGATTGCCTGAATCAGGTTATGTTGTTTAAGGGGTTTATCGATATACAGGACAGTATTCTTTGGCTCATCAAACCCTGTTAGCAACTTATCAACCACGATCATCAGATCAGGGCCTTCATCCTTACCAAACTCTGCAATGATATGCTTGGTATAACCTTTCTCGTCCTGGCCATACCCCGCATCAGCAACATTATCCTTCCACCAGTTTTGGACAATATCGGTGCTTTCCTTGTCAACCGAATCGTGTCCTTCACGAGAGTCAGGTGGAGACATGGCAACCACTGATGTCACTTTGCCAATTTCATCCAGTAGCTTTTTATACTGAATAGCCGAGGCTTTGGAGTCACAGGCTAGCTGCCCCTTTAAACCTTGCTGTTTGAAGTTCTGGAAGTGATCGGATATGTCGTGGGCAATGAGCTCCAGCCGACCTTCGGTCTGATAGACCTGACCTTTTTGTGCAAACTTTTTCTTTAAGTCTGTCCGCTGCTTTTCAGAAAGCTTGTCGGTAATCCGGTCAAACCATGCATCAATGGCTTTATCGTTGGTGCTCAGCTCTGGAATTCGCTCTTCATACAACAATGGCGTGACAGTTTTATCTTCTACAGCCTGCTGCATGGTGTAGGAGTGAATGATTTTGCCGAACTTATTCTCTGTTTTATCATCCTGCAACAAAGGGGTTCCGGTGAATGCAATGAACGCAGCGTTAGGAAGTGCCTGCTGCATACGAATATTGTTCTCACCGTTCTGACTGCGATGCCCCTCATCCACCAATACGATCATGTCAGGGCTATCGTTATAGCACTCAGGCAAGTTAACCGCTGTACCGAACTTATTGATGATGGAAAAGATAGTACGTTCATTACCCTTACCAATCTGCTCAGCAAGACGCTTTCCTGTGGTTGCCATAGCGTCTTTTTTATCCTTACCGGACAATGCACCACCAGAAGCAAAGGTACGGGCAAGCTGATCTTCCAAATCTACCCTGTCAGTCACCACCACCACCCGACATTTAGCCAGCTCTCTTAACCAGATCAATGCCTTTGACAGGAACACCATGGTAAAAGACTTACCAGAACCTGTGGTGTGCCAGATTACACCACCATTACGAGCGCCCTTTCTTTGTGGAGAGTCGTCAAAAGAAGTGATCCGTTCAACCAGTGCTTTGATGCCAAAGACTTGCTGATAACGGGCAACAATCTTGCCTGCTTTCTTGTCGAACAGGGTAAACAGACGAGTCATTTCCAGCAGACGATCAGGGCGGAGAAGGGACACCAATAAACGATCCTGGTCTGTCACCACCAAATCACCACCAGAAATCAGAGACTGATACTCATCACGCATAGCCTTGGGGCGATGATTAAAAATGGCATCAAGTTTTTCATCTGTTAGCGGTGTGTTCTTTAAGCGAGAAAAAGTTGTATCGGTAATTTCCTCTTCCTTCCACTTCGCCCAGAACTTCTCTGGTGTACCACAAGTACCATAAAGCCCTTCATGACCATTCACCGAGAGCAACAGTTGGCTATAAGCAAACAAATGAGGAATTTCATCCACTTTCTGGTTGCGGATATTCTGGGATATACCTTCTGAAACTGTTGGCTTACCTTCAGTAGAGGAGTCAGGTCGCTTCGCTTCAATCACCACCCAAGGGAGACCATTCACAAAGCAAACCACATCAGGAATGCGTTTACCTGTACCCTGGCTGTTCTCTACTTCCAGCTCTTCAGTAAAGTGATAGACATTATTTTCAGGGTTCTCCCAGTCAATCACCTGAATAGTAGGATTGGCTTTTTTGCCCTCCACAAATTCAGTCACACCAATGCCGTAGGTGAGAGCATTGTAGAGTTTTTCATTGGCAGCTTTTAACCCTTCATTCATGGCAGGGGTCGCAAGCTCATGAATAATTTTGTCGATAGCAGCAGGTGACAGCGAGCGTTCTTTACCCATGAAGGTAAAGGTCTTTTTTGTCAGCAGATCACGCAGCACCTTGGGCAAAATAACTGTAGAAAGGCTAGCACACTCAACGGTGCATTCACTGGGAGGGATAAACTGGTAGCCCAGTTTTGTGAGCAGAGTCAGGGCAGGAATTTTTGCACTTTGCTCTTCCTTGAAGCTGGGTAATACATCGATCACTCTTCTTTATCCTTTATCAGGGCATGCAGCGCTTCGATATTGGCTTGAGCACCTTCTGCTTCTTTCAACCGGCGGCGTTGTTCTGCAAACTGATCAAACGTCTGCTTTGCTTTTGCGTCCGCTGTTTTTTTTGTTATTTTTCCAGCGTTATCCAATACATCACGATCATTGAAACTTAAAAACTGATCGAGTTTTTCTGACCAGTCCTGCAAGAAAACCTGCTTGCGCCGCAATGCCTGATCTTCTGCAAAATCCAGCCACATATTGATAATACGATTCAGTTCTTTGATCTCATCTTCTTTCAAATAGTTTTTGGCGATGGTGACATCAGTTTTGCAGACACTCTCACCTTTAAAGCTGGTCAGCCCCATATTCAGCAGAGAAGCATCCGCACGACTGGCAATCAACTCAGCTGCCGTCATGTGGGTGCAGGCAAAGTGGAGTTTGTTTTGTATAGTTTGGAAAAAACGGTTGGTTTCCCGGTTGGAGGGTTCATAGTCTGCCGCCATCACAAAAATCTCTTTGACTCGCAGGTAAACCCGGCGTTCGCTTGCACGAATGTCTCGGATACGTTCCAGCATTTCCGAGAAATAGTCTGGCACCTGTGAATCACCCACCGGAGGGGTTTTCAGACGCTCATCGTCCATGGCAAAACCTTTGATCAGATACTCCTGCAGGGTCTGTGTTGCCCACTTGCGAAACTGGGTGCCACGTGAAGAACGCACTCGATAGCCAACAGCAATTACCATGGGCAGGCTGAAGTATTTAACATTGTAGGGTTTGCCGTCTGAGGCAGTTGTTCGGTAAAACCGAACAACTGAATCTTCCTCCAGCTCCCCTTCAATCAGGATATTACTGATGTGTTCGCTGACGGTGGCTTTGGCCTTACCGTACAGGTCACAGATCATGGCCTGAGACAGCCACAGGGTTTCCGCTTCAAAACGACATTCCACACGGGTTCTGCCATCTTCGCTCTGGAAAAGGACAAATTCGCCCTGGGGGGCCATGGGGATATTATCTGTCATTAGTAGCGCCTCTTCTGTTCCGTTGTTTGCTTCGTGGGTTGGCGATGGCACTGTGACTCCATGATAATTCGTGACACAGTGTCTCACTTTAATTCGGTACGCAGTGCGTTCCGATTTCGCTCATCAGGCGGTTTCCTTTGCTTCCACTTTGACTCGACGCTTGCCCGTGAGCAATTGCTGCATTAGGGCTTTTTTTTCTTGTTTGAGGTAGACAAGTTTTTTTTCAAAAATTTCTGTTTTTTTATCTATGGCAGTAAGAACTGATGAGATCTTTCTCTGTTCTTCTTGGCTTGGTAATTTAATTACCAGCTCTGAGACAACTCCCCAGTCAGCACGAGGCATTTTCGAGCCAGCAGATTTATTTGCTTCAGATATAAACTTGTCTGTTTGCACAAAATGAAATAGATATTCACTCAAGATTTTGTCTGAGCTGTTCAAAACCCAGATTTCCGTGGAACAGACGCCATCGAAGGAGGGACGTGCAAACTTTCGAAGATAAGGTCGCAATTTACCAAAGATGACACTTCCCGCTGAGAAATGGTTCTTTATGCTAGCGAGTTGACTAGCTTTAGCGGAACCTATTATACGACCAGTATCTTGAGCTAAATGTTCAAGTTCAACACACGGAAAGCATTGATCGCTTTTTGATGGGTCATACTTCTTTGAAGATATACTGACAACTTCACCAAAACCAACAACTTCCCACTCCTCCTCAAACCCAGCAAAGCGCTTCTTCCCTGTCAGCAACTGCTGCATCAGGGCTTTTTTCTGCTGCTTACTGGCTTCAATCAGCTTTTCTGTGGTCGCAATGGCTTTATCCCAAGTGCCAAGGATTTTGGCGATTTTGCGTTGTTCTGTTACTGGTGGTAAGTCTATTGGTATACGCTTGAAGTCGTTAAAATACAGCCTCAACCTATCCTTGGTCAGCCCATAAGAATAAGCCCAGAATAGGTAGATAAACTGGGGGGTTTGAACAAATATTCTGCGTAATGGCTGTCAATGAGTTGGTTCGGTCTCAAAACTATATATGCTGGACTAACGATGCCAGCTTCACTTGCTCTCCCTGAAGCTCCTTGCCACATCCTCATCATGTTGTAAGCAATGTCACCCTCTTGAACTAATAGATGCTCATTAGCTTCCAAGTTGGTTTCCATTTTTCTCTCTATGTCGCTACGGTTTACCAAACCGTTATTTAGCGTCACAGAAAGCAGTGGTAAACCA
Organism: Endozoicomonas sp.; assembly: GCA_965208385.1. GTDB lineage: Bacteria > Pseudomonadota > Gammaproteobacteria > Pseudomonadales > Endozoicomonadaceae > Endozoicomonas. The sequence continues at coordinate 34,111 of CBDBOO010000067.1, forward strand.
TCAAAGCCTTTTGTTCGGCTCGATGAAAAGTAGTCACCTAAGTGTGAGTTGCCGTTATACACCATAACCCAACTCCTTCAGATAGCCCGCCATTTCCACTTCAAGAGCAGATAGATCATTTTGCAGTTCCAAACGATCACTACGCACCACCATCAGATCAACCTCTTCCTCTTCTTCAAAGGTATCTACATAACGGGGGATATTCAGGTTGTAATCGTTCTCCTGAATCTCTTCCAACGTGGCAAGGTAGGAATATTTGTCTGTGGTCTGGCGATCCTGAAAGGTATCGACAACCTTCTGGATATTGTCGGTAGAGAGCTGGTTCTGATTCTTGCCATTCTTAAACTCACGAGACGCATCAATAAACAGCACCTTGTCGTCAGTTTTCTGCTTACGGAAAATCAGGATGGCAGCAGGAATACCTGTACCGAAAAAGAGTTTCTCTGGCAGGCCTATAACTGTATCCAGCAGATTTTCATCAATCAGTTGCTTGCGGATTTTACCTTCAGAGGATGCCCGGAACAGTACACCATGAGGCACAACCACACCCATACGTCCCCCTTGCTTTCCATGAGAAGCTGGTTTCAGGGTTTCAATCATATGGGAGATAAAGGCGTAATCTCCTTTGGTTTTGGGTGGTATGCCACGACGGAAACGACCAAACGGATCATTTTCTGCATCGTCATGTCCCCACTTATCCAGCGAGAAGGGCGGGTTGGCTGTCACCACATCAAAGTGAAGCAGACCACCGTTTTTATCTTGCAGCTTGGGGTTTCGGATGGTGTCGCCCCATTCGATACGGTGGTTGTCTTCACCGTGCAGGAACATGTTCATCTTCGACAGTGACCATGTAGAGCCAATGGCTTCCTGACCAAACAAAGCATACTTCTTTGAACCGTTATGGTTCTTCTGAACCTGCTTGCCACACTTCATCAACAGAGAGCCAGAGCCACACGCAGGGTCACAAATCTGGTCGCCTTCCTGAGGTTCCAGCAGAATAGAGAGCAAGTCAGACACTTCAGGCGGGGTATAGAATTCCCCTGCGGATTTACCACTGCCTGCGGCAAAGTGCTTAATCAGGTATTCATAGGCATTACCAATCACATCCAGCGTACCCACACGGCTTGGGCGCAGGTTCAGGGTTTCTTTACCAAAGTCTTCCAGCAGGTGACGCAGAATATCGTTCTTCTGTTTTTCATCACCCAGCTTGTCGGTGTTGAAGCTGATGTCCTGAAACACATTCTTCAGCTTTGTTCCGTTGGCTTCTTCAATAGCATGCAGGGCCTGGTCAATACGACTGCCGTTACCCGCTTCATGACGATGTTCGTACAAATCCCAGAAAGTACTACC
>CBDBOO010000068.1:0-26093 GCA_965208385.1 Endozoicomonas sp.
CACTCTGAAGTCGAAACCCAAAAAAGCATCCCACTGTCACTGCATTATGTGTCAGAAACAGCATGGTGCGGCTTTTGCAACTTACATCAGTATTCCAAAATCTGATCTTAAGTACACAGAAGGCCTTGGCTTTCTGAACAGTTATAATTCATCCGGCTCCATTCAGAGGAAATTTTGCAACCAGTGTGGTTCCAGTCTCGAATGGAGTGGCAGCAAAGAATACCCTGACTGGGTATCCATCGCATTAGCCACCCTGGATACTCCCTATCAGCCAGAATCCATTACCAATATTTACACCGATACCCGGGTCTGCTGGCTGGAAAACTCATAGCAGCCATATTACCAGCCCCGTTCTACGTAATAGCATCACCACTCAATGACATTTTTCAGGATGTTTCGTAGCGGTTTCGCTGTTCCGGAATATCACTCAGGTACTCAACAAATTCCACTTCGAAGCCATTGGGGTCCAGAAAGTAAATGTTTTTACGATAGGCATCTTCTGCGCCATCCTGATAAATTTCATATCCGGCATCATTCAGTCGTTTAATCATGGCATTAATATCATTGGTGACAAAAGCGTAGTGTGCCAAACCAATCTGACTGTCTTTGAGGTCGCGATTTTCACCCGTACCATGATCGCTCAGTGCCAGATATTGATATTCATCGCCAAAATGCAGCCAGTTTCTGGGCTTGCCATACCATGTGCCTTCACCGCCACCACGAATGCCCCAGTGGGGAAAAGCCGCCTGATAAAATTCAAGTGTTTTTGGAATGTCGCTCACAACCAGATTCAAATGTTCAAGATGTAACATAATATTTTCCTCAATAAATAGTATTAATAGTTTTTGGCTTTAATATCCGAAATTAATCTACATACACAGCCTGATTCACATGCCGTAGGCATAATCCTGCTGATTCGGGAAAGGCTCAGACTCCCTGTGCATTCTGATACCCTTCAATGCAACACTGTATTGATGCAGCGTATGCACACTATAGGCAATACGATCATGCAGAGAATGCTCTGTATTCTCCAAAACGTCAGCCGCATTTCGAATGATCAGATGATCCGGCACAGGCACCAGTTTGTTATTCTTGAATGCATTGGAACGGAGTTCTGCAATGGGGTAGGCACCATTAATACCTGCCACTACAGATACCAGTAGCGCGGGTTTATGGGCGGTGTCCTGATGATCACACATCAACAAAAAATTCTTCAGTATCGGAGAAGCCATACCATCCCATTCAGGGGTGATTAAGATCAGCGCATCCGCATCGCTTACTTTCTCCCGGATCATTGTCCATGGATTTTCTGGCCCGGTTTTACTGTCCGCTGTTCCATCCCAGAAAGGCAGATTATAACGATAGAGTTCAAGGTGATTTACTTCGCTGAAACTCTGTGACACACCGGTAATATATTGTGCCACTCTGGCACTTTGAGAGCCGGTTCTCTGGCTGCCACTGATAATTAATAGTCTCATTTATATAAATCTTTTTGTTTATAATTTGATATGTAATCTATTTTGTTTACATATTAATGTAAATAGAACGCCTGATTAAAATAAACAATAAGGTTTATATAAAAATCATATAGGTGGATTGGTCACGCGAAACACACAACAGGCAAGGATTATTCAATTGAAGATTGCTACTCAGTCAGTCTTATCTGCTAATCAGAAGATAGCCTGTTCATAACGAATTTATGCTCTCTGCACTAAAGAGTGCAGGAGGGCTAGCGGTAAATCATGTTTTAAAGTTTTTTTTAGTGACTGACGCCTGCTTCAATGAGTCAATCTCCTGATGAAGACTCTCGATAGAAGATTGGATCTGGGTTTCCCGATTATGAAGCGTACGCAATTCTTTCTGTATTGATTTCGTGAGCTTCTTGGCCTGTAATAATGTTCCTTTCTCACTGGATACTTTACCGGCTTCACGCTCCAGCGATTTTACCTGACTTTCCTGCTCTTTTATTCGTATATGACTCTGCAACAGATTCACTTCTTCTCCAAGTTTTTTCACCTCATGCCTTAAATGATTACCTGCTTCAAATGCAGAAAAAGCTTTTGTTTCTTTATATTGCAGATCTACGTCACTCAGACTTTTCTCAGCCTGGGCCAGTTCGGAAAACCTGGCTTGATGCTTTGTTTGCAATTCAGGATAAGACAGCTGATCCATGGGCTTCTCACCGGTAAAATATGGGTGCTTTGCTACGTCCTCTGATGACAGTCTCTCGGCAGGGTTCTGTACTATCATGCTTAACACCAGATCCTTGGCTTCAGGTTTTGAAGCCAGGGCCATATGCACACTGAATACAAATTTGTTAAATTCTGCATCGTTAATACTGATTGACTGAATTACACCCTTTGTTTCCCGCACGTCCGCAAAATTCGGTCGGATTCCAGTCATCATCTCAGCCATAACCAGCCCCATAGACCAGACATCCGCTTTCATAGAATAGCTTTGATTCTTATCAGTCAGGCACACCATAACTTCTGGTGCCATATAAGGAATAGTGCCTGCTGTGGACTGGAAGCTGGCATTTGCAGGCGCCGCCGCTTTCGACATTTCACTGACCCCAAAATCTGCCAGACTGGCTTTACCCTGATTGTTCACCAGAATATTATCTGGTTTGATATCCCTGTGAATAATTCCCTCGGCATGAACATCTTTCATCTGGGTTGCCAACTGCCGGCTTAGATCCCGAGCAAGCTCTTGAGGTAACGCTCCTGTTTTGGTGCTGGAGTCATCAGTGCCATGAATCAAGGCTTTCAGCTCTGTGCCTCCATGCTCCATCATCACCTGATGTCTGCCATCGGAGGTTAACCGCTCGTCCGTGACTTGAACAGCACCCGGACTTTTTCTCTGTAGCGCAACTTCCTTTGTTGCCTCTTGAATGACACCTTTCTGATTCCCGGTTGACTGCTCTTTAACAACGTATTCCTTACGAAGCTGGGTGGGAGTCGATTCAATATCACTTTCATTCGTTGGATTAGTCGCCATATAGACTTCACCATAACTTCCCTTCCCGAGAGTTATACCCCGCTCAATTTCTTTTAATTGAGGTGCCTCCTTTACTTTCCCCTGCAGTTCCGGCACCACATCTCTAGCCTGTTTCGCTCGGGTAAGAGCGACTGGAACTTCAGCCTTTGTGGTTACACGGGATCGAATACTTTTAAACAGCCCACCCAGCTTTCCAGGGACTTTATTAAGAAAATTTTTAACCTGGGCTTTAGTAACTTTACGTTTTGACCGGGTAACCCCTTCTGCTACTTTTTTGGCGCGGCCTTCGGTAACAGGTTGTATTTGACCCTGTGTCGGGCCAACGGATTCTGGAGGCATGGGGTTCCCACATCGGTTGTGATCCTATGATCTGGTATCGACAGAAGGCAACAGCAGAACAGTGTGATTTTCCGTTTTGTCGAGATTCCAGCCTAATGTTCAGGCTTTCGATTTCTGCTGATAACTGAGTAATGGGCGGCTCATATCCCTTATCCTGAATCTCCAGAATTTTAATCCGGCTTATCTCAGCCTTGACTGCCCCTGTTACCCCGCCTCGCTGCAAATGATAGGCCCCGGTATTTGGAAATACAGGCAGGCGACGTATTGAAATCCAATGGATATAAACCAGCCAGAATCAGCCCTGCTCTTCAAAATGGACGTTACTGAAACTTATTCTTTTCACAATTGTCTAAAAAGGCAGAACATCAGAAAGGAATCATATTATGCAGGGAGCAGCGGCTGTATCAAAGAATACTACCCCACCGCTTTTACGGACTACAACTGTTGAAACAGGCAACAAGTCTGATGGGGCTATTGCTTCTCCCCAATTAGTTTGTTCAAGCCTGCCTGCAGCTGTGTCAAAACAAGTCACTCATCGTAGCTGTAAGAATCTGACTACCATTGAAAAAAATGCCAGAGATCAATTGCAAAAGTTACTGGCACAACTTAAAAATCCCGGCCAGCCTTTTACCTGTACTTATGAGACTTTTGAAAGGCAACTCTGCGATACAGTAAACACCATTGCCCAATTTCATCCAGATATGATTCTGGTTGCTCCGGATTCAAAAGGTATACCCAAACCATTGATAACTCTGGCTGCAACTAAAACATTAGTAGAACAACATAAGTTTTCTGACGGTGCTTTGAAAAGACGGTTGGCAAGAACGCAGTGGATTGAACTGGTCGATGACATGCAATCCAATATCACTGTACTAAGCCGGGTAGTTGATCAGGAATTGAAGCATTGCCGGGCATACTACACCGAAAAGTCAGGGAGCTGGATTCCCCTGATGGTTGACGCCCACGGCCACATAACTAACTGTCTGATGCGCTGGACAGGCAATGCCATGATGGTGGTGATTACAGGTTCACTGGGATACAAATTGTACGTTGAGAACGACACCACCGGCTCGCTACCGAAAATGCTCTTTCAGGGAGACGATGCTACCGGTGCCCTGACTCTGTGCATGAGTAAAGTAATAACAGACGTTTGTAACACACACCTGAGAAGTTACCATCAGCACATATTTGGCAAGTTAAAAAAGAGCGACCTGACTCCTCAACAACAAGCTGAGTGGGTGGCACAAGAGGCTCAAAAATTATTTTCAGTTTGTGGCCAGATTTTATTTCTTGAACCTCAGCGACAAAATGACTACATCAGTTGCAGCGCCTTCGCCCTTCATGACCTGCTCAGCTTATTGCCAAAATCAGCCACTAGCGAGCTGACTGGCAAGAAAGTGCAGCTGGTAAAACCTGTTGATCTTGCTGAGCTACCCGAAGATGGTGCCTGCATCCCTGTTTCAGTCGAAAAACTGGATCAATATCAAGATATTAATTACTTCAAACTGACAAAGTACCCGGTAACATTATTAAAACCCACTCAAAGCCTGAGTGTTATTGAGAGTGAATTGGCAAGGCTCAAAGACAAATCGCCAACTGAGCATGAAAAATTCGAACAGTTACATCAAGACCTGAAACCGTATATTCGTGAGTTTCAGGGAGAAGAGCAGCAGAAAAAAAAGCTCAATACGTACGCAATCACCTGTTATTTAGAGAACCTGTTCACCTTACTTGAGAGTACATCAACATCTTAGCGGCTGCTGTAGACGGGTTTGGGGAATGATTCAAGGCTGAAAACTGACAAACCGGGTTCCGAGAACAACAGTGTATTCAACACCCGTTATCTTGCCATCTGCCCGGGATCATTATAATAAGCCAGCATGCTGTTCATAGGGTGATACACAACCTCTTTCTAAGATCTAAAAATTTGGTTTATTCTCAACAAGCGGCTGGAAGAACCTGCAGAGTTGACTATACGTGTAAGAACCAAATAAAAAGGCAAACTCATGATCGTAAAAAACGCTGTTTCTTTTTTCCGATCGGGCCTGTGGGTGTTTCTTCTGTTTTTGCTGTCCAACGATCTATTGGCCGGTAAAATCAGAGTCAGCAGACAATACAATGTCTGGACAACCCCTTCCAACCCGGTCCTTTTGATTGAAAATCTGCATAGAGGTATTCTCGGAGCCACATTCCACACCCAGGCTACCTTCTTGATCGAGCTTGCCAACAACCTGCAATCCCTGACTATCACTCACCAGCCTCCGGCAAATAACCCCGGATCAGGCTGGCAAGAGTTGAATATCCGCACCACACAGCTCTACAGAATGCGAATAGATCGCCAGACCTGTTCTGTCCCCTTTAATGACGAAAGATATTATGTTGGCTCCCTGACGGTACAGCAGATGCTGGTACACACTAACAGTGAAATTCAGACGTGCCTGAAAGACCAGGCGCCCGGTCTGTTTATGTTTCTGGATCAGGCCAATGGCAACGGCGATCTCGTCAATTCCATCCATGTCATCACCGATACCCATGTCCCGATGCAGCTGCCCAACGAAACCTGGGTTCAAGTGCCTGCCACTATTTACCAGTTCTGGGATATGAACAGTGAGCCAGATAGCAACGGTTCACTAACAGGTAATCTGCTGGCCGAGTTTGCCATGGGCAATTCGGCCGGACTAGAAAATGTACTGCTGATTTTCCATCACCTGTTGCCTGATCACGGCACTGACCTATGGTATACCCTGACACCTGACGAGCTTTATAACCGTTGGTACAATCTGAAGATAACAAGACTTACTGAAGCGCCAGAGCCAGACCCCAGGAATCGGGGAGAACATAAGCCGGTCATTCCTGACAGAGCAAAAATCTGGACACCCCGCTTGGCAGACAGGTTTAAACTGCAAAGCACCAAGGCAGACAGTGTTGTAGACGTTTACTACCGAAGCCTGATCAGGTTCTTTGTGATAGGGGCCTGAACTGACCATGATCACCAGGTCTCTACCTTGAAAAGACTGAGTAACGCCCGATGATCCCTCTGTTCAAGGTGTTGCTGCCTTGAGTCAGCCGGGCAGGTAATGGCAATCCGCTTCTGCCCCTTCCGAAGAGTTGACCAGATACAGGTAGTGGTACGGGAAACCGGTTGCCTCAGGGCCCTGGCATTTTGCAGCATTCGAAAAGACGAGCGGCCACGGAAGGCATAAAAGTAAAGGCAGCCACCAGAATGACCTGCAGTTCACTCATTCAGGTAAAACAGAATTTGTTTATGTGGATCGTAAGAAAGGCCTCACCAGGCAGATTTTCTGTGTTGTTATACCCATTGGATTTCAAGATGAGGCTAGGCGACAACCGAGTGAAGCCCCGTGAGCTTACAGATAGTAAGTGATCGGGCCGGGCTGGCGTTCCAGTGAACGAGGGCAGACAACAACGCATCATCTTGAAAGGCGATGGGTATATACGACCAGAGTTCAGTGAATTTTGCGCCAGTAATCTCAGGGTAATTCCAACGGTAAGATCGCATATGAACTTCAGAGAAAAAATCAGATAATCGGATCAGAGGCACTATTCCCAAATCACTCCAGGGATTGTCTTCTATCTCCATCGGTTCTTCTACGGCCATATTTATCCGAAGATCGTCTGTTTTGATGAATGGAACCCTGACTGATCTTTAACTGGTCAACTTTAGTGTTTAGTGTCTCAATAATTTGTTCCTGTTTGAATTTTAACTCAGACAGTTTTTTCTTCTCATCATCAATAACCATGTTTTCAGACTCAAGGACAAGAGTTTTGGCCTCTTCCCGAATGAGGTTGGTATAGAGCCTGATTAATAGTATCGCCATGATAAAAACAACCGCTGCAGGAATGGGTACGGCCGCTAACTCACCAATAAAGCCTAGTTGCTCCTGAATCCAGGTCGCTCCATAGGAAAGTCCAGGAAAGTCCAGGAAAGTCCAGGAAAGTCCAGGAAAGTCCAGGAAAGTATTCCGATATTTTGATATCCATATTATTCAGCACGTTAAATAACAGGGAGACACCAAGCCCAATACCCGAAATCCATAGACCTACGACAGTGTACTTATGTGATTTATTTATGTCCTTACTCATGCATCTCCCCTGATGATGATAATTATTCTAGCGAAGCTGGATCATTTTATAAGCAAGCAGGTATAGATCAATGGCACTGACTTAAGGAAGTATCCCCTGAAACACTAAGGCTTGCTCGAGAAGAAAAACGACTATAAAAGCCGGTGTAACTCAACCACCCGAGCAAGCCATGAACAAGTGTAGTTCAGAGTATCTTTCTGTTGCTGACGATTGCCTTCGCCAGTTTGCACAAACCGATAACGATGACCTTTCAGCCGTTCTCACTTCAGAGAATCTTATCGAATTTCAAGACAGCTATCCAAATTCGAGAGTACGAATTTTCCCTCCAATCAAGACGCTCACTCTTTTTATGAAGCAGGTGGCCAGCGATACCAAATCCTGTCGTCATGCTTTGATTGATGAAGCAAAGGATCAGGTAGCCGCAGGAAATAAACCTTCCAATACACAAACCAGCGCGTACTGTAAGGCTCGCCCGAGGTTAACTGAAGAGTCTGTTAAGTCGCTGTTTTGTACTTCAGGTGACAACCTTGACAAGGTCAGCCCTGAATCCTGGTTGTGGCACCAGAGACGCGTTCTGATAACCGACGGTTCAACACTTCTGATGCCAGACACAGAAAAAAATGAGGAAATTTATCCTCAACTCAACACCCAAAAAAAGAACTGGGCTTTCCAATACTGAGGATTCTCGTTCTGATGAGTTTGGGCAGTGGTGCTCTGTTAGATTATGCGGTAGCTCCTTATGAAGGCAAAGAAACAGGGGAGCAAGCATTACTCAGAAAGCTTTTGTTTCGTCTTCAGGATGGAGACATTCTGTTGGGGGACGCTAATTTCGAGAACTACTTTCTGTTGGCTTTTTTGCTTCAAACCAAGGGTGACGTGGTCTTTGAGAAAAATGGTTCCCGTATTATTGATTTCAGAAAGTGCTTCAAAAAACTGACTAAAAACGATGGGCTGTTCAAACTTCACAGATCAGTTCGTCCAGAGTGGATGAGTCAGGAGCTGTACAATCAGATGCCTGAAGAGCTAATCATTAGGGCGGTTAAAAATAAACGTCGTATTATTGTCACTACCTTACTGGATGCCGAAGAGTATCCTCGAAGCGAGATTATTGCCTTGTATCTGAAGCGCTGGAACGTAGAAATTGATTTTCGTGTGATCAAAACCACGATGAAGATGGATATGCTTCGCTGCAAAAGTCCGGAAATGGTACGAAAAGAAATCTCTGTCAATTTATTGGTCTACAACCTGATTAGAGCACTGATGGCAAAAGCCGCACAAAGTATCGGAAAAGTGCCCAGAGAAGCCAGCTTTAAAGCGGCGCAAGAAACACTGGTTTCTTTTCACCAGACGTTGCTGCAAGCGATAGGAGACCAGCTTGAAGAAAAGGTTATCAGTATGTTGGAAATAATCGCTCAACATCTTGTAGGCAATCGTCCGGGAAGGTCAGAGCCACGAGCAGTCAAAAGACGACCAAAGCCGCATAAAAAGCTTCAACACTCAAGAGCACAGGCTCGGAGGCTCAAGAAATACAGGGGGTGAGCTCTTAAGTCAGTGCCATTGGGTGCTGAAGCCCTCAAAGATCAAGGTGGACGAGGTAGAAAAAATACACTCAATAATGAACAGGAAAAGGATTTTAAAAATACAGTTCTTGATCTTCAAGAGAAACGTGAAGGTGGAAGAATCGTTGGTCGCGATGTTAAAGACGTATTAAAAAAAGATTTCGGAACTGAGTGCGTTAATTCTACTGGCTCTACCTCAGATTGTGTGGGTAAATTTCAGCGATTCACCCCTCTTGGATAAAGATCAAGGCCACCACAATGAAAGTAAATTGCAGTTTTGAACCTTTCTCTGTTTCTGTAGCCGTAGGCTCGACCCTTGAGTCGCTGTATCTTTCCATTCATGCCTTCTGCACGGCCATTGTCGGCTTTCAGAACTATTGCGTTAATAATTCCCCACAGGTGTTCTTTGATCATCTTGGCCACTTTACGAACAGGTTCAAGCCGACACCTCAGTGCCCAGCTCAGCCACCGTTTCCATGCCTTGATAGCCCAAGCTCGTGATGTGTAATTCCACAGTGTCATCGCCATCTCTTTGATGGCCCAGGCTCGTGCTGTTTTCAGCTTTGAATCACGCAACGGCTCGAACGCTTCCCACTTTTCATCGCTCATATTTTCAGGATTTGTTAGCCAGTCAAACCGGGTACCTTTGAGTAAGTCTGACCCTGTAGACATAAGCGCTTTATGCTCTTCTATGCGAACTTTATTGACCGCATTGCCTAAGTACTGGGCAACATGGAACTTGTCAAATGCTATTCGCTCCCTGGCTTCTGGCACATGCAATGTGACTGCCTTGATAAAGGGCTTCCACATATCCATGGTAACGCATTCAATACCGGCTTTCTGGTCTGGCGTCAGGGTCTCAAAGTACTCATTGAGGCTGTCAGCTTTATGGTTGTCGGCCAAATGTAAAACAATGCCTTTTTCATGATCTGTAACCACAGTGACGTACTCACGCCTCTTCTGGAATGAGGTTTCGTCAACGGCTAACCGTTTGGGATTGTCGTGTACTCTGCGTGCCAGACCTCTCGCTACTGCACGCTGTTGGATACCGTCGATGGCATTCCAGCTAAGCTTCATTTGTTGGGCAACTGCACTGGTTGTTGCCTCTTTCAGCCAGTCAATAACGAGTGCTTCAAACAAGGCCGTAAAACCAGAGTTCGGTTCAGCCCATGGAACCTGTATTGTTTTTACACCGTGATCGGAACATTGTGTACGCGGAACATCAGCAATAAGGATGGTTTGAAACTGGCAGGTATCCAGATGCCGCCACTTCTTCTGACGTCGATCGTAACCCGGAGAGGGTTTATCACAAACACTGCATTTAGAAGGCTTTTTGCCATCATGTTCGAGAAAGATTTCGACTTTTCCTTCAGTAATGGAGAGTTCCACGTGAGCGACATGCCACGGAGTTTCAACGCCAAGTATTTTAGAGTAGAGTTCTTTATCGCGCATGTCGGCATCCTTGCCTTGAAGTGTTCAATATAGATTAAATCACCCACTAAAATTAGGGAAGAGCCTGTATTTGCTGCTGTCTGCCCCGAAAGGGATATTGAAACTGCTTTAGTGCTCCCAACGATCAATACAGAAATGATGACGCTACATTTGTCTGAAATCTCAAAGCTAACCAATAAAGGACGGCATGCTGCCGTAATAATTGATAATGCGGGATATCATCATTCTAAAGACTTGCCTACTTTTGATAACCTGACATTGATTCATTTACCGCCTTATGCACCGGAACTAAATAGTGCAGAAGAAATTTGGGAGTGGCTTCGGGAGCATGATTTATCCAACCGATCTTTTAAAAATTATGATGACATTGTAAATGCATGTTGTTGTGGTTGGAACAAGCTTGTTTCTGAGGCTGGTCGGGTAACCAGCCTATGCTCCCGTGAATGGGCTGTATTATCGTAGTTAGAAAACGGAAATGGTATAATACCGTCATGATCAGGAAAGTATGCTGCTGACCCATCCATCGGCGAGCCAGCAAACAACCATCAAGACACGTCAGTAAACGTCTCTATATGATTCATTCCACTTCAGGGCGTTTTCTCTGAACAAACACACTGATCAGCGCCAATACACCAGAAGCGACCATTAATAATAGGGAAACCGCGTTCAGAACCGGTGTCGAGCCCTCCCTCATGCGATCGAACATCGTGATGGTCAGTGGTGAGTCACTGCCTGCCAGAATCAGAGTGGTATTGAAGTTTTCAAAAGACATCAGAAAAGCAACGATAACTGATCCAACCAAAGCTGGCTTCAGCCAGGGCAATATAATGGTTCTGAATACATCAAACCGGCTGGCACCGAGATTCAGAGCAGCTTCTTCCAACTGGATGTCGAATTTTCTCAGCCGTGCAGATACCACTAAAGTGCAGATTGTGCTGATGAAAGCGAACTGCCCCAATATAATCAGCAACATGCCCGGTCGAAGAAACTCCAGATCTATTCCCCAGTTATCTTCCAGACCGTTAGCAATGCTACTGCTGAAAGCCAGAACCGAAATACCCAGAATGACCCCGGGAATAACTAAAGGTAACAGCATCAAACTGTACATAAACTGCTTACCTCTGAAGTTATATCGTTCGAATAAAAACGCATTGGATACCGCAAGGGATACTGAAAGCACAGCCACAAATGCTGCGATCAACAAACTGGTACCGATACTTTCCAGTATACGACCATCATGAAACAACCCGATACGTTCATTTGTATCGGATAAATACCAATCCAGGGTGAAGCCACCCCAGGGTAACGACGGAAACAGGCTGTCGTTGAATGAGAACAGTGCCACGACTATTAATGGTGCCATAAGAAATAGAAAAAACAACGCAACATAGGCTGCGTAGGTTTTTCGAAATGTACGGCTCTGGGGAATTGAAGGAATCATTTTTAGTTACATCCTTATCCGTTGCCAACGGTATTGCGAAATGATTGCCCACTGACTTTTAATCCAAGCCAGACTATCAATGATGACAAAATCAGCAGTAGTACACCGAAAGCCGCACCCTGCTCCCAGTTAAACCGGGTTATAAACTGTGTGAAAATCTGATCGGTAAACCAGAGACTGTCTTTTCCTCCCAACAGGGTAGGCGTGAGATAATTGCCCAGTGTCAGCATAAATACAACAATACAGCCAGATACTATGCCCGGCATGGCATAAGGCACTATTACTTCCTTAACTGCATGCCAGCCATTACCACCCAGATCATAAGCCGCTTCTACCAGGCTATCATCCAGACCATCCAGAGTGCTGATCAAGGGTACGACCATGAATAGCATGGAGGTATACACCAACCCCATCATTACTGTGACATCGTTGTACAGCATTTCAACAGGCGCATCGGCCAGCCCCATCCATTGAAGCATCGTGCTGATAACACCACTTTCCCGCAATAGAATCATCCAGCCATAGGTTCTCACCAGTTCACTGACCCAGAACGGAATCAGGCAGGCTAGAAACAGCAAACTTTTACTGCGTCCATTGGCCACTTTGGCAATATACCAGGCAATAGGAAATGCAATAACCAGTGTGATAGCTGTTGCAAGAATAGACATCAGGGCAGTGCGTAGAAAGGTATTCCAATAAAGCGGCTCAGTGAAAAATTCGGTGTAATGAAACCAGCTGAATTTATATTCACCGTAGCTAACCCGCTCTCTCAGAGAGATACCGATCATATCGATCTGAGGTAATAAAATAAGCAGCCCAAGACTAAGTAACAAAGGAGCCATCAGAAGGTAAAGGGACAGTTTTTTTCCGGTAAATTGTCTCATGCTACTGGTTCCGCCAGAAAGATCCGGCTTTGTTTTGAGGCCCAGCTCATGTTCACAGCCCCTTCCCGCTTTATATCTCGAAATTCTTCAGTCTGAGGCAGAAGCACCTGCAATTCGGATTCAGTCGTATTGCCCCGAACCAGCAGCCGACTGTTACCACCATCAAACAGAATATTTTCAATATCGCCGGCAATACTATTATCAGCGGATTTTGAAAACTCGCTGGAAAGATGTATGGCTTCAGGGCGAACAAACAAATCGACCTGCTGTCCTACCGAAATCTGATAATCTGCAGCAATTCCACGTAACTGTTGTCCACAATCAGTTCTAACCACAGCGGTACCATTATCGATCCCTGTCACCTCCCCCTTGAAGCGATTACTATCTCCGACAAAACCGGCAACAAAAGCCGTTTCAGGATGATAATAGAGCTCCTGAGGTGTTCCCATCTGCTCAAAACGACCGTGGTTCATTACGGCGACCTGATCTGACATCACCATGGCTTCTGACTGATCGTGGGTAATGTACACAAAGGTTGTACCAAACGCCTGCTGTAGCTTCTTCAGCTCCACCTTCATATGCTCACGAAGCTTGAGATCCAGGGCTCCCAGTGGTTCATCCAGCAATAGTACATCCGGCTCAAGCACCAGGCACCGGGCGATGGCTACCCGCTGCTTCTGTCCTCCGGAGAGTTGATCCACCGACTTTTCTGCCACACCCGGCAAACCAATACGCTCAAGTACTTCCTCTACCTTTTTCTTGATATCGATTCTGGACACTTTACGGCGCTTTAATCCATAAGCAATATTCTCCCCGACATTCATCATGGGAAAGAGTGCCAGATGCTGGAACACCATATTTACCGGGCGATGGTTTGGCGGGACATCCAGCATAGACCGACCTTTGATGGTAATGTCTCCGGAATCTGGCTCCAGAAAACCTGCAAGCATCCTTAGTAACGTTGTTTTTCCACAACCGGAAGGGCCAAGAATAGAGAAAAAAGAACCCTGGGGAATATTGAATGAAATATTTTTAACGGCCTGGAAGTTACCAAAATGTTTACAGAGATTCTGGCATTCAAGATCAAAACTGGAAGACATCAACTACATCCTGTGGAAAAACGGCTATGGGTAGATAACGGAGAATGTTGCCGTTACCAGAAGTAACGACAACGTCTATGGCGTTTATTGAGGACGTTTATTGAGCCGCTTTAATGCGATCCAGTGTTTTTCCTTCCAATACCTCCAGACCGGCTGGAACAGGTGGATACCATTTGATGTTATCCAGAGCCTGTTGACTGTAACTGATTTTGTAACTGTTACTCAGAGTCTTGTCTACGTGATTTTCGGCACCAACAGCGGCAGTGAAATTACCTGCTGCAGAGGTGATTTTTGCAGCAACTTCAGGCTGCATCACAAAATTGATCCATTTATAGGCGGCACTGTCATTCTTGCCTTTAGCCGGCAGGGCAAACGTATCAATCCAGCCCAGAGAACCACTTTCTGGTGCAACAAAGTTGATATTTCCGGTTTCCTTGTGCAGCTTCCAACCACCCGCATCCCAACCCATTGCCAGTGTTACTTCACCACTGCGAAGCAGATTAATCAGTGCATCGCCGCCGCTCCAGTAGGCTTTAACATTACTCTTGCATTCCACCAGCTTGTTTTCTACTTTGGCAAGAATTTCAGAGTATTTCTTCTGGTCTCCGTATGCAGCAAAGGGGTCTTCACCCATGGCGAAAGCAAAGCCAATAAGTGTCGGTCGTTTTAACCGGTAGGACACCTTGCCTTTAAAGTCATCGGAGCAAAGATCATTGAAACTGTAGCTGGACTTATTACTGCTACTGCTTGCAATCAGTCCACTGGTTCCCCAGACGTGAGGTACCCCATAAACTTTATCGCCAATGGCCGTATTCTTTTTTGTGGCATCCAGCATGGACGCAATGAAGCGTCCCTGATCCAGCTTGCTTAAGTCCATGGGTTTATAGATACGATATTCTTTCTGGGCACCGACAATCCGATCCTGACTGGGCTGTACCAGATCAAAACCCGCTCCCCGGGTGGCTCGCAGTTTGGAAATCATGTCTTCATTATTTGATTTGGTGACTTTCACCTCGATTCCGGTTTCTTTCTCGAACTGATCGATCACTTCCTGTGGTGCGTAACCGCCCCAGGTAAGCAGTCTCAACTCTTCAGCCTGGACAGACAGACTGCTTCCAAGTAATCCGGCAACAGCCATTGCAAGCACACTTTTACAGGTGGATTTAGACATGATTTCCTCGATGCACGTTATATTAGTGTTGTTATCGTATTTCGCACTTATTACAGAAATATTTCAGAAATCGTCAGCAGAGTCAAAAAACAGGGGGAATTATTATCACAATTCATTTAAAAATCAGTAAAATAGCTAAATAAATAGATAGATAGATAGATAGATAGATAGATAGATAGATAGATAGATAGATAGATAGATAGATAGATAGATAGATAGATAGATAGATAGATAGATAGATAGATAGATAGATAGATAGATAGATAGATAGATAGATAGATAGATAGATAGATAGATAGATAGATAGATAGATAGATAGATAGATAGATAGATAGATAGATAGATAGATAGATAGATAGATAGATAGATAGATAGATAGATAGATAGATAGATAGATAGATAGATAGATAGATAGATAGATAGATAGATAGATAGATAGATAGATAGATAGATAGATAGATAGATGGTTGGCTATGTTCCCGCCAATAGTTGTATTGCTTACTCCCTATGTTTACAAGGCTACAGACGTGCCTTATAAAGTAGAGATATGACTAAATCTTGTATATTGCATTTGTTTATTGCCCAAAGAACAGCGATTTGTTCTGGGATACCTTCCTATCTCATGAATAGCCATATGTGGAGCAGGAAAATAAAGTTTTTATAGGACTTTAGTGCTCCCAACTATTGACGGGAACATAGCCTAGATGGTTGTTTACGATATTCTGGCGAGAGAATTTTTCATCCGTCAATATCTGCCTCCCGAGACTGTCCTATGGATTAGAAAAACTAATCCTGAAATAAGAAAGATTTGTTTGTCTCTGTATTCTCTGATCTCTAGTCTGCTCATTAAGAAAAACAACAATAGTCAATATAAAATGAGCAATTCGGATTCTAAAACTGTATACCCCTATATACCCAACTCAACGCCCCAGGCTCGTAAAACAATGCTGGATGCGGTGGCTGCCAAAAGCACAGATGAGTTCTATGAAGACATACCTGACCATCTGCGGTTGAATCGTCCTTTGCAGATGCCGGAACCTTTCCTGTCGGAATTTGCCCTTAAAAAACATGTACAGAAACTACTGAATAAAAATGTCAGTACTGAAGACAACCTGAGTTTTCTCGGCGGTGGTTGTTATCAACATCACGTACCGTCTGTATGTGACGAAGTAAACCAGCGCAGTGAGTTTCTGACGGCCTACGCCGGTGAGCCCTATGATGACCATGGTCGCTTTCAGGCGCTGTTTGAATACTGCAGTCTTATGGCTGAACTGCTGGATATGGATGTAGTTAACGTTCCGGTATACGACGGTTTTCAAGCTGCAGCAACCAGCATTCGTATGGCCTGTCGTTATACTGGCAAGCGCAAGGCATTGATTTCAGCCGCTGTGAATCCGGAAAAGATCGACATGATCCGGGAATACTGCCGGGCTGATATCGACATTGAATTAATTGCAGTCGATCCGCGCACCGGCGGTATCTGTCAAAAAGCACTTCTGGCGGCTCTTGATGATGAGACCGCCGTAGTCTATTTCGATAATCCCGGCTATCTAGGTGTTATTGAAGATGGAGAAGCTATCTGCTCTCTTGCCACGTCTGTTAATGCTATTCCCGCAGTGGGTGTTGATCCACTGACTCTGGGTGTTCTTGCCCCCCCAGCTTCTTATGGCGCACGACTGGTGACCGGTGAAATACAGCCCCTTGGTATTCATATGCAATATGGTGGTGGTACCGGTGGTTTTATTGCCAGCCACAATGAGCTCGACATGGTCATGCAATACCCATCCCGGCTTTTTGGCATCGCTCCAACCAATGTACCAGGTGAATACGGTTTTGGTGATGTCGCCTTCGAGAGAACATCGTTTGACAAGCGGGAAAACGGCAATGAATTTGTTGGTACCGCCTCAGCCCTCTGGGGGATTACCGCCGGTGTTTATCTCTCCCTGATGGGGCCAAAAGGAATGCAGGAGCTTGGTGAGGGCATTATGCAACGCAATGCCTATGCCAAAAAACGTCTGGCAGGCATTCCCGGAATCAGCGTTCCACACCAGGAGAGTCACCACTTCAAGGAATTCACCCTCAATTTTGATGCCACTGGAAAAACCGTTGAACAAATTAACCGGGGATTGCTGAAACTCGACATCTTCGGCGGCCATGACCTATCAGCCGATTACCCTGAACTCGGTCAGTGCGCCCTTTTCTGTTTCACCGAAGTACACACCAGGGAAGATATCGACACCCTTTGTGAAGCCCTTGGACATGTCATTGCGGAGGCCATCTGATGAACCAGTCAAACGAACAGAACAACACAGTGGAAGATATCAGACAGGTTCGTTCTACCAATGGTGAGCCTAATCTGCGTCGTTATCATCAGGCACGCTGGGATGAGCCGATTATCTTTGAACTGTCTACTGAAGGTGAGCGCGGCATTCTGGTTCCGGAAGTCTGCGAAACCATCAAGCAGCAGGCAGGAGATGTTCTAGGTCAGTTACCCGCCTCCATGCGACGGAAGCAGCCACCGGCACTTCCTGAAATTTCCCAGAACCGGGTACTACGGCATTACCTGCGTCTTTCCCAGGAAAATCTGGGAGCCGACCTGCAGGTGGATATCGGGCAAGGTACCTGTACCATGAAGTACAACCCGAAAATCAATGACCAGCTGGCACGTTCCCACAAGGTCACGGCTCTACATCCTCATCAGGATGAATCTACCGTTCAGGGTATGCTTGAAGTTATCCACAACTTTGAACAAGTCCTCAAGGATTTGTCGGGCATGAGCCGGTTCAGCTTTCAACCTAAAGGCGGTTCGGCAGCTATTTACGCCAACGCGGCCGTTATCCGCAAATACCATGAATCCAGGGGAGATACCCATAAGGATGAGATCATTACTACCATTTTCTCTCATCCTTCCGATGCAGCCTGCGCTAAAATCACCGGTTTCAAAGTTATCACGCTTTACCCCAATGCCGACGGTTATCCGGATATTGAAGCACTGAAAGCCGCAGTATCTGACCGGACTGCAGGGCTATTGATTACCAATCCGGAAGACACCGGTATCTTTAATCCGAAGATAGACGAGTTCGTTAAGATAGTGCACGACGTGGGCGGTTTATGTGCTTACGATCAGGCTAATGCCAACGGCATTCTCGGCATCACCCGCGCCAGAGATGCAGGTTTTGATCTCTGCCAGTTCAATCTGCACAAAACCTTCTCAACACCTCATTCATCGGGTGGCCCCGCAGTTGGCGCGCAGGGAGCCTGTGAGAAGCTTGAGCCTTTCCTTCCCGGACCTCTGGTAGACCATGATGGGGAGAAGTACTTCCTCAATTACGATCTGGAGCACAGTATCGGTAAGGTGGCCTCCTTTTATGGTCAGGCAGCCATTATTCTCAAGGCTTATGCCTGGGTGATGAACCTGGGTGCTGAAGGCCTCAAAGAAGTGGCTGAAATCGCCGTACTGAACAACAACTATCTGATGAGCGAAGTGCTGAAGATCAAAGGTGTCAGCGCACCTTATGCCAAAGGCAAACGTCGCATCGAACAGGTCAGATACAGCTGGGAAGAACTTCACAGGGATACCGGCATTCACTCAGAACAACTGGGGATTCGACTGGCGGACTATGGTCTGCACCACTGGACCAGCCATCACCCCTATATTGTTCCGGAACCCACTACCCTGGAACCCACTGAAGCCTATTCCATCAGCGATATGGATGAATACGTCCGGACTCTGAAGGCTGTAGCCAGCGAAGCTTACACAAATCCAGCCATGGTTCGCAGTGCTCCCCATAATTGTCCGATCCACAAAATCAGAGATGACGTACTGGATGACCCGGAGAGATGGTCCATCACCTGGCGGTCGTATATGAAAAAATTTGACGGGAAAAGGAATGACCAATAACGACCGGGTACCGGTACTTGGCCTGATCATCAACCCAATTGCCGGTCTCGGTGGTCGGGTTGGTCTGAAAGGCAGCGACGGACTTGAAACTCAGCAGCAGGCTCTGAGGTTAGGCGGCAAGGGCAGAGGAGTCGACAGAGCCCTTCAGGCTCTTCGGGTTTTACGCGATCAGTCAGGCGACAGGTTTCGCATTTTAACCTGTCAGGGTGTTATGGGTGATGCTGTCGTACGTCAGGCTAACCTGCAGTCAGACCAGTTATTGCCGGCAGCAACTCAGCAAATAACCAAAGCTGAAGATACAGTGACGGCAGCACGCTGGATGGCAGATTCCGATGTTAACCTGATTCTGTTTGCCGGAGGTGATGGCACCGCAAGGGATATTCTTGATGCCTTGAAAGATGCAGGAAAAGATATCCCGGTACTGGGAATTCCTGCAGGCGTTAAAGTTCAATCGGCCGTGTTCGCCATCAACCCGCTATCAGCCGGTGAAACGGCCGCACGCTTTTTAAACGGACAGATTAAAAATCAGGTTCAGTCTGAAGTAGTAGATCTTGACGAAGACGCACTGCGTCAGGGTCATGTATCAGCCCGACTGTACGGTCACCTTGATGTTCCGGAAGATCGCCGTAAAATTCAGTGTGCCAAAGCAAGAAGTGGCCAGTCTGAGCGATCTGCAGCCATGGCCATTGCTGATGAAGTAGCAGGCAGTATGAACCCGGAAACTCTCTATATCATAGGGCCGGGAATGACCACTTCGGCACTGAAGCAACGATTGGGTGTCGACGGCTCTCTCATCGGTGTTGATCTCGTCAAAGACAATGAATTGATTTGTCAGGATGCTTCTGAAAAAGACATTCTTAACGCTCTGGATCAGCATACAGGCTCGTGCCAACTGGTAATCACCTGTATTGGTGGTCAGGGGTTTATTCTGGGCCGCGGTAATCCACAGATCAGCCCGGCCGTGTTAAATCGCATAGGCACTGGCCGGATTACGGTGCTCGCCACCAGCAACAAGCTCAATTCCCTCGGTGGCAGACCATTACTGGTGGATACCGGAAGTCCGGGACTGGACAAATTATTGAGTGGCTATATTTCGGTAGTGACAGGTTTGAAGCAGAGACTGGTCTATAAAATTGCCAGCTCTCTTTAGTGATTATTTAAAGTATTAGATCGTAAAACAGGTACGGAAGGAAATGACAATAAAAAGATTTGATGGCTTCGCAGTCATTGTAACGGGAGCTGGTGGTGGCATTGGACGCGCTACAGCCCTGGCGTTCGCTACAGAAGGTGCTTCTGTGGTCTGTGTTGATATTAATGTAGAGCTACTCAATGCAACCGTAAACAGCATTCAGCAGCAGGGTTATGAAGCTCTGGGGATAGGCTGCGATATCACCCGTTCCACAGATTGTCGCGACGTGATTGAAACGACACTGGCCAAATATGGAAGATTGGATGTGTTGTTCAACAACGCTGGCATAACACGTAGGACTAATGTCGTGGATACCACTGAAGAAGAGTGGGATAGAGTGATGGCTGTGAACGTCAAATCCATGTTTCTCATGGGTAAATACGTTGTGCCTATCATGGCGGAATCCGGCGGCGGTGCAATTATTAATACGGGCTCTGGCTGGGGATTGGTTGGCGGAAAAGACGCCGTGTCATACTGCGCCTCCAAAGGCGCTGTAGTTCTGCTGACCAAGGCAATGGCTGTGGATCACGGCCCACAAAATATCCGGGTCAACTGTATCTGCCCTGGTGACACGGATACCGGCATGCTCAGAAACGAAGCTATTCAGCTTGGTCAGCCCGAAGATTCTCTGGTTGAAGCGGCTATAGAAAGACCACTGATGCGAGTCGGAGAACCGGAAGAAATTGCTCAGTCCGTGTTGTATCTTGCTTCCGAACAGGCATCATTTGTTACAGGCACTACATTGGTGGTTGACGGGGGCGGCCTCGCTGGTTCATCCTGAGCACTATTTATACAATCGGTTATCCTGGACAGGAGCGATTAAAGCCCCGGATAATCAGATTCTAAAATGAAAAAGGAATGCTGTTTAACCTGCCGTCAGATTAAACAGCATTCCTACCATAATAAAAATAATATCGGAGTACACTTTGATTGCGCCTGTGGCACTTAAACTCACTGATATTCACAAACAGTTTGGCGAACTTGAAGTCCTCAAGGGTGTCTCTCTTGAAGCCCGGGATGGTGATGTTATATCCCTGATTGGCTCCAGTGGTTCAGGAAAAAGTACTCTCCTTCGATGTATTAATTTACTGGAAAATCCATCCTGTGGTGATATTGAAATAAATGGTGAAACGCTTCGTCTGAAAACCAATAAAGCAGGACAGTTAATTGCAGCAGATCCACAACAGCTGACCACTATGCGTCAACGTTTGGGTTTTGTTTTCCAGAATTTCAATCTATGGCCCCATATGACCGTGCTTGAAAATATTATGGAAGCCCCGGTCAATGTATTAAAGCTCTCGAAACGGGAAGCGCGAAACAAAGCAGAAGCCTTACTTGAACGAGTCGGTCTGATTGATAAAGCCCTGTCGTATCCAGGTCAGCTTTCCGGTGGTCAGAAACAACGTGTCGCCATTGCCCGAACACTGGCCATGGAACCCAGGGTATTACTCTTTGATGAACCCACTTCTGCCCTTGATCCCGAGCTGGTCTCTGAAGTGTTGAGTGTTATCCGCTCACTGGCTGACGAAGGTAGAACCATGTTGATTGTTACCCATGAAATGAAATTTGCCCGGGAAGTTTCCGATCAGATTATCTTTCTTCATGAAGGCCGGATTGAAGCGGCCGGAACACCCGAAGAGGTGTTTAAACAATCCGAATCCAATCGTTGTCGCGAATTTTTAGCTGAAGCTGTTTAAACCCAAAAGTAGTAGTAAAAATAACAACAAAAGAGAGCTGACTATGAAACTGAAAAAACTCCTGTGCTCTGCCGCAATTCTTGCGTCCTCATTGACTGCATTCTCAGCCAGTGCATCTGATAAAATTCGCATTGCCACTGAAGGTGCCTGGGCTCCTTTTAACTTTATTGACCAGTCCGGTGAATTAAAAGGTTTTGATGTTGATATCAGCAACGCACTCTGTGCGCGAATAGCTGAGGGCTGTGAACTGGTCATTCAGGATTGGGATGGCATGATTCCAGCACTAAAAGTAAAAAAATTCGATGCCATTGTTTCCAGTATGTCTATCACCGAAAAGCGATTAAAACAGGTTGATTTCACCGATAAATATTATTCTGGTGGTCTGAGATTCATGGGGGCCAAAAAATCGACCCTCGACATCAGCAAAAAAAGCCTGAAAGGCAAGAGCATTGGTGCGCAGCGTTCAACCATTGCCGGCGATCATCTTGAGAAAGAGTACTCGGGCTCTTCCCATGTGAAATTGTACGATACCCAGGAAGCGGTATATCTGGATCTCTTGTCAGGAAGACTGGACGTCGCTTTATCTGACGAACTTCCCACCTACAACTGGTTAAAGAGTAAAGATGGTGTTCAGTTCGAATTCAAAGGTGAAGCTTTTGCCAAGAATGACATTATTGGTATTGCTGTTCGCAAGAACGATCCGGTAAAAGAAAAACTGAATAAAGCACTTAAGGAAATCATTGCCGACGGAACTTATGCCAAGATAAACGCCAAGTATTTCCCTTTCTCCATTTACTGATTCCGATATCGCCCGACACACGTCGGGCTTTTTTCCTCTGGGCAGTGAGGCTGTAATGGATTTATTGGGTTTTGGCGATCAACTACTGGCCGGCACGTGGATGACGGTCAGACTTGCTCTGGCATCACTGTTTTTCGGTGTCATTCTTGGCATGCTCGGCGCAAGCGCAAAACAGTCCGGATTTTTACCCTTTCGTTTAATTGGTGGGTTCTATACAACGGTTATCCGGGGAATACCGGAATTATTGATTGTTCTGATGATTTATTTTGGTGCCAGTGTTGTCCTGATGGGCATTGCATCAAAATTTGGCTATGACGAGTATATTGAAATAAATCCGTTTATGGCGGGCGTTATTGCTCTCAGTCTGACATTTGGCGGTTATGCAACAGAAGTTTTTCGAGGTGCTTTCCAGGCCATTGATAATGGCCAGTATGAATCTGCCCAGTCACTGGGGATGAGTAGTACCCGAACCTTTTTTATTATCATTCTCCCTCAGGTGTGGCGCTATGCCCTGCCAGGACTAGGTAATCTGTTTCTGGTGTTATTAAAAGACACAGCTCTTGTATCGGTTATTGGCCTGGAAGATCTTATGCGTAAAACAACCGTTGCCGTTAGTTTTACCCGTGAGCCTTTTACTTTTTATCTTGCCGCCGCCTTTATTTATCTGACACTGACTATTTTCTCAATGGTGCTGATTCATAAGATGGAAAAGAGAGCAAACCGTGGACTGGAGGGATTCTGATGGATTGGCAGATCATCATAGAATACATTCCGAAACTGGCTGAAGGCGCATGGCTGACCTTTAAACTGATTCTGGTGTCGGGTTTAATCGGAATTGCACTGGCTTTACTCATCGCTTTTGGCCGTATTTCACCATCCCGATGGATCAACGCACTCCCTTATGCGTACATATTCTTTTTCCGGGGTACACCGCTGCTGGTACAGATTTTTCTGGTGTATTACGGGCTGGCTCAATTTGAGGCCGTGCGTGAAAGCATTTTCTGGCCCTGGCTCAAACAACCCTGGTGGTGTGCCATCGTTGCCTTTAGTCTCAACACAGCAGCCTATATTGCTGAGATATTGAGAGGCGCATTACAGGCTATCCCAAAAGGCGAAATAGAAGCCTGTCAGGTGTTGGGAATGAGCAAATTCAATATGTATCGTAAGGTGCTCCTGCCCAGAGCCTTCGGCATGTTAATTCCTTCCTATGGTAATGAAGTGATTCTGATGCTGAAAGGCAGTGCCCTGGCCAGTACAATCACGCTTCTTGATCTCACCGGGATGGCTCGTACCATTATTGCCAGAACCTTTACTCCGGTAGAGATTTTTGCAGCCGCAGGTGTTTTTTATCTATTGATCAGTATTGTGATTATGGCTTTGTTTAATCTGCTGGAGAAGCGGTATAACGCCCACATCCGTTTGAACCAGAGCCATTAAGTACAGGCATTAAGTACAGCCATTAAGAACAGTCATTTATTGAATCAATGATGACCCAACCAATAGCCGTGATATACTTCGCGGCTTTCTTTTCTCACAGCAAGTGAAAGTACATGTCTGAATATAAAACGATGGAAGAGCGGGTCAGCTACGGCATAGGCCGTCAAATGGGAGACCAGCTGTCTGCCAACCCCATTGAAGGTTTATCAATTGATGGTGTTCTGGCGGGTCTGGCTGACTCTCTTAATGGGGCTGCCAGCTCTGTATCTCATGAAGACCTGAATGCTGCATTCACTGAAATGCAGGCAAAAATGCAGTCACAGGAAGCAGAGAAAGCCAAGGTTCTGTCAGCTGAAGGTGAAAAGTTTCTGGCTGAAAATGCCAAGCGTGATGATGTAACAGTCACATCCTCAGGTCTGCAGTACGAAGTTCTGACTGCCGGAGAAGGTGATAAACCTTCCAGTGCATCCACTGTTCGTACTCATTACCACGGCACTCTTATTGACGGTACTGTATTTGACAGTTCTGTTCAGCGTGGCGAACCGGCTGAATTCCCGGTTAATGGCGTTATTGCCGGTTGGACCGAAGCCCTGCAATTGATGGGAACCGGATCCAAATGGCGTCTGTTCGTGCCATACAATCTGGCCTATGGTGAGCGTGGAGCAGGTGGTGCCATTGGTCCATACACCACCCTGGTATTTGAAGTTGAACTGATCGACATTATTGCCTGATCAACAGCTTCAAAATGCGAAGAAAAAGCATGGGCAATAAGCCCATGTTTTCTCTATAGATTCCACATCCCTTCTTACCCTTCCCGCGCTGTCTTTCAGATACAACTGAGCATTAACAAATCTGTTGCTGCTGTAAGGAAACTACCACGTTATGAACAAACATATGAAATACAAGGAGATGTAACATGAGGTTTGTTTCAGGAGGACCGATTATTCCTGATCACCTGCTGACAGAGCGTGATGCTGGGCGAGTTGTGTTTTTGTGTGGTGCAGGCGTATCTATTCCATCAGGGCTGCCAAGCTTTGAAAGGCTAACAGCCTATGTGATTGATCACCTATCTCCGGATCAGAACTCAGATATTGCCAGAATGTTCTCTCCCTGGAGAGATGGTGAACTGAATATTCCTTTTTCAGCACGGACACCCCTTGACCAGATTTTTAACGCACTACAGCAGGTCTACGGACGTGATCAGGTGGGAAGTCTGGTGGCCGAATGCCTGACAATACATGGAAAAACCGGTATCCACTCAGAGAAGCATAAGATTATTGGGCGGCTCTCTGCCAATCAGGATGGTATTCCACAGATAGTCACCACCAACTTTGATCATCTGTTTGAGCAGGCATTAGGTGATAAGCTACAGCGCATTTACACGCCACCTACTTTTCCTGATTTGCGCCATGGTGTACCAGTTTCTGGTATCACTTATCTGCATGGAAGGCTCTCAGAGCCTGAAGAAATAACCCATGATTATGTTCTGGGCAGCGCCGATTTTGGGCGGGCATATTTGGCTGAGGGATGGGCGACATCATTTATTCGGCAATTGCTGAAAGCCTATACAGTCGTGTTGTTGGGGTATCAGGCTGAAGACCCGCCGGTAAAATATCTCCTTCAGGGGTTGAATGGCAGCCAGAGTCATAGTCGGGAACGTCTTTATGCTTTTGATATGGGCTCGCCTGAAGAGATTGCAGCCAAATGGCAGGATCGTGGTGTCACACCGATTGCTTATCCGGAAAGCCGGGACCACGGAGCATTGTGGGATACACTTGAGGCTTGGGCAGTGAGAGCTGATAACCCAGTTGTCTGGCGTTCCTCGATAATCGATCTTGCACGTCATAATCCGCAGGACCTCTCACCTCACCAAAGGGGGATGGTCGTCCACCTGGTACAGACAGCCCTTGGTACCAAGCAGTTTGTTGATGTAAACCCACCTCTGCCTATTGAATGGTTGTTTGTATTTGATAAATTTCGAAGGCTTGCTGAACCCTCGAAAAATCTTGGTGTTTTTAGTAAA
>CBDBOO010000069.1:0-6068 GCA_965208385.1 Endozoicomonas sp.
TGAAAATATGATGACACCGTACGAAAAATTCAAATCATTACCAAAAAGTGCAAAATATTTGAAGAAAGGAATCACTCTTGAAGCTCTACAAGCAAAGGCTGATTCTATGAGCGATAATGAAGCAGCAGAAAGGCTTCAGTCTGCACGAGAATCACTTTTTAAAACCATTTTTGAACGAAAGGCCTGAGCGCACTGGCTTATGCTTCTTTCAGGCTCATTTTAGGATTGGAAAATACTGTCAGGGCGATCTCATTTGGCACTAACTTTCTCTGTTTGGCTAATTATTCAGCACACAAAAGTACCAAAATAAGCCTAATTTCCTGTACTTCTCAAAAATTCAGTTTTTAAAGCTAGCTTTTTGAATATGCAACAGGATTGGTGTTTGTCAAATGAGATCGCCCTGCATGCAAAGTGCTCATATTTCTGTATCAAGCACAGCTTCTGCATTAACACCTGCCCCCGTTATCACCTCGCAGGTTGTCTTGACTAAGCAGGAGCATATCCAGCTTAAGCAACAGGCTAACCAGTGGCGTGCCATGTGGAAGGCTGCTTGTGACCGAGAGCAAAAAGCACTAACTAAACATTCCGAGCTCAAGTCAAAGTATAAAATCGATACAGCAGCGTTGAATGCCCAGATTGATCAGCTGAAGTCAGAGCTGGCACACATGAAACACCTGCTTTTTGGTCGCAAGTCTGAGAAAACGGGTTCCTCTTCCAAGAAAAGTGGCAATACAACTCGCCCTCCTTCAAATCGCAAACGAGGCCATCAACCCGGGGCTCCCGGTAGCGGACGCAACCTTCATAATAACCTGCCTGTGGTTCATGAATCGGTGGATTTACCGGTGGACGAGCAGCGTTGTGCAACCTGTCATTTGCCCTTCAATCCATTTTTTAATGATGCTGGCTGTGATGTGATTGAAGTTGAAGTCAAGGCTCACGTTCGTCGTTATCACCGGAGACATTACCAAAAAACTTGCCAGTGCCCTGAAACGCCCAATATTACTGTTGCACCACCTCCGCCAAGACTCATCAATAAAGGGAAGCTTGGGGTTTCAGTCTGGGTGGAGTTGTTACTGAATAAATACGCCTATGGCATCCCCATTAACAGACAATTAGAGTCTTATAAAACACAGGGTTTGCACCTTTCGCCGGCAACCATTTCCTTTGGACAAGAAGCAATAACGCCTTTTTTCGAGCCTGTTGTTGAAGCTATTCGGGAATTCGTTGCCAAGAGCGATCAGTGGCATGCCGATGAAACCCGATGGATTGTTTGGGGGCATGAGAAGGCAGGCTCCCACAAGCACTGGCTCTGGGTGTTTCTCTGCGATCAGGCGGTTTATTTCAGTATTGCTGACTCTCGTGCGGCTGTCGTACCCGAGTCCGTTATAGGTGATGGGGCAGGTACGCTGGTATGCGACCGATACTCAGCCTACAAGAAACTTGCCAGCGATGCGGTTTCTATTGTTTTAGCTTTCTGTTGGGCCCATGTAAGACGGGATTTTATTGATGCTCAGCGTGGCGATTCTGAGCTGGAAAAGTGGAGCGCCACATGGGTGAGCAGGATTGGTCACTTATACCACCTGAACGACCAGCGTCTTAAAGTTCTGGACGACCCGGAACGGTTTTCAGCCCGGCAGCGGAAGCTTGAACATCAAATAGAGCAGGTAGCAGCCGAGAGGGATCAGGAACTCAAACGCCCAAAACTGGCAGTCAAGGCAAAAAAGGTGCTTGAAAGCCTGCAGAATCACTGGGAAGGGCTGACCCGTTTTGTCACTAATCCCAGCATCCCTATGGATAACAACTCTGCTGAACAAGCCATTCGCACAGGAGTGCTTGGCAGGAAGAATTACTATGGATCTGGCAGTGACTGGAGTGCTGACTTAACCGCTTTTCTATTCAGTGTTTTCATGACGCTTAAGCTTTGGGGTATTAACCCAAAAATCTGGCTGGGCTCCTATCTTGAAGCTTGTGCTGCAAATGGCAGGAAGCCACCTGAAGATCTCACTCCTTATTTGCCTTGGTTAATGAGTGAGAAGCAGCTTTGTGAAATGCGTAACCATGATCCATCAAAAGCATAGCCGGATAGGGAAAATTATTGCCTTAAATGGTGACGTTAAAGTGGTTAGTAGAATGGTTACGATCAGACAGCCTGCGGGCAACCCGGGCTGCTTGTTCTTAAGCCGGACGGATTGCTCAGGATGCAGAAACAGTAAATGTTCGCACAGGAGGCTCAGGATCAGGCCACGCCTCGATCCCTCTGCACCTCACTGTTTGCTCAGTCTGTTCCAGCCTCCATGGGCTTTCCAATCCTGGATAAAAACCTCGACCAACCACCTCAGCGTATAAAGCCGGGCTATATCGGCGTGGTGCCATGACATGTCAGAGGCAACA
Source organism: Endozoicomonas sp. (assembly GCA_965208385.1). GTDB lineage: Bacteria > Pseudomonadota > Gammaproteobacteria > Pseudomonadales > Endozoicomonadaceae > Endozoicomonas. The sequence goes on from CBDBOO010000069.1 coordinate 2,392, forward strand.
AGATAACGGTACTCATCTTCATACTTGAGAGCCACCACAAAACGACGTTTGCCATGTGCCTTGACGTACAGTCGAGCAGCCCGCATCGTTACCCTCTTGGTTTTGCCTCCCCGGATGATTAATACCATTTCCGAATTCTAATTATGCTATTGCGCTGCCTTTTCAGACTCAGATCCTGCGTTGGAGTTCCTCGCCATAGCGACGGCTATGACTCGTTACTCCGCCTTGTCTCTGAGCCTGAAAAGCCATGCACATAACGCATATTAGAAACCGGCAATGGTATAACTGGGTTTCTACGCCTTTCTGTCGGGCAAAATACTCTTTGACCGTAGCCTCAGAATTTCTGCTGGCAACTTTCTGGTTGGAGCGTAACTGGCTGACTACCTGCGCCTTGCCTGTGATAGCAGAAGCTTTCTCCATAAATTCGCCCGTGCCATAGAGAGCATTAGCCAGAACGCCCTTGATCTTTACGTCAGGAAAAGCGTTAACAAATTCCTGAGCTATCTCTAATGCTAGTGCCTGCATAGTTGGATAGCGCTGATGATCAGGCTTCGGCCGCTTGGGACGTTGTTTCTTAACAACCCCCTGCTGCTTAAGCTGTTTGTCCTGTTTTCTCCAGGCGGACAGCGCAGGGTCTGGCACGAAAAAACGGAACCCTACAGGAACCGTGACGGTATCGGTGACCAGAACCATAAAGACCAACTCCTGGCCATTGAAGTAACCACCAGTGGCTTTATCTTTGATCTTGTGAGTGCCTGCAATCCGGGTCGTTCTTTTCGATCTTTTCTTGCCTGTATCGTCAAAATCAAGGGCACCACCGTCGATATCGTAGTGGCTCAGAATGTTGCGAATACTGGCCTCCAACAAGAAGTTCCATGCAATTTTTGCGGAATAAAATATCCAGCACAGCCGAGTGGACTTGAACTTGCCGAGGCTCCTGCGTTCAAATGCAGCCCAGTTGAGGGTTTCCGCAATGATGACACCTACAATCATCACCCCTAACATGGTCTTCTGTATTATGGTGAGTCGAGCTGCAGGCTTGACGGATGTTAATGAATCGCTCAAGGCATCGAGAAATTCGGTGACAACAGAAAGTGAACGGATCAACACAGGCGACACTTGACGATGATGTCAGGGCGATCTCATTTGGCACTAACTTTCTCTGTTTGGCTAATTATTCAGCACACAAAAGTACCAAAATAAGCCTAATTTCCTGTACTTCTCAAAAATTCAGTTTTTAAAGCTAGCTTTTTGAATATGCAACAGGATTGGTGTTTGTCAAATGAGATCGCCCTGACGATGATGTACTCAAGGGCCATCTTATACCATTTCCGAATTCTAATTAGGCTATTACGTAGCCTTTTAAGGCTCAGATTCTGCGTTGGAGTTCCTCGCCATAGCTGCGGCTCGTTACTCCGACTTTTCTCTGAACCTGAAGAGCCATGTTCATAACGTATATTAGAAACCGGCAATGGTATTACATTGCCAGCCTGCTGCTGTGATGTTGATTGTGCCTCGCTAGGCTTGGTACAGAAGTCGCAGTAGTAGACTGGTTCAATCGCTCACAAGAATCACCCTTCGTCAAACTCTAAAAACTGCAGAATCGAGTTTTAGGAAAGGGTTCTAACATGTAGCCTTTGCCATTGAGTTTTTAATAATGGACTATACCCTGCCTGTTCGATCAAAAAGCTTAAGTGTAGTTCTTTAGCCAGTTCAGAGAGTCTCATGCTAAGGAAATGACTTGTGGCCAGAAGATATTGATCAACGGTGGTAAGTTGAACAATGATAGCTGTGCGTGTGATGTTATTGATTTATATGGTTATTTTATCAACTGACAGTTCACCTTGTGACGCGTGTAATTAAAAGTGTTCATTAGAAGTTTTTCTGCCCACAAAACCTCAATATGAACGATAATGTAAGAGTATTTCTCAACCCTAGTTAGTATTATGCCCTCACCTATTTCTCTTGCTGATAGACTTGCAGCCCACCCCGAGCTTGAGCTTAGAGTTTCTGCACTTCTGGATATTGTTGAAGCCGAGTCAGGTCTCCTGGATCGTGCTGATGATGCTGAAGAAGCCGTCATTGTCCACCTGCGTGAAATGGGCAATGAACTGCTTACTGGCTGGGGTACCTACAAGGAAGATCAAAAATTTGGCGAGGCTTGCCTGAAGCACCCCGGAGCTAAAACTCAAAAAAAAAACACTTATTGGCTGAGCACCTATGGGAAAATAGAAGTTCTTGAACGCTGCCAGACGGTAGACAAGCATCGGGTCAGACCTTTCAGTCATGCCGCTCATATTCACTGTCGCGACTACTCCCGCACAATTCAACGTAAAATTGTAGACTTTGGTGCAGATAGTTCTTTTCAGGCAGCTGCAAAAAAAATACATGAACATTATGGTATTGATGTGCCTGAGTCTTCTATTCGAGCCATAACTCTTGAGCACGCAAGCTGTATGCAAAATGATTCCATCAGTGCATCACAAAATCGTCAGGACTGCCTCGGTGAAGCTGCCCAGTTCATAGGAGAAATGGATGGAAGCATGATTCCTGTTGTCCTCATTGATGAAGAGGCAGAAGGTGACAAACGCAAAGCACGTAAAACTGAATGGCAGGAGGCTAAACTTTGCCAGGTCTATAAGCTGGGTAGTTCAGATAAACGTCATCAGGCCACAATGGGAGGGCCGGATGAAGCAGGTGACCAGTGGTTGAGTTGTGCAATAGAGCAGGGGCTCAACCGGCAATCCTCTATCCATTGCGTGAGCGATGGAGCCACCTGGATTGCCAACCAGACAAAGAGAGTGTTTGGAGAGCAAGGAAGTTTCCTCGTTGACTATTATCATCTCTCTGAGCACTTCGCTGATGCAGCAGAAGAGCGTGTCGGGTTTAACAAGGAAACACGTGTACAGTGGCGGCATATCCAGCAGGAACGCATGAAATCTGGCAATGTTAATGCCGTCATGGCAGAGCTTGATCCGCATAGAAACGGAAAGAAAGGCAAAGCAGCCAATAAACCAGAGGAGTGTCACCGATATATCCGAAACCGTCCAGGGCAATTCGAATATGCTGCAGCAGAAGCAGCCAATCTTCCCATTGGCTCTGGCGAAATAGAAAGTTCTAACAGTGCAGTAGTGCAGATGCGACTAAAAATACCGGGTGCTTGGTGGAAGCCTTCCATCGCAGGAGCAATGCTTTGCTTAAGAACATTGCGTTCTAACGGGGACTGGGATCAGTACTGGCAGCAAGCAGGATAATGGGTAGATGGAACACTTTTAATTACACCCCCTTGTGACAGCTTTAAGGCGAGTGGCATTTTACTCAGATATATGGGGTATTCTTGGTTTGAAGCGTGTAGTAGTAACAGGTATGTCAGCTGTAACCTCTATTGGTGATACTTGGCAAAGTGTGCTCCAGAGTTTGAAGGCCGGAGTTAGTGGTATTCGATATATGGATGAATGGCATGATATACAAGGATTGGGGTGTTTTTTGGCTGCTCCTGTCTCAACAAATGTTGGTTCTGATGTTCCAAGAAAAAATGCCCGAGGTATGAGCCGTGTATCTATGATTGCCGCTCAGACTGCCAAAGAGGCATTGCATATGAGTGACCTTGAATTATCAGGATTCAATAGAGAGAAAATGGGTATTGCCTATGGGTCATCTTTTGGGTCAGCAGAGCA
>CBDBOO010000070.1:0-26845 GCA_965208385.1 Endozoicomonas sp.
AGTTTGCCGCAGGCTCAGGTAAAAAAGCCGGTGAGTTTTATACGCCTCAACAGATGTCTACCATTTTGTCCGAGATCGTGACCCTCGACAGCCAAGACCCAAGTACAGGTAAAAGGAAGAAGCTCGATAAGGTGCTGGATTTTGCCAGTGGTTCCGGCTCGTTGCTGTTAAACGTGCGGAATCAGTTAGGTTCTCACGGCATTGGTAAAATTTACGATCAGGAAAAGAACATAACCACCTATAACCTGGCACGCATGAATATGCTGCTGCACGGGGTGAAAGATTCTGAATTTGAGATTCACCACGGTGATTCCCTGACCAACGACTGGGATATTCTCAATGAGATGAACCCGGCCAAAAAACTGAAGTGCGATGCGGTGGTCGCCAATCCGCCCTTCAGCTATCGCTGGGAACCGAAAGAAGAACTGGCTCAGGACTTCCGTTTTAAGAGTTACGGCCTTGCGCCCAAATCGGCGGCGGATTTTGCCTTTTTGCTGCACGGTTTTCACTTTTTAGGCGACGAAGGCACTATGGCTATTATCTTGCCTCATGGTGTTTTGTTCCGGGGTGGTGCCGAGTCGCGCATTCGAACCAAACTCTTAAAAGATCACAATATCGATACGGTGATTGGTTTGCCTGCCAATCTGTTTTTCTCTACCGGTATTCCGGTGTGTATTCTGGTGTTGAAGAAGTGCAAAAAATTCGATGATGTGCTGTTTATCAATGCCAGCGAACACTTCGAAAAGGGCAAGCGTCAGAATCGTTTGCGGGATGGCAAAGATGGCGAGCCGAACGATATTGAGAAAATCGTTGAAACCTATCAATACAGAAGTGAAGAAAAGCGTTATTCCCGCCGCGTATCCATGGAAGAAATCGAGAAGAACGATTACAACCTGAATATTTCGCGCTATGTGAGTACTGCCAAACCGGAAGTGAAAATTGACTTGAAGGAAACCAATACAAATCTGATTGATTTGGAAAAGACGGTGCGTACCGCCACAAATCAACATAACGCCTTTCTTGCAGAGCTGGGCTTACCGCCTCTGCCGGGGTTTGAGGTTAAATAAAGCTGACACGGTTGGTTTGATGAGGGCAAGCATTGTCGCCACTATTATATCCGCTATTATCCTTGCTATGGTGGCGACAATGGTGTTCATGCTGCACCGGCCAAGTTTATTGAATAGAGATAAAGCCCCCGGTCAGCACAAGCTTCAAACTTATGTCCCATACTGAACCAACTTAATTTAACCGAGATGTCTATTATGACTACATCATCCGCAGGTCAGAACCGTCATCAAAAAGCCCTGAAGCGGCAGAAGAAAAAGCAACAGTCTCGTAAGAAACACGATGCCTATATTGCAGGAAAAAATAAAGAGCTACCCAAGCTTTCTGTAATATTGTCCGATTATGTAGCACCCTTGTTAGATATGATGGGGGCTGAATCTCGGGAGGATATAGAATCTGTCATTGCCGTTGCCATCGAATGCTGGAATATCGGCACCTATCCAGACGATATCAGCCGGGAAATGGAAGAAGGCTTTATTGACTGGCTTCTGGATGATCAGGAAGTACCGCAGGGAGAGGAAGAGGAGGTCGTTATCTTTATTGCCTTTATGATAGAAGGGAGGCGAACTATATTTTGCAAAGACCCCCGCTATATAATGGAACACGGAGTGCTCTGGGACGATAATGGCTATCGACTTCGGGTATTCAGCTCAGTTGTCGCTCCAGCAATCCAAACTCTTTATGCGTCGATGGATGCATAAAGAGTTTGGATTGCTGTTCTGATGCCTTCAGGAATCAGAGCTTTGAACTGTTGCCAGATGTTGGTGGTGGCCATGGGCTATCCTATTTAGAAACTTTTATCAGTGAGGCACTCTCATGGATATCACCGAAGAATATGAAAATGTACTCCAAAATCTTGAGTTTCCTATTGCCGCTTTTTTTCATGAGCATCCGGCGTTGGTGGATTGGGAGGTTAAGAGCGCTCTTGAAGCAACGATTGAGAATTATCGGGCGGAGTATGCGAACAGACCTCCGAAAAACAAACATCTGTCTGATAACGAACAAGCTATTACTGACCATCTCATTACGATCTGTGAGTGGCGTTTAGGGAGGGTTGATATGGATGTGGTTTTAGCTATGACTAAAAACTTCACTTATCAGATAGACAACGATAACTTTATAAAAACATCAGAAGAGTTACAGAATTGCCTGAAAAGAATTATCAAGTCAGTTGATCGGTGGCACAAACTGGGTGGTAAGCAAGGCTACCTGAATTTCACTTCACAGTTCTTTCCACAACTTTAATCATGCCTCTCCAACTCCATGCTTTGAACTGCTGCCAGATATTGGTGGTAGCCATAAGCCCTTCTGTTAAAACGCCTTTTCTTAAGCCAAAAAAAGGCAACACCCGAAGGTATTGCCTTTTGATTCTCATCCCGAAGAATGAGGATGCAGCGCTCTGAATCAGAGGGCTACAATGTTCTCTGCCTGAGGACCTTTCTGGCCCTGAGTAACAGTGAATTCAACACGCTGACCTTCAGCCAGGGTTTTGAAACCGCCGCCAGTGATCTGACGGAAATGGGCAAACACGTCAGGACCGTTTTCCTGAGCGATGAATCCAAAACCTTTCTCTTCGTTGAACCACTTAACAGTACCGGTAGTAGTAGACATAATCATATCCTGAATTTTAAACAATAAAGTTGCCCTGCTGTGATTTTCACCATGTGATCACCAACAACAAAAGCGGTAGAGCTAGCAGGGCCATCTCATTTGGCACTAATCATCAAATTACACTTTGAAATAGGCAGAATGTACAATAAAACATTCTGAAAATCTGGCATCCTATGCTTGAATAATAAGGATGCCGTAAGTGACTCTCTTGGATACTTTTTCAGAATTGACCGAAGTTCGTGCAGATAATCATCGCTACCCACTTTCACACCTCGTATTCATTGCCGTTTGCATGATTACCTGCGGTGCTGAAGACTGGAAAATGGTCTCATATCTTGGCAAGAAAAAGTTATCCTGGCTTAAGCTCTATATCCCTTTACCCCACGGAATTCCTTCCCAGCACACCTTTATCAGAGTATTCGAACGCATTGATCCGGACGAATTTCGTCAATGCTTTATAACCTGGGTAAGCCTGATTGCTCAACGTACCCATGGAGAAGTCATCGCTATTGATGGTAAAACACTGAGACGCTCATACGACAAAGGGTGTAATAAGACCGCTATTCACATGGTCAATGCGTGGGCCAGTCAGACTGGAATGGTACTCGGACAACTAAAAACATCGGAAAAGTCGAACGAGATTACAGCCATCCCAGCTCTTCTGGATATGCTGGAAGTGAGTGGCTGTATCATCAGCACTGACGCAATGGGTTGCCAGAAAGCTATTGCTGAAAAAATCAGAGAAAAAGGTGCTGATTACCTTCTAGCTGTTAAAGGAAATCAAAAGTCACTGCACAACGATATCAAACTTTATCTTGATGATCTTGCAACCAGAAAAATCTTACCTGAAAGCACCCAATTTCATGAAACTATTAATAAAGGGCATGGTCGCATAGAAGTTCGACGATGTTGGGTAAGTACTGATATTAGCTGGCTTGAGCAACGTAATGACTGGCGAGATCTTACGATGATCGGAGTCGTGGAAAGTGAGCGTCATGAGGGTGAAAAGGTCAGCCTTGAGCATCGTTATTTTATATCAAGCATGACAACCGATGCCGAGAATTTCATGAGATCTGTTCGGGCTCATTGGTTGGTTGAAAACAACTTACATTGGGTTCTGGATATTGGGTTTAGAGAAGATGAATGTCGTATCAGAAAAGGCTTTGGTCCTGAGAATATGGCCGTTTACAGACAGATAGCACTTAACTTGTTAAAGCAGGAAACTTCTCTGAAACTTGGAGTGAAGAACCGACGCATAATGGCAGCGGCAGATGATGAGTACAGAACACTATTACTTCAAGGTGTTATTGGAGGTTAGTGCCAAATGAGATGGCCCTGGAGGAAGTGCACCCCTACTTCCTCCACTTTTTAAGAGAAGAGAGAAAAAGGAGAGAAAAACGTGCAGAATTGATGCTATACGACGAAGGCTGAAAACTTCGGGGAATGGAAAAAAGCCCTTATACGTAGGGCCAGATAAAACAAAGCCCCAACGACATATGTCGCTAGGGCTTTTATGTATGGCGGTGGGGCGGGAAGCGGTTGCGGAATTTTTTGATAAAAACGTACTATAGTATGATTCAGAAAAGCCATCAGCCATATAGGACTTTCAGGGTATTCTTAGGTTCCAACGTAATAATCCGTAATCAGCCAAAGGTTCATTTCAGATTGGAGGAAACTGCGCCTTGCAAATCGTAGCTTTTAAGCTACACCATGGTAATGATAAAAGTGAAACACACGATGTTTTCAGAAAATGGCTTAAACAAGTCAAGGATCAGAAAGCCAAGTCGGCCATATTGTCTCGGCTGAGACGTCTGGAATTTGGATTGCTTGGAGATGTTAAGCCAGTGGGTGGCGGTTTCAGTGAATTGAGGGTTGATTCCGGAAAAGGCTACCGAGTTTATTTAAAACGTCAGGGTGAAGAGTTGATTATTGTCTTTTGTGGAAGTCAGAAGAAAGATCAACAAAAGCAGATAGAGCTGGCCAAAGCGCTGTATGAAAAGTGGAGAGTAAATAATGGATGAACAAATAACCGATTTCGACCCATCTGAGTACCTTGATAATGATGAGGCTATTCAGCGTTACATTGATGAAGCTGTCGCAACGGGTCATGCCAGTTTTATAGCGGACTCATTAGGCATCGTCGCCAGAGCGAAAGGGATGACCAGTCTGGCAAAAGCAACAGGGCTGTCTCGCGAAAGTCTATACCGGTCATTAAGCGGTGAGGGAAACCCAAACCTAAAAACCTTGCTGGCAGTTTGCGCTGCTCTCGGAGTCACTCTTAACATCGGACAACCACTGCAAGCCAGCCCTTAAGAAGGCTTTTTATCTTTTATCCACATGAAGGTGTGTCGCGTCCTCTCCCTTGAGATTAGCGGAGGGGTTTACCAACTCGAGTCACATGATCAAACGTAAACACGTGCTCCACCGGGTTCTCTTCACAGCGCCCCACCAGCCTGCCCGGAAAATGCCAACCGCCTTTATGAATCGTCACCACACCTTTACAGACCGGACAATTGCCTAAATATTGGACCAAGGCAAACCTCCTGTGCCGATACCCTCCTTAGCAGCTCACCATGGTCGGTAATTTGTCTGACAAATCTAAGTTTGAATACACCGACAAGCAGGTACAGCAAATCTATGGAGCACTGCAGGAGGCTCTGAATAAGATGAAAACCCGGTTTGAGAATAGAGATGTGGAGCAGGAATCGTTCAAACTATCCTGATCTTAGCCAGAAATACGAAGCCCCATTGCGGGGCTTTTCCAGCTATATTTTCTCACCCCCCTCAAGCTAAAGTCAGAAAGCAAGGTATAGCACCATTATTGCAGGACATTCAAACAACCAGGCCTGAACCATACCCTCCAACCCATACAGTTAACCACTTGTCTTGTGATCATTAATACCTGCCAGAATCAGGGTGATATAATATTTTGCATTATTACCGGGGTTTTGAACGATGCCCACAACAACATTGGCGCTATCATTGACGATCTCGTTGGCAGCGTCACATACCTCGGAAAACTCAGCGACTGTAAATTGTAAAGCACATGTAACGCTAACCAGTAAACTACTCGCTGAATGTAAATCATGACGACTTAACAGGGGACTATTCATAGCATTGCTTACTGCATCCGCAGCAGTGTTACCACTCCCTCGACCCAGATAGCTGAGAGCTCCAGAGGAAAAATGCTTGAGGAGATCCTTTTTCTCCAGAGGGATTAATGCCTGATTGTCATTAGTTTTTGAATAAAGGTTAGAAATAATAAGTGATGCATCTTCCAGTTCACTGTCTTTCAATGGGAAATAACTGCTAACCGCATCAGTGATGGCTTCTTCCGTATGGGTAGCTGTGCCCGACATACCCGATACAAACAGTATCGTTGTGGAAGCGGTTCGTTTAATCCTGTCCAACGATGTTTTCAGAAAATCAGCTGTAAAGGCCTCACTGTAGTCAGCCAGCAATATTGTAAAATCTGACTCCTGTAAAATCACATCTAAGCCAGCCGTATTACTGTCATAAAAACTGTCCGTTTTATTGTCGGTTTTGCTTCCTCTTACCGGCACATCAACTGAGAAACCATGTGCTTCCTCTCTAGATCTCTGAAAGGCACTATCTTGTTCAGGCGCGATGTTAACGCCTCGAAAAAACGTGTTAAAAAGGCGAAGTTCAGCGATAGTTTTGAGTACTTCCCTCCCCTTTACACCCAGACCGACAAGAGTGGTAATAATAGGTTTTTCATTTTTGTCTACTTCCAGTTCAGCTAACATCATTACTCCTTAGCTTGGCATTCATGTGAAAATTATATAACATATAACTGTCATATAAACTGTCACATAAAATCATGATGCAGTCAAAATTTTCTTTAGAAGAATTGAGCTCGCAATTAGCGATGAGCAAAAGGACTATCCGGTTCTATATCCAACAAGGATTAGTAGACCGTCCCGAAGGGCAAAAGCGGGGTTCTTATTACGTTGAACGCCACCTTTTGCAATTAAGTAATATTCAGCAATGGCAGAAGGCAGGTTATAGCCTTGAGAGAATTCGAGAGTGCCATGAACAGGGGTTAACCCCCGCAGAAACACTACCCCCAAGTCACCATGGCATTATCGCTTCAGTATGGAGTCGATTCGTTGTAGTAAATGGGTTGGAGCTGAATATTAATCCAGCCCTTACCGGTCTTAATGCAGACCAGGTGGAAGAGCTGCTTAAGACTCTGGAAGATCATTTTCACAGAATTACGAAAGAGTAAGCATCAGCAAGAATAAAATAAAAGAAATAAAAGGGAGGAAATAAAAGGGACACCCAAAGATTTGGAGTTACTACAAGGCAGCAAGGGAGTGAAGCCCCGAGAGCTTAGATAAACTAAGTGATCGGGCCGGGCTGGCGTACCAGTAAACGAGCGCCGCAACGCAATAGCAACTTCAAAGGCGACGGGTATATATCGTCTGATGACAGCGAGGACTCACCCACAGGGATGCGATAACAAAACAGTGAGAGAAACATCATGGCTAAAGAAAAGAAAGAACAGAAAAGCGCACTGAAAGAAGAGACGAAAACCAAGCAGGAAAAATTTGTGGCACTGGCTGAAGTCAGAATCCCAAAAGTGCTGAAGCAGATCGCAACGGTGGGCAACCTGTCAGACCGGTCAAAATTTGACTACACCGACAAACAGGTGAAGCAAATTTATGACGCTCTGAAAGATTCACTGGATCAGATGAAAGCCCGGTTTGAGAATGGCGAGCAGAAGGAAGCATCGTTCAAATTGTCATAATTTTTCAGTAAGGATGAAGCCCCCGTTGTGGGGCTTTTTTTGGCCTGCAATTTTTCGCTATAGTTTTCCCATAAGTATAAGTACAATCGTTTCACATAAAGTTAGCACAACAGAAAGCTATCGAGACCCAAGCTTAGCCAGTCAGTACAAGACCATGGCCGCATCTCCGGGCGGTAGCGTGCTTGGAGTTTAAAAATATCCCTTGATACCCGTAGGCATATCCAAGCAGGGCAAGTACGTTGTACAGCCTGCTTTCTTACTTGGGCGGATAATAATCGTTAGCTGTATTAAATCAACCTCAACACAATATAAGCAGTAGATATGAGTTATAAGGGAACTGTAGTAAATTGGAATGAAGCCAAAGGCTTTGGTTTCATCAAACAAGAAGGTAACAAGAAAGAAATTTTCGCTCATATAAGTGACTTTAAATCTGGAGTACCTAAAAATATCGTTGGTGAGGAAGTAACATTTAATACGACAAAGGACGATAAAGGCAGGATTTGTGCAGCCAATATAAAAACCAAGAAACCAGTAAAGAATACTTCATTTCTCTCTATTGCATATGTACCAGTTATTGCATTTGTAGCTGCTATTGGCTTTCCAATATATAAAAGAGAATATCCTATTGAAATTGCTTACTGGGTTGGGGTTCTAAGCCTTATCACCCTATTTTATTATGCACGCGATAAGGCAAAAGCTCAGAGTAATAGCTGGCGTATAAGTGAAGACAAGTTACATTTATTTTCTGTTCTTGGTGGCTGGCCTGGAGCTATTATCGCGCAGCAGATGTTCAGGCACAAAACAGCGAAGAAGTCGTTTCAACGAGTATTCTGGGCAACAGTTATAGTTAATTGTGGTTTGGTAGCATGGAGTTTTACTCGAGAAGGTGCACCATATATTTATGAAGCAATTTTCAGTATCAAGTACTATATATCGAGAGTTATGTATGAAGTAACTCCAATCATCAACACCTTACTCAACAAATACAGCTAACGAGCAAGGATAGACTGCGCCTCGCCCCAAACTTATCCGGTTGTTGCACAAGCTCCAAAGCAAAAAGGACACCCGCAGATTTGACCATTTTCACTGCGGATAACAATTGGCATTTTTATCAAAGCCTCATCTGCCCAATGACTGTATATTAATTCAGCAAAAATAGTTCGTATAAGCAGATTTTCAAGAACTCTGTAACACTATGAAAAAGCAGAGAAAATATTGGCTTGACAGATGTCTCTTTACTTAAGCGAAAAATATACAAATCACGAAATGCGAACCCTGTAATAAGACAGGCTCAGCCGGTAGCATCTTGAAGGCCTTGCAGGACCAGGGCGATCTCATTTGACAAACACCAATCCTGTTGCATATTCAAAAAGCTAGCTTTAAAAACTGAATTTTTGAGAAGTACAGGAAATTAGGCTTATTTTGGTACTTTTGTGTGCTGAATAATTAGCCAAACAGAGAAAGTTAGTGCCAAATGAGATCGCCCTGTGCAGGACAAGGCGTAATATATGTTCGCATAATAAATCTACAGCATCTTATGCGAACTGAGGTCGTGTAAGCAGCTGTTATGTGAGTGAATGAGTATGGTGGAAATCAAAAATTTTAAACCTTTTGTCGGGGTGCATTGTGAAACAACAGCATCAGGAACTTTATTAAAACAATTAGACATTGAGTTATCTGAAGCCATGATGTTCGGTTTGGGTGAGGGGTTGGGTTTTATATTCTGGAATATGAAGATAATGGACTTCCCTTTTATTGGCGGTAGAGTAAAACCTCTGTCACTCACTAAAAATTTAGCTAAAAACCTGAAATTAGAATTTGACGTCAAAGAAACGACATCTGTTAAAAAAGCGTGGAATAATGCTAAGGCGTTATTGGATGACAATATCGCCATAGGTCTACAGTTAGATTCTTATTACCTTGAGTATTTTGGCGTTCAAATGCATTTTGCTGGTCATTTTGCTGCAATGTACGGTTATGATGACGATTTTGCATATATGGTCGATACAAAGCCAAATGGAGGCAAGGTTAAAACATCGTTAAAAAGCCTTGAGCAGGCAAGGAATGAGAAAGGTCCTATGTCCGCTAAAAATTTAATTTATTCATTACAAAAAACAGGGCAAAAATTTAATCTCTCAGAAGCTATTGTTACGGCTATTTTAAATAATGTTACCGAGTATCTAAATCCACCGATTAAAAATATTGGTTATAAAGGCATATTGAAGACAAGCGTAGAGATTAAAAAATGGTTTAAGGCAAGTCCAAATATCGAATATGAGTTTTGCACAACAGCTATGATCATGGAAAAAGCTGGAACTGGTGGAGCTATTTTCAGAAATATGTACCGTGATTTTCTTCAAGAAGCCTACGATATCACAAAACTTTCGGCTATAAATGATGCACACAAACAATTTGTGGTGATTGCTGAGTTATGGACAGAAGTGGCAAGGTTATTGGATAACGCAGGAAAAAATAATGATGAATCGCTTGTAAATAAAGCCTCTGATATTTTAGTTGATCTGTCTAGTAAAGAGTACTTTGCAATGAAAACCCTTGAAAAAATAGCGGTGTAAACTCACATAACAAGAAAATCAACAAGGACTAAAAACAGCTGGCCATTGCTCGTGCCTCGCTAACTTTGGCCAACAGTTTTTAGCCTGTTATTTAGGCGTTAGCTGCTTGAATCATCATAATCACTAATACACATGTAGTTTAAATGATTAATAAAAACGAAAAGTTTATTTCAGAAGTTAAAAATAAGTTAAATTCTTCTGTAGATTGGGCTGATTTTGGAACTCTCAAAAAATATGGTGATGAAATATCAATCTCTCATGATTTTGACTCGAAATTTAGAATAAATGTATCAACAAAAGCTACATCCATGGTGGAGACACTGACTATTGAACTAGCAATAAAAGAAATTGATGAATCTGTAGCAGAATATTACGACGAGATTATTAAGAAAATTAACTTATTTTCTCGTTGTATGCATGAGAATAAGTTAGTGGATTTATCAGACTCTGAGTTTGGTACGTATGAAGAAGAATATTATCTTCTTAGGAATTGCAAAGGAAATAAAATTGTCGTAGATGGTCATTTTGGCTCGTACATAACACCTTGTAAATATCAGAAGAAAATCAACTTTAATGATGAAAATAGAGTAATTAAAGCTATAAATGTTGCACGATCATCAATTAACTTAATTAATGCTTTTGAAAGTATCATAAATACATAGTTAACAGGCAGCTAAATCGGGTAAGGGCTGGTTTTTCTCCAGCCCTCCCCACACCACCACGGCTTGCGGGTCCGCACCGGGCGGTTCACAGAAAGTTTTAACCTTGATTGAGTTCAGTAGCCTGTAACTGTCACCTTTATCCTCATTCTTGAGTCCAAGGTTTGGTTCCATGCACACTCAATGTTAACCAGAGCTGGTTTCATAAACTGTCGCCAATATCGAGTAAGAGCCGGTCGGCACATTCGCTATTGAGGGCAAATGACTCCTCTCTGCTTTCTATGTTCAGCCCTTCGTTGACGACTCCTGTCGAACAACTACTATGGCCTCTGCTGACTTCTGTCCAATCACCATGCAAAATTGCTCCTGCAGGCGCTATCGGTTGTCATCGGGTTTGCTCGAACAGGGTGATGAATCACTGCTCGCCGAGCCTGTTGTAACCAGTGGCTGAGAACTGGGATTGACCGATCGCATGTTGAGCAGATCTCCCCGGATAAGAACATGAACTGTCAGTGCACAACCGCCGCATTTACCGTATCTCTCAAACCAGAGGGCTTTGTGATCTTTGGCTCACTCGCCCACGAGAAGTCGGCCTTGTATGCGATTTCTGTCCGTCGGCTCGCACTTTTGCAGTCAGACTGCCTCCGCACAATCTCTCACGAGATTGCACTTGCCTTAAGCTAGTGGTTATCATCAGCAGGCGTCTTTACCGCCAGTCAGATGCTGGTTTACCCACAGGGGACTTGCACCCCATAAGTTCATGCCCATGCCGGGCGTACATCGGGTAAGGGCTGGTTTTTCTCCAGCCCTCCCCAGTCGAGTCAACCGGCGGAACCTCCCCGTCAGTTGCTCACAGATCCGGACTTGAACCTCTCGATTCATCCGGCTCTTCTTATCCAACCGCTGACACACAGCCTGCTCGCCAATGTGCCATTAACCAAGGAGCTTTCTGAGCGATGCGCCCCAAACATCGAGCTGCACGCTTCTTTCTGCCCCTCAATTTCTTGTATTTTCCCATAGCCCATCGAACCAGAGTGGCTTCCACATATGACAATACTCTTCTCAACTCTGATGGATAAAATTTTCCAAAGTAGTTGATCCAGCCCTGAACACGTGGATTGATCAGTTTTGCAAGCTCTTCAAGAGAGTACAATGATCGTTTCGTGGGAATTTCTAACTCCCTTATCTTGTCTTTGATACGCTGGGCGGATGCCTTGCTCATCGCTGGCAAGAAGTTGGGAAAGAATTTCCCATACCGGTTTCTGGCTAATCTCGTTCTGAATGTATAACTTAGAAAATCAAAAGATGTGTTTTCATGCGTTTCTGTTCTGTCCTCATCCTTACAGTAAACCAGTTTCGTCTTTTCCGGATGCAATGTAAGACCACAGTCGAGTAAACGACGTCTTACTGCTTCCAGCGTGAACTCTGCTTCTTGTTTACTGTGACAATGAATAACCGCATCATCAGCAAAACGCTCAAACCAGACATTCTGGATATTACATTCCAACCAATGATCAAACGCATAATGCATGAACAGGTTTGCCAACAATGGGCTAATAACTCCCCCTTGTGGCGTTCCTTTTACGCGCGGACACTCCTGACTTTCATTTTCAACCGGAGCCTGAAGCCAACGTTTGATGTACAACAATACCCAAGGTTCCCTGATGTGATGTTCCACTGCTCGCATGATGAGTTTATGATCCAGATTATCGAAAAAAACCTTTGATGTCCAGATCAATGACCCCTTCTCCAGTCATCAAGAGTGTCGCCAGCAGCGTTTTCGAGCTAACGCCAACGCCTGATGCGCTGAGCGGTTAGGTCTGTAGCCGTAGGAGTTTTCATGAAATACAGGTTCCACTAATGGCTCGACTATCAGCTTTACCACAGTTTGGGCTACACGGTCGGCTACCGTCGGTACTCCCAGCAGCCTCGTGCCTCCATCTTTCTTGTCGATGGCTACACGCATGACGGGGGGAGGAAAGTAACTGCCCGATGACATTCTGTTCCATATTTTGTACAGGTTCTTGCCTAAATGGGTTTCAAAGTCAGCCAGAGACTGACCATCAATACCGGCATTGGGCGATCTCATTTGGCACTAACTTTTCTGTTTGGCTAATTATTCAGCACACAAAAGTACCAAAATAAGCCTAATTTCCTGTACTTCTCAAAAGTGCAGGTGGTAAAGCTAGCTTTTTGCAGATGCAACAGGATTGGTGCCTCTCAGAGGAGATCGCCCTGTCAATACCGGCAGCACCTTTGTTCGCTTTCACGCTTCGCCAGGCTTGATAGACAAGCTCTTTAGAAATTGTGAACGGTTTTGCTTCCGTCATAGATTCATTCCAATAAATCGGTTGATCTACTCCTTCCGCTGGATAAGTCAGCCCCTTTGCTCCACATCCATTACAGATGCTTCAACACTACTACGAGCTGATCCGCCCCTGTGCTCTGTATTGGTACTCTGAGCCTTGCTGTTTGTCAGCTTGGCTGGCTCCCTTAACACCAGAGCGACAGGTTCTCATGTTCCATAAAAGAGCCTGAAATCGGTTCATGCCATCTTTGTGCCGGACACCGCTCAGGCAGTAACTGGATAACCCCTGAACTTATCATAAGGTAGTGGTGCCCCTCATTTTTGATGTCGATATATACGCTTACGACACGTCATCAATGGTTCACTTGCGTTCATCTCCCGAACTCATACCTGACGCAATCTAGTTGCGCCTTTTCTGTGACGCTCACCACCCTGACTCTTAATCAACGCAGCTCACAGTGGTTTGGTGGTCGCTTCCAGAAGCCGCCACCGGAGGGCCCACCTCCATCTCAATTACAGTTACGAACAGACCGACTCTGTTCTCATGACACACCACCACCACGGCTTGCGGGTCCGCACCGGGCGGTTCACAGAAAGTTTTAACCTTCATTGAGTTCAGTAGCCTGTAACTGTCACCTTTATCCTCATTCTTGAGTCCAAGGTTTGGTTCCATGCACACTCAATGTTAACCAGAGCTGGTTTCATAAACTGTCGCCAATATCGAGTAAGAGCCGGTCGGCACATTCGCTATTGAGGGCAAATGACTCCTCTCTGCTTTCTATGTTCAGCCCTTCGTTGACGACTCCTGTCGAACAACTACTATGGCCTCTGCTGACTTCTGTCCAATCACCATGCAAAATTGCTCCTGCAGGCGCTATCGGTTGTCATCGGGTTTGCTCGAACAGGGTGATGAATCACTGCTCGCCGAGCCTGTTGTAACCAGTGGCTGAGAACTGGGATTGACCGATCGCATGTTGAGCAGATCTCCCCGGATAAGAACATGAACTGTCAGTGCACAACCGCCGCATTTACCGTATCTCTCAAACCAGAGGGCTTTGTGATCTTTGGCTCACTCGCCCACGAGAAGTCGGCCTTGTATGCGATTTCTGTCCGTCGGCTCGCACTTTTGCAGTCAGACTGCCTCCGCACAATCTCTCACGAGATTGCACTTGCCTTAAGCTAGTGGTTATCATCAGCAGGCGTCTTTACCGCCAGTCAGATGCTGGTTTACCCACAGGGGACTTGCACCCCATAAGTTCATGCCCATGCCGGGCGTACCAAAAAAAATCCAGCTGACGCCTACGGCGCAGCTGAATTGGGCGTTAGGCCCTTTGTAAAAAATAACTTCGGAGTAAATATGGAAGTTAATATTAGAGAGATTCTAGGAAACTGGACTTTAGGTTATTCACTTGCAAAACACGTACTACATAGTGTTTACATTGGGGAAAATGAATGGGAACATCCAGAGTTTGATACAACTCGTTCAGAGCCTGGTGAGGCATTATTTCAACTCAAATATCGAGATGGCTTCAGTCAGGTTGAGCCTATAGCTCAGCAGCTTTACAGTTCTTTCTCAGGTTACTTTGGAAGCTCTTCTCTTGTTATTCCTATGCCAGCATCTAAAGTAAGAGCCAGACAGCCCGTAACAGAAATTTCTAGATCATTAGCTCAAAAAATGTCGATCCCATGCTATGAGAACTTACTTGTAAAATCTAAAGCAACACTTCAAATGAAAGACATTGAGTCTAGGGATGATAAAGTTTCAACCTTAGTAAGTGCTTTCACAATTAACGACTTATTATATGCTGGTTTATATGATGTATTAATTGTTGATGATCTTTTTGACACAGGGTCATCGTTAGAAGCTGCAACTACCGTACTTCAAGAATATGGTAAAATACGAAACATTTATGTTGCAGTCGTAAGTAGGAAACGATAATGAAAAAGGTCTTTATTTCTGGATCAATGAAAATAAAAAATCTTGATCCACTTGTATTGAAGCGAATTGATAACATTATTGAGCAAGGTTATATCATTCTTGTTGGTGATGCTGATGGGGTTGATAGTTCAGTTCAAGAATATCTCAAAAGCCATAGTTACAATAACGTCTTTGTTTATTGTACAGGTTCACAGCCCAGAAATAATATTGGTAGCTGGGAAGTAAAGAAAGTTGAAACTACTGCTCAACCTGGTACTAGAGCCTATTTCACAGTTAAAGACATAGAAATGTCAGTTGACTGTGATTACGGATTAATGATCTGGGATACAAAGAGCACAGGAACTCTGAGTAACGTTCTTGAACTTCTTCAAAGAAAAAAGAACTCGTTGGTTTTTGTTAATAAATCCAAGATATTTGAAAAAGTTAAAGATGTCACTGGACTGGAACAGATTTTAACCCACATGAGTGAGTTTTCTTTAAAAAAAGCTGACGCAAAGCTAAAAGTTCAAGACAAAATCTTGTCACTAAAAAATGAGCAAAGTGCATTGTTCTAGTTTTGGCCTAAATCGGGTAAGGGCTGGTTTTTCTCCAGCCCACCCCTCACCACCACGGCTTGCGGGTCCGCACCGGGCGGTTCACAGAAAGTTTTAACCTTCATTGAGTTCAGTAGCCTGTAACTGTCACCTTTATCCTCATTCTTGAGTCCAAGGTTTGGTTCCAAATAAAAAGGACATCCATATATTCAACACAAAACTTAAATTATTATTCACTTACCAATGGATTCAGTTTGGTGAAAATATATGGATGTCCCCAAAAAACTTTTGTATACACAAAAACAATGCAAAAAAAGAGTATTATCTGTATCAGTACAGAAAAGAACGTTATATAACGGGTATTCTGTATTGGTACATCTACTAAGCGTTAGCTGCTAAAAACCTGTAAGTATGAGTTTCAAAATAGGAATAAGAAAAATTGTTTAAGGAAGTAGAAATAAAATTCGTAAAGATTCTCTGTTTGTCATTTATCATTTTATTAGCCGGTTGCAGTCCTTCACCAGATGATGCTGCAAATGAGTTCTTGGGCTATGTAAAAAATGGTCAGCATCTTGAAATGCAGGAATCTCTTTCAACTCAATCATATCAAATGATGTCTATGTTCTATGGAAGCATAAGTGACGAAGCTCTTAAGCCATATTATCGCTCTAACCAAGTAGCTGATTTTAAGGTCATTAAAATGGCTGAAACAGATAAGCCATCAAGGTTTCAAGTTCAGGTTAAAACTAGCTCAGGTCAACTTTTCACTGATACCATTGACCTTGTAAAGCAAGACAGTGAGTGGAAAGTCAGCAGATTTTAGTATCAATTAAGGCTGGGCAGCTAACGAACAAGGATAGATTGCGCCCAGCCGCAATCTTATCCTGTTGTTGCACAAGCCCGGGTTGATTTATGGTGAAGGTGGTCTACTGAAGATATCTTTTCTTGAGGGTATTAAATCAGAGCGCTTTTTCTGAACGCTCTTTATTCAAGATGTGAGCCATCCGCCCACTGTAGAATAGTAATCCAATGCCCTGTGATTGTTTTTGACTGGCTTGTGTTTCCCTCCCTTTTTGTGAATGGATGTGATGATTTCGGGTTTACAGTTTGAGGTGGGTTTCATAAACCCGTATGCCAACATGTTTTCCGAATTCTCTAATTAAATTAAATTGCATTCATCTTGATACTGAGATAAATAAATCCACTCCCGAGCCGGGAGTAAATAAGAGTCAAAAAGAGTATTCTATGAACCAATACATTATTATCTTACTAACAACAGCAACATTATTGACAGGCTGTGTTTCGACGCATCAAGCAGTAATCCCTGATACCAAAGAAATAAAACTACCTGCTAATAATGTAATGTCAAACTCAAGTTTGGGGGACCGAATGCTTGAATCGGGTAAAGTTACAACTGTTGCTGGTTTCGTTTTGTATAACGATGTCACTATTTTTGATGGTGTAGTAAAAGCTGGTGAATTTCATCAAATCGGAGTTAAGGGTATTAATAAAGTTTTTGGCCCAAAACATGGCTTTGGAACAGGAACGGTAGGAGCTTTATCTGGTATACCAAGCCCAGCAAAGCCATATGTTGATGGTAACACTGGATATCTATGTTTTCTTGGTGGGTTTGGAACTAGCTTTTGCTCTGACAATGTGAAACCAAACATTGTCAGAATAAATATTTATACACCAGACAGTTTTATGCAAGAGTTGATTTATACCGGCAAAGTCGGGGATAAGATTCGATTTACTTATCGGGAATTTCAAAATGGAATGGCACGGCAAGCTTTCATTATTGATGTTGAGTATGATTTAAGTGAAAGCAATATAATTTCATACAAGGGAGCCACTATTGAAATCCTTTCAGCTACGAATCAGAAAATAGAGTATAAAGTGTTAAAGCACTTTAATTAGACTGGTTGCTGTCATCGAAAACAAAGCAAAAGAGACACTCTCAGATTTGACCATTTGCACTGCGGATAACAATTGGCATTTTTATCAAAGCCTCATCCGCCCAAAAAGAATAAAGACAAAAGGGACATCCATAGATTGGATTCTATAGTTTCCCCATAAGTATAAGTACAATCGTTTCACATAAAGTTAGCACAATGGAAAGCTATCGAGACCCAAGCTTAGCCAGTCAGTAAAAGACTATGGCCGCATCTCCGGGCGGTAGCGTGCTTGGAGTTTAAAAACACCCTTGATACCACAACGAATCGTCAAGTTTTTAGATGCCATTGAATTTCAGAAGTAATCAGGGCGTGGCTATAAGCCTGGATTCTCAAGGGGTGTAGTGTTTCTAAAGAATACTGTTATGTGTATACACACAAAAACACTGCAAAAAAAGAGTATTATCTGTATTGGTATATCTACTAAGCGTTAAATTTCTTTCAGCAATTTCCATACATCAGCGAGATATCAATTGACTCCAGTTTCAAACAAATTCACTCTTAACCCAATGGGAATCAGTGAAACTCTAGCAAGAGGAGCAAGAAAAAGACTACAAAGGGAATGCATAGAAAATGTTAGAAATATTAGAATTGTGGGTAATGGTGGAGATAAAAATCTACAAAAAAAATGTAAGGCATTATTTAAAAAGGGGACTTTCTCGGGATTTTATATTGGAGAAAAAGATCTTTTTGCAATGCTTGTGATTTTTGATGAAAAAGTACAAATGTTTGCCGGTGCATATATTGCTCGAATAAACGGTAGATTATCTCTTTATGATAGTGATATGCGTTTTTCAAAGCACTCAATTGAAAGGGTTATTCAACGACTAAAAACTAAATCACCTAGGCTTGAAGTTGCGAAAGCCATACATGCACAAACTAAGTATGCTTTCAGTAGAGAGCAGCAAAAAATTATAAATATTCATGAAAAATGGCGTACTCCAGGACTAAATGATATTGATGCGGCTTTACCTTACATGGACAATGAAAAATTACTTGGAATGTGGTTTGTAGCTTCTAAAAGTAATATAACTTGTGACTTTGTTGGAAAGCTTGTAACGAAGACCTTTGTTGACAAAGAAAAGCTCAGAGAACCGCAATACGCTAAATGTATGGAGCTTTATCATGCTCAGCAAAAAGCATTTTTACAAAACCATAAAATGCCAGAGCTAGATCTACTCAACAGAAATTTAATCGGGTAAGGGCTGGTCTCTCTCCAGCCCTCCCCACATCACGGAGCGTGCGGGTCCGCACTCCGCGATTCACCGAGAATGGTGAAACCTGATCCATAAGTCTTTCAATGAAATAAGCCAAGATTATTAAGATAGCTGTCGTTTAATGCCTGCTGCATATTCCGGTAACACTTGAACACTCATTCTGGTAACTCTTGAACACCTATTCTGGTTTAACTTGCACCCACCCAGGGCGATCTCATTTGACAAACACCAATCCTGTTGCATATTCAAAAAGCTAGCTTTAAAAACTGAATTTTTGAGAAGTACAGGAAATTAGGCTTATTTTGGTACTTTTGTGTGCTGAATAATTAGCCAAACAGAGAAAGTTAGTGCCAAATGAGATCGCCCTGTGCACCCACCCGATAAAAGGGACATCCACATCAATAAAAGGGACATCAATATATTCAACACAAAACTTAAACTCGATGCTGCAGTTTTTACCGTTTGACAGGATATTCTGATGTGAATATCGAAACCAGACTACTGCTGCGCCTCCTGCATCAAGCCCAGCGAGATACGATCAACGACACAACAGCAGGCTGACAGGGTAAGATTGCATTCCCATTTTATAACCGTCAAGTGTCGTTAGTGCTAATTCGTCCTCTTTCTGTTGTTACTGTATTTCTGGATTCTTTGAGCGATTCACTGAAAAGCATTACGCCTTCTGCTCAACTCACAACGATCCAAAAAACAGTCCTGACCGCTCTAATTATGGGGATTGTTGTCACTGAAACACTCAACTGGGCGGCCTTTGAGCGAAGGAGTCTTGGGAAGTTCAAGTCGACCCGGCTATGCTGGATTTTCTATTCAGCAAAGATTGCATGGCATCGTATGCTGCAGGCCAGTGTTCGCAATATTCTGTCTCATTATGGTATTGCTGAAGGGACTCTGACGATTGATGATTCAGCCAAACAACGATCAAAAAGAACGACCCGGATCGAAGGCACTCATAAAATCAGAGATAAACCGACAGGTGGCTATATCAATGGTCAGGAGCTGATCTTTATGGTCTTGGTCTCGGACATTGCCACCTTTCCTGTAGGTTTCCGGTTTTACGTTCCCGATCCACAGCTGTCCGCTTGGCGAAAACACGACAAAGACCTCAAGAAAGAGGGTGTTGCAAAGAAACTGAGACCTAAACGTCCAGAACCCGACCACAACCGCTTTCCAACGCTTCAAGCGCTGGCATTACAGATGATCCGGGAATTCGTTGACCATTTTCCTGAAGTAGTGATTAAAGGTGTTCTGGCTGATGCGCTCTACGGTACAGGAAAATTCATGGATGAAGCGACAGCCGTAACAGATCAGGCGCAAGTCGTTAGCCAATTGCGCTCCAATCAGAAAGTGGCCAGCAGAAATTCAGAAGCCACCCTCAGGGATTATTTTGCACGACAAAAAGGCGTTGAAACGCAGTTAATTATTCGTGGAGGAAAAGAAAAGCGGGTGACCATGCTCGCAGCTCGCCTCTACATCAAGGCACACAACAAGCGTCGTTTCGTTGTTGCTCTGAAGTATGAAGATGAAGAAGAGTACCGTTATCTGGTCGCTTCTGATATGTCATGGCACCACGCTGATATAGCCAGGCTGTATTCGCTGAGGTGGTTGGTCGAGGTTTTTATTCAGGACTGGAAAGCGTATGGCGGCTGGAACCGACTGAGCAAACAGCAAGGCAAAGAAGGGTCTGAGCGTGGCTTGATCCTGAGCCTGCTGTGCGATCATTTGTTGTTACTGCATCCAGAGCAATCAGCCCGACTCAAAAACAAACAACCCGGGTTGCCCGCAGGTTGCCTGATCGAACGCCTCAAAGCTGAAGCATTGGTTGATACGGTCAAAGAAGTGGTCGCATCAGATGACCCTGAGGCTGCGTTGAAATCCTTAACGAAAGCCTTGGACGATGTGTTGCCAACAAGGGAATCCAGTAAGCATATGGCTGGTCGCGATCTGGGCAAACAGGAACCCACTGCTTCGTTGAAGTATCACGCTCAGAAAGCTGCGTGAGCAGAAGTGTATCAGTCAACAACTAAAAACTGCAGCATCGAGTTAAATAATTGTTCACTTACCAATGGATTCAGTTTGGTGAAAATATATGGATGACCCCAAAAACTTTTGTATACACAAATCTTCATGACCGTATTTTCGGTCACCCTGCACCATGAAAATGAGACTCTGCCACAATAGTCTGGTGCAGAGCCCGACAGTGGTCGATGTTTTTGCAGTGGCTTTTAGACCCTGAATACAAATTGACCTGGGCTGGATCGTTCGCACCCTCGCTTATCTCATGGTTCAGAACTGGCACCATCAAGGCTCCATTTCTGGAACATTGAATGCACGGCAAACAGCCCTTTTCTCCAAGTGAGACTATGGCGATCCGATCCAGTCCGTCAGGCTCTGCTGTTCCTCCGTGAACCTTTGGAGCATAGACGATGCAACCCATTGTGAAAAACTGTGCAGGCATTGATGTCCATAAAATGATGGTCATGGTTGCCGTTCGCAAAGAAATGCCAGAAGGCGACATTCAAGTATTAACCCGTGAATTTGGTACTTTCCGCAAAGATCGGGAATTAATGTGCCAGTTCCTTCAACAGCATCAGATCGATCTGGTCGTAATGGAGAGTACGGGTGTTTACTGGAAAAGTATTTATGCGTCCATCATTGGTCGCAACTTGAAGCCCTGGGTGGTGAACGCCCGACACGTCAAGAATGTACCCGGTCGCAAGACCGATACACTGGACAGCCAGTGGCTCGCCCACCTTGCCCATTGTGGTCTGGTTCGTCCGAGTTTTGTGCCACATCCGGATCAGGAACAGCTGCGTTTGCTGACTCGCCGACGAGATACAATGGTCAAGCAAATAGCCAATGAGAAGAACCGTCTTCATAAAACGCTAGACGACAGCGGTATTCGACTCGGCGGCCTGATCAGTGACATCAACGGCAAGTCAGGTCAGCGCATGGTGAACGCCCTGATTGATGGTGAATCCCTTCAGGATATTATCAAGAAAGCGGATGGCCGTCTGAAGGCAGACAGAAAACAGCTGATGGACAGTATGGACGAGAAGTTATCCCCTTCTCATCTTATTGTGCTGAAAGATATCCGGGATCACATTAATTTCCTGAATGAACAGCAGCAGAAGCTGGAAGTCCAGATTCTGAGTACGGTTCAGTCTTGGAAAGAAGCCTGGCAAATTCTGCAAACTCTCCCCGGAGTCGGTGAGATGAGTGCCGCAGCACTGATCGCAGAAATAGGTGATGATATGAGTCAGTTTGGCGGCATGAAGGAGATTGCTTCCTGGGCCGGACTCTGCCCGGGCAATAATGAAAGCGCAGGCAAGCGTAAAAGTGGTCGAACCCGAAAAGGGAATAAGATGATCAAAACGACACTGTGCGAAGTGGCGAATGCAGCGATCAAGACCAAGAGTCAGTTCAAGGGTAAATATCAGAGTCTGGTGATCCGCAGGGGTCACAAACGAAGTCTGATTGCCATTGCACATAAACTGATTCGTGTGATTTATACCTTACTCAAGAAACGACAGCCTTATATTGATCCTGACACTGATTACGAGGGTTTGATGGTTAGGAAGAATGCACCGCGCTGGTTACGCAGGCTGGACGAGTATGGCTATTTGGATCAGGTTCGATAATTAACCTGATCCACAATTAATACGATAGTTCCTTGTTCTGTGCAGGGCGGCTGCTTGCGTCCTGAATTCGGGGATTTTCACGGCAAATCTTCATGACCGTATTTTCGGTCACCCTGCAGCATGAAAATAATACTCTGCCACAATGTATCTGATGCAGAGCCTGACAGTGGTCGATGTTTTTGCAGTGGCTTTTAGACCCTGAATACAAATTGACCTGGGCTGGATCGTTCGCACCCTCGCTTATCTCATGGTTCAGAACTGGCACCATCAAGGCTCCATTTCTGGAACATTGAATGCACGGCAAACAGCCCTTTTCTCCAAGTGAGACTATGGCGATCCGATCCAGTCCGTCAGGCTCTGCTGTTCCTCCGTGAACCTTTGGAGCATAGACGATGCAACCCATTGTGAAAAACTGTGCAGGCATTGATGTCCATAAAATGATGGTCATGGTTGCCGTTCGCAAAGAAATGCCAGAAGGCGACATTCAAGTATTAACCCGTGAATTTGGTACTTTCCGCAAAGATCGGGAATTAATGTGCCAGTTCCTTCAACAGCATCAGATCGATCTGGTCGTAATGGAGAGTACGGGTGTTTACTGGAAAAGTATTTATGCGTCCATCATTGGTCGTGATCTGAAGCCCTGGGTGGTGAATGCCCGACACGTCAAGAATGTACCCGGTCGCAAGACCGATACACTGGACAGTCAGTGGCTCGCTCACCTTGCCCATTGTGGTCTGGTTCGTCCGAGTTTTGTGCCACATCCGGATCAGGAACAGCTGCGTTTGCTGACTCGCCGACGAGATACAATGGTCAAGCAAATAGCCAATGAGAAGAACCGTCTTCATAAAACGCTAGACGACAGCGGTATTCGACTCGGCGGCCTGATCAGTGACATCAACGGCAAGTCAGGTCAGCGCATGGTGAACGCCCTGATTGATGGTGAATCCCTTCAGGATATTATCAAGAAAGCGGATGGCCGTCTGAAGGCAGACAGAAAACAGCTGATGGACAGTATGGACGAGAAGTTATCCCCTTCTCATCTTATTGTGCTGAAAGATATCCGGGATCACATTAATTTCCTGAATGAACAGCAGCAGAAGCTGGAAGTCCAGATTCTGAGTACGGTTCAGTCTTGGAAAGAAGCCTGGCAAATTCTGCAAACTCTCCCCGGAGTCGGTGAGATGAGTGCCGCAGCACTGATCGCAGAAATAGGTGATGATATGAGTCAGTTTGGCGGCATGAAGGAGATTGCTTCCTGGGCCGGACTCTGCCCGGGCAATAATGAAAGCGCAGGCAAGCGTAAAAGTGGTCGAACCCGAAAAGGGAATAAGATGATCAAAACGACACTGTGCGAAGTGGCGAATGCAGCGATCAAGACCAAGAGTCAGTTCAAGGGTAAATATCAGAGTCTGGTGATCCGCAGGGGTCACAAACGAAGTCTGATTGCCATTGCACATAAACTGATTCGTGTGATTTATACCTTACTCAAGAAACGACAGCCTTATATTGATCCTGACACTGATTACGAGGGTTTGATGGTTAGGAAGAATGCACCGCGCTGGTTACGCAGGCTGGACGAGTATGGCTATTTGGATCAGGTTCGATAATTAACCTGATCCACAATTAATACGATAGTTCCTTGTTCTGTGCAGGGCGGCTGCTTGCGTCCTGAATTCGGGGATTTTCACGGCAAATCTTCATGACCGTATTTTCGGTCACCCTGCAGCATGAAAATAATACTCTGCCACAATGTATCTGATGCAGAGCCTGACAGTGGTCGATGTTTTTGCAGTGGCTTTTAGACCCTGAATACAAATTGACCTGGGCTGGATCGTTCGCACCCTCGCTTATCTCATGGTTCAGAACTGGCACCATCAAGGCTCCATTTCTGGAACATTGAATGCACGGCAAACAGCCCTTTTCTCCAAGTGAGACTATGGCGATCCGATCCAGTCCGTCAGGCTCTGCTGTTCCTCCGTGAACCTTTGGAGCATAGACGATGCAACCCATTGTGAAAAACTGTGCAGGCATTGATGTCCATAAAATGATGGTCATGGTTGCCGTTCGCAAAGAAATGCCAGAAGGCGACATTCAAGTATTAACCCGTGAATTTGGTACTTTCCGCAAAGATCGGGAATTAATGTGCCAGTTCCTTCAACAGCATCAGATCGATCTGGTCGTAATGGAGAGTACGGGTGTTTACTGGAAAAGTATTTATGCGTCCATCATTGGTCGTGATCTGAAGCCCTGGGTGGTGAATGCCCGACACGTCAAGAATGTACCCGGTCGCAAGACCGATACACTGGACAGTCAGTGGCTCGCTCACCTTGCCCATTGTGGTCTGGTTCGTCCGAGTTTTGTGCCACATCCGGATCAGGAACAGCTGCGTTTGCTGACTCGCCGACGAGATACAATGGTCAAGCAAATAGCCAATGAGAAGAACCGTCTTCATAAAACGCTAGACGACAGCGGTATTCGACTCGGCGGCCTGATCAGTGACATCAACGGCAAGTCAGGTCAGCGCATGGTGAACGCCCTGATTGATGGTGAATCCCTTCAGGATATTATCAAGAAAGCGGATGGCCGTCTGAAGGCAGACAGAAAACAGCTGATGGACAGTATGGACGAGAAGTTATCCCCTTCTCATCTTATTGTGCTGAAAGATATCCGGGATCACATTAATTTCCTGAATGAACAGCAGCAGAAGCTGGAAGTCCAGATTCTGAGTACGGTTCAGTCTTGGAAAGAAGCCTGGCAAATTCTGCAAACTCTCCCCGGAGTCGGTGAGATGAGTGCCGCAGCACTGATCGCAGAAATAGGTGATGATATGAGTCAGTTTGGCGGCATGAAGGAGATTGCTTCCTGGGCCGGACTCTGCCCGGGCAATAATGAAAGCGCAGGCAAGCGTAAAAGTGGTCGAACCCGAAAAGGGAATAAGATGATCAAAACGACACTGTGCGAAGTGGCGAATGCAGCGATCAAGACCAAGAGTCAGTTCAAGGGTAAATATCAGAGTCTGGTGATCCGCAGGGGTCACAAACGAAGTCTGATTGCCATTGCACATAAACTGATTCGTGTGATTTATACCTTACTCAAGAAACGACAGCCTTATATTGATCCTGACACTGATTACGAGGGTTTGATGGTTAGGAAGAATGCACCGCGCTGGTTACGCAGGCTGGACGAGTATGGCTATTTGGATCAGGTTCGATAATTAACCTGATCCACAATTAATACGATAGTTCCTTGTTCTGTGCAGGGCGGCTGCTTGCGTCCTGAATTCGGGGATTTTCACGGCAAAAGTACCAAAATAAGCCTAATTTCCTGTACTTCTCAAAAAATTCAGTTTTTAAAGCTAGCTTTTTGAATATGCAACAGGATTGGTGTTTGTCAAATGAGATCGCCCTGCCCTCCCGCCACCCTCCAGCAACATCATCACTGAGGGTCTTTTGCACTGGAAGGGTAGAGCTGTAGGTGGTCAATTCGCCACCATTGGCATTGGGCACATTACTCTGTCGTTCCACCAGAAACTGAAGTTGGATAGAACCTGGCAGCAATGGCGCTCCAGCAATGGTGCCACTCATTACACCCTGTCCATCCACGGTAACGGCGACCTGTCCCCCGGCAGCGGTGCCTTCTTCGTACTGAATGTCTATCTCGCTACCATCGTCCGGCAAATAATCCAGCACAAAGCTTAACTCTCCCGATGCGTAGTGAATCGCACCTGAGCCTTCAGCGGATAGAGAGCCATCGCCTGATAAAAGACCATTGCCCTGATCAGTGAGGGTTTGGGTTTCTCCGCTGGCAAGATAAGTGATGGTCAATGATCCCGGTTTGATACCGGGTTTCTCGACCGTATGCCGGAAAGCAATATTATCCACCGCCACTGTACCGGTCTGTAGAGTCACTTCATCATCATTCTGGGTAATGTAGCTGTATACAATGGCACTGTCCGGGTCTGGCAGTGCATCGAGAGTAATCGCCACGCTGCCGGTATCAAACAGGATATTGCCGGAACCGGAACCGGCCATTTCGCCATTGCCGGTATCCCCGGATATCCTGCCATTTTACCGAGGGGCGATATAGCTCACCACCAAGGTTCCCGGTCTGGGCTTGGCTTCGGCCCATATTCAGGGTGTAAATTGAAATCCCCTGTTCTGAGTAGTGACCTCAATACTGCCGCTGATTGAAGCGCCAGTGATATCCGTTGCAGGCTGATAGGTCGCAGACGCTGTACTGTTAAAATAAGAGCTGGTGCGCCAGACGTTGATCTCCCCACGCTGATAATCCACCGTGAGTTTTGGAATAATGATTGCTGCCGCTTTGATGAATCAGCTTTCCAGCTCCGTCATCCCTAAAGGTACCCCCTTCCAGACTCAGAGTAATACTGCCCGGCAAGGCTCCGCGCTGTAAGAATGTCCGGCTCTGGTTTTTCTGATACATGGGACAAAAGTGGACAGCTGATCGTCCGGTGATCGCTGGCGGTGGCCACCATGAGCTTTGAGGTATAGCCACCGTATTGATCCAGCAGAGGCGTTTCAACCTTAGCGCTGGGCACTAA
>CBDBOO010000071.1:0-106923 GCA_965208385.1 Endozoicomonas sp.
GCATACCCGAGCGGGCTGATATGGCAGAAGCTGCCGGATGGAAATCCGGCAGTATTGATGAAATTTACGGAAATCAGCCCTGACCATTTTCCCAGAAAACAGCTTCGCTTATTTCAGCTGTCAGATACTCCCGTATCGGCTTCCAGCTTATTTCGCTTTATTTTCAGAGTCGGGGTCAACAGATCGTTTTCAACGGACCAGACTTCATCGGCCACGACCAGATGATCTAACCGCTGGTGAGACTCCAGCTCTGAATTAACCTCCGACAGGGTTTCTGCAAACGATGGCTGGTTTCTGCGTTAAATTCACGCATCTGCTCATTCATCACCACGATGGCAATGGGTTGTTTTCTACCTGAACCCATAACACAGATCTGCTCAATATCCGGGGTTTCTGGCCAGCAGGCTCTCTATGGGAACCGGCGCTATGTATTTGCCCTTGCCCGATTTAAATTGCTCCTTCACCCGGCCATTAATTTTCCAGGCGCCATCTTCACGTATTTCAGCCTTATCACCGGTACGAAACCAGCCATCGGCAAAAGCGTTTGCCGTCGCTTCAGGATTACGGTAATACTCAGTAAATACCGCTTCACCTCTTATGAGAACTTCACCGGCGTCTGACAGTTTCATCTCAACACCAATCTTGAGGAATTCCTATAGTGCCTATTCCTCGAAGGGTCGTATGGATTGTTTGAGCAAGAAAGACCAGAGGTTTCAGTCATGCCCCAGCCTTCAGTGATATCAATACCCAGTCTTGCATACCAATGAAGGATATCCGGTGAAATAGGTGCCGATCCTGAACCAAATAACAACGCTTTATCCAGTCCCAGAGCTTTTGTGATTTTTCCTGCCACCAGCTTTCCTACCAATGGAATTTTCAGTAATCGCTGAAGTTTCTTATCTGGCAATTTCGCAAGAATATTAGCCTGAAATTTGGTCCAGAGCCTGGGAACGGAAATAAACAGAGTGGGTCTGGCATACTGGACATCGTCAATAAAGGTATCCAGTGATTCCACAAAGAACACTTCTATAGATGCATAAAGTGTCATTATTTCAATCACGCAACGTTCAGTAATATGTGCCAGGGGCAAATAAGACATACAGCGCCCCTCAGGGTAGTCTTCAAATAATTTGGCCGACTGGAACTGGAAGAAGCAAAGTTTTTATAGGTTGAAACAACACCTTTTGGTAACCCTGTACTACCGGAGGTATACACAATACTAACGGTGTCATCAGACGTCGGCTGATGAATATCCTGCAATGGCTTGTTGCTCGACAGCCAATCAGTGAATTGTTCCTTACACAGAGAGGTAATTTCCGGATAAGGGAAAGCAATAGTGAGCATATCCTCCGGCAACGCGGCTTCAGCAGCTTGTGTATTATCCAGTTTGCCAACAAATGCAGCTTTCGCTTCGCTGTGAGTAAGAATGTGCCTGATAGCATTTTCACCGGCAGTGGCATACACCGGAACACTGATCATTCCCGCCATCATGATGGCAAAATCGGTAATAAACCATTCAGCACTGTTCTTGGCCAGAATAGCAATGCGATCTCCAGGCTTGAATCCTCTAGCCTGCAGCCCACTGGCTATTCTACGAGCCTGCTCGTCCACTTCAGCCCAGGTATACTTTTGCCATTGTCTATTACGGGGTTGATGCAGGTAAATCTTATCGGGGTGATCAACAACATTTTTTGAAAATTGTTCAAGTGGCAGCAAATAATTCATTCTGACCCTTTATTATATTTATTGTTCTGGTTATTCATTTCACCAGACTATAGACACTCTGACAATACTCAAAGGGCCAGACAACCGCTGGAAGTCAAAAATCTGACAATAATAATTGTTTATATCTTTTCTGATCTGAAATGAGCAGAGTCAGTGTCCATTACTATACTCAGTTCAAATCCCTGCCCTGATATGAACCAGAGAGGGAACCTGAAGTAATCCATGGATGGAGTAGAAGTACCATGAAAAGGATATTGGCAATTACCTCGCTACTCAGCGTATTTGTCTTTCTAGCTGGCTGTAATACAACACAATACCAAGACAACACTACCGCCGGAAAAACCACAGACTCAAACCGAAACTGGTCCGAATGTGCCCTGATGGGCGGCATCACCCTGGGACTCCCGGGCGCTTTGGCTGGCCTGGCCTCTGGAGGGACAGCCTTTATCGCAGGAGCCGTGCTGGCTGGAACAGCCTGCGCCACCAAAAACAAGAATGATTTCGAACATCCTCCTTATTTGCTTTTTTCTATCAATTCCTATGACCTGACCATGGAAGGGCATCTGGTACTCAATAAGCTGGTTGAGGGTTTGGAGAAAGACAGTAAAATCGAACTGACCGGTCATACCTGCAGTCTTGGTTCCCCTGATTTTAATCAGACCTTATCTGAAGACCGGGCAACCGCGGTGCAGACATACCTTATTCAGAAGGGAGTAGACAGTAAAAATATCAGCCTGACTGGGGAAGGTGAACTGAATCCGGTATTCAGTAACAAGACAGAAGCCACACGGAAAAACAATCGCAGAGTGGATATCGTCGTAAAATAATTTCGATTCTCACCTCAACGACAGTGGAAGAGTAGACTTCCTTACAGAAACGGGAAGCTACTCTTCGATTCCAGAAACTCTCAACGTCCTTTATACAGTACTACCGCTGATTCGCGTATTCTCGGGCCATAATAACCAGCCCATCTTTCCTGATCCTTACCGCTGTCAAAAAATTGAATAAATCGGGGAACACCGGCATAACCATTAAATTGATGGGCTTCAGTCACCCATCCGGAGGATGACCACTCACAGGCACCATCTACTGTTTTTCGTCCTGTAGTCCACTCATCCAGCTTGTTTCTGTTCTCGTCCAGCAAGACAACGCTCATGCTGTATTGATCACCGCCCACAATACGTTTTATTAAACTGCCCTGTTACCTGAATGATCGGTGGATTCGTATCCCAGCGATCATTGGTCGCCAACTCGGTTCCCAAATCAATTTCCTGCAACCGACTGACGGGATTAATAGGGTGTACCGAAAAAACCGCTATTCCATCCTGCCCATCGAATTCTATTGTGAAAAAAGGCTTTTTCCCGATCCCCTTTAATCACCTTCCAGGTATCTGCAAATTGACCGTAATTATTAGGATTTCGAATCAGGTTCACCCTATAAGCGGTAATATGCTTCTTCACGTTTACTTGCTTGAAAGACACATCAACGGGATTTTCACCTTCTTCCAACGTGGCGCCCAACATCATATAAGGAGCCAACTGGTCATTCCGGCCAAGATCTCCACGCCATAGGGCAACCGGTGAACCATCAATAAATAGCCGGACTCTTCCGCCGAGATTGATCGCGCCGTGTTTTTTGCTCCAGAGAGCCCTGACCTTAATGGAAATCCAGTCAGCATTTGAACCAAACACCTGGTCAGCACGCTCTTTATAAATCAGAACAGCCTGACCACCATTGCTGCATTCCTGTGAACTACCCTCCGTACTGGCACTGCTAACGGACTCAATATCACAGTCGGACGAATCGGACACTTCTCTGCTATCAGTTCGTGCAATCAATACCAGAAATCCCTCCCGGATCTCCAGAGATAAAGGCACTAACTGATCATCCTCAAACACAGCCCCCTCAGACAGAACACTGCTGAAACTGACATCTTTCTTAAGCCATATTCCCTGACGTGTTTTACCATTGATTCTATGCTTCATCAGATCAGGAAGGGCTTTCCACTGAGCCACAATCAATCTCTCGGTATCTTCCAGCATACGACTTTTTCTGATTTTGAACTCATACTCATTCAGGGTGCCTACTTGAGCTCTGCCTTTGCAGAGACGATGAAGCATCCCCCGGTCCAGAATAAATTCTGCTTTGGCTGGAGGTGCTGATGATAATGCCTGTTGATCTGAAGAAGAGATAAAGCATTCGCTTAACCAGACACTGTCACCCGCTGAGGCCAGCTGCATTGATAATTCAGGACCCTCTATTTCATTTCTATTAATGATCAATC
This sequence comes from Endozoicomonas sp., assembly GCA_965208385.1. Taxonomy (GTDB): domain Bacteria; phylum Pseudomonadota; class Gammaproteobacteria; order Pseudomonadales; family Endozoicomonadaceae; genus Endozoicomonas. Next base: position 4,011 of record CBDBOO010000071.1, read on the forward strand.
GTCCACCTTTTCGGTTCTCTGCGACAGGAACCAGTTCATAAGGCTGGACGCATTCAGGGCTGGCGAACTCAGAACCAATATATATTTCATCGGGAATCTCCCGGACACCACTCAGACTCCATACATTCTGGCATTCAATAACATTACCGGCTCCAGACTCACTATTCGAGAACAGCTTTATTGGTACAGGAATGGGAAGGGTGGGAATAGGCGCAGCCTCAACATGAGCTGAAACCAATAAAATCTGAGCAGTGAGTATTCCGATAATTATGTGTTTCATAACCTTCCCTGGCTATACAGTCACAGTAATAGGAAATTAACGGACATCAAAAGAAGGGAAGTAACCAGCCAGTGTTTGCCACAGCACACTTTTCTGCTGTCGATCAAGAATGGAGCCCCCTAAATCGGGGTTCATCATCAAGCCTTCTGTCTGGCATTCCTGAACAACAAAATTCTGCACACCTTCTTCCCGGAGCCGTTTCCCCAGTTCCACAAGAGTATCGGCCGAGAGCAGTTGCCAATGAACTGTTGTCCGAACTTCATAATCAATACCCGAATTCAGAAGAATCCTCAAGCTTTGCCAGCACTTACTGCCTGCATCAACACCAGTAATATCATCATAATGTTCAATCAACCCCTTGATATCAAAGCCAACCCAGTCGAGCTTCGGCAAAACCCTGGCCAATTGCAGCGGAGCTGCGCCACTGGTGTGCAGGCCAACTTTATAACCTAAGGCTTTTACTTCATCTATGGCTGGTAGCAGTGCTGCCTGTAGCGTGGGCTCACCGCCACTGAACACCACAGCTTTCTGAGTTGCTTTATCTTGCTCAAGGAATTCAATCACAGATGACCAGGCAATGGGGTGAGTCCCGTGAGTATCAACCAGATGACCGTTATGACAGTACTGACATCGAAAACCGCAGCCCTGTACATAAATAACCGCAGCCAACTCTCCCGGAAAGCCCTCGGAGCTCAACGGTGTTAAGCCACCAATCCGAAGCCGGTTAGCGGTCATGTCCGGAGACAGAATATCGGCAATAATCTGATTCATCTATTCTCTTTGTTTTAATGAAGGCTGAATATGCAGAAGCAAACGTGCCAGACACTCTAGAGAAAAAAGATGAAAAACGGTATACGATCAAACCGAAATCACCACAATCTGTGAACCCCATACACTTGATGACAGACCATGCAAACTATACAAATCGCGTTATTAGAATGAGGTTTCTCTGCCCATTACCTCTTATAACGAACAACACGTGAATTTCTATGACAAATTAAAGCGTCATAACCTTCAACAAATCCAGAGCGCTGATAATCCCTTTCATTTGCCTGTTATCCGTCACCAGTACCCGGTGAATTTTTCCTTTCACCATGGCTTCTGCCACCTGCATCAAAGGTGTTTCAGGAGCTACTTCAAACATCATGGGGGTCATTATGTCGTTCACAAGAACAGACTGGTCAACCGATTCATGAAAAGCTTTCTGGTCTTCCGGTGATAAGGACGCATCCAGCAAAGAATTATAAAAATCATCATCCCTTTGAGACATATCAACCAGGCCGCTACCCGCTTGTCGGACAATATCAGACATTGTGACAACGCCCACCAGCTTTCCGGATATATCCACTACCGGCGCTCCGGAAATCCCCTTATCGATCAGAAACCTTGCCAGGCGATCGATCGGCCAATCTGAAGGTACAGTTAATACCTGCTGGCACATAATCTGTTCTGCAGTAAGGTCATTTAATGGGTTTTTAAAACTCATATCCCTGTTCTCCTGATGGTCATTTCGCCGGGTACTCCTTTTAAATTTCAGAACCCGAACCCGTTAAAATCAGTATGACACTACGGAAAACCACTATCCTGACCCAGATCAATATCGGGATCAGTGATTGCGGCTAATACAAATAGAACACCCATTATCCAGAGATGCTGTCATATTTGATTCCCACAATGCCCGTTCCAGCATAGAATATCCCAGCTACTCTGTTCTCAAGCCCTACTATAGTCAGGTTTCCAATAGTTCATGAATGTTCTGATTGTCTACGCTCACCCCAATCCGGAAAGCTATAACGCCAGTATTTTCAAGCTGGTTTCATCAGAACTGAAAAATACAATTCATCAGATAAAATGCCTGGATCTCTATGAAGAAAATTTCCAGCCATCGATGAGCTGTAGCGAACGAATGCAGTATATGGAGAAAAACAAAACGGATGCCGTCGTTCCATATATTGAACAACTGCAATGGGCTGACGCTTTGATTATGATTTATCCTACTTGGTGGATGGGGCCGCCGGCCATTCTCAAAGGCTGGTTTGATCGGATATGGCTGCCATCAGTGGTGGCCGAATTTGGGCCTGAAGGGGTTAAACCCAAGCTGACCAACCTGAAAAAAATCCTTATTATTACCACCCAGGGTTCTTCATGGTGGCGTATGCAAATCATCGCCAACCCTCCTCGTCGGATGATGAAACTCGGTCTGAAAGCCTGTACCCGCTGTAAAGATATCCAATGGCTGGCGCTATACAGTATGGATAAAATTGGCAAAAATAAACGTGCAGATTTTTTAAATAGAATAAAACAAGTCATTTCCCCGTTCTAACAGCCAGAGTCATGATGTCTGTCACCCGCGATATTCTGATAGCAATAATTCATTTAACGTCTGTTTCAGTTATCCATTCATTCTAACAGTGCTTTTAAACCAAGCTAATATGAGGTAGCCAAAATCATAACAAGATAATGTCGGGGTTTATATTGAATGGCAGGTTCCGGCAAAGAGCTGAATGAGGTGTACTGACATGCTATCTTTATCAGGTTTATACAGACCCATACTCCCAATCGCCATGATCACGGGCTCGCTCGCATTATTTCCTTTTTCAGCATTAATGGCTCAACCTTCCGAATCAGGCTCTCGGATTCATCCACTCTACTCGGTATACTCACCCGAAACAGGTCAGACACACCCTTTGAATGGAGTGGTCAGCATCAACTGCCACAGTGATACTGGTCAACAAATCATTTGTCCTGAATTTCAACAACAGATAGGACGTCCCCGAACAATTTCACTGACAGGTGAGAATTCCCAGCGCAAACGTTCTGCCGGTGCAGATGAACCTACAACATCAGAAGATTCCAGAGACCGATCTCCCACAGTGGAGCAATCGAAACACGCTGTCACTCGCTGTAATGGCAGCAGCTATGCAACGACGGTGGTGATATATCCGGAAGACGACTTGTGGGATGTTGTACACAGTTATATTGACACTAATGGAAGTCAATTCAGCAACCGTCACTGGGTTCATTTCGATAGTCAGGAAGTAACACCCTGGGAATGGGACGGAGAACATTCCAGAGGCGTACTGTTTGTCCTCCCTCAAAACAGCCAGTACGCTACAACGGCAGATCTTTACTTCTATTATTCTGAAAAAGAAACCGATCTCCCCATATCCCCGCGCATAGGCTTATGCGCCATGCCAGGAAGTAATCCGGCTCAATTAAACGTCAGTGGGCGAAACGCTATAGATCAAAGACAGGATTTTGGCCTTGAAAGCAATGGACATGCAGGGCGATCTCATTTGGCACTAACTTTCTCTGTTTGGCTAATTATTCAGCACACAAAAGTACCAAAATAAGCCTAATTTCCTGTACTTCTCAAAAATTCAGTTTTTAAAGCTAGCTTTTTGAATATGCAACAGGATTGGTGTTTGTCAAATGAGATCGCCCTGAATGGACATGTGTATGTAGGACCGTTTTACATAGCTCAGGCACAAGTAGAAATTCATGATGCTGTCATTAATGGTGGTGAAGCCCATGATTCTCGCTCGGTGATAGAACTTCACTATGGCGCTAAACTGATTCTCAATAATGTCACTCTTAACCGAAACAGCGGCCTTCCGGATTATAGTGAGGGATTAATCTCTGTCTGGGGATCGCTGGTAAAAATAAGAACAGCTCACTTACAACAGACCACAAGAGGGGGCACCTCCATTAACAGCAGTGGAGGGATACTGGATGTCCGCAGCCTGAACATCAATACTGACAGAGATACTTATCCACTGGCAGCCCAGGGCTCCGATCTAAAGGTCAAACATTCAACCTTTCACACGTCTGTACCAGCACAATCACCCAGGAAAACAGTCAGTTTTTTTCAACCTTTGACCTGGAAAACAGCTATTGCACAAAAGAGGAAATTACCCGTTGCAAGATCGAACCCAACTCAATTTCCATTAATCAAGTCGATGTATGTTCGGACTACGTTGAAATCTGTGAGGAGCGTTTAAATCATCTGGCTATGAACGCGAATACTTTTACCGGACATTGGAAGCACATTCTTAAAACCGAATTAGCAATATTCAGACCCAGTGCAGGTAACAGCAATGCTGGAACTTTTGATCGTTGTGCACAACCGGGAAGTACCACGCTTTCAGGTGATATGGAAATTGATCAAATGAACTGTGTGGCAGAAAATAATAACGATGTGGAATATTCTGCACTGATTCAATTCGTTCTTCCAACTTCAGGTGCAGGACAAGTTTCTGTCAGCCATTTTCTGACAAGTGTACTACTCGTAGGAACGCTGGCTGGTTTGACCCTCTGACCCTCTAACCCTCTGACAATCCTGATAGCAACTCCCGAATGAACTTCGGGAGCTATCTGCGGTTCAGTTAGTTTTAAATATCAATCATCCGATATAGAAATCGTCGGAACCGCGGGTGCCTGTTTATTTCTTTGATCCAGTCTGGCAGCCATATGTCGAGCCATATCCTTATAAATCATAGTGATCTGGGATTCAGGATCTGAAATCACGACAGGTTGGCCTTCATCCGACTGCTCCCGAATCAACATTGACAAAGGTAAGGAACCAAGAAGATCAACATTATACTGGTCTGCTATACGACTCCCGCCGCCTTCGCCAAAGAGATGCTCAGAATGCCCACAACTGGAACATATGTGAACAGCCATATTCTCCACCACACCCAATACCGGAACTTCCACTTTTTTAAACATTTCAATGCCTTTCTTTGCATCCAGCAAAGCAAGATCCTGGGGCGTAGTCACTATTACACTGCCTGAAACCGGTACTTTCTGGGCAAGAGTTAACTGGATATCGCCGGTGCCTGGAGGCATATCAATCACCAGGTAATCCAGATCATTCCATACGGTTTGAGTTAACAACTGAATCAACGCACCACTGACCATGGGACCACGCCAGACTACCGGAGTATCTTCAGTCACCAGAAAAGCCATGGACATAATCTGGATACCGGCAGCTTCGATAGGAACAAAGAATTTTTCATTCTTCACATCAGGACGGGTACCATCCGCAATACCAAACATCTGCCCCATACTGGGACCATAGATATCCGCATCCAGAACACCTACTCGAGCACCCTCTGCAGCTAACGCCAGGGCAAGATTGGCCGTCGTTGTCGATTTACCAACCCCCCCTTTACCGGAAGCGACGGCAATGATGTTTTTGACCCCTGACAGAACATCAAGATCACCCTGAACCGGTGCACTGGCAACCTGCCAGCCCACCTTTATGTTTACTTTATTAACACCCGGAATATCTTCAATTTTACTGGTGAGTATTTGAGCAACACCACCACAGAAACCATTAGCCGGATATCCCAGTTGAATTGACGCTTCGACTGCACCATTTTCAACGGTTAAAGATTCAACACAACCCGCCTCCACCAGATTCAATTTCAGATAAGGGTCCTGATAGGTTTTCAGTGTGTTTTCTACTTCAGCATGACTGGGTCCGGACATACAATTCAACTCCAAATCGGAAAATCCAATACCCCGTTAATATGGGTCAATCTGAAAAAATCAAGGTGATACCATTGCCGGTTTCTAATATGCGTTATGAGCATGGCTTTTCAGGCTCAGAGACAAGGCGGAGTGACGAGTCATAGCCTTAGCTATGGCGAGGAACTCCAACGCAGGATCTGAGCCTGAAAAGGCAGCGCAATAGCATAATTAGAATTCGGAAATGGTATGAGAAGGCAATACTGCGCAGTGAATCCCTGTCGACGTAAAATACAGTGAGAGCTTAGCCCCGCCAGGAGGCTACTCAGTGATAATCGCGCCAGTATAGTTTCAGGGATAAACCTATACTGGCCACTTGGTCATCGCTGATGAGAAATGATCTGGCTGATACCATACCTCTACAAGATAAATACACGCTAAAAACGTCCTGTCAGCGTTTCGTTAACACCTTAACAACCTTTCTGAATATGATCGGAACGAACCGGTCTGATCCAGCTGCTGATATTCAGTGAATCCAGTACCTGCTTTGCTTTTTTGACATCGTCCAGATGCGCGTAAACACCATAATTTACAGAATACCAGCCATCATTTCGCTGAAGCCGATACAATGTCCCACCTTGGTGCCAGTCCTCACAGAATCGATTTAATTTTTTCTGAGAGCGAAAAGCGGCCAGCTGGATAGTAAATATTTCTTGCGGAATTTCAGCGATGTCCTGATCATTATTAAGAGTCAGGCTGGTAATTTTGCGGATGCTGCTCTTAATTTGTTGACTGCTCGACCAGTCTATCGGGTTCGCTTCTGGAGTATTCTGAGGCGCAGTGGAATCAGCTTTACAATCATAACCGCTAGCAGCACCGCCACTCAGACAGAATGACGTTGCTTTAGGTGCCGCTAAAGATATCCCTGTACTAAAAAACAAACTGAACACTAAAATACGAGTGATCACTTTATTATCTTTTTTTTTCTTCTTATGCAAGGGCATTAGATAACCACCAATACCAGGTTCTGAATTAATTGTTATTTATATGACCAGTGCCTTCTCCGGGTTCAGGGCACTCTTGTCAAGAACCTAAAGAATACACGTCAGACTCAGTCTTTTAAATACAATAAAGCAAATTCATCCAGCAATTCTATCCAGCAATTCCATCAATGAAATACCGACAACGACTGTTACTTTTCGTGAATTGTTTTCATCAGCCTTTCACGTGCACTTTGAGCATTATCCGGATCAATCCCCTGTCGCTCCATCACTTTACGTTGTTTTTTTCTGGCAGCATCTTCGGTTTGACGAGTCAGTTCTTTGTTTCGATTGTCTTCCAGGCCTTTCATGACGGAAGCTTCAAGGTCTTCCCCTTCCAGAACCCGATTACAGAGAATTTCATAATTACGTTCAAAAACAGGGAATGCAATGCGCTGAATCTCACTCTTAATGGTCAACCAGCCTGTTTCCCTGGCGGCCAGATAAACGGCAATGTGCGACCAGTGATATTCACGACTCTGTTCAGGCGCATAACAGGCTTCATAGTAAGCCTGAAGAGGTTCTTTAAGCCCCATCTCATCATAACGAAGCTTGCATAATTCACGAATGTCGCTGAGATCGGGAAAGAATTTCGAAGTATCCAGAGCTTTTTTTGCTGCCTGGAGAATGCGACGAGGGCTGTATTCCTGAAGTGAGTTTTTCCAGACGCGCTTTGCCCGAATCACATCTTCATGGGTCGGAAATGCACGTTTGAATTTTAGAGGATAACCGTCTTCCAACAAGGTAAACAGAGCATTGATTGCATCAACGTGATCAGCACCTGCCTGGTTTCCCTGTTGATGCGACTGTTGCTGCCCTGAATGCTTACTCTTCCGGGTCGGATTCGAACTGGAAGCCTTCATCCCAACTTCGGTCTGTAAGCTTTTCATTCGTTGTTCGATGAGCTCTTTGCCCTGTTTCACTTTGGCTCCGCTTCCACTGGTGGATGACGTGAGTTTTAAACTTGTTTTGCCAGGCTTTACGAGCCTCCCCGGTTTCATTCCAGTAAAGCCTGAAATCGATCAACTGGGTTTTTATAAAATCCGGCGGAATCCCTATATGTAATTCGAGGAATTCAACAATTTCCATGGAAGGTTCAAAATCTTCAGGCAAGGCCTGTACTCTGGCACCTTCAGTAACCACTGGCGTCTGCGGAACTTGCCCAAACACAGGGTGCTCTTCTGCATTTCGCTGAGCCGGCTCCAGCTCCCAGGGCAACATCCCTGCATTACGCTGGCGAATATACTGTTTTTTTTCCTCGTCGGTCATGAACTCAACAATACCTGCCTTGAAGGTTCTGGTCTACCTGACATTGAGACTATTCAACAATGAACAGTCAATACTTCCGATAGAACGCAGCAAATGATGCAATGAAAAATACTAATACACTCGTGAGTGTATTGAGCGGGCGGTGAATTCTGCAGATGAATCAAGAAGAATGCAATGAGTAAAGGGCACCTTGTGTATTCTCTGTGCGTCAATATCTGGCTGCAGGGCTCAGAACCACCTCGGGTTATCAGAAATAATTTATTCAAATACTATTTTTTCATCAAAACGTCATTTGACATCTAATTCGTGCAAAACGAATGTCGAATTTACTTACCCGAACGATGACCGAAGCACTATGATGACGGCATTGTAAAGGTCACACTGCTAGGAGCCTGACCGAGAATAGCGTTCGTAGCGAGTATCGTAGAAAATTGAGGATGAAATTTGGTTTTGAGAGGCGAATAGCGAGCTATTCAACGAACAAAAGCTAATTTTCAGACCAATTTGCTACGACCGCAGTAGGACAGACTGTTCTCGGTCAGCCTCCTGGATTGACGGTAAAGCCGACAAGACAAATTTCGCCGTTATTGTATGGATTAACGTATAATGGCTGCTTCCCTGATTAATCAACATTCCAAGACACCCGAATGAGCCAACGTAAAATACTTGTGACCAGCGCCCTGCCCTATGCCAATGGGCCAACTCACATGGGCCACCTGGTTGAATACATCCAGACTGATATCTGGGTTCGATTCCAGAAACTGTTTGGCAATCAATGCACATACGTCTGCGCTGATGATGCCCATGGTACTGCAATCACCCTGAATGCAGAAAAGCAGGGCATAAGCCCTGAAGAATCCGTTGCCCGAGTCAATAAAGAGCGGCTACGGGATTTTGGCGATTTTCATGTACAGTTCGATAATTATCACTCCACACACTCGGAGGAAAATCGTCAGCTCTCTGAATCTATTTATCTGACCTTGAAAGAAAAAGGTCATATTGCCAGCCGCAATATTGTTCAGGCCTATGATCCTGAGAAAAATATGTTTCTGGCGGATCGTTACATCAAAGGAGAATGTCCTAAGTGTGGTGCCGGTGATCAGTACGGTGACAACTGTGAAGCCTGTGGTGCCACCTACTCTCCAGCCGACCTGAAAAATGCCAAGTCGGCTATTTCCGGTGCAACACCCATTGAGAAAGACAGCGAGCACTTTTTCTTCAAGCTGTCTGACTTTGACGGATTTCTGAAAGAATGGACCCGCTCCGGAGCCATCTCTGAAGAGATTGCCAACAAGTTGGCTGAATGGCTGGATACCGGATTACAGGACTGGGACATCTCCCGTGACGCGCCCTACTTTGGTTTTGAAATCCCCGGAGAACCCGGGAAATTCTTTTATGTCTGGCTGGATGCACCTATCGGTTATATGGCATCTTTTGAAAACCTTTGTCAGCGCAGAGACGATCTGGATTTCGACGAATACTGGAATAAAGACAGTGAATGCGAAGTCCATCACTTTATCGGCAAGGATATCGTGAATTTCCATTGTCTGTTCTGGCCAGCCATGTTGACCGGTGCCGGTTATCGCACACCCACCAGCGTTAAGGTTCATGGTTTCCTGACGGTGAACGGTGAAAAAATGTCTAAGTCCCGTGGCACATTTATAACCGCCCGAACCTATCTGGATCATCTGGATCCGGAATACCTGCGCTATTATTACGCAGCCAAACTGTCTAATCGGATTGATGATCTGGATCTCAACACTGACGATCTGGTGTTGCGGGTCAATTCGGATCTGGTGGGTAAGGTAGTAAACATTGCCAGCCGCAATGCCGGTTTCATCAAGAAACGTTTTGGCGGAAAGTTGTCTGCCAATAACATGATTCCTGAACTGACAACTGATTTCCAGCAGGCCGGGGATCGGATCGCAGCGATGTATGAAGCCCGGGACTTCGGCAAGGCTATGAGAGAAGTTATGGCGCTGGCTGATAAAGCCAATGCCTGGATTGATGAGGTCAAGCCCTGGGTCGTTGCAAAAACAGAAGGCAAAGATGAAGAGTTACACGACATTTGCACTGCAGGCCTGAACCTGTTCCGACTGCTGATGATTTATCTGAAACCGGTGTTGCCGACAATGGCCCTTAAGTCAGAAGCTTTTCTCAATATCGCACCACTAACCTGGTCTGATAATCAAACTCTGCTACTGGATCATGAGGTGAATACATTCAAACCTTTGATGACCCGTATTGAATCCGCCAAAGTAGACAGCATGATCGAAGCCAGTAAAGAAGTACTTGCTCAACTGGCACAATCCAAAACGGAAGTAAAACCAGCAGGTAATGGCGAATGGCTTGAGAAAGAGCCTGTAGCCGATGAAATTACTTTTGATGATTTTGCCAAAGTCGATCTTCGTATTGCTAAAATCGTCAACGCGGAATTTGTTGAGGGGGCAGGAAAACTACTCAGACTGACACTGGATATTGGTGAAATCAGCGAAGGTGAAAACAGTCACCGTAATATCTTTGCCGGTATTAAATCCGCCTACGCGCCTGAAGCACTGATTGGCAAACACACGGTAATGGTCGCTAATCTGGCGCCACGAAAAATGAAGTTTGGTGTCAGTGAAGGTATGGTTCTGGCCGCCGGACCTGGTGGAAAAGATCTATGGATTCTTGAACCTCACGATGGCGCACAGCCAGGTATGCGGGTGATGTAACCGCAGCTACAGCCATCAGTTTTGATTTCAGAATTGATTTCAGAATTGATTTCAGAATTGATTTCAGAATTGATGGCTAAAATTCTTCACTCTTGATTAAAACCGCAACGAACGCAACATTCGTTGTTATGATTAAGGCTCAAGCTGCCTTGTTAAACTTTTAATAAATACGTTACGGGAGCCATTAATATCACGATCAACGGTGAATCCATCACCCTTTATAACCTTTGACGAGCCAAGCCGGTCGTTAATGGTGCCATCCCACGTACGGGTTTTTGAGGTGTATGCCTCATTGCAATCGACAACGTGTTTACCGTACTTTTTGGCATACCACTTAAGACGCATCTTAAACCCGTAGTGGTTAAGGTCTAGCATCTGGCGACAAGTGTTTCGGCGAATAATACGAACCTTTTTGTCTTTCCGTGTGACCATCCCTCTGGTTTCAAAGGTGGGTAAAAAGATCACGTCATAGCTAGACACAAGCTCGAACGCCAAGCGGTTATGCAAGTCCAGAATGATGTCATCCTTCTTACACTTCAGGCGATTGATTTTACGGTCAAAGTGAACAATGCAATCTCGCGCCCACTGAGGCATATCAACGAACTTCACGCCCTTTTGCACATTGAGAACTTTTTGTTTTTGACCAATCAGCTTGTCCACTTTCTTCATTAATGGGAACAGCTTTTCTTTGGCAAGGTTATCGCCAGCAATTAAAGCATCCTTATCGCTAAAACAGGTGGCGAAGGTTCTCACTCCGGGATCAATACCAACACAATTTACTCCACCTTGGATTTCGGTATTGAGTTCGATGTGTTGTTGCACCTGAATAAACCAACGACCCTTGTCACAGGTGATAACGCATGATTTGCCAATGGCTTCGTCGGGTACATTTTCAGTCAGATGAATTTTACCCGGCGCATCGACGCAGGGGTTTAGCCCCTTTGGTAGCCGGTCAATTGAGAAAGAATGCTTGCTCCCTTTGCGGCTTTTAAATCCGACCTCTGCAAAACCTCCTTTGGCTCCTTTCAGTTTTTTATTCTTGCTGCAAACCGCTTTAAAGGTGGTTGCCGCTGCAAGTGTTCCATTGTCAGAAATTAATGAATTATAAGCACGACCATTGTCTTTCTGTTCTTGCTCTACCTGTACCTTTATGGAAGGGCGCATGTTGATGAACTTGCCGCTTTCATCCTTGTATTTGTCGTTACGGAAGCGGTTTACAGCTAGATTGTATGAACGTCTATATAATGCAAGTGCGTCCCTGTATGCCGACTCATTTTCCGGATAAAACCTTATCTTTTTTGATGCTACTATTTTTACGCCTTTCAGCGGAACGCTTTCCGTAGTGGCTATTGCAGAATGAGGTAATGAAACCGATAAGCTCTGAGGTATCAAAGGCTTCACAGGAACCATTCGAGTCATCCAGAACTTCGATTTGTCCTCCCGATAATTCAACGAGCCATTTGATAAGCTCGAATCCTGATCGTGCAAGTCGGTCTTTTGTGGCAACCACAATGTGGGTTGGATTTCCGCACATTGCTGATTCCAGAATGGTTTGCAGCCCTTTTCGTTTAAAGTTGAAAGCACTGGCAATGTCACTGATAAATTCTGCGTCAGGATGCCTTTCGAGCAAGATACGCTTTTGCGTATTGATGCTGGATTTTTGCTTCCCTGAGCTAACCCTTGCATAGCATATCTTTCTCTGCTGGTTGATGAATATGCGGTAGTGACCACCGCTCGTTTGCATTATTTTCTCGTAATGACCGCTTTCGATCTTTCGCCTTATTGTCTGGGAGGTTACGCCCTCAATCTTGGCAAGTTTGGTTGTGGATACCCACAAAATAAACGTCTCTGGTTATTAATTCAGAGACAGCATAGCACGCTATGTTGCGTTTGTTGCATTTTTACTGAACTGTCAGTATTTTTTTTCCCTTCAGATGCAACCCTTGCTGGTAAAAACTATTGTTATAATCTTCTTAACCCGCCACAACGACAGCATTGGTCATCGTTCTTGAGTATCCGATGTTAACAGATTCATAAACTAGCGAAAAATTGCTTTCGAAGGAACGTTGGCTTTTAAATCTATAGACTGAAACCTAGAATGTCAGGCTCTGGCAGGAAGTCACAAGATAAGGTTAGAAAAATCATGGACACCGGAGCCTGTATATCTGACTCCGGAAACAGGCAGGTCTAGATGGAAAATGAAGAGCCACAGCCACAGGTAGATTTGGCATTCGGATTTTTTATCAGAAACCTGGAACCTTCCAGACCTTCTTCATAATCCACTTCTGCGCCAACCAGGTACTGATAACTTAATGAGTCAACGACCATGGTCGCACCACCCCTGGCAATCAGGGTATCGTCTTCAGCCACCTGATCATCAAATTTAAAGCCATACTGAAAACCCGAGCAGCCACCACCCGTTACATAGACCCTGAGTTTCAGGTTATCGTCACCATCTTCTTCAGCCAGTATACGGACTCTCTTGGCCGCATTATCTGAAAAAATAATTGGCTCCGGAGTAACGGTTTCTACTACGCTCATTCATCCTCCCGTGTTACCAATACCCTATGGTAACCCGCAATTTACTCTAAGATTGTCTTACATCCTGACGAGCCAGAATATAATCATCTCCTGATAGTCGATCAGGCTATTATCCAAGTAACCCAGCATTTCAGTCAACTATTTACTGGAGATAACTTAAAATTATTAAATATAAGCCTGAATTACTGAAGATAAGCCTGAAAATACAGTTTCATCATATGATTGAATCTCTGTATTTCCAGTTAATGGGTAATTCGTTCGATTTTTTCTGAAACCCATTTTCTGAGTACTCTAGCTCCAGAATAGTTCTAGTTCCAGAATAGCTCTAAGATAATTCAGGAATATATCATTTCAAACAATCTGTAGCCTGTCAGCCTTCGATCACTTCACCTGCAGCGGACTTTTCCTGTACCTTTTCCAGCAGAGGACGAACGTCAGGCAGGCCATTAGGATGATATTCCAGACTGCCATTGACCTGAGAACCTTTGGTCATTTCTATTACGTTGTAATATACATTACCTGTAATAACTGCTTTAGAAGCCAGTTCCAGGTGATCCGTGGCATAAACATTGCCCCTTACATGACCATCAATAACAATTCTTGACGCCCTGATATCACCTTCAATATTGCCGCTGTGAGCGATGGTTAGAAAACCCTCTTCAGCATCAATATTCCCCTTTATGCTCCCCTCGATATGCATGGTACCTGCAAAGCTCAGATCACCAACAATCGTAGTACCAGTAGAGATCAGTGTTGTATTATCCTGATTTTTACCAGACTCAACTACCTGTTTGCTCTTGTTGAACATCTGTTGCTAACTCCTCGTCCCATTGATATATTTTTTCCAGGTTTTGAACAGCCCCACTGCGAATCCTCACCACAACCTTAATAGATTCAGGGGTGAAATCTTCGGGTAGTTCAAAATCAAGAAAGTCCCTGTTTTCCGGCAATGACTGGAAATAACGGAAGCCAAGAGCAATAGTTCGTTCGGTCAGCCCGGCCAGTTTCTGAATAGGGACAGACTCCGTCTTATCGTTATTTTTTCCTATTACAGAAACCGCCAGAGTCCCTTTAAGAAAAGGATTACTGCGAGCAACCTGAGAGACAACCAGCCGAATTCGAAAATGCCGGGGATGTGTACCTGATATGAGATCCAGTCCAGCAATCCTGACACCTTTTGAAACATCCTCTGGCGCCATGATGCTCTTATAGAAAGTAAGATCCTTGTTCAAACCGGCTTTTTCATCTTCCAACTGCCTGACCAGAGTTCTCACTCTGTTCGTGGCTTCTTTATCAATTTTAGCGGTACTCTCCAGGATCACGATACGCTGACGAAGCCGATCATTTTCGGCCTCAATATCGGCATTTCTCTGCACTAACGTGTCATTTTCCTGCTGAACTACCTGACTCTGATTCGTGGCTTTGCTCCCACCTCCCCAGTAGGCAGCGACGGCCAACACCAATACAGAAACAACTATTGCGATCCTGATACGACGTTCACGAACCGGATCGTGTCGAACCACTTTCAGATTACCGCCGTCCGATTGGTTTGGCATTTATTTTACCTGACACTGCTGGAACCACAGGGCTCCGAAAAACAAAAAAACGCTCATCAAAAAGTGCCCGATCCAGTTTATCTGAACTTAATCCGAGCACTTAAAAATGTTAATGTTCGGACTATACACAAGGCCCACATACATAACAATTAAGTGGTTATTCATAACTTCCATATACATTTCATCTATAAACAGCTGACAATATTATGGAATAAACACTCATTAAGATTAAACAATTATGCTTGATAAATGGACGGTTCAATGGCTTAAACCCGTTTTGACTGTAGCGGCAAAACAGCTTCATTCAAGAAAAATATTGCCTGATCAGGTCACCCTGACTGGCTTTGCCATAGGAATGACAACCGTTCCCCTGTTGGCCTGGGAGCAATATACACTGGCATTAGTCGCCATTATTGCCAACAGAACGCTGGACGGTCTGGACGGTGCCCTGGCACGTTTATCTGAACCCAGTGATGCAGGAGGGTTTCTGGATATTACACTGGATTTCATTTTCTATGCCGGTGTGGTTTTTGGCTTTGCATGGGCAAATCCTGAACAGAATGCGTTGATGGCGAGCTTGTTGATTTTTTCATTTATGGGAACTGGTGCAAGTTTTCTTGCCTATGCCATCATGGCTGAAAAGCATAATCTCGATGATCCTCGCTTTCCTCACAAATCTTTCTACTACCTGGGAGGAATTGCAGAAGGGACAGAAACTATCATGATCTTCGCACTATTTTGCCTGTTTCCCAACTGGTTCCCTGTGCTTGCCCTTATTTTTTCAGTGATCTGTCTGTTGACAGCCGCATTACGTGTATGGGGTGGTTATAAAACCATTGCCTCAACTGAGCGACTGAAAAGACAATGATTATTCACTGGTCATCATCGCCGTTTTCGATTTATCTTCATTTTGCTGCCGTGCTTTCCGGTTGCGCCACCAGCCCACCATAAAATAAGCCGAAATAGCCTGAATAATTCCTGTTGCCAGTAAAATCGGAAAGCTGTCACCCCACTGATGACCATGAGTTACTTTCATAGCCAGGGTTTCTGCTAACAGACCTATAAAGACGCCTGTAATAGGAATGATATAATTTTTACTGTAACCAAGTGATACAGCAATAAGTGCGATCAATATAAAAAACGGGTCTAACAAAATAGCGATAATACTTATCACGGGAACCCTCATAACTGCCTCATTTCCAGTCCCGCATTGTATTCAACATCCGGCTCTATCAACATGCTCAGTTGCCGTAATGCAACTCAGTCTATTTATCCCGTTTTCTAGGTATCACTCACCAGTATCGCTAGTGTCCTGCCATAAATTCATGATTTTCAAGCAAAACCCGAAATACCTAGGGAGTTACATTAGGAATGGCAGATCATGAAAATTCATTTGGGTTTTGTCTCTTTTCAGGTATCTGCTGACAAACGTCACCATCTGCACACAAAAAATGTTGTCTGGCACCTTCCGAATAGTTTGAAGTTCTGGCGCGTAAAAAAAACAGAAGGGCAGAAAACCCCAAGGCCTCTGCTCCACACTCATCAAAAGGGTTCATCACTGGCCAATCGACAGGTAACCAGCCACAGAGCACAGAAGAAAAAAATACCCACAAAATCACAAAGTGCCCTGATACCCGCTAAACCCGACAAAAAAATGGCCGCCTGGCAGCATCATGTTGATGGTATTGTTAATTCCGCAACTTCATTAAAAAAGCCCGAATTTGTACAATCTCTGTTTGATGAAATACTGACACGGACATTTGATGCCCGCGAATCAGAATATCTGATCAGTAAATTATCCCGGGATATGCCCAACTATGAATTTGAATTACTTAACTGGAACTCGGTTCAAAGAGACACCTCCCCCGAAGTACAATTCAAGGCGGATTTTCTAAAAGCACAAATGTATCTGAAACAGCACCGATTTCAACAGGCAAAAGAAGCAATGCCCAAAGAGATTCCTTTCGAAGATACCACCAGAAAAGAAGCAGAAACAGCACTTGATACGCTCAATCTGGCCGTGTTCCCAAAAGCATGGAATGAAAAAGTTAACCTGGCTCTATCTGAAGCTGACTCACCCAGCCGTTTAAACAACTTCCATCAGCTTATGAACGATGTGTTAGATAAGCCAATAACACCTGCTGAGCTGGATCAGCTGGTCAGTACAGTTCAGGAAAAAACACCAGAAATATCGTCAAAACTGAAACAATGGTGCCATGAACAATCAAAATCAGAAGATCCTCAGACTGTCTTCAAAGCCATGTATCTGGATATACGATTAGCTCTTGGCAATAAAAAAACAGCTCAGGCACAGAGAGATCTGAGTAAACTTATATCTGTGGCTGATATTCAGGCATTCTCAGATAATCCTGATTCCCATGAAGCAATGCAGAAAAGCATAGACTCTTTGAGAAAGTCCATTCTTGCATCCAGACGTTCATCTGCGGACAGACTTACAGTACAAGCGGAAAAAGCATCACAGTATATTCCAGCGACAGAAAAACAATGGCCCTCCCAACTGGATAGCCCATCCTCCATGAAAAAAGCCGCTCAAAATAAGCCGGAGCAGGCTCAGAGCCTACGAGAAAAAGCTAAAACGGTCATCGAGTCACAGGAATATGAATCTGCCTTGATTCTTCTGGAAAAAGCACTCGATGAGCCACACAAAGATAAAGATCAGACATATGCACTGTATTGCCATGCTCTGACAGAAGCCGCCAATTCGCCTGAATATTTACACCGAATCAGTGCCGATAGGCTCTATGAATTAAGTGACACTTTCAGTGGGGTGTAATTAAAAGTGTTCCATCTACCCATTATCCAGCTTGCTGCCAGTACTGATCCCAGTCCCCGTTAGAACGCAATGTTCTTAAGCAAAGCATTGCTCCTGCGATGGAAGGCTTCCACCAAGCACCCGGTATTTTTAGTCGCATCTGCACTACTGCACTGTTAGAACTTTCTATTTCGCCAGAGCCAATGGGAAGATTGGCTGCTTCTGCTGCAGCATATTCGAATTGCCCTGGACGGTTTCGGATATATCGGTGACACTCCTCTGGTTTATTGGCTGCTTTGCCTTTCTTTCCGTTTCTATGCGGATCAAGCTCTGCCATGACGGCATTAACATTGCCAGATTTCATGCGTTCCTGCTGGATATGCCGCCACTGTACACGTGTTTCCTTATTAAACCCGACACACTCTTCTGCTGCATCAGCGAAGTGCTCAGAGAGATGATAATAGTCAACGAGGAAACTTCCTTGCTCTCCAAACACTCTCTTTGTCTGGTTGGCAATCCAGGTGGCTCCATCGCTCACGCAATGGATAGAGGATTGCCGGTTGAGCCCCTGCTCTATTGCACAACTCAACCACTGGTCACCTGCTTCATCCGGCCCTCCCATTGTGGCCTGATGACGTTTATCTGAGCTACCCAGCTTATAGACCTGGCAAAGTTTAGCCTCCTGCCATTCAGTTTTACGTGCTTTGCGTTTGTCACCTTCTGCCTCTTCATCAATGAGGACAACAGGAATCATGCTTCCATCCATTTCTCCTATGAACTGGGCAGCTTCACCGAGGCAGTCCTGACGATTTTGTGATGCACTGATGGAATCATTTTGCATACAGCTCGCGTGCTCCTGTAAAGCCAAATAGTCATTGTGGTCTCTGGTAACTTCTCGACTTCTTCAGACGTCATTTTCACACCGTACTTACGCTTGCGCCCTTTCCTTTTAATGGGTGAAGGAGGAAAGGCTTCGAAAGGGAGAGCATAGAGCGCTCGATTTTTGGGTATATGACCAATGACCTCATATCCTAGTTCGAGTGCGGGTTGCATCATAGTGTGATTCATAAACCAGCAGTCAGTGAGCAGTCGCAATGACCGATCCTGAAGAGTCTGTCGTACAGACTTAAGCATCGCTTTGGCAATTTTAAGCTTGCTGATGTTGCCTGATTTGGGCGATGGAAAAGCCATGACAGGAATGGCGGTATGCACTTTGTCAGATGGCCGCTGAAAAGCAATCGCCAGAAAAACCCAGCATTGACCGAGAATATAAACACTCCGATTCTTTTTCTTGCCGTGTTGGTGATGTATTCGGCATGCAGGTGCTTCGCCAGAACAGCGTTCAAGTGTCAGGTCGTCGAGGATAATAGGAATAGTCTGACCGTCAGGCACTTTGGAACTGACCAATAATATCAGGCGATGCGCTAGATCTCGCCAACGCCACAAGCCCTGAGAAACCCAGTGATGATAGCTGCTCCAAACATTTTCGTAGTGAACCATCAGGAGGGCCTGTGTAAGAAAGCCTTCGCCGGAAACCATGCTGCCCAGAAGCAATTCACAGAACGTTGGTGCAGCAAGTGACGATAGTGCACCGACAAGGAATGTCGTATATAAGGAAAGCTCCCGGAGGATAATTTTCTGTTCTGAGGTGAGCATGGCAACCGCTTCTTCGTAATGGGTGAAGCGGTTGTTTGAACTTATTTGCGTTAAAAAAATACGAAACTATCGTACTTATAATTCTCTCGAGGAATAGAAGACTCAGGCACATCAATACCATAATGTTCATGTATTTTTTTTGCAGCTGCCTGAAAAGAACTATCTGCACCAAAGTCTACAATTTTACGTTGAATTGTGCGGGAGTAGTCGCGACAGTGAATATGAGCGGCATGACTGAAAGGTCTGACCCGATGCTTGTCTACCGTCTGGCAGCGTTCAAGAACTTCTATTTTCCCATAGGTGCTCAGCCAATAAGTGTTTTTTTTTGAGTTTTAGCTCCGGGGTGCTTCAGGCAAGCCTCGCCAAATTTTTGATCTCCTTGTAGGTACCCCAGCCAGTAAGCAGTTCATTGCCCATTTCACGCAGGTGGACAATGACGGCTTCTTCAGCATCATCAGCACGATCCAGGAGACCTGACTCGGCTTCAACAATATCCAGAAGTGCAGAAACTCTAAGCTCAAGCTCGGGGTGGGCTGCAAGTCTATCAGCAAGAGAAATAGGTGAGGGCATAATACTAACTAGGGTTGAGAAATACTCTTACATTATCGTTCATATTGAGGTTTTGTGGGCAGAAAAACTTGGCTCTTCCCTAATTTTAGTGGGTGATTTAATCTATATTGAACACTTCAAGGCAAGGATGCCGACATGCGCGATAAAGAACTCTACTCTAAAATACTTGGCGTTGAAACTCCGTGGCATGTCGCTCACGTGGAACTCTCCATTACTGAAGGAAAAGTCGAAATCTTTCTCGAACATGATGGCAAAAAGCCTTCTAAATGCAGTGTTTGTGATAAACCCTCTCCGGGTTACGATCGACGTCAGAAGAAGTGGCGGCATCTGGATACCTGCCAGTTTCAAACCATCCTTATTGCTGATGTTCCGCGTACACAATGTTCCGATCACGGTGTAAAAACAATACAGGTTCCATGGGCTGAACCGAACTCTGGTTCTACGGCCTTGTTTGAAGCACTTGTTATTGACTGGCTGAAAGAGGCAACAACCAGTGCAGTTGCCCAACAAATGAAGCTTAGCTGGAATGCCATCGACGGTATCCAACAGCGTGCAGTAGCGAGAGGTCTGGCACGCAGAGTACACGACAATCCCAAACGGTTAGCCGTTGACGAAACCTCATTCCAGAAGAGGCGTGAGTACGTCACTGTGGTTACAGATCATGAAAAAGGCATTGTTTTACATTTGGCCGACAACCATAAAGCTGACAGCCTCAATGAGTACTTTGAGACCCTGACGCCAGACCAGAAAGCCGGTATTGAATGCGTTACCATGGATATGTGGAAGCCCTTTATCAAGGCAGTCACATTGCATGTGCCAGAAGCCAGGGAGCGAATAGCATTTGACAAGTTCCATGTTGCCCAGTACTTAGGCAATGCGGTCAATAAAGTTCGCATAGAAGAGCATAAAGCGCTTATGTCTACAGGGTCAGACTTACTCAAAGGTACCCGGTTTGACTGGCTAACAAATCCTGAAAATATGAGCGATGAAAAGTGGGAAGCGTTCGAGCCGTTGCGTGATTCAAAGCTGAAAACAGCACGAGCCTGGGCCATCAAAGAGATGGCGATGACACTGTGGAATTACACATCACGAGCTTGGGCTATCAAGGCATGGAAACGGTGGCTGAGCTGGGCACTGAGGTGTCGGCTTGAACCTGTTCGTAAAGTGGCCAAGATGATCAAAGAACACCTGTGGGGAATTATTAACGCAATAGTTCTGAAAGCCGACAATGGCCGTGCAGAAGGCATGAATGGAAAGATACAGCGACTCAAGGGTCGAGCCTACGGCTACAGAAACAGAGAAAGGTTCAAAACTGCAATTTACTTTCATTGTGGTGGCCTTGATCTTTATCCAAGAGGGGTGAATCGCTGAAATTTACCCACACAATCTGAGGTAGAGCCAAAAACTTCTAATGAACACTTTTAATTACACCCCTTTCAGTGAGCTTCGAAAGAAAGGGATCTGGTACACTTCAATGGATAACGCTGAGCAAAAAATAAAGACTACTTTGGATGGACTATTTCCCAGTGTAAAAAGAAAATAAGCTGTTTGAACAAAACGGTTTTCAGAAGTGATCACGCTTCAAATTATCTGGTGCTCAAGGGTATTCCTGGCAGAGATAATGCGTCACTATTATACAGAATTAATACCGCTATCGAACAACCCGGTTCCATACCACTGAGACAGGAATGGGAACGGGGGGCTCAAACTGAGACCGCATCATGGAAGTTACTATAAGGCATGCTGAAGCTAACGATTTTCAGCAACTGGGGGCTTTTTTCAAATCCCCTGAAGTCACCATCCACACAGGTCAGATTCCTTTTCGCAGTGAAGATTACTGGAAGGAAATGTTCGATGTCAGTGATAAAAACAAGATTCAACTGGTGGCTGAAATAGATGAAAGAATCATCGGTCAATTAGGCCTGAATCTGATTAACAGCCCACGCAGAAAACATGTGGCCAGTTTTGGCATCGCTGTGCATCCCGAAGCCCAGGGCAAAGGGGTTGGCAAAAAACTGATGCAAGCCATGATTGATCTGGCTGATAACTGGCTGAACCTGGTTCGCATAGAGCTGGATGTTTTTACCTCCAATGAAAAAGCTATCGATCTTTATCGTTCAATGGGTTTCGAAATTGAAGGTGAGACCCGTATGGATTGCTTCCAGAATGGCCGGTATGTAAACAGTTATCGTATGTCCAGAATTCGCCCGGATATGATTTCTGAAAGCTAGTTCCTTATTCGGATGACACCAATGACTCAACAACTTTCAGAAAGGCCTGTTCTTTACTCCTTCCGCCGTTGCCCTTATGCCATGCGTGCCCGCATGGCTATTTTTTACAGCGGGGTACAGGTTGAGCTCCGGGAAATTGTTCTCAAAAATAAACCTGAAGAGATGCTGGCCTGTTCCCCCAAAGGCACTGTGCCGGTTCTGGTCTGTGGAGCGGATGAGGTGATTGATGAAAGCCTGGAGATTATGCACTGGGCGCTCAGTATCCATGATCCTGATAACTGGCTTCAGAATGGCACTATTGACTCTGAACCATTGATTGCGGAAAACGACCGTCAATTCAAATATTTTCTGGATCGTTATAAATATTCGGATCGATATCCCGAGTTCAGTCAGTTGCATTATCGTGGGCAGGGAGAACTATTTCTCGCTCAATTGAATCAACACCTTGAGCAGCATACCTACCTGATGAATAACCAGCCGACACTGGCAGATATTGCCATAGCGCCGTTTATTCGCCAGTTTGCCCATGTGGATAAAACCTGGTTTGATCAATGCCAGTACTCTGCCGTCCGACTCTGGCTGAACCGTATTCTTGAATCCGATTTGTTTACCGGGTGTATGAAAAAATACACTCCCTGGAAACCGGAGGATCAGCCAGTTATATTCCCGATTTGAAGTGTGCTTCCTGTGAACCTATCAGAATTTATGTTGTTGAAATAAACCTAAAACGGTCTTGCTCACGTCATAAAAAAGACAATTCCGCCATCAGTCGATAGAATACCCGTTTTTAAAGAGACAAGATCCACATCATGGCAATTAACTGGTATCCCGGCCATATGCACAAGGCCAAGAAAGAGATTCGCGAGCAGATGCCAAAAATGGATCTGATTATTGAAGTTCTTGATGCCCGAATCCCGTTCAGCAGTGAAAACCCTATGGTCCCTTCGCTGCGTCAGAATACGCCATGCATTAAAATCTTGAACAAAAGTGATCTGGCGGATCCCGATGTCACTGAACAATGGGTCAATCATCTTAATCAGACCACTGGCATCAAAGCCATAGCGGTGAACCAGAAGCAGCCGGATAAAATCCGCCAGATTCTTAATATGGCACCAGCGTTGGTGCCAGAGCGTAATCTTGAAATAAAACCACTGCGCGCCATGATTCTTGGTATTCCCAATGTGGGAAAATCCACTACCATAAACACCCTGGCTAACCGTGTTATTGCCAAAACCGGCAATGAACCGGCGGTCACCAAACAACAGCAGAGAATCAGGCTGCGCAACAATATTTTACTGCTGGATACTCCGGGGTTTCTCTGGCCAAAACTGGAGCCGGAAGCCTGCGGTTATCGACTGGCGGCTACCGGTGCCATCAAGAGCACCGTTATAGAGTTTGAAGATGTTGCCATGTTTCTGGCTGAATACCTCATGGACACCTACCCGGATACTCTCAAGCAGCGTTATCAACTCAACGACATCCCTGAAAGCGGTATGGAACTGTTTGATATGATTGGTCAGCGTCGTGGCTGTATGCGTCGTGGAGGCATTGCAGATACCCACAAGGTATCAGAGATTCTGTTGAATGAGCTCCGTGATGGAATCCTGGGTCGAATATCCCTGGAAACACCGGAATTGATACTCGCCCAACAGGAAGCCATTCAATCATCAGATTGATCTGAAACGATCAAGTCTGAACTGCACTGTTTTTAAGAGGCTGTTTTTAGGAGGCTGTCGGCTAATCCCCGACAGACGCCTAAAGGGCTGTCAGCTTTGGCCAGAGAATCATCCCCCAGGTCAACAGAGCCACCACCAGGCTGATCATTACCGTGGCGGAACCAATATCCTTGGCTTTTCCGGAAAGCTCATGGTGTTCCGTGCCAATTCTATCCACCACGGCTTCAATAGCAGAATTGACCAGCTCGACAATAATCACCATAAACACGGTGATCAAAAGCAGTAATCTTTCAACAATGGTCAGATCCAATAATAATGCGATTGGAATAAGAACTGCCGCCATTATTACTTCTTGCCGGAAAGCCGCTTCAGTTTTCCAGGTACTTCCCAAACCCTGAGCAGAATATTTAGTGGCTTTAACCAGTCGGTTAAAGCCTTTATTCTTCCACCGTTCCCGCTCGTTCGCTTGATTCTTCATTTTTATCCTGATTCCACCAGAGTCTGCTGCAGTGTGATATTAAAACTATCTATTGAATTCAGAGTCTTTTTCCATTGGAGCCTTTTCTTCTCTCCAATCATACTCTACATATAGATTGAAATACTGGAGAGTTATGATGCATATCGTCAAGGACATTATCCGCAAAAACATCAACCCACTGTCCATTGAGCTTTCCCTGCCGGAAGCCGTTGACCGCATACTGGCATCCGGATTATCGGGACTGCCGGTGGTCAACAGTCACAACAAGCTGGTGGGCTTTCTCTCAGAACATGATTGTATTCCACATCTCATAACCGGTACCTATCACTGTGATACCCGAACTCTGGTAAAAGACCTTATGCACGGTGAACCACTGTCAGTCAGCCCTGAAGACTCAATTATCGATATCGCCCAGATGATGGCGGGTAACAAACCCAAAGTGTATCCGGTCATTGATGAGTACAAACTGGTGGGGATTATCTGCCGCCAGGACATACTGAAAGCCCTGAGTAAGGAAATACAGAACTGTGTTTCTTTCGCCTGAGTCATTCTGTCTCGTGAAAGAGCATGTTTTTTTCATCGACACAAATAACTGATTTCCTGATAGTAAAAAAGAGCCCCGTAAGGCTCTTTAATATCTTCAGTCAGTTTGTTCAAGCTTCTGCTGTAGTTCCGCCTTTAACAGGTATAGCTGCAGTAGAACTTCTTGGTATACGAATGTCTTCAACCAGATCCTGAATTTCCTTCGGTGGCGCTTCAGTCAAATGACAGACCACAAAGGACACGGCGAAGTTAATCAACATTCCCAAAGTACCAATTCCTTCTGGTGAAATGCCGAACCACCAGCCCGCTGACGTGCCTCCCATAAACTTGAAGTAGATGATATAGGCTGCAGTAAACAGCAAACCAACCACCATGCCGGTAACGGCACCTTCACGGTTCATCCGCTTGTAGAATATGCCAAGTAGAATCGCTGGGAAGAAAGACGACGCGGCAAGTCCAAAGGCGAAAGCCACCACCGACGCTACAAACCCGGGAGGATAGATACCCGCAATACCAGCTATACCGATAGCAACCGCTGCGGCAATACGTGCAGCCAGCAACTCCTGCTTGTCAGTGATATTGGGCATCAGATTCCGCTTCAGTAAATCATGGGAAATCGATGAGGAAATAACCAGCAGCAATCCCGCGGCCGTAGACAGTGCAGCTGCCAGACCACCAGCGGCAATCAAAGCGATGACCCAACCTGGTAACTGTGCAATCTCGGGATTAGCCAGCACCATGATGTCACGGTCAACATAGAGCTCGTTATTATTATCAGTCACTTCATTACTGACAATTCGCTCACCGTTGACGCCCCGTTCTTCGGTAAATTGAGGCTTGCCATTCACCGGCGCACCTGGATGGTACTGAATTTTACCATCATCGTTTTTGT
Organism: Endozoicomonas sp.; assembly: GCA_965208385.1. Taxonomy (GTDB): domain Bacteria; phylum Pseudomonadota; class Gammaproteobacteria; order Pseudomonadales; family Endozoicomonadaceae; genus Endozoicomonas. Next base: position 29,702 of record CBDBOO010000071.1, read on the forward strand.
CGACCCAGGCAATCAAACCGGAATTCTCCCAGTTAGAGAACCAGGCTGGCATCTCCTTATACTCTGAGTTAGAAACAGTCTGAAGCAGATTTATCCGGGCAAAACTGGCAACGGCAGGCGCCGTTGTATAAAGAATTGCGATAAACAACAAAGCAAAACCAGCAGATTTACGAGCATCCCGCACTGTCGGTGTCGTGAAGAAGCGAACAATAACATGTGGTAAACCAGCGGTGCCCACCATCAGAGCCATGGTGATAAAGAACACATCAATGGTGGATTTCGATCCATCGGTGTACTGGGCAAACCCAAGCTCCGTCGATAGTCCGTTCAGCTTTTCAAGAACCGTCATACCCGTGCCGGTCACCTCGCTACCAAAGCCCAGCTGCGGAATAGGATTTCCTGTAATCAGCATAGAGATAAAAATAGCCGGTACCAGATAGGCAAAAATCATCACACAATATTGCGCCACCTGGGTATAGGTTATGCCTTTCATCCCACCCAATACGGCATAAATAAAGACTATGCCCATACCGATGAAAACACCCCAGTGAATTTCGACTTCAAGATAACGGGAAAAGACAATACCCACTCCGCGCATTTGTCCCGCCACATAAGTGAACGAAATAAAGATAACGCAGATAACAGCAACGACACGTGCCGTCTGAGAGTAATAACGTTCAGCGACAAAATCCGGCACGGTGTATTGACCAAATTTCCGCAGATAGGGAGCCAGGCACATGGCCAGCAGAACATAACCACCGGTCCAGCCCATCAGATATTGAGCACCATCGCGTCCCATGAATGAGATAATTCCCGCCATGGAAATAAACGATGCCGCAGACATCCAGTCAGCCGCTGTGGCCATACCATTGGCGACAGGATGAACGCCTCCACCGGCTACATAATAGTCTTTGGTCGACCCGGCACGGGTCCAGATGGCTATGCCTATATAGAGAGCAAAGGTGGCTCCAACAAAAAGAAGCGTCAGCATTTCTGTAGACATTATTGCTCCTCCTCATGCACGTTATATTTCTGATCCAGCTTGTTCATTTTAGAAATATAAACAAAGATCAGAATCAGGAAGGTATAGATTGCTCCCTGTTGAGCAAACCAGAACCCCAGTGGAAAACCACCAATCTTGAATTGATCAAGAAAATCCACAAAAAGAATACCGCAACCGAATGAGACCACGAACCAAACAGCCAAAAGGCTGAGAAGAATTCGCACATTCTCTTTCCAGTATGCGGCGGCTGCCGCATTACTATCAGACATGAAAAACTCTCCAACGTATTATTGTTGTTATTTTTATTTCAACCGTAAGAAACAGTATCAGATGTAAGGCAGATGGCATCTTAGACTTTAGGCTAACCGATGTCAGACAACTGCTTTCAAGGTTGTTTCCGAGCCCAACAGACGAAGACTAATGTGTATCAGTCTTCAAAATTCTACATTGCTCTACGAAGAAGGAAAAAACCTCTTCACAAATATCGCCCCCTGATTATTAGCATTCCATATGAAAGGACGAAATTATTGATTTAACGGCATCCCGCCCCAGCTTAAACAAAATCAATTCACCGCCTCAAATTCGATCATAAATTAATTCAAACCCGATTTTCCATATCAAGCCTCCATCGAACACTTTACATGTCTCATAATTATTTAGCGCCAAGAGTGACGTTCGAGTTTTAAATCGCCGTCTATAATGCAACCGATAAACACATGAAAACTCGTAGCTTCTCAATAAGTGCTGGTAAACCAAAGTACCAATTTTACTAAGCCCTTGGGAGGCAAGGATTATGCACTATGGTTTTACACGGTTATTTCCGATCTCCAGCACTTATTGAGAAGCTACAAAAACTCATTATGGTTCATTTGTAGCGTGTGTTATGAAGTATCGAAGCCTCATATTTAACGAAGCTCAATCCGAGCATGAGTGCTATTTGACTGTGAGGCGCGGCTTACTTTCTGGAGCTGTAAATCCATGCCTGGTTTTACGAAGTTCAACGTCTTACTAATCACTGTGATTCAGGTTAATGATGTCATCCCCGATATTCTAACCTCACCTCTCAGAGTGGGCGGCACAAACGCTGGTACAAACGCTATCAGTACGTCAGGACTGAAATATAATACAGGAAATACGGAAGCCAATATTCTATTTGATGGAGAAAAGAGTTTCTATGTCAGTCGACGGACTATTGAAAACCCGGATGAAATTCCCTTGTGGAATGGACCGGCACCAGGCCTGAAAATGCAGTCTGATTTTATTTCAGGTATAGATTCGTATCGCTCCTCTCATATTATCCTTCCAAGCCATACAACCACAGGCAGAATGGAAGAGCAGAGCAGTTCATCGACATCAAAGCCTGACTACTCGATTCATGTTTCACCAACGCCCAGCATACCCAATGTTTTATACGAAGCTGGCGACGACTGGTACAGCCATGAGCCTGTGACTACGCCCGAGTCGCGCCCTGATGTAACAGGCAAACGAGAATTGCAGAAAGTGAAAACTTCGCTGTATCCGCAGCAAAGCTTATTATTGTATCCGAGTTCAACAGAACCAGTAACGTCGGGTCGTAAGGTTCAGTTCCAGCCAAGGAAGGTGCCAGTCACCACAAAAGAGTCAATCACTGCCCGGACTGCTGATAGCAGCCTGGCCGCAACCAGCGGACAAGCCGCTGCTCACACTACCAGCTCACCAACTGAAACCATGCAGTTGAGGCTAGAGCTCAGAGCTACAATCGAAAAAGATGATAATCTCGCTGTCAGAAGTAAGCCATCGCCTCAACAGCACTCATCAGAAGTCTCTCCTGAAGCAGGCACTGCTCATAACCAGGGAATCATCCAATTGCCAGGGCTTACTTCTTCGGATGCCAATGTCGAGCTGCTGTACCCTCTTGATCAACTGCCTGAGGAAAAAGGGTGGGGAGCATTCCTGATCTCCAGATGCTTCTCACTGTCAGCTGATTTATGCTCGTTCATTCGAAGGACATCACATGGATGGAACAGTGAAGCACTTTGGACAAAATACACCAATCCGGTGCAAAGCCCGAAAGCGGATTCCGATGCACTGTTTCTTTTTCTGCACGGGTTGGATGATCATCCCCGAACCTGGGAAGAGTATCTGGTCACTTTAAACAAAACGGGTAAATACGATTTATGGGCTCCCATCATCAGTGAAAGAGGAAATATCGACCTGGACAGCGCATTGTCCGATATTGCTGAACCATTGAAGACCTACATGAACACCTGGCCAAACCGACCTGTAGTGATTGTTGGAACATCCAATGGTGCAAGGCTTGGTTTAATACTTGAAACCCAGCTGAGATCCATAAAAAGCAAGCTGATGTTAGCTTCAATCGCCGGAGTGCATGGCGGTACAACAATGATCGATTATCGTCCCTTTAACGCCAATCCTTCTCTGTACCATGAAATTTCTTTCCTGAGCCAGCATTGCAGGGATACCATATCGGCTGCACGACGTCCCCTCAACAGCGGTACCAAACGACATTTTGTGTTTTATGCCGCGGCTGATGAGATTCAGGTCTCCCCTCGAAACTCGGCTCTGCCAGTATTGGATCAGAATGAACTGTTCTTTTTTGTCAGACACACAGGGCATATTTCCGTAGTGGAAAAAATCAGGGATGATTTACTTGCAAGAGCCATTATATGGATCGATATGTCTGAAAAAGCAGCGCAATAGGATGTTCTTTTATTCACCCTTTCTATTTTATATTCGCCACCCCCGACATTTGGAACAATGAAGGAATCTAATGATTTTCGGACATAAAATCAGAACTATCAGATCGATATTATCATCGGTAAAAATCTTTTCAAGTTTGATAATAATCGTTTCAGCCATTGCAGGCACGGCATTCTCGCAGAGTTTTTCTCTTTCAGGCTTGCCTGTTCATCCTGAAGTCAAAATACCGCAACAACGATATATTTCCCTTTATTGCTCTCCCCCAAAAGAACAGAAATTATATGAACCCAGATTGGGGAAAGCTTCGGCAATCTACCAAGCTCTCGGTATTGAACCGAATGATCAGACCACTAACGATTCTGATGAAATTGAAGATCAGGATCAGAATTTAACGGAGACTCCATGGCATGAAATTATAACCAGAGTACTCGATGCCGTTTCCTCTGATTCAAGAGTAGATATTACAGAGGCTATTACAGAGGCTATTACAGAGGCTATTTCAGAACCTTACACTCCGGATACACCCTTAATCCAGACTACTGACTATGATGAGAATGGTTATTTGCCACCAGGCGTGTATCACTTACCTCCACCCGAACCTCCAGAAAAAACGGTTCCAGAAGCCGAAGGTCATTGTGAAACTGATTCTTCAATAGTAGAAACCGTAGAATATCAAGTTCCCGAAGAGTTCAGACACTCATTAGATGCTGCCTGCCAATACTTAACAGGGCAGTTTGCCAAACTTGATTTTCCAGAAAAACCAAAAGATAGCAGAAGCCTCATTCAGTATTGGAGAAAAGCTTCTGAACAGAGTCTCGTTATTAAGGTCGCAAGTACAGACAATGAGTTCCCCCGCAATATCATGTTCCAACTTGAGCGTGAAATTTTAATTTATCTGAAGATGATGAACAACCCTGAAACATCCTATTCCGTGAATGTTGCACGGCTGCTTTTTTCAACAAGAGAGATTGTTAAGGGTTCCGTACGCAGAGCAGCCATCATTCTCCCCAATTATGGCACCAGTTTACAAAGTTACCTGAAAGACACTTTGATAGGCTTGAGTCAGATACAATGGATCTTGAAAGAAGTTGCCAGTGGCATACGCTTTATTCATCAAAACAACATCATTTACTGTGATTTAAAGCCATCGAATATTTTACTCGATACTCGTAGTGGCCGTGTGACAATTATTGATTTCGGATGCTCTGTTGATAAAACCTTCCTGCTTCGTCTAGAAAGAAAAAGTTTTAGTGGTAATTATCTCTATTCGGCGCCAGAAGTGATCAGAGAGTATAAAAACAGCATTCCTGGAGATATTTGGTCTATAGGATTCCTTGCAATCACACTTGCCACATATTGGGATGACGGTATTTTAAGTATCTATGCTGCCCATACAGACGGTATTCAAAGAGACTCGTCAATTTGCGATCGAAAAAATGAATTACATCGTGAAATTAAGGCATTACTCGTTGTTAATGCAGTTGAAACTCCGAGAACCCATCTTATAGATTTTATTCGATATTGTACTGACCCCGATCCCCACCAACGACCTTCTGCATTAGAACTGATTAATTACTTTCCCGACTGCCTATGGAAAGCATGTGAAGCTACTTGCACAGAAAGCATATCTGCAATGCACGAACAGATGCCGGTGACCAATGAAGCAGTAAAACCAATGCGCAGTGATGGACAGAACCAATGGCATTGCTGCACATTGTTATAAATGCATGCTGCATCTGTGCACGATTTAAATATCAAAGAAAAACATTTCACAAGGATTGCACCTTATGAAAGTCAAGACCGTTATGAGAGTTATGAGAGTTATGAGAGTTAAGACCGTTGTGAGAATTAGATGTAGCCCAACAGGAAGCCTGCCAGTCCCTGCTGAACTACAAAACCTGAAATAATTTAGAAAGCGGCAAAGCGTTCTTCGGCGATACGATTAGCTAACTCACCTGTGGGACGTTGATCTTCATCAGACCGACGGAATAACTCTTCCAGGGTACTGCTGATGGACTCAATATGAGTGATCACCTTTTTCGGGTGATAACCAGTACGCTCATAACTCACATCAATAATACCGCCAGCATTTATGGCAAAATCGGGAGCATACAGAATACCTTTCTTCATCAGCATTTCATCATGACAAGCTTTCGCCAGCTGATTATTGGCCGCCCCGGCCACAACTCTTGCCTTAATCTGACCAATACTGTCGTCATTAAGCACCGCCCCCATGGCACAGGGAGCAACAACGTCTACATCAAGGGTCAGGATATCCTTTGATGACACCACAGTAGCGCCAAACTCTTCTACCGCCCTGTCCAGCTGGTCCTGATGAATATCATTAACGAACAGTTCTGCACCGGCTTCATGAAGATGCCGGGCCAGACGGAAACCCACGTTACCAACGCCCTGCACAGCCACTTTCAATCCGTTCAGATCATCGGTACCCAGCCGATGTTTAACGGCAGATTTCAACCCGATAAATACTCCATAGGCAGTGGCAGGCGAAGGGTCGCCTGATGAAGGTCGGCCATCAATCCCTTCACGTTCAACAACGCCAGCAACATGACGGGTGTTTCGACCAATAATCTGCAGATCTTCCACACTGGTTCCGGAATCTTCAGCGGCAATATAACTGCCACCCAGTTTTTCCAGACTACGTCCCATCATTTCCAGCATATCCAGCGTTTTATGTTTGCGGGGATCACCGATAATAACGGACTTGCCTCCCCCCAGATCCAGATTGGCCAAAGCTGATTTATACGTCATTCCTCTGGACAGTCTCAAAACATCCCGCAGCGCTTCTTCATCGGAAGCATAGGGAAACATACGACAACCACCTAAGGCTGGTCCACGATTGCTGTTATGCACCGCAATAATAGCCTGCAGTCCTGTTTTTTCGTCATTGAAAAAATTGACCTGCTCATGGTTGTCAAATTCCGGATGACTGAATACATTCATTTACTATTCTCCAAATTTTTATCAGGCAGCCGTGGCTGCTTCACCAATACTGTCTGAACTTAATCTGGCCAGAAGAACCTGCCGTTGCTCTTCAGCTTTTTGTGCGTTCTCTTCTTTAACCGGGCCATAGCCACGAATATCCTGCGGTAACCCTGCCAGGGTTATAGCATCAAGATGATTCGTTTTGTTCAGGCTATTCATGAGCATTCTGATGTCCTGCTCATATTGCCTGATCAATTTGCGTTCCAGTTTACGGTCCGCTGTGTAACCAAAAATATCCAATGGTGTGCCGCGCAATGATTTCATCTTTGCCAGCAGACGCAATAATGGTAAAACTTTCTGGCTGAACCGACGTTTACGGGGGCGTCCTGTGGCCGGATCAATCTTGCTGATGACCGGTGGTGCCATATTGAATTCCAGTTCAAAATCACCTTCAAACTGCTCTTCCAGCTGTCGCTTGAAATCATCTGATGTCAGATGACGCGCCACTTCGTATTCGTCTTTATAGGCCAGAACACGGCCGTAATTTTCAGCCACTACCCGTGCCAGACCTTCAGTATTCGTTGCGTTTTTTTCAACGTCCTGAACCTGGCGAACAAATGACTCATAGCGTTGAGCCAAAGCTTCATTCTGATAAGCAGTCAGATGATTCTTTTCACGCTGAATAACGTCTTCCAGACCGGGAATAATATGAAGTACCTGAACTGCGTCTTCTTTTACCGGGTTTATCAGTGATTCAACAGCAGACAGGTTGTGGGCTGCCCGACGTCCCCAGAGAAACGCCTGTTTGTTCGCATCCACAGCCACACCATTCAATTCAATGGCCTGCTCTATGCTTTCTCTGGTCAGAGGAATCAAGCCTTTCTGCCAGGCATAACCAATGGAAAACAGGTTCACTGCCATGCCATCACCCATCAATGCCGTTGCAATGCGGGTAATATCCAGAGAATGACTGCCACCCTCACGAACGGCATCCACAACAGCTTTCTGCATGCTACCTGTAGGTACTTTAAGATCCGGATCCCGAGTAAACGCTGCGGGCATGGTTTCATGATTATTGATCACAGCATAACTTCGGCTGCGCTCCAGCTTGCCAAGCGCTTCTTCACTGGCACCCACCATAAGATCAAAACCAATCATACAATCAGTTTCACCCGCAGGGATGCGCACGGTATGCACCTGTTCCTGGTGCTCAGCTATACGTACATGGCTCATTACGGCGCCAAACTTCTGTGCCAGACCAATTTGATCCAGAACACCGACTCCCTTACCTTCTATATGAGCCGCCATACCCAGCAGAGCACTGACCGTCACCACGCCGGTTCCACCAACCCCGGTAAGCAGCAGGTTATAGGGCGTGTCACAGGCAGGCAGGACGGGCTCGGGTAATTCGCTGAAAATAGCTTCACCCTGTGTTTCACTACTCAAACCGCGCGCTTTACGCAGTGTGCCACCTTTCACCGTCACAAAGCTTGGACAGAAACCACGGACACAGCTGAAATCCTTGTTACAGGATGACTGGTCAATTTGACGCTTGCGCCCACGATCCGTTTCTTTTGGTAAAATAGACAGGCAGTTGGACTGCACTCCGCAATCACCACAACCTTCACAAACGTCCTGATTAATGACCACACGTTTTTTGGGATCAACCATTTGTCCACGTTTACGACGTCGTCTTTTTTCTGCCGCACAGGTCTGGTCAAAAATCAGTGCGGAACAACCTTCCACGTCTCGCAATTCAATCTGTACAGAATCCAGATCATCACGATGATGAAAAGTAACTCCCCGGGCAAAATCATTGCGTGAAGGGTATTTATCAGGTTCATCTGATACCAGGGCTATGCGACGAATTCCTTCGCCATAGAGCTGGTGAGTAATCTGCTGTACGCTCAGCTGACCATCTACCGGCTGACCGCCGGTCATGGCAACCGCGTCGTTATAAAGAATCTTGTAAGTAATGTTGACACTGGCAGCCACTGACGCACGAATAGCCAGCAAACCGGAATGGAAATAGGTACCATCTCCCAGATTCTGGAACACATGATTGTTGTCAGTGAAGGGTGCCTGACCAATCCAGGTGGCACCTTCTCCACCCATCTGGGTAAAGGTTTCTGTCCCTCTGTCCATCCAGGTTGCCATGTAATGACAACCAATACCGCCCAGTGCCTTACTGCCTTCCGGTAAACGGGTAGACGTATTATGAGGACAACCGGAACAGAAATGAGGTGTTCTTTCCAGACGATCAAGGGGCAGAGCCAGTTCTGCTTCCTTCTCACGGATAAACTGCAGGCGCTGCTCCATAGTTTCGTTACTATGAAATGGACTGATCCGGCCAGCAATCGCCCGCCCGATCATAGCGGGTGTCAACTCACCTCTTGAGGTCAGAAGCTCAACACCCTTTTCATCTTTCTTGCCATAAACATTGGGGCGTTTTTCGTCCTGCCAGGAATAGAGCTGTTCTTTCAACTGTTCTTCAATCAGGCTTCGCTTTTCTTCCACCACAAGAATTTCATCAAATCCAGCAGCAAACTCACGAATATTTACGGGTTCCAGCGGCCAGGTCATGGCCACCTTGTACAAACCTATACCCTGTTCTGCCGCCTGATCATGACTGATCCCAAGATCTTCCAGCGCCTGAAGAACATCCAGATAAGATTTGCCGGTAGTAACAATACCTACCTTCTTCTTCCGGCCCGTCTGGATAACGGTTTTATCCAGATGGTTCACACGACAGAATTCCTGTGCTGCACGAATTTTATAATTATGCAGTCGTTCTTCCTGATCCATCGGTTTATCAGGCCAGCGGGCATTCAACCCATCTTCAGGCAACTGGAAATCGTCAGGAATAACAATATTCAGTCTTTCGGTATTAAGATCAGCGGATACAGAGCTGTCCATTAATTCAGCCAGAGCCTTGAATCCCACCCAGCAGCCACTGAAGCGGGACATGGCCCAACCGTACAACCCCAGATCCAGCATTTCCTGAATTCCGCTGGGATAGAGTACCGGCATCATGGCGTCTTTAAAGGCAAAATCGGACTGATGAGGCAGTGTGGAAGATTTACAGGCATGGTCATCGCCGGCTATGGCCAGAACACCACCAAGAGGGGTTGTGCCAAAGGCATTGGCATGTTTAAAAACATCACCGGTGCGGTCTACACCAGGCCCTTTGCCATACCAGAGGCCGAAAACGCCATCGTACTTTGCCCCTTCGAATATATTTGCCTGTTGCGAACCCCAGACAGCCGTAGCCCCCAGGTCTTCGTTAACACCGGGCTGAAAGGTAATATTGTGCTGATCCAGATAGTCCTTAACCTGCCAGAGAGTTTTATCAAACCCGCCCAGAGGTGAACCACGATAGCCAGAAATAAAACCCGCAGTATTGTGTCCGAGCTTTTTATCCAGCTGGGCCTGGAGCATTGGCAAACGAGCCAGAGCCTGACTGCCATTCAGATACACTCTGCCTGAAGTCTGTTCCCATTTGTCATTCAAGGTTATTTTTTTATTCATACATCTCTCTCCAGTCCCTGAAACTTCTATCACTGAAACATCTGTCACTGAAAAAGAACACAAGAAAACCCTGTTTCAGCATGTAACGGTTAAATGGCAAAAAGCAGTCTCAGCTGGAAACCGACGAGGACGCACTAAAGCGGTCAGCAAATGTCTTATTGAATAGGCAGAAAGAAGATAAGCGGTGTGGCGCAGAGAATCCGAAAGGTTTGACACTGACTACAGGCAGCCCGCCAAAGGCAGAATAGATAAAACGCATCTCAATTACCGTAACCGGACTGGATCACAGTCGGTCCTAGTTTGTTTTTTTTATAGTTATCCCGGTGGGTAAACCGGTGTCACTTTCTGTTCAGTTCTGTACAAAAGTGCCCAAAACTCTACCAAAGATATTTTTCCTGCGCAAATAGCCATAAATTATTGATTGGTTATTTTTTCCACACCCCCTGTAAACACTGAGCTGAAAACAAGGGTCGTTACAATACTGTAACAATTCAGTCATTTTTTTGTCACGCATTCTCTTATCATGAATCCATTCACGAATCAGTGTCGTATATAAAGCCAACAGCTCAGCATGCTGAGCTGAAAACGATAAAAAGCTGTTTCAGGATATGTACTTATGCACTTTCTAACAAAAAAAATGACAACGATCTTCTCTATAACAAGGCAAGTATCGCCCCATGCGGTATTTCTATTGATCGCTCTGTTTTTGCCCGCTTACGCTTCAGCAGAAAAGAATGAAGTGTCCACCACGCTGTTCAGCAGTAATGCCCTCGATGGCTATGACACCGTTGCCTATTTCAAGGAAAGCAAAGCCGTAAAGGGAACACCTTTATATTCAACCAAATACAAAGGTGCAAACTGGCACTTTAAAAATGCGGAAAACCTGACGCTTTTCAAAGACACCCCTGAAAAGTTCGCGCCCCAGTTCGGAGGTTACTGTGCCTGGGCGGTCAGCCACGGTTATACCGCCAAAGGCGACCCTCTTCAGTGGACCATCGATAACGACAAACTTTATGTTAATTACAACAAAGAAACTAAAGACGCCTGGCTTGAACAGAAGGATGCACTGATTGAACTGGGGCACAAAAACTGGCCATCCGTTCTGAAGTGAAACCAATCACCAGATCACCGCGTATATAACCAAAGAAGATAAAAGACGTTGTGTTAATAAAAATCAACGCCGTGGAAAGGACTGTCAGGTTTTAGAAGTATGAAAAAACAATACATCACCATTATCAGTTGGGTCATTGTGGCCTGGACAGCGAAAGTTTTTCTGTCATCTCTGCCCTACAAGTTTTCTGGTCATCCCGATACCCAACACATATTTGGCACAATTGGTGCCTGGATGCAGAACATTCTGGGGAATGCCATCGGTAGCTGGTTTGCCTCATCGGGTGCCGTAGTGGTGGGCGCTGCAGAACTCATCACCAGCGTCATTCTTCTGGCACCCTTAGTACTGTTTTTACTGAAGAAGTTAACCGGATTGACCACCCGTTTTGATCGTGCTCATTTTCACTTTGCCGGCGGTCTGCTCGCGGCTGGAATCATGGCCGGTGCCGCGTTTTTCCATCTTTTTACACCCTTGGGAATTGTTGTTCTCCATGAAGGTAAAAGCGACGGAGGCTCTCTCTTCTTTGCCGCGGTCTCAATTCTGATATTTGGTCTGTTAATGGCTGCGGCTAATTTCAGCCTGATCAGAAACAGAAATAAATCCTGACAGAATAAAAGGACGTTTTCTGATGATTATACGAACCCTCATGGTGATTTTGTTTATCCGTCACTGCTTGACTCTCAGAGTCAAACCCTGGAAGTTTTTCCAGTTAAATGCGGATTATTTTAATGAAGCCAAAGGCATATATTCAAAACTGGATATCGATAAGCTGATACCTCTACGCTGGCGTCTGGAGCAGTTTATGGATACTGGTGTAGAGCAGCCAGAAACATACCCCGTGTTCGTGAAACCGGAGTGGGGACAGAATTCTGCAGGTATCGTCAGAGCCGATAACTTTGATCAGTTAAAAACAGCACGCAGCATCCGAACAGAATCACATATCCCCTATCTGATTCAGGCCAGCGCGGAAGAGAAACGTGAGTTTGAGGTTTATATCATTCTTTCTGCTGACAACCCGGATAATCTGTCCATGCTGTCTGTCACCGAAGTAACAAACTCAAGTGATGACGAACTGCCCATTAACAGTATTAACAATCAGCAAACCCGTTATAACGATGTAACCGACCAGTTCTCTGTAGAGCAACAGCAGACACTTTGGCAGCATCTAAAGACAATAGGGCAATTTAAAACGGCCCGCTACGGCATTCGTGCCAACTCCCCCGAAGAACTGGTGGCAGGTGATTTCCATGTTTTTGAAATCAATCTCTTTTTACCAATGCCTTTGATTTTACTCTGTGAAAATGTTTCTCGCAGAAAACGCTGGCAGCTTGTCAGACAAGTTGCACTGCAACTGGCAAAAGTCACCGGAAGTATTCCAGCCACTCAGCAGAGCAGATCAATTTTCTTTAGAAAGCTCTTCACCCGAAAAATACCAAAAAGCATCGTTCAAGAAACGGGTCACAGACAGCCTGTTATCACCGGTCAGCAGGAAGTGGCACAATGAAATTTCTAAAAAAAACCGTCTACGGATTTATCAGCAAACAATTCATGAACGGCTGCAGCAGCTATAACAGCCTCGACGTTCGTAAAAGCTGCCGCTCGAAAGAGCAGGCGCGCAATGCATTCAGCAAACATGATGTCCCCCATGCCAGGGGCGAAATATTCATTAACCCCATGCGGGCACACAAGTTCGCCAAAGAACATGGATTTCCCCTGGTGATCAAACCTAATGTAGGCGGGTTCTCACGGGGCAGTTACTTCCCCATAAAAAACTTCCGGGAACTCTGGAAAGCTATTTTTCTGGCAAAAATCTGGTGGCCCACCACAGTTGTGGAACAGTACCTTGAAGGTAAAAACTATCGGGTTCTGGTGGCAAATGGCAAAGTCGTTTCCGTTCTACAGCGTTTTGCTCCCTTTGTTACGGGCAACGGTCAGGACACCATTGCCCATCTGATTGATGAGGAAAACAACATCAGGGAGCAGATGGCGCTCTACCCCTGCATGTCTCCGTTGCAGAAAAATGAACAGACCCGGCAATATCTGGCCAAACATAATCGGCACCTGAATTCAGTGCCAGATAATGGACAACAGGTCAAACTGTTTCACCGGATCGCTCTTGCACCTGGTGGCGTCGTCAAAGCCATAGAAGAAAAATCCATTGCTCAGGACAATATCGAGCTCATGGAAAAGGTACTGGATATATTCGGCGCTAATATTCTCGGTATCGATATCATCATGGAAAAAGGGATTGAGGTCAGTCATACGGAACAGAAAAGCATTCTGCTTGAAGTTAATTCACGCCCCTATGTAAAAATGCACGATTACCCTCGCTACGGGAAAAAACACGATCTGTCGTTCGCATTTGAGAAATTGGACAATCTGGATATTGCCCAACTGGATGTTTTTTAATGACAGGATCTGTTCGCTATTTCTACCAGTTCTCCGGATTGCATGCTTTCCTCATCGGCCTGCTGCCCTTTTTCCTGCCGGTTTTGATCTGGCAGCAAACGGAATCACTGGCTGCATTGTCCGGTTTTATTGCGGTATCCGGGGGCAGTTACCTTCTAACTCTGTTTTTCTGGGAAAAATTGCGTGTCAGCCAGTTCCGTCTCTGGGCTATCAAAGGTTCATTTATAGCCGAGTTTTTTTTACTACTCGCTGTAATCGCTGATTTTGCCCAGAACCATTTACTGCTTCTTGCTCTGATGAATGGTGTTTATGGCTGCTTTTACTGGATGTCTCAAAGGCTCCTTTTCAAATCGCTGACCAGTGCCAACTCTTCAGGCAACTCTTCAGGCAACTCTTCAGGCAACTCTTCAGGCAAGAGTTCAAATACTAACTCAGGCAATAGTTTTGGCAATTTTCAGTTACTGGTAGGTGTTTTATTAAAAGTGGGCATTTTATCCGGTGCCTTCCTATTGGAAAATCAGTATTCTTCTGCTCTGATTACCATGACATTCATTATTTCAGTCGTGGGTTATCTAGGAGTACATCAACGCCTGGCCTGCAAAGATATCCAATCCGCTTTATCTGCCAGAGAAGTTGCTTTCAGGGATGTAATTCGTTTTAAAGATGCTCAATATTCACGGACTGTCTTTTTTCTGGACGGCCTTTTTCTTTTTCTGGAAAGCTATTTCTGGGTATTAAGCCTTTATTTTCTGGGTAACAACAATCTGACCCAACTGGGTAGCACTATTGTTATTCTGAGTATTGGCCTTGCCATTATATTCTGGTTGATTAAATCCCGCATTGATCGTTTGAATGTTGAAACGGTATTTCTATTTTCAACCTTACTTTATGCCCTTTCCTGGTATCTAAGGGGGGCACTTCATCCGGATCTGGAAAAAGTCGTTCTCTATACAGGCATATTGGCCGTTGCATTTTTCACCAGTTTATTCCGGTTGTCATTCAACAAGGTTTTTTTTGACCGGGCAGAACAACTGGCCGAAAAAGGCAAAACCCAGAACGTTCTGTTGGCTAAAAGCTATTTTTCCCAAATAGGTGTGGCTGTATTTTTTAGTGCACTGACACTGTTATTTTTTATGCAGACGCCGATTACTGGTCTGTTATCAACTATTTACTGGATCTGCATACCATTGACACTGGTTTTTTTATTGTATGTTGAAAAGCCACTTGTCTTGATAGCAGCAGCCCGAAATTAATTTTATGGAACAAAGTACAATGCACACTGACTATCAACACATAGTACAGGGGAATCTGGAAGCCATTGACCAACTAGCAAAATTTATCAATGGCTTGTCATCTATGGAATATCAGTTCACCGACAGTGAACTGTATGAAAGCTCTATTGGTCAGCACCTTCGTCATGTTCTGGATCTTTATCATGCATTGATTCACCCGGAGCAACCTGATGTTATCGATTACGATAAACGCAGACGAGGACTTCCACTGGAATCTCATAAAGAGCCTGCCATGCTTGAACTGGCAGAAATACATCAATGGCTGAGCCATTTAACAGAACAACAGCTCGGCGCAACACATACTGTTAAAACAGAAATTTTGCTATCAAGCAGTATCAGCGTAACAATGCCGTCCTCCCTTGCTCGCGAGCTCTGTTTCACCAGCAGTCATCTGATACATCATCTGGCTCAGATGGCATCCATAGCCAAACTGGCAGGGCATTCAGTGGACAATAGCATCGGACAGGCACCGGCAACCGTCTCGTTTATAAGAAGTGAGACGAAAGAACATGAAATCAGCGGACAGCACTGATTAAGTATTTATGATTTGTTCTGCTCTGGCTTCAGTTTAAACTGGCACCAGAGCCTTTTCAGTGCATTCCTCTTTATCTGTATCCATCCAGATACTTTGATATCTTGTTGGCAATCGAGTTAATTTGCATTTTCCTCAAAGCTTCAATAATTTCTTCAAAACTGATTCCCTTAAGCTTAATTATCTCCACAAGTCCGGACCGATAATGCTCTGAAATGTCAACCTGCTTCAAGGCATTTTCTTTAATTTCACGGATTTTTCCTTGACCAATATTCAACCATGAAGCCAATGATTCCCAATTTGAAACGCTCATCAGTACATCTGTACCCATTAAAAAATTTCTGTCTTCAATAGTTGATACAATATGATGGCCTCGTTTTCTTCCGTCATTTTTTGCTATAGAGCGGACGAGTTTTCGCTTTTCAGCACGAGGTTCAGAATGACAACCATATTCCGGAAACTCGCAATATTCACTTTTGTACTTTTTCTCATAGGGATTCAATTTCCAATGATACCAGGCAATATCAATATATCTGCTTTCTTTAACCAGTTCGGCCAATAAACTTTCAAGATCAGTTTCTTTTTTAAAAAGAATAATCGAGTCAGCGTATTCCTTAGGGATATAACAATCTTCATCCCTGTTCATTTCACAGCGAGGAGCGTTTCTCTGAAGTTTCGTTACATCCAGCATTAAACTAACCATTTTAAACCTTGGGTATTCAACCAACTTCCTCCACGATGAAGCTCCAAGTTCAATCACATCTCCAAGAACCGCAACACCTTTATAGTCCAAAACATTTTCAAGTTCATTTAACTTACTATCTTCCTCCTCAATACCCCACGACTGTTCAAAAGCAAGGGCAAAAGCAACGGGTTGATTTTTTGCTTTAAGTTGATTTAACTGTATTGTTTTTGAATGCAGGAAATAATCCAGTTTTTCAATCTGAGTTTCAACTCTGGAAGAAAATGGCGTTAGTCGTTCCATTAGCCCATGATAGTCAGATGGTCCCCTTATATAGCTATTCAACTCTCTATTCAACTTGTGAAAAAGTATTTTATTCAGGCTTTCCCGACTAATGCTTTGATAGTACGCCTCCTGAGAAGCCAGGGCGAGAAAAAGCAGAGCATAGGTGTATGAATACTCTTCCTGTGATCGATTAGGGGCAGCATGTGCTGCATTCAGTAGCTGAACAAAGCTATCAAAATTTCCCTGTTCAGCATAATCAGCAGCAGCTTCCATAAAACCATCAACAGAGAATACCGGAATCTCTGCCAATGCAGGCCAGACAATACTCCAGTCGACCCCCGCTACATAGAATGCAGAATCATTCATTTTACTCAAGACTATATCATTGATGCGCCCCAGGACTTCCAACTCTTCATGTTTCAGATCATCTGAATGGCTGGTTTCAACAACAGCTGCTTTCATTGCCCCATCTGCATGCACCCTTTGGGGCATTGTCCGATGCTTTGATTGTTTTCCATTATGATCACTGACTGCTTCTGCACTGGGAATTCCGAGAATCGAAATAAAACAAAATACAGCACTGTACCTCATGATAAATTTCATTCCTTCAAATTGAATACTGAACATATTTTCCGCCTTGTTTTTTAAAAAAATCAACTTCTGATATTTATCTGACAGGGCATTTTGAAAGCCCGTTATACTTCACAAGACATTGCCTGATAATAGATTCAGCACTATACATTCCCAACCTATGCAAAGACTGACACAAGTCCTCAAACCTTAAGTCTGCATCTGAAATCTTTTGAATCACCATTCTTATTCTTTTATCTAAAACGGATCCTCCTCCATAATGTGAGTTGGCCGCAATTGAATTAACACTTCCCTTACCAAAACCAATATCAATGAGTAAACTTTCCCAATCAACACCATGATTCATCAATATATTTAGTAAAGAATTCACTTCAGGCCCACCCTCAATCCTTCGATCACTAAGATCTTGAGCATTTGGCATTCTATGATCTGCTTTCCAATGGTCATTGACAGATTTCTCTCTTACTCTATGACTTTTCCGGCAATTCCCTGACTCACAAACCCCTTCCATTTCAGGCATTATTTTCCAGTGGTACCAGGCCAGCTCGATGTAATCTGTTTTTTTCAAGTTTGCTGAAATATAACTTTTCAATCCAGTCTCAACGTTTAATTGAATAATTTCTTTCCCATCAACTTCAACACAATCTTCATCTGTATGAATATCACAATAGGGTGAATATTCATCTAATGACTGTTGATCAAGCATAAAACTTACAAATTTAAATCTGATATTCTCCTCCTCCTTCCAAACTTCTAACCCTGATTTTATCATCCCACCTATGGAGGCTGAACCTTTACCACCTAACCTGGAAAAAACATCAAATACCAAACTTTTTTCCGATCCTCCAAATTTATCTATTAACATAGTTTCAAAAGCAAAACCCAGACTGCCAGGATTATTCATTGTATAAACATCAGAAAGCTCACCTTCCTGTAAATGCAAATAAAAATCCAGCCTTTCATTATTTTTATCTATTTCACTATAAAAAGGCGTCCATTTTTTAACCAGCCTTTTCATAAGTTCAATATCAAGAACTCCACCCTCACTAAATCTTTTTACACTACTCATCCATTTTTCATACAGCAGAATATTAGGGTTTTCCCGCTTCATATATTCGTAATAACCATGCTGTGAAACAACCGCAAGAAAGAGCAGAGCATAGGGCGAACCAAATTTCTTTTTATTTTCTCTGGATCTTTGTTCCAATTCATTCAGATAAGAAAGCAGAAAGCTTACTCCACTCTCTTTTCCATAGGCATCTGCCATCAACATATAACCATCAAGAGAAAAGAGCTCAGACTGACGCAAGGCAGGCCATATAATACTCCAGTCTATTCTTTTAATATGATAAAGATGATTACTCAATAAATTGGACATAACATCATCAAGCCAGCTCATCAGTTCAGACTCTTCCTGAATCAGAGTCTCTTCCCGATTCATTTCTACAACTGCCTGCATATTAAGGCCATTCAATTTATTAACTTCCGGCATGTGACGGCGTGATTTACCACTATCACCATTGCAGATAATTGACACGGACATTATTAGCAATGCAGCAATAAGAAATCCTGAAAAAGAACAAAAACCAGTTCGCCTGAACATACACGATATTTCCTGTTAATTTATTCTCAAGACAGAATAGTAGAATATATCTACATATTTATTTTAATTTTTAAAACGGAAGACACTAGACTGTCTAGTACGTGACGGTTGATATTCAATGATTTAGCGAAAACAATTACTTACTTGCGTAACTGTCAATTAAAAAAACGAAAGTCTTCAGTTTATCTAATAATTCAATTATTCAGAAGGAATAGGTGTTACTGAAATTTAATTATTCAGTGGAAAGTTTTTCTTCAATATTCAAATAGACTGATAGCAAACCTGCTCCAATTACAAAAACAATCCCAAGAATCGCCCAGATATCAGGTATATGATTCCATATTATCCATCCCAGTAATCCAGCAAAGACTACGCCTGAATAATTAACAGGTGCAATGACGCTCGCTCTGGTACAACTGTAGGCCTGGGTGTACAACCACATGGTCAAACAGATCGATAAGCCAATATAGATGAGATAAGGAAGTGTCCAGAAAGGAATACTCTGCCAGTGGACAATGGCGAGAGGGATACTGCAAAGTAATGAAATCAGAAAATAGTAGAAAAGAATAACACTGGACGATTCGGTAGAAGCCAATGAGCGGGTAGCGACCATGGACACCGCCAGGCTGATTCCTGACAGCAATCCCACTAAATGCCAGATTTTCATGTCACTGATTTCGGGCTTGATAATCAGGATCACACCTGCAAAACCTACCAGCATGGGCCACCAGCGACGTTTCGGTACAATCACCTTCATCCAGCCAAAAACCACCAGAGGTACAATAAGCGGTGCAGTATTTCTTAACAATGAGGCATCAACCAGTGGAATCTGTTCCAGAGCCAGATAATAGGTGAAAAAGCACA
Source organism: Endozoicomonas sp. (assembly GCA_965208385.1). Classification (GTDB taxonomy): domain Bacteria; phylum Pseudomonadota; class Gammaproteobacteria; order Pseudomonadales; family Endozoicomonadaceae; genus Endozoicomonas. The sequence goes on from CBDBOO010000071.1 coordinate 49,248, forward strand.
ACCACCCCATCACACCTCTTAATAAATGCTCTCCCGGTCTGGCCGTTTTCAGGGGAGATAGTCCACGCCGAAACAGCCAGGGCATCATAATCAACAGACAAAGTGCATACTGAACAAACACAATAACGGGTATAGCTACTTCACCGGCTATAAACTTTGTCGCAGCACCCGCAGTGCTGGCGACTATCGCAGTAGCCAGGGCAAAAAAAACACCTTTTGACACATTGTCTTCAGCAGCCATACATCCCTTATCCCTGGCAGATCAGATTATTTTTTACCGGACATAAAGGCCATCAGCACCTTGCGAGCTTCATCAGACTGGAGACGCTGGGCAAACAGCATGCCTTCCTCACCCATACGATGCTCAACTTCATCACGATAGGTTTTGGTCAGCAGATTTTTACTGATTTTCAATGCTTCTGCCGGTTGAGCTGCCAGTTGTTCCGCTTTGGCCAGAGCGTGTTCAAATAATGCGTCATCAGCAACCACATCGTTAACAATGCCATATTCCCGCGCCTTGTGACTATCAAAGAAGTCACCCAGCAATAACAACTCTGAAGCTCTCTGACGTCCCATCATGCCAGGCATCAGCAGACTGGACGCTGCTTCAGGAACCAACCCGAGATTGACAAAGGGTAATCTCAGTCGTGCATTTTCAGACGCATAGGCCAGATCACAATGCAACAGCATGGTAACGCCAATACCCACCGCTGTGCCACTGACAGCAGCAACCAGAGGTTTCTCCATTTTGACAAAATAACGCAGCAAATCCATGACAGGGGATTCGTCACCAAAACCACGCTGCAGAAAATCACCCAGATCATTGCCTGCAGTAAATGCTTCAGGGTGGCCACAAATCATGGCAACACGAATATCATCACTGTTATCTGCTTCAATCAGGGCGCCGGTGATGGCTTTATACATATCACCGGTCAGGGCGTTCTTTTTTTCAGGCCGATTCATTTTAATGATCAGAACCTGTCCTTTTTTCTCAACAACTACATGGCTGTCAGACATCTTACTTATCCTTTTTATAATCAAATCCGTTAGCGAACCTGATCTACATTTTTGCACACTGACTACTCTAATACCATTTAGACTTTTAAACTACAGCTGTTCATAAGCGGATTATTCCTTCGGATTTAATCAAAAAAATATATTGAATCCAAACCCTGAAAGCTTTATTCGAATTCGATTGTTTTTGTTTCTGATCAAAACAGAATAAAGTTTTCAAATCCTTTTCACTGCCGTCCTACGCAGTCATGAACCACTGGTCTACTATTGTCACTTTATAACCGTATTATGTAGTTACTTATGCTCAATAAAACCACCCTCGGCTTTACCGTTATTCTTGCCCTGTCAAATCAGGTTCAAGCTGATACTACTATTCAGCCAATCACTGATGATAACGCCATAACCAAACAGTTTATTGCGGGCTACAAACAACAGATACTGGATCAGATGATCAAGATAGATGGCGGTGAGTACATGATGGGTTCCGACAGTCCATCGGCGCGAGGTATAGAAAAGCCTGCTCACAAGGTTATTCTGGATAATTTTTACCTGGGTAAATTCGAAATGACTCAGGAGATTTACAGCAAGGTCATGGGTACTAATGCCAGTTATTTCAGTTGTGATAACTGCCCGGTAGACACCACAAGCTGGCTTGAAATTGACCGCTTCATCAAACGACTGAACCAGTTAACCGGCAAAACATTCCGACTGCCTACAGAAGCCGAATGGGAGTTTGCCGCCAGGGGAGGCAATAAATCCAGAGGCTATAAATACTCCGGCTCCAATGATATTAATGATGTCGCCTGGTACAGTAAAAATTCCGGTTTCAAAACCCATGACGTGGGTACAAAACAACCTAATGAACTGGGGTTGTATGATATGACCGGTAATGTTTCCGAATGGTGTGCCGATGCTGCCCACACTCAATATTATTCTATCTCGCCGGTGAATAACCCTTTCTCTGAAACAAGCAGTGACAGAAGCTACAACATGAGAAATGTTCGGGGCGGCAGTTTTGAATATGACGACAATGAATCTTATGTTTATTCAAGAGATGGCAGTAGTCATAACGCCAAAGTAACAGGAATGGGCTTCCGACTGGCCATGAGCACCATGGAGAATACCCCGGTGCCACCTTCTGAAATACCTTCTGAAACACCTTCTGAAACACCTTCTGAAACACCTTCTGAAACACCTTCTGAAACACCTGAACTAAAAAAAGAACCGAAAAATACTCAATAACTATTTAATACCATTGCCGTATTCTCACTTTGCTATTACGTTGCCTTTGCAGACTCGTAATGTCTACCTGGAGCCTGCCCGAGAACAGTATAACAGGCAGGTGTCCGGTTTATTTTACGGATGATCTGCCTGTTTCAAAGTATCCGATGGATATTCTCCGAATAACTTGAAATAACGTGCTGACATTCGCCCAAGGTCACTCATGTCCAGACTGTATGCCGCATCAGATACCGATGCATATTCCCCATTAAGCAATGAATCCCGCAATAAATACAGTTTTCTATAAAGCCAGTATTTCTTTGGAGACATACCAGTGACTTCTTTGAACATGCTTATGATTGAGTGAGTAGTTACCTTCAACTCTCTTGCCACCAGATTAACAAATGGCGCGGAGCTTCTGTGATTTCTTATTACTCTGATAACTGAAGGCACCAGATGCTTGCGGGGCAATCGGCTACGACCTGTTCTTTTCTGGGGGCGTAAAGGAGGACTTACCGATTTCAGCTCTTCAAGTAACAGATGAACCTGATCAAGAACAGGCGTTCCTGTACTTTGCCCTGCAGAAAGATACCGGACTATTTCACTTCGCAGATGTTCCAGCCTGTCACTGGCCAGGGAAACAGGCATCGTGGTTGAACTCATCAGATTCAGATGCCTTGAATCCGTTTCGAAACTGACTATCATCCAGGGACAATCTGCTGGTACACAAATACTGAGAGGTGAGCCTGAATTATGAGTAGACAGCCCCACTTGCTGATCATTCAGTAAAATACTATTAAAGTAAAACTCTCCTGCTTTCAGGGGAAAACACAGAAAAGCCTGATTCTTTGAAATTGTATTCTGGAGATTAAAAGTCACTAACTGATCAGGAGCAGAAAGCAGAGTGAAAATGACCCTCCCCCTACTTTCTTCATCATACTGATAATTCTGATCTTCCAGACTATGTACAGCACTGCCTCCAGCACCACTCATAATCAGTTCCGCATTCAGCCTTGCCGACAAGGCATGGCGAAATTCATCAAACTGTACAAATACCGGCACCTGAACGACTCTTAACGATTCAAAGCGGGCAAACTATAACGATGGTGCTTCGGCTGCAAGTTCTGCTTGTAATGAGCACGCGTTTTTTTCAGGCTCTCAACCACATCTTTACCACTGATGTCCTGGTATTTATTGCCATAGCGCTTACTTAACCAGGTAGCAATTTCTAACGACAGGGTTTCTGCCATGCTACCACGGGCACATAACCACAAATGATAGAGATGAATCGCCCGCCTATGACTGCTGAACCGTATGGCAATTAACATTCGATAAAAACACACAGGTTCGCTGGTAATGAGGCGCTTTGTCTTGGTACCAACAGTGGTGCGCAGCCTGTATACAAAACGCACTATTTCCCGATGGGAACGCAGCATCAGCATCAAGACAAACACAGCAATAATCATAGTCAGCAAGATAAAACCAAGATTATCCAGAACCCTGGCCCCAAGCCCTCTCTGTAACTCAGCTTCGGCTCCGGCATCCGGTGCCGCCGCGATAGGGATAGTCACTGGTGCTAGCTGTGCACTTTCAAAACGGTCTTTCTCTGTATTCCACCAGCGAAGCTTTATACCTGGCAGGGTGTAGCTACCCTCATCATAAGCCAGGTAAGAAAACGTCTCGATTCTTTTACCACCAATAAAATCACCACGGTCAGAGGTGACTGCCACCACCTGAGGATTATCAGTATACAGTTCCATGCCTTCTGGCAACGTCCCTGCGTCAATGGCAGGAATAAAAGAAGCCAGAGTACCATCCACCTCAACAGTGACTTTACGGGTGACTGCATCACCCACCTTAAGACCTTCCAATGACACCGGCTCAAAGGTTTCCTTCAATGTCAGACGGGAAGCCGGAAGAAAGCTGGTCAGATCACCCGCTCCTGCTGGCATTTTAACCTCAAAAGGAGCAGCGCTTACGACAACGGATCTTTTATCATCAGACAGGGCCGGTGTCAGTATTATTTCTGAACGGGGTAGCCGTAATGTCCCGGTCTTCTGGGGAATCAGCAAAAACTCCCGACGTACACCTGCGTAGGTTTTACCTTTTATTCGCTGCTGTAACGCCAGATTCTGGGCGGCACTGTCGATAATAACGGCTCCCGGCATTTGCCATTGTGGGTATACCGGTGGTGCGGTAAACCAGGTGGTTACCATGGCATCAACATTTAACAGCACAGTCTGCTTGGGAACCAGTGGTTTATCCAGAGGGTAGCCATCCACCTTAACCACTCTGGCTGATGCCAGACTGTATACTTCCTCCGCCTGAACAGTCGAAATCACAGATAGCATCGACAGAGAGAACAGACACGTTAACAGACGTTTATTCATTTCCTGCCTCCTCTACGCTTAATGCTGGTTTATTAGCTTCCAGAACAAACTTGTTGGCCAGCAGCCTGGCGGGAGTAACCTTCAGACCATTAAGCCAGTTCTCCGGCTCTACACCCGCTTCAGACCGGGTCATCTCGACATCAACACCTTCACTGGCTTTTTTATCATCAATCCTGATTTCGTCGGCCTTGTCCATGGCTTGTTCCCGCTGCTCTGCACGACGGTTAGCACGTTTTTTTTTCCAGCTCTGCCATAATGACGGCTATTTTTTTCCGATTGATCATCGCCTCTGGAAAATCGGATCTCAGAGACAATGCCTTATCATAAGTTTCCAGAGCCTGATCCCAGAGTTTCTGCTGGGCATAGCTGTTTGCCTCATAAAAGGCCGCTTCAGGCGTCTGAATTACCGAAAAAGTCTGCTGGGCATCTTTAAACCTGTTGGCTTTGTAGTAAGCGACACCTTTCCAATATAGATTGTCATACCGTTCAGCAGCCGATTCATAACGCCCCTGGTCGTAAGCCAGTTGCCCTTGTTGGTCCGGTGTAAACCACCAGTCAATAAAATCTGCCTGAGCCTGTTGTGGCGTCATGGAGGTCATCAGAGAAAATGCCAGCACTGCACTGTATAATGTCCAGCCCTTACGGAACCACAGCAATGCCAGGGGCAACAGTAACCAGATCAGTGCATAGCCATTGTTCTGCCATTCAAACTGTGGATCATCATTGTGGGCATTTTTGGTATCGCTCTCAATGCGCTGGTTCAGCCATTCGATATCAGAGTTATCCACAGACACTCCAATCACCGATACGCCGGAATCCCTTAACTCAACAAATGGCTCTAGAGGTAATTTGCTGTCCACAGGCACATTGATTCGAAAGCCCTCGGGCAATTTCAGTGGGCCACCATCGGTAGTACCCACTGCCAGCACCTGTACCGGATAACCGGAAGCACGGCTGAAGTCATTGATCTGATCAATATTGTCTTCTTCCAGATAATCGGTCACCAACACCACATTGGCCGGACGATCAATGCCTTTTAATAATGTCTTCACCTGCTTTAGTGCCGCTTGCAGATTGTCGCCCGGTTTTGGCATCAAAGCGGGTTCCAGCGCGTCCAGAAACAGAGTGATAAATTCAGGATCATCGGTGACTGGCACAACAGAGTGAGCCGTTCCGGCGTAGGTGATCAGACCAAACAGGGCTTTCGGGCGCAACGCGATCAGTTCCCGAATTTTCTGTTTCGCCCGCTGGTTCCGGGTTGGAGAGACATCGGAAGAGTACATGGACAAGTCATTATCCAATACAACTATTACGGCAGCCTGCTGATCCAGGGCTTCAGGCACATCACGTTGCCAGCTTGGCCCTGCCATGGCAATCATCCCCAGAGACATGAGCGCAACCAGGACGTGACGGGGTTGTATTAACGCAGAACTGCCCAGATTAATACGCTGATGTCGAAACAGTTGTGCAGAAATCAACTCACGCCAGGCCGATGCCGGTTTACTCTGGCTATGCAGTAACAACATAATCACTGCACAGGCAACCAGTCCCCAGAGCCACTGAGGGTTCAGAAAATGAATGTTACGGAAAAAGTCGATCATGCCTTTTGTGCCTCCCCAGTAGAGGTCTTTGTCGTATTTATAGACGTTTTACGTCGTGTCATTCGAATTAACCAGTGAATCAGTAAACCACCTGTTAACAGAAGAAGCACCAGGGCCAGAGGCCACATAAACAAGGGTTTGTGTGTGGACCAGGTGAACCGGTTCTGCATGTGCGGCGTTAACTGATCAATTTCAGAATAGATTGCATCAAGCTGCTGTTTGTCAGCGCCCACAAACGACAGACCGCCCGTTTTACTGGCGATACTTGCCAGTTGCACAGTATCAACTTTGGCCGCTTCATCCTCAACGTTCTCTGTGCCTATGGCGATGGTGTGAATTTTGATGCCTTTCTTGACTGCCAGATCGGTGGCGACTTTGGGAGGCAGCGAAGAAGCCGTGTCATTGCCATCGGTGAGAAGAATAGCAACCTGTTCTTCTGTATCGCTCTGTTCAAACATACGGATGGCTACACCAACGGCATCGCCCAGGGCTGTTTGTTCACCCGCAATACCGGGTTGTAAATCTTTAAGGACAGACTGCAATGCCCTGTGGTCAGCACTGAAAGGTGCCTGGGGAAAAGCACCGGAACCAAAGATCACCAGACCAATACGATCATCCGGACGCTGTTCAATAAAACCTGCGACGACGTCTTTTACGGCATTCATTCGCATCTGCAACGCTCCATCAGGAAGCGCAAAATCAACCGTTTCCATGGAGCCGGATGTATCAATGACCAGCAGGATGTCGCGTACCGGAACTTCACGGCTTTGTGGCGGCTTAACTTCACGGGGGCCAGCGGCAGCAAACACCAGCAGTAACCAACAGATTACCGCCAGCATTTTTTGCATCAGTGGCATTCTGGCCGGAGTCTCCTGCCGGAACCCTCTTTGACCCGTAGCACCCAGCATCATATTCAGAAAAGGGACACGTACTACCTCTTCCGGAGGGTTATACACTGGCATGAAGCGGTGTATTAACAATGGCAGTGGCAATACCAGGAAAACCCAGGGAAAAGCAAAACTCAACTCTTCCCAGCTGGGTAGTTGAGTCAGCAAAGTAGCCATAACATCAAACATCAGGCAGCTCCTTGATCCATTGACGAAGCAGTGAATACAGTGACGTCAATTCAGTTTCCGGGATGCCCTGATTGGAACGCTGATTGGAACGCTGATTGGAACGCTGATTGGAACGCTGATTGGAACGATAAGCAATATCGGACAGGTGACTTGCAGGGCCATGAGCAAAGTTAATCTGCTTCTGATTCATACCCAGCTTGGCATTGATTCTGTTAACCTGTTCAAGCCATGCTCTGCCGCTGGCCTGAGACAATTCAGCACGGGGCACATGCACCAGCAGCACACGCTTAATCAGTACCGGCAAGCGATGAGCTTCACCGGCCACCTCAATATCATTCAATAGTGCCAGAGCTTCCCGGCGCCAGAGATCACGTTTTTTGCGATAGTAATGTCGAAAACCTAAAATCAGGGCAACAGTCAACAGCAGGCCAAACAGCCAATACCATCCGGGGGTTACCGGCATAAACGAGATACTTTGCGGATCCGTCAGTTCGGCCAGATCCTTAGGCACCATAAACATCTTGTTGAGAATATCTACCGGTGCCGAGGTTTGCTCTTCAGTCATTGCCCAGCCCTCCCTGCATACCACCAAATCCAAACGCTTCCCGAAGCTGGTCGGTAATACTGCGATTGGTATTAATAGCGAAAGCCGGAACGCCCAACTGATTGACCCGTTTTTTCATGTTAATCACACGCTCTCGCAGGGTGTTGAACAGAGATTCGTTCATTCGACGATTACCCAGATCAAATCGGGCCATCTGATCGTTATGGGTAACGGTTAACTCGCCATGATCCGGCTGGTTATCAAGCAAGCCGTCGTACACAGAAACCGCGATCACATCGTTTTTGGCACGCAGTTCTTCAATAAAACGGTAGCTGTCGTCTCCCATACCCGCAAAGTCACTGATCAAAATAATCAGAGCATCATGGCCGACCATGCTTCGCACCTGCATCAATGCTGTATCCAGCATTTTCAGATTACTGTGAGGCGGATTGTCAGAAGACAGGGATGTATTATACGACTCGATAACGTTAAACATCTGAGCAAGATGCTGACGGCTGTTTCTTGGTGAGACCAGATCAAACTTCGCATCATTAAAGACAACCGCTCCCACACGGTCCTTGGCCCGGCTGGTCATCCAACCAATATGAGCGGCAATACTGGCCGCTGCAACAGACTTCATCATCAGGGTTGAACCAAAGAACATGTCTTGTCGTTGATCAATCATCATCACAATTGGTCGCTCACGTTCTTCGGTATAGACCCGAACATAAGGCTTTTGCAAACGCGCCGTGACATTCCAATCGATAGTACGGACATCATCGCCCTGGGTGTACTGTCGGATTTCTTCAAAGCTGACACCGCGACCACGCACCCTGGAGGCGCGGGAACCATGAAGAAAACTTCGGACAGGTTGTTTCGGAAGGAGGCTCAGTTCTTTGCAGCTATATTCCAGCTGCATCATCTCGTCAAGCGAGAGATAGACGCCTTTGTGTTCATTCATGTCATTGCTTGTCTGACCCATATAACATCCTGCAATCTGGAGCGCAGGTCGGTAAGACCGCTCCCATGCTCCGGTTCGGGAGCGTTAACTGAGCTGAGCCTGTGCATTCCCCCACAGAGCGTAGGGGGAGGGAATTTTTCAGGGTACGACGACCAGCGACAGCAGTGCATCAACCACCTTGTCGGCATCCACACCATCAGCACTGGCTTTGTAAGTCAGTATCATGCGGTGACGCAACACCGGATGAATAATCGCCTGAACATCCTGAGGGGTCACAAAATCACGACCTTCCAGCCAGGCATGGGCACGCGACGCACGCTCCAGGGAGATGCTGGCACGAGGGCTGGCACCCACAGAAATCCAGTTGGCTACCTGTTCTGCCTCTTCACTGCCAATAGAGGCCGGGAAACGGGTCGCATCCACCAGATCGATGATGTAACCTTCAATGGCTTCAGAGATATGAATACTGGCAATTTCCTTCCAGCTTTCGAAAACCTGCTCCTGGGGTATTGATTCAAACTCTGCGCCTGTGGCTTCAGCATCGGCATGAACAACACCCGCTTTTTTCTGCTGTTCACCCCGAACCAGCCCCAGCATCTTTCGTTCGCTTTCCTTGTCTGGATAATTCACCTGAATTTTCATAAGAAAACGGTCAAGCTGCGCTTCCGGCAAAGGGTAAGTACCTTCCTGCTCTACCGGGTTCTGGGTAGCCAGTGTCATAAACAGATTGGGTAGTTTATAGGTAGTGCCCGCTACAGTAATCTGTCGTTCTTCCATGGCTTCAAGTAACGCCGCCTGTACCTTGGCAGGAGCACGGTTGATTTCGTCCACCAGAATCAGGTTGCCAAACAAAGGACCTTTGCGAAAACGGAAACCACTTTCTCCGCCTTCGTTATAGTACATCTCGGTTCCGGTAATATCAGACGGCAACAGGTCAGGCGTAAACTGCACACGACGGAACTCGCCTTCCAGATGCTGGGCCAAACTCCGGATAGCCCGGGTTTTAGCCAGCCCTGGCAAACCTTCCAGCAACAGGTTTCCATCACACAGCAGGGTAATCAAAATACTTCGAATGACATCTTTCTGGCCAATAATGGCCTGGCCCATACGCTGTTCAAGATCGAGCAGAGACTCGCGTGCGGTCATGCTTAGGCTCCTGGATTAGACTGACGGTGCAGAGCGGCAATACCGTGCAGGATTGGCTCAGCAAATTTGAAGAATTTCTTTTGACCGGGGCAAAGGTAATTCAACCCTGACTCACCCGTTTTTGTACGAACCAGACGGTTTTTTGGACACTCACCCCAGCATAGCTTGAGATAATTACATTGCTTGCATTGATTTGGCAGGGTGTCTTTTTTACCCATACCAAAAGCCTGTTGACGCTCGGAGAACACCAGATTGGCGAGGTAGTGATTTTTCAGATGACCCAGCTGATATTCAGGATAAACATAGTGGTCGCAGGAGTAAATTGAGCCATCGTGTTCAATGGCCAGACCTTTACCACAGAATTCAGCGGTGACACAGAGCTGTGACTCCATACCCATGGTCTGGGCTACAGCCGTTTCAAACAGGTTGACTTGTACACGGCCAAAGTCGTTATTTACCCACTCTTCAAAGGTAGCGACCAGAAAATCACCCCAGTCTTTTGGGTCAACAGACCAGTCGGTAACTATAGAATCCGGATGCCCTGGCTTGGCACGTGGGCTGCCGGAGCGAGGTACATGTTGTTCTTCTCCGAATTGCGGAGCCGTTGTCGTGAAATCAGCTGGCTCAACGCAAGGCGTGAACTGGATATAGGTTGCACCCAGTTCACGGGTCAGGAATCGGTAGACTTCCAGAGGTTTTTGAGCATTTTGACGGTTCACTACCGCCAGAGCGTTAAACGGAACGCCATGTTTTTTCATGCAGTTCGCAGCAGCCATTACCCGATCAAAGGTTGGCTTGCCGGAACGGGTGACACGATGCAGATCGTGCAGTTCCCGAGGACCATCAATAGACAGGCCCACCAGAAATTTATGTTCTTTCAGGAATTGGCACCACTCGTCATTGAGGGCTATTCCATTGGTTTGAAGGTCGTTCTGAATAGTCACGCCTTCCGGCTTGTATTTAGCCTGAAGTTCAACAATACGTTTGAAGTAGTCCAGACCCAACAGCGTCGGTTCGCCGCCCTGCCAGGAGAAGATAATTTCTTCGCCGTCCTGACTTTCAATATATTGTTCAATAAAGAAATCCAGCATCTTGTCGTCCATTCGCTGACCGCGATTCTGGTCGAGAAGCTGTTCTTTATGAAGATAGAAACAGTAGGAGCAGTCCAGGTTGCAGGCAGAACCAATGGGCTTGGCCATCACATGGAAGCGTCGCTTGTACTTGGGCTTATCGCTAAGATCCTTCCTGGCGGTGGGTAGTGGGTTTAGAGGGATCAGGGTACTATTTTTCATAAAACCTACATGCTAGCGATAGCATCAACAATACTGTATTGGGATGATCCTTTATTAAAGAGGCCCAAAAAATTAAATAAATCAAATAAATAAAAAGTGGAAGTCACGTGACTCCCACTTTTCACGCATCAGTCAACCACTACTGGCTGGCCTGTTGTGCAGCTTTCGCTTTCTTCACAGAGTCCATCATGTTCTTCATGACTTTATCTACGGAGAAGCTAGGCGCTTCCTGACGTGGCGGATACTGTTTGAAAGAACCCAGCATTTCAGCAACTTTCACCTGGGCAGGCACCAGCTGGAATACACGTTTGAACATCCAGTCGTCATATCCAAAGCCCTGGTCACCTTTTTCCAGCGGATCAACCGCCAGGTCAAAGATCATAGGAATACGCAGGTTAGTGAACTCGTTAGTCCAAACATCCCAGCCTTTATTTTCCTGGATCTTGAAGTGCATTTTCCAGCGACCGTTACGCATGGCAATCAGGTCACCGTCGTCAGACCAGTAGAAGAATTCCTGACGTGGAGACTTCTCAACCTTACCTGTCAGATATTCGGTCATGTCGTAACCGTCCAGGTGGTTGTTATAGGTCGTACCGTTAGAAGCCTTATAGCCTTTCAGCAGGTCAGCTTTAATAGTGTCGTTACCCGCAGCAGCAACCAGAGTCGGGAACCAGTCTTCGTGAGAAAATTGATCGTTAAGAAGAGTTCCCGGCTGAATCTTGCCAGGCCACTTAATCATTGCCGGTAAACGGAAGCCGCCTTCCCAGCCCGTGTTCTTCTCACCACGGAAAGGCGCGAAAGCAGCGTCTGGCCAGGTGGCATTCATAGGACCATTATCGGTTGTATAAATAATAATGGTATTGTCATCTATACCGAGGTCTTTCACTTTCTGCAGAATCTCACCAATCTGATTGTCATGTTCAACCATGGCATCAGCGTAGAAACCCAGACCACCAGACAGACCTTTGGTCTCATCAGAGATGTGCGTGTACAAATGCATACGGGAAGTGTTAAACCAGGTGAAGAATGGCTTGTCAGCCTTCACCTGGCGCTCCATGAAGTCACCGGCAGCTGTCAGGAATTCGGAATCTACCGTTTCCATACGCTTCTTGGTCAGAGGACCAGTATCTTCGATCTTGCCGTCAGCCGTCGTCTTCAGAACACCACGTGGTCCGAAACGTTTACGGAATTCAGGATCCTGAGGGTAATCTTCGTTCTCTGGCTCTTCTTCAGCGTTCAGGTGGTACAGGTTACCGAAGAACTCGTCGAAGCCATTATTGGTTGGCAGCATTCTATCCTGGTCACCCAGGTGGTTCTTACCGAACTGACCGGTAGCATAACCCATGTCACGTAGAGCCTGAGCCATGGTCATATCTTCCTGCTGCAGACCAGTGGATGCACCTGGCAGGCCTACTTTAGTCAGACCAGTACGGATAGGCATCTGACCTGTGATAAACGCAGAACGACCCGCAGTAGAAGACTGCTGACCATAGTAAGAGGTGAACTTGGCACCAGCATCAGCAATGCTATCAATATTCGGGGTCTTGTAACCCAGCATGCCCTGGTTGTAGGTTGACAGGTTACCGTAACCTATGTCATCACCCATGATGACCAGAATGTTCGGCTGTGAAGCTGCATGAGCAGTACCTACAACTGCAGTCAATGCTGCAGCCGTCAGGGTTTTCTTAAAAACACCAGACACGGTTTTCTCCTGAATGGAATAATTTCGCAAGACACAAATAAGCCGTATTCTTTGAATGTAAAAATTCAAGAACTGAAGAAAGCGGCTTTGTGATTAACGATGCTATTCTCACCTGCTCTTTAACAAAAGGGTTATGCAAAAATGTAAAAAACAAAATCCTTGAATACTGTAATTTAATAAAATTGATTTATATCAACACACTCAAGGTGAGTGTCATTCTATTTCATTAAACCATTTTAAATTGTCACATTTTGACACTCCGCCTATTAACGAAAATAGTTAGGTGTTAGCCACTAACATTCAATCTTTCTCAGGTATTTTTTGCATCCACCACTTAACCTTTTCTACTCACAGGCATATAAATACTGTTTTTTATCAGTGATAAATCATCACTGCTCACACACTTAGAAGACACTTTATCGGAAACCTCATATATACGACATGAATCACCTAGACCAACCCGCAACAAAGACAGTACATGCACCTAACTCACACTCAGAGAATTACTCATAAAATGATCTCCCCCCCATTTATCAGGCTCATCATTTGAAAAGGTCTCTCGTTCTAAGCTATGTTGCTGCCATGACATTGGCTAATGCTTTGATGTATTACTTTGTAATAACTCAGGCTCACCACTGGATTTATGATGAAAACTCCCTGCTGGAAAATATCCAGGCTCTGGTGGCGTTAATAGCTGGCTTTGCCGGTTTACTCCAATTCAAAAATAACAATCATCTTCTGCGTGTTATCGGTTATGCTTTTGCTTTCCTTGGTCTGGCCGTATTTCTGCGCGAAGTAGATGTAGAAAGACTGCCCTATGACATCCCGGCTCTGTTACTCTGGCTAGGGCACGGCTTCGGACGAAATATCATGCTGGTCATTCTTCTGAGCCTGGTACTCTGGCAGGCCAAGCCGCTTTTCAGCACCATCCGGGAAAACTTCAGACCTCTGATATTCAGCTCCACCGGACTTCTGATGACGGGCTCTTTTCTCTTGCTGTTGCTGAGTGATTTATTTGAGAAAAGTATTTTAGGCGGAGCACTGCATGTATTTTACGAAGAAATGATAGAGCTCGATGCTTATATTCTGTTTCTGATCGCAGCGCTTACCTACCGATATTCGCTAAGCTCATTCAATACCCACCAGCCTGTAGAGGTTCAATTGCCTGATATTCCGGTAACTGCTCAAGAACAGACAGTCTGAGGATAGACAGCAATGGTCTGACAAACCGTTGCTATTTCCAATGCGTTCAAATTAAGTTTTCAGTACATCCTTCAATAACAAACGCATTAGGAGTAGTCTAAAAATAACGTCCTGACTTGCTTTAGAGTGTCATAAAACATACCACTATCGTAGGTTGGTGCAGAACGAAGTGAAGCCCAACATTGGCAGCAGCACGTGCTGACAGAATTGTTGGGCTTCGTCCCTCTGCCCAACCTACGCTAGCAAGTCGATCTGTACGATGAAAATATGAAACTTATTTTGAGACTATTCCTTAATGTGCAATACCACAGGGTAGTGATTGAACATCACTGTATAGGCTCAGACTTCTATGGAAAACACGGAAATCAGCGCATCCAGTCGATCCACCACCCACTGACGACGATGCTCGTAACTCTTACCCGAAAAATTATCCTTACCACAGAGAAAAGCACGCAGGACACACCGGGCTATACAGTGGTAGTAGGTATGCTGGCACGATCAATCAAGCTTCTTCGAGCAGCGGTCATGGCTTCTCCTCAGCTGTAAATCAGCGGCAGGAGAAAGATAGAACAGATTTAGTTCAGGTCAAATGTCTGGATGTCCCTCTTATTCTCTTTCAAATTAAGTTTTCAGTACATACTTCAATAACAAACGCATTAGGAGTAGTCTAAAAATAACGCCCTGATTTGCTTTAGAGTGTCATAAAACATACCACTATCGTAGGTTGGTGCAGAACGAAGTGAAGCCCAACATTGGCAGCAGAACGTGCTGACAGAATTGTTGGGCTTCGTCCCTCAGCCCAACCTACGCTAACAAGTCGATCTGTACGATAAAATATGAAACTTATTTTTAGACTATTCCTTAATGTGCAATGCCACAGGGTAGTGATTGAACATCACTGTATAGGCTCAGACTTCTATGGAAAACACGGAAACCAGCGCATCCAGACGATCCACCACCCACTGACGACGATGCTCGTAACTCTTACCTGAAAAATTATCCTTACCACAGAGAAAAGCACGCCGGACACACCGGGCTATACAGTGGTAGTAAGGCGTACTGGCACGATCAATCAGACTTCTGCGGGCACGGGTCATGGCTTCTCCTGGGCTGAAAATCAGCGGCAGGAGAAAGATAGAACAGATTTAGTTCAGGTCAAATGTCTGGATGTCCCTCTTATTCTCTTATTCTGCTTTAAAAAAGTGGCTATCTCATAATAGCTGAGCGATCATTATTTAAAAAATTTGCCAAAGTTCATTCTCCGAAAATATTCCACAATTTTGTTTATCTTGATATTAGCAATAAACACGAAACGGGCTTTTAGCAAAATACTGCTCTCTTGAAACTTCTAAATAAAACTGTCTGATATTTTGTGTAAAGCGTAAATGTAACATCATCCAGCCTTACGTAGAATACGTCTAAACTGAGCAATGGTATTCAGGTAACTAAAGTCTCAGGAGACGTTTCCGATGCAGGTAGTCAAAGCATGGATCATTTCCATGTTGATGTTTCCATTCTGTCAGCAGTCCTATGCGCAACTTGATTTAAAATCCGAAAATTTCATTCTAAAGAATGAAATTTTACTTTCTGCTGCTATCCCGATTTATCTCGGCATCCGCTTCAGGGACTCTCTTTATGACAGCACTTCAGAAAGGAATACTGATTTCACAAAAATCCAGGACAGTGAATTAGATGAAAGAGAAGCGTACTACGACGATGCAATGACATTGGACTTTGATGAAAATGGCGCTTGGTGGCCTCGAACCATTATTGATACCGGGTCAATAATATCAATATTACATGAGACTGAAACGGGTGCTGATGAACTGGATAATCGCTCAACATTGATTGAATATGACGAACAACTGGATATTTCGGAAGACGATTCTCTGCTCTATTACCCAGAACAGTGGGGTATGGGAATTCTATATTGTCCTACAACTGTTCAATATAAAGGAATTACCTTCACGACAACAGCAGACTGCTCGACAGATGGCTATTGCTGTATGGCATGCCAGGAGTTGGCAGTGGACTTGGATCCTGAATCAATAGATGGCTGCAGGGATAAGCATATTTATTGTAAGGCATGTGCAGAGAAATTCAGGGAAGGCAAATCAGAAGATTCCGGCAATAACTACTGCTCAATATGCAAAATTACAGGACGCTTTCATAAGGAAGCCAGACTCAAGAATGAATTTATCCAAATAAAAGTAAAATGCCCTAATGAATGTGGGACCGAGGGCACTATAAGGATGATGCTGGATGAGCATCTTACCTATTGCTCACCTCTATGTTCATGCGCTTTGTGTGATGAAACCGTTGGTTTGGCCAAATTTGAAAGTCATCTAAGCGAATGTATTGGTGGTAATGATGTACCACGCGCTAAAAGAACTAAAATAGTGCTGTTAGCAGCACAATCTTCACAAAAGGTAGCCACTCTGGAAAAAGAATTACTCTTTCTTAAAAAGAGATTAAAAAGAGATTCATCTATTGACAGAACATCGGATGAAGATGATTTATCAGGTTCGAGTTTTGGTGTCAAGAGAATCGGTTCACTGCATATTTTTAGACTTCCTGAGCGTATCCGAAAAGTTCCCACGTATTGTGGTTTAAAGAACGTCAGTGATATTAATACCTATCAGGCAACTGATTGTACAAAATATCCAGGTATTGTCCTTGGGTTTAAGATAGAGGGTGCTATACGACCTGCATCATATACCTCAGATTTATTTTCTTGCCACCACTATTCAATTTTTCTTCGATTAGAATTCAATAACGAAGATATCAGCGTGCGTCTTAATCTTGCCACAGGTGAAGAAGATCATCGTTGTCAGTGGCCATTTAACGGAAAGGTCAAAGTTTGCCTGGTTCTAAAGACAGGTGCACTGTCTACTGATTTTTCCATTGAATCTGGAAGAGATGAAAGCTGGAGAAATAAAGCTACATATCTTAGTGGTTTTGGAGCTAAGAATGAGAAGTGGGGCAAGTTTGAACCTTCCATCAGCTACACTCAGTTTCAATCATGTATCATTCAGGATAATCAGTTCTATGTGTATTTTGAAATTATCGATAAATGAATAGGGATGTTAGTTCCATGAATTTTGTTGAGCTGCCCTGCCCTATTCCATATTGCGAACAGTCATTCAGGAGATAGATATGTGAGAATTGAGAAGAGCAGTAAAGTTTATGGGACATCCAGATATTTGACCTCAACAAAATATCGGAACCCGAGGAATACGAGGAATACGAGGAATATAAGGGACATCCAGATATTTGACCTCAACAAAATATCGGAACCCCGAAACATGGGCGGTTGCCAGTAAGTATTGATAGAGGAAGATACACAAAACAAAAGTCTGACTCAAGTAAGTGACACCACCCTTTGCTTTGGTCGAAAAAATCAAGCTGATTGGGCAGATGCAAGCAATGAGACTCTACTTTCCCGACGGCAGGTTGTAGCAATAATCTGGATTAAATTCGAGTTTGACCTGAAAACACACGACAACATGCCGTCACCCCCTGCAACCATTGCTGCCCTGTTTGTTCTGCGTACGCCCGCATAGACTGTAATCGACCTACGGCCCGGTAAAAACGGTTATTCCAAGCCATGGTCTTTAACCATTCATCGGGATCAATACCCAGCCGATCCAGTATCGGCGGCACATCCTGCGAGATATGCCCTCGCTTATTCGGTCGGATTATTCTTCCAGACCAATCCACCAGTTCCAGATAGTTGACCAGGGTAAAGGGGATTGCAGTCTCCGGATTTTGCCCTTGGGCACGAAGAGGCTTTAACTGGGCACTCTGTTTTTTGTCCGAGGTTCCTGTGTAGTTTCTGATACGACGCTGTATAGAGGTATAGCCTGATGATTCCGGTGTTTTGACCATTTTCGCCCGAATAGAATTCAAATCCACATACGCCATGCACGTCAGCAAAGCAGCTTCATCCAACAACGCCTGACTTTTAAATCGCCCTTCCCTGAATCGGCCCTTACAGCCATCTTCTTTGTTGGCTTCTCTGGCGAGATGCTCATTGAGACAACGCATAAACCAGCTGATATCCATCAAGCGGCCGCGGTATTCTTCTGCGTATTCATCCACTCGTAAAAGTTCACCCTGATCAAGCTTTACTCCAGCCAGATACCGCTGCACCAGAAGTGGTCCAGTGAATAATTGTGTCCATCGGGCAAAAACATCATCTCGGCTCCAGTTTTCTGCAACAGACGCATTAATGTGCAATACCACATGGTAATGATTCGACATCACTGCATAGGCGCAGACTTCTACGGCAAAGACTGAAACCAGCGCATCCAGACGATCCACCACCCACTGACGACGATGCTCGTAACTCTTACCGGAAAAATTATCCTTACCACAGAGAAAAGCACGCCGGACACACCGGGCTATACAGTGATAGTAAGGCGTACTGGCACGATCAATCAGACTTCTGCGGGCACGGGTCATGGCTTCTCCTGGGCTGAAAATCAGCAGCAGGAGAAAGATAGAACAGATTTAGTTCAGGTCAAATCTGATCGCCGTAAAGGGTTGATTTACCAGCAATTTCTTGACAGTTTATCACCCCTCCGGCACAGATCCGTACGGGCACTACTAATGCATACGGCTCTTACGGAAAATCAAACACACTGTCGCATACTTGGATATGGATGGAGTATTTTCGCGCTTGGAATAAACAGTTTGAAGACCTTCTGCATTTTCTTCCATGTTATGCGGTGTTTTTGACTGCGCTTTCTTAATGCCTTTACCCAAGCTCTGCAGACTTCTCTACGAAACTGGTTTAATGCTTTAAGATTGCCGGGAACTGCAAAATAATTATTGTGTCCCTGAACTACGCTTTTCAGCCATTTACCCTGTTCGAATACATCCCTGTGCCGGTTTTTCAGTAAAGTCTGTTTTATGTCTTTGATTTTTGCTCTCAGCTTCTTGGCTATCGTAAATCGTTTCAGCATGAATCCTCCGTCTGAACGGCGCACTGAGCAGATGTGTGTAAAGCCCAGAAAATCGAAGGTATCGGGTTTCCCCTGTCTCCTCTCCTTTCTGTTACTGATTGCAAATCGACCAAACTCTACCAGCTTTGTTTTCTCACCGTTCAAACTCAGGCCAAACTTTCCTAACCGATCTTTCAGGGCTGCCATAAAGTGCAGGCCATCCGAACGGTATTGAAATCCCAATACACTATCGTCCGCATAGCGGACAATATAACACTCCCCTCTGGCGTTTCTTTTCCGCCATTGGTGTGCCCATAAATCTAAAACATAATGGAGGTAAATATTCGCCAGTAATGGTGAAATAACTGCCCCCTGTGGTGTTCCGACCACTGTTTTAGAATACCGGCTGTCTTCTACTACTCCCGCTTTCAGCGTTTGCTTTATCAGCTGGAGTAGTCGTTTGTCTGCGATTCGGTGTTGTAAAAACTTCATCATCCAGTCGTGATCTATTTGATCAAAGAATTTTCTGATGTCTGCATCCAGTATCCAGCTGACTTTCTTTTGGGTAATCGCCACATAGGCTACATTTAATGCCTGATGCTGGTTTCGATTGGGTCGAAACCCGTAGCTGAACCCAAGAAAGTCTGCTTCATAGATGGTTTCCAGCACCCACACTAACGCCTGCTGAACAATCTTGTCTTCCACCGAAGTGATTCCAACCGGACGACGATTGCCATCCGGTTTGGGTAGCCAGATTCTCAGGACAGGTTTGGGTTTATACCCTTGTGTATGAATACGGTTGTGAAGCGCCGTGATTCGTTCCGACAAATGTTTGCCGTAACTTTTCCAGCTCTCCCCATCAACACCTCTGGCCGATGTCCGATTCAGACGGTTATACGCCTTTGTCAGCATGGCCACAGTGATATGGTGCAACAAATTATTGAACCGCAGAGACCGGTTCCTTTTTGCTTTGGTATGTAGACGCATCAGCCCTGACGATCCTGCTTCTGCACTCTGTGTTGCAGTCAGATCCGGCGTGTTGCGCCATTCTTTGCCGTTAGACGACTTCGCTCCACCGACTCCGCTATGGTCTGGTTGTTTTACCTGCATATTGTTCGCCGGTTTCTTCACTACTATTCGTCTATCTGACTCCCTGCCCGCGTAGGTATTCAGCCTTTGTCGTTCTGACTTCGCTGAATCCGACCCGCTGTGAACACTCTCATTGAGATCAGCGAATCACTGACAGGGTCTCCCGAGTTCCGCACAAAAGACATCAGTACATGCACCAGGTCTACTGACTCCGGAGAACCAACAGTAACACTTGCAATAGCGTGATTCTGTCGTATTGCCTTCCCCTTCACCCAACAAGGTCGGCGTTCTCGATGATGGTTTCGGAGCTCAATACTGAGCCTGTACCTTCCCCTGTCAACGCTTAACCATTGCCATTACTGACAACCGCCCATGACTCGGGGTTCCGGCGGATTGCTAGACCTTACCGGATGAAGGACTTTCACCTTCAATCTCTTGCCGATTTATCTCGGCGCACTGGATGTCCCTCTTATTCGCAAATCTGTGGATGTCCCTCTTATTCATGTTCATATTCATGTTCAGGTCAAATCTATGGATGTCCCTCATATTCACATGCTCATATTCAGTTCATTGTTCATCACCCAACAAGGTCGGCGTTCTCGATGATGGTTTCGGAGCTCCCTCTCGAATTAAAAGCAGAGCCTGTACCTTCCCCTGTCAACGCTTAACCATTGCCATTACTGACAACCGCCCATGACTCGGGGTTCCGATGATCCGGCACACCGGCGGTTTGCTAGACCTTACCAGATGAAGGACTTTCACCTTCAATCTCTTGCCGATTTATCTCGGCGCACTGGATGTTCCTCTTGTTTTACAGTGTTCTGTCAGGTGGTCTGAGTGTCCGGAAAATTATCCGGAAATGATAGCCTCATCAAAACTTGAGAGCTGGGTGAAGCAAAGCCTGCAGGATCATGGAAACGCCTAAAGTCACTATATAGGAGGGTTGATTGTTTATTGCGTAACTGTTTGGTTCTTGTGTCTTTTCTGTTGGAGATTCAATGCATTGTTGTAGTACCGGGTTCGGTAACCACCCCTCCTCTCTACACGTGGATACAGCTTCTCCTTTCAATACCCAACCGGCGTTGCATAAAATAATAGCCTGAGAGTTTTCATGGGTTCCGGTAACGTAAATAACGCTATTATCAGGGGAAGTGGGATGAACACAATCAATCTCTTCATGGCATTGTATGGCCGGGCTCCACTCTCCCTGAATGGTACACACACTCACCATTTTTTCTTTGCCACAGTTATAGTCCACCAGAGATCCTGGAACTGTCCCTCTTATTGCAACTGTCCCGCTCATTGCAAACAGTGTCATAGTGTCTTCCGGCAGAGGGCAATTATTAATATGGGACAGGGGACAGTTAGCGCTTTGATCTTCCATAGTTGCAAGCGCTTCGCCGCTGCCACCAGAGTATATTTCTGTGTTGTTCCCTACATTAAAACGCATTAAGTGGATATCAAGCAGCCGGGCCGGGGAGCCTGCCCCCATGCAGTTTGATGCTGCAACTTCGAAACGGCATATTCTGGAATGGGGAATTAGATATTGTCGGGACGGCTCCTGTCCGGTAGTGACTATTTCCTGGTTCGGTTCGTTCAGTCTTGCGGTGTAGTTAGACAAATTGACTCCACCTGTATTAGCAGGTTCTTCCCAGTGGAATAGAATCATAAATTTTTCATCATTACTGTTTTCAATAGTGCTGTACGTTAAATTCTGCGGAGCAGAGGGGAGGCGGGCAATGGTCAGTAATTTGTAGGGCGACGTTTCTTCAGGTTCCTCACCATTACTGCATGAAATACGCTTATTGTCTAAAGGGTAAGAGGCCAGCACGGTGAGCGTAGAGGTCATATTGCCCCAGTATACCCGAACGGGTGAGATATCGGTCAGGGTAGCATTGAACAGACCACCTCCTCCTGTCACTACACTCCCCACAGAGTGATAGCCAATGACAAAGAGAATGGGATCCCCCGCGATCCGATGGTAAGACTCTACCGCCCACTGCAGAACCCCCGTTCTCTCTACTTTACATGTATAGACCACTTTTTCCCCCAGGCACACCGACACAGTCTCCGGGTTGGAGCTCAGATCAATGCCTGATATGGAATAGGTGAGTGGCGCAGTACCCATCACCAGAAAAAGGGTCAATGTACGCATTGACGCAATGTGCGTATGTATTTTCAGGCCAAAGAACATATCTTTTCTCCTGCTAAAATATGAACTGATTATATGACATGACAAGAGTTTCAGGACATTGTATGCGTGATTAACCAGGAAAATGTGCGGGCAACTGAGACAACAAAATCACCAACTGAATAAGAAAAAATAAGAAAAGTGCATCCATCTATTTAATATAAACATCATTTAGTCAATTACTCTTCTATCGCTGATTCCGCCTTGAAGAAAAAAAAAGAAAAAAAGAAAAGGACAGCCAGATTTTTGATGTCATATCATGCAACTTCTGAAAACTTCACAGCCTGAAGACAGTGAGAGGGAATGGCGTAGAGGAGTAAAATCATAAGTTGGCTCAAATAAGTGACCACCATCCTTTGCTTTGGTCGAAAAAATCAAGCTGATTGGGCAGATGCAAGCAATGAGACTCTACTTTCCCGACGGCAGGTTGTAGCAATAATCTGGATTAAATTCGAGCTTGACCTGAAAACACACGACAACATGCCGCCAGCCCCTGCAACCATTGCTGTCCTGCTTGTTCTGCGTATGCCCGCATAGACTGTAATCGACCTACGGCCCGGTAAAACCGGTTATTCCAAGCCATAGTTTTTAACCACTCATCTGGGTCAATACCCAGCCGTTCAAGAATGGGCGGGGTTTCATGCAGGATATACCCCAATGGCACTGACTTAAGGAAGTATCCCCTGAAACACTAAGGCTTGCTCGAGAAGAAAAACGACTATAAAAGCCGGTGTAACTCAACCACCCGAGCAAGCCATGAACAAGTGTAGTTCAGAGTATCTTTCTGTTGCTGACGATTGCCTTCGCCAGTTTGCACAAACCGATAACGATGACCTTTCAGCCGTTCTCACTTCAGAGAATCTTATCGAATTTCAAGACAGCTATCCAAATTCGAGAGTACGAATTTTCCCTCCAATCAAGACGCTCACTCTTTTTATGAAGCAGGTGGCCAGCGATACCAAATCCTGTCGTCATGCTTTGATTGATGAAGCAAAGGATCAGGTAGCCGCAGGAAATAAACCTTCCAATACACAAACCAGCGCGTACTGTAAGGCTCGCCCGAGGTTAACTGAAGAGTCTGTTAAGTCGCTGTTTTGTACTTCAGGTGACAACCTTGACAAGGTCAGCCCTGAATCCTGGTTGTGGCACCAGAGACGCGTTCTGATAACCGACGGTTCAACACTTCTGATGCCAGACACAGAAAAAAATGAGGAAATTTATCCTCAACTCAACACCCAAAAAAAGAACTGGGCTTTCCAATACTGAGGATTCTCGTTCTGATGAGTTTGGGCAGTGGTGCTCTGTTAGATTATGCGGTAGCTCCTTATGAAGGCAAAGAAACAGGGGAGCAAGCATTACTCAGAAAGCTTTTGTTTCGTCTTCAGGATGGAGACATTCTGTTGGGGGACGCTAATTTCGAGAACTACTTTCTGTTGGCTTTTTTGCTTCAAACCAAGGGTGACGTGGTCTTTGAGAAAAATGGTTCCCGTATTATTGATTTCAGAAAGTGCTTCAAAAAACTGACTAAAAACGATGGGCTGTTCAAACTTCACAGATCAGTTCGTCCAGAGTGGATGAGTCAGGAGCTGTACAATCAGATGCCTGAAGAGCTAATCATTAGGGCGGTTAAAAATAAACGTCGTATTATTGTCACTACCTTACTGGATGCCGAAGAGTATCCTCGAAGCGAGATTATTGCCTTGTATCTGAAGCGCTGGAACGTAGAAATTGATTTTCGTGTGATCAAAACCACGATGAAGATGGATATGCTTCGCTGCAAAAGTCCGGAAATGGTACGAAAAGAAATCTCTGTCAATTTATTGGTCTACAACCTGATTAGAGCACTGATGGCAAAAGCCGCACAAAGTATCGGAAAAGTGCCCAGAGAAGCCAGCTTTAAAGCGGCGCAAGAAACACTGGTTTCTTTTCACCAGACGTTGCTGCAGCGATAGGAGACCAGCTTGAAGAAAAGGTTATCAGTATGTTGGAAATAATCGCTCAACATCTTGTAGGCAATCGTCCGGGAAGGTCAGAGCCACGAGCAGTCAAAAGACGACCAAAGCCGCATAAAAAGCTTCAACACTCAAGAGCACAGGCTCGGAGGCTCAAGAAATACAGGGGGTGAGCTCTTAAGTCAGTGCCATTGGGATATACCCTCGCTTATTCGGTCGAATTATTCTTCCAGACCAATCCACCAATTCCAGGTAGTTGACCAGGGTAAAGGGTATTGCAGTCTCTGGATTTTGTCTCTGGGCACGAAGAGGTTTTAGCTGTGCACTCTGTTTTTTGTCCGTGGTTCCTGTGTATTTTTTGATACGACGCTGTATAGAGGTATAGCCTGATGATTCTGGTGCTTTGGCCATTTTCGCCCGAATAGGATTCAAATCCACATACACCATGCACGTCAGCAATGCGGCTTCATCCAACAACGCCTGACTTTTAAATCGCCCTTCCCAGAACCGACCTTTACAGCCATCTTCTTTGTTCGCTTCCCTGGCGAGATGCTCATTGAGACAACGCATGAACCAGCTAAAGAAAAGGACAGCCATATTTTTCCTGGAACTCTGCCTCAAGTTTCATCGTTTTATACAGGAGCAGCAGGAAAAAAAACGATCCCTCCTGACTTTTTAAATCAGTATGGGAACTATCTCGGCTCAGATCTCTCTAAATAGCGAACAGGCCTCAGCTGAGTTGTGGCTCAATATGTCCCTTTCATAGAAAGATCTGCATTGGATAGCTGTGATGGGATGTATAGCCCTGATATACAGCTATGAATGTGTACAGCTATGAATGAAGGAATAATGGAGTATCCGTCATGGACACGTTTATTTATAGAAGAGGCCGATTTATAGCCTTTCTGGCGCTATTACTTACTTTCAGTTCGCTATCCCATGGAGCAATAAAAGGCAAATTTCTCTATGGAGCACTGACAGATCGAAACCATCAACAAAGAACAGCAGAAAACTTTCATTGGCTGACTTCTGATTTACTAGAAAAATACAAGCATCATCGCTTCCAGCCTGAGCGGGAAGTCATGCTTTCTGTGATTTCCGATGTCGCTACAATAAAGCACTGGAGGGACGATGATGAGCGCTATTTTGAGGCTCAGATCAGGGATAAAATATCTAACTGGGACAGTGCGATCGATGAAAATGCTCCTTTCATCAATAACCTTCACAAACTGGTGGATGAACAAGGGCTGGGGCTGCCTAATCTGCGCAGTGTCTTTGTCAAAGCGATCCCTTATCTGGCTGCCCAGGCGATACTGGAAGAGCCTATGGTGATTGTTGTGAAAGCAGATGCTGAGAATCAGATATTTGACACTCGTACATTGTATCCCGGAACCGATATCACCACTCACTTAGCGGTTGAGAAGGCCATATTAAATGGGCCAGAGCTGCGTAAAAAACTGGAACAGACTCCACTGATTCTGGTGTTATCCAATGGTGACCTTACCTATGCCAACAAACACCGTCTGCGCAAGCTGACCACTCCACCCAACTCAGAGGAAGAGCTATTGGCGGCCATTCATAAGAGGGCTACTCTTTCTGAAGAGCAGAAGCAAGCTCTGAAACAAATGGTATATTCTGGAGATTACCCCCAGATGCAGACTTTGAATAATCATCTTGAAGCAGGAACTTTATTGCCAGACAGCTTGCTGCCCCATTTTATCAAACTTATGGACAAACTGGATACCAGGTTATCAACAATCGCTGAGGATACACTTGAACAAATAAAGCGTCACGATAATACTCATCCACCGGTACTATCAGACGAAATGCAAAAGATCATGTCTCTGACTTCAGATGAAAATTTCAAAATGCTAGACTTGCTATTTAGTATAACGGATTCCTGTCTGGAAACCCAGAGTTACAAACTGCAGTCTAAGACTACTCTTGTTGATGCATTTTACTCAGATTTTTTATCTGACGTATTCAAAGTACTGTCATTATTCCAATACTTTATGAGTGATCCTTTTCTCTTCTCAATTATTTCCCAGTTTGACGACTTCGATCAGTTCAGTGCCGATGTTAAACAGTTCGAAGATAATTTAATGATGGTTACACCCCTGAAGTGTTATTCCGGTTTATGTGAGGACGTCAGCGAAAGAGATGCCGTTAACCAGATTTTTCATCGCAGTGGTGATGAAATAATGCGAATACTACTAATGTCAGGCGCCATTCCTGTCGATAGGGTCACAGGTAAAATTGAACGAACCCAGACATCTATTCAGTCAGGGCGAAATATACTTCGGCTGGAGGCTGGGGCTACGAGTAGTCAAATCGCCCGGAGGGCCAGATATTACATGGCCGTTGCACACCCTGACAAAAATCTGCCCGAGCACAAAAAATTAACTAATGATTTAATCGTTATTCTGAAAAAAGCCAAAGACGTTTTACTGGATCAGGATGATTAATACCATTTCCGAATTCTAATTATGCTATTGCGCTGCCTTTTCAGACTCAGATCCTGCGTTGGAGTTCCTCGCCATAGCTACGGCTATGACTCGTCACTCCGCCTTGTCTCTGAGTCTGAAAAGCCATGCTCATAACGCATATTAGAAACCGGCAATGGTATAAGGAAAGAAATCTTGAAAGATTTTGAAGACGCTGAAATATTTGGCTCTTCCCTAATTTTAGTGGGTGATTTAATCTATATTGAACACTTCAAGGCAAGGATGCCGACATGCGCGATAAAGAACTCTACTCTAAAATACTTGGCGTTGAAACTCCGTGGCATGTCGCTCACGTGGAACTCTCCATTACTGAAGGAAAAGTCGAAATCTTTCTCGAACATGATGGCAAAAAGCCTTCTAAATGCAGTGTTTGTGATAAACCCTCTCCGGGTTACGATCGACGTCAGAAGAAGTGGCGGCATCTGGATACCTGCCAGTTTCAAACCATCCTTATTGCTGATGTTCCGCGTACACAATGTTCCGATCACGGTGTAAAAACAATACAGGTTCCATGGGCTGAACCGAACTCTGGTTCTACGGCCTTGTTTGAAGCACTTGTTATTGACTGGCTGAAAGAGGCAACAACCAGTGCAGTTGCCCAACAAATGAAGCTTAGCTGGAATGCCATCGACGGTATCCAACAGCGTGCAGTAGCGAGAGGTCTGGCACGCAGAGTACACGACAATCCCAAACGGTTAGCCGTTGACGAAACCTCATTCCAGAAGAGGCGTGAGTAGGTCACTGTGGTTACAGATCATGAAAAAGGCATTGTTTTACATTTGGCCGACAACCATAAAGCTGACAGCCTCAATGAGTACTTTGAGACCCTGACGCCAGACCAGAAAGCCGGTATTGAATGCGTTACCATGGATATGTGGAAGCCCTTTATCAAGGCAGTCACATTGCATGTGCCAGAAGCCAGGGAGCGAATAGCATTTGACAGTTCCATGTTGCCCAGTACTTAGGCAATGCGGTCAATAAAGTTCGCATAGAAGAGCATAAAGCGCTTATGTCTACAGGGTCAGACTTACTCAAAGGTACCCGGTTTGACTGGCTAACAAATCCTGAAAATATGAGCGATGAAAAGTGGGAAGCGTTCGAGCCGTTGCGTGATTCAAAGCTGAAAACAGCACGAGCCTGGGCCATCAAAGAGATGGCGATGACACTGTGGAATTACACATCACGAGCTTGGGCTATCAAGGCATGGAAACGGTGGCTGAGCTGGGCACTGAGGTGTCGGCTTGAACCTGTTCGTAAAGTGGCCAAGATGATCAAAGAACACCTGTGGGGAATTATTAACGCAATAGTTCTGAAAGCCGACAATGGCCGTGCAGAAGGCATGAATGGAAAGATACAGCGACTCAAGGGTCGAGCCTACGGCTACAGAAACAGAGAAAGGTTCAAAACTGCAATTTACTTTCATTGTGGTGGCCTTGATCTTTATCCAAGAGGGGTGAATCGCTGAAATTTACCCACACAATCTGAGGTAGAGCCAAATATTTCTTCTACAGTAAACAGAGTCTGCTCATTCTCTGACAGCTGCACTACAATCTCCGACTGAGAGACTAACAGCTATTCCCCATGCTTATACGACATCGGTAACAGCGTATAAGAAGCATCACACGCAGGGCGCAGCTACAGCTGCTTACGTGTTGAGATATGTAATTTTTCCCAAAAACTCGACTATTTATCACGAGCATACAAAATATATACGACTTCGTACGCTAGTGATACCAAGGGGTTTAATGAAACGTGGGGAATTGCTGAGAGACTAACGCCTCAGTCCGAATCACGCTTTAGAAAAATAGAATCTCAGGGTTGTCACCTGATTCAATGCGCCAAAAAAAACCCGGCATAGGCCGGGTTTTTTTATCGCCTACTTTCTATCGATCATTATCAATCTGGGCAGTAGTGCAAAGATTCAGGCTTCTGAAGGAACCATTTTTTCAGCAGGCTCTGAATGCACGCTATTATCCAGCATTTTACGGATTGCAATTGATGCAGCAAAAGCAATACCCACCATCACAACGGCCAGAATAGTCAGCATATAGAAGTAATCACCATAGACATTCTGAACAATCTCCTGGGTGATTTCCTGCCCCTTCTCCATCGCAATGGATGTAGAGAATACCGCACCGACGATACCACTCATTGCAATAGCAACAGAGAACAGGCTGACCGAGAAGTTTTCAATCGCCTTAGGCGTCACAGATAGAATAAATGCCACAACCATGCTGCCTACAATTACTTCAGCAAATGCCTGGAAGAAGTGGATAGCCAGGAATACTTCCGGACGAATCACCACATCAGAACCAACACTCTTCACCGCAGCAGTAAGAATACCGAAGGCAATGGCAGTAAGAATAAAGGCAAATCCAACTTTAGTCGCAGTGGAAAAACTAATGCCACGCTTTTCAAGAGAAGAAAACAACAGGGCAATAACCGGTCCAGCCACTATACACCACAGTGGGTTCATAGCCATGGACGCTTCAGGAGCAATGGGGATGAAGCCAAACAGATCACCGCGCATGGTATTAATGCTTACCATGGTCATGGATGTCATCATCTGACCGTAATACACAAAGAATGCAGTGGTCAGTGCCATCATAATCAGGATGGTTCCCATTTTCAGGGCATCGGACTTTCCAGCTTTGAGCATCAGGGAAATAAAGTAACCAATAGCAGCAATACCAATGGCATATACAATGTTCTGCCCGATATCCATGTTAGAAAACATGAAGAATACCAGTGAAATCATGGCTATCGATACAACGCCAAAGGCAATCAGGCTTTTTGTGCTAACCGGTTTCTGGTCCATATCGGCAGCAACAGCCACCAGCGGCTTGCGGGTCAATACAAGGGTAACCAGGGCAATTGAAGCCATAACCGCTGACAAAGCAAAGCTGCCATGGAAACCAATAGCCAGAACAAACATTGGGAATAAATACTGCCCCAGTAATGCGCCTACATTATTGACAGAATAGTTAACCGGGTAGCCATTCTCAAAATCTTCTTCGGTTTTGAACGTACGCTTATACAGGCTTGGATAAGAAGGTGACATCAGGCCGCGAGAATAACTGGCCAGGGCAATACCCACCAGACTCATCGGTACGTTGGTTGCTGAAGCACCCAGTACCAGCAGCACATAGCCGACAGCGAAGCCCAGATAACTGATCGTCAGAGAGCGATAAGCACCCAGCATTTTATCGGCAATGAAGCCACCGGCAATGGCAAAAAGAGGCCCAATTGAAGAAAACGCACCCACCACCATCATGGTGTCGGCTTCGTTGTACCCAAGATCTTCCAGGAAGAAACGGGTTAAAATGACCATTACGCCATAAAATGATAAGCCAAACATCATCTGACAAATCATCATGGATTTATTAAGTCTATTCCACATAAATATTCTCTTTGTTACTGACTTATACGGCGCTGAATATCAGATAGCGAGCATGTTTCTGTAAAAACACACCGTTTCGGGAAACAACAACTCATTAGTTTCCATGGAATACGGTTCTATTTTGATATCCTGAAAAACGACCATTCTTTTTTGCTGCTTGCTGTTTTTATTCAAGGAAAAAATACAACGGTCAGGCCGTAGAATCATCAGCTATACAAAGATTTGCAGCATTGATCCACGGCAAGTAAATAGCAGGCGATTATTCTGTATATTGAACATTCACCTGACATTTAACTTCAAAACAATACTTTCGTGTTTTAATCGAGTCATATAAGAATCAATTCACAGACTGGCAATATATAGATTCAATTCAATCAGCACAGTGCAAGTAACTACTAAAATGAAATCGGTTTTCAATCACCTGCTGTCGGGAAAACGTTTAAAATCAGAAAAACAAATACCATCCCACCAATAAAACTACGGCGATCACCTAGAAAATCTATATATTCCCTTGAATGCTTTACTTAATCTTTTCAGTTTTAATTTGAATTAAAAGCGCGATAGAAACGTCAGAGGCATAGCAAACTATACCCAAAGAATTTGGAGTTGCTACCAGGCCGCAAGGGAGTAATACCATTGCCGGTTTCTAATATGCGTTATGAGCATGGCTTTTCAGGCTCAGAGACAAGGCGGAGTGACGAGTCATAGCCGTAGCTATGGCGAGGAACTCCAACGCAGGATCTGAGTCTGAAAAGGCAGCGCAATAGCATAATTAGAATTCGGAAATGGTATAAAACCCCGGGAGCTTAGACAAACCGAGTGATCGGGCTGGGCTGGCGTACCACCGGGCTGGCGTACCACCGGGCTGGCGTACCACCGGGCTGGCGTACCAGTGAACGAGCGCCGCAACGCAGTAGCAACTTCAAAGGCGACGGTATATGCCATCAGAGTAGTGAGGAAGCAGGGTGTAAAAAAGAACCTTCAAAAATAGACGAAAACAGTAATGCACCAGCTCAACGCTGCCTGAATCAATGAAAAAGGGAGCGATGGCTCCCTTTCAACATACAGTGCTATTAATCAGTTCTGATTAACCTTCTTTCTGCTTTTTCATTGTCTGGGCATTCTGCATCTGCTGAATGGCCTGATCCACAGTAAAGGAAGCAGCCTTCTGACGCGGCGGGAACTCTTTGAAGGTTGCCAGCATTTTGCCAACTTTCTGCTGGGCAGGGATCATCAGGAACAGGCGTTCGTACAACCAACCCCAGTAACCGTAACCCTGATCACCTTTTTCCAGCGGATCCAGTTTCAGGTCAAACAGATAAGGTACACGCAGCTGGGTGAACGGGTAAGCCCACAGTTCCATGCCGGATTTTTCCTGAATCATGAAGTGATACTTGTAGCGCTCGTCACGCATTGCCAGCAGCTGACCATCGTCAGACCAGTAGAAAAATTCGCCACGGGAGGATTCGGCTTTACCGGCCAATAGTTCACGTTGGTCAAAACCGTCCAGATGGTTTTTGTAAGACTGGCCGTTGGTAGCCTTGTAGCCTTTCAGCAGCTCATCCTTGATCTTATCGTTGCCTGCGGCAGCAACCAGAGTCGGGAACCAGTCTTCACCGGCAAACAGGCCGTTCACGTTTGAGCCAGCCGGAACAGTGCCAGGCCATTTGATCATAGCTGGTACGCGGAAGCCGCCTTCCCAGCCGGTATTCTTTTCACCACGGAACGGAGCGAATGCAGCGTCAGGCCAGGTTGCAGTCATAGGGCCGTTGTCGGTTGTGTAGATAACGATGGTATTTTCATCGATACCCATTTCTTCCAGCTTGTTCAGCAGGTCACCGACGTGACCATCGTGCTCTACCATACCGTCAGCATAGAAGCCCAGACCAGTCTTACCCAGGCTTTCTTCCTTCACATGAGTGAAGTTGTGCATACGGGAAGAGTTAAACCATGCGAAGAATGGCTTGTCCTGTTTGACTGCACGTTCCATGAAGTCTTCAGTTGCAGTCAGAAACTCTTCATCAACAGTTTCCATGCGCTTCTTGGTCAGAGGACCCGTGTCCTCGATCTTGCCATCAGCAGTGGACTTGATAACACCACGAGGACCAAAGCGCTTCTTGAATTCAGGATCTTTCGGGTAATCCGGATTTTCCGGCTCTTCTTCAGCATTCAGGTGGTACAGATTACCGAAGAATTCATCGAAACCATTATTGGTTGGCAGGAATTCATCCTTGTCACCCAGGTGGTTCTTGCCGAACTGACCGGTGGTATAACCCAGGTCACGCAGCGCCTGAGCCATGGTCATGTCCTTTTGCTGGAGACCCAGAGAGGAACCCGGCAGACCGACTTTGGACATACCGGTACGGAAAGGCATCTGACCGGTGATGAACGCTGAACGACCAGCAGTGGAAGACTGTTGAGCGTAATAGTCGGTGAACTTGGCACCTTCTTTGGCAATACGGTCAATGTTCGGGGTGTTGTAGCCCAGCATGCCTGCGTTATAAGCGCTCAGGTTCCAGTAACCAATGTCATCACCCATGATGACCAGAATGTTTGGCTGATCAGCGGCCTGAGCCACTGCAGCACCACCAACAACGGCAGCCAAGGCGGCAGCTGTCAGCGTCTTTTTAAATACGCCGTTTTTTTCTGTAGACACAGAAAACTCCTGATAGTCTAAGTAAAATCTTCCGCAATTGAGAGAATGAATTATGGAGATAATTTATTCCCTCAATTGTGAAATAATCGGACAGAAGCATTTACTGGCCGATACCCCTAAACAAATTTGATCAGAAGCTTACAAATCATTGACTGATGTAATTGTCATATTTTTACAATGCAAACACCTATACGGACTCAAACAAACAAACCTACTTACAAACGCAACGGAAAATACTTAGTAAGGTTTGATCAAATAAATTAGCTATTACCAAACCAAACATTTTAAAATCAGACTGATTTTTCTTTTCCTTAAAGCTGTTTGATTGCATGCTGCAAAATTATTTTCCTCTTTCCGCAAAAACCTGCCATGAAATTGAACAGGCGGGCACTATGCGTTCCTATATAAAGGGAAGCACCCTGTATTTGCAGGGAGAAAAAATTGATTCTGTCGGTTTTATTTTATCCGGACTGGTTTGCTTCTGGATCAACACTCCCAATAACGATCAACTATTACTCAGTATTTTAGGCCCGGGCACTATTTTGGGTGATGTGCCTTTAGTTGATGATGGTATTCGTGCCTATACCTGCACAACACTTGAAGACTGCAGTCTATATTCTGTGCCTACCCGTTTTATGCGGCAATTGTCGTCCCAAAACCTTGAATTCTGTCAGTTTCTTAACCAGACACTGGCCATGAAACTGAGAAAAGCTATGCACAGTGCTTATCGGGCCCGGTTCATTTCAAAAAAGCAGAGACTGGCTGATATCCTCATTGAACTGAGTTCTGTCAGCCGCTCTGATACATTAAACGTCACCCAGGCTCAACTGGGGCATATGGTGGGATGCTCCCGCCCAACCATTATTGCTGAACTCAAGAAGCTGGAAGAACAGAGTTTGATTCGTACCCGTTATGGTCGAATCAGAATTGAAGACAGGCCAAGCCTACATAAAATTGCTAATCACAACTTGTGCCGATCAGGTAATGAATGTCTGCTGTAAAAAAAGGATTGTGCTTATCCATAACCCATTAAAATTAACCGCATCATACAGGATGCAGCACTAACGTTTAGTTATACCAAAATAATCCTGTTTGTCTTTAAAATCGGGCATTTCAACGCTTCTGCTTGATTGCCCCGTCTGAAACACAAAGCAAATCCCAAAGACATCTCAGAATCTGCTATATTTTTCTGTTCGCCTTCCAGCGATTTTATAACAGGTCTAACCATAAACATGGACGTTAGTATTACATTCAACCCGTATCACATACTGCCTTTACGGATAAAGTAATCAGACCTGGCAATCCACCACAGCTGACACTGATTCTCAGCTGAACACAGTTGTAATCATTGTCATGAACATTACTGACGCAGTACAAAACCCACTGGAAGATGACAATCTTCAGACTCTTGAACAACAGCAAACTCTTGAACAACAGCAAACTCTTGAACAACAGCAGACTCTTGAACAACAGCAAACTCTTGAACAACAGCAAACACTGCAGCTTCAATATTTTGACTCAGACACCGCATGGCAACTGGGGTCTATGCTGCGGGAATGGGCCTGCCAGCAGGGCATGAACGTTGCCATTGAAATATACGCTTATAATCAGGTGATGTTTTTCACCGCTCTGAAAGGTTCAGAGCCCAGTTGTGTGCAAGGGATAGAAAGAAAAAGAAACACGGTATTACGTCACTGTATGAACACACTGCTGTCGGATAGTGCTAAGACAAAAAACAATCAGAGCGGAATTGAACATGTACCCTTTATTGACGTCGAACAGATGACCACCAGTGAAGGCAGCCTTCCTTTGCAACTGGCCAATGGTGGTGTTATCGGTGCAGCTACCATCTCAGGATTACCGCAACAGGCCATCCATCTGATGCTCGTTGAAACCGTTCAGCAGTTAATAGAATTGCAAAATGTCTAACTGCTCTGCTGACAGGCTTGCCAGGACCAGCAGATAACCCGGATTTCCAACAAGCCCAAAACCTTACTGTTTAGTCGCAGGTACTGACCCTATTCAGCAATCTCATGGCTCATTCCAAAAATGTTTATTAAACGACAGACTAATAGCCATAACATTAAAATCATAATAATATTTTGCAGTCAGCGATCACAGAATCGTTATCTGTCTAATACCATTGCCAGTTTCTAATATGCGTTATGAGCATGGTTTTTCAGGCTCAGAGACAAGGCGGAGTGACGAGTCATAGCCTTAGCTATGGCGAGGAACGCCAACGCAGGATCTGAGCCTGAAAAGACAGCGCAATAGCATAATTAGAATTCGGAAATGGTATAAGTTATCCAGAGAGCCAACATGATAGAAATCAAGGGTTATCACGCACATATTTACTTTGATGAGCAGAGCAGCAGGCAGGCAGAACAGCTCTGTCGACAGGCTGGTGAGTTATTCACTCTCGAAGTAGGCAGGCATCATCGTAAACCTGTCGGCCCGCATCCGATGTGGAGTTGCCAGCTGGCTTTTGCTCCCGATATGTTTTCCGAAGTCATTCCATGGCTGGCCTGCCACCGAAATGGATTAACCGTATTTATTCATCCTGAAACAGGTGATGATCTGAAAGATCATACCGAATTCGCCCTCTGGATGGGCTCAATTGAACCTCTGAAACTGGACATCTTTGAATAAAAGTAATTCAGGGATACCATTCGTCAGTGAGTACAATGGCAATTTCGCCCGAACGGTTTCAAGCACTATAGTTTCACCGTAGTGCTCCGCAGGCTTTTTGAGTCAGCCGTCTTTTCAATTTACACCAGTGAGGCCATAGATGGTCGTTATAGACGCGACAACCGTGAATGAAATTTATACCCGTCACAGGGACTGGTATCCCTCAGCCAGTAATCCGAAATCCGCACCGGAAAGAATTGACGGACTGGCCGATATTCTGGATCAGTTTGATCTGATTTTACTGGACTCATATGGGGTACTCTGTCGTGGAAAGACGCCCATTGAAGGTGCTCGCGATGCCATCGCCCTGATGCGCCAAAAAGGTAAATCGTTCTGTGTTGTTTCCAATGACACAATGACCAATCATTCTGTCGCTGAAGAGAAATACCATAAGCGGGGTTTTGATTTTTCCGCCGATGAAATCATTACCAGTCTGGATGTGACTGAGAAATTTATTGTCTCTATTGAAACCTCTGAAAACTGGGGCGTCATTGCGCCTGAGAATCATCCTTCCAGACCGCTTCTTGCCCCTATGGTTTCGCTGAATCAACACCATGGCGTTATTCCAGAAACTATCACCCACCTGCTATTTTTAACGGCGTCGGGCTGGACTGAAGAAATGCAGGAAAACCTCGTGCACTCTGCCGGACAACGTCAGTTTGAACTTGTGGTTGGCAATCCCGATGTCGGCGCCCCAAACGACGATACCATTGTAGCTACTCCGGGTTATTTTTTAGCCGACTTTGTTCAAAAAACAAAGCAAGTGAATAAGCCGGTACTTTATGGAAAACCGGATAATTCTATCTTTAACTCAGCCCTGAAACGGTTTAACTTCAAAAATCCTGAGCGGATTTTAATGGTGGGAGATACTCTTTATACCGATATTCTGGGCGGTAATGCCATGGGTTTCAAGACACTGTTATTGGAGTGCGGTATCTATAAGGGGCAGGATCTGCCTTCAGAAATACACAGAGCAGGTATTACTCCCCATTATATTGCGGCTAATTTATAACGATATTAAAAAAGTTTTTCAAAGATCTCGCTGGATTGCAGTCCTCAGATAAGGTAGAAATATAAGCTGTAATCCAGTAGGGCTGGTACAGCATCAGGTTTTAATGCTGCATAGTGTAGACAGAGATTGATGCTGTACTATTCTGCAGGTTGTTGTTTGGCCTTTGGTATCTGGATATAACGTCTGTAGCATTTTTGACACGAATTCAGGGTAATTTGCAGTTCTGAGAAGGTGATCAGGAAGCAGAGGCAGGTTTTTCGAATAATTATTGGACTTAGCACAATAATTTCGGGCATTCAAACCACCTACAGGCTATACAATGCTAAGTCAGTTCGAGAGAATAATCTCTTGAAGATAATCTCTTGAAGATAATCTCTTGAAGATAGTCTCTTGGATGTAGAACCCTGACCAATAGGTCTGCTTCTGTAACATGGCGGTAGGAAGCACTCATTAGCAAGTCCAGCAGGATTTCAGGCTGGGTAAGGTAAAGCCAGCAATCGTTGGCAAACACAGGAAAGATAGACACATGTCCAATCAGGTTAAAGGTACCGTTAAGTGGTTCAACGATGAAAAAGGCTTCGGTTTCATCGCTCAGGAAGACGGAAAAGATGTCTTTGTCCACTTCAGTGCAATCAACGGTACCGGACGCAAGGTACTGCATGAAGGCCAGGAAGTGATGATGGATGTCACTCAGGGTCAGAAAGGACCTCAGGCTGAAAATGTGAACCCGGTGTAAATTAGATTAACTTATCATTGCGTCTGAGCAGCCCACGACTCTTTTGAGAAAATCGTTGGGCTGCTTGCTTTCTATCAGTATGAACCTTGCCTTCTATCGGCATAAACCCTGCTCGTCATCGGTATAAACCCTGCTTTTCATCGGTATAAACACAGTAACGTATGCCGCTGCATCTTGATTCTCAGCCTGCCTTTCCCGAAAATATTGCTTAAGATTCACCCTTCCCTTCATGAGTTGATATATTTCTAATGACGCACTTAAGCAGTACATAAAATACACGACTACACAGCTACACAGCTACACAGCTACACAGCTACACAGCTACACAGCTACACAGCTACACAGCTACACAGCTACACAGCTACACGACGATTACTGTATATATAAGGATGCAATGCAATAATTCTGCGATAATGCTCAGACAATTTACCGTTTGCCTTGCCTGCCTCCTCAGCAGTCGCGAATTTGAGTAAGTTTCTGGATGATCATAAGAATAATAAGGCCTAAATGGACTGGGACAGACTGATGCTGAATCACATTAAGATGAAGGTAGACACCCTATTACCTTCATCCCCCAAACACTCCGGGTATAAATCAATACTCTACCTGATATCAATACTCTTATATTCGGTATTGTCTATAAACAGTGCCTATGCTGTTCCCAGCTCAAGCCTGGAAGGAGTCAATCTCAGCGAGCGTCAGGTTCTAATCAGAGGAAATGGTTCAGAGCCAGAATCCCTTGACCCACAGAAAATGGAAACAAAGTCCGACGGCAATATTGCTATTGATATGTTTGAAGGACTGGTCACCCAGGATATTGACGGCAACATCATCCCGGGGGCTGCAGAATCCTGGACCATATCCTCTGATAGTCGTAAATTCATCTTCACTCTTCGTGCTAACCTGAAATGGTCTGACGGCACACCGCTTACTGCTAATGACTTTGTGTACAGCTTTCGTCGTCTTTCGGATCCTGCCACAAAAGCACCTTTTTCCTGGTATATGGGGATTACCGGCATTACCAATGTCGCCGATGTTATTGCAGGTAAAAAAACAGTCGATGCCCTGGGTGTTAAAGCACTGGACAGCAGAACACTGGTAATTTCTCTGGACAACCCGATCCCATACTTTGTAAAAATGCTTGGGCATTTTTCCATGGCTCCCGTGCCAAAAAATGCAATTGAACTCTATGGCGAAAATTGGACTAAAGCCGAGAACATAGTGACTAACGGCGCTTACAACATTAAATCCCATGAACCGGAAAGCTTTCTGGTCTTAAAGCGAAATTCAGAATACTGGAATGATTCCGAAACGATCATTGATGAAGTCACCTTTCTTCCTGTGAAAGATGCTACCGATGAGTTCACACTGTATAGTGCTGACAAAATGGATATGACCGCTACTATTCCATTGGATGAATTTCGCTCCCTGAAGCGTAATTATCCAGAGCAAATTCACATATCTCCTCAGAGCACAGTCTATTTCTATTACTTTAATACCAAGAAAAAGCCTTTCGATGACGTCAGGGTACGCAAGGCTCTTTCATACGCTATCAACAGGGAATTGATTACCAAGTTTATTATGCGACAGGGGCAGATGCCGTCCTATGGCTTTACTCCGGAACATATAAATGGATTTATAAAACCTGACTTAGCCTATGAGAAGCAGGCGCGAAAAGCTCGTGAAAAGAAAGCAAAGGAATTATTGAAAGAAGCAGGCTATGACGAGTCTAACCCTCTGCGTATTACCATCTCCTTTAACGATCTCTACTCCCACACTAAAACAGCATTGGCTGTTACCCAGATGTGGAAAAAAGTACTGGGAGTGAAGGTCAGAACTGAGCGACTGGAATATAAGGAGCTTATGGCTAAGAGCAAATCAGGTGATTTTGATGTTGCCCGATCCGGCTGGGCGGCAGACTATAATGACCCGTCATCCATGCTGGTTTTATGGTTAAGTTCCAACGATTATAATTTTTCCGGATGGAAAAACCCTGAATTCGATCAGATTCTTAATGAAGCCATGACCACCCAGGATAAGAGCAGACGGGAGAAAATGTATTCTATCGCAGAAAAAACCGTGATCGATGAAATGCCTTTTGCGCCTATTTACACTTATGTTTCCAACAGAATGGTTAAAAAACATGTTGGTGGTTATCCGAAAAATAATGCCGATAACGTCTTTACCAGAAATCTTTTTATTATCAATAAAGAAAGCTGACTGAATACTACTTTTCACCAGTTACTCTTTTTACCAGTTCCACTTTTCACCAGCTCCACTTTCCACCAGCTGATGTGATTCGGCCGGTGGGAAGTGATCCCAGCAAACAAAATAGTTACTGTCGTATAACGTACCCGCAATAACGGGTATGAAATCTTTTCATGCTTTCAGCCATTCATACTCTGACACTCAAGCATCGATTCTGAAATTTCTATACCGATTGTAAACAGCAGCCCTCCTGCCGAAAAAATGAAACAAACGTTTGAATGCAGGCAAGGTTGTGAGTATATTCTAGAATCTATCGCGTAGAATGATGCGTGATCTGTTCAGTATTATTGATGAATCGATCACAGGTAGCCTGATGAAAATCAGGTTAATAGCCCTAAATAACAACGACTGGCACAGCAGTGTCGGCGATGGGAGTATAAAAACATGGCGACAGTTAAAGAAATTATCGAGCAGATGAAAAGCCGCTTTAATGCATCTGCAGCTGCTGGCGAGAACCTTGTATTCCAGTTTGATATCACTGATGGTGATACCTATCATGCTGCTATCGCTGATGGCGCACTGGACATCGGTGAAGGTGCTCATGATAGCCCAAGTGTTACATTGATCATGGATACTGAGACTTTCGTTGGTCTGATGACAGGTGAACTGGATGGTATGCAGGCATTCATGACCGGCAAACTTCGCACCGAAGGTAACATGATGCTGGCCACCAAGCTGAGTGATCTGTTCGAGCAGTAATCGTTCAGTTTCTCTGCCACCTGCAATCTGTAAGGTGGTAGAGAATAACCCTCAGCGCTCTATCATCAACAGTGCTTTCTTGATGAAGAGCATTGATGAAGAGCATTGATGAAGAGCATTGATGAAGAGCATTGATGAAGAGCATTGATGAAGAGCAGAAAATTGTGCACTGAAGGCCTATTGAGGGGCAATTTGTTTCAGGCATTCAGAATGTGAACGACTGAAATCAAATTGCAAAATGCTTGAAATGTTCTTGTTATACCATTGCCGGTTTCTAATATGCGTTATGAGCATGGCTTTTCAGACTCAGAGACAAGGCGGAGTGACGAGTCATAGCCGTCGCTATGGCGAGGAACTCCAACGCAGGATCTGAGTCTGAAAAGGCAGCGCAATAGCATAATTAGAATTCGGAAATGGTATTAGATCTCAGGGGTCCAAACCAGTGTCAAGAAGCCACCGAATGGCTCTCCCCGATACCCGTCAACAGCCTGATATTCCTTATCGAACAGGTTAACCAGTTTAACGGAAGCCTTCAGCTCTGGTGTTACTTTCATTGACGCTCTTAAATCAACGACGCCAAAACCTGCAACCTCTTTCGTATTCGCTCCGTCCGCAAAAGAACTTCCCCGAGCGTTGAAAGAACCACCAATACTAAATCTCTGATACTGCCTGTTCACGTCAAGGCTGAACAGTTGTTTTGACCGATATCTTAACGTCTTTCCCCGGTTCTTTGCAGAACGATCTTCCGGCTCCAGAAAACTCAAACTGGTGGCTATATCCCAGCTCCATAGTTTTGCAGTGGCATTCAATTCCACGCCCCTGATTCGGGCTTTGGCAATATTGTCGGGAATGTAACCTGTCTCAAAAGTCGCTGCGATCATATCTTCCATATTATTCTGATAGATTGAAACACCCCAGTGACCTTTGCTGAACTTTCCTCTCAATTCCAGCTCTGCTGTTTCAGCCGTTTCCGGTTTGAGATCAGGATTAGAAAAGCCCGGATAATATAAATCCCCCATGGTTGGCGCTCTGAACGCTGTTCCCAGGGAGGCTATGAGACGAAGATCAGCAGGAAGAGTAAATCCCAGTGACGCATTACCGGTGGTGTTGTAGCCATAGGCTTCGTTCTTATCCTGTCGTAAACCTAATTGAAGATCGCTTCTATCAAAGGTCGAAATATTCTGTATAAAAACACCGGCGTTATACCTGGAATTTTCATCGTAATCAGTACTGCCCTGATATTTTTCCTTTGAATAGTCGATACCAGCCGTTAACAGCTGCTGTTCAGACCAGCTGATATCATTCTGCCAGCTGGCAGAATAACTCTCGGTTTCGCTGTAATAACTATCAGCAGATTGCCCTGTAGACCTATCAATGGTATTCCCTCTGGACAACTCTTCAGTATAGCCAGCCTGAATACGCGTATCCCAATTATCAGAGAGTGTTTTGGCGATATACGAACTGATATTGGTTAACCGGAATACATTGTAAGGCTGTGTCGTATAAGGATCAGGAATGTAATCGTTAACATCATTGTTATCATATTCGACCTTACCTTCTGAATGGGAAAAGCTGACTCCGGCTTCAACATCATTGGAAAATTTTCTGGACAGATTGGCAAAGACTGATTTATTACGATAGGCATCATCGTCCATATCACCATCCTCTACCATCAGCGTATTATCATACCCGCCTGTCTCATAAAAACTGGTTCCCAGGTTATATTTAATCCCTTCGGTTTTACCACTGAAGTTCAGACTGTACTCGCCGGTATTTCGACTACCACCTCCAACCTTTACACTCAGCTTTGGATCACCTTTACCCTGCCGTGTGAAAATCTGGACAACGCCACCTATGGCATCTGCACCATATAGACTTGAACGTGGGCCGCGGACAATTTCAATCCGTTCAATCTGTTCCGGATCAAGATAATGCAGGGGAGAGGTGCCGGTATTGGCAGAGTTTATTTTTTGCCCATCCAGTAATACCAGAGTTTGGGCTGATGTGGTGCCGCGCAGATAGATACTGGAATGACTTCCTGCACCACCATTGTTGGTGGCCTGGAGCCCCGGTGTTCGATTCAGCAATTCTATGACATTGCTGGCCTGGCTGTTTTCAATATCTCTGCGGGTAACCACGGTCACCGGTGCCAGCGCGCCTTCGACCGTTTGTGCGGTTCTGGAAGCGGTAACCACCACTTCACCCAGATCATAGATTTCCTCAGCCTGAGCAATACCAGCCAATCCTGCTAAAGTCATGGTGGTTGCTATAGCCAGTGGGTGCCTGACAAATATACGTCTGCTGCAAGCCATTATTTTCAATACCTTATATTTATTGTGTTACATTCGATGTTAAAAGCGGGTTTTCAGGATTCGAATCTCTGTTTCGTACCGACTGAAGCTGCTCACAGACTATTTCTGCACCATCAAGAAGCCTGGGGGTAGGGCGTGAAATAAGATCGCTGGGAACAGTAAATAGTTGTTTTTCCCTGACAGCCGTTAAAGTATCCCAACGCCCCCAGTACTTTTTCAACGATTCGAGCGCGTCATCTGACTCCCCTCGCGGATCAGAACCTAATATTACTTCAGGGTTTTTTGACAAAAATGATTCCAGGTTAACCCTGGGAACGCTTGCGGTAGCGTTTTCATAGATATTCCGACCTCCGCAAAGGCGAATAACACTGTTGATAATCTGGTTACCACTGATAGTCATCAATGGATCACGCCATATTTCAAAGAAGACGGTGACCGGTTTTTGCTGTTCGTATTGTTTTTTCAAAGCAGTCAGTCGTTCAACAAACTGATTTGCAGCACGATCTGCGGCTTCTTCGGTACCCGCTATGATTCCCAGCCTTCTGATTGCTGACTCAATGTCGTTGGAATTCCTGGCATCCAGATGCAGTGTGGTCACGCCCAGTGCTTCAATCTGCTGAATTGCTTTCGGTGTTTTACCCACACTCCATACAACCACCAGATCCGGTTTTTTGGCAATAACCGCTTCAACACTGACGTTAGGATGGCCGCCAACAGTGGGTATTTTTTTAACTGATTCAGGGTAATCGCTGTACTGGTCAACGCCGACAATCAGCTCTCCAGCTCCGGCTGCAAACAGCAGTTCCGTGGTGCCTGGTGACAGGCTTATGATGTCGGGAGACGCTTTTTTCACACAAACCAAACGATCACTATCGTCCAGAACGCAACGTTCAACAGCCAGAGCATAGCTATCCACCGTCAACAAAAAAATGGCTGACAGGACAAAATACAGTGGTGATAGTGTTCTCATAGAACCCCTGAGTTAATTCAATGACTCAGGGCGGTACGCGGCAGCTGAACAGATCAAAATCAATTCAGCCATCAAGAAATGTTTTACAGCAGTAACGCTATTATAAATTGCCAGTATTTATTTCTAAACCGCCAGGTTACCCGCCCGGATTAAATGGTCGCTTTGTAAAGGCAGGTTTCCTGACTCTGGCGTATGGAAGGATTCAGATAACCCTTCCGCATTTTCAACCGTCTTCCCAATTACATCAGTGACAGTGTGGCTGAAAACTATTCCATTACAGTTGCGGGTACAGTCAGGGTGTTTCACCCTGTTCCCTCAAACAAGCATTCTTGCAAGTCACCATCAGTCCAGTAGAAACCGGTTAATGGTGAACCCATACAAAGTCCGCTCATCATAACTGAACATCAGTTTAGGATCACGGATAAAAATCCGGGTTTTCTATTTTTCTTTTTTCGGAGCAGCCTGCCACAGAACTTCTCCCTCATTTTGTCTGGCACAATGCCGACCCAGTACAAATAGAAAATCAGACAAACGATTTATATAGGCCAGCAATGCAGCATGCACCTCTTCACCACTTTCTTCACCACTTTCTTCACCACTTTCTTCACCACTTTCCTTTAAAACAATGACAGACCTTTCAGCCCGTCTGGCAACCGTACGCGCCACATGGGTATGGCAGGCAGCAAGACCACCGCCGGGAAGAATAAAGTCCGTTAATGCCGGCAGCGGCTCGTTTAACTCGTCAATTAATAACTCCAGAGCATCGGTATGCTCATCGGTGATCAACTGAAATCCTGGCATCGCCAGCTCTCCACCGACATCAAACAAGCGATGCTGAATATCCTGGATTTTTGCTAGTTGACTCCCCGATAGATCGCAATCCTGTTTCAGGATATGGTTGAGCATTCCCATCCAGCTGTTCAGTTCATCAACGGTACCTATGGCTTCAATACGCGGATGGCTTTTGGAAACCTCCTGCCCTTCACCCAATCTGGTTGTACCTTTATCCCCACTACGGGTATAAATTCTGGTAAGCCTGTACCCTTTTTTCTCAGACATATCTTGCACCTGACTATTTTTCATTCAAACCATTGAACCGTCATTCACCACGCCAATCAGGAATAAACTTCTTGGTACGTTGACCCCAATATAAAAAGGATTGTCCCCTGACTCTCCGAGATGTCAATCACGTGCTTCTCCGTTCCGTTGATGGCAAGCACAAAACAACCCAGTAACGCTTCTGCATCCCGGCGGGTTTACTCAGCGACCGAACAACAACTTGTGCTGTAATATTCCAGGTGATCTGGTTCCGCTCCATTAGCAGGGCGTCCTTTGCCCTTGCATCAAGGTTTGGCGATAAACTGAACCTCATCAGCCTGATAAAGTTCGG
Source organism: Endozoicomonas sp. (assembly GCA_965208385.1). Classification (GTDB taxonomy): domain Bacteria; phylum Pseudomonadota; class Gammaproteobacteria; order Pseudomonadales; family Endozoicomonadaceae; genus Endozoicomonas. Next base: position 94,211 of record CBDBOO010000071.1, read on the forward strand.
ATTACTTCTGCCATTGCCTGAACGCTGCCATGGTATCCCCTTCACACAGGAACGCCTTCTTGCTCAGCTTTTCCAGCCTCTCGCACTCTTTCAGAGACTTTTTCTGCATACGCCTTGTCAGTGTCTTCTGCTCCGTTTTCTGGCGTTGCTGGTTGCGAAACAAAACCCAGCGTTGCTCTACGTTTGCATAATCAGACGACACCTCTACGGCTTCGTAATGGTCAAATCCCTCCACAGGCCTCATGGTCCGTGTGGGTGCACTCTTTACCAACTCTTTGACAGCACCAATATTGAGAGGAACCTGCGAGATAAACCACTGATCCTGCTGGTTGAGCTCCTGAATTGTCCCTACCACATACAGTGCTGCATCGCCAACCAAATAACAGGCTTCCAGTGCTGCTTTAAAGCTCTTCACATGCAGGGAAACTACCTGTTTGAAACTGGTCTTATCAGTCACGTTACCACTGGCTGCTGCCATAAACATCGAAATGCCAGCCCGGTTTTCAGTCAATAGAAGCAATATGACCTGGTTCAAATCCGGTCGGTGATCCCGGCTGTAACCTTTGCAAAGCCTGATGCAGTTAAGGTCTTTGTCGCTCAGATCGCTATCGCTGTTATTACGACCATCATAACGACCATCGACGTAAAAACCGGTACCATCAAGATGCAGTGCCTCGCATGGCAGTTTGAGATGAGTCGCAACATTGATTCGAAATAGCCAGCTTTCGAAATAGACTTTCGAAATAGACTTTCGAAATAGACTTTCGAAATAGACTTTCGAAATAGACTTTCGAAATAGACTTTACTGACATCCAGATCAAAGAATTCATCAGAGCTCTTCCCAGAACGCTGTCGTTCATATGTTCTGGCTCAATCCCTTCCCTGATCAGTTTATCGTGGGGTTTATTGGCGAAGAACCGGGAAAACATATGGAGAGATTGCCCGTAAAACCCAGGCCATTGATAATCATGCCGACAATGGCTTCACCGTGGGAGACATTCCAGTCATCGGATATTTTTGGTACGCATCTGTCGATGCGATCGGCGATCACCAGCCCTTTACACATACCTGCTACCAGACCGAGGTGATCCATGTTCTGAATCTGAGTGCGATACTGGATAGGAGGCATAAGACAGTTTTCTGATATTTGCTTTTCTGTTAAATAGCAGAAATCAGGAAAATGTCAGGACAGGTGGTGAATTCAGGTGGTGAGTGTCGGTTTTAAAGTCATTGTGAAAACTTTTTCTTGCATCTTACATCGCGGGGCAGACCATATATGAACCCGGTTTTGAAGTGAAGGAACTTTTTTCAGTCGAAAGACTCTACCTTATTAGTTAACCTCGCAATCACAACACTGTGGACACTTTTTAAGAATGACACTTTTTAAGAATGACACTTTTTAAGGATAAAGAGGTGGTGGTTCCAAGAGTAGAACCGTTTAAAGAGTAGAACCGTTTAAAGACCGACGAAAGAAGAATACTCAAAAAGAAACGGTGATCTCGATGGCGACATAGAAACGCCGGAAGTTCAGCCAACTCCTGATATGCAGAGTTCTTGAGAAGTCAGGGTTGCCCTTGAGTGATGAGAAAATCATGGACATTTACGAGCAGCTCGGTAGCTACGGAACTATCGCTGCGTGAAAGTGTCCAAAGTTGCGTGAAAGTGTCCAAAGTTGCGTGAAAGTGTCCAAAGTATTGAATCAAAGAACTTAAAAAAAGGGTAAAGGGCAAAAGAAATAGTCAGCATTTAAAGGGAGTTTAAAGTGAACATAGAGACAGGGCAGTCAAATTTATACGCTACTACTAAAGAGGAGCAACCGTCACCGCCTTCCTCTCCTAATGGGTAAGAGAGCTGCGCCAAAGACTGCTACTGCCGATGCCATACCCACAAAAAAAGCATGCTTAGAGAAAGCCAATGAGCCTTCCTACGACGCGTTTATCGTCGACAATGACGATGAATTCAGCGCTCTGGCATGGTATCTCCTTATTCAGCAACAAACTCAGCAACAAACTCAGCAACACACTCGGCAACAAAAGGCCGGACAGGGACAACGTCTGTCCGTGATCCAGAGCCTTGAGAATCTTCACCAGGGCGGCCTGACCCAGGAACTGAAAATTGATGCCAATGGTATTCCGCAGCGTAATGAAGGTTTGCTTTTCAGCGACACATCAATGACCCTGCTAATCGACTTTCGACAGTTTTCGCCAGAACATATTCCTGAGCTGAATGAGTTGTTTGAAAAGCCCGCCCGTCTGGATGGGCGAGAACTTGGCAGTAATGTCAGGATTGTGACCGTTATCTCTCCCCAGATGCTACCAACCAGCGACAGTCAACAGGATAGCCCCGGACCGGATTTCTGGTGGCGCATCAATGGAACCTGCCCGCCACAATCGATCAGCGACATAATCACTACAAATCAGGACACCGAACAAGCTGATAACGATTCCCTGAAAGCCTGGCTCGACCAGAACATTACTGAGTTGGATAACAGCCTTGAGCCTGAGTTGGATAGCAGCCTTGAGCCAATGGATACCGGTTCAGCTGGAAAGATCGTCGACTTTACCGGCAGAGAGGATTGGCACGGCCTATTGTTTGGTACGCCAGGTGTAGATGAACATGGTCAATTGATCCATCAGCCCGGCGCACTGGAAGGGCTAGAGTCAGGGCAAACGCTTATTCTGAAAAACGCTCCATGGCAGGATCAGGCTTTTGCTGTGCAACTGGCGCAGACTTTTCGGTCCGGGACGTTTCGCTGCAACGGCTCGAATGCTCAGTTACCCCAAAATCTGAAACTGTACCGGCAACCCCTGTCCCAGGAAGAAATAAAAGCTATGGCCCAGAGCATCCACTGGGATGAAGCTGCTGCCACTTCCGGTTCTGCCACGCAAGCCGTTGCTCTGATTAACAAGGATAATTTTGCCCAGATCATGCATGAAAATGTATTAACGGCAGAGGGCAGGATTTGTCGCCGGGATATGTTGGCGGTATGGCTGAAAGGATGTCATAGCATTCGTATCACCTCCCCCCTGACCCAGAACCAGTGGTTGCAGCTGGTCAGCCGGTTGCAGGAGGCGAAACTACAGCACCTGCCCTTCTCTACAGATGTTCCGGAGGCACAGCCGCCCTTTTTCCGCGGGGGCGTGACCGGAATCGGGCCGATAGCAAAACCAATGACTTTCATGGCCAGCGAAGGCTCCGCTTCGCAGGTCAGCATCGAATGGTGTGATGGCAACAGTCAGCTGCCTTTGAACGCCTCTGGGTCAAAGCAAGAATTCGTAATCCTGCCAGAACAAAGCCTTACCAAAATAGCCCAGCGCACAGAGATTGTTTCGCTGCAGAATCGAGAATTCCGTTGCAGTCTCACCTACCTGGTAAAGTGCCTGAGAGATGGCACCCCTGTCTGCCTGTCGGGACTGCAAAGCAATCCGGTGTTACTTCGACAACTGGAAACCCTGTTATGCACGCCACCCCATCTGGTCCTCCTTGGCCAGCGTGAAGAATTCCCCAATATGAAGCTGACCATTACCTGGCCCAGGGACAGGGAGATGCTCTCTCCGGTCTGGCAGGCTTTTGCTCCTCTTTTCGCCAAGGGCGTTACCGGGGGGCAGGCCGTTGAGACTGACGGTGAAAAGATGGACACGGATTCATCGAAACATCAGGCCTTCGCCGCATTCCGGAGACTCTACGGCATATTGGATCGTTTACATATGGCCACCTATTGTCCAGCCCTGCCGCCAGGGGATATCCGGCAATTGTTCCAGAAAGTGCTTGAACAGGCTGAATCCGAGCAGGCGATGGATGGCTGCGAGAGCCTTCTGCCCTGTCATTACCATCAGGCGGTAAACTCGGTGGTGCTGAAAGAATATCGTGCCAACAGTGAAGTCTACAGCTACCTGAAACACCTCAGTGCTGCGCTGTTTCTCTCTGGTGACCCGGTCGACTGGGTCGACCAGGAACACCTGCAGAAATGGCTTGCTCAGCATTCGCTGTTTGACCGGGAAACGGTCAAACAGCAGTTCTGGTCTCTGGCCCGCGCCTTCCCTGCAAAGATGTTCCCGAACCAGCAGATTCCAGAGGACAAGGCTGTGGATGACCTGGCAGCCATGTTGATCATTCTGGCTGCCGGTGACAATACGGACTTACGCCGTCAAGGTCAGGAATTTGCCAAACTAACCGATGCAGCCCTGCTAGCCGCAGAGCAGAAACTGGATGGTTTGTACAACCGTTCCTTGCACCGTGAAAAAACCTTTTACAACCGCTTGATCTGTTTGGACGACAAACAGCGACAGCGAGGAATAATACGGGAGCAGGCCAGGTCTCTGGCGGATGCCGAACTTCGGGGAGAGGTTGTATTTGAAAGTGCTTTGGACAAGGTCTTGTCTAAGGAGTCCCGGGGAAGTACCGAGCTGCGGCAAAGGCTCAAAGCAAAACAACACGACTGGCAAAGCTGGGAGCAACGCCGAATCAAGCGTCTGGCAGAAAAAGTCCGACTCAACCCGGTAGTCTGCATCAAAGGCGAGACCGGAGCGGGTAAAAGCTATATTGCTGAAGCGGTGGCTCGAACCCTTAACCCAGACCAGCCACCCCAGATTATTACCGTAGGCCCTGAAACAGAGCTCAGTGACCTGCTGGGCAGGCTGGTCCTGAAACCAGCAGATGCCTCCATGGTGACATGTTCTGGCGAAATAGCTGACGAAGTAAATGACCCGCCTGGTGACACTGACTTGCACACGGAGCTGCTGCCAACCCCATTAACGCGATGGGCTGAGAAGAGCAGTGATAAGCCGGTGGTACTCATCATTGATGAAGCTAACCTGGCCACTCCCGAATTATGGAATTGCCTGAAAGGGCTTTATGACCAGCCACCTTGTTTACACGTTCATGGTGAGCACATTCCGGTAAGCCCCAGGCACCGGATCATTATGACCGGTAACCCGGATCATTTCAGCGGCCGACGCATGAATGAGCTGCTCAGGATCAAGGCTCCACAGCTTTACTACAAGCCTTTAGCTTCATCCTTTATCCGGGCACAAGTGTTGCTTCCGGGATTGACAAAAACACTTGCACACGTCACAGGTGTCGATAGTGGCACTCTGAGCGACCATCTGAGCGACCCTCTGAGCGACCATGTAGAGCAACTGGTCAACACGATAGAGCTGCTTTACAAGCATTATCAGGGGCTGCTGCCCGGTCGGGCCTTTACACCCAGGGATCTGACCGACCTCATCAGCCGGATTCAGGCTGCTCTCAGTGAAAATACGGTGCCCGTCGAATTAACCACTGAAGGATTGAATGGACTGGCGTGGCTGGCTTTCGAAGATGCCTTGGGCTGCGAGGTCAGCGATCAAAAGCAGAATGAAAAAAAAGCATTGAAGATCTGGTATGGGAAACAAAAGCCTTTCAATGACAGCCTCACGAAAGCCCAGCAGGAAAGATTCGAGCAGTTTTATATGGAATGGCTATGTGATCAGGGAAAACGGCAAAGCACCGGGACACGACTTAACTACACAAACGCCAGCGTAGTCATTCTGATGAGGCGCATCTGGCTTGAGCAGAAGCGCAGTCTCCATGAGAAAAAGACCCAAACCTCTCATCGAGGGCGACATGCTACCGCTATCTCAGGTCCGGCCGGGCGGGGCAAATCGGCGTTACTGGATCAACAGCTAACCGTTATGTGCATACAGGCAGGTCAGCTGCCGCCAAAACAGATTAACGCTGGTTACAGTTCCTGGGAACTTCTGCTGCAAGCAGTCAACGAAGCTAAACAGGATGGCTACCCCCTGATTATTTCCGAATTAAACCTGTTAAAAAGTGAGGAGATTGAAGGACTTCTGAACAATGCCATCACCGGACAGGCAGCTCCCGGATTCCACCTTTACACTACGGTCAACCCAGCCAGTTTTGTCGGCCGTCACCGGTTTTCACCGGCACTGAAAAACCGTTTTACCTGCCTGAATATCTCGGAATATACCGATCAGGATATCGGCACCATCGCCAACACGGTGCTGCCTTACAACCTGACCACAGAGCTGCGGGAGCAGGTGATCAACTGGCACCTGAAACTGCGCCACCATCTGAAGCAGAAAAAGATTCCTTTGCAGCCCGCAGTGGCTGATTTACAACGACTCACACACATACTGGCCAAGGAATATCCGCTCGCCCCGCCCTCATCAGAACAGCTGCAGACGATCTTCGCCCGGCAATACAGTCTTTTCCTGTCAGCAGGAAAGTGCACGTTGAATAATTTGCCGGAGTTGCCTGACATGGCAGGGGATACACTGGTTTTGGAGGCTGTGATGGAACAGTTGGTTCTGGCACCCAATTATACAATGTTGTCACAACCGGTTTTAGCTACCAGAGTAGGTGGAACAAAGGTAATACAGGCTCGGTCAGTCAACCATGTGACCGTGCCTGAAATACTGGCCGACCCCATTAATTTAAATGAGGCCAGTAAAGAGGCAATACTGGCCATAGCGCTCCTGGCTTGGGAAAAGAAAAGTCAGAGCCGGGAGTGCCCCTGTGCCCATGACACTCTTTACAGTGCCTGCTATCGACTATGGCAACAGAATTTCATTAAGGAAAATTACGGGGTTTATGATGTGCTGCCCCTCACCCAGGAGCAACAGGCGACCTTAGAGCATCCGGACAACCTGCCGTTGCTGGACGGGGTGAAAATTCTGCTCAGTCAGGCCCCCTCTCCCAGGGCGCTGGAGTTACTCTGGGAGAAGTTGAGACAGGCTGAGGCACCATCGGAATCGATGGCGGTTTCTGAACAGCATTCGAAGCAGAAGAAGGCGGAAATAAAACGACCAGAAATGGTGGCACGTGTCATTGATGGCCAAACAAAGGAGAGGGCAACGGCTTACTATGTCGACCAGATTTTTAAAGATGCCCCCCCCAGAGAACAGCGTATGGAAATATGGCAACTGACTGTCGACGGTAGCCGGATCACACAGACAACCCTGCCCACAGGGGCTCATGGCTGTGATGTCATTTGCCCGGAGCTTTTGCAACAGCCAGTCTACGTCACGGGAGAAAAGCAATACGGTGTCATAAAGAAAACGCTGTCCACGGACAGGTTCATTGAACTGCCAGGCTTATATGCTCACCAGACCATAACCCAACTCTGTACCGAACCGGCTATTCCTCTCGATAAAATGGAGATAATCCGGGACCGTGGTACTGGACAATTGCTGATTCGCCTGAAAGAGCAAGATAGCAATGCTCAGAGCGTGGTAGAATTGCACTATGTGGTTAAACGACAGAGGACCAGCACAAATACCGAAGACAACCTGCTCGCCAGTTCCAATACGCCGTTCAATAAGCTGATCGATGACGCACTGCTAAAACCCTTTGATCAAGCCAGGCCTGTAGCCCTTATAGAAACGCTGGCAGCCTGGGCACGTGGCTTTAAAGCGGATAAAGATATTTCTGCCAATACGGATGCCAGTAGCCTGGTAGCGATTATCAGCCAGAAGCAGGGAGCCTGTCGCCACCGGGCCTGGGCCATCTTTGCCATTGCAGCCGCCAGGGGGGTGCCAGTGCGGCTGGTGACCTCAGATATACACGAGTGGATTGAGTATTCTGCCGACCGGGGGCGCACCTGGGAGAAAGTCGACCCGGGTGGAACCGGTACCGATAGTAAAATCCATATTGAAAAGCCAGCATTTAAGGAATCAGTCACAGGACTGATGTTTCCCAAGCAAGAGCAGACGGTACTTCTGCAAGATGCAAAAGCAGACCCTCAACGGTTCGCAGACAAGATGGGTACATCCCGGGAGGCGGTTAACCGGTGGATAGCCAGAGAAGGTAAGGCCCCTCTTGAAATAGACAACGTTACCAGCTGTTATAGTAAACTGCTTTCATCCCGTTCGTTGAGCGATCTGCGAAAGGCCGTAGAGATGGTGAAGTCAGGCATGATCAACGATGATGTATTGAAACAAAATAAGTATTTTGAACTGTTTTATGCCTTTGCAAAGGCACTCCGAAGAAGTTCCTCCGAAGCAGAAATCGAATCGGTCCTGAAGCTTCTCTACGAAATGAAAAATTTTGTTAAGGCTACAAAGGAAGAATCGGCTACCCAGAATTGGTATGTCCTCCTAGATTCCGTCAGTACAACGCTGAGCCAGGGGTCGGCTATCTATGGACGGAAGTACCGTGAAATGATTTCTCAGAAACTATTTGATTTCTGGAGCTACGGTGTCTTGGAAGAGAACTTGTTGAGTGACCTGGCAGTGAATGAAATCCAAGATATCTATGAAAGTTTCAGATGGCAATTGGAGTCCCTTACTGAACACCAGCAAAATAATACCCTGCCCGAAGTTATGGCGAAATTTGAGGAGCGTCTTAAGCCATATTATCCATCGATCAAGGCTCCGGTCATTAAACGCTTGCAGGCTGCTCCAAGAAGTGCGGCAACCACTGAAATAAAAAGCAGCAGCTCTCCATCGTTTGAACAACGGCTGAAAACTACTTGTATAGGTTCCGGCTTTACCTGGTTGCCGGAAGGGGAAGTTATGCTACCTCGCCTGTTAAAACAGCTGCCACCTTTCAGGGTGCAAAAAACCAGTGACACCACAAGGAAGGTGAAACTGATACAGAGTCGGGGGGCTGTGATCGAGGGGAGATATCATGAATATACTCTTCAGTCAGCCCTACTGGGGGGAGATAATTTTATGCAATTGTTTGCGACAGAGATATCGTTACAATTTGATGCTTCTAATCAGAAAGATTTTTGTGATCTCTGGAGGACAATAACTATTGATATTAGCGTCTTTATTAAACAACCAACACCGATACGTATGTCTAAACTGAAGCAGCTCTTTGAATCAAATGGACTAAAAGTGACTCCTGGCATATCTGGTATTTTAGACAAAGCTCTAAATCTAAAAGATACGCTGGAAAACGCCGTTCGCATGCTGCCATCGTCTTTTGCGAACTACCTGGAAAAACAGTCTAAAGCAGACAGGGGCAACCTGGGCTTGTACAGCCTGGCCGAGAATGAAGACCAAAGAGGCTACCAACTATTGACTTCAAAAGAGGCAATCCTTGAGGCTGATTCGCAGAAAGGCAAGTTTTTGCCCTTGCCTGTACCCCTGATAAAAAAGCACCTTCAGGAAGAAGATTCCGAGAGCCTTTTTGTTGACTCTGGTGAACTGAGAAAACTTATCGAAGAATACATTCAACAATACATCAGACACTTTTAGGCAGCGATAGCTCCATACCCACTGAGCTGCTCGTAGGCGTCCATGACTTTATCGCTACTCAGGGATAACCCTGAGTAGTCACAAACCCTGCACATCAAGTGCTGGTTGAACTTCAACCTTTTCCAACTGGCAATCGTAATAACGTTCTGACCTTGGGTATGTTTCTCACTTAGGGTCGGGAACGTAAAACCGAAAACCTACAGGAATGGTGGCAATGTCCGTGACCAAGACCATAAAGATCAGTTCCTGACCATTGATATAGCCACCTGTTGGTTTATCTCTGATTTTATGAGTGCCTTCGATCCGGGTCGTTCTTTTTGATCGTTGTTTAGCAGAATCATCAACCGTCAGAGTCCCTTCAGTAATGCCGTAATGTGACAAGATATTGCGAATACTGGCCTGAAGCATACGATGCCATGCAATCTTTGCTGAATAGAAAATCCAGCACAGCCGTGTCGACTTGAACTTCCCAAGACTCCTTCGCTCAAAGGCTGCCCAGTTGAGTGTTTCAGTGACAACAATCCCCATAATGAGAGCGGTCAGAAGTTTTTGGGGACATCCATAGACAAAGTTTTTGGGGACATCCATAGACAAAGTTTTTGGGGACATCCATATATTTTCACCAAACTGAATCCATTGGTAAGTGAACAATTATTTAAGTTTTGTGTTGAATATAATCGCCGTAAAGGGTTGATTTACCAGCAATTTCTTGACAGTTTATCACCCCTCCGGCACAGATCCGTACGGGCACTACTAATGCATACGGCTCTTACGGAAAATCAAACACACTGTCGCATACTTGGATATGGATGGAGTATTTTCGCGCTTGGAATAAACAGTTTGAAGACCTTCTGCATTTTCTTCCATGTTATGCGGTGTTTTTGACTGCGCTTTCTTAATGCCTTTACCCAAGCTCTGCAGACTTCTCTACGAAACTGGTTTAATGCTTTAAGATTGCCGGGAACTGCAAAATAATTATTGTGTCCCTGAACTACGCTTTTCAGCCATTTACCCTGTTCGAATACATCCCTGTGCCGGTTTTTCAGTAAAGTCTGTTTTATGTCTTTGATTTTTGCTCTCAGCTTCTTGGCTATCGTAAATCGTTTCAGCATGAATCCTCCGTCTGAACGGCGCACTGAGCAGATGTGTGTAAAGCCCAGAAAATCGAAGGTATCGGGTTTCCCCTGTCTCCTCTCCTTTCTGTTACTGATTGCAAATCGACCAAACTCTACCAGCTTTGTTTTCTCACCGTTCAAACTCAGGCCAAACTTTCCTAACCGATCTTTCAGGGCTGCCATAAAGTGCAGGCCATCCGAACGGTATTGAAATCCCAATACACTATCGTCCGCATAGCGGACAATATAACACTCCCCTCTGGCGTTTCTTTTCCGCCATTGGTGTGCCCATAAATCTAAAACATAATGGAGGTAAATATTCGCCAGTAATGGTGAAATAACTGCCCCATTTAAACTGTGGTGTTCCGACCACTGTTTTAGAATACCGGCTGTCTTCTACTACTCCCGCTTTCAGCGTTTGCTTTATCAGCTGGAGTAGTCGTTTGTCTGCGATTCGGTGTTGTAAAAACTTCATCATCCAGTCGTGATCTATTTGATCAAAGAATTTTCTGATGTCTGCATCCAGTATCCAGCTGACTTTCTTTTGGGTAATCGCCACATAGGCTACATTTAATGCCTGATGCTGGTTTCGATTGGGTCGAAACCCGTAGCTGAACCCAAGAAAGTCTGCTTCATAGATGGTTTCCAGCACCCACACTAACGCCTGCTGAACAATCTTGTCTTCCACCGAAGTGATTCCAACCGGACGACGATTGCCATCCGGTTTGGGTAGCCAGATTCTCAGGACAGGTTTGGGTTTATACCCTTGTGTATGAATACGGTTGTGAAGCGCCGTGATTCGTTCCGACAAATGTTTGCCGTAACTTTTCCAGCTCTCCCCATCAACACCTCTGGCCCGTGATTCGTTCCGACAAATGTTTGCCGTAACTTTTCCAGCTCTCCCCATCAACACCTCTGGCCGATGTCCGATTCAGACGGTTATACGCCTTTGTCAGCATGGCCACAGTGATATGGTGCAACAAATTATTGAACCGCAGAGACCGGTTCCTTTTTGCTTTGGTATGTAGACGCATCAGCCCTGACGATCCTGCTTCTGCACTCTGTGTTGCAGTCAGATCCGGCGTGTTGCGCCATTCTTTGCCGTTAGACGACTTCGCTCCACCGACTCCGCTATGGTCTGGTTGTTTTACCTGCATATTGTTCGCCGGTTTCTTCACTACTATTCGTCTATCTGACTCCCTGCCCGCGTAGGTATTCAGCCTTTGTCGTTCTGACTTCGCTGAATCCGACCCGCTGTGAACACTCTCATTGAGATCAGCGAATCACTGACAGGGTCTCCCGAGTTCCGCACAAAAGACATCAGTACATGCACCAGGTCTACTGACTCCGGAGAACCAACAGTAACACTTGCAATAGCGTGATTCTGTCGTATTGCCTTCCCCTTCACCCAACAAGGTCGGCGTTCTCGATGATGGTTTCGGAGCTCAATACTGAGCCTGTACCTTCCCCTGTCAACGCTTAACCATTGCCATTACTGACAACCGCCCATGACTCGGGGTTCCGGCGGATTGCTAGACCTTACCGGATGAAGGACTTTCACCTTCAATCTCTTGCCGATTTATCTCGGCGCACTGGATGTCCCTTTTATTTCTCCCTTTTATTTCTTGAGAAGTCAGGGTTGCCCTTGAGTGATGAGAAAATCATGGACATTTACGAGCAGCTCGGTAGCTACGGAACTATCGCTGCGTGAAAGTGTCCAAAGTTGCGTGAAAGTGTCCAAAGTATTGAATCAAAGAACTAAAAAAAGGGTAAAGGGTAAAGGGCAAAAGAAATAGTCAGCATTTAAAGGGAGTTTAAAGTGAACATAGAGACAGGGCAGTCAAATTTATACCCTACTACTAAAGAGGAGCAACCGTCACCGCCTTCCTCTCCTAATAATAAGAGAGCTGCGCCAAAGACTGCTACTGCTGCTGCCGATGCCATACCCACAAAAAAAGCATGCTTAGAGAAAGCCAATGAGCCTTCCTATGACGCGTTTATCGTCGACAATGACGATGAATTCAGCGCTCTGGCATGGTATCTCCTTATTCAGCAACAAACTCAGCAACAAACTCAGCAACACACTCGGCAACAAAAGGCCGGACAGGGACAACGTCTGTCCGTGATCCAGAGCCTTGAGAATCTTCACCAGGGCGGCCTGACCCAGGAACTGAAAATTGATGCCAATGGTATTCCGCAGCGTAATGAAGGTTTGCTTTTCAGCGACACATCAATGACCCTGCTAATCGACTTTCGACAGTTTTCGCCAGAACATATTCCTGAGCTGAATGAGTTGTTTGAAAAGCCCGCCCGTCTGGATGGGCGAGAACTTGGCAGTAATGTCAGGATTGTGACCGTTATCTCTCCCCAGATGCTACCAACCAGCGACAGT